>NZ_JBIAEQ010000001.1:0-1468240 GCF_042868655.1 Streptomyces sp. NPDC007808
AAACGCCCGGTTACATTCCGAACCCGGAAGCTAAGCCTTACAGCGCCGATGGTACTGCAGGGGGGACCCTGTGGGAGAGTAGGACACCGCCGAACTCCTTTTAAAGCTCTGGTTCTTGGGCGTGCAGCCCAAGAACCAGAGCTTTTTTGCGTTGAGGTAGGGTCAGGGGGCATCGTTGGTACGTTCCCCACAGGAGGCCCCCGGGTGGAGGTCCAAGAGACCCGTGTCCAGACAGACCGGGTCCTCACCATCCCCAACATCCTCAGCATGGCGCGGCTCGTTGGCGTGCCGTTGTTCCTGTGGCTGATTCTCAGGCCTGAGTTCGGCGGGCCCAAGAGTGATGGTTGGGCGCTCCTGGTGCTCGCTCTGAGCGGCGTCAGCGACTATCTGGACGGCAAGCTGGCGCGCCGCTGGAACCAGGTCAGCAGCCTCGGCCGGCTTCTCGATCCTGCGGCCGACCGGCTCTACATTCTCTCGACGTTGGTGGGTCTCACATGGCGCGAGATTCTGCCCATCTGGTTGACCGCTGTACTTTTGGCGCGTGAGCTGGTCCTGCTGGTGATGGTGGGCATCCTTCGGCGTCATGGCTATCCGCCGCCACAGGTGAACTTCCTCGGGAAGGCCGCCACCTTCAACCTCATGTATGCGTTCCCGCTGTTGCTGCTCAGTGACGGAGATGGTTGGATCCACTCACTCGCTGCTATTTTCGGATGGGCGTTCGCCGGATGGGGTACAACGCTCTACTGGTGGGCAGGAGTCCTCTACGTGGTACAAGTCCGCCGCCTGGTCCGTGCGGACACCATGGCCGAGGGAACTCGCGGATTGAAGCGTGCGTAGCGCTCGATGGCCCGCGGCGTAAAAGTGCGGGACAATCTGACGGGTGAAGTCGGCTAGACCGTCGTCTCTTGGAGGAGGACGCTTCCGACATGAAGGCCGTCGTGATGGCCGGGGGCGAAGGCACGCGCCTGCGCCCCATGACCTCAAGCATGCCCAAGCCGCTCCTGCCGGTGGCCAACCGGCCGATCATGGAGCACGTTCTTCGGCTGCTCAAAAGGCACGGGCTGAATGAGACCGTGGTGACCGTTCAGTTCTTGGCTTCGCTGGTCAAGAACTACTTCGGTGACGGTGAAGAGCTCGGAATGGAGCTCAGCTATGCCAATGAGGAGAAGCCACTCGGTACCGCCGGAAGCGTCAAGAACGCCGAAGAGGCGTTGAAGGACGATGCTTTCCTTGTCATCTCCGGTGATGCCCTGACCGACTTCGACCTCACTGAGCTGATCAATTTCCACAAGGAAAAGGGTGCGCTGGTCACCGTCTGTCTGACGCGTGTGCCCAATCCGCTGGAGTTCGGCATCACGATCGTCGACGAGGAGGGCAAGGTCGAGCGCTTCCTTGAGAAGCCGACCTGGGGCCAGGTCTTCTCGGACACCGTGAACACCGGCATCTACGTCATGGAGCCCGAGGTCTTCGACTATGTCGAACCCGATGTGCCCGTGGACTGGTCAGGCGATGTCTTCCCTCAGCTCATGAAGGAGGGCAAGCCGATCTATGGGTATGTCGCGGAGGGTTACTGGGAGGATGTCGGCACCCATGAGAGTTACGTAAAGGCTCAGGCTGATGTCCTGGAGGGCAAGGTCGACGTCGAGATCGACGGCTTCGAGATCTCTCCCGGTGTGTGGGTGGCGGAAGGGGCCGAGGTGCATCCCGATGCCGTTCTTCGCGGGCCGCTGTACATCGGGGACTATGCCAAGGTCGAAGCCGGCGCGGAAATCCGGGAGCACACTGTCGTCGGCTCGAATGTCGTCGTGAAGAGTGGCGCTTTTCTGCACAAAGCTGTCGTTCACGACAACGTGTATGTCGGGCAGCACAGCAATCTGCGCGGTTGTGTCGTCGGGAAGAACACCGACATCATGCGCGCCGCGCGGATCGAGGACGGTGCGGTCATCGGTGACGAGTGCCTGGTCGGTGAAGAATCGATTGTCCAGGGCAACGTGCGTGTCTATCCGTTCAAGACCATCGAGGCCGGCGCCTTCGTCAACACCTCGGTGATCTGGGAGTCCAGGGGGCAGGCGCATCTCTTTGGGGCCCGTGGCGTCTCCGGCATCCTGAACGTGGAGATCACGCCAGAACTCGCCGTACGCCTTGCCGGGGCCTACGCGACGACGTTGAAGAAGGGGTCCACCGTCACTACGGCTCGTGACCACTCTCGGGGTGCCCGAGCCCTCAAGCGGGCGGTCATCTCCGCGTTGCAGGCCAGCGCCATCGACGTAAGGGACCTGGAGAACGTACCGCTGCCCGTGGCGCGCCAGCAGACCGCGCGGGGCAGTGCCGGCGGGATCATGATCAGGACGACGCCAGGGGTGCCGGATTCCGTCGACATCATGTTTTTCGACGGGCAGGGAGCCGACCTGTCGCAAGGCAGTCAGCGGAAGCTGGACCGGGTCTTCGCACGGCAGGAGTACCGGCGTGCTTTCCCTGGTGAGATCGGGGATCTGCACTTTCCGGCCAGTGTCTTCGACTCGTACACGGGGTCTTTGCTGCGGAACGTCGACACGACCGGGATCTCGGAGTCGGGGCTCAAGGTCGTCGTCGACGCGTCGAACGGTAGTGCCGGATTGGTGCTGCCGAGCTTGCTCGGCAAGCTCGGTGTGGACTCGCTGACCATCAACCCGGGACTTGACGAGTCCAGGCCGACCGAGTCGGCGGACGCGCGTCGGTCGGGACTGGTGCGGTTGGGCGAGATCGTGGCGTCCGCGCGGGCCGCGTTCGGCGTGCGGTTCGACCCCGTCGGTGAGCGGCTCTCCCTTGTGGACGAGAAGGGGCGGATCGTCGAGGACGACCGGGCCCTGCTCGTCATGCTCGACCTGGTGGCCGCGGAGCGGCGCAGCGGGCGGGTGGCGCTTCCTGTGACGACCACGCGGATCGCCGAGCAGGTGGCGGCGTACCACGGGACTCAGGTGGAGTGGACGACTACATCGCCCGACGACCTGACGCGTGTCGGTCGCGACGACACCACGATCTTCGGTGGTGACGGCAAGGGCGGGTTCATCGTCCCGGAGTTCAGCAGTGTCTTCGACGGTACGGCGGCCTTCGTACGGCTGATCGGGCTGGTGGCGCGGACGCAGCTCACGCTCAGCCAGATCGACGCGCGGATTCCGCGGGCCCATGTCATCAAGCGTGATCTGGCGACTCCGTGGGCCGTGAAGGGCCTTGTGATGAGGCGGGTCGTGGAGGCGGCCGGAGATCGCTTTGTCGATACGACCGACGGTGTCCGTGTGGTCGAGACCGACGGGCGCTGGGTGATGGTCCTGCCCGACCCTGCCGAGGCTGTCACCCATCTGTGGGCCGAGGGGCCGGACGACGCGTCCGCGCAGGCCCTGCTCGACGAGTGGGCGGCGGTCGTGGACAGCGCCGGCCGCTGAGAACGCAGCACGCGCGCGTGCCGGGCAGGTCGCCCTCAAAGCGGCCCGCCCGGCACGCGGGTGGGGCCATTCGGAGGTACTGGTCGCGACGTGCGACGATGTGCGGCATGCCGCAGCCCCCCGTTCGGAGCACACCTACGCGCCCCTCGCGCCCGGACGCGTCCATGTCGCTGCTGACCAACGTCATGGACCACAGCCTCGACGACGGATACGCCGAGGCTGCCGCCCGGAAGAAGGCCGCCGGCGACGCTGGCCTTCCCAGAACCCTGAGGGCGAAGCTCGGGCTCGCCGCCGGTCTGGTGCTCGCCGCACTCGTGGTGACCGTGGGGGCGGCGCAGGCGCGGGTCGCGGCGCCTGTGGTGGCCAAGGAACGCGAAGAGCTGATCGACCGCATCGACCGTGAGACCGAAGCGGCGGACAAGCTCGAGCAGAGCGTCGACAAGCTGCGTGACGACGTGAGCGCGCGCCAGCGCGAGGCGTTGCGTGCGACCGGCCACGGCGACCAGGCGGAACTGGTGGGCATGCTCGCGGGCTCTGTCGAGGTGCACGGGCCCGGGGTGAAGCTGGTCGTGAACGACGCCAAGGAAGCCTCGTCGGACGCGGACGGCGACCCGCGCGGAACGTCCGGGTTCTCCGACACCGGCCGCGTGCGCGACCGGGACATGCAGCGCGTGGTCAACGGGCTGTGGGAGTCGGGTGCCGAAGCGATCTCCATCAACGGGCAGCGGTTGACGGCCCTGTCGGCGATCAGAGCCGCGGGTGACGCGATACTGGTCGACAACAAGCCGCTGGTTCCGCCGTACACGGTGCTCGTGGTGGGGGACGGGGAGCGGTTGAGCACCAGGTTCCAGGACAGCGCCGACGGGCTGTACCTGCACGCTCTGCAGGAGAACTTCGGGATCAGGACCAACATCTCGGTGCAGGACGACCTCCGGCTTCCCGCCGCGCCGAGCGTGATCGTACGTACAGCACAGCCGAACACCGAAAAAACCGAGAAGGGCACATCGTGATCGCCGTACTGGGCCTCGTCGTGGGAGTCGTGGCCGGCCTGTTGGTCCGGCCTGAGGTTCCGGCGGTCGTCGAGCCTTATCTGCCGATCGCCGTCGTGGCGGCGCTGGACGCCGTCTTCGGGGGTCTGCGGGCCATGCTCGACGGCATCTTCGACGACAAGGTCTTCGTCGTGTCGTTTCTGTCCAACGTGGTCGTGGCCGCGTTGATCGTCTTCCTCGGCGACAAGTTGGGCGTGGGCGCGCAGCTGTCCACCGGAGTCGTCGTCGTACTCGGCATCCGTATCTTCTCGAACGCCGCGGCGATTCGCCGGCATGTCTTCCGGGCGTGAGGCCGATGAACAACCACGACGACACGCCCGAGAACCGGCTGCGCAAGGAATTGCCCCAGGAGGTGCCTGCCGGGGCCGAGGAGGCCGCGGAGGCTGCTGATCAGCCGAAGAGCGAGCAAAGCGATCAGAGCGGGCTGACAGGTCGGCATCGGCTGGTGCAGGGGTTGTGGCCGCCGCGGATCACCCGGGCCCAACTCATCGTCGCCCTGCTGCTGTTCGGCCTCGGCTTCGGCCTGGCCGTCCAGGTCGCCTCGAACAGTGACGGCGACAGCGCGCTGCGTGGCGCACGTCAGGAAGATCTCGTACGCATCCTCGATGAACTGGACGACCGTACTCAGCGTCTTGAGGACGAGAAGCAAGGTCTCGAAAAGCAGCGGGACGAGTTGGAGAACAGCTCGAACCAGGCCGAGGAGGCCCGCAGGCAGACCGTCGAGAAGGAGAGGCAACTCGGCATTCTGGCGGGCACCGTGGCCGCGCAGGGACCTGGCATCACGATGACCATCGACGACACGAAGGGGACGGTCGAGGCGGACATGCTGCTCGACGCGATCCAGGAGCTGCGCGCGGCCGGCGCGGAGGCGATCCAGGTGAACGGCGTACGTGTCGTCGCCGGCACGTACCTGACGGATTCCGGCAAGGGCGTGGGCGTCGACGGGAACAAGATCAACGCGCCCTATCGTTTCAAGGTCATCGGCAAGCCGCAGGACCTCGAGCCGGCTCTCAACATCCCTGGAGGCGTGGTGCAGACCCTTGAGAAGGAGCAGGCCACCGTGACCATCGAGCGGTCGGACAAGATCATCGTGGACGCCTTGCGAGCGGCGAAGCGGCCTGACTACGCTCGGTCGTCCTCCCGGTGAACCGGGGGTGCATGGGGGACGTCCGGCGAGGGCAAGAGGTTGCGGGGGGTCGGCGCACCGAATGGGTGGTGCGTGGTGGAAACTGTCTGGGACAGAAGGACGTTGTGAGTATGTCCGGGTCGGCCAGAGAGTGCAGTCAGGGTTCGTCCTGCCCCACGGGCGGGTCTGTTTCGGTCAAGGGGAATCGCCCGTGAAGTTGTTTGCGAAGTTGTTCGGCAAGAGCGCGCGAGAGGGCAGCGACAACGCGACCGCTCGTCATCGCGCACAGGGGGACGAGGAAGGCCAGCGCCCCCTGTTCAGGGACCAGGTGCCTGGGCCGGGCGGTGACATTTCCGGAGGTCAGGGCGCGCCGTCGGTTGACCCTGGCCAGTCCGGCGGCATAGGTTTCGGACAACCGTCAACCTCAAGTACGGGTGGAGGGTTTTCCCCGATGTCGGCCCTGGTGTGTACGAGGTGCGGTAACCGCAACGCGGAGAACAGCCGCTTCTGTTCCAACTGTGGTGCGCCGCTGCGGGCCGGTGCCGCGGCCGAGCGTCCGTCCGAGACCACCTCCACGATCTCCATCTCGGGCCTTGAGGCCTACGACGCGGAGGCCACCGGTCAGACGCCGATTCCTGCGCTGTCTCCGGAGGCCCAGGCGGCCGTTGAAGCGCTGCCGCTCGGCTCGGCGCTCCTCGTGGTGCGCCGTGGGCCGAACTCGGGCAGCCGCTTCCTCCTGGACAGCGATCTGACCACTGCCGGACGGCACCCGCAGAGCGACATCTTCCTGGACGACGTGACGGTGTCGCGTCGGCACGTGGAGTTCCGCCGAGGCCAGGACGGCACGTTCACGGTGGCCGACGTCGGCAGCCTGAACGGCACGTACGTCAACCGCGAGCGGATCGACCAGGTCGATCTGAACAACGGCGACGAGGTGCAGATCGGCAAGTACCGGCTGGTCTTCTACGCGAGCCAGCGGGGCTACTGACCCTCCCCCGGATGCCTTCGTCCGGGGAGACCCAGGGAAGGTCCATGCTGCAAACACCGAGCGGCGGTGCCGGGCACGGCACCGCCGCCACGGACAGTCGGCTGATGAGCATCGGGACGGTGCTCAACGTGCTCCGCGAGGAGTTCCCTGACATCACCATCTCCAAGATCCGGTTCCTGGAGTCGGAGGGTCTTGTAGAGCCTCAGCGGACCCCCTCGGGATACCGCAAGTTCAGCGCGCAGGACATCGAGCGGCTCGGGTACGTCCTGCGGATGCAGCGGGACCACTATCTTCCCCTCAAAGTGATCCGCGAGCACCTGGGCGCCATGGAACGCGGCGAGGCCGCACCACTGCCGGCCCTGTGCCGTCAGCGCGACGGCGAAGCCGTCCTGGAGCCGGTCGAGGGGCCCGGCGCGGCCAGGGTCGGACGGGCCGAACTGCTCGCCGCCGCCGAGATCGGTGAGCGGCAGCTGGAGGAGTGGGAGGCGTACGGGCTGATCGCTCCGTTGCCGGACGGAAGGTACGAGGCCGAGGCGGTCACCGTGGCGTCCCTGGTCGCCGAGCTGGGGCGGTTCGGGATCGAGCCACGCCATCTCCGGGCCATGAAGGCGGCCGCCGACCGGGAGGCCGGGCTCGTGGACCAGGTCCTGGCGCCGTTGCGTCGGCATCGCAATCCGCAGACCAGGGCGCATGCCGAGGCGCGTGCGAAGGAGCTGGCCGGGCTCACGGTGAAGCTGCACGCCGCGTTGGTGCAGACCGCCCTCGGAGTGCGGCTGCCCTGAGCCGTAGGGGCCCGGAGCGCCCCGGATCGGCCACCCGTTCTCGGCCCGACTACCCAAACGTCCCGAGCACGGCCTAGGGTTGCTGTGTGAACGAGCTCGATGTCGTAGGTGTCCGGGTCGAAATGCCCTCCAACCAGCCGATCGTGCTCCTGCGTGAAGTGGGAGGCGACCGCTACCTCCCCATCTGGATCGGGCCGGGGGAGGCGACGGCGATCGCCTTCGCCCAGCAGGGCATGGCCCCCGCGCGACCGCTGACCCACGACCTGTTCAAGGACGTGCTGGAGGCCGTCGGCCAGGAGCTCACCGAAGTACGCATCACGGACCTGCGTGAGGGCGTCTTCTACGCCGAGCTGGTCTTCGCCAGCGGCGTCGAGGTGAGCGCCCGCCCGTCGGATGCCATAGCGCTGGCCTTGCGCACCGGAACGCCGATCTACGGCAGTGACGGAGTGCTCGACGACGCGGGCATCGCGATTCCGGACGAGCAGGAGGACGAGGTGGAGAAGTTCCGCGAGTTCCTCGACCAGATCTCGCCCGAGGACTTCGGCACCAGCAGCCAGTGAGGCGGCGGGGCGGCCCGGGCTCACCTCTGTGACGGGCGGCCCCCGGCCGGTTCCAGCTCAAATGCCGGCATTTGCCAGCGGCGAGCGAGAGCGTCCTGCGGCCTGCTTCGAGCGCATTCGGCTAGCCTTTCCCCGCGGTGGGGTGCGGGAAACCACTCCTAGGGTGATTATCACTCGGCGTGCCGAGTGTGGCGATCGTTGACGCACCCCTGGTGACTGCCTACCGTCGAGAAGGCAGGTCAAGGACGGAGGTCGGCGTGAGAAGCAGCGGCGACGGTACGGGTGGGGGTGCCCCGGGACGCGGTTTCGGGGAGAGCGGTCCGTACCCTCCCTCAGGCTCTCAGCTGCGTTCGAGCATGGGATACCCCCAGCACTCCAACGCGGCCGATCATGTTCCGCAGCGACCCACGGCCGTGCCGACCAGCGGAGAGGCGACGGCCATGGCGTCCGAGCAGATCGGCTATCGCGGTCCGACGGCATGTGCGGCCGCCGGCATCACCTATCGGCAACTGGACTACTGGGCGCGGACCGGGCTCGTCGAGCCCAGCGTGCGGCCCGCCTACGGGTCGGGGACGCAGCGGTTGTACAGCTTCCGGGACGTCGTCGTCCTGAAGATCGTCAAGCGGTTCCTCGACACCGGTGTGTCGCTGCAGAACATTCGTACGGCTGTGCAGCATCTGCGGGAGCAGGGCTTCCGGGACCTCGAACGCCTGACGCTGATGAGTGACGGTGCGACGGTGTACGAGTGCACGTCGCCGGACGAGGTCCACGCGCTGCTCCAAGGAGGCCAGGGGATCTTCGGGATCGCCGTGGGCGTGGTGTGGCGGGACGTGGAGAGCGCGTTGTCGCAGCTGCACGGCGAGCGGATCGACACCGGGGAGACGTTGGTCGGGCACAACCCGGCGGACGAGTTGGCGCGGCGGCGAAACCGGGCCGTCTGAGCAGCGTGCGCGGCCCGCGGCCGCAGGCCGAGGGGTTCCGCCCTGGTCGAATGGGCGGCTCCGGTGAGCTGGGCAGGGGCATTGTCAGTGGCGTGAGGCAGCATCGGAGATGTGAGAAACGCGCCCACGATCCTGCATCTCGACATGGATGCCTTCTACGCCTCGGTGGAGCAGGCATCCAAGCCGAGCCTGCGCGGGAAGGCCGTGATCGTGGGCGGGCTGGGGCCGCGGGGAGTCGTCGCCACCGCGTCCTATGAGGCCCGGGTGTTCGGGGTGCACTCGGCGATGCCCATGGCTCAGGCGCGCCGGCTGGCGCCGAACGCGGCGTACCTCGTGCCACGCTTCGGGATCTACCGCGAGATCAGCGAGCAGGTGATGGAGCTGCTGCGGGAGCTGTCGCCGCTGGTGGAGCCGTTGAGTCTGGACGAAGCCTTCGTGGATCTGGAGGCCGGCGGAGCGGCCTGGGACGAGGAGTCGGCGCGGCTGGTGGGGATGAAGCTGCGGGCCGACATACGCGCGGTCACCGGGCTCGCGGGGTCGGTGGGGCTGGCGGCGTCCAAGATGCTGGCGAAGATCGCCTCGGAGGAGGCGAAGCCGGATGGGCTGGTCGTGATCGAGCCGGGGACCGAACGGGCGTTGCTCGGGCCCATGCCGGTGCGGACGTTGCCGGGGGTGGGGCCTGCGACAGGTGACCATCTGAGGCGGGCCGGAATCCACACGGTGGACGAGATCGCCGAGGCGGGGGAGGACGAACTCGTTCGGCTGCTGGGCAAGGCCCATGGGCATGCCCTGTACGCCATGGCGTTGGCGCACGACGAGCGGCCCGTGGTGGCTGAGCGGGAGGCCAAGTCGGTGTCGGTCGAGGACACGTATGACGTGGACATCCATGACCGGGTTCGGGTGGGTGTGGAGGTGCAGCGGCTGGCCGACCGGTGTGTGCGGCGACTACGTGCGGCCGGGTTGTCCGGTCGGACGATCGTGCTCAAGGTACGGCGGTACGACTTCTCCACCCTGACCCGGTCCGAGACGCTGCGGGGACCGACGGATGACCCCGCCGTGGTGCGGGAGGCCGCTGCGCGGCTGCTGGACTCCGTGGACACGACGGGGGGCGTGCGGTTGCTGGGTGTCGGGGTGACCGGCCTCGCCGACTACACGCAGGAGGATCTCTTCGCGCAGGCGGCCGGGGTACGGGTGGAGCACGCCGACGAGGAGGGGGAGCCCGAGCAGACCGTGCAGGAGCGGGAGGTGACGCCCGTGGAGCGGCGGTGGGCTGCCGGGCACGATGTCCGGCACGCCGAGTTCGGACACGGGTGGGTGCAGGGGAGCGGGCTGGGGCGGGTCACCGTGCGGTTCGAGACGCCCGAGTCGGAGCCGGGGCGGGTGCGGACGTTCCGGGTCGATGATCCGGCGCTGGAATCGGCGGATCCGTTGCCGCTGGTGGCGCGAAGACCCGGGGGAGCGCCGGCTGAGGGGGCGGCAGCGGGCGTGGAACCTGTGGTGCCGGGTCAGGGGTGCTGAGGCGCTGGGGTCCGGTCGTACCCGTGAGGGCGTACCCGTCCTCCTGGGCGGGGCGGGTGTGGCGTTCGTGCGGCTGCCGCGGGCGCCGTCCGTGGCGGCCCGTGCTGCCCTGACGGCACGACCGGCCACAGGATCGGTGGGTCAGGGGAGCTCGCGGGGCCGGTGGGATGGCCGACCGAGGGTTGCTCGGGCCAAGCGCAGGAGGACGGCTCGGTGGAGTGGACCGGGGTACGGGATGTCGGCTGGGGGAGGCCGCTGTGGGTGCGGGCGTGGACTCGCGGTGCGGGCGGGGTCAGGTGTCCTCCGAGCCCGCCAGGTTGCCGAAGTCCCGGTCCGGCACGGAGGGCGGCGGGGCCACGTTCAGGCCGTAGTGGTGGTAGAGCTGGAGTTCCTGTTCCGGGGAGAGGTGGCGGCCCACACCGAAGTCGGGGGCGTCCTTGATCAGGGCGCGGTCGAAGGGGACGCGAAGGCTGCCCTCGACCAGTTCACTGGGCTCCAGGGGGACGAAGGCGTCCCGGGAGAACAGGCCGGTGCGTATCGCCGCCCACTCCGGTACTCCGGTCGCGTCGTCGAGATAGACCTCGTCGATGGTGCCGATCTTGGTGCCGTTGCGGTCGAAGGCCTTGCGGCCGATCAGGTTGCGCGGATCGATGTCGGTCTGCACGGGCCCTCCACTTGGTCGCAACTCATCCGTAAGCACTACGAAAAGGCACTTTGGTGAGAGTGGCCACTCGAAGGTACGTGCGTTGACCCCGCTGGTAGGCTTGCAGACGGCTGCTGACCCCGTGCGGGAGAGTCCTCCAGACACCATCGGAGGCGCCGAAGGAGCAAATCCTCCCCGGAATCTCTCAGGCCCACGTACCGCACGGACGAGGTCACTCTGGAAAGCAGGGCGGGTGTCGACGGCTTCCGCTCTCACCGACGGTGAAAGCCGGGAGCCTTGTGGCGACCCGGTGAAGCTCTCAGGTCGAGATGACAGAGGGGGAGGCCGTTCGGGTACCCGTGCCGTGGTGCCCCTCGAAGGTCGCGTCAGACCAGGAGGCCTCCGCAATGACCGCCCACCGCATTCCGCTCTCCGAGCTCGAACAGGGAATCCCCTTCGAGCAGCGTCACATCGGCCCTGATCATGAGGCTCGGGCCAAGATGCTCGCGCAGGTCGGGTACGGCTCGCTGGACGAGCTCACCGCCGCCGCGGTGCCGGACGTGATCAAGAACGCCGACTCCCTCGAACTGCCCGGGGCGCGCACCGAGGCCGAGGTGCTGGACGAGCTGCGGTCGCTCGCCGACCGCAACCAGGTGCTGGGCTCGATGATCGGACTCGGGTACTACGGGACCTTCACCCCGCCGGTCATCCTGCGCAACGTCATGGAGAACCCTGCCTGGTACACGGCCTACACGCCGTACCAGCCCGAGATCTCCCAGGGGCGGCTCGAGGCCCTGCTGAACTTCCAGACCGTGGTCGCCGACCTCACCGGTCTGCCGACCTCCGGTGCCTCGCTGCTCGACGAGGGAACGGCCGCCGCCGAGGCCATGGCGCTGTCCCGGCGGATGGGCAAGAACAAGAAGGGGCTCTTCCTGGTCGACGCCGATGTGCTGCCGCAGACCATCGCCGTGATCGAGACCCGTGCCGAGCCGACCGGCGTGGAGGTCGTGGTCGCCGACCTCAGCGACGGCATTCCGGCCGAGATCGCCGGCCGCGAGATCAACGGCGTGCTCCTGCAGTACCCGGGCGCCTCCGGTGCCGTACGGGACATCAAGCCCGTCATCGACCAGGCGCACGAGCTCGGTGCCCTCGTCACTGTCGCCGCCGACCTGCTCGCGCTCACGCTGCTGAAGTCGCCCGGCGAGCTCGGGGCGGACATCGCGGTCGGCACGACCCAGCGGTTCGGTGTGCCGATGGGCTTCGGTGGGCCGCACGCCGGCTACATGGCCGTACAGGAGAAGTTCGCACGGAGCCTGCCCGGGCGGCTCGTGGGTGTCTCCGTGGACGCGGACGGGAACAAGGCGTACCGCCTGGCCCTGCAGACGCGTGAGCAGCACATCCGGCGGGAGAAGGCGACCAGCAACATCTGTACCGCTCAGGTGCTGCTGGCCGTGATGGCCGGGATGTACGCCGTTTACCACGGGCCCGAGGGGCTGAAGGGCATCGCCCGGCGGACTCATCGGTACGCCACCGTGCTCGCCGCGGGGCTCGCGGCGGGCGGCGTCGAGGTCGTACACGGCTCGTACTTCGACACGCTCACCGTGCGTGTGCCGTCGAAGGCCGCCGAGGTCGTCGCCGCCGCCCGGCAGAACGGCGTGAACCTGCACCTCGTGGACGCGGACCATGTCTCCATCGCCTGCGACGAGACCACCTCACGGGTGCAGCTGGGTGCCGTGTGGACGGCGTTCGGCGTCGAGGGCGACATCGAGGCGCTGGACGCGGCGAGCGCGGACACGCTCCCGGGCTCGCTGCTGCGCAGCGACGCGTATCTCACCCACCCGGTCTTCCACCAGTACCGCTCCGAGACGGCGATGCTGCGCTACCTGCGCAGGCTCGCGGACCGTGACTACGCGCTGGACCGCGGCATGATCCCGCTGGGCTCGTGCACCATGAAGCTCAACGCGACCACCGAGATGGAGCCGGTCACCTGGCCGGAGTTCGGTCGGCTGCACCCCTTCGCGCCCGCCGAGCAGGCGCAGGGCTATCTGACGCTCATCCGGGAGCTGGAGGAACGTCTCGCCGAGGTCACCGGCTACGACAAGGTGTCGCTTCAGCCCAACGCCGGCTCTCAGGGCGAACTCGCCGGACTGCTCGCCGTACGCGGGTACCACCGCGCCAACGGTGACGAGCAGCGGACCGTCTGCCTCATCCCGTCGTCCGCCCACGGCACGAACGCCGCGAGTGCCGTCATGGCCGGCATGAAGGTCGTTGTCGTCAAGACGGCCGACGACGGCGAGATCGACGTCGAGGACCTGCGGGCGAAGATCGACAAGCACCGGGACGAACTGTCGGTGCTGATGATCACGTACCCGTCGACGCACGGTGTGTTCGAGGAGCACGTCGCCGACATCTGCGCTCAGGTGCACGAGGCCGGCGGACAGGTGTACGTCGACGGGGCGAACCTCAACGCCCTCGTCGGGCTTGCCAAGCCGGGGCACTTCGGCGGGGACGTGTCGCACCTGAACCTCCACAAGACGTTCTGCATCCCGCACGGCGGTGGCGGTCCGGGCGTCGGGCCCGTGGCGGTCCGGTCGCACCTGGCGCCGTATCTCCCCAACCACCCGCTGCAGCCCGCGGCCGGTCCCGAGACGGGTGTGGGCCCGATCTCGGCCGCGCCCTGGGGTTCCGCCGGGATCCTGCCGATCTCGTGGGCGTACGTCCGGCTCATGGGCGGCGAGGGCCTCAAGCGGGCCACGCAGGTGGCGGTGCTGTCCGCCAACTACATCGCCCGGCGACTGGAGCCCCACTACCCGGTGCTCTACACCGGGCCCGGCGATCTCGTCGCGCACGAGTGCATCATCGACCTGCGGCCGTTGACCAAGGCGACCGGGGTGAGCGTCGACGACGTCGCCAAGAGGCTCATCGACTACGGCTTCCACGCGCCGACGATGTCGTTCCCGGTGGCTGGGACGCTGATGATCGAGCCGACCGAGTCCGAGGACCTGACCGAGCTCGACCGGTTCTGTGACGCGATGATCGCCATCCGTGCGGAGATCGAGAAGGTCGGGTCGGGGGAGTGGACCGCCGACGACAACCCGCTGCGGAACGCTCCGCACACGGCTGGTGCGCTGGGTGGCGAGTGGGAGCACGCGTACAGCCGTGATGAGGCCGTGTTCCCGGCCGGTGTGTCGGTCGCCGACAAGTACTGGCCGCCGGTGCGCCGGATCGACCAGGCGTTCGGCGACCGGAACCTCGTCTGTTCCTGCCCGCCGCTGGACGCGTACGAGGACTGACGTCCCGCGGGGCACCCCACAGTCATGGGGCTGTGCAGGGTGTCCTGACCACGTGGTGTGGGTGAGCCCCGTCTCGGCCGAACTCCGGCCGGGCGGGGCTCACGCCGTTGCCAGGGCCACCTCGGTCGCCTTGATCAGCGCCACGACGGGGACGCCGGGGGACAGGGCGAGGTCGGTGGTGGCGTCCCTGGTGATCGCCGCGGTCAGTGCCGCGCCCTCCAGTGCGATCTTGACCGAGGCCATGGCGCCGCCGGTGGCGATGCCGGACACCGTGCCGGGGAGCTGGTTGCGGATGGACAGTCCCTCGATGGGGCCGGTGGCCAGGGAGATCTCCGTCGACTTCACAAGGGCGGTCACGGACGTGCCCTTGACCAGGCCCAGGTCTTCGACGGCCTCCAGGGTGATCGCCGCGGTGAGGTTCTGACCGCCGGCGAGGCGGACCTTGACCGTCGCCATGACCTCGCCTGGGGTGATGGCCGTGACGGTGCCGGGGAGCTGGTTGCGGATGCTCAGGCTCATGGGGGTGCGCCTCACAGAGGGGGGTGGGTATGGGGCCTTTGGGCTTTTTCTGGGTTCAGGCCCCCACCGTAAGCGCGTCGGCCGCGCGGTCACGCGCGGTCGATGTGGACGTTCGTCGACTTCACGCGGGCGGTGGCCTCCATTCCGACCTCCAGGCCCAACTCCTCGACCGCTTCCCGGGTCAGCAAGGAGACCAGTCGGTGCGGGCCGGCCTGGATCTCGACCTGGGCCGCTACGTCTCCGAGTTTGATCGCGGTGACGATGCCGGGGAAGGCGTTGCGGACGGAGGTGTGCGGGGGCTCCTCCTCGCCGGATCCGGAGTGGGCGAGTTCCACCGAGAACGCGGCGAGGTCCTTGCCGTGGATGAGCCGACGGCCGGCCTCGTCGCGGTGGGTGGCCACTCGGCCGGCGTCGGCCCAGCGGCGCGCGGTGTCGGGGCTCACGCCGAGCAGGCGGGCGGCCTGGCCGATTGTGTAGGACTGCATGCGCATCACCATAGGGCCGGAAGTGACGCGGGTGAGGGGCGGGCGGGCAGCCTTGGCCACGGCTTGGCAAACGCGTATGACGCGATATAGCGTTAGTGTCGTCGATGGGATACGGACGGGGTGAGGGTCATGTCGGCTGGGCTGGTGGGCGGGGGCGAGGCGCCCGCGTTGAGGGCTTCGCATGCGGATCGGGATCAGGTCGTCGACGTGTTGCGGACAGCCGCGGGTGACGGTCGGCTGACGGTCGCGGAACTGGACGAGCGGGTGGAAGCGGCCCTGACCGCGCGTACGGTGCGGGAACTGGACGGGCTGCTGAGTGACCTGCCGGTCGGTGCGGGGATGACCGGGGGCGACGTCAAGGACGTCGTGCGCATCGAGCAGCAGGGTGGCTCGGTCCGGCGCGGTGAAGGCTGGGCGGTGCCCAGGTGCCTGGAGATCCACTCGGAGTGGGGCGACGTGACGCTCGACCTGAGTCAGGCGGTGATCACGCGGGACACCCTGCACATCGACCTCGACATGCGGGGCGGCACCCTGAAGCTCGTGACCACGCCGGGGATCGTGGTGGACACGGACTCCCTCGTGACGCACTACGCCAAGGTCAAGGCCCGAGGAGCGGGCGGCGAGGACGCCCCGCTCGTCCTGCGGGTGGTGATCGCCGGGGAGATCGGCTTGGGCCGGATCGTCATACGGCCGCCTCGGCGCTTCTTCCTCAGGAGAGCCTGGAGGCCCTGAGCACCGACCGGGCCGTCTCGTCGTCGATCCGGTGGCCGATGCGCCTCAGCACCTCGGCGCCCTCGCGCAGGGTGCCGCGTTCGAGCGAGCGGCGCATGCCCGTGTCCAGTTCGTGCCAGAGCAGCGGGTTGGCGAGGAGGACACGGGGGTCGAGCTCCAGGCGATGACCGTAGGCGTCGCGCAGGACCAGGTGCAGGGAGACACCGTCGTACTGCCGTACGGTCACCAGCGCGTCGGTGCACACGACGTGTCGGCGTAACGTGCCCTG
Organism: Streptomyces sp. NPDC007808; assembly: GCF_042868655.1. Taxonomy (NCBI): domain Bacteria; kingdom Bacillati; phylum Actinomycetota; class Actinomycetes; order Kitasatosporales; family Streptomycetaceae; genus Streptomyces; species Streptomyces sp. NPDC007808. The sequence goes on from NZ_JBIAEQ010000001.1 coordinate 16,327, forward strand.
GACGGCCAACCAGCCCGGGCCTGCGGTGACATGCGGGGGTAGGAGCACCACGAACAGCGTCGCGGCCAGGGTCAGCCAGAGCAGCGTGCGCAGCGCCGTCAGGGTGCCCGCGTCCCAGTCGACCAGCTCGGCCATGGCGGCGAACCCGAGAGCGCAACCCACCGCGAACCGGGCGCTGCCGCCCCAGTGGCGGTCGCCGACGGGCCCCTGCGGTCCGCTCCCTCCCATGAAGGGAAGGTAAGGCGGGCGCGGTTCGTTGTAACCGGCGCCGACGGGACCCTGACCGCGTACACCTGAAAGTTGACGGGATTGCGGCCGAGAGTGACCGGTGACCGGTGGCCGGGAGCCGTGGCGCGGTGGTCGACGGCACTGAGAGAGCACAGCCAGGCGCCCTCCCGGCGGATGGTGACGGGGTGCTCTGGGCAGCCGTCGGTCTGGCCGGCCGGCCGTTCACGGGCTTTCGGTGCCACCTGTCCGTTCAGCCGGTGTGGACGCGCGGTCGGCGGGTGCGGTCCGGTTCGGCTTCGCGGAGCACCTCACGGGTGACCGGAGCGACCTCGCCCTGGCCGAAGAGGAAGAAGCGCAAGAAGTTGGCGAAGGGGCCGCCCTCGGTCCATTCGAAGTAGATGTGGGGGATGCGGTCGGTGGTGTCACGGATATGGAGGAGAAGGGCGGCCAGGGCATTGGGGATGGAGGAGGACTCCAGGGTGAGGACGCGGTAACGGCCGTGCATGACCTCGCCGTGCACGGCGAGCCCTGCCTCGAACTCGGACGGGTCGGTCACGGTCACTTCGACGAAGACGAAGTCATCCTGTTCGGGCAGGTCGTTGTCCTGGCGGATCTGCTCGATCTTGTCGCGGTACTCGGCCTCGTCCCGCTGGTCGGGTTCGTTGGCGATGAGACGTATCTTGCGGCCGGCCATGGCGTGGACGAACCGCTCCGCCGTGTCGTCCAGCGCCACGCCCGTCACGCGGAGTTCGAAGGCACGCAGCAGTCGGGAGAGGAGGGAGATGAGAATGATGCCGGCGATGAAGCAGGCGCCGATCTTCACGCCGTCGGGACGCTCGATGGCGTTGCCGACGGTCGTGTAGAGGAACACCGCGGAGATGACGGCGAACGCGATGGTCCAGTTCCGCTGGCCGGCCTTGTGGGCCGCGATGGTCACGGCGATCGCGGCGGAGCTGATGAGCACCAGGACGCCGGTGGCGTACGCGCCGCCCTGGGCGTCGACGTCGGCGTCGAAGATCCAGGTGACCAGAAAGGCGACCAGGGTGAACACGACGACCATCGGGCGTACCGCCCGTGCCCAGTGCGGGGCCATGCCGTAGCGGGGCAGATAACGGGGCATCAGGTTGAGCAGGCCTGCCATGGCGGAGGCGCCGGCGAACCAGAGGATGGCGATGGTGGAGATGTCGTAGATCGTGCCGAAGGTGTTGCCGAGGTACTCGTGGGCGAGGAACGCCAGCGCGCGGCCGTTTGCCTGTCCGCCCGACTCGAACTCCTTCTCCGGGATCAGCAGCGTGGTGATGAAGCTCGTCGTGATCAGGAAGCCGCTCATGATCAGGGCGGCGGTCGTGAGCAGCTTCTTCGTGTCCCGGACACGTCCCTCGGGGCGGTTCTCGGTGTCGCCAGGGTCGCCCTTGACGTGCGGCATCACGGCGACGCCGGTCTCGAAACCGGACAGGCCGAGAGCGAGCTTGGGGAACACGATCAGGGCCACGCCGATCATAACGAGGACGTTGCCGTGTTCGGCCGTGAGGGCGCTGGACCAGTCGGTGACCACGTGTCCCTCGGTGAGGACGTGGTAGAGGCCGACGGCCACGACGACGGCGTTGAGCGCCAGATAGCCGGCGACCAAGGTGACGGCGAAACCGATCGCCTCCAGGAAGCCCTTGAGGAACACGGCGCCGAGCAGGGCCACGAGGACGAGGGTGATGACCATCTGCTTTTCGTGCAGGGCGCTGTGCAGATGCGGGTTCTCCACCAGGTGGGTGGAGGCGTCCGCCGCCGACAGCGTGATGGTGATCAGGAAGTCCGTGGCCGCGAAGCCGAGCAGCGTCAGGACGAACAGCTTGCCCTTCCAGAAGGACAGCAGTCGCTCCAGCATCGCGATGGAGCCCTCCCCGTGCGGGCTCTCCTCGGCCACTCGCCGGTAGACGGGCAGGGCGCCCGCCAGGGTCACGATCACCAGGACGATGGTCGCCACCGGGGAGAGCAGGCCCGCGGCCAGCGCGGCGATGCCGGGCTGGTAGCCGAGGGTGGAGAAGTAGTCGACCCCCGTGAGGCACATGACGCGATACCAGGGCTGCCCCGCCGGGGCGTGTTCCGGTTCGGCGTGCGGCCTTTGGGGACCGTGGCCCTTGCCCATGTCGGACAGACCTTGCAGCATCCAGACGCGGAACCGACTGGGCGGTGGGTGTTCGGTCGTGGCGGCCATCGACGTGCTCCAGAGGTGCGAATCGGCGTGTGGTTCGGCCATCACGCGAACGGCCGCACCAGCGTAAGCAGAGAGTGACGCATGGGCCTTTGGATGTGAATCTTGCGGGCGTCAAGCTTCCGCTAAGAGTTGCCGCGGCGCGGTCGGTCGGGCGGAAACTCCGAGTTCCGGGGGGATCCGGCGCCCCCGCGGGTCGGGGTCGGTTGCCCCGGGGTGACTCCGGGCCGGGTGGACACTCAGGGTCATGAGGCGAGTGCCGACTCAGGCGCTGAAGGCCTGAGTGCCCCTGGCCCGGCGAGACTTCGAGCGCCGTGCAGCAGGCCGACGTGCCGTCGCCGGTACGGGCGTGACGTCATGGCGGCGGCCCCACTCACCATGCGGGGTGTCAAGGAACTGGTCGAGGGGACCTCCTCGGTCGGCCGCCCGATCCTGCTCGGAGTCTTGCCCCCATCCCCTCCGTAATGTTCGCTGCTGGAGTCGAATGTTTCGGGCGCCCTGGCGTGTGCCGCGCCTCAAAGGCTCCGCGGGCAGGGAACGTTGACAGCAGATTCACCTTGTACAAGGGGTTGCCAGCGTTTGGCAGCTGTCTCTAGGGTGCGGCATCAACGCAGCTTTCTGAATCAGTTCCGAAACTTTCGATCTCAGGGGCGGACCATGAACAGGTCGTCCCGTACCCAAGGAGCGCATGATGGGCGACCCGGCACTGTCCCGCCGCGGCTTCCTGGCGGCCTCCGCCGCGGCCGGTGTGGGCATGACGGCACTGAGCGGTTGTGGCGGGGACTCGGACGGAGGGTCGTCGGACGGGACGACCACCATCGAGTGGTGGAACATCTCCACCACCGAGCCGACGAAGGGCGTCTGGGCGGCGCTGGCCAAGAAGTTCGAGGCGCAGAACCCCAAGGTCAAGGTGAAGATCGTCCAACTGGAGAACGACGCCTACAAGTCGAAGATGACCGCACTGACCGCCTCCGGGAAGCTGCCCGACATCTTCCACACCTGGGGCGGCGGCGTACTGAAGCAACAGGTCGACGCCGGACTCGTGGAGGACCTCACCGAGCGGACGAAGGACTTCGCCGACGGTCTGCTGCCCGTGGCGAAGCAGCCGTACCTCCTCGACGAGAAGGTGTACGGCATTCCGTTCGACATCGGCATGATCGGCTTCTGGTACAACAAGGCGCTCTTCAAGGACGCGGGCATCACCGAGCCGCCGACCACCTGGAGCGACTTCCTGGACGCCGTACGCGACTTGAAGGCCAAGGGCATCACTCCGCTCGCCCTCGCGGGCAAGGAGAAGTGGCCCGGCATGTACTACTGGGCCTACCTCTCGATGCGCACCGCCGGAGCCTCCGCCCTCCAGAAGGCGTACGACGACAAGGACTTCACAGGTGACGCCTTCGTCCAGGCCGGACAGCACCTCCAGGAACTCGTCGATCTCCAGCCGTTCCAGAAGGGTTTCCTCGGGGCCGCCTACTCCAGTCCCACGGGCCAGGCCGCGGCCGTCGGCAACGGCAAGGCGGCGATGGAACTCATGGGCCAGTGGGCGCCCGTCGTCCAGGCGGACGCCGGCAAGGGCCTCGGAGACGACCTCGGCTTCTTCCCGTTCCCCGAGGTCGAGGGAGGTAAGGGCGCGATCACCGAGGTGTTCGGCGGGGGCGGTGGGCATGCCCTGCGCACCGGGGCTCCGCAGGCCGCCGTCGACTTCCTGAAGTTCTTCGCCTCGGAGGCGACGGACGTGGAACTGGTGAAGAAGACCGGGGTCCTGCCGGTGGTGCCGGCCGCCGAGAGCGCCCTCACCGACCCGAACATCAAGGCCGTACAGGCGCAGTTGAGGAGCGCCACCGGCTTCCAGCTCTATCTCGACCAGGCATACGTGCCCGCGGTCGGCCAGGAGGTCAACGACAGCGTCGGCGCGCTCATCGCCGGCTCCAAGTCCCCCCAACAGGTCGCCGAGTCGATCACGAAGACCGCGAAGGAAGAGCAGTAGCCGGCGATGACCTCCACGTTCCTGCCGGACAAGCGCACCGGCACCGGCGCCGACCTGCCACCTCCGTCGACGCGGGCGGATCAGGGACGGGCCCGGCGACGCGCGCTGCACTGGTTGACCGCGGTCGGCTTCCAGGTGCCCGCTCTGGTGCTGTTCCTCGTCCTGGTGCTGCTGCCGATCCTGTTCGCCCTGTACGCCGCCTTCTTCCGCTGGGGCGGCTTCGGAATGCCGTCCGACTACATCGGCGGCGACAACTTCACCCGGCTCGTCCAGGACCCCGTCTTCCTGGGTGACCTCTGGCGCTGCCTGGTCCTGGTCGTGCTGTCGCTCGCCGTGCAGCTGCCGTTCGCGCTGGCCATGGCGGTGCTGCTCAACCAGCGACTGCGGGGCCGGGCCGTGTACCGGATGCTGTTCTTCGCACCGTACGTGCTGTCCGAGGCCATCACCGGCGTGCTGTTCAGCATGATCTTCGCGCCCGACGACGGGCTCGCCGACCAACTCCTGGGCCGCATCGGGCTGGACGGGCTGGGCGGGGAGTGGTTCGCCGACCCGTCCACCGTCATGGCCACCCTCTTCCTGGTCATGACCTGGAAGTACTTCGGCTTCCACATGATGCTCTACCTGGCCGGACTCCAGGCCGTCCCACGGGAGTTGACCGAGGCGGCGCTCATCGACGGCGCGAGCGCCTGGCAGCGCTTCCGCAACGTCACCCTGCCGCTGCTCGCTCCCACCTTGCGGATCAGCGTGTTCCTGTCCGTCATCGGGGCGATCCAACTGTTCGACCTGGTCTGGGTGACCACGGCGGGCGGCCCCGACCACCACTCCGAGACCATGGCCGTGACCATGTTCCAGTACGGCTTCAAGCGTTACCAGGTCGGCTACGCCAGCGCGATCAGCGTGGTCATGTTCGGCATCAGCCTCGTCTTCGCCCTCGCCTACCAGCGGTTCGTGCTCCGCCGCGACCTCGAAGGAGCGACCACCACGATGCGGGGAGGCGTCGCGTGACGGCCAGGTCGGGCAGGAGGACCGGCAGGAGGAAACTGCCGCTGCATGTGATCCTCGTAGTGGTCGGCGCGGTGATGGTCGTGCCGCTGCTCTACGCCGTGCTGTCCGGCTTCAAAACCACCGACGAGCTCTCCCGCAACCCGGTCGGGCTGCCGGAGTCCTGGGTGACGGGCAACTACACGGGCATCCTCGGCTCCGGGGACTTCTGGCGGCTGATCGGCAACAGCACCCTGATCGCCGTGGGCACGACCGTGCTCGTGGTGGCGGTCTCGGCGCTGTCGGCCTTCTCCTTCGCGCGCTTCGCCTTCCGCGGACGGGAGGCGTTGTTCACGCTGTTCACGATGGGGCTGATGTTTCCCTTCGCCGTGGCGGCCCTGCCTCTGTTCCTGCTGCTGCGCTCCATGGGCCTGCTGGACAACCCGCTCGGCGTGATCCTTCCGCAGGCCGCCTTCGGTCTGCCGATGACGATCATCATCCTGCGCGGCTTCTTCCGGCAGATCCCCGGTGAGCTGGAAGAGGCGGCCACGCTCGACGGATGCAGTTCCTTCGGCTTCTTCTGGCGGGTGCTGCTGCCCATGGCGCGGCCCGCGCTGGGCACCGTGTCGGTCCTCGCCGTCGTCACCAGCTGGAACAACTTCTTCCTGCCGCTGCTGGTGTTCACCGACTCCACGTGGTGGACCATCCCCATCGGTGTCCAGCAGTTCCAGGGCCAGTACTCCGCGGAGTACGCCCGTGTCTTCGCCTACCTGGTCCTGGCCATGGTCCCCGCCCTCGCCTTCTACTCGGTCGCCGAGCGCCAGCTCGTCGGCGGCCTCACCGCCGGCGCCACGAAGGGTTGACGCGTGGCCGGACGTACGGCTCACCCACCATCCGATACGTGAGGAGTCGCACCATGCGCAAGAACCGTCTGAGACTCGCAGGCGCCGTCGCCACGCTCCTGGTCGCCGCCACTGTGGGCGCCGGCTCACCCGCCCGGGCGGGCCACCAGCAGCCCACCCTCGCCGACCTCGCCGAAAGACACGGCCGGTACTTCGGCAGCGCCACCGACAACCCCGAGCTGACCGACGAGCCGTACAAGGCCCTGCTCGGCAGCGAGTTCGACCAGCTCACGCCCGGCAACAGCATGAAGTGGTACGCCACCGAACCCCAGCAGGGCGTGTTCGACTTCGCCAAGGGCGACGAGATCGTGCGGCTCGCCCGCGCCAACCATCAGAAGGTGCGCGGTCACACCCTCGTCTGGCACAGTCAGCTGCCCGATTGGCTCACCGGGCGCGAGTGGACGGCGCCCGAGCTGCGGGCCGTACTGAAGAAGCACATCCAGACCGAGGTCCGGCACTACCGCGGCAAGGTCTTCGCCTGGGACGTCGTCAACGAGGCGTTCAACGAGGACGGCACCTACCGCGAGACGATCTTTTACAAGACGCTGGGCCCCGGCTACATCGCCGATGCCTTGCGCTGGGCCCATCAGGCCGATCCGAAGGCCAGGCTCTACCTCAACGACTACAACGTCGAGGCGATCGGCCCGAAGAGCGACGCCTACTACAAGCTGGCCAAGGAGCTGAAGGCACAGGGCGTCCCGCTGCACGGTTTCGGCCTCCAGGCCCACCTGGCGCTTCAGTACGGCTATCCGGCCACCCTGGAGGACAACCTCCGTCGCTTCGCCCGACTCGGTCTGGACACCGCGCTGACCGAGGTCGACGTACGGATGCTGCTGCCGGCGACCGAGGAGAAGCTGGCGGAGCAGGCCGACTGGTACCGGAGGATGACCGAGGCGTGCCTCGCGGTGCGCCGCTGCGTGGGCATCACGGTGTGGGACTACACCGACCGGTATTCGTGGATCCCGGCGGTCTTCCCGGGAGAAGGCGCGGCACTGCCCTGGGACGAGGAGCTGCGCCCGAAGCCCGCGTACTTCGCGCTGCGGGAGGCGCTGGAGTAGACCGGGGCGACCGGAAGGTCACGTTGCGTGACCACCCCTGGACGCATGTCGGGGCCGGCTCGCAGTAGTGGTCTGCGACCGGCCCCTGGGAGTACGCGGGCGTCCGTCGTGCCGCCCGGTGGTGCGGGGCCCTGTCGGCGGAGTCCGCAGGCAGGGATTACGCGGCGGTCATCACCGTGGCGGTGCCCAGCGGGCGATGCGGGGCGATGATCTGGCCGTCCGGCAGGAGCTCACCGGTGTCCTCGAAGAGCAGGACGCCGTTGCACAGCAGGCTCCATCCCTGCTCCGGGTGGTGCGCCACGAGACGGGCGGATTCCCGGTCGGCGGAGTCGGCTGAAGGGCACGGTGGCTGGTGCTGGCACATGGAGGGGATCTTTCGCTCTGTCGTGATGGATGAGATGGCTGTCTGGTCTGTTTCGCGGCGTGAAGACTCGTTCATGGCCGCCCCCCGTTGATAAGTCGGTCGGAACCCAGTGTTGCCCCACGGCCGTCGATCCGCAGGGATTTCGCAGCACCGCTTCTCACAGATTGATGACGCATCCGCCGTCCGGACGGTTCATCCCAACTCCCCTGTCCCTTCGGGTGGTTCGGGATGGCCGGATGGGGCTAGTCCGGACGGGCCGGGCACCCTGACAGGCTCGTTCGAGCGTATTCTCGCTCGTGCGAGCGAGGCTTTTCCCGTGGTCGCGTCATTTCACGCTCAGGTGAGTGCTTTTTCGCTCCTGCGAGCGCTATGACGGCTCCTGCGGGCACTATGACGGTTCGTGCGTGCGCCACGACGGCTCGTGCGAGCACTACGACGGTTCGTGCGTGCGGGTATTCCTGTTGTCCGGTCCGCCCAGCCCCGTCGCGAACAGCGTCGTACCCCGCGGCCCGGAACAGGGCGACGGGGTACGCGGGTGCTCGCGCGGGGTGCTCTCAGGCGGGCGAGCCGAGCAGCGGAGGCAGTGGAGGCATGGGGGGCAGTGTGGTGGGCGTCGCCCGAAGGGTCAGCACCGGGAGCAGCTCGGCGACGCGGTGCGGCAGATGGGACGCGATGCCGGGAGGGGCCGGGGCCAGTGGAATCAGGATGTCCGCGGCGTCGGGGTGGCCCGAGGTGCCGTCCGCCGTGCAGTCGCCGTGCAGCCAGAGGGTGAGCATGTAGAGGCGGGGAAACGACAGCAGTCGCGGCTGGTAGGGCTGCTGGAACGCCTCGGCCTGGCGCAGTGCCCGCTCGGTGGAGGCGATGTAGGGGCCTTCGAAGAAGTGCGAGAACGCCCACCCGTCGGGGGTCAGCCTCGTCTCGGCCGCGGCCACCGAGCGCTCACCGGAGTTGATCAGGAAACGCCAGCCGGCCAGCCGGGTCGCGGACACGCCCGCCGGGGTGATCTCGTCCACGATGTGCACGGGCAGCGGAAGTTCGGGGGTGGCGGGGCCCTGGGCGGCCCGCAGGGACGGAGTTCGGGCCTCGCGGACGGCGGTGGGCGAGCCGAGCGCGGTCAGGACGGAGCGAAGTGCGGGCGCGGGAGCCGGGGGAACATGCAGCGGCATGGTGGGTCGCCTCTCATTGACAGGCACAGTGGCGCGAGGGCGGGGTGGAAGCGGGGGCGGACGGCGCTGTCTGCTCACGGAGGTCAGAGAGGAGGGGCCGGGGTCAGGGAGCGCGAAGGGGGATGAGTGGTGCCTGCCGCGCATGACCGGGCGGCAGGCCCAAGACCGTGGGCGCCTACCCTCTGCCTTGATTGCGGAGTTTATACGACGAGTGTTCAAGCCATGTTTCAACTAGCCGCTTTCGGCGCACTCGGCAAGGGTTCAATCGGCCGGTGATATGCGGGAAACCTCCCGATTCCCGGCCGGTCGTACGGCGATGACCTCGATAAACAACCCGGGTGCGGTCGGCCAATTTACATCGGCGTTTTTCACGAGTGTGTGAGCGGCCGGAAACTGCTCCGTGCCCCATGCCTGGTGAATGTGCCGCCGGTCATGTCCCACACAGTAGCGGGCACCGAGCCCGCTCGGGACGTTATCGATCGCTTCGGCTGGGCATCATTGCACCTGACCCGGGACACTGGTGGCCGGACTTCGGCCCGCCCATCCGAGGAGGGAAGCTTCGATGGGGGAGAAGGTCGTGGCAGGTCGGTTCGATCTGTCCGATCGGCAGCACTACCGCAGGAAGATGCGGCGGTGCCTGACGGGCCTGGAGCGGCTGCTGGAGGAGAAGCGGTTCGATCGCCCCAAGAATCTCATGGGGCTTGAGATCGAATTGAATCTCACCGGCGCCGAGGGCATGCCGAGAATGCTGAACGGGCAGGTGCTGGAGCGGATCGCGAGTCGCGATTTCCAAACAGAACTCGCCATGTTCAATCTGGAAGTCAACATCGCCCCACACAGGTTGGAGGGGCGGGTATTCGACCGGCTTGCCGAGGAACTCCGCACGTCGCTGGCATATGCCGATCGAAAAGCGGGTGAGCTCGACGCCGGAATCGTGATGATCGGCATTCTGCCGACCCTCGACCGGGACGACCTGGTCTCCTCGAACCTCTCCGACGTCGACCGCTACGCCCTGCTCAACGAGCAGATCGTGGCCGCGCGGGGCGAGGACTTCACGCTCGACATCGACGGCGTCGAGCGTCTGATGTGCACGTCGAAGTCCATCGCCCCCGAGGCTGCCTGCACCTCCGTGCAACTGCACCTCCAGGTCACCCCGGCCCGTTTCGCCGACGTGTGGAACGCGGCCCAGGCGGTGGCCGCGGCCCAGGTCGCCGTGGGCGCCAACTCGCCGTTCCTCTTCGGACGCGAACTGTGGCGCGAGTCGCGACCCCCGCTGTTCCAGCAGTCCACCGACACCCGCCCGCCCGAGCTCCAGGCCCAGGGCGTGCGGCCGCGCACCTGGTTCGGGGAACGGTGGATCTCCTCGGCGTACGACCTCTTCGAGGAGAACTTCCGATACTTCCCGGCTCTGCTGCCGATCTGCGACGACGAGGATCCACTGGAGGTCCTCGACGCCGGCGGGGTGCCCACACTCGCCGAGCTCGTCCTGCACAACGGCACCGTGTACCGCTGGAACCGCCCGGTCTACGGCATCGCCGACGGCGTCCCGCACCTGCGGGTGGAGAACCGCGTCCTGCCCGCCGGGCCGACGATCACGGACGTGGTCGCCAACGCGGTCTTCTACTACGGCCTCGTCCGCGCCCTCGCCGAGGAGTCGCGGCCCGTGTGGACCCGGATGCCCTTCGAAGCGGCCGCCGCCAACTTCGACGCGGCCTGCAAGGACGGCATCGACGCTCGGCTGCGCTGGCCCCGGCGAGGGCGGCACGGAGGGACGACCGAGGTCGACGCGGTGAGCCTCGTACGCGACGAGCTGCTGCCGCTGGCCGAGGCGGGACTCGACGCATGGGGGGTCGAACCGGCCGACCGCGACTTCTACCTGGGCGTCATCGAGGAGCGGTGCCGCCGGCGGACGAACGGTGCGTCCTGGCAGGCGGCCACCTTCCACCGGGCGCTGGAGACGGGCCTGAGCCGGGAGGCGGCCCTGGCCGCGACGACCCGCCGCTACCGCGAGCTGATGCACCGGGGCGACCCGGTCCACACCTGGCCGGTGGGGCTGCTGGAGCCGGTACCGGCTGGGTGAGCCGGTACCGGCCGGGTGAGGCGGGACCCGCCGGTGAGGCCCTGGTCGGTGTGGTCGGGGGCCGGTGCGGTCGGAGCCGGACCGGTCGGGGGCCGACTGCGCCGGGGCCGACCCGCCGCCGGTCCGTGATCGTCGGGGTGGCGGGGCGGGGCCACAGGTGAGAGGGCGTCGTGCCCGTACCTCGACAGGGGGCGCTGCCGCTCGCCCCGTGGTGATCAGGCAAGCTGGACGTCTCATGGCGGTGATGTCGTCCCTGTTGCCCTGTTGAGTCTCGTGCCGGAGTCCGGCCGTACGGCAGGATGAGGCGGGATTACTCAACTGGAGGCAGGTGTGCAGGGCGAGGCAGGCCCCGTGGCGGAGTCCTTTCCGCATGAGCGGCCCTCACGGCGGACCCTCCGGGACGAGACCTTGCTCGTCCTGGCACTCTCGCTCGGTGCGAGCGGTGTGTCCGCCCTGATCAGTTTCATCGGATCGGTCACCAAACCGGGCGGCCTCAAGGATCAGGCCGCCACCCTCAACGCCTCCGCCGCGCCCGGCCGGCCCTGGCTGGACCTCGCGTGGCAGCTGTTCGGGATCACCACCGCGCTGGTGCCCGTCGCCCTCGTCGCGCACTTCCTGCTGCGCGAGGGAGCGAGCCTGCGCGCCCTCGGCTTCGACCGCACCCGCCCCTGGTTCGACCTCGGGCGGGGAGCGGCGATCGCGGCGGTGATCGGCAGCACCGGAATCGCCTTCTACCTGGCCGCCCGCGGGCTCGGCTTCAACCTCACGGTGGTGCCCGAGGCGCTGCCCGACGTGTGGTGGAAGTACCCCGTGCTGATCCTGTCCGCGCTGCAGAACGCGATCCTCGAAGAGGTCATCGTCGTCGGTTACCTGATGCGCCGCCTCGGTCAGCTGGGCTGGACGCCCGGCTCGGCGCTGCTGGCCGGCTCCCTGCTGCGTGGCTCCTACCACCTGTACCAGGGCATCGGCGGCTTCCTGGGGAACATGGCGATGGGCGTGGTCTTCGTGTACCTGTACCGCCGCTGGGGCAGGGTGGGCCCACTGGTCGTGGCGCACTCCCTGCTCGACATAGGGGCGTTCGTGGGGTACGCGCTGCTCGCGGGCAAGGTGGGCTGGCTGCCGACGGCGTGATCTTGCGAGAAGGGGGCGTACGACGATCTCGTACGCCCCCTTCGGAGTCCCTGGTCCCCGTCGACCGGACACGACCTAGGCGATCAACTCGCCGTCGATGACGGTCACGGCATGGCCGCTCAGCAGCGTGCGGTCGCCGCGGAGCTCGGTGCGGACGCGGCCGGCGCGCGGGGAGGCCTGCAGACCCGTCAGTTCGGCGCGGCCGAGGCGCTCGGACCAGAAGGGGGCGAGCGCCGTGTGGGCGCTGCCGGTGACCGGGTCCTCGTCGATGCCGACGTTCGGGAAGAAGCAGCGGGAGACGAAGTCGTAGCCGCGCGTGGGGTTCTCGGCACGCGCGGTGGCGATGATGCCGCGCTCGGAGTAGGCGCCGAGGGCCCTGTGGTCGGGGGCGAGCGCGTGCAGCGTCTTCTCGTCGGCGATCTCGAGCAGCAGGTCGCCGACGGCGGGGCCGGTGTCGAAGGCGAGCAGCGGGTCCGCGCCGAGCGCCTGCGCGACCCCGTCCGGGACCTCGACCGGCGTGAGCGGGGCGGTCGGGAAGTCGAGCGTGAGGGAGCCGTCCTCGCGGGGCGTGGCGACGAGCACGCCACTGCGGGTGGCGAACCGGACGGGGCCCTCGTGCGCGCCCGTGCCGTGCAGCACATGCGCCGTGGCCAGCGTGGCGTGCCCGCACATCGCCACCTCGGTGACGGGAGTGAACCACCGCAGCGCCCAGTCGGCCTCCCCGCCCTCGGGGAGCCGGTGCGCGAACGCGGTCTCCGCGTGATTGACCTCCATGGCCACCCTCTGGAGCCAGTCGTCCTCGGGGAAGGCGTCGAGAAGCAGGACCCCGGCCGGGTTGCCGGCGAAGGGGCGGTCGGTGAAGGCGTCGACGATTCGAATCCGCATGCGCTGACGCTAGGGGGAGCGGGAGGGCGGCGGCCAAGGCCAATTTGGGGGTGCTGGACCGATTTCCGGGGCTGGGTGGGGCCCCGGCGCCCACAATCGCTGTGTCGCTGCCCGAGCCACCGCCGGCGACGACGAGGGCTCGGCCGTCGACCGTGGCCGCGGCGAGGCCCGTACCGGACCCGTACGGCCGGTACCGGCGCACGCCCGGCCACCCCCGGTGAAGGCGAGCAAGCGTCCGCCGACGACGGCGGTGGCCGGCGCCAGGCACCGCACCGCTCACCTGCCCCGAGCCCCACCGCAGCTCGTCGACCGCCCGCTCCCGCAGGGCCCTGCGGCCAGGTGGCACGCTGCGTTCCCACGCGCGTTCGCCAGGACTGTCCGGGCGTCAGGCGGGGGCGGGTTCCAGCTTGCAGCGGAAATGCCGGAGGAGCGCGGGCTGCTCGACCAGACGGTAGCCGGGGATCCGCTCCCTGCCCTTCACCGCGGCCGCCAGGGCCTCGCCGACGTGGTTCAGGTGGCCGATGCCGTAGGTCCTGCGGGGAAGCGCGAGCCGGACCAGTTCGTAGGGTGCCGTGGTGATCGGGTTGCCCTTCTCGTCCTCACGGCCCAGGTAGAGCGAACCCAGTTCCACGGAGCGGATGCCGCCTTCGAGGTAGAGCTGGCAGGCGAGCGCGTGGCCGGGGAAGCGATGTGGGGGGATGTGCGGGAGCAGGCGGCCCGCGTTCAGGTAGAGGGCGTGCAGGCCCGGCGGTTCGACGATGTCGATGCCGGCGTCGCGGGTCAGGTGCGCCAGGTGCAGGGCCGCGTCGGCGCGGGAGCGCAGGTATCGGGGATCGAGGGCCTCGGTCAGCCCCAGGGCGATCATGTCCAGGTCCCGGCCGGCCAGGCCGCCGTACGTGGGAAAGCCTTCCGTGGCGATGAGCAGCGGCTCGCACCGCTCGGCGAGGTCGCGGTCGCGCAGGCCGAGGAAGCCGCCGATGTGCACGATGCCGTCCTTCTTCGCGCTCATCAGGCAGCCGTCGGCCAGCCGGAACGCCTCCTCGGCGACCTGGCGCGGAGTCATGTCACGGTAGGCCGCCTCTCGCTGGGTGACCAGCCACGCGTTCTCCGCGAAGCGGGCCGCGTCGAGGAAGAGCGGGACGGAGTGTTCGCGGCACAGGGCCGCGGCTCGGGCGAGGTTGTCCATGGAGACCGGTTGGCCGGCCTCCCCGTTGTTGGTCAGCGTCATGACGACCAGCGCGATCCGGGAGCCATCGGGGCCCCGCAGGGCGCCTTCCAGCCGCCGTAGGTCGATGTCGCCCTTGAACGGCTCGTCGCTGTCCAGGTCCTGAGCGCGCGGGCAGGGAAGGTCCACGGCCCGGCAGCCCGCCAGTTCCACGTTGGCGCGCGTGGTGTCGAAGTGGGTGTTGCTCAGGGTGATCTGCCCGGGGGTCAGGAGGGCGGAGAACAGGATGCGCTCGGCTGCCCGGCCCTGGTGGACCGGCAGGACACAGGGATAGGAGGTGAGGTCCCGTACCACGTCCTGGAAGTGGTAGAAGGAGCGTGACCCGGCGTAGGACTCGTCGCCGGCCATGCCCGCCGCCCACTGCGCCGCTGACAGGGCACCCGTTCCCGAGTCCGTGAGCAGGTCGATCGTGACCTCGTCGGCGCGCAGTCCGAACAAGTTGTAGTGCACGCGGCGCAGGGCGCGCTCCCGCTGTTCTCGCGTGGTCACCGGAATCGGTTCGACGACCTTGACCCTGTACGGCTCCACAGCCCTCACCCTCCTGATGCGCGGTCCGCCCTGTCATCCGGTGACGCGTCGAACGCCGGCGACGGCATCGGCGCCCCGTCCCCCGGCCGGCCACGGGGGGTGGACCTGGTAAGCCTCCGGCGAGAAGTAGACGTTCACGCGAGGTGGCTGCCAGGTGCTCCGAACGAGGGACGTATAGGCGATCAGCCCCACCCCCTCCGACAGCCGACGGGACGTCATCGCGGCCAGTGCGCGGTCGAGGACGGCGGCGTCCATGTCGTGGCGCCGCAACAGTGCTTCGGTACGGTCCCGGGCGACCCGGTCGTCACGCGCGTAGGCGCGGACCGGGACGTGGACGGTGTGGCCACTGGGACGTTCCGTGTCCCGCTCGGTGTAGGACAGGCAGGACACCAGGGGCCGGTGAGCGAAGCGCCCCTGGTCGCCTCCCGCCACGCGGCAGAACTCGGCCGTCCGCTCGGCGCCGTCTCCCGGCAGCAGACGGGATACGGCACGGATCTCCGCTGCGGTGACGTCGTGGTGAGCGACGTAGACCTTTACGCGTGGCGTGTCCCACCGGCCCAGATCCAGTGCGAAGAACAGGATCTCGTCCCTCTCGGGACCGCGTGGCATGGCGTGTTCGCGCACAGCCGGCCACGCCCGGCCGAACCCGAACCGGCCCATCGCTTCCTGCGTGACCTGCGGGGCCCGTTCCCGCCCGTGCGCCTGCGGGTTGACGTACACCTTGATGCCCGGCGGCCGGTCCTGGCACAGGTCCATCGCGCACCACAGCGCGAAGGAGCCGTGGATCGCCGCCGGGAAGAAGAGGTCCGCCACCCGGCGCAGCGGTTCGGTGGAGAAGTCCCGGCGCGTGGCCAGGGCCTGCAGGGCCCGCAGCCCCTGGCGGCCGTTCTCCTCAAGTGTGCCCGCCGTGCAACCGGGTTCGGCCAGGACCCGTACGGTCGCCGGACTCCCAGCCGTGAACGCGAGCGAGAACTCCACCGGCGAGTGGTCGTCGCAGACGAACGAGGGCGAGGGCGGGCCGGCCCGAAGGGGACGCCGGGCCGCTGGGCCGAGCAGGTCCAGGAGGTCGAGGAGCGGGAGCTCGCAGTCGCCGTCCGGGTCCGCGAACCCTGCCGCACCGCAGACGCGACGCAGTTGTCCGCCCACAAGCTCGCCCAGGGTCACTTCGTCGACGGCCTCCGCGGAGATCGTCTTCATGGCGGAGGAGGTCAGCCGTCGGGTGTTGCTCAGGGTCATGCGCGGACTCCAAGACTGTGTGCCGTGAACGCTGGACCCACGGTCCTCACCACGACCTTCGCCCCGGTCACCTCCCGGTCACGCGATGGCTACAATCGGTGTCCGGCTGGTCACTTACCGTCCTGTCGTCGTGGCCGGCCGGGGGACGAGTGACCGGGGGAGCAGTGAGCACGCGGTACGAGTTCAAGGTCCTGGGGCCCCTCGAAGTGCTGCGCGACGGGCGGCCGGTGCGCATCGACGCGGCCAAGGTGCGGCTGCTGCTGGCGGCGCTGCTCGCCGAAGCCAACCACGTGGTCACCGTGGAAACGCTGGTGACCCGGCTGTGGGGCGAGCACCCACCCGGCCGCGCACGCAACACGCTGCAGAACTACGTCCTGCGGCTGCGTCGTGCGCTCGGCAGTCCGACGGGCGGTGCCCCCGTGCTCACCCGCCCCCACGGCTATGTGATCGAGGCGGCGCCGGACGCTTTGGACCTGTACCGCTTCAACGCCCTGGTCCGCCAGGGCCGTACGGCCCTCGACGAGGGTGCGGCGGCCCGCGCGGCCGCCCTGTTGCGCGAGGCACTGGCGCTGTGGCGGGGCGATCCGCTGTCCGATCTGCCCGCGCACCTCCTGCAGGGCGTCGCACCGGCGCTGGACGAACGGCGACTGGACGCCCTGGAGCTGCGGATCGACGCGGATCTGGCCCTCGGCCGGGCCGCGCACGTCCTGCCGGAACTGCGTGGCCTCATCGAGGAGTATCCGCTGCGGGAGCATTTCTGGGCTCAGCGGATGCGCGCCCTTTTCCACTGCGGACGACAGGGCGAGGCGTTGGAGAGCTACCGCGTGGTCGCCGCGATGCTCGCCGACGAGTTGGGCGTCACGCCCGGGGCTGAGCTGAGGCAGCTCCATCAGCGGCTGCTGACAGCCGCCCCGAACCTGAACGAGGCAGGGGCAGGGGCGTCGGCTCCGCTGCCCAGGGACGGCCATCTGCCGGTCGAGATGACGACGTTCGTCGGCCGTGAGAACGAAGTGTCCGAAGCGCGGCGCCTGTTGGCGTCGGCCAGGATCGTCACCCTCACCGGAGTGGGCGGTGTCGGCAAGACGCGGCTCGCGCTGCGGGTCGCCGCGGACGTGGCGCCGTCCTTCGCCGACGGCGTGCGGCTCGCGGATCTCGCCCCCCTGGCCGACGCGGACCTCCTCGACCGGGCTGTCTCCGAAGCGCTCGGCCTGCGGGACCAGTCCGCGCGGCCCGCCGCGGACGCCGTCGTCGACCACGTGCGCGACCGGCGCCTGCTCCTCGTCCTGGACAACTGCGAGCACTTGGTCGAGCCCGTCGCCGCGCTCGTGCTGAGGCTGGCGTGTGCGGCACCCGGGCTGCGGGTCCTGGCCACGAGTCGACAGCGTCTGGGAGCACCCGGCGAGCACGTCCTGACGGTGCCGTCGCTCACCCTGCCCGGTGCGGATCCGTACCCGGACGGCACCGCTCACAAGGCCGGCCCGGCCGACGCCGCGGTCGCAGCCGGGACCGACGACCCGCTGCTGCGCTCGGAGGCCGTGAGACTGCTCATGGACCGTGCCGCCGGCTCCGCCCCTGCTTTCCGGCTCACCGCCCGCAACCGCGAGGCCGTCGCCCACCTGTGTCGGCGGCTCGACGGCATTCCGCTCGCCATCGAACTGGCGGCGGTACGGCTGAGCACCATGACGGCGGAAGAGATGCTGGAGCGCCTCGACGACCGGTTCCGCCTGTTGTCCATGCCGCAGACGCGTACGCCGGCCCGCTACCGCCATACCCTGCGCGGCGTCGTCGACTGGAGTCACGACCTGTGCACCGAACAGGAGCGGCTGCTGTGGAGCCGGTTGTCCGTGTTCTCCGGTGGCTTCGACCTGGAGGCGGCGGAAACGGTCTGCGCGGGCGAGGGCGTAGCCCGTGAGGATGTGCTGAACCTGCTGGCAGAGCTCGTCGACAAATCGATCGTGCTGGTCAACAGTTCCGGTGATCGGGCCCGGTACAGCTTGTTGGAGACCATCCGCCAGTACGGTCAGCAGCGGCTCCACGAAGAGGGGCGCACGACGGCGCTGCGTGTCCGGCACAGCGAGTTCTACCGGGCGACCGCCGTACGGGCCGGCCGTGAGTGGTGCGGGCCGCGTGAGGTCGACTGGCTCATCCGGCTGCGCACCGAACTGCCCAACCTCCGGGCGGCCCTCGACTACTGCGCGACGCGGCAGGACAGGGTCGCGGCCGGCATCGAGATCGCCGTCGACCTGGCCCGCACCCGATGCTGGTTCTTCAGCAGCACCCTGGGGGAGGGGAGGCACTGGCTGGAGCGCCTGCTGGCCCCCGGTCCCGAGGGGCCGCGCGCCCTGGGTGCGCCGAACTCGTCGGACGCCGTGACCGCGGGGGAGCCGGCGCTGGTCGCCGGGGCGCTGGCGATGAAGGCGTGGATCGCGCTCTGCCAGGGCGACAACCCCGCCGCCGAGACGTTCCTGGCCGAATGCCGTGCCATGGCCGCAGACCTGCCGGACGACCCGTCGGCGGCGCCGGTGACGTACATCGAGGGCGCGCACGCCATGCTCGTACGAGGTGACCCCGCCAGCATCGACCTGCTGGCCGAGGCGCGGCACCGGTTCCTTGCGATCGGGCAGGGCGGCGACGCCCATATGGCGACCATGCTGTGGGCCATGGCGGAGGCGTTCTTCGGCGACCGCGCCTCGGCGTCCGCGGCCCGTGACGTGTACGTCGCCGAGGCCGAGGCGAGCGGAGCCGAATGGGCACGCACCTGGGCCCGGTGGTGCACGGGGCTCGTCGAACTGCGCCACGGCGAAGCGGAGCGGGCGCTGGCCCCGCTGCGCGAGGCGCTGGTGCGGCAGCGGGGCATCGGGGACAGCTGGGGTCCGGTGTGGGGTCTGGAGACGCTGGCCTGGGCCGTGGCGGTCACCGGTGACTGCGCCCGGGCGGCGTGGCTTCTGGGCGCCGCCCACCGCATGCGGCAGGAGACGGGGGTGGCGCTGATCGGCCTGCGCCCGTTCCATGAGGCGCACACGACCGCCGAGCGCCGGGTCAGGGCATCGCTGGCCCCTGAGGAGTACACGGCTGCCTGGTCCAGGGGTGCGTCCGCCGAGGACGGTCTGCGACTCGCGCTGGACGAGCGGGGGTTCCCGGGGTGACGGAGCCGAGGTCCCGGGCCTGACCGGGGAGCGCCCCGGCTCCGGTCCGGCCGCCGTCGGGTCCGCTGTCGTGGGCCGGTCGGTGTCTTGGGCTGGCCGTTGTCTTGGGTCGGCTGGTGTCTTGGGCTGGCCGTTGTCTTGGGCTGGCCGTTGTCTTGGGCCGGCCGCTGTCTTCGGCCCGCCGGTGTCTGGGGCCGGCCGGTTCGACTGTCCGGTGCTCGACTGTCCGGTGCTGCTGAGGCCGGTGTCCGGTGCTCCCGAGGACCACGACTCCATCGAGGCGGTTCGGGTCGAGGTGGTGCGGGCACGCCCGCGCGACTGCCCGTCGCCTCCTGTCGCCTCTTGTCGTACGAACTATTCCGATATATCGTTGAGGCATCGCGACTGATCAACGATGGAATGGAGTGATGGGGATGCGTTCCCATGGATTCGAGCGTGGACACGGCGGACACGGGCACCACGGACGAGGTGGCTTCGAGGGGCTCCGCGGCGCTTTCGGGCCCTTCGGCCCCGGCGGTGGTCCCGGGTTCGGCGGTCCCGGTTTCGGTGGTCCCGGTTTCGGGCCGGGGCCCTGGGGGCCGAGGGGGCGGGGCGGACCGCGAGGGCGGGCGCGGCGCGGTGACGTGCGCGCTTCGATCCTCGCGCTCCTGAAGGACCGCCCCATGCACGGCTACGAGATGATCCAGGAGATCGCCGAGCGCAGCGGTGGCGCGTGGAAGCCCAGCCCCGGCTCGGTGTACCCCACCCTTCAGCTGCTGGAGGACGAGGGCCTGATCGTCAGTGAGAGCGAGGGCGGCAAGAAGCTGTTCTCGCTCACCGCGGCGGGGCGCGAGGCCGCCGACGCCGGGCCGGAGGCGCCCTGGGAGGAAGCCTCTCGCGGTGTCGACTGGGAGGCGCTCGGTGAGATCCGCCAGGCCGGCTTCGGTCTGATGGAGGCATTCGGGCAGGTCTGGAAGACGGGGAGCAAGGAGCAGCGCGAGAAGGCCCTCGCCGTCATCAACGACGCCCGTAAGCGGCTGTACCTCATCCTCGCCGACGAGGACTGAGGGCGTGCGGAGATCCGCACGCCGCGAGTGGGCCGGTGGCCTCCCGGCCTACGGCGGGGGCGCCCCGCGGAGTGGTCCGCGGGGCGCCCCCGTGTGTGTGGGTGCCTGACGGGCCTGTGCGCCCGGGGCTCAGGTCACCAGGCCCGCCAGCCTCCGCAGCGACTCGTTCAGTGCCGCCGTGGCCGAGTCCTTCAGCTTGCCCGCCATCAACGACACCGCCGCGCCCGTGAACTCCCCGTCGATCCGTGCGTCCGTGGCGCCGTCGCCGACCGGCGTCAGCGTGTAGCGCGTGGCCACCGTCACCGCCATGGGCCCCTTGCCGCGGATGGCCAGGACGCGCGCCGGTTCCAGTTCCTCGATGGTCCACTCGACCTCGGCCGGGAACCCCATGAGCTTCATGTTCTCCTGGAAGGTCGCGCCCACTTCGAGAGCGGTGGGGCCGCCGCCCGGGAAACCGGTGTGGGTCGCGTTCCACTCTCCGTGCGCCGACCAGTCCGTCAGCTGCGCCCAGACCTTCTCGGCCGGCGCCTCGATCCGTGCCTGCGCGCTGACTTCGGCCATGCGACCACCCCTTCGTCTCGGGCTACGGTGTCGCGGAACGTAGTCGCGGGGTCTGGAACATTCAATACTGATGAACAGTCAGAAATCGTGGAGGCCCCGGCCGGTCGGGCCTAGGGGCACACCGGCATGTCTCCCGGAACGGGTCGGCGAGCAGGCGTCCCCGGGGGCGTGCGAAGGGGCGCGCGTGTCTCCCGAGCGGCCCTCAGGACTTTTCGGCGTGATCTCCTCCGTAAGGAGGAGATGCCAGGGGGCGAGTCCACTCTGCGTGGGACGCGAAGATGCTCCCCCTCGGGGATGACCCGGCCCGACGTGGCTGATGGGGTAGAGGATGTGCAACCCCGTATTCCCCGGCAGCCGGCCCAGGAGCAGGACTGCCGGCTCCCGGCCGCCGTCGCGGACGATGCCAGGCTCAGTGACGCGCTGACATCGGTGATCGCCGGTGCCCGCCGCCGCGCGGTCAGGGACGGGGACCGGCAGATGGACACGGCCCATCTGCTGCACTCGCTCCTGGAACACGACCCGGACGTGTACGCCGTCGTCGGCGACGGCCCGCACCTCGCCCGCCTCCTCGGCTACCTCGTGCAGCGCACGATCGGCTACGGCCTGCGCTGGCAGGGCACCGTCGAGGACTCCGGTGCCGTGCCCGTGGTCATGGCCGGTGAGGGCTTCTCGCCGCTGGCGGCGGCCGCGATGGGGCACGCCCGGCGGCGCGCCGCCCACCGTGGCGATGGCGAGGCCCGCGGTGTCGACCTGCTCGCGGCGATCCTGGCGGACCCCCAGGCGCGGGCCGTCGAGGTGCTGGAACACGCGGGGATCGACGCGAGGGCGCTGCGCACACGGATCGACCGGCACCCGGACACGTACGCCGACGGCGAGAACGGCCGCTAGCAAGCGCCGTCGGTCACGGGAACCCGACCGCGGGTCGCGTCCGGAACCCGATCACGCGTCGCGTCCGCTCCCGTCAACCGTCCGCTCCCGTCCCCCACCCTTCACCGCATCGCCCCGGCCCTGGAAAGCCCTGGAATGCCCCGAACCGCCGCGCCCGCACCGCACCCCGTCCATACGGCGAGACAGGTGTCATTGGGGATGACGCTCATGTCATCGCCTGTCATCATGTGCCCGTGCCTATCTCACAGAGCAGTCGGTTCGGCCACGGCAAGGGCGTCGGCCTCGGCCTGGCGATCGGATCCGCGGTCGCCTTCGGCGGATCCGGTGTCGCCGCGAAGCCGTTGATCGAGGCGGGACTCGACCCCCTCCACGTGGTGTGGCTGCGTGTGGCCGGAGCCGCCCTCGTGATGCTGCCGCTCGCAGTGCGCCACCGTGCGCTGCTGCGCGAGCGCCCCGCACTGCTCGCCGGGTTCGGTCTGCTCGGTGTGGCCGGCGTGCAGGCCTGTTACTTCGCCGCGATATCCAGGATTCCGGTCGGCGTCGCCCTGCTCGTCGAGTACTTCGCACCCGCTCTGGTCCTCGGCTGGGTGCGGTTCGTGCAGCGGCGGCCGGTGACGCGTGCCGCCGCGCTCGGGGTGGTCCTGGCGGTCGGCGGCCTCGCCTGCGTCGTCGAGGTCTGGTCGGGTCTGAGCTTCGACGCCCTCGGGCTGCTCCTCGCGCTCGGCGCCGCCTGCTGCCAGGTCGGCTACTTCGTCCTGTCCGACCAGGGCAGCGACTCCGGCGAGGAGGCACCCGACCCGCTCGGAGTGATCGCGTACGGCCTGCTCGTCGGCGCCGCCGTCCTGACCGTCGTGGCCCGCCCGTGGACCATGGACCGGTCGGTCCTCGCCGGCACCGCCCACATGGACGGCACCCCGGTGGCGGCGATCCTGCTGCTGGCCTGGATCGTGCTCGTCGCAACGGTCGTCGCCTACGTCACCGGGGTGCTCTCGGTACGACGGCTCTCCCCTCAGGTCGCCGGCGTCGTCGCCTGCCTCGAAGCGGTCATCGCGACCGTCCTCGCCTGGTTCCTGCTGGGCGAGCACCTCTCCGCCCCGCAGATCATCGGCGGCGTGATCGTGCTGGTCGGGGCGTTCATCGCCCAGTCGTCCGCGCCCGCCAGGAGTCCCGCCGAGCCGGTGGCCGGCAGCGGTCGGGAACGTGAGTTGTCCGCACGGGGACACATCTCCTAGGCTGCCGATCATGCCTTCGACACGCGTTCTCCCGCCTCCGGCCGCCTGAGGCGGGCCTCCGGAAGCCGAGCCCGGTGCCTGACGGGAACGAGAATCCCGCGCACCGCCGGGCGGGACGGTGCTGCCCGCAGAAGAAGTCCACGGGCCCCGCTGTGTGGGGCCCCTCCCGAACTTCCGCGCATACGCGCGTCTGCGGAGACCACTCGTGTCGAACACTGCATCCGGCCTGCCCATCGGGCGAGGCCTTCTCTACCTGATCGTCGCCGGTGCCGCCTGGGGCACCGCGGGCGCGGCCGCCTCTCTGGTCTACCGGGCCAGTGACCTGGGGCCGATCGCCCTCTCCTTCTGGCGGTGCGCGCTGGGCTGCGTGCTGCTGACCGCCTTCCACCTGCTGCGTCCGCGTACGCGGCGCACCGCCGGGTCCGAGCCGCTCGGCCGCAGGGGCATGCGGGCCGGGGCCACGGGACTCGGCCTCGCGGTGTTCCAGACCGCCTACTTCGCGGCCGTCGAGACCACCGGACTCGCCGTCGGCACCGTCGTCACCCTCGGCGCCGGGCCGGTTCTCATCGCCCTCGGTGCCCGTCTGACCCTGGGGGAACGGCTCGGCGGCGTGGGGGTCGCGGCCGTGGCCGGTGCGCTCACGGGGCTCGCGGTGCTCTCGTTCGGCGCCGGTGGCGCGAGCGTACGACCGTGGGGCGTCCTGCTCGCCCTGCTGTCAGCGGCCGCTTACAGCGTGATGACGCTGCTCACGCGCAAGTGGGGGCGCGACGGCGGGCGCGACGCCGCCGACACGTCCGTGTGGGCCTTCGCCGTCACCAGCGTGTGCCTGCTGCCGTTCGCCCTCGCCGAGGGAATCGTGCCGCACACCGCGGAACCGGTCCGACTCGGCTGGCTGCTCGCCTACATCGCGTCCGTGCCCACGGCTGTCGCGTACGCCCTCTACTTCGCGGGCGCGGCGGCCGTACGGTCGGCCACCGTCTCCGTGATCATGCTGTTGGAGCCGGTCGGCGCGGCGGTGCTGGCCGTCGTCCTGCTCGGTGAACACCTGACGGCCCCGACCCTCGCCGGCACCCTGCTGATGCTCGGGTCGGTCGCGGGGCTCGCCGTGGCGGAGACCCGCGGGGCGAGGAGGCGCGAGCCGCGCCCGGCGTGAGGCCGGCGGGCCCCGCACTCACAGGGGTGCGGGGCCCTTGCCTCCCGGCTCAGCCCTGGTCGTCCGCACCCCGGTCCGGGCGCCGTCGCACCAGGTGCTCCCGTGCCGCCGCGTCGCGCGGACCGCCACGCTCCGCCAGTCGGGCCGCGATCGCGTCCTGGACCTTGGCCGTCCGGCGACCGGCGTACTTGAACTTCGCGCGCACGCCGGTCACTTCGAGCCGCACCCCCCGGATCCCGGACAGCAGGCGTCCGTACGGCTCCTCGCCCACCGCGGCGCGGGCCGAGCCGCCCTCCGGCTGGAGGTGCCCGACCTGGCGGTTGAGCAACTCCGCCTTCTCGGCCGGGTCGTCCACGACATGGGCCCGGCACCGGAGTTGGACCGCGGCGTAGAAGCTGGTCGGCGTGCCGTGCTCGGGCGGTTGCTCGGGATCCGCCTGCCAGGGGCCCGGCACGTACACGTAGTCGTCGACCACGCTCAGCACGACCTCGGGGGCGGCGAGCAGTGCCGGCCACAGCGGGTTGGGGCGGGCCAGATGCGTGACGGCCTCACCGCGCTCGGCGTCGTAGGTGAAGTGCAGCGGCTGGACGTGCGGGGGCTCGCCCCCGACGCCGTTGACGACGAGCTGACCGAAGTCGTGGACGGCCAGCCAGCGCTGCCACTCGGCGTCGTCGCGGGGCGCGTCCCAGGGGTGGATCAGCATCACAGGGACCCGAGGTACCCGGGGAGTTCGGTGCCGGGCGCCAGGGCCGGGTCCGGGACCGGGGCCTCGTAGCCCTTGCGCAGCGGGACGACGCCGGCCCAGTGGGGGAGGGCGAGGTCCTCGGGCTCGTCGTTCACGCCGCCCGTGCGGAGCTTGGCGGAGACCTCGTCCAGGTCGAGGCGGATCACGGCGGTGGCGGCCAGCTCCTTCCGGTTCGCGGGACGTGAGTCGGCCGACCGCCCCGCCACCACGTGGTCCACCAGGGCGTCGAGCGCGATCCGCTTCTCCTCGGGGTCCGTCACGTCGTAGGCCGTGCCGTGCACCACCACGGACCGGTAGTTGATCGAGTGGTGGAAGGCGGAGCGCGCCAGGATCAGCGCGTCGACATGGGTGACCGTCAGGCACACCGGCAGCCCCGGCTCGGCCTGCCCCGCCATGCGCAGGGGGCGCGAACCCGTCGAGCCGTGCACGTACAGCGTCTCGCCGACCCGGCCGAACAGCGTCGGCAGCACGACGGGCGCGCCGTCGCGTACGAACCCGAGATGGCAGACGTAGGCCGCGTCGAGTATCGCGTGCACCAACTCCTTGTCGTACGACGCCCGCTCCGCGGAACGGGTGGGGACGGTGCGGTCGGTCGGCGTGTAGGCGGCGGTCGGCGACGTCGGCTGCCGGGTCCCCTGCATTGCGCCCTCCATTGTACTAGTGCATAATTGGCTTTGTGCTAGGAGGATATCGGATCGAAGGGCGCCGTGCAGCGGATATCGCGGCGAGCGTCGAGCGTGCGGTGGGTTCCGGGGAACTGGAGCCGGGCCGACTGCTGCCCACGATGCGGGAGTTGGCGGTCGAGCTGGGGGTGAATCCCAACACGGTCGCGGCCGCGTACCGGATCCTGCGCGAGCGCGGGGTGATCGAGACGGCGGGCCGCCGGGGGAGCCGGGTGCGGCCGAGGCCGGCCACGACCGGCCGTGAGTACGTCCGGGTGGATGTGCCCGACGGGGTCCGTGACGTGGCGAGCGGCAACCCCGACCCGGCGCTGCTGCCGTCGCTGGCGAAGGCCTTCGCGGCCGCGGCCGAGCAGGGCGACCGGGAGCCCGTGCTGTACGGGGACGACCCCGTGGAGCCGGAGCTGGCGCGGGTCGCACGGGCCGGCCTGGACGCCGACGGGGTGCCGGACGGGCCCCTCGCCGTCACCTCGGGCTCCCTAGACGCCATCGAGCGCGTCCTCGCGGCCCACCTCAGACCGGGCGACACCGTCGCCGTCGAGGACCCGGGCTGGGGCAGCCTGCTGGACCTCGTCCCGGCGCTCGGTCTGCGCATCGCCCCCGTCGGTGTCGACGACGAGGGGCCGCTGCCGGACGACGTGCGGCGTGCTCTCGGCGCGGGGGCGCGCGCCCTGATCGTCACCGACCGGGCGCAGAACCCCACCGGGGCGGTGGTCGGAGCCGCACGCGCGCGTGCCCTGCGCTCGGTGCTCCGGGACCACCCGCAGGTCCTGCTGATCGAGGACGACCACGGCCATGGCATCGTCGACCTGCCCCTGAGTCCGCTGGCGGGCGTCACCCGCAGCTGGGCCTTCGTCCGCTCCGTCGCCAAGGCCTACGGGCCCGACCTGAGGCTCGCCGTGCTCACCGGCGACCCTGTCACCCTCGACCGGGTGCGCGGCCGTCAGCGCCTCGGGCCCGGCTGGGTGAGTCGGCTGGTGCAGCGGGCGGTGGTGCGGCTGTGGAGCGACGGAGTCCCCGACCCGGCGGAGGCGGCGGCGACGTACGGCAGACGCCGCGAGCTGCTGCTCCGGGCGCTGGCCGAGCGTGGGGTCACGGCGCATGGGCGCAGCGGCATGAACGTCTGGATCCCGGTCCCCGACGAGACGGGCGTCGTGGCCCGCCTCCTGCACGCGGGCTGGGCGGTCGCCCCGGGGGCCCGCTTCCGGACGAGCGCACCCCCCGGAGTCAGGATCACCGTCTCGACACTCACGGAGGAGGAGACCGGGCCTCTCGCGGAAGCGGTGGCCACGGCCCTTGGACCGGGCCCGGCACGGAGCTACGTGTGACCTACGGGTGCGCCGGCCGACCTCGAAGCCCCGAGCGGTGCACGGACCGGCAGTCGCCGGCCCTGCTGGCGCACCGCCCCGTCAGGCGCCCTTCCTCACCTGGGTGAGCGCCGCTCCGACCAGGACGATCACCGCCCCGACCGGCGTGCTCCAGCGAAGCGACTCGCCCAGCACGGCGACCCCCGCGGCCGTTGCGATCACGGGAATGAAGTACGTGACCATCTGAGCCGTCGTCGGCCCGACCTCGGCGACCAGCCCGTACTGCACCAGCACGGCGACACCGGTCCCGAGCACCCCCAGCGCGACGATCGCCAGCAGCGGCAGCGGGGAGAACCGCGTCGGCAGGGAGGTGAACAGCGGTGTGACGACGGCCAGTTGGATCGTGGCCAGCAACAACTGGGCACCGGTGAGCGACAGATGCGACTCACTGGAGCCCGCCAGCGTACGGCGGACGTATATCCAGCCGATCGGGTAGCTCAGGGAGGCCAGCAACGCCATGGCCGTACCCGTGGCGTCCAGTCCCTGAAAGCCCTGCCACGCCCCCAGCACCGTCAGCACGCCCAGGAAACCGATACCGAGCCCCGCGACCCGGACCCGGGTCGGCCGGTCCTCCGAGAGGGCGACCAGCGACAGGGCCATGCCCCACAGGGGTGAGGTCGCGTTGCAGATCCCCGCCAGCGTCGACGGGATGGTCAGTTCGGCGTACGCGAACAGCGAGAACGGCAGCGCGTTCAGCAAGAAGGCGGCGACCGTCAGATGGCCCCAGGTGCGCACCCCTCGGGGCAGCCGCTCGCGCCTGACCACCATGGCGGCCGCCAGCACCGCGGTACCGAAGACCAGCCGCCCGAGCGTGACTTGGAAGGGGGCGTAACCCTCGGTGCCCACCTTGATGAGCAGGAAGCTGAAGCCCCAGATCAGGGAGAGCACGGCGAAGCGCAGACGCCAGTCGAGCCGGGGTCGGGGGTGAGGGCGGGCGGTGGCCTCGGCCGGGGTTGCGGAGGCGGCGACGGTGGTCATGGCAGCAACGATGCGGCAAACGATCTCGTAGCACAATCGAGATTTCTCACCCGGTATCTCGTAGTATTGCTTACATGTTGAATCTGGAGCGCCTGCGCACCCTCGACGCCCTCGCCCGGCACGGCTCGGTCAGCGGCGCGGCCGAGGGGCTGCACATCACGACCTCCGCCGTGTCGCAGCAGATGTCCAAGCTGGAGCGCGAGGTCGGCCAGCAGCTCCTCGCCAAGAACGGGCGGGGCGTACGGCTCACCGACGCGGGCCGGCTGCTCGCCGAGCACGCCGCGCGGATCCTGTCGCAGGTGGAACTGGCCCAGTCCGACCTGGAGGCGCAGCGCGGGCAGGTGGTCGGCGAGTTGCGGCTCGCCGCGTTCCCCACCGCACTGCGCGGGCTTTTCCCCGTCGCGCTCACGGAGCTGCGGGCCGACCACCCGGCGCTGCGGCTGCGGTCGCGCGAGCTGGAGCCGGAGCACGGGGTCAACGCGGTGCTGCGCGGCGACGTCGACCTGGCCGTCGTCCTCGACTGGTACAACAAGCCGCTGCCCATGCCGGAAGGGCTGGCGAAGGCGCCCATCCTCGACGACCGCGTGGAGATCGCCATGCCCGAGGGGCACCCGCTCGCCGACCGCGCCGAAGTCGCCCTGGAGGACTTCGCGGACGACGAGTGGGTCGCCTGGCCGGAGGGCGCGTTCTGTCACGAGTGGCTGCTCTACACGTTGCGCACCAAGGGCATCGAGCCCCGCATCGCCCACCGGGCCGAGGAGCACCACACCCAGCTCGCGCTGGTGGCGGCGGGCATGGGTGTCTGTGTCGCGCCCCGGCTGGGCCGCGACCCGATGCCGCTCGGCGTGCGGGCCGTACCGGTGCACGAGCGGGTCCACCGGTACGTCTACGCGGTGTGGCGCGCGGACGCGGACCGCCGCCCGTCGATCCGGGCGGCGGTGAAGGCGCTGCGGTCGGCGGCCGAGAAGCTCCGCTGAAGGGTCGCACAGTCCCCGGACGAAGGCCCGCTTCGTGTCGGAGGGCCCGGCATCGGCTAGACGGACCCCAGCTTCCTGAAGTCCCAGGAGACGATCTTCTCGGGTGTCAGCCGCATCCACGCGTGCCGGCCGTCGTGCGGCATCTCGTCCAGGCCGAAGTTCTTGCGGGCGAACAGCATCTCGGGGACGTCGAGTTCGGCGCGCAGCTCGCCCACGCGGGGAATCTCGCCCACGAACTCGATCGTGCCGGACAGCTCGACACCGCGCAGCTGCTCGTACTCCTCACCGGTGTCGACGACGATCGCCACCCGGGGATCGCGGCGCAGCTCGGCCCACCGCTTGCTGCGGACGACCGAGTAGAGCCACAGCGAGTCGCCGTCCCAGGCGAACCACAGGGCGCTGACATGCGGAAAGCCGTCGGCGGACACCGTGGCGACCCGGCAGGTGCGCTGGCTGGTGAGAAACTCGTCCAGTTCACCGGGCGTCATCATGATCTTGCGGCCCCGGCGCTGAGTGACGGTCATACGGCCCCCTCTTCTCTCACGTCGTGCCAGAGGGAGAGATCCTCTGACATCACGTCAGAAAAGGATGAGTCGTCTTCCGCCCGCACGCAATGGTGGCTACGCTCGCCGCCCCACGCCGCCGCCGGGCACAGGGGGTCCCATGCCGTCGTACGCCGAACCGAGTGAACTGCTCGACCCCGCGACCACCGTGCTGCTCACCGTCGAGTGCCAGCAGGGCGTCGTCGGACCGGACAGCGCCCTGCCCGAACTCGCCGAGCAGGCACGGGACTCGGGCGCGATCCGCAATGTGGCAAGGCTGGTCGCCGCGGCCCACGACAGCGGGGTCCAGGTGATCCACGCGATCGCCGAACGCCGCCCCGACGGCCGGGGCGCGAGTCGCAACGCCCGCCTCTTCCGCGCCGCCGCACGGCTCCCCGTCCAGCAGTTGTCCGGTACCGAGGCGGTACGCGTGGCGGCACCGATCGAGGTCGCCGAGGAGGACCTGGTCGTACGACGGCTGCACGGCCTCTCGCCGATCCAGGGCACCGATGTCGACGCGCTGCTGCGCAACCTGGGCTGCCGCACGCTCGTCATCACCGGTGTCTCGGCCAACGTGGCCGTCCCCAACGCGGTGTTCGACGCCGTCAACCGCGGCTACACGGCCGTCGTTCCGTCGGACGCCATCGCGGGGGTGCCCGCCGACTACACCTCCGCGATGATCCGCAACACCCTCGCGTTGGTCGCCACGGTCGTGACCACGGACGAGGTGCTGGACCGCTTCGGGCGTCCGGGTTCCGTCACGCGAGAGTGATCGAGTCCCCCGACACGCTGATCTGCCGCGCGGGCAGCGGCTTCAGTGCCGGTCCCTTCTTCACGCTGCCGTCCAGTACGGAGAACTGACTGCCGTGGCAGGCGCAGGTGAGGGTGTCCTCCTTGAGGTCCGTCATCGGACACTTCTCATGGGTGCAGATCGTCGAGAACGCCTTGAAGTCACCCGCCGCCGGCTGCGAGACCACCACCTTCTCGTCGCTGAAGACCTTGCCGCCGCCCTCCGGGATGTCGGCGGTCTTCGCGAGCGCCGCACCGCCGCCCGCGCCCGCCCCGGGTGACGAGCCGCCCGTGGCGGTGGACGCGCCACCACCGGCCGCACCCTGTTCGGTGGACGAACCGGACGCGCCGTCGTCCGACCCGCACGCGGTCAGCGCGACGGAGAGCCCCGCCGCGCCGACCGCCGCCACGACGGTACGGCGGCTCGGGCCCGACGCCGGCTGAACTGATTCGCTGGTCATGCTGACGTTCCTTCCGCGGATGCTCGATCTGCCGAGAGGTACGGTCCTTCGGGACCGGCTGTTCAGTCGCTGCCGAAATCCTGACCCGACCCGCGGGCGAGGTGGGTAAAGCAGACCTGTCGGTTCCCTGTCCAGCGCTGTCGATCCGCTGTCGGCCCACCCGCCCCCGCCCGCCGGGGCACCCCCGGCACCTGCCGGAGCGCCAGTAACCTGGGGCGATGCTCAAGGAAGTCATCGCGACCCGCTACATCACGCCGTTGCGTGAGGGCGGCTCGCTGCCGGGGCTCGTCGAGGCCGACGACTTCGGGACGTACGTCATGAAGTTCAGCGGCGCCGGTCAGGGCCGCAAGACGCTGGTCGCCGAGGTGGTCTGCGGTGAACTCGCCCGCAGGCTGGGCCTCAGGGTGCCCGGGCTGGTGACGGTGGAGCTCGACCCGGTGCTCGGGCTCGCTGAACCCGACCAGGAGGTGCAGGAACTGCTCAGGTCCAGCGGCGGCGCCAACCTAGGCATGGACTTCCTCTCCGGCGCGCTCGGCTTCGACCCCCTCGCCTTCACGGTGAGCCGCGAGGAGGCCGGGCGGATCGTGTGGTTCGACGCGCTGGTGAACAACGTCGACCGGTCCTGGCGCAACCCCAACCTGCTGGTCCGCCAAGGCGAGTTGTGGCTCATCGACCACGGCGCCACGATGATCTGGCAGCACAACTGGCCCGGCGCCGAGGCTTCGGCCGCGCGCCCCTACGACGCCTCCGACCACGCACTGCGCCCCTTCGCGCCGGACGTGGCGGGCGCCGCCGCGGAACTGGCCCCCCTCGTCACCGAGGACCTCCTCGCCGAGGTCACCGCCGAGATCCCGGACGCCTGGTTGGCCGCGGAGCCCGGCTTCGACAGCACCGACGACCTGCGGCGGGCCTACGCCCGGCCGTTGCTGGCACGGGCGGCCGACGTCCACGAGCGCATCGGCGGAATCGAGGGAACCGAGTGAGCGACCGTCACTTCATCAAGCCGGCCCGGGGCGGTGAGCGGGACGTCTTCGAGTACGCCCTCCTGCGGGTCGTCCCCCGTGTCGAGCGCGGCGAGTGCATCAACGCCGGTGTTCTCGTGTACTGCCGCGCCAAAGCCTTCGTCGGCGCGCGCACCCACCTCGACGAGGCCCGGCTCCTGGCCCTCGACCCAACGGCGGACGTGGCCGGCGTACGGGCCGCGCTGCGCGCCGTGGAGGGGGTCTGCGCCGGCGGCGAGGCGGCCGGGCAGGCCGCCGGCGACGACGCCGGACGCCGCTTCCGCTGGCTGATCGCGCCCAGGTCCACGGTCGTACAGCCGGGGCCGGTGCACACCGGGCTCACCGCCGATCCGGCGGGCGAGACGGAACGGCTGCTGGACCTGCTCGTGCGGTGCCCGACCTGACGGCGACGACGTGCCGCCGCCGGTCTCAGCTTCTGCGGCGCCTCACCACGTAGCCGGTGGTGAGCGCGGCTCCGGTGACGAAGGCCAGTCCGACCGCGATGTCCCATTCGCTCGGCCCGGACGTCGACGAGCCGCCCAGCCCGCCTCGCGTGCCCCGGGTCGGCGCGAGCGTGGCCGGAGTCGTCGCGGGCGTCACTGGAGTGACTGGAGCGACCGGAGCGACCGGAGCGACGGGGGTGTCGGGAACCTTGGGGCGGTGCGTGGAGGAGATGTCGCCCCTGTCCCCGTTTCCACCCCGTCCTCCGTCCCCGCCCTGTCCTCCGCCGCCGCGGGGAGGCAGCCCCTCACAGGCGACACCGTCATCCGGTCCCTGATCCTCGTCGAGTCGGTCGGGATCACGCGGATCCGCGTTGTAGTGGGCCTGGGCGTCCTCCTGATAGGTGAAGTCCCGGCAGTTCAGGTCCTGAGCGTGAGCGGTTTCGGCGAACGGCACTATCGCGGCGATCGCGAACAGCGTGCCGACGGCACCGGTGCGACGGCGCATGGAGCGCCTCCTTTCCGGCCATCAGTGGCTTCGCACGTCGACGCTATGGCGCCCCATGCGCGGTGGCTCGCGGCCATAGACCGTTCGGGTGCCCACGCACGGGGCGGCATGGGGGCGAAACCCGGCGGGCGCGACCGGTTCGCGCCGCTCGTACGGGGAATCGATCACACGCGGCCGGTCGGCCGTTGACACCGGGTGCCAGGGCTTCTAGCGTCACGTCCGGTGAAGGTACTAAGCGGTCGCTCATCACCGGGCGTGCCGTATGAGCCGCATCTCTAGGGCGAGGAGAACCCACGAATGTCCACCACTGAGCAGCGGGTCGCCGTGGTCACCGGCGGAGCGCGCGGCATCGGCGCCGCCACCGCCGTACGACTGGCCGCCGAAGGCCGCGCGGTAGCCGTGATCGACCTCGACGAGGCCGCCTGCAAGGACACCGTCGAGAAGATCACCGCGGCCGGCGGCAAGGCGATCGCGGTCGGCTGCGACGTCTCCGACGAGACGCAGGTCGAGGCGGCCGTCGCCCGGATCGCCGACGAACTCGGCGCCCCGACGATCCTGGTCAACAACGCGGGTGTGCTCCGCGACAACCTGCTGTTCAAGATGAGCGTCTCCGACTGGGACACCGTCATGAACGTGCACCTGCGCGGCGCCTTCCTGATGTCCAAGGCCTGCCAGAAGCACATGGTGGACGCGGGCTTCGGCCGCATCGTCAACCTGTCGTCGTCCTCGGCGCTCGGCAACCGCGGCCAGGTCAACTACTCCGCAGCCAAGGCCGGCCTCCAGGGCTTCACCAAGACCCTCGCCAAGGAGCTGGGCAAGTTCGGCGTCACCGCCAACGCCGTCGCCCCCGGCTTCATCGCCACCGAGATGACCAAGGCCACCGCCGACCGCGTCGGCATGGGCTTCGAGGACTTCAAGGCCGCGGCCGCCACCCAGATCCCGGTGGCGCGCGTCGGCGAACCGGAGGACATCGCCAACGCGATCGCCTTCTTCACGGGCGAGGCGGCCGGCTTCGTCTCCGGCCAGGTGCTGTACGTCGCCGGCGGACCGCTCGACTAGGGAACTGGGACACACGGACATGACTGCACTGCCTGAACTCTCCGGCAAGGTCGCCCTCGTCACGGGCGCCAGCCGCGGCATCGGCTACGGCATCGCCGAGGCGCTCGTCGCCCGAGGCGACCGCGTCGTCATCACCGGCCGGGGCGAGGACGCCCTCAAGGAGGCCGTCGAGCGACTGGGCGCCGAGCGCGCGGTCTACGTGGCCGGCAAGGCCCACGACGAGGCCCACCAGGCCCTCGCGGTCGAGCGGGCGATGGAGGCCTTCGGCCGCGTCGACTTCCTGGTCAACAACGCCGGTACGAACCCGGTGTTCGGGCCGCTCGCCGACCTCGACCTGGGGGTCGCGCGCAAGGTCTTCGAGACCAACGTGATCTCGGCGCTGGGCTTCGCGCAGAAGACCTGGCACGCCTGGCAGAAGGACAACGGCGGCGCGATCGTCAACATCGCCTCCGTCGCGGGCATCGCGCCCTCGCCGTTCATCGCCGCCTACGGCGTCAGCAAGGCCGCGATGATCAACCTCACCCAGCAGATGGCGCACGAGTTCGCACCCAAGGTGCGGGTCAACGCGATCGCCCCGGCCGTGGTGAAGACCAAGTTCGCGCAGGCCCTGTACGAGGGCCGTGAGGCCGAGGCGGCCGCCGCCTACCCGCTGGGCCGGCTCGGCGTACCGTCCGACATCGGCGGCGCCACCGCGTTCCTCACCTCGGACCAGTCCGACTGGGTCACCGGGCAGACGCTCGTCGTCGACGGCGGCATCTTCCTCAACGCCGGCGTCGGCTGACCCACGGGACGCAGGTCACACGTCTCGGCACACGGGCGCCGCTGGACACCAGCGGCGCCCGTGTCGACGTTTCGGGAGATCAACGGCCCTTGACAACGGTGTCACCGCAGAGCTGGGGAAGTGCTCCTGAGACGGGAGGCCCAGCGGCCGGAACACTGCGGTATGTTTTGCCGACCCTTGGTATGGCAGATCGAGGAGCGTGCGCGTGTTCAACCGGATCCGACGCCTGCGGCAGGTGGCGGCCATCGCGTCCATATCGTCATTGGTGGCGGGATGCGGCGTCCTCTCGTCCGACTCGACGGAGGACAAGGGCCCGATCGTCGTGGGGACGACGGCCGCCCCCAGCACCCTTGATCCCGCCGCGTCCTGGGACAGCTCCTGGGAGCTGTTCCGGAACATCTACCAGACGCTGCTCAGCTACCCCTCCGGCTCGACCGCACCCGAGCCCGACGCGGCCGAGAGCTGCCAGTTCACCGACAGCTCGAACATGAAGTACCGCTGCGAGCTGCGCGAGGGCCTGAAGTTCTCGGACGGCAGCACCCTCGACGCGAAGGCCGTCAAGCACTCGATCGACCGGATCCGGAAGATCAAGGTCAACGGCGGCCCGGCCGGACTGCTGGGCAGCCTCGAACGCGTCCAGGTGCTGAACGACCGCGAGGTCGTCTTCCACCTGAACAAGGCCGACGCGACCTTCCCGTTCGTGCTCGCCACGCCCGCGATGTCGATCGTCGACCCCGAGGAGTACCCGGCCGACAGACTGCGCGAGGACCGCAGCGTCGTCGGGTCCGGCCCGTACACCCTTCAGTCCTACGACGAGGGCAAGCAGGCCGAGCTCGCCAAGTACCCCGAGTACAAGGGCTACGCGGAGCGCAAGAACGACGCGGTGACCATCCGCTACTTCCAGGACTCGCCCACCATGGTCGGCGCCCTGCGCGACAAGGAGCTCGACGTCGCCTTCCGTGGTCTGTCCGCCGACGACATCGTCGACATCCAGGCCGACGACGACGATGAGCTGCAGCTGGTCGAGGGCTCCGGCACGGAGATCAACTACCTGGTCTTCAACCCGAAGGACCCCGTGGCCGGCAAGGCGGCCGTGCGCAAGGCGATCGCCCAGGTCGTCGACCGCCCGGCGATCGCCCACAAGGTCTACAAGGACACCGTCGAGCCCCTGTACTCCATGGTCCCCAAGGGCCTGACCGGACACACCACGGGCTTCTTCGACGACTACGGCGACCCCAGCGTGAGCAAGGCCCGCAAGCTCCTCACGCAGGCCGGTGTGACGACCCCCGTCCCGCTCGAGTTCTGGTACACGAGCGACCGCTACGGCTCCGCCACCAAGGCGGAGTTCGAGGAGCTGAAGGCCCAGCTGGAGGAGTCGGGTCTCTTCGAGATCACCCTCAAGAGCCGCCCTTGGAAGACGTACGTCGCCGGCTACCAGAAGGGCGAGTACCCGGTGTTCGGGCGTGGCTGGTTCCCCGACTTCCCGGACGCGGACAACTTCATCGCGCCCTTCGTCGGCGAGCAGAACGCGCTCGGCACGCCCTACGTGGCGCCCAAGATCACCGAGACGCTGCTGCCCAGCTCCCGCGCCCAGAGCGACCGGGCCAACGTCGTCAAGGACTTCGAGGAGGCCCAGCGCATCCTCGTCGACGACGCGCGGCTGCTGCCGCTGTGGCAGGGCCGGCAGTACGTGGCCGCGAGCGCCGAGATCTCCGGCGCGGAGCGGGCCCTCGACCCGTCGACGATCATGATGGTGGGCGAGCTGTACCGCAAGACCAGCTGGTAGCGGCACCCTCCGGCGGGCGCCGGTCGGGATGTGCGGTCCGCGGGGCGATTGTCAGTGGTCGCCTGTAGGTTCTGAGGCCTGGGAACGACCTCAGGTCGTGGACCGCACATGTCTGCCGTACACCGTAAGGAAGTTGACGTGACCGACACCGCCATGCTGCCCGAGTCCTGGCGCGGGGTTCTGGGCGACGAACTGCAGCAGCCCTATTTCAAGGAGCTGACGGAGTTCGTCGAGGAGGAGCGGGCGAAGGGTCCCGTCTACCCGCCGCGCGAGGAGGTCTTCGCGGCCCTGGACGCGACGCCCTACGAGAAGGTGAAGGTCCTGATCCTCGGCCAGGACCCGTATCACGGCGAGGGCCAGGGCCACGGACTGTGCTTCTCGGTCCGCCCCGGGGTCAAGACGCCGCCCTCGCTGCGCAACATCTACAAGGAGATGCAGGAGGAGCTCGGTCACCCCGTCCCGGACAACGGCTATCTGATGCCCTGGGCCGAGCAGGGCGTCCTGCTGCTCAACGCGGTGCTGACGGTCCGAGGTGGTGAGGCCAACTCGCACAAGGGCAAGGGCTGGGAGAAGTTCACCGACGCGGTGATCAAGGCCGTGGCCGGCCGTCCCGATCCCGCCGTGTTCGTGCTGTGGGGCAACTACGCCCAGAAGAAGCTCCCGCTCATCGACGAGACGCGCCATGTGGTGGTCAAGGGGGCGCACCCCTCGCCGCTGTCGGCGAAGAAGTTCTTCGGGTCCCGCCCGTTCACGCAGATCAACGAGGCGGTGGCCGGGCAGGGGCACGAGCCGATCGACTGGCGGATCCCGAACCTGGGCTGACCTCGGCGGGGCCGGTCCTTCCCCGGACCGGCCCGGTGTCGTACGGAGCCGCCTGCCCCGGATCGCGGGTGAGGGCCGTTAGCGTCGGGAGGGAGCAGCCGACGAGGGTCCGGAGGGCGCGGTGGCGGAGCAGCAGAGGCAGGCGGCGCCGGATGCGGTGCTGACGAGGATCGGGCAGGTCGTCATCCTCCACCACGCGGGGGACCGCGAGGAGGCGCGCCGCCGGTTGCTGGACCTGTGGACGGAGCTCGGGGAAGGCGGCGACCCACTGCACCGGTGCACGCTGGCGCACTACCTGGCGGACACACAGGACGACCCCTCGGACGAGCTGGCCTGGGATCTGCGGGCGCTGACGGAGGCCGAGGCGGCCAGGGGAGCGCTTGCCGTACGCGCCCTGTACCCCTCACTGCACCTGAATCTCGCCGCCGACTACGTGAAGCTCGACCACACGGAGGCCGCCCGCGTCCATCTGAGCCGGGCACGGGGGGCGGCGGGGGCCTTGCGGGACGACAGGTACGGGGACGGAGTGCGGGCGGAGATCCGGCGGTTGGAGGCGTGGCTGGGGGAGGGGGCGTAGGCGTCGCCGGGGAGTGGACGCATACGTCCGTCCGGGGGCGGGCGCGGGGCCGGGCGGGGCTGCCGAGCCGGTCGCGGGGCTCTCACCCGCCGTACGTCTGATCGCAGATCGTCGCCTCCGGGCTGTCCGGCCGCCAACCACCGTACTTGCGGCCCAGCGCGCAGACGTCCGTGCTTCCCGGGGACTCCGGGCGGACCGGCGCCGGCACGTCGGGGATCTCGACGGGTGGCCGCCGCCCGGCGCCGCTGTCCGGACGGCGGGGTTCGTGGTGCTCGGGACGGGGGTGCGGGTGCGCGCGGTGGGCCGGGGGCCGGCGCACGGGTGGGGGAGTGGTGGAGGGTAAGGGCCGGGCGGCGGACGGTGCGGGGGTCGGCCGGTGGGACGGTTCGATGAGTGCCAGCGCCTCGCTGGCCGGCGCCTGCACGATCGGCTGTTTTGCCGGCTCGCCGGTGCGGGGCGCCGGAGGCGGGGACGGTGCCGAGGGCACGGCGGCGGGCGGGTGCCGGACCGTCATACATCCGGAGAGGGCCGAGACGGCCACGGAGATCAGGAGCGTTGCGGTGGTCGTCGTTCGATGCACGCGCGCAACTCTGCTGGGTGCGGCGGCCGTTGGGACGGCGGACGAGCAGAGGTTGCTCCGCACGGGTGATCTCTGACCCCGTACGGGCGGTCCGCGCCCGCCGGAGCTGACGTCAGTCCCCGGTGGCGCCGTCGACGCGCTCGCGGATCAGGTCGGCGTGGCCGTTGTGGCGGGCGTACTCCTCGATCATGTGGGTGTAGATCCAGCGCAGGTTGAACTGTTCGCCGCTGCCCCGGCTCCGGCCCTTGGAGAGGTCGTCCAGGCCGAAGCCGGCCGCGTTGCGCCGGGCGATGTCGATCTCGGCCTGCCAGGTGGCGTACGCCTCCTCCCAGGTGTCGGCCTCGGTGAGATGGAACTCGCCGTCCGGGTCCGCGTCGGAAAAGTAGAGCGGCCCCGGGTCCTCGTCCATGAGCACCTGGCGGAACCAGCCGCGCTCCACCTCGGCCATGTGCCGCACCAGCCCCATCAGGCTCAGCTCGGACGGCTCCACGGAGGCGGTCCTCAGCTGGGCGTCGGTCAGACCCCGGCACTTCCATGCGAGGGTCTGCCGGTGGTAGTCCAGCCAGCCCTCCAGCATCGTGCGCTCGTCGGCGGTGGTGGCGGGCTCATGGCGTTCGTTCGTCATGCCCGCATCCTCGCTCAACTCGGGCCCGCTGACGAGGAGTTTTCGCGGTGGACGACTCGTCGGCCGAACATTCCGTCGAGCAGCTCGCGCAGTCCCGCGCGCACATCCTCCAGGCTCGGCACCTCCTTGCCGTAGGAGCCGGCGACACAGCTGAACATCAGCCCGTCCGCCCAGGCGACGAGTGACAGTACGTGCCGGGCCGGGTCGGTCGAGCCCATCGCCGTGACGAGGGCCGTGAGCTGGTCGCGGAAGCGGGCGCCGGTGGCGTCGAAGTAGGCGCGCAGCTCGGGGCGGCGCGTCGCCTCCAGGGCCAGCTCGTAGCGGGCGAGCGTCAGTTCGCGGCCCCGGGTCAGGGAACGGTGGGTCGCCAGGGCCAGGGCGTGCGCCAGGGAGTCGAGGTCGCCGTGCGGGTCCGGCAGCTCCTCCAGCCCCAGGACCCGCGCCTCGCGGTCGGCGAGCCGCCGGACCGCCAGTTCCAGCAGGGTCTGCCGGGTGCGGGCGAGGTTCGAGGTGGAGCCCTGGGGGAGCCCGGCCGCCTCGTCGACGGCCCGGTGCGTGAGCCCGCGCATTCCGCGTTCGGCAAGCAGTGCGAGGGCGGTGTCGGCGACGAGTTCGGCGCGGGAGCCGCCGGGCGCGGTGCTTACGGGCATGGCAGTCAACCTACCCCGCGCACTACACCTGTAGTACATTCGAGGCACTGCCGCACTACGCCTGTAGTGCGGTCCGATCCGAGGAGGAGCCATGACGGGGTCGAAGCGGGCCGTCGTGATCGGCGGCGGCATCGGCGGCATGACGGCCGCGGCCGCCCTGCACACGACCGGCTGGGACGTGACCGTGCTGGAGCGGGCGCCGTCCCTCCAGCCGATCGGCGCGGCCATCTCCCTCGCCCCCAACTCCCTGCGCGCCCTGGACGTCATCGGGCTCGGCGACGAGATCCGCGACCTCGCGGCCTGGCAGGGCGACGGCGGCCTGCGCACCCCGTCCGGGCGCTGGCTCTCCCGCACGGACGCCGCCGCCGTGACCGCACGCTTCGGCGACCCCCTCGTCATGCTGCACCGGGCCACGCTCATCAACTGCCTCGCCGGGCGTGTACCGCAGGACGCCGTACGCACAGGGGTCGCCGCGACCGTCGTCGACCCGGGCGAAGCCACCCGCCCCGCACGGGTGAGTACACCGGACGGCGAGATGGAGGCGGACCTCGTGGTGGCCGCCGACGGCATCAGGTCCGCCGTGCGCAGGGTGCTGTTCCCGGACCACCCAGGGACCGTCTACTCCGGCTTCACCTCATGGCGGGTCGTCATCCCGCTGCCGGGCGTGGAGTTCGCTTCGCACGAGACCTGGGGCCGCGGCCGCATCTGGGGCTCGCACCCTCTCAAGGACGGCCGGGTCTACGCGTACGCCGCCGCGATCACGCCCGCCGGGGGGCGCGCGAGCGACGACGAGAAGGCCGAACTGCTGCGCCGCTACGGCGACTGGCACGACCCGATCCCCGCGATCCTCGCCGCCGCCCGCCCCGAGGACGTGCTGCGGCACGACGTGCACCACATCGCCGCGCCGCTGCCCGCCTACCACCGCGGCCGGGTCGCCCTGGTCGGGGACGCCGCGCACGCCATGCCGCCGACGCTGGGGCAGGGCGGCAACCAGGCCGTCGAGGACGCCGTCGTACTCGCCCACCACCACGCCGACCTCGCCGCCTACAGTGCCGCCCGCCTCCCGCGTACGACCGCCATCGCACGCCGGGCCGTGAAGGTGGGCCGCCTCGGCATGATGACCGGCCGTACCGGGGTCGCCGTACGGAACACGGTGACGGCCGCGCTGTCCAGGGCCGCGCCGCTGCTGTTCCTGCGGGGCTTCGAGGACATCGCCGGCTGGCGGCCGCCACAGGCCCCGTATGCTGCGGGAAAGACCCCGGCAGGCAACGGTCAGAGGAGAACGCCCGGTGAAGGTCGGCTGCATCGGACTCGGTGACATCGCGCAGAAGGCGTACCTGCCGGTGCTCGGCGTCCAAGCCGGCGTGGAACTGCATCTGCAGACCCGCACACCGGGGACGCTCGCCCGGGTCGCCGACGGCCTCCACCTGCCGCCGCGGCAGCGGCACCAGGACCTCGACTCGCTGCTCGCCCAGGGCCTCGACGCCGCCTTCGTGCACGCGCCCACCGTCGCGCACCCCGAGATCGTGACCCGCCTGCTGGAGGCGGGCGTGCCGACGTACGTCGACAAGCCGCTCGCCTACCACCTCGCGGAGTCCGAACGGCTGGTGGCCCTCGCCGAGCGACGGGAGGTGAGCCTCGCCGTCGGCTTCAACCGGAGGTACGCGCCCGGCTATGTGCAGTGCGCCGACCATCCGCGCGAGCTGATACTGATGCAGAAGAACCGGATCGGGCTGCCCGAAGAGCCGCGCTCGATGATCCTGGACGACTTCATCCACGTCGTGGACACGCTGCGCTTCCTGGCGCCGGGCCCGATCGACGACGTGACCGTGCGCGCCCGTGTCGAGGCCGGGCTGCTGCACCATGTGGTGCTCCAGCTCGCCGGGGACGGGTTCACGGCCCTCGGCGTGATGAACCGGCTCAGCGGCTCCGCCGAGGAGGTCCTGGAGGTGTCCGGGCAGGACACCAAGCGCCAGGTCCTCAACCTCTCCGAGGTCATCGACCACAAGGGCCAGCCGACCGTACGCCGACGCGGGGACTGGGTGCCCGTGGCCCGGCAGCGCGGCATCGAGCAGGCGGTGCTGGCCTTCCTCGACGCCGTCCGCGCGGGCAAGGCGCTCAGCGCCCGGGACGCGCTGGCGACTCACGACCTGTGTGAGCGGGTGGTACGCGCGGTTCAGGACCGGGCCGCCTGAGCCGCGACCGCAAGGCCGGGGCACCCGCGCCGACAGCCCACAGGGCGACGATCAGCACAGCCGCCTGCACCGGCCAGTCGCCGAAGCGGACGTACGGAGTGACACCGTCCGCCAGCGGCACCTCGTAGACGGCGCTCGTGCTCATGCTCGTCCCGAGCCAGGACCCCACGCGCTGTCCGCTCGGGCCGTACACCGCCGACACGCCCGTGAGTGTCGCGTGCACCATCGGCCGGCCGGTCTCGGCTGCGCGCAGCGCGGCGAGCGAGGCGTGCTGCTCGGGCGCCCAGCTCTGCTGGAACGTCGAGGTCGCCGACTGGGCGACCAGCACCTGGGCGCCGTCGTCGACCAGGTTGCGGCTCATGTCGGAGAACGCCGACTCGAAGCACACCATCGGGCCGATCCGCAGGCCCCGCCCGGCGTCCATCACCATCTGCCGGGTGCCCTGCCTGCGGTCCTCCGCCGCCGCCTCGCCCACGGAGGTCGCCCAACCGAGCAGGGAGCGAGCCGGTATGTACTCCCCGAAGGGCACCAGCCGCATCTTGTCGTAGCGGTCGCCGGTCGGGCCGTCCGGGCCCACGAGGATCGAGCTCTTGTAGATGCCGGGCTTGTCGGAGCGCCGTGCGTCCACGTTGACCAGGATGTTCGTCCCCGTCTCGCGTGAGAGCGCGGCGAGCCGCCGGGCGAGGTCGGGCCGGTCGTCGAGGTCATGGCCGACGCTGCTCTCGCCCCAGACGATCAGATCGGCACCCTGACCGGCCAGCTCACGGGTGAGCTGGACCTCGCGGTCGAATCGCCGCTCCGGCCCGGCAGGGCCCTTGATGATGCCGGGCTGCACCACGCCGATCCGAGCCGCGTCCTCCACCTTCGGGCGTGGGGACCACACCCAGGCGGCCGATGCGGCGACGGCCGTGGCGAGGAGGCCGGCCACCGCCGGGATCCAGGAGCCCCGCACGGTCACCAGCACGGCCACGGCCACGTTCACGGCCACCACGAGGAAGCTGAGCAGCCAGACCCCGCCCACCGAGGCGAGCCGCAGCGCG
Organism: Streptomyces sp. NPDC007808; assembly: GCF_042868655.1. Classification (NCBI taxonomy): domain Bacteria; kingdom Bacillati; phylum Actinomycetota; class Actinomycetes; order Kitasatosporales; family Streptomycetaceae; genus Streptomyces; species Streptomyces sp. NPDC007808. The sequence continues at coordinate 58,933 of NZ_JBIAEQ010000001.1, forward strand.
GGCTCCACCTGCCACTGACTGGACCCCAGCACGCCCCACGGTCCCCCGAGCCCCTGCCAGGAGCGGACGAGCTCGATGAGCAGCCAGCCCGACGGCACGACGACGACCGCCGCCGCAACCCGGCCCGGGGACGGCCTCCGGGCCAGGAAGTGCCGCACCAGCCGGCCCCAGGGGGCCCACAAGGCGCCGAGCAGGGCGGCGATGACGAACGTGAACACATGCAGGTTCGGCAGCAACCAGTGGTGCATCGCCAGCATGAAGCCGAACCCGCCCCACCAGCCGTCGTGCAGCGCCCGTTTCCCGGTCGGCGCGGAGCGCAGCAGCGCCATCCACGGGACCAGGGCGACGTAGGCGAACCACCACCACGCCGGCTCCGGGAAGGCCAGCACGGGCAGCGCGCCGGCCAGGACGGCGGCGAGCGAACGGCGCCACGGGGAGATGAGCCAGCGGCTGATCGTCTTCATGCATCACCTCCTACCCCGTGGTCCTTCCAGTGTGCTCGTCGGCACCGACAACGGGACACCGGACGGCCGCTCAGCCGCTCACCCCGGTCGCGGCCAGGTCGGGCACCCGGCGCCACTTCTCCTGCACCACGACCTCACGCAGCCGCCAGCCGTCCTCCGTCCGCAGCAGCTCGAAGACGTACCGGCCGCCGCACACGAAGTCGGGGGCCGAGGAGTGCCCGCCGTTCTCGGCGAACCGCATCGGATTGACGTAGTCGGCCCGGACCGTGGCCGTGTCACCGATGTCCTGCTCCAGGCTCCCGAAGCCCACTCGGCGGTTGACGATGAGGTGCTGCCGCATCGAGAACATCCGCATGCTCTCCGCGAGCCACGCGGCGACCCTCCCGGCATCCCCCTCGATGCCACCGGCCGAGCGGTAGTCCGCCCGGCCGTCGGGCGTGAACAGACCCCGGTACGCGTCCCAGTCACCGTCGTCCACGGCCCCGGCGTACTCGGTGATCAATGCGTCGACCGTAAGCCGGTCCCTGAGGGTGGCGAGCTCCACACGCTGCGTCATCGGCTCAGTGTTGGGCATGGGGTGAGCGGAGCCAAGAGGGCGTGCGGCGATATTCGGTGGATGTCGGCCGGGCCTTCGGTGACGCTGTCCGCTGTGACAGAACAGCACGACCGAACCGTCCTACCCGGACCCCGATTCCGGGTACGCGCCCGCCACACCGAGTCCACGCTCACCGTCTATCAGGCCTACCGGCCCCAGATCGGTTGCGCGGCGGCCCGCAACGGCCACTTCCCGTCGTCCTGGAGCCGGGACCGGATGACCTGGATCAAGCCGTCGTTCCTGTGGATGATGTACCGCTGCGGCTGGGCGACCAAGGAGAACCAGGAGACCGTCCTCGCCGTCGAGATCACGCGGGAGGGCTTCCTATGGGCGCTGCGCCACGCGTGCCTCTCGCACCACGTCCCCGCCCTGCATGGTGACCAGGCCGCCTGGAAAAGGCAGTTGAGGACGGCGCCCGCGCGCGTGCAGTGGGATCCGGAACGCGATCTCCGCCTCGACCCCTTGCCGTACCGGTCCCTCCAGCTGGGGCTCGGCGGCGAGGCGACCGCGCGGTACGCGGACGAGTGGATCGTCGGCATCGAGGACGTGACCTCGCTGGCCACGGAGATCCACGCGCGCGTGCGCGCCGGTGAACTGACCCGCGCCGCCGAGCTGTTGCCTCAGGAACGGCCGTATCCGCTGGAGGACGACGTCCTCGCGCATCTGCGGGCCTGATCCGGACGACAGACCTTTCCCGACGACAGACCTTAGAGTGACTGCCGTTCCATCGCCCCCCGCAGACGCTCAAAGGCGGTGGGTCTGGTCCTGGCGCTCAGGAAGTCCTTGATACGGCGGGCGCATTCGCGCGGTGTGGCCTCGCCGGTGTCGCACTCCAGGTCGTACACGCCGTGTGCGTGCACCTGCTCCAACTGGCCCACCGCGAGGCCGGGCGGCCGGTCGCCCCGCATGCGTTCCCGGCGCTCCAGCTCCTTGCGGGCGCAGTGCACTTTGACGAGGACGACGTCCTGCGGGACGAGGAGCGACAGGCAGTCCCTGAGCCGCCACTCGGCGCTCAGCACGTGGTCGACGACGACATTGTTGCCGGCGGCGGCCATCCCGGCGACCGCCCGGTGATAGCCCTGCCAGGTGCGGTGAAGGACCGATGCGAGCTGGTCCTGCGGGACGGGGCTGCTGGAGCGCATCGCGTGGAAGGCGTCGACGGGCATGTGGAAGTAGGGCTCGTCGAGGGTCCGCAGCAACTCGCCCGCGATGCTCGACTTGCCCGAACTGGATGTGCCGTTCAGGAAGATGACGAGGCCGCGGCGGGCAGGGACATGATCAAGATGATCCACGGGGTCGATCCTACGCACCGGGTCCGGAGTTCAGGCCGCCTCGATGACCTCGTCGCGGATGGCGGCGGCCCACTCGACCACCAGCAGTTCGTACTCCGCACGCTCCTGGGCCGACAGTGAGCCGCCCGCGCGCATCCACAGGGCGCGTATCTCCTCGTTCACCTCGGCAGCAGAGCGCACGGAACCAGGGCCTAAGGAATGGGGGGACATGCGGACAAGCCTAGGGGCAAGGACTGACCCTGCGCTACCGGACCGCTACGCACAACGTATGTGATTGGTCACGGGTTTCCGCGAGGACTCCTCCTGCTGACCGGTCGGTCAGTGACCCGACGGCCCGGGCGACCGACCCGACGGTGTCACCCGTCCGTCAGTGTCACCCGTCCGTCAGTGTGCCGACTCGGCTGCGTGCGGGCTGAGGACCCCCATCGTGACCAGGACGATGATGACGATGCCGAGCGCGATGCGGTACCAGACGAACGGCATGAAGCTCTTCGTCGAGATGAACTTCATGAACCATGCGATCACCGCGTACCCGGACGCGAAGGCGATCACCGTGGCGAAGATCGTCGGACCCCACGAGACGTGGCCGCTCTCCATCGCGTCCTTGAGCTCGAACAGACCGGAGGCGAGGACGGCCGGGATCGCGAGGAGGAAGGAGTAGCGGGCCGCGGCCTCGCGCGTGTAGCCCATGAAGAGGCCGCCGCTGATGGTGGCCCCGGAACGGGAGACTCCGGGGATCAGTGCCGCGGACTGGCACAGGCCGAAGATCAGGCCGTCCTTCACGTTCAGTTCCTCAAGGCCCTTGCGCTGCTTGGCGGCGCGGTGCCGGCCGCCCGACTCGTCCCGGGCCGCCAACCGGTCGGCGATGCCGATGATGATGCCGACGACGATCAGCATCGTCGCCGTGATGCGCAGATCGCGGAAGGGGCCCTCGATCTGCTCCTTGAGAGTCAGGCCGAGCACACCGATCGGGATCGAGCCGACGATCACCAGCCAGCCCATCTGGGCGTCGTGGTCCCGCCGCATCTCCTTGTCGGTCAGCGACCGCGTCCACGCCGAGAGGATCCGGCCGATGTCCTTGCGGAAGTAGATCAGTACCGCGGTCTCCGTACCGATCTGGGTGATCGCCGTGAAGGCCGCGCCCGGGTCCTCCCAACCTGAGAACGCCGCTGTCAGCCGCAGATGCGCGCTGGAGGACACAGGGAGGAACTCGGTCAGCCCCTGGACGAGTCCGAGGATGAGCGATTCAAACCAAGACATGAAGTTAAGGAGTCCAAGTGCTGATCGTGACAAGGAGTGGTGAGGACACCGCGTCGGCGGCACAGTGATCGCGGGTGTCGAGGGGCAGCGTAGCGCCCCGCGGTGACGCCTCCGCCACAGGGGGTTCGGCGGGCGCCCGCCGGTCGTGCGGACACCGGTGTTGACCTGCTATGGGGCCTCCGCTCACGGTGCAGCGAGCGGAAAGTGCTTGCTGAGCCGGGAGCCGCCGGGCAGTGGGCGCGGACGGAGATCGCCGCGTACCTCCGCGCGCACCCCTGGTGAGCGCCGATGCGCTCGTCGAGGCCCGGCGCTGACACCCATGGCCGGCACCGGTGGCCGTGCCCTGGGCGCCCGTACGTACGGCGTGACTCAAGCGGCGGACGGCCCCGCCACCGTCCAGCCCGGAGCCTGGGGGTGGGCCCTGAGGTCCTCGTGGCGCACCGGGTCGCCGCAGGCCCGGCAGGTGACGACCGGGGCCAGTTCGTTGCCGCAGCTGTGCTCGATCACCATGGGGCGGTCGTCGTCCTTGCGCAGATGGCGGTCGCCCCACTCCATGAGCGTCATCAGGACCGGCTCCAGCTCCAGCCCCGCCTGAGTGGGCCGGTACTCGAACCGCTGCGGGCGCTCGCTGTAGGTGCTCTTGGTGAGGATGCCGGCGTCGACGAGGCGGCGCAGTCGCGTGGCCAGGATGTCGCGCGGGGCGCCGATGTTGCGGACGAGCTGGTCGAAGCGGCCGTTGCCGAGACACACCTCGCGCAGCACGAGCAAGGAGTACTTCTCGCCGACGAGGGCCAGGGCGTCGGCGATGGAGCAGGGGCGCGGGTTCTTGGTGGCGGCCATGACGCTCAGTCTAGGTGAGGGTTCGAGTTTCCAACCCAGGTGGGTTCGATTTCCCAACTCAATGGGTTTGGTTTTCCAACTCATCAGGTTAAGGTGAGTTCGGATTTCCTACTCACCGGTAGTTCACCCCGGTCGCCGCACCGGCCCGTGTGCCGGTCGTCGCTCCGGCCGCCAAGGAGGCAGGCACCATGCGTGACGCAGTCATCGTCGAAGCCGTACGCACCCCGATGGGCAAGGGCAAGCCGAACGGATCCCTCGCACACGTCCATCCCGTCGAGCTCCTCGCCCACACCCTGCGCACCCTCGTCGACCGCTCGGGCGTCGACCCGGCGCTGATCGACGACGTCATCGGCGGCACCGTCGACCAGGTCGGCGAACAGGCCATGAACACCACCCGCTACGCCGCTCTGTCAGCGGGTTTCCCGGAATCCGTCCCGGCGACCACGGTGGACCGCCAGTGCGGCTCCTCCCAGCAGGCGGTGCACTTCGCCGCCCAGGGCGTCATCTCGGGCGCGTACGACATGGTCGTCGCCTGCGGCGTCGAGTCGATGAGCCGGGTGCCGATGTGGTCGAACGTGCCGCCCGGCACGGACCCCTTCGGCCCCGGCGTCGCCGGGCGCTACCCGGAGGGCCTGGTCCCGCAGGGCATCAGCGCCGAGCTGATCGCGGCCAAATGGTCGATCACGCGCGAGCAGATGGACGCGTTCGCCGTCTCCTCGCACCGCAAGGCCGCCGAGGCCTGGGACAAGGGCCTCTTCGACGCCGAGGTCGCGCCGCTGGACGGTGTCGCCCGCGACGAGTGCGTACGGCCCGGCAGCACCACCGAGGTCCTGGCCGGTCTCAAACCCGCCTACCACGACCCCGCCTTCGCCGAGCGCTTCCCCCAGATCGAGTGGAACGTCACCGCAGGAAACGCCAGCCCCGTCAACGACGGAGCCTCGGCCGTGCTCATCACGGACGGCGACACGGCGGCCCGGCTGGGCCTGCGCCCCCTCGCCCGGCTCCACAGCTTCGCCGTCACCGGATCCGACCCGCTCCTGATGCTGACCGGTGTCGTCCCCGCGACCGACAAGGTGCTGCGCAGGGCAGGGCTGGGGCTCGACGACATCGACCTGTTCGAGGTGAACGAGGCATTCTCCAGCGTGGTGCTCGCCTGGCAGCAGGAGACCGGCGCCGACCTGGCCAAGGTCAACGTGCACGGCGGCGCGATCGCCCTCGGCCATCCGCTGGGCGCCAGCGGCACCCGGCTGACGACGACCCTCGTCCATGCGATGCGCGAGCGCGGCGCCCGCTACGGCCTGCAGACGATGTGCGAGGCGGGCGGCCTCGCCAACGCGATGGTCCTGGAGACGGTGTGACCGAGGCCGCGGCCGGGGCGACGGCCCGCGTGCCCCGTCGCGGCGGGAGCGTTCAGCGGTCCCGCAGGTGGTGGCGCTTGCGCCAGGCCACCACCACGCCCGCCAACGCCGGTACGGCGATACCGGCCAGCGCGATCAGGAAGGCGGGGGACGTCGGTGTCGAGGCGCGGGCGCCCGCGACGACGTAGGCGGCGGTGTTCGGGATCGACCCGAGCCCCGTCGCGAGCAGGAACGGGACGTAGCCCATGCGGGAGACGGAAGCGGCGTAGTTCGAGGCCCAGAACGGCACCCCCGGGAACAGTCGCACCGCCAGCATCGAACGGAAACCGTGCCGGCTGAACTGGCCGTCCGCCGCCTTCAGCACCCGTCCGCGCAACAGCGGGCGCAGGGCCTCCTGGCCGAGGAGCCGTCCCAGGCCGAAGGCGATCCCGGCACCCAGCACCGTCCCCGCGAGAGCCGCGCCGAGACCCCACTGGGAGCCGAACAGCGCGCCCGCCGCCAGGTTCAGCAGGGGACGCGGCACGAACGCCACCGTGACCAGCCCGTACGCCACGGCGAACAGCACCACCGCGGCCGTGCCCTCGACCTGGGGCGGCCAGCCGTTCGTGAGCAGCTTCTGCGGCTGGAAGACCAGCACGCTCGACGCGCCCGCCGCCAGCAGGGCGACCAGCAGGGACAACCGCGACCACGGCGAGAGCAGCACTCTGGAGCACCGCGCGGCGAAGCCCGGGCGTGCGGGTGTCGGCTGCGGCGCGGGGACGGCGAGTTCCGTGGCGGCGGCCCGGGGAGGAGCCGTTGCGGTGCCCCCAGAGCGGGTGGTGGCATCGAGCATCCGGTGACACTAACCGACAAAGATGTGTGATCGCCGTATGGTTCGTCTCATGAGCGTCACGGATGCGGGAACCCCGGAAGTTCCGCGCAGTGCTCTGGCCGACACCGTCCTGGAGCGGCTCACCGCCACCTACGCGGCCGCCGCGGACCCCGTTCGGGCGGCGGCCGCCCAGGCGTACGTCAAGGACGTGGCTCCTTTCCTCGGCATCCCCACGCCCGCCCGCCGCGCCCTGTCCCGCACCGTCCTGGAGGGCACACCCCGCCCCGACGAAGCCGACTGCACCGCCATCGCCCTGCGCTGCTGGCGGCTGCCCGAGCGCGAGTACCACTACTTCGCCGTCGACTACTTGCGCCGTCATGTGGGGCGCTGCTCCTCCGGCCTGCTGCCGGTGACCCGGCACCTCGTCACCACCGTCTCCTGGTGGGACACCGTCGACGCGCTCGCCGCGCACGTCGTCGGCGGGCTGGTCGCGGCCGATCCGAAGCTCACGGCGGACATGGACGCCTGGATCGCCGACGAGGACCTGTGGGTCGCCCGCACGGCCCTGCTCCACCAACTGCGCTACAAGGAACGCACCGACGCCCGGCGGCTCTTCGCGTACTGCCTGCGCCAGTCCGCGCACGCGGACTTCTTCATCCGCAAGGCCATCGGGTGGTGCCTGCGCGAGTACGCCAAGACCGACCCGGACGCCGTACGGGACTTCCTGGCCCGGGAACGGGGAAGGTTCGCGCCGCTGTCGGTGCGGGAGGCGTTGAAGAACATCGGGGCGTAGGCCGCGAACTCCCCATCAGCGAAAAACCATTCGACCTCGGGCACGGCTTCGACGAGGATCGACGTCATGTTCCGGTACGCCTTCGTCCTCGCAGCATCCGCGGTCGCGGATGCTCCGAAGGCTGCCGTCTCCGTCTTCCAGACCGCTGTCGACGGCGCCCGAAGCTGACCCTCTCCGGATCGTCCGGCGGACCCCGCAGGGGGAGGGTCGGCGAGTACCCGGGGGTCCCACCAACGCTGACGAGACTTCGAGGTCCAGCCATGCCCAAGACGGCGTACACGCGCACCAAACCGCATCTCAACATCGGCACGATGGGTCATGTCGACCACGGCAAGACCACGTTGACCGCCGCCATCACCAAGGTGCTCGCCGCGCGCGGGTCCGGCACCTTCGTGCCCTTCGACCGCATCGACCGGGCGCCGGAGGAGGCCGCCCGCGGCATCACCATCAACATCGCGCACGTCGAGTACGAGACCGACACCCGGCACTACGCGCACGTCGACATGCCCGGCCACGCCGACTACGTGAAGAACATGGTCACCGGCGCGGCGCAGCTGGACGGGGCGATCCTCGTCGTCTCGGCGCTCGACGGGATCATGCCGCAGACGGCCGAACACGTGCTGCTCGCCCGGCAGGTGGGCGTCGACCACATCGTCGTCGCCCTCAACAAGGCCGACGCGGGTGACGAGGAGCTCATCGACCTCGTCGAGCTGGAGGTCCGCGACCTGCTCACCGCCCACGGCTACGGCGGCGACGCCGCGCCCGTCGTACGGGTCTCGGGGCTGAAGGCCCTCGCGGGCGACCCGAAGTGGACGGCGTCGATCGAGGCGCTGCTCGACGCGGTGGACACGTACGTTCCGATGCCGGAGCGGTATCTGGACGCCCCGTTCCTGTTGCCGGTCGAGAACGTGCTGACCATCACGGGCCGGGGGACCGTGGTGACCGGGGCCGTCGAGCGGGGCACCGTGCGCGTGGGTGACCGGGTCGATGTGCTCGGGGCCGAGCTGGAGACCGTGGTCACCGGCCTGGAGACCTTCGGCAAGCCGATGGAGGAGGCGCAGGCCGGGGACAACGTGGCGTTGCTGCTGCGCGGGGTTCCGCGGGACGCCGTCCGGCGGGGGCACGTGGTGGCCGCGCCGGACAGTGTGAAGCCCAAGCGTCGGTTCTCCGCGCAGGTGTACGTACTGTCCGCGCGCGAGGGCGGGCGTACGACGGCGGTCACCTCCGGGTACCGGCCGCAGTTCTACATCCGTACCGCGGACGTGGTCGGGGACATCGACCTCGGTGAGGTGGGGGTCGCGCGGCCCGGGGAGACGGTCACGATGACCGTTGAGCTGGGGCGGGACGTCCCGCTGGAGCCGGGGCTCGGGTTCGCCGTCCGCGAGGGCGGCAGGACCGTCGGTGCGGGGACCGTGACAGCCGTCGAGTGAGGGCTGTCCCGGTTGGTGGGGGCCGCGCGGCCGTTGTGGCTGGTCGCGTGGTCCCCGCGCTCCTTCGGGCCGGTCGGCGCCGGGCACAATGAGACGGTGAACGAGTCGGTACCCGTCACCCGCGCCGTCGACCACGGCACCGCCAAGCTGATGCCCGACGTCGACCGGAAGCGGGCGTGGCTGCTCACCGTCGACGGGGCACCCCAGTCCTACGTCGATCTCGACGACCCTGCGCACCTGGAGTTCGAGTACGCACGCCGGCTCGGGCACGTCCTCGACACCGTCGCGGAGGCCGGCCGGCCGCTGGACGCGCTGCATCTCGGGGGCGGGGCGCTCACCCTGCCCCGGTACCTGGCGGTCACCCGGCCCGGCTCACGGCAGGACGTCGTCGAGGCCGACCGTGGGTTGCTGGAGCTGGTCGTCGAGCATCTGCCGGTTCCGGACGCGGACGGCATCAGGCTGCATGCCGGGGACGCGCGGGCCTGGCTGGAGGCGGCGCCGGACGACTCGGCCGACGTGCTCGTCGCCGATGTCTTCGGCGGGTCACGGGTGCCGGCGCATCTGACGTCCACGGTGTACGCCCGGCACGCCGAGCGGGTGCTGCGCGCCGACGGTGTCTATCTGGCCAATCTCGCCGATGCCGCGCCCTTCGCCTTCCTGCGCTCCCAGCTCGCCACCCTGGCCACACTGTTCGAGGAACTGGCGCTGATCGCCGAGCCGGGCGTGCTGCGCGGGCGGCGGTTCGGCAACGCGGTCGTCGTCGCTGCGCACCGGCCCCTCGACACCACCGCCCTGGCCCGGCGCGCGGCGTCCGACGCCTTCCCGGCCCGCGTCGAACACGGACCGGCCCTGGCGGATTTCATCGGCGGCGCGCGACCGGTGCGCGACGAGGACGCCGTACCGTCACCCGAACCTCCCGACGGGGCTTTCGGCATCGGCTGAGCGGGGCCGGATCGGCCCGGGCCGGCTCTTGGGTACGTCGCCGAGTACGACGCTCGTCACATCACCTGTCCCACGGAACCTACCCATGGGTAACATGACCGGCATGAGCGCAGACCAGATGTCGATCGGCGAGATGCTCGCCGCCACGGTGCCCATGGCCCGGACCCTGAACCTGGAGTTCCTGGAGACCACACCGGAGAAGGCCGTGGTGGCCCTGCCGGACCAGGGCGAGTACCACAACCACGTGGGCGGGCCGCACGCCGGGGCGATGTTCACGCTGGGCGAGTCCGCCAGCGGGGCGATCGTGCTGGCCGCGTTCGGCGACCAGCTCTCCCGTGCCGTGCCGCTCGCCGTGCGGGCCGAGATCGCCTACAAGAAGCTCGCCATGGGCCCCGTCACCGCTACCGCGACGCTGGGCCGCCCCGCCGCCGAGGTCGTCGCGCAACTGGAGGCGGGGGAGCGCCCCGAGTTCCCCGTGGCCATCGAGATCCGGCGCGGCGACGGGGCCGTGACCGGCGAGATGACGGTGATCTGGACTTTGCGGCCGAACGGCTGAGCGAGCGGACGGATGGACCGATGGTGTACAGGGGCCCTGAATCAGGGCCCCTGTGGCGTGTGTGGGGCGGGCGTACGCCCCCGCGGGCCGATGCGGCCGAACCGCCGGGAAGCGGAATTGGAGATTCCGTGTGCCTCCGGTCTTTACTCTCACACAACTTGAGCCGGCGGCCCTGTTAATTTCGAATGCGGGTGCGGATACCGGCGGTAACTCTTTCTGGATTTCCCGCATTTTGAATGTGAGTCACTCGAACTTCTTGTTTCCTGTCCGTTGCTTGTGCGAAAGTGAGCGGCCCCGATAGCCGGTCCCCCGGTGACGCGGCCTAGGTATGCACCAATCAGGCACCTGCTTTCCGATGGACGTGCATTCCCCATGCCGTCCTGCGGCTGGGAAGGAAATGGTTCAGTGCAATCCCCCTACCCCCCACGACCGCCTTACCCGCCACGGCCCGGAGTGAGCCCCGGGGGGTCCGACCGGGACCTCCTCGCAAGCCTGGGCACCTCCGGCGCGCACGGCCGTGCCGTCGCGCTGCTGATGGCCCGGCACTGGCGTGCGACGCATGAGTACGCCGCCATCTGCCTGGTGACTGCGGAGAGTTCCGCGGCCATGGTGGCCGCGGCGGCGTTCCACCGGGTGCTCGGCCGGCCGTCCGGCGGCGCGCTGCGCCCCCAACTCCTCGCCGCCGTACGCGATCTGGTGAAGGAGTGGGCCGCCGACGCGGACATTTCCGCCCTTCTGCCGGAACTCGGCAAACCGACCGGCGGCCGTGGGCTGCGCGCCGCGCGTTCCGCGACGCCCGAAAGGCGGCAGATCGCCGAACGCGCTTTCCGGGCGCTTCCGGGTGCCTCTCAATGCCTTCTGTGGCACACGGAGGTGGAAGCGGAGCCGATAACCATACCCGCTGGTCTGCTCGGGGTGGACACGGGTACCGCCTCAGCGGCTCTGGACGAAGTGCGTGAGCAATTCCGGGCGGGTTGTGTCCGCGCCCACCGGGAACTCGCTCCCACCCGTGAATGCCGTTACTACAACCGTCTCCTCGATGTCCCCATTCGCCGGGGCGGTGCCTTGTTGCCCGATGTGCAACAGCATCTGGGGGAGTGTCGCTACTGCCGCCACGCCGCCGAACAGCTCAGCCATTTCGAGGGCGGTCTGGAAGCGCTGATCGCCGAAACGGTGCTCGGCTGGGGTACCCGGCGCTATCTGGACTCACGGCCCGGGCGAGGCGGCCACGGGCCGGACGCCTCCACCCGGCCGCGCCGCGGCGGCCGCCACCGTCCGTCGCTCCCTCCGCCGCGCGGCCGGGCGAAGGCCGTCGCCGTGGGGGTGGGTCTGACCTCCCTCGTCCTGCTCGTGACCGTGCTCACGGCCCGGGGCTGGTCCGAGGAGGCAGGCGTTCCCGACGCCACGGCCACCTGGGGCGCGCCCAGCGGCCGGACCGTCCGTCCCGACACCCTCTCCCCGCCCTGGTCCGGCCGGTCGCCGTCGGCCGCCTCGGCCGAGAGGTCCGTCGAGATCGCCCAGGGCAGGCTCCGCAACCTCGACCGCGGCCTGTGCCTGGACCTGCGCGACGGTGAGGTCCGCACCGGCACCCGGGCCGAGCTGGCCACGTGTTCGTCCGCCGCGTCCCAGCAGTGGTCGTACCAGCAGGACGGCCTGCTGCGCAGTGCCGCCGCCCCCGCCCTGTGCCTCGGCTCGGACCCTGCCACGAGAGCGGTCGCCCTGGTCGACTGCCTCGTGCACGCCGGTGAGGTCCGCTACGACCTCACCGTTCACGGGGAGCTGATGCCGCGTCGGTCCGCGGGGCTGGCGGTCGCGCAAGGCGACGACGAGCGCCTGGTGCTCGCCGAACGCGACGGGTCCGAGGGGCAGCGCTGGCTGCTCGACGGCGCACTCGCGGACGGGGCCGGGACGAAACCCGAGAAGAAGGCCTACGAGGGGGCGGGGCGGGAGCGGGAGCGGGCGGAGCGAGGCGAGAAGGCGGAGGGGGATCCGGAAGGAGGCGAGAAGGCGGAGGGGGAGCCGGAAGGAGGCGAGAAGGAGCAGGGCGAGAAGGAAAAGGAAGAGGCGGAGCAGCCGGGCGGCATGCAGAAGGAGGGCGCAGCCGCAGAGCCCACGGGGGTGGCGCCCCGCCCGGTCGCCACCGAGCCGGCCCGGGACGTGTCACCGCAGGACGAGCCGGATCGATCCGCGAAGGAGAGCCGGAGCCGCGGTACGAGAAGCGATACGTCCCGGACGACGTCTTCGGGGCACGGCGTCACGAGCGTGGCCCGTGAGTCCTGGTGCAACCCGCGGGACGCAAAGAGCGTCACTCTGAACGGGTAGGCTGCCCCGGCGCGCGCTCACAGCCGGGCGTGCGCCGGGAACCCCGCAGGTTCAGGACATGGGAGGAAGCGGCGTTGCACGTCCAGGAATGGCTCGAAACGGTGCCCCCGCTCGCCATCTATCTGCTGGTCGGCGTGGTCATCGGACTGGAGAGCCTGGGCATTCCGCTGCCCGGCGAGATCATCCTGGTCTCCTCGGCGCTGCTCGCCTCCCAGCACGGTGACATCGACCCCTTCGTGCTCGGCGCCTGCGCAACCGCCGGCGCGATCATCGGCGACTCCATCGGCTACGCCATCGGCCGCAGGGGCGGACGCCCCCTGCTGGCGTGGCTCGGCGCGAAATTCCCCAAGCACTTCAGTGAGGGCCACATCGCCACCGCCGAGCGGTCCTTCCAGAAGTGGGGCATGTGGGCGGTCTTCTTCGGCCGGTTCGTCGCCCTCCTGCGCATCTTCGCGGGCCCCCTCGCGGGTGTGCTGCGGATGCCGTACTGGAAGTTCCTGATCGCCAACGTCTTCGGAGGCATCCTCTGGGCGGGCGGCACGACCGCCGTCATCTACTACGTCGGCGTGGTCGCCGAGTCGTGGCTGAAGCGCTTCTCGTGGCTGGGCCTGGTGGCGGCGGTACTGATCGGCGTGACCTCGATGCTGATCATCAAGCGCAAGGCCAAGAAGGCGCAGCCCGTACAGCCGGAACCGGAGCCGGTGGGCGCCGCGGACTGAGGCGAGCCCGGAGGGGTGCGGAGGGCCGCGGGACCGTGACCATGCCCGGCCGCGGTCAGCGCGTCGGCGGCGGCGACGAGCCGCTCGGCTGGCAGCGACACGGGCCCCGCGGACCCCGCGCGGTCTTCAGGCCCGGTGCGCGTCCCGGTGTGCCTTCGCCAACTCCGCGTACATGGTCCCGTTGAGCGTCACGCCCTGACGCTCCTCCTCCGTCAGCTCACGCTTGACCTTCGCCGGCACCCCCGCCACGAGCGATCCGGGTGGGACCTGCATCCCCTGGGGCACCAGCGCCTGGGCGGCCACCAGGGAACCCGCCCCGATCACCGCGCCGTTCAACACGGTCGCCCCCATCCCGATGAGGCAGTCGTCCCCGACGGTCGCCCCGTGCACGACGGCGTTGTGACCGACCGACACCCGTTCCCCGATGCTCACGGGGAACCCGGGGTCGGCGTGCAACGTGCAGTTGTCCTGGATGTTGGACCGGGCCCCGACCGAGATCCGCTCGACGTCACCGCGCACCACCGCGCCGTACCAGACGCTGGCGCCCGCCTCCAGAGTCACGTCCCCGATCACCGAGGACGTGGGCGCCACGAACGCCTCCCCGTCGATCTTCGGCTCTCTGCCGCCGATGCCCTTGATCAGCGCCTGGTGCGTCATCACCGTCTCCCGTCGTCCGCGGTACACAGGAACGCTACCGCCACCCGGTAGGGCGAAGATCACAGGCCCAGCACCTCATGACGGCGCCTGAGGGTCAGTACGGTGAGCCCGTGCCGAAGCGCAAGAACACGTTCTCATCCTGGCGACGCCGAGTGGCGCAGCGCGCCGTCCACGCGGGCTGGGCCTGGGTGCAGCGCACGGGTTCGGTGACCGCCGAGCGACCCGGCCGCTTCCGGTTCGGCTCGCTCGGCGAAGCGACCCGCCTCGCCTTCCCGCTCGGCACGGTCTTCGGAGAGCCCTGGATCCACCTCGGCTCCCACTGCATCGTCGGCGAGCAGGTGACGCTCACGGCCGGTCTCATGCCCGACCTCGACCTCGGCCCGGAACCGATCCTGCGGATAGGGGACGGTGTCGTGCTGGGTCGCGGCAGCCATGTCATCGCCGACACGACGGTCACCATCGGCAGCGACTGCTACTTCGGCCCGTACGTCTACGTCACGTCCACCAACCACTCGTACGACGATCCGCACGAGCCCATCGGCAAGCAGTGGCCGCGGATGGAGCCCGTCGAGATCGGCCCGGGATGCTGGATCGGCACCGGGGCGGTGATCCTGCCGGGCGCGCGGATCGGGCGGAACGTCGTGGTCGCGGCCGGCGCGGTGGTCCGGGGTGCGGTGCCCGACCATGCCGTGGTGGCGGGGGCGCCCGCGCGGGTCGTACGGCGCTGGACGCCCGACGACGGCTGGCAGCCGCCGCTGCGGACGCCGGCCCCGGTGCCGATCCCCGACGGGGTCACTCCCGAGCAGCTCCAGGCCCTGGCCGGCCTGGACGAGGAGACGGCGGCGAAACCGGCCGAGCCGGACGCGGGCGTGGCCGCCCGTCTGGCCCGCCCGGCCGCCGAGTCCTGACCGGGCCGGCCGCCGAGCTCTGACGGTGGGCCAGGGCGGAGAGTGCTGTCCCGGGACGCCTCGCAGTACAGTTCCATGCACGATCGGGTGCACCTCACCGTAGTGCAGTGAGTTGAACTCTGCGCTCCAGAACATTGGCCTCACCTTGTGGATGGAATGTGTCGGACCTCGACCTGCTGACCCAGTCCCTGGCGCGGAACGTCAAGCGCTGGCGTGCCGAGCGCGGCTTCACCCTGGACACGCTGGCCGCCCGTGCCGGGGTCAGTCGCGGCATGCTCATCCAGATCGAGCAGGCCCGAACGAACCCGAGCCTCGGTACCGTGGTCAAGATCGGTGACGCGCTCGGGGTCAGCATCACGACCCTCCTCGACTACGAGCAGGGCCCGAAGGTGCGCGTCGTCCCGCCCGAGCAGGTGGTCAGGCTGTGGCACACCGAGGCGGGCAGCTACAGCAGGCTCCTGGCGGGCACCGAGGCGCCCGGCCCGCTGGAGATGTGGGACTGGAAGCTGATGCCGGGCGAGGGCAGCGGATCCGACCCCCACCCCGGCGGCACGGTCGAGATCGCGCACGTCACGGCCGGTGAACTGACCTTGACCGTCGAGGGCGTGCCGTACCGCGTCCCGGCCGGTTCCAGCGTCACCTTCGAGGCCAACGCGCCGCACAGCTACGCCAATCAGGGCGACGTCCCGATGGAGATGACCTTGACCGTGTCGGTCCCGCTCGTGCACTGAGACGGCCGGTCCGCGGCCCGGTCCGTGCTGTTAGCGTGCGTTCATGGACGCTCCCATCGGTCATTTCGACAACCCCCTCCCCGCGCCCGACTGCCTGGACGAACTCACCCTTCCGGTGGCCGACGCCGTTCGTCACTGGCAGGGCAGCGTCCCCGCCGAGCAGATCGTCTACGTCGACACCGATCCGCAGTGGGCCGACACCGCCGTGTTCGTGGAGCACTACGGACAGGACCTGCTGGACCGGTCCGCGAACTGCGTGGTCGTCGCGGGCAAGCGCGGTGGCGCGACGACGCTGGCCGCGTGCGTCGTGCTGTCCACCACCCGCGTCGACGTCAACGGTGTCGTGCGTCGGCAACTGGGCGCCCGCAAGGCGTCGTTCGCCTCGACGGACACGGCGACCGGCGAGACGGGCATGGAGTACGGCGGCATCACCCCGATCGGGCTGCCCGCCGGGTGGCCCGTGCTGGTCGACTCCGCCGTCGTCGACCTGCCGTACGTCCTGGTCGGCAGCGGACGCCGGCGCGGCAAGCTGCTCGTGCCGGGCAAGGCGTTCGCCGAGTTGCCCGGGGCGGTCGTTCTGGAGGGGCTCGGCGTGGCGGTCTGACGTCTCACGCCGCCGTGTGGTGGGCGAGCGTCAGGTGCGGATCCGCCTCGCCCGGCACCGGCGCCGGATCGGCGTGGACCAGCGCCGCGGTGAGCCGGGGCACGGCGTGCAGCAAAGCGTGTTCCGCGTCCACCGCGATGGCGTGCGCCTCGCGCACCGTCGCCTCGCCGTCCACGACGATGGCCACCTCGGCGCGCAACCGGTGCCCGATCCAGCGGAGCCGCAACTCGCCGATCTCCCGCACGCCCTCGACCCCCCGCAGCGCCTCCTCGGCGCGGTCCACGAGGGCTGGATCCACGGCGTCCATCACCCTCCGGAACACCTCGCGCGCCGCGTCCCGCAGCACCAGTGTGATCGCGGCGGTGATCGCCAACCCCACGATCGGGTCCGCGAGTTGCCACCCCAGCGCGGCGCCGCCCGCGCTCACCAGAACGGCGAGTGAAGTGAATCCGTCCGTACGGGCGTGCAGGCCGTCCGCGACGAGCGCGGCCGAGCCGATCGCACGGCCGACCCTGATCCGATAGCGCGCCACCCACTCGTTGCCCGCGAACCCCACGAGCGAGGCCACCGCCACGGCCGGGATCTGCTCCACGGGTCGTGGGTCGAGAAGGCGGTCGACCGCCGTCCACCCGGCGAAGGCCGCCGACGCGGCGATCGTCAGCACGATGACGATGCCCGCGAGGTCCTCGGCTCGCCCGTAGCCGTAGGTGAAGCGGCGCGTCGCCGCGCGCCGGCCCAGCAGGAAGGCGATTCCCAGCGGTACGGCCGTCAGCGCGTCCGCGGTGTTGTGCACCGTGTCGCCGAGCAGCGCCACCGACCCGGAGGCGACCACGACGACCGCCTGGGCCAGTGCCGTCGCGCCGAGCACGGCCAGGGAGACCCACAGCGCACGCATACCGCGAGCCGAGGCCTCAAGGGCGGAGTCGAGCTTGTCGGCCGTCTCGTGGGAGTGGGGTTTGAGGAGGTGCGCGAGGCGGTGACGGAGGCCGGTGGCGGAGGGGCCGTGGGGGTGGGGGTGTGGATGACTGTGCGGGTGCGGGTGCGGGTGCGGGTGGGGGTGAGGGTGGTGGGGGTGCCGGTGGGGGTGAGAGACCGACTGAATGGCTTGGGGATCGGTGAGACGGTGCTTGTGGTCGTGCTCGTGCTCGTGGTCATGGTCGCCTCGGTCTGCGTGCGGGTGGCCGTGGCCGTCGCTGTGGCCGTTGTCCTGCCCCTGCCCGTGATCACGTGTGTGCCCGTGCCCATGGCGGTGTGCTTCGTCGTGCCGGTCGCTCACGCCGTCCCCTTCCGGTCCGTGCGGGTGGACGAGTGGACGGGTGACCGTCCACGACGCCATTATGTGCGTATGAGCGCACGCATGCACCTCTCACCTGCGCAGGATGCGCATCCGCGCAGCCCGGGCGAGGAACAGTTCGCACTCGCCGCCGAACTCCTGGCGCTGCTCGGTGACCGCACCCGCCTGACGCTGCTGCACGCCCTGACCGGAGGGGAGGCGGACGTCACGACGCTCACCGAGACCTGCGGCGCCGCCCGGCCCGCCGTCAGCCAGCACCTGGCCAGGCTGCGACTGGCAGGGCTGGTGGACACCCGCAAGGAGGGCCGCCGGGTGATCTACTCCCTGCCCGACGGCCATCTGCGCCGCCTCGTCGACGAGGCCCTGAACGTGGCGGACCACCGGCTCAGCGACCGGCCGCCGCACGACTGAGGCGGGCCGCACGGACGGGCGGTCGGGACGGGTCAGAAGGCGGCGCCGCCCAGGTACTGCTCCGCGAACGCCCTGGCCGCCACCGGGGAGCCGAACATGCGGCGCAGCCGGGCCAGGGTCGTGCCCGCCCGGTACGGATCCCCGGAGGAGGTGCCGTGGTACACCTCCGACAGCCACATCGAGAACTCCTGGTAGTCCCACACCCGGCCCAGGCAGGCCGCCGAGTAGCCGTCCAGTCCGGAGCCGTCGCCCTTGGTGAGGTGTGCGACGAGCGCGTCGCCGAGCACGAAAGCGTCGTGCAGGGCGAGGTTCATGCCCTTGGCGGCGATCGGAGCGGTCAGGTGGGCGGCGTCGCCGGCCAAGAAGAGACGGCCGAACACCATGGGCTCGACCACGTAGTTGTGCATGTCCAGCACGCGCTTCTCGATCAGCCGCCCCTCCGTGAGCGGGGGCGCGCCGTTCGCCCCGAGCCGCTGCTGCAGCTCGGTCCAGACGCGGTCCTGCGACCAGTTCTCCGGGTCGTCGCCGGGCGGGCACTCCAGGTAGTAGCGGGTCACCTCGGCGCTGCGCGGCATGTGACCGGCGAACCCGCTCGGATGCATGCCGAACAGGACGCAGTCGGACGACGGCGGCGCCTCGGCCAGCAGCGCCAGCCACCCGATGCCGTAGTCGCTGCGAGAGACGAGCGCGCGGCCCACGGGCACCGCGGCGCGCGTCACTCCGCGCGCCCCGTCGCAGCCGGCGACGAAGTCGCAGTGCACGAGCTGCCGTTGCCCGGTCCGCGGGCAGGTGTACGACACCGCGGGGTGGTCGCTTTCGAGGCCGTGGAGTTCCACGTCCCGCACGCCGAAGCGCACGGCCCCGCCCCGCACGTCCGCGTACTCCCGCACCAGGTCCGTCACCAGCAGAGGCTGGGGATAGATCCAGTGGTGCAGCCCCGTCAGTTCGGCGTACTCGAACCGGTAGGACTCCCCGGCGAACCGGAACTCGCACTCGGTGTGCCGCTGCGCCCGCGCCACGAGATTGTCCGCGAGACCGCGCCGCTGGAGTTCCCGTACGGCCCACTCCTCGATGACCCCGGCCCGCGGCCGCTCCTCGATGAACGCACGCGTCTCGGTCTCCAGGACCAGGCAGTCGACGGACGCCGCCCGCAGGATGTTGCCGAGCGTGAGGCCGGCCGGTCCGGCGCCGACGATGACGACCGGGAAACGTTGCGCGGCACCGGAGTTGGGGTGGGACGTGGTGGAGGTCACCCGAGCATTATGGAGTCGTCCCCCGCGCCGAAGGGAGGCCCGGGGCCGGCCCCCGGAGACGCTGTGCGCCGGGAGACGGTCCCCCTAGCCCAGGCGCGGGATCTCGATGGCAGGGCAGCGGTCCATGACCATCTCCAGGCCGGCGGCGCGGGTGCGGTCGTACGCCGCTTCGTCGACGACGTCGAGTTGGAACCAGACGGCCCTGGCTCCCTTGAGCACCGCCTCGTCGGCCACCGGGCCGGCGAGGTCGCTGTTCACGAAGACGTCAACCACGTCCACGTCGAAGGGGATGTCCGCCAAGGAGGCGTAGCCCTGCTCGCCATGGACCGTCTCCGCCTTCGGATGGACCGGGACGATGCGTTTGCCGTAGCGCTGCAGCACCCGCGCGACACCGTACGCCGCTCGCCGCTGGTTCGACGACAGGCCCACGACGGCCCAGGTGTCGCCCAGGTCGGTGAGGATCCTGCGGACCGCTGCGTCGTCGCCGTACACCGCCGGCCTCCTTGTGTCTCGTGAGCCCGCTGCCGAACCGTCGTCCGCAGCCATCGCCCTGCTGTCGCTCCGCCGTCGCTTACGCCCGGCATCACGCACAACGGCCGACGGCCCGCCATGATTCCCGCCGCGCCCGGCGTACGCGAGGAACGGTGCCGGCACTCCAGTGCGGGCGGGCCGGGGCAGTACCGTTCGGGCAGTCCGCGCGGCAGGGGGGTGGCGATGCCCGGGTCCCGAAAGCTCCTCGTACGCGAGGTGGGCCGTACCGCCGTGGACGACCGGCCGAGCTCCGGCAGACCCGAGTCCCGCCACGCTGCCCCGGAAGCCGGCCGGATGGCTGCGAACGACCGCTTCTTTGCCTACGCTCGCTCCGTGCTGCGCATCATCGACGCCCGAACCGACGAGACCGTCGACGCCGCGCCCGCCCGCCGAGGCCTGACCCGAGTCGAGGCGCATACGGACGGCTTCGACGTCACCGCCCTGCGGGTCCTGCTCGTCGCCGACCTGCTCGTGCGCGCCCTGGAACTCGGCGGGACGCCGGTCTGGGCCCTGCTCGACGAGGAGTCGGCGCGCGCGGAGCTTCGGGCCGGTGCCGCGGCGCTGGGCGTCCGGCCCTTCGAGGACGGCCGGGACGCCGCGGCGGGACTGGGCGAGGCACAGGTCCTCCACGTCGTGAGAGAGGGCGCCGCACCCTCCGGCGGTGCGCCCGACGGCGTACGCGTCGCCGTCGCGCCCGTCCACGCGGAGGCGCCCCCCGAGGACGCCGACCCCGGCGCCCTGCGCCTCGCGCTGCTCTCCCGGCACAGAAGCGTCCCCGTCCAGCTCGACGCGGGCACTCTCACCGACGCCCACGACACCCTCGTACGGTGGCGCCGGGCCGTCGCCGGCTGGGCGCAGCGGCCCTCGCGGCCCATCCCCGACGACGTGCGGGGCGAGCTGCGCACAGCCTGGGAGGACGACCTCGACCTGCCCGGCGTCCTCGGGGTCCTGCGCTGGGTGGAGACCGCCCCGGAGGTGCCGGACGGCGCCCGCTTCGAGACGTACGCCTACGCCGACCGCCTCCTCGGCCTCGACCTCGCCCGCGACCTGGGGAGCCCGCGATGACCGCGCGCCTGGGCGCCGGCCCGCTGCGTCGGCTCGTCGTCCTCAGACACGCCAAGTCGGCCTGGCCCGACGGTGTCGCCGACCACGAACGACCACTCGCCGGGCGCGGCCGCCGGGACGCCCCGGTCGCCGGCCGCCTCCTCGCGGCCTCCGACTGCCTGCCCGACCTCGCCGTGTGCTCCACGGCCGTACGCGCCCGGGAAACCTGGGAACTGGTTTCCGCCCAGTGGGGCACGCCGCCGCCCGTCCGCCTCGACCCACGGGTGTACGCCGCCGAGGTGCCCGAGCTGCTGTCGGTCGTGCACGAGGTGCCCCCCGAGGTCGAGACGCTGCTCCTGATCGGGCACAACCCCGGCCTGGAGGAACTGGTCCTCGACCTCGCCGGCGACGGCCTGGACGACACCCTGGACGAGGTCCGCACCAAGTTCCCGACGTCGGCCATCGCCGTACTGGCCTGGTACGGCACCACCTGGCGAGCCCTCGCCCCCGGCACGGCACTGCTCACGGGCGTCATGGTGGCACGGGGCAAGAAGCGGTGAGGGCCTCGCGGGCGGGTGCCCGCGGGGGCGCTGCGCATAGGCTGGCGGGATGCAGGACGAGTACCGCACAGTCGCCCGCGCGGGCGTGCACGAGACCGAGGTCAACCGCTCACGCTTCCTGTGTGCGCTCGCCCCCGCGGCCACCGAGCGGGAGGCACAGGACTTCGTCGCCGCCGTGCGCAAGGAGCACGCGGACGCCACGCACAACTGCTGGGCCTACGTCATCGGTGCCGACGCCGCGGTCCAGAAGGCGAGCGACGACGGTGAACCCGGTGGCACGGCCGGCGTCCCCATGCTCCAGATGCTGCTGCGCCGTGACATGCGGTACGTCGTCGCCGTCGTCACCCGCTACTACGGGGGCGTCAAGCTCGGCGCCGGCGGGCTGATCCGGGCGTACGGCGGCGCGGTCGGCGAGGCCCTGGACACGATCGGCACCCTGACCCGCCGCCGCTTCCGCCTGGCCACGGTCACCGTCGACCACCAGCGCGCGGGAAAGATCCAGAACGACCTGAGGGCGACCGGGCGCGAGGTGCGGGACGTGCGCTACGGGGAGGCGGTGACGATCGAGATCGGCCTGCCCGAGGCCGACGTGGAGGCGTTCCGGGCCTGGCTCGCGGACGCCACGGCGGGAACGGCGGGATGCGAGCTCGGGGGAGAGGCGTACGGGGACGTGTGACCCGGGGGCGGGGTGTGCGGGGGCGTTCGCCCGCGAAGGGCCGCAGGTTCTCCAGCCGGCCCAGCAAGCCGGTGGCAGACTGAGGCCCGTGGGGAGTCAGGTACCGGCGGGCGTTAGCGTGGTCGGTGCTGACGGCGAGGGCCGTGCTGGTCGGGTGCCGGGGTCCAGGGGCGGAGTGAGGGGAATCATGCGGGTCGGAGCGGCGTCTTGAGAATCCTGCACACGTCCGACTGGCATCTCGGCCGTGCCTTCCACCGCGTAGGCATGCTCGGCGCCCAGGCCGAGTTCGTCCGTCACCTCGTCACGACCGTGCGTGAGCGCGGCGTCGACGCGGTCGTCGTGTCGGGAGACGTGTACGACCGCGCGGTTCCCCCGCTCGCCGCGGTCGAACTGTTCGACGACGCACTGCACCGGCTCGCCGACCTCGGTGTTCCGACCGTGATGATCTCCGGGAACCACGACTCGGCGCGTCGCCTCGGCGTCGGGGCGGGGCTGATCGGCCGTGCGGGCATCCATCTGCGGACCGACCCGTCGGCGTGCGGTACGCCGGTCGTGCTCCAGGACGGGTTCGGCGATGTCGCCTTCTACGGACTGCCCTATCTCGAACCCGCCCTGGTGAAGGACGAGTTCGGCGTGGACAGGTCCGGACACGAGGGCGTGCTCCGCGCGGCCATGGACCGCGTGCGCGCCGATCTCGCCGCACGCGCGCGGGGCACGCGGTCGGTCGTCCTCGCGCACGCCTTCGTCACCGGGGGAGAGACCAGCGACAGCGAGCGGGACATCACCGTCGGAGGCGTGGCCGCCGTGCCGGCCGGCGTCTTCGACGGCGTCGACTACGTGGCGCTGGGCCATCTCCACGGCTGCCAGACCATCACCGAGCGCGTCCGCTACTCGGGCTCGCCGCTGCCGTACTCCTTCTCCGAGGCCGACCACCGCAAGAGCATGTGGCTCGTCGACCTGGCCGCCGACGGCGCGGTCACCGCCGAGCGCCTCGACTGCCCGGTACCGCGGCCCCTGGCCAGGATCCGGGGCAGGCTGGAGGACCTGCTCGCCGACCCCGGCCTCGCGCGGCACGAGGAGGCCTGGGTGGAGGCGACGCTGACGGACCCGGTGCGCCCGGCGGACCCCATGGCCCGCCTCAGCGAACGCTTCCCGCACACGCTCAGCCTGGTCTTCGCCCCGGAGCGGGCCCCCGACGACCCCGGCGTGTCCTATGCGCGCCGGCTCGCGGACCGCAGCGACCAGGAGATCGCGGACGACTTCGTGGCACATGTGCGAGGGGCCGGTCCCGACGAGCACGAGCAGGTCGTGCTGCGGGACGCGTTCGACGCCGTGCGGGCCGACGAGGCCGTGCGGGAGGTGGCGCGGTGAGGCTCCACCGCCTCGACATCACGGCGTTCGGGCCCTTCGGCGGCTCGCAGACCGTCGACTTCGACGCGTTGTCGACGGCTGGGCTCTTCCTGTTGCACGGCGCCACCGGCGCGGGCAAGACGTCCGTCCTGGACGCCGTCTGCTACGCGCTCTACGGCTCCGTACCGGGCGCCCGGCAGAGCGGCCAGGGCGGCATGCACCTGCGCAGCGACCACGCCGCGTCCGGCACACGCACCGAGATCCGCCTCGAACTCACCGTCGCCGGACGCCGGTTGGAGGTCACCCGGCAACCGCCCTGGGAGCGGCCCAAGAAGCGTGGCTCCGGCACGACGCTCGACAAGGCGCAGAGCTGGCTGCGGGAGTACGACCGGCAGGCCGGGACCTGGAAGGACCTCAGCCGCTCGCACCAGGAGATCGGCGAGGAGATCACCCAACTGCTCGGCATGAGCCGTGAGCAGTTCTGCCAGGTCGTGCTGCTGCCCCAGGGCGACTTCGCCCGATTCCTGCGCGCCGACGCCGAGGCCCGCGGCAAGCTGCTGGGCCGCCTCTTCGACACCCGGCGATTCGCCGAGGTCGAGAAGCGCCTCGCCGAACGCCGGCGGGCCGCCGAGAACCAGGTGCGCGACGGCGACGCCGCGCTGCTGGCCGACGCCCACCGGATGCAGCAGGCGGCGGGCGACGCCATGCCGCTGCCCGACCTCGCTCCGGGTGAGCCGGGCCTGGCCGAAGCCGTCCTCGGCGCCGCCGCGATCGCCCGCAGCACCGCCCGCGAGCAGCTGACCGTCGTCCGGTGCCGTCTCACGGCCGCCGAGTCCGCCCACGCCACCGCCGAGCGCGCCCTCACCGACGTACGTGAACTGGCCCGGCTCCAGCAGCGGTTCGGTGAGGCGCGGCAGCGGGCCCGTAGGCTGGAGGAGCGGGCCGACGCCCACCGCGAGGCGGAGGCCCGCATGGGACGCGCCCGCAAGGCCGAGACGGTGGCTCCGGCCCTGGAGCTGAGGGAGGCCGCCGAGGCCGACCACCGGCGGGCGGCCACCGCACAGGCACGCGCGCGTGCGCTGCTCCGGGAGGCGTTCGGCGCAGGAGCGGCAGCCGACGTACGGCGTGACGGCCCGGCCGGGGCCGCACAGGACGCCTCTCGGGCGCTGAACGGCCTCGCCGACGCCGATGCCACCGGGCTCGCCGCCGCCGCGCGTCGGATCACCGAGGAACTCGGTGGACTGGAGTCGGCCCGCCGAGGTGAGCGCAGGCTGGCCGAACTCGTCGCGGAACGCGTGGATCTGGACCGCCAGGAGCGGGCGGACCTCGACATCCTGGTGGACACCGAGACCTGGCTCGCCGGGTGGGAGGCGACCCGCGCGGGGCTGCAGGCGCGTATCGAGTCCGCGCAGGAGGCCGCGAACCGCGCCGACCAGCTGGCCGTACAGCGCGAACCCGCGCGGCAGCGCCTGGACGCCGCCCGGCTGCGCGACCAGCTGGCGGGTGACACCGAACAGGCCGCCGAACAGGCCGCCCGCGCGCACGACCGGGCACTGCGGGCAAAGGCGCACTGGCTGGACGTCAGGGAACAGCGCCTCAACGGCATCGCTGCCGAACTCGCCGCGCAGTTGGAGGACGGCGCGCCCTGTGCCGTCTGCGGTGCCACCGAGCACCCCGCACCCGCCGGCAAGGACGCCGGACATGTCGACCGGGAGGCGGAGGAGCGGGCGCTGGCCGCCTACCAGCAGGCCGAGGAACGGCACGCCGAGGACGAACGGCGGCTGGGCGTCGTACGGGAAGCGCTGGCGGCCGCCACCGCCGAAGCCGGCGACCTGCCGACGGACCGACTCGCCGAGACGGCGGACGAGTTGGAGCAGCTCTACGAGCGGGCCCGCAGGGACGCCGCCACGCTGCACTCGGCCCACGAGGAACTGCGGCAGGCCGAGTCCGAACACGGGCAGCGCACCGCCGCCCACCAGCAGGCGCAGGTGCGGGCCGCGGCCCGGGTCGGCCGGCGCGAGCGGCTGGAGCGCGAGACGGCCGCCCTGGAGGCGGAGTTGGCCCAGGCCCGCGGCGCCGCCGACAGCGTGGCCGCGCGGGCCCGGCAGCTGGAGAGCCAGGTCGCGCTGCTGACCGAGGCCGCCGACGCGGCACGCGAGGCCGAGGACACCGCCCAGCGGCTCAAGGAGGCCGACGCCCGCCTCGCCGACGCGGCGTTCCGCGCGGGCTTCGACACCCCGCACGCCGCGGCCGCCGCGATCCTGGACGACGCCGCGCACCGCGAGCTGCAACGGCGTCTTGACGCCTGGCAGTTCGAGGAAGCCGCTGTCCGCGCCGTGCTCGCCGAGCCCGACGCCGCGGCCGCCGCCCAGCAGCCACCCGCCGACCTCGCGTCCGCCGAGCGGGAGGCCACCGCGGCGGCGCAGCGGGTCCGCGATGCCGCCTCCGCCCGCGACGCGGCCGTCCGGCGCTGCGCCGAACTCGACCGGCTGTCCGCCCGAGCCGCCGCGGCCGTGCGCCGGCTCGGTCCGCTGCGCGAGGAGTACGACCGCGTGGCGCGTCTCGCGGCACTCACCGCCGGCACCTCGGCGGACAACGAACGCAAGATGCGCCTGGAGTCCTACGTGCTGGCGGCCCGCCTCGAACAGGTCGCCGCCGCCGCGACCGTACGCCTCCAGCGCATGTCGTCCGGCCGCTACACCCTCGTCCACTCCGACGACCGGGCCGGTCGCGGCCGAAGCGGCCTCGGGCTGCACGTCATCGACGCCTGGACCGGACGGGAGCGGGACACCGCGACACTGTCCGGCGGTGAGACCTTCTTCGCGTCCCTCGCCCTCGCCCTCGGCCTCGCGGACGTCGTCACCGACGAGGCCGGCGGGGTGCGCCTCGACACCCTCTTCATCGACGAGGGCTTCGGCAGCCTCGACGACCAGACCCTCGACGAGGTCCTCGACGTCCTCGACTCACTGCGGGAGCGGGACCGCAGCGTGGGGATCGTCAGCCATGTCGCCGATCTGCGGCGGCGTGTCCACGCGCAGTTGGAAGTGGTGAAGGGGAGATCGGGATCGGTGCTGCGGCAGCGCGGTCACTGACCCAGGGGGCGCCGGGGCAGCGGTGAGGAATAGACGACGCTCGTGGTCACCGAGCCGAGCGTGCTGATCTTGCCGGACACCTCCTCCAGGTGCCGCATGGAGCGGGCCGCGACCTTGATGACGAAGCAGTCGTCACCGGTGACGTGATGGGCCTCCAGGATCTGCGGCGTGGCGGCGACCAGGTCGTGGAAGGGCTTGTAGTTGCCGTTGGGATACCGCAGGCGCACGAACGCCAGGATCGGAAGCCCCAGCCGCTCGGGGTCCACGACGGCCGCGTACCCCTGGATGACGCCCGCCTCCTCCAGCCGTCGTACCCGCTCGGTCACCGCGCTCGCGGACATGGAGACGGCACGGGCCAGCTCGGCGAAGCTGGCGCGACCCTCGCGCTGGAGGACGTCAAGGATGCGCCAGTCGGTGGCGTCCGGGGAAAACGCGGTCATGGGCGATGAATAGCAGGGGAATCCCCGGCCGATCAAGAAGAGTGCCGGGGATCTCTCCTTCAGGAGGGCTGATCATCGGCCATAGATTTCTGGGTATGACGACTGCTTCCACTGCTCCCACTGCCACCAACCCCGTCCTGCGTGTGGCCCCTGCCGCCCCCGCCGAGGCCGCCGCCCACTTCCGGGCCAGCCTCGCCTTCCACGCCGACGTGTCCGACGTCGCCGCCGCCCTCGCCGCGGACGGCGACCCCGGCTTCGTCCTCGTGGACTCCCGGTCCACCGAGTCCTGGGACCAGGGCCACATCCCGGGCGCCGTCCACCTTCCCACCGCACTCGTCCCCGAACAGGCCGGGCGCCTGCTCGACCGTTCCGTGCCGGTCGTGACGTACTGCTGGGGCCCCGGCTGCAACGGTGCCACCCGTGCCGCGCTCGCCCTCGCCGAACTCGGCTATCAGGTCAAGGAGATGCTGGGCGGCTTCGAGTACTGGGTGCGTGAGGGCTTCGAGTTCGAGACCTGGGAGGGGCGCGAGCGCCGCCCCGCGGACCCCCTCACGGCGCCGTGGGCGGCCGGCGACTGCGGTTGCTGAGTCACCGGTCGAGCACGGCGAACAGGTGAGTCGGCCGTGCGTGTAGGTTCTGCTGCCATGGTGAGATACGCGGATCCCGGCGTGGTGGAGTGGGTCGAGTCCGGCGGCGGCCCCCTGATAGCGGTGCCTGAGACGGTACTGCCGTTCTGGGCGGGTGCGGACGGCGACGAGACGGTCTCGGACTACGACCGGGCCTGCGAGATCGACGGGGCGGTCGGACTCCTGCCCGTGGGGGACAGCGCGGCACTCGTCCTGGGCGACGAGCCCGCCTCGACCTCGTATCTGCCCGAGCACGGCGTCTTCGTACGCTGGTGCGCCGCGGACTCCGAGGAGGAGCTGCTGGCCCGCGTCCCGGCGGCACTCGCGACGGCCGTCTGGGAGCGCGAGGTGCGCTGGACCGTCCCGGGGACGGTGCTCCTGTTCGACCCGGCCTGGCCGGGCCGTGAGACGGAACGCACCGAACATCTGCGGGTGGCCCTGGAGCCGGGGGCGTACACGGTCCGCGCCGCCCGGGTGCAGCCCGGGCCGGAGACCTGGCTGGGGCTCGTGCAGCTGCGGCGGTCGCCGGACTGACGGGGCGGTACGCGCGCGGTGCGTGAGCGAGCCGTGCCGCCTCCGTGAAAACCGGATGCGCCGGGCCGGGCCGTTGCGCATCATGATCTGCCATGCCCCGACTTCCCCACCCCGCCCCCGAAGAGCTGCGCCGCGACCCGCTTCCGCTGCGCGGCCGGACCGCCCTGGTGACCGGGGCCAGCAGACGCGGCGGCATCGGTCATGCCGTGGCCCGGCGGCTCGCCGCGTACGGGGCGAGCGTCTACCTGCACCACCATGTGCCGCACGACGCCGCCATGCCCTGGGGAGCCGACGAGCCCGAGGACGTCGCCGCCTCCGTGCGTGCGGCGCTCGGCGACCCCGGCGCGCGGGTCCTCGCGGGCCCGGGCGACCTCTCCGACCCGGCCGCGCCCGCCGAACTGGTCACCACGGCGGCGACGGCACTCGGCGGGCGGCTGGACATCCTGATCGCCAACCACGCGCAGAGCGGCTTCGACGGCACCCTCGACGCGATCGACGCCGCGATGCTCGACGCCCACTGGGCCGTCGACACCCGCTCGGTGCTGCTTCTCGTCCAGGCCCATGCCCGGCTGAGGCCGGCCGGTCCCGGCGGGCGGGTGGTGATGATGACGTCCGGCCAGGACATCGCCGGTGGCATGCCGGGTGAGATCGCCTACGCCCTCCAGAAGGGCGCCCTCGCATCGATCACCCGCTCCCTGTCGACCACGCTCGCCGAGCGCGGGATCACGGTGAACACCGTCAACCCCGGGCCCGTCGACACGGACTACCTGACCGGCGAGGCGTACGACGCGGTGGCGGCCGCCTTCCCGGCCGGCCGCTGGGGCATGCCCGACGACCCGGCCCGCCTCATCGCGTGGCTCGCGACGGACGAGGCGGGCTGGATCACGGGCGAGGTCATCAACTCCGAGGGCGGCTTCCGGCGTTGATCACAGCGCGGCCAGTTCGTCCACCAGGTCGTCCAGGCCCAGGGAACCCTGCGACAGCGCCGCCATGTGCCAGGCCTTCAGGTCGAAGGCGGCGCCGTGCCGCTCACGCGCCTTCTCACGGCCCAGCAACCACGCCCGCTCACCGAGCTTGTAGCCGATGGCCTGGCCCGGAATCGTCAGGTACCGGGTCAGCTCGCTCTCGACGAAGTCCGCCGGACGGCTGCTGTGCGCGCCGAAGAACTCCTGCGCCAGCTCCGGAGTCCACCGCTCGCCCGGGTGGAACGGCGAGTCGGACGGGATCTCCAGCTCCAGGTGCATGCCGATGTCCACGATGACCCGGGCGGCCCGCATCATCTGCGCGTCCAGGTAACCGAGCCGATGCTCCGGGTCCGTGAGGAAGCCGAGCTCGTCCATCAGCCGCTCCGCGTACAGGGCCCAGCCCTCGGCGTTGGCGCTGACCATGCCGATCGTGGCCTGGTAGCGGGAGAGGTTCCCGGCGACGTACGTCCACTGCGCGAGCTGGAGGTGGTGGCCCGGCACGCCCTCGTGGTACCAGGTCGAGACCAGGTCGTAGACCGGGAAGCGGGTCTGACCCATGGTCGGCAGCCAGGTGCGGCCCGGACGCGAGAAGTCCTCCGACGGCTGGGTGTAGTACGGGGCCGCGGCACCGCCGGGCGGAGCGATGCGCGACTCCACCTTCCGCACCGGCTCGGCGAGTTCGAAGTGGGTGCCGTCCAGCTTCTCGATCGCCTCGTCCATCAGGCCCTGGAGCCACTCGCGGACCTCGTCGACGCCCTCGATGTGCCGACCGTGCTCGTCGAGGTGCGCCAGCGCCACCCACGGCGTCGCGGCGCCGGGAAGGATCTTCTCGGCCTCCTTCTTCATCTCGGCGAGCAGCCGGTGGTACTCGGACCAGCCGTACGCGTACGCCTCGTCGAGGTCGAGGTCGGTGCCGTTGAAGTAGCGGGTCCAACGGGCGTAGCGCTCGCGGCCCACCACGTTCGACGCGCCCTCCACCGCCGGCACGTACACCTCGCGCATCCAGTCCCGCAGCTCCACCACGGCGGCCGTCGCCGCGCGCGCGGCCTCGTCCAGCTCCGTGCGCAGCGCCTCGGGACCGGCCGACGCGAAGTCCTCGAACCAGCCGCGCCCCTCGCCGGTGTCCGCCCACTCGGTGAGCTGCCCGACGAAGGTGGCGGTGGGACGCGGGGCCGCGTACAGCTTGCGCTCCAGGCCCAGTTCCAGCGACGCGCGGTAACCCGCGTACGCGGCCGGCACCGCGCGCAGCCGCTCGGCGATCGCCGCCCAGTCCTCGTCGGTCTCGCTCGGCGTGACCGTGAAGACCTCGCGCACCGAATGCGCGGGCGTGGCCATGTTGCCCACCGAGCGCAGCCCCTCGTCGGCCTCGTGCACAGCGAGTTCCGCCGTCAGCCGCTCGCGCAGCAGGCGCGCGCACCGGCGTTCGATGTCACTGTCCGCGCCGGGGCGGCGCTCGGCCTCCTCAAGCCGTGCGAGAGTGGCCCGCTGGAGTTCCGCGAGCGCCTCCTGGCCCGCGGGCGAGAGGTCGGGGAGCTTGCTGGAACTCTCCTTCACACCGAGGTACGTACCGGTGACCGGGTCGAGGGCGATGAGCTCGTCGACATAGGCGTCGGCGACCTCACGGGGCAGCGGAGTCTTGGTCTGAGACATGCCGCCCATCCTCATACGGCGACCGGTGCCCCGTCAGCCCGGTTTCCCCGCGCGCAGCCCCCGCTCAGCCCGATTTCGCTGAGGGCGTGGTTCCCGCCGCGCCGGGTGGGAGCAGCGGCCCGCAGTCCCACTGCTGGAAGATCAACCGGGTCTCCACCCGTGCCACCTCCCGCCGGGAGGTGAACTCGTCGAGCACCAGCCGTTGCAGATCCGCCATGTCCGCCACCGCGACATGGACGAGATAGTCGTCGGGCCCGGTCAGGTGGAAGACGGTGCGGGACTCCGGGAGCGCCCGGATGCGGTCCACGAACGGCCCCACCAGTTCCCGTCGATGCGGCCTGACCTGCACCGAGAGCAAGGCCTCCAGCCCCCGGCCCAGCTTGGCGGGATTGAGCCGGAGCTGATGGCCGAGGATCACGCCCGAGCGGCGCAGCCGCGTCACCCGGTCCAGGCATGTCGACGGCGCGACCCCGACCTGCGCCGCGAGATCGCGGTACGTGGTCCGGGCGTCGTTCTGCAGCAGCCGCAGCAGATGCAGATCGACCGGGTCCAGTACGACGGATTCGGCCATGGCCCGAACGTAACACGGCATCCGCCCCGCACGACCCGTCCGATGTTCACTCTTCCGCCCATGGATCCCGCGAGCAGAGAGGCCTACGACGGCATGCACGGGTATGACGACGTACGCACCGCCCCGAGAGCACTCGCCACCGAGGCCGTGCACGCCGGCCGCGACGACCTGGCACGGCAGGGCCTGCACGCCCCGCCGATCGACCTGTCGACCACTTACCCGTCGTACGACAGCCGAGGTGAGGCCGCCCGCATCGACGCGTTCGCCACCACCGGCGCCGAGCCGGACGGCCCGCCCGTCTACGGCCGCCTCGGCAACCCGACCGTCGCCCGGTTCGAGACCGCCCTGGCCCGTCTGGAGGGCACTCAGGCGGCGGTCGCCTTCGCCAGCGGTATGGCGGCACTGAGCGCGGTACTCCTCGTACGGGCGTCGATGGGCCTGCGCCACGTCGTCGCCGTACGCCCCCTGTACGGCTGCAGCGATCACCTGCTGACCGCCGGACTGCTGGGGACGGAGGTCACCTGGACCGACCCGGCCGGGATCTCGGAGGCGCTGCGTCCGGACACCGGTCTGGTGATGGTCGAATCCCCGGCCAACCCCACGCTCGCCGAAGTGGATCTGCAGGCGGTGGCCCATGCCTGCGACTCGGTCCCGCTGCTCGTGGACAACACCTTCGCCACGCCCGTGCTCCAGCGCCCCGCCGAACGGGGCGCCCGGCTCGTGCTGCACAGCGCGACCAAGTACCTCGGCGGACACGGCGACGTACTGGCGGGCGTGGTCGCCTGCGACGAGGAGTTCGCTGCACGGCTGCGGCAGATACGATTCGCCACCGGCGGTGTCCTGCACCCGCTGGCCGGCTATCTGCTGCTGCGGGGGCTGTCCACCCTGCCGGTGCGGGTCCGGGCCGCCTCCGCGACCGCCGCCGAACTCGCCCGCAGGCTCGCGGCCGACCCGCGCGTCGCCCGCGTCCACTACCCGCGCATCGGTGGCGCGATGGTCGCGTTCGAGGTGCACGGCGACCCGCACGACGTCATCGCCGGGGTCCGACTGATCACCCCCGCCGTGAGCCTGGGCAGCGTCGACACCCTCATCCAGCACCCGGCGTCCATCAGCCACCGCATCGTCGACGAGACCGACCGCCGCGGCGCCGGAGTGAGCGACCGGCTGCTGCGGATGTCGGTGGGCCTGGAGGACGTCGACGACCTGTGGACGGACCTCGACGAGGCGCTCGGCGGGCGGCGGGAGCCGACGGCCGGGGTCGGCATCCGGGAGACCGTGCCGGGCCTGTGACCGGCCGGGGGGCCGGGGTGTGCCGCGCGGGGGGCGGGCGGCACACCGCGTGCCCGCCGAGCCCTCGCGCACCCGCACCCGCCCCTGCCCGGTTCGGCCGACCGGTTCCGTCGACTGGTTCCGTTGGCTGGTTCCGTCGGCCGACCGGCCGTGAACGCTCCAGCGGCCGTGGGGCGCTGCGTTTCTTCTACGGTGCTTCGGGCGGACCCGGCCCAGGCGCACGGGACACGCGACCGGTTCTGTCGGCCGGCCGGCCGTGAACGCCCCCGCGGCCGCTGAACGCTGCGCTTCTCCTACGACGCTTCGGGCCGACCCGACCCAGCCGCACGGGACACCCGCTCGGTGACTCCGACGGTGCCCGCCTGGTCACCCACGGCAGCACCGACCCGGGCGGTGATCACCAGCGTGCCCTCCTCGATCTGGTAGTCGAGAGGCCGGCCCAGGCCGCGCATCGCGGCGACCATTCCGGTGTTGGACGAGCGCGTCACGGCATACACGCTCTCGCAGCCCGCCTCGACCGCCATCCCGATCAGCCTGCGCAGCAGTTCGCTGCCGATGCCCCGCCGCTGCCACGCGTCCTCGACGAGCAGCGCGACCTCCGTCTCGTCGCCGTCCCACAGCAGATGACCGAGGCCGACGATGCGGCCCGACGCGGTCTGCACGGCGAGCGTGCGGCCGAAGCGCGGGCTGAGCAGGTGGTTCAGATAGCGTTCCGCGTCGCCGACCGGGCCGTGGTACCGCATCCCGAGCGTCCGCGTGGAGCACCGCTCGTGCATCTCCCGCGCCGCCTCCAGATCACCGGTGTCCGCGCGGCGCACGGTGATGTCGCTGCCCTCCGGCAGCGTCAGCACGTCCTGGCTGCGCGGTACCCGCGGGCCGAGCCGGGCGTCCAGCTCCACCAAGGCCCGCGCCCGCGCGAACTCGGTGGGGGTGAACGGCAGATACGGCCGGTCCACCGTGATCACTCCACCTTCCGGCGCGCGCAGCCGCAGCACGGTGTCCTCAAGCGCCCCTTCCACCGGCACCGGCTCCGATCCCCGGCCACCCCCGGCCGGCGCGACGGGCAGCGAACGGATCGTGCAACGGCCGAGCAACTGGCGCAGCGCCAGGGGAAGTTCCGAGGCGTCCAGGGCGGTACGCGTGGCCAGGCCCAGCACCCGGGTGGGCGCGTCCACCAGGTCGTGGGCGTCGGCCCGCTCGATCCAGGTGCCCGCACCGCCGGCCACCGAGACCGCACGGGTGATGTCGGCCGCCGCGAGCGCACCCGGCGTGCGGAGCAGGAACTCGTCCACCGTGCCCTCGGCCAGCGGGTGCGTCTGCAGGCTCAGGATGTCGACCCGCAGATCGGCGAGCGCCGTGCACAGCGCGGCCAGCGACCCGGGTGCGTCCTGCACCGTGGTCCGCATCCGCCACAGGGCACCCTCCTGCGGCACCGTCGCGGCCTCGTCCGGCGACCGGTCCGACGGCCCGGCCCGCTCCTCGGAACGCGGCCGGGCGCCGGTATAGCCCTTCGGCGGGGCGTGCCCGTGGCGGCGTGCCCACCATGTGTGGAACCCCGCCACCGCGACCAGTACGGCCGACGAGGCCGTCAGCAGGGTCGATCCGTCGGGCCCGTAGCCGATCAGGATCGCCCCCGCGTGGGCCACCGCCGCCGTGCAGAGCCCGGCGAGAGTGAGGGCGTGGCGCCGCCGGAGGTGCACCGGGCGGCCGTCTTTCGCGCGCGTCACATCAGACATGTCTCGACTCATGCAACCACTGTGAAGGAACGGTGTTGCGTGATCACGAACGCTATGTGACCGGGCGGTTAAGAGCCCTTATGTCGGTTTCATCCACTGTTCAAATGTGGTGCGGGCGTGACCGTCGAGGACGGCGGCCTCGTCCCGTCACGCGACCAGGCCCTCCGTCAGCGCGCTGCGCAGGCGCCGGGCCTGGGCCACGAGCCGGGACGAGCCACGCCGGTCCGCCGTGCCGGCCAGGTGCGGCAGCTCTCCGCGTGCCCCCGTTTTCTCGGCGCACTCCGCGGCGACGGTCAGCAGATCCGCCAGCCCTCGGGTGGGAGAGGCCGCCCCGCCGGATCCGAGCTCGGCGAGCAGGACGGGCAGGGAATGCCGCAGGATTCCCCAGACGACCGCGTTCGCCCCGGTGGCCGCCGCCGTCCGCACCGACTCGACGAGCCGCGACGGCTTCACGGCGCCGCGCCGTATCAACTGCCCCAGATCCGAGCCCAGTACGGCCACGTCGAGCTGTCCGCGCGCCGCCAGCACCAGCAGGGCGTCCACGGCGGCCAGCCGGTCTTCCGGATGCCGCGCGCCGAGCCCGTAGGCCACGGCCAGGTGGACGGCCTCCCCGGCCTCACCGTCGGCTTCGGCCAGTTGGGGAAGTATCGCAGCGTCGCCCCGCGCGTCGTCGACGGCGACCGCCGAGATGTCGCGCAGCAGCCTGACCGCCACCAGTTCGCGCTGCTCGGGCAGCACGGCAAGCCAGTGCGGCCGCATGCCGTCGCTCCAGTGATAGCAGTGCCAACGGTCCCGAAACACGGTCACCGGCCGCCCCAACGAGCCGAAGTCGGACGGGAAGTCATCCTGCAGTTCGAGGATCTCCCCGGACTCGACGAGGATGCGGTCTCCCGCTGTCCGCCGCCGATACGACGGCACGGCGGGGCCGGCGGTCAGCCACCGGGCGAGACGCGCCCCCTCTGCCGTGCCGAGCGCCGCCGCTCGCTCCGCGGCCGCCTCGGCCACCGCACGGTCGCCGCGCCGGACCCGCAGCAACGCCTGGGCGAAGTCCGCTGCCGATACCCGGGCGCCGAGGCGCCAGTACTCGTCGAGCCGGGCCACCAGCTCCTCGGGTTCCAGCAGACCGGTACCCCAGGTGGGCGTGGACAGCAGGAACGGCAGTGGCTCGGTGCGGATCCGATGGGCCACCTCCCAGAGGCGGGCCTCGAAGGCTCCGGCGAGAGGGCTGTGACCGCACTCGCTGGTGACGGCTCGGTGCCGGACCGCATGGTGGAGCGTGGCCGTGGTGACCTTGCCCCGCAGTGTGGCCAGCAGCAGGTCGAGGCCGTGCGCCGCGTCGATCGGACCGCGGTGCCGTGTGAAGTGGTCGTCGGCGCTGAACGGGTACTGCGAAGCGCTGTCGCCCCACCAGCGCCGGGCCACGACGGGTTCCAGCGCCTCCAGCAGGGCGTCCGCGTCCCGGTACGCGTGACGCACCAGTGCGTCCAGGGCCCGCTCGAACGCCGCCACGTCACCATCCGACGCGAGCAGCGCCCCGACCTCTTCGGCGAGTTCGGTGGCCGACCCGGGTGCGGGAGCCAGTCGAACCGGCTCCGGCGCCGGCGGCAGGACCTCCTCGTAGGGGGCCGGCTCCAGGCTCGCCGGGGCGGCGCCCAGACTGCCGACCGCCCGCGCACGCAGGACGGGGATCAGTTGCTCGGCGGCCGAGGCGAGTTCGTCCCGTACGTCCGAGCCCTCGACCTTGCCGACATGCCGCTCGACCAGTTTCAGCGCTCGCTCCTGTACGTCGGAGTCCTCGTGTCCGAAGGCCAGGGCCACCGCGGGCAGCAGCTCCTCGACCGCCGACCTGTCGCGGGCGAGCACCTTGCCCAACAGGACCAACTGGCCGCGCACCAGCTTCTTCTCGGTGCGGAAGAGGACGGCACCCGACATCTCGGCCAGTTGACGGGTGGTCAGTCCACCGTCCAGGGCCAGCGACGCGAGCACCGACTGGGCGTGCCCGGCCACGACGGACGTGGCGTCGGAGGCCAGTGCCAGCCAGTCGGCCGTGTGCTCCCGCAACTCCTCCCCGGTGAGCTCGAAGCCCTTCAGCATGCGCAGGAACACCCGGTGGTCGGCCGGCGGTCCGCCCCGCAGCAGCCGGGCCAGGCACGCGCCGACCGTGGCACGGCGGTCGAGGATTCCCTCGGCCGTGAGCCGGGCCAGCGCCTCGGTCCAACTGCTGGGACCTTCGGCGGGCATCCAGGCCAGACGTCCGCCGATGTCGTTCGTCTCGAAGAGCGCTGCCGTCAGCGGAGCCAGGTGCGGGTCCTTGCGCAGCCGGTCCAGAACCGTGTCGCCCCGCTGCCGGACATGGCTGATGTGCTCCACCCACCCGTGCACGTAGGCCTCGGTGGTCGGCACCGGACATCCGGAGAGCCGCACCAGCCCTGCCATCAACTCGTACGGGACCCGCGCGCCGACCGGCCGTTCGGCGATCCTGTGCGCCACATCGGCGAGCCAGCCGGCAGCCCTGTCACCCAGGACGTCGAGCAGTACGGCCGGGGGCGCGGACCACCAGCGCATGTCGGCGGCCGTGAGCCAACTCGCCACACCGGCCGCACCCGTCTGGCACGCGGCACCCGCGGCGTGCAGGGCGGGGTAGGCGCGGCGGGACCGCTCACCCCACTGCTCCGCCCTCAGCTCCTTGCGCAGTGCCTTCAACTGGGGGAAACACGCGCGCCGTTGCGCGTCCGTCATCCCGTCCAGCAGGCTCACCACCTCGGCCGTCCGCCCGTCCCGGACCGCGTCCAACAGCGCACTCATCACGCACCCCCGTCGACTCGTGCCATGTCCCGCTCCGCCGCGGCGACACCGCGCCGCACCATCCGCACCGCCAGCGCGTGCTTGCACGGCCCGCGCCCTCCCCGGTACTTCGCCCACCACAGACAGCTGCAGCTGAGCACACCCGCCTCGTCGCGCACCCGGTGCACGTGCCCGTCCTCGGCCGTCACCGTTCCCAGAGGACCGTCCAGCGTGACCGCGCCCGCCGCCACCAGGGCACGAGCCGACCGCAGCCGCGGGTTGTGACGCTCCACGCGCTCGGCGTCGTAGGGCAGCTCCCGATGGAAGTAGGCCGCCTCCGCCGTGTCGTACCCCACCCGCCCGGACGTGCCGAGCCGGACCAGCGCCGCCCGTACGCGCTCGGGCGGCAGGCCCGACGCGGCGGCCAGGTCGGTGACGTCGACGCGGGGCTCCCACGCGAGGACCACCGCGATCAGCTCCGCGTCCTCGGCCGCCTCGTCCGTGGCGAGCGCGTCGAGGACGCCGCCTTCGCCGGAGAACCCGCGTGAGGCGTCCGGCGACAGCGTCAGGGTCAGCCGCATGCCCGGAAGCACCGCCTCCCAGGCACTTGCCGTGGCGGCACCACCGGCGGCGACCGCCGGCCCGTACACCCGCAGGGCCGAGGCATGCCGCAGCACCCGCTGGAGCGCGGTCAGTCGCTCCGGGCCGGGCAGGGACACCGCGCCGGGCACCGCGCGCGTCGTCGGCCGCAGCCCCCTGCCCGAGGGCACCACCCACCGCGCGCCCATCGAGGCGCCGCGTGCGCCACCTCGCGGAAGCGCCCGCAGGAACCGCACCGCCTCCGCGGCCGGCAACTCGGCCCGCAGGTCGAAGCCCGCAGCTGTCACCTGCGCCTCCGCGAAGCCGCGCAGCCAGCGGTCGGGGAGCGGCACCTTCTTCTCCACGACCGGGCCGTCCAGCGTGGTCACCGCCAACTCCTGCGGACCCACCCGCAGATGCAGCGGATCGTCGGAGCCGATCCTGGACAGCGCCTCGCGCAGGGGGTTGTTGACGTCGACGTTCGTCGTGCCGTGCCCCACCTCGTCGCCGTCCAGACCGGATTCCAGCACGTCCAGCCGGGCGTACACCCCGCAGCAGCCGGAGAAGGACTCGAAGCGCAGCCGGTCGCCGTTGCCCGTCACCACCGGGTCGAGGGAGGCGCGCAGCTGCCGCTGGTAGTACCGTGCGGCCGCCACGTCGGCCACCGCGAGGAGCCCGGCGGCCGCGACCTGAGGAGAGGTCAGGAACCCCGCGAAGAACCGCGGATGGTCCTGCACACCGGTGGGCGTCGCGCCCCGGGAGGTCTCCAGCCCCAGGCGCTGTCCGTCCGCTGCGGACTCCAGCGCGGAGGGTCGGCAATAGGCCACGGCCTGCAAAGATCGCGTCATGGAAAAACCGTAGAGGCGACCACTGACAATCGGCTCCGACCTGCGAAAAGACCGCCCTGCCAAGGGTGTTCGCGCTGCCGTGACACCACGGCCGCGCACCGGGGGATGACGCCGGTGCGCGGCACGTCGCTCAGGCTACGGCAGTCACTGACCGACCCGGCCCGGCTGGAGGACCCGGGTGAACAGGACCGTGCCGTCGGACTCGCGCAGGCGCACGGTCAGCTCGCCGCTGCCGCCGTCGACCTCGACCTCGCCGAAGAACTGGTAGCCGCCTGCCGGCGACACGTTCGCGGTGGTCGGTGCCTTGAGGAACACCCGCTCGGGGCCGAAGGTGCCGTCCAGCTTGTTCGCCGGGAAGGCGCCCGCGTTGAGCGGACCGGAGACGAACTCCCAGAACGGCTCGAAGTCGGTGAAGGCGGCTCGCGACGGCTGGTAGTGCTGGGCGGAGGTGTAGTGCACGTCGGCGGTCAGCCACACCGTGCCGGTGATCCGGCGGTGCTTGATGAAGCGCAGCAG
Organism: Streptomyces sp. NPDC007808; assembly: GCF_042868655.1. Lineage (NCBI taxonomy): Bacteria > Bacillati > Actinomycetota > Actinomycetes > Kitasatosporales > Streptomycetaceae > Streptomyces > Streptomyces sp. NPDC007808. The sequence continues at coordinate 97,965 of NZ_JBIAEQ010000001.1, forward strand.
TTCGGCGATCTGCAGCTCCCGTCCCAGCGGGGCCCCCGGGTCGCCCTGCGCGACGGCCTCGATGTTCGCCCTGCCGTCACCGGTGTCCGGCACCACCAGGCCCAGCGGCATGTCGGAGGCGATGACCTTCCACACCGCCCGGGAGCGGGCCAGTTCGCGCTTGAGCCACTTCAGCTGTTCGGCGCCGAGGATGCCCTGGGCGTCGGCAGGCTGGTCGCCGGGCGAGTTGGCGTTGCGGTAGGTCCGCATGTCCAGCACGAACACGTCGAGCAGCGGGCCGTGGTTGACCACGCGGTACACCCGGCCGTCGGGGCGGCGCAGGGTCGAGATCGGGAAGTACTCCGAGAACGCCTGCCGGGCGCGGGCGGCGAGGACGTCCACGTTCTTCTCGGTGTAACGGGAGTCGGTGAGGATCTCACCGGGGTACCAGTTGTTGGTCACCTCATGGTCGTCCCACTGGATGATCGAGGGCACCTGGGCGTTGAACCGCTTCAGGTTCTCGTCGAGCAGGTTGTAGCGGAAGTTGCCGCGGAACTCCGCGAGCGTCTCGGCGACCTTGGACTTCTCCTCCGTGGTGATGTTCCGCCAGGTGCTGCCGTCGGGCAGGGCCACGGAGGCCGAGATCGGGCCGTCGGCGTAGATGTTGTCGCCGCTGCAGAGGAAGAAGTCGGGGTCCAGCGCGGCCATCGCGTCGTAGATCCGGTAGCCGCCGAGGTCCGGGTTGATGCCCCAGCCCTGCCCGGCCAGGTCGCCCGACCACACGAACCGCACACCGTCCCGCCGCCGGGCCGAGGCGGTACGGAACGTGCCCGTGACGGGCTCGCCGGTGCGGCGCGGATCGTCCGGGTCGGCGAGCAGCACGCGGTAGTGGATCTGCTCGCCGGACGGCAGCCCGCGCAGCCGCGTGGTGCCGGTGAAGTCCGTGCCGGCGTCGAGCAGCGGACCGTGCCATCTGCGGGCGTTGCGGAACGACTCGGTGGCGGACGTCTCGACGATCATCCGGGCCGGGCGGTCGGACCGCACCCACACCAGTCCCGAGTCGCAGGTCACGTCCCCCGTCTGCACACCCCAGCCCGCCCTGGGACGCCCCGACCGGGCGAAGGCCGGTGCCGAGCCGAGGGCGGTGGGCAGGGTCAGGGCCGCCGACGCGGCGAGCGAGCCGCGCAGCACGCTGCGTCGGCCCGGGAACGGGCGGTGTGACATGGGGGCCTCCAGGGGCGGGATCCGGCCAGTGTGCACTGCCACAACTACTGGTGCGCCGCAGCGCACACGCAAACCACAAGTGAACAACTGACCCCACCCGCAGGGGAACCGGACCGTCGAGCGGGAGGCGGACGGACACACGTTTCCGGTCATGCCCCGCCGGCTCGGCGCGGCGGCCACGACGGTCGTCAGCGTGGGCGTGCGGCCACCGCCCGCGCCATCAACCGCACGCCGTTCCGGATGCGCTCGGGCGACAGGTGCGCGTAGCCGAGGACCAGCCGGACGTCGCCCTGCTCGCGGTCCCCGGCGGACGGGTGCGTGTAGTCCGTCAGCGCGCGCACCGCCACACCGGCGGCCGTCACACGCGCGACGAACCGCTGAAGTGGGCCGTACCGTTCCGGCAGCGCGGCGATGACGTGCAGTCCCGCGGCGATCCCGGTCACCTCGGAGCCCGGAAAGTGCTCCTCGAGGGCGCCGACCAGGGCGTCCCGGCGCTCCCGGTACGCGCGCTGGCAGCGCCGCAGCTGCCTGTCGTAGTCACCGCGCTCCAGGAACCGCGCGAACAGCGCCTGGTCCAGCGACGGATGACCGAGATCCATGGTCCGCTTGCGTTCGACCACGTCGTCGGCCAGTGCCTCCGGTACGAGCAGCCAGCCCAGCCGCAGCCCAGGAGCGAGGGACTTGCTGACCGACCCGGTGTAGGCGACACGTTCCGGGTCGAGCCCCTGGAGGGCTCCGACGGGGGCGCGGTCGTACCGGAAGTCGCCGTCGTAGTCGTCCTCCAGGACGAACCCGTCGACGCTGCGCGCCCAGTCGAGCAGTTCGGTACGGCGCGCGGCGGAGTAGGCGATGCCGGTGGGGAACTGGTGGGACGGCGTCGTGACGACGGAGCGGACGCCCGACTCGTACAGCGGGCCGATGGCAAGGCCGTGGTCGTCCAGTGGCAGCGGCACGGTGGTGGCACCCGCGGCGGCGTAGAGGGCGTCGTGCTGCGGGCTTCCCGGGTTCTCCACGCCGACCTCGCGCATCCCGCGCGCGTGCAGCACGAAACCGAGCAGCGTCGTCGCCTGGGCCACGCCGGAGACCACCACGATGCGCTCCGGGTCACCGACCACGCCCCGGCGGCGCGCGAGCAGCTCGGCCAGTGCCGTACGCAGCCGGGGCAGACCGCGCGGGTCGGGATAGCCGAGCTCGGCGTGCGGCAGCTCGGCCAGCACCCCGCGCTGCGCCGACGCCCACGCGGCACGCGGGAACAGCGACAGGTCCGGTGTCCCGGGTACGAAGTCGGCCCGGGCGCCGGTCGAGCGGGGAGCGAGGTCACGCGCGCGTGGTCGTGCGGCCCGTACGGCACCGCCCACCCAGGTCCCGGCACCGCGGCCGCTGCGCAGGTAGCCCTCGGCCGTCAACTGCTCGTACGCCTCGGTGATCAGTCCCCGCGACACGCCCAGGTCCGCGGCCAGATCCCGGCTCGACGGCAGGCGCGTGCCCGGTGCGAGCCGCCCCGACCGGACCGCCTCACGCAGCGCCGCCTGCAGCGAACGTCCACGCGCGCGTGCGGGCGCCGAGGCGGCCGGCAGGAGCAGCTCCCAGGCGGCCGAAGGGGAGGAGCCGGATGGTGCGGGTCTCTTGGGATCGCCGCCGGAAGGCGCGGTGGGCGGCTGCTCGCGGCCGGAGAGATCGTCGTCCCGCGGCGCCGCCCGACCGGTGCCCGCGGCCCTGGGGACCGCATCACCCGCCGTCGTCTCCCCAGCAGCAGCGGCGCCCACCGCGCCGCCCGGATTGGTCTGCGATGGCCTCATGGAAGTGGACCTTAATCCGGGCCGCCGCACTTCCTAGCGTCGCTCCCATGAACGCCACCACCACACGCGGTGCCCTGCTCGCCGCGCTCGCCTGCATCCTCGTCGGAGGGTCCTTCACCGCCAACAGCCTGCTCGGCGACTACCCGTACGCCGGCGGCCAGTTCCTGCGCTACGCCCTCGCCTGCCTCCTGCTCGTCCCGCTGGCCGGGCGGGGCGCCCGGGCCCGGCTGCGCACAGTCGGCGCCCGCCAGTGGGGCCGCCTCGCGCTGCTCGCGGGTGTCGGCATGGTGGGTTTCAACCTGGCCGTCATCGCCGCCGAGCGCACCGCCGAACCGGCGGTTCCCGGTGTCTTCGTCGGCTGCGCGCCCGTGGTCGTGGCCGTCGTCGTCCCGCTGCTGGACGGGCGCCGTCCCCAACGCCTCGTCCTGTACGGGGCATTGCTGGTGGCGGTCGGCGCGTTCACGGTCCAGGGCTGGGGCCGTACGGACGCCGCCGGCATCGCCTTCTCCGTGTGCGCGCTGGCCGGTGAGGTCGGGTTCGCGGTCCTCGCCGTGCCCGTCCTGCGGCCCCTGGGCCCACGCCTGCTGTCCGCCACGGTGTGCGGGGTCGCCGCCGTCGAGTCCGCGGTGGCCGGGCTGCTGCTGGACGGCACCGCGTGGCTCAGGCGCCCGGACGCCACGGAGACCCTCGCGCTGCTGTGGCAGGCGGTGGTCGTGACCGTCATCGGCTTCGTGTGCTGGTACGTGGGCATGCAGCGGATCGGCGCCGAGCGTGCCACGCTCTTCTCCGGCCTCATCCCGGTCGCCGCCGCCTGCACCGCCCCGCTCGTCGGGACCGGCTCCTACGGTGCCGTCCAGGTCCTGGGCAGTGCACTGGTCGGGTCGGGCGTGGTCCTCGGCTCCGGCGCGCTCCGCCGCGCCCCGCGCGGATCAGCGGCTGCCGTCGAGGATGACGCGCGCGACCAGGGCCGGGTCGTCGTTCATCGGACAGTGGCCGCAGCCGGGCAGCCTGACCAGACGGGCCCGGGGAATGATCTGCTTGGCGCGTACCCCTTGGCGGCGCAGGAGCAGTCTGTCCTTGGTGCCCCACGCCACCGTGACGGGGATTCCGGGAATGTCGTCGGTGAACCGGACGCTCCCGCCCGCCCGGAGGGTCTGGTCGAACCCCGTGGCCCCCGCCAGCGCGAGCGTCTCGGCGACCACGGCCTCGGGTGAGCGTCGGCCGGGACGGGCGTAGATCGCGCTGGTCAGAACGGTGCGGCCGGCCGCGGACCGGGACAGCTGCTCCACCAGCGGCAGCGGCAGCCGCCGCGAGATGCGGCGCATCGCCAGCAGCACGCCGAAGGCGTAGCGCCGCTCGGCCGCGGACCAGAACCCGGCGGGGGAGAGGGCGGTGACGGACCGCACGAGCTTCTCGCGGCCCAGCTCCAGCGCGATCAGTCCGCCCAGCGAGTTGCCCACCACATGCGGCCGGTCGAGCTCCATGGCCTCGCAGAAGGCGCCGAACACGGCCGTGGTCGTGGGCAGGTCGTAGGCGAGGTCGTCCGGCAGCCCCGGGGACGCGCCGAACCCCGGCAGATCCAGGGAGATCACGTCGCGCTCGGCCGCGAGTATCTCCACCACCGGGTCCCAGACCTGGCGGTGGTGACCGATGCCGTGCAGCAGGAGGAGCGGTTCACCGCTGCCCACGCGCGCGTAGTCGACGGTCACGCTCTGCGGGCCGCGGGGAGAGGGGACCTTGAAGGAGACGGTGGCGGACATGGGGGTGCTCCTCGTCTGGGACACGCTGGCGGACGGCGTAGACAGCTTGTCAGCAATTGCTACCGACGGGTAGACCCAGAGTGCCCCGGGCCGCGGGCGAGTGCCCGGCTCCCAACGGGTCCGGGCAGCCTGGAGGTTGCGCGACGCACACCCTGGGGCGGCGATTTCGCCTGGACACCGCCGGATGCGTCGGCTGGGATGGTGCGGTGACCACCGACATCGAGACCGACGTCTTCGAAGAGCACCGTCCCGTCCTCCTGGGAGTCGCCTACCGCATGCTCGGCCGTGTCGCCGACGCGGAGGACGTCGTGCAGGAGGCATGGCTGCGCTGGTCCGGCGCCGACCGGTCCGCCGTGCGCGAGCCCCGCGCCTACCTGGTGCGCGTCACGACCCGCCTCGCCATCGACCGCCTGCGCCAGATCAAGGCCAGGGGTGAGACCTACGTCGGCCCCTGGCTGCCGGAGCCGTACGTCACCGACTTCGGGGACGCGGTACCGGACACCGCGGAACGGGCCGTGCTCGCCGACTCGGTCTCGTTCGCGGTCCTCGTCGTCCTGGAGTCGCTCTCGCCCCTGGAACGCGCGGTGTTCGTCCTCAGGGAGGCCTTCGGCTACCCGTTCGCGGACATCGCCGCCATGCTCGATCGCGGCGAGGCGGCCGTGCGCCAACTGGCCGGACGGGCCCGCAAGCACGTCGACGAGCGGCGACCGCGCTACGAGGTCGACCCCGCCCAGCGCCGCGACCTCACCGAGCGGTTCCTGGCCGCGGCCGCGGACGGTGACATCGAGGGGCTCATGGCGCTGCTCGCCCCCGACGTCCGCCTCGTCGGCGACAGCGGCGGCAAGGCGAAGGCGCCGGTACGGGTCATGGAGTCGGCCGACAAGGTGGGCCGCTTCGTGATCGGCGCCGCCCGCAAGGGCCTGTCCGACGTGTCCTTCCGGTTCGTGGAGGTCAACGGCGGGCCCGCCCTGCTGGTGCTGTCCGGCGACAAGCCCGACTCCGTCTTCCAGTTGGACGTCCTTGACGGCCGCATCCAGGCCGTCTACGTCATCCGCAACCCCGACAAGCTCAGGTCACTGGCGACCGCCTAGATCCCGCCGCCACGCGACGCCGTGGTGGCGGCACGCCGTGCCGTGAACGTTCCCGGCGATTGGTATTGACCAAGGGTGGGGGCCGCCCTATGGTCGCAGAGAAGTGCAACAACCTTTAATAAACAAGGGCGCTAAAAGGCCTCCGGGCCACGGCGATTGCGGAGGACAGGGTGGGGACCACGCAGCTGGAATCGGTGCCGGAACCTAAGTACTGGCACCTGAGGACCGTGCTCAGTGAGGCACTCGACTCCGAGTTCACCGTGGGCGAGATCCTGCCCAACGAGCGTGATCTGGCGGCCCGCTTCGGCGTCGCCAGGGCCACGCTCCGCCAGGCCCTGGAGCAGCTCGAACTGGAAGGCAGGCTGCAGCGCCGCCGCGGTGTCGGTACGACCGTCGCGCCCCCGCGCATGGGCGTGGCCGTCGGCACCGAGCAGCACACCTGGCCGGGCGCGGCCGACGACGTCTGGCAGCCCACCGACTGCACCCAGGCGGCCGCCCCGGCGTCCGTCGTGGACGCCCTGGGGTGCGGCCGGGACGAGCCCGTGCACACGGTGCGCCGCTCCCGGGTGACGCACGGCCAGCCCGTCGCCGCCGAACTGCTCTACGTCCCGCAGGCGTCGGTGCCCGACCTCTCCGCCATCGACGCCCCGTCCGGAGCGGCACGCGCGCGTGCCGTGCTGCGCGAGCTGCAGCGTCTGGAGCTGGAGGGGCAGGAGAGCGCCGTCGAGCTGGGCTCGGCTCGCGCGGAGGACGCCAAGGAACTCGACCGGCTCCCGGGCGCGCCCGTCCTCGTCGTCACCACCCGCTACCTCGCCGAGGGCCGCACCGCCGCGCTCTCCGTGGCCACGTACCGCGCGGACACCTGCCGGTTGACGTTCGGCGACTCCGGCCGTGTGGAGATCCACGAGAACCCGCAGCGCCGGGCGTCCTGACCGCCGCACCGGCACCACTTCGCAGCGAATAGCGGCGGAGGAGAGGAAGGCGAGACCCCGGATCCGCTCCGGGGTGCGGCGCGTTCACCGGTCGGCCCCGGCCGTCACCGCCGCGCTGTCGCCGTCCCCTCCACCGCGAACAGCTGCTCCTCCACGTGGTCGAGCGCGAGCCGCAGTGCGCCCATCGCCACCGCGGCCTCGCCGAGCAGGGACAGGGCGACCTTCGGCGGGCGCAGACAGTAGCGGGCCAGTTCCCGCCGCAGCGGCTCCAGGACGCCGTCCAGACCGGACGCCCACCCGCCGACGACGACCAGCTCGGGGTCGAGGGCCAGGACGAGGGCGGCCACGTCGTGGACGAGGCGCTGGATGAACCGGTCGACGGCCGCGCGAGCCCCCTCGTCGCCCTCGCGGGCCTGGGCGAAGACCTCGGCGACGGCGTGCTCGTCCAAGGGGCGCAACGGTTCGTCCGTGGTGGACAGCAAAGTCTCCGGAGTCGCCTCGCGCCCCAGCAGATGCAGTGCGCCGATCTCACCGGCCGCCCCGCCGAACCCCCGGTGCAGCCGCCCGCCGATCAGTGATCCGGCGCCCGGGCTCAGCCCTGCCAGCACGAACACCACGTCGTCGGACTCGCTCGCCGCTCCCTTCCAGTGCTCGGCGACCGCCGCCGCGTTGGCGTCGTTCTCGACGAGCACCGGGCACTTGAAGGACCGGCTCAGCCGCTCGCCCAGCTGCAGCCCCGTCCATTCGGGCAGCGCCGCACCGAGCCGTACGGTGCCGTCCGCCTCCACGATGCCCGGCGTGGCGACGCCCACGGCCCGCAGCGAGCCGCGTGCGACACCGGCCCTGCGCAGCAGCTCGGCGACGGCCGTACGCAGCCGTTCGAGCCGCTCGTCGGCCGGAGCCGTCTCGTCGACGTCCTTGGCGACGGCCCCGAGCACCCGTCCGTCCAGGTCGGCGAGGAGCGCGGCCACCCGGTGCGCCCCGATGTCCAGGCCCAGCAGGTGCCCCGCCTCGGCCCGGAACCGGAACCGCCGTGCCGGACGCCCCTGACGCCGGACGAGGCTGTCCTCGGCCGCCTTCTCGACGACGTATCCCGCTTCGATGAGCCCCTCGACGACGCCCTCGACGGTGGGCCGGGACAGCCCGGTCACCCGGGTGATCTCTGTCAGGGTCGCGGCGTCCGTGGCACGCAGCGCGTGCAGCACCACCGCGGAGTTGATCCTTCGCAGCAGCGAGGGATCCCCGCCGGTCAGCCGAGCCAACGTCCGTCCTCCCAGCTCGTGCGCGTGTTGGCCGGATGCTACTCGCCGCGGCGTGACCCGGCGAGCGCGGGGAGCCAGAGATCGCTTGCTGTCCCGCATCGGCCGGGAGCGACGAACCCCGACTCGGACATCGCGATCACGGCCTGCGTGCGTCCCGCGCCCCCGGCTTCGCCGGTACCGGGCTCACGTGCGACTTCACCGGCTCCGCGCCGACGATCAGCCTGGCGGCGATCGCGTTCGACAGCCCACGGTCCATCAGGCGCAGCACCTCGGCCTCGCGTCCGGTCGACGGCGCCCGCGTTGCCGGCGGGCGGCTGGAGCGTGGTGCGCCGGGACGCCTGACGGCACGCCAATTGTCAGTGGTGCCCGGTTTACTGGACCACATGAACATCGCACGGCATCTCGCCCTCATCGACGAGCTGTGCTTCCGTCCCTTTCCGGCGGAGCACGGCCCGTCGGACCTCGGCGACGGGGGCCCCGGCCACCTCGTCGTGGTGCTGGAGAGCAGCCGGGCCGACTGCGGGACGAGAGCGGTGCAGGTGGAGCAGTACGAGAAGTACCGGGACGCCCTTCACGAACTGCTCGTCTCCCGTTGGGGGGAGGGGCATTGGCTGAACCTGCAGACCGTTCTGCTGCGCACCGAGGGAGAGGCGATACCCGAACCCTGGGCCTCGCTCAGCGCGCGTGCCCGTGTCGCCGACCTCTGGGAAGCGGAGGGGACCGGACGCTGGGTCGTGACAGCCGTCGCCGACAGGGACCCGTCGGACGACATCCAGCTCCTTGCCGTGGTCACGGACGTCGCCCCGCCATGACCCGTCAGCCGTCCTCCGCCGCCACCCGCAACCGTGCGAACTCCTGCGCCATCGTCGCCGCAGTCCAGTGCGCGTTCAGACCGCTCGGGTTCGGCAGCACCCACACCCGCGTGTCCCCGATCATCCGCTCCTGCGGTCCCACCCGGGCCTTGCGGTCGTCGAAGGCCGCCCGGTACGCGGTGACCCCCACGACGGCCAGCCAACGCGGCCGCAGCCGCGCCACCTTCGTCGCCAGCAGCCGCCCGCCCTCGCGGTACTCCTCGGCGCTCAACTCGTCGGCCCGCGCGGTCGCCCGCGCCACGACGTTCGTGATGCCCAGCCCGTAGGACAGCAACTCCTGCTGTTCCGACGGCTTCAGGAGTCTCGGCGTGAAGCCGGACAGGTGCAGCACCGGCCAGAAGCGGTTGCCGGGACGGGCGAAGTGGTGTCCCGTCGCCGCCGTCATCAGGCCGGGGTTGATGCCGCAGAAGAGGACACGGAGACCGTCCGCGAGCACGTCCGGCACCAGTCGGTCGCGAGCGGCCTCCAACTCCTCGGCTGTGAAACGCGTCAGAGGATCGCCCCAGGTGTGTAACCCGCGGCCTCGGGACGCTGCTTGACGATCTCCTCGACCCGGCCGACGACGACGCCGACCTGGTCGGCGGCCGCCCCCGTGAAGGACAGCTTGTCGGCCATCAGGGCGTCCAGCTGGGCGCGGTCGAGGGGGATGCGCTCGTCGGCTGCCAGCTTGTCGAGGAGCTCGTTGCGCTCGGCGCCCCGCTCACGCATCGCGAGCGCGGAGGCGACGGCGTTCTCCTTGATCGCCTCGTGCGCCAGCTCACGGCCCACGCCGGCGCGCACCGCGCCCATCAGCACCTTGGTGGTGGCGAGGAACGGCAGATAGCGGTCCAGTTCACGCGCCACGACCGCCGGGAAGGCGCCGAACTCGTCGAGCACCGTCAGGAACGTCTCCAGCAGCCCGTCCAGCGCGAAGAACGCGTCGGGCAGTGCGACCCGACGCACCACCGAGCAGGACACGTCGCCCTCGTTCCACTGGTCGCCCGCCAGTTCGCCGGTCATCGAGGCGTAACCACGCAGGATCACCATGAGGCCGTTCACGCGCTCGCACGACCGCGTGTTCATCTTGTGCGGCATCGCGGAGGAGCCGACCTGGCCCGGCTTGAAGCCCTCGGTCACCAGCTCGTGCCCGGCCATCAGCCGGATCGTCTTCGCCAGCGACGACGGTGCCGCCGCCAGCTGCACCAGCGCGGTCACCACCTCGTAGTCCAGCGAGCGCGGGTAGACCTGGCCGACCGAGGTGAACGCCTGCGAGAAGCCCAGGTGCCCGGCGATCCGGCCCTCCAGGTCCGCCAGCTTCGACGCGTCACCTCCGAGCAGGTCCAGCATGTCCTGGGCCGTGCCGACCGGGCCCTTGATGCCGCGCAGCGGGTAGCGGGCGAGGAGCTCCTCCACGCGGCCGTACGCCACCAGCAGCTCGTCGGCCGCGGTCGCGAACCGCTTGCCGAGCGTCGTGGCCTGCGCGGCGACGTTGTGCGAGCGGCCGGCCATGACCAGCTCGCCGTACTCACCGGCCAGCTTGCCCAGGCGGGCCAGCACGGCCACCGTGCGGTCGCGCATCAGCTCCAGCGACAGCCGGATCTGCAGCTGCTCGACGTTCTCCGTCAGGTCGCGCGAGGTCATGCCCTTGTGGACGTGCTCATGCCCGGCGAGGTCGTTGAACTCCTCGATCCGCGCCTTCACGTCGTGCCGGGTGACCTTCTCGCGCTCCGCGATGGAGGCCAGGTCGACGGTGTCCAGGACACGCTCGTAGTCGGCGATGGCCTCGTCCGGCACCTCGATGCCGAGGTCCTTCTGGGCCCGCAGCACGGCGAGCCAGAGCTGACGCTCCAGCTTCACCTTCTGCTCGGGGGACCAGAGCGTGGCGAGCTCGGTGGAGGCGTAGCGTCCGGCGAGGACGTTCGGGATGCGGGGCTTGGCGGGCGCAGAAGTCACGTGTACGGAGTTTACCCGGCGGCCGGACGGCCCCCGGATCCTCCATACGATCCTGAGGCCCCCAGGTCAGCGGTGATCCGGATGCGGCCCCTGCGCCGGCCCGCGAGACGGGCGATCGGGTGAATTCCCCCGCGGTCGACGCGTCCTGGTCCCCTCGGGCCTTCACATTTCGTTCATAGTCGGCAGGTCATGGCGAATGTGAACGTGCGGCATCACCGCCCCCGCGATGACCTTGCACATCCCGGCACTCAACAAGATCGCGTCAACGACCGACGTCGGCTTCCCCGTTCCGCCCGAGAGAAAGAAACGAGAATGCGACAGACCTTGGCCAAGGGATTGCTCGTGGCCGCCGCGACCAGCGCCCTGTCCCTGTACGGCACCTGGTCGTCCGCGGCCCCCGGCATGCAGGGGACCGCGGTCAAATCCGGTGCCGCACTGTCGAGCCGCACGGATGTGTGGGACCCGGGCGCCCTGGAGGAGCAGCTGGACGACAAGTTCAGCGAGGTCCGCGAGAAGATGCACGAGCTGGACGACAAGTTCGGCGAGATGGAGCACCGTCTGCCCGCCCCGGCGCATGACGGCTTCGACGACCACTCGGAGGAGCCGAGCGGCCACGGCTACGGCCCGAAGGAATCCGGCGACCACGGCTACGGCCCGAAGGAGCCGACGGGCAAGGGCTACGGTCCTGAGGAGTCGGCGGGCAAGGGCTACGGTCCCGAAGAGTCGAACGGCAAGGGCTACGGGCCGCAGGAGCCGAGCGGGTACGGCTATGAGCGCGAGGAGCCGAGCGGGTACGGCTACGAGCGCGAGGAGCCGAGCGACCACGGGTACGGGTACGGGTACGGCCCCGAGGAGCCGACCGAACACGGCTATGGCTACGGCTACGGCTACGGCTACGGAGACGAGACGCACAAGCCCGAGCCCACTCCGACCAAGACCGTCACGCCACCGCCGTCCCACAAGCCCACCCCGACGCCTGGCCCCTCGAAGACGCCCCCGGCGAAGCCGGAGCGTCCGCAGATCCCCGAGACCGGGGCCGAGAGCGTCATCGGAGGCATCGCGGCGAGCGGGGCGCTGCTCGTGGCCGGAACGGTCCTGTACCGGCGAGGCCGCCGCGCCGCGGCGTCCCGTCGGTAGAACGCCGAAGGCGCCGGGGGACGGCCCGCCACCGCGCTGCCATGGGAGCGGGGCGTCCCCGTGGCAGCGCGGCCGGGCGTGGGACGGCCGGTCGAGCGCCTACGTCGCCGGACCCTCGTACGGCAGGAGCTCGGGCCGCTTCGGAGGAAGCCCGTCGCCGGACGACCGCCCCGTCAGCCGCCGCGCGATCCACGGCAGCAGATGCCGGCGGGCGAAGCGCGCGTCCGCGACCCGGCGCGTGACCCACCCCGGCGGCAGGGTGGCGGGCACCGGTGTACGCCACTCGGTGTCCTCGGGGTCGTAGCCGAGTGCCTGCCACACGGCCTCCGCGACCCGGCGATGTCCCTCGGCCGTCAGATGCAGCCGGTCCACGTCCCACATGCGCGGGTCGGCGAGCGACGGAGCCCCGTAGAGGTCGACGACGATCGCGCCGTGCCGCTCGGCGAGCGCGTCGACGCAGGCGAACAGTTCCTCCATCCGCGGCCGGAAACGCTCCAGGACCGGCCCCTGCCGCCCCGGGCTGCGCATCAGCACCAGCTGCTTGCAGGCCGGGGCGAGCGTCTCCACGGCCTCTTCCAGCAGCCCGCGCACCCGGCCCATGTCGCACTTGGGTCGCAGGGTGTCGTTGAGGCCGCCGACGAGGGTGATCACATCGGCGCCCATCGCGGCCGCCACGTCGACCTGCTCCTCGACGATCTGCCCGATCAGCTTTCCGCGCACCGCCAGGTTGGCGTAACGGAAGCCCGGTGTACGGGCGGCCATCCGGCCGGCGAGGAGATCGGCCCAGCCCCGGTAGGTGCCGTCCGGGAGGAGGTCCGACATGCCCTCGGTGAAGGAGTCGCCGACGGCGACCAGGCTGGTGTGCGTGGGGTTCGTCTGCATGGCGGGAGCGATGGTATCCCGAGCTCCATACCCAGCGGTCGGTCGGGTCGTGCGCCCCGCTCTCAGGCCCGCTGTCCGAACAACTCCCGCAGCACGTCCTCCATGGTCACGAGCCCCGCCAGCCGCCCGTCGCCACCCAGCACCGCCGCCAGGTGCGTCCGGCTGCCCCGCATCGCCGTGAGGACGTCGTCCAACGGTGTGCTCTCCCGTACGCGCGCGATGGGACGCATCTCCCGGACCGGGAACGGCACATCCCGCGGTGAGGCGTCCAGGGCGTCCTTCACATGCAGGTAGCCGACGATACGGCGGTTCGCGTCGACCACAGGGAAGCGGGAGAAGCCCGACTCGGCCGACAGCCGCTCCAGTTCCTCCGGCGTGACGCCGACACGCGCCTGGACGACGCTCGCCAGCGGCAGCACCACGTCGCGTACCGGCCTGCGGCCCAGTTCCAGGGCGTCGTGCAGCCGCTCCCGGGCACGCTCGTCGATGAGCCCTGCCTCGCCGGAGTCGCGCACCAGCCGGGCCAGCTCGGCATCCGAGAAGGTCGCGGTGACCTCGTCCTTGGTCTCGACGCGCAGCAGTTTCAGCAGGGCGTTGGCGAAGGCGTTGACCGTGAAGATCACCGGCCGCAGCGCCCGGGACAGCGCCACCAGCGGCGGACCGAGCACCAGGGCGCTGCGCACCGGCTCGGCCAGCGCGATGTTCTTCGGCACCATCTCGCCGAGCAGCATGTGCAGATACGTGGCCAGCGACAGCGCGATCACGAAGGAAACCGCGTGCCCGGCTCCCTCGGGCACGCCCACCGCGTGGAAGACCGGCTCCAGCAGATGCGCGATGGCGGGTTCCGCCACCACGCCGAGCACCAGGGTGCACAGGGTGATGCCGAGCTGAGCGGCCGCCATCAGCGCGGACACGTGCCGCAGACCCCACAGCACGCTCTTGGCGCGCCGGTCGCCCTGCTCGGCGTACGGCTCGATCTGCGAGCGCCGCACCGAGATCAGCGCGAATTCGGCGCCCACGAAGAAGGCGTTGACGACCAGCGTCAGGAAACCGATGAACAGCTGTACGGCGGTCATCGCCCCTCCCTCGTCTCCTGGTCCGGGGCGGCTGCGAGCGGGGCGTGCAGCAGCACCCGCGCCGCCCTGCGGCCCGCCGCGTCCACCACGTCCAGCCGCCAGCCGGCCACCTGGACCCGGTCACCGACGACGGGGATGCGGCCGAGCTCGGCCGCCACCAGCCCGGCCAGCGTCTCGTACGGCCCCTCCGGCACCCGCAGTCCGAACCGGGCGAGCTGGTCGACCCGCGCCGAACCGTCGGCCGAGTAAAGCGTCCGGCCCTCGTCGTCGTCGCCCGCCGGGGCGATGTCGGGTGTCTCGTGCGGGTCGTGCTCGTCGCGCACCTCGCCGACGACCTCCTCGACGATGTCCTCCAACGTGGCCACGCCCGCCGTGCCGCCGTACTCGTCGATGACCACGGCCATGGTGCTCTTGCCGGACAGCCGGTCGAGGAGCCGGTCGACGGTGAGGGTGGCGGGGACGAGCAGCGGCTCACGCATCAGCTCGGCGACGGAGACGCGCGGGCGGCGTTCCGCGGACACCGCGAGGACGTCCTTGATGTGCGCGGTGCCCACGACCGAGTCGAGGGTGCCGCGGTAGACCGGGAACCGGGACAGCCCGGTCGCCCGCGTCGCGTTCGCCACGTCCTCGCAGGTGGCCTGGGCCTCCAGGGCGATGACCTGGACACGCGGGGTCATGACGTTCTCCGCGGTGAGGTCGGCCAGGTTCAGGGTCCGTACGAACAGCTCGGCGGTGTCAGCCTCCAGGGCGCCCTCCCGGGCGGAGTGCCGGGCGAGGGCGGCCAGCTCCTGCGGGCCGCGCGCCGCGGCCAGTTCCTCGGTGGGTTCCACACCCAGACGGCGCACCACCCGGTTCGCCGTGTTGTTCAAGTGGGTGATGAAGGGGCGGAAGATCGCACTGAACCAGCGTTGCGCGTTCCCGACCCGCTTGGCCACGGCCAGCGGCGAGGAGATCGCCCAGTTCTTCGGCACCAGCTCGCCGACCACCATCAGCACGACGGTCGACAGGGCGGTACCGATCACCAGCGCGATCGAGCTCGCCGTCGAGCGGGAGATGCCGAGCGACTCCAGCGGCCCCGCGATCAGGGCGGCGATCGACGGCTCGGCCAGCATGCCGACGACCAGGTTGGTGACCGTGATGCCGAGCTGTGCGCCGGAGAGCTGGAAGGTCAGACTGCGTACGGCCTTCAGTGCGCCCGCAGCGCCCCGCTCGCCGCGCTCCGCGGCCCGCTCCAGCTCGCTGCGCTCGACCGTGGTCAGCGAGAACTCGGCCGCGACGAACGCGCCACAGGCGAGCGACAGCAGGATCGCCACCAGCAGGAGGAGCACTTCGGTCATCGGGACACCTCCGTCCCATCGTCGGACAGGGCGGGGAGGATCGCGCGACGTCGGGTGCCGGGAGGCTCGCCCATGGGCGGACGTTCACACCTTTCATGGGGGACCGGGGTGATCCCTCATCGGGGGACGAAGCCTCCCCCGATGGTAAAGGGCGGACAAATTGTGTCAGTCGGTGAGCTGCTTCACCCACCGACGCCAGTGCTCCTCAGGCGTGTACCCGGCAGCGCGCCAGGCATGATGCGCGGTCTCGTTGCGCACGAGAACCATCGCGTCACCCCGGCGACCGCCGAGCCGTACGAACCTCTCCTCCGCGGCGGCCAGCAGAGCCGAGCCGATGCCCCCGCGGCGGCGCTCCGGATGCACCGCCAGCCGGTACAGGTGACAGCGCCAGCCGTCGAAGCCGGCGATCACCGTGCCGACCAGCTCGCCCTCCAGCTCGGCCAGGATCAGCGCATCGGGATCACGGGCGACGAGCCGCTCCACGCCGTCCCGGTCGTCACTGATGCTCGTGCCTTCCGCGGCCGTCTTCCAGAAGGCCAGCACGATGTCGAGGTCGTCGGCCGTGGCGGCCCGTATCCGCAGTTCGGTCATGTCGCGATCACATCACGGGCGGCAGGAACGGAGGCGGAATTCCACCATGCGGACGTCCGGTCGGCGCGCATCCGTGCCATCACCGGGACGAACGCCTCCCTGCTCGGTTCGAGCACGGTGAGACAGGTGAACCCGCCCCGCTCGCGCTGCGCCGGCACCTGGGCGGCCATATTGCCGTCAGCTGCCCGGTCGAGCTGCCCGGCACCGAGCGCGCTCCCGTGAAGGCCGCGATGTCGGCGTGCTCGGCGGTCAGGCGCAGCAGGCGCTCGCCGTTGCCGCCGACGAGCAGCGGCACCCGCGGCCGCTGCACCGGCTGCGGCCGGTGTCTCGGCGGAGCCGAGCAACCGGTACGACTCCTCGATCGTGCGCCGCAGCAGGTCCACGCGCGCGAGGGGTGCCCCAGGCGGACCGGCCGTGTCGTGCTCCGCCTTCACGTAGCCGGTGCCGAGGCCGAGTTCGAGTCGGCCACGCGTCAGGGCGTCGGTCGTCGCCACCTCGCGGGCGAGCAGCGCCGGGTTCCAGAAACCGGCGTTCAGGACGAACGTCCCCGGCCGGGGCTGCTCGCTCGCCTCGGTCGCCGCGACCAGGGCAGGGAACGGCGCGGACATCCCGAGATGGTCGGGGACCAGGATCACGTCGTAGCCGAATTCCTCGGCCCGGCGGCACTTGGCCCGCCACGCGTCGGCCGGTGCGGGGGTCATGAGGCTGACGCCGAAGCGGAACGGACGCGGGGCGACCGGGCGCGATATGAACTCTGCTCACCTGAGCGGGACTTGAGCGCCTGCCGTGATCCCATCACTCGTGCGCGATGGCCGCCAGCACATTCATGCGCGATGCACGCAATGCCGGCAGCAGTGCCGCCACCACACCCACCACCGCCGAGCCGATCACGACCGCGACGATCGTGCCCCACGGGATCGCCAGTGCCGTCATGCCCTGCAACGCCAGCACCTGCTGGGTGCACACCCCCCACACCAGGCCCAGCGCCAGGCCCAGGACCGCGCCGAACACGGCGATCACCACCGACTCCAGCCGGATCATCCGCCGCAGCTGCCGCCGGGCCAGCCCGATGGCCCTGAGCAGCCCGATCTCCCGGGTGCGCTCGACGACCGACAGGGCAAGGGTGTTGACCACCCCGAGCACCGCGATGATGATCGCGAGCCCGAGCAGCGCGTACACGAGGTAGAGCAGTACGGCGATCTGGTCGTGCACCAGGTCCTTGTAGTCGGCGATGTCCCGGACCTGCACCTGCGGATACGCATCGAGCGTCGTCTCCAGCTCCGCCCGCAGGTCGTCCGCGGCGGTGCCGGAGGCGGCGTTGACGTACACGGCCGCGTCCTGCCCGCCCGGCGCGTATTGCTGCAGCGTGCCCAGGCCGAAGAAGATGCCGCCCCGGGTGCCGAACCCCTCGGCGGACTCCTGGTCGGTCAGGGCGCCCACGGCCAGCTCGGCGCGGCGCCCGCTTTGGAACTCGACGGGAACCGTGTCGCCGACGCGTACGCCGTGGTCCGCGGCGAAGTCCTTGTCCATGGCGAGGTGCCCGGCCGCGAGCGCGGACGCGGTGTCCCCCTGCGCGTAGGTGATGTCGGCGACCTGGTCGAGCTCGGGTTCGTAGCCCGCGGCGGTGGTCTGCACCCGGTCGCCGTCCGGGAGGCGTACGGCGATCGTCGTCAGCTGCGAACGTACGAGGAGCCCGATGCCCTCGGTGTCCCGGATCCGCTCGGTGATCTCCCTCGGGAACGGCACGAAGTTGCCGTTCTGGACCACGAAGTCGGCGCCCAGCGTCTTGTCGATCTGCTGGTCGAACGACCGGGTCATCGAGGCGCTCGCCACCGACATCCCGCCGACGAGGGCGAGCCCGATCATGAGGGCGGCGGCCGTGGCGCCGGTGCGGCGTGGATTGCGCAGGGCGTTGCCCTGGCTCATCCGGCCGATCGAACCGAACAACGCGGGGAAGGCGCCACCGAGGACCCGGATCACGGGCCGGACGAGCAGGGGACCGGCGACCACGGTCGCGACGAGGGTCAGGACGACCCCGAGACCCAACAGGGACGCCGCCGTCGACGTCTCGGTCGCCACCGCGCAGCCTATGAGCGCCGCCGCGCCGGCCGCCCCGACGACCGAGCCCACCACCGCGCGCATCCGAAGCGGCCGCCCGATGTCGGCGATCTCGGCGTCCGAGAGGGCGGCCATCGGCGACACGCCCGCCGCCCGCCGGGCCGGGAGGTAGGCCGCGACGAAGGTGACGCCGAGGCCCACGACGTACGCGGTCACCGGCGTGACCCAGCCGACGGCCATCTCGTCCGCCTTGATGTTCATGCCCATCAGACCCATCAGCTTCATGAGTCCGAGGGCCAGCGCGATGCCGGCCGCGAGGCCCGCCGTCGAGCCGACCAGCCCCAGCAGCAGTGCCTCGGTCAGGACCGAGCGCCGCACCTGGCGCCGGTCCGCGCCGAGCGCCCGCAGCAGGCCCAGCTCACGGGTGCGCTGTGCGATCAGCATGGAGAAGGTGTTGACGATCAGGAACACCCCGACGAGCACGGCCACCCCGGCGAAGCCGAGCATGACGTACTTGATGATGTCGAGGAATCCGCCCAGCCGTTCCACGTCCGACTCGGCCTGCTCGTCGGCGGTGCGCAGCTCGTAGGCGCCGGTGTCCGTGCCCGCGTCGGTGCCGAGCGCGGCGGCCACGCGGCGCTTGAGCTCCGCGTCGCTGACGCCCTCCGCCGCGTCGACCGAGATGCCGGTGGCCGCCTTCGGGTCGCCCAGCAGCTTCGTCGACGCCGTCGCGGGGTCGAAGAAGACCAGGGCGGAGCCGGGGTTGGTGGTGGTGAAGGTGGCGATGCCGACGACCTCGACCGGGAAGGAGCCCTCCTGTGCGATGACCGTGAGACGGTCGCCGATGCGCACGCCCTTGCTGTCGGCGGTGTCGGCGTCGATCAGCACCTGCCCGTCGCCCTTCGGGGCGTGCCCGGAGGTGAGCTCCACGGGGCTGCGCTCGGTCGGGTTCCAGGCGGTGCCGATCGTGGGGGCGCCCGTGGTCGGGCTCACCGACTCGCGGTCCTCGTCCGTGACGGTGATGCCGTCCACGTCCACTTCGGCGCGGGCCGCGGCGACGCCGTCCACCTGGGCGACACGGTCGGCGAGCGACGCCGGCAGGGTCAGGGTCCGCCCGGAGGGCACCGTCTCGTCGAAGAGCTCCGTCGGGGTGATGGTGACGTCGGCGGCGGTCGAGGCGAACAGCCGGTCGAAGGTGCGGCTGACGGTGTCCGAGAAGATCAGGCTCCCCGCGACGAAGGCCACGGACAGGATCACCGCCAGGGCGGAGAGCAGCAGCCGCCCCTTGTGGGCGAGGAAACTGCGGAGCGTCGCCCTGAGCACCGGGTCAGCCCTTCTCTGGCGCCGGCTCGTCGCCGGGTACCGCGCCGGGCGCCGGCCTGTCCGCGGGTACCGCGCCGGGCGCCGGCCCGTCGCCGTCGTACGGCCCGCGGATCACGTCGAAGCGCTTCATGCGCTCCAGCACGGCCTCCGCGGTCGGCCGCTCCATCCGGTCCACGATCCGCCCGTCCCCCAGGAAGAGCACGAGGTCGGAGTGGGCGGCGGCCCCAGGGTCGTGTGTGACCATGACGACCGTCTGGCCCAGCTGGTCCACGGCGTCCCGCAGGAAGCCGAGCACCTCAAGACCGGCCCGTGAGTCGAGGTTGCCGGTCGGCTCGTCCGCGAAGATCAGCTCCGGTCGGGAGGCGAGGGCCCGGGCGCAGGCGACGCGCTGCTGCTGACCGCCGGAAAGCTGTGCGGGCCGGTGCTTGAGCCGGTCCCGCAGTCCCAGCGTGCCGATGACCTGGTCCAGCCACTTCTGGTCGGGTTTCCTGCCCGCGATGTCCATGGGCAGGGTGATGTTCTCGAGGGCGTTGAGCGTGGGGATGAGGTTGAACGACTGGAACATGAACCCGATGCGGTCCCGCCGCAGCCGGGTCAGCTCCCGCTCCTTCAACCCGGTGATCTCGGTGTCCCCGAGCCACACCTGGCCCGCCGAGACGTCGTCG
Source organism: Streptomyces sp. NPDC007808 (assembly GCF_042868655.1). Taxonomy (NCBI): domain Bacteria; kingdom Bacillati; phylum Actinomycetota; class Actinomycetes; order Kitasatosporales; family Streptomycetaceae; genus Streptomyces; species Streptomyces sp. NPDC007808. Next base: position 117,885 of record NZ_JBIAEQ010000001.1, read on the forward strand.
AGGCCCGCCAGGCAGTGCATCAGGGTGGACTTGCCGGAGCCCGACGGCCCCATGACCGCCGTGAAGCGGCCGCGCGCGATGTCCACGTCAACCGAGTCGAGGGCGAGCACGGTCGTCTCACCCGAGCCGTACGCCTTGGTCAGACCACGGGCGCGGGCCGCGAACCCGTCGGCCGACGCGGGGCTCGGGGCGTACTCCGCTGCTGCTGTGGACAAGACCGCCTCCTCACGGACGTCACCGACACCTCGTCCCCGTCGAGCGTAATGTGACCCATCGCACACCTGGAATCCTTCCGAGGTGCCGGTCCGTCTCCGCCCCAGGTCGGGGCCCCAGCGTCGATGTAAGGGGCACATTCCCTTCGTGCGGGGCTCCGTCGAGCCCTTGCCGGTGCTAGCGCTACGGCGCTAGCTTCGAAGTATGGCGAAGACCCAGTTGAACGTCAGAGTGGACGAGGGCACCGCCCGCGCCGCCCGCGAACGCGCCCTGGCCCAAGGCATGAGTGTCAACCGCTACATCGAAGAACTGGTCAGGAAGGACACCGGCGAGGTCGGCCATACCTTCGTGGAGGCCGCCGCCGACTTCATGAAGCAGTACGAGTCGGTGTTCGCGGAGGAGTTCGGCCCCGACGGCGCCCCCTCGGACCGCACACGTGAAGGTCGCCACTGATCCCTTGAGCAATCCGAACATCGACCTCGCCTGGCTGCTGATGCTCGCCGAGAAGAGGACGCCGGGGGACCCCCGGGTCACCGACTGGGGAGCCCTCGTCGCCGCCGTCGCACGCCACCGGGCCGAGATATTCGACGTCCCCGTCTACGACACCCCGCACGCCCGGGCCGCAGCCCTGCTCCAACTGCTCATCCACGTCCCCGCGCTGGAGCGCTCCAACGCCCTCTTCGCCTCCGCCGTCGCCTACGCCTACCTCGTCGCCAGCGGCCTGAAGGTCGTCACCTCACCCGAGCAGGTGCGCGAACTGGCCCGGCTGGTGAAGAGCGGCGAGGCCTCGGTGCACGACATCGCGCGGGAACTGCAGCAGTGGAGCCTGTGAGGGTGGCGCGGAGCCTGTGAGGGGGCGCCAGGAGGTCAGCGGCGCGGCCGCCACGCCGTGCCCAGTACGCAGTAGGACGTGGGAAGCACCGGCCCCGTCTCCGGCATCATCACCCGCCGGTGCGGGCCGAGCTCGAACCCTGCCGCCCTGAGCGCGGCGACCGGCTCGCGCGAGAGATGGCAGCCGCCACTGACCAGCGGCCACACCGTCCGGTCCAGCGCCCGCTGCGTGAAGGTCATCGCGCGCCCGCCGCCCCGCCCGTGCTCGAAGAACCGCACGGTGCCGCCGGGCCGCAGCACCCGCCGAACCTCGCCGAGCGCCCGCGGCACGTCCCGCACGCTGCACAGCACCAGTGACAGCACCACGGCGTCGAACGCCTCGCTCTTGACCGGCAGCGCCTCCGCCGTACCCGGCACCACGTCCACGGGTACCTCGGCGCGCAGCGCGGACTCCACCGCCAACTGCCGCAGCAGGCGCTCCGGTTCGATGGCGACGACCTCCGAGACCGCACGGGGATAGTGGGCGAAGTTCAGGCCGTTGCCCGCACCGATCTCGATCACCCGGCCGGACAGCCCGGCCAGCAGCCGATCGCGTACACCGGCCATGCCCATCCGGGTCTCGGCGGCGACACTGGCCCGGGCGTAGCAGCGGGCGAACAGCGGGTGGTGCACGGCGCCCCGTGACACCTTGCTTGAACCGGCGGAACGCAGGGCCATGGGGACCTCCCGGGCGGGACGGGACTCACATCCCGATTCTCCCCCGCACGGGCCCGGCGCACCCCCGCTGTCCGAGCGGCTTTCCTTCCGCCTCAGCCGATGAAGTCCCGGACCCGCTCGTACACCCCGCGGTCGTTGTTCATGGCGGTGTGCGAGACGCAGCCGACCTCGACGTTGGTCGCGCCGTTCAGGATCGCGGTGGTGTCGGGGGTGAGCGCGTCGTCGCAGTTCGACCAGTAGCTGGCGTACGACACGGCCCCGGGGGTCTCGTCCCCTGCGTTCAGGGAGGTCAGGAACGAGCTGCCGGTGTTCATCTCCTTGCAGGAGGCGTACAGCCAGGCACACCACCCGGCCGTGCTCGTTCCGTGGTTCACGCCGGCCGTGGAGACGAAGTCGTCCACGTACGACGTCCCGCCCAGGTTCTTGAGGTAGTAGCGGGAGCTGAGCGCGCCCATGGAGTGCACGACCAGGTCGACCTTGGAGGCGCCGGTCCGGGCGAGCACGTTGCTGATCTCGGTCGCGAGCCGCCGGGCGGTGGTGGCGTTCGACTGCGCCCAGTCGTACGACCAGGCGTGCAGCTCGGCGGAGGTGTAGCCGTCGGCCTTGAAGTAGCCGACCCAGTCGTTCCAGCTGCTCGACGAGCTGCTCAGACCGTGCACGAAGACGACGGGGTCGCGGTCCGCGGCGTGCGCGGGGGTGGGGGAGAGGGAGAGCGACAGAAGGAGCGATGAGGCCAGGGCCGCCAGGGCCGTGGCGATGCGACGCTTGTGGCGCTGCATGGTGCCTCCTGGAACGTGTGGGGTTGCCAGGAGTGTCGGGGCGGGTCTACGCGCGCCGCATCGGTGAAATCGCCGGTCTTTACGGTTCAATTAACTCGCCAGTAACGTGATGGGTGTGGTGACTCCGGTGAACCCCCCACCTCGTGAACGCAGTTCGCCACCGCAGGTCACGGGCGGGTGGCGACGGACCGCCGTCCTCCCCGAAGGCGTCCGGGTACGCATACTGCGCGCCGTGCACGGCGATCCGCACGCCGCCGCCGAACTGGTCGCACGCCTGAGTGACCGTCAGACGGCGGGCGTCGACCCGCTCCCCACGGAGCCCGCCGAGCTCGCCCCCTCGCTGCTGCGGGAACGCCGGGCGGACATACGGGCGTTGCCGGACGACACCCGCCTGCTGCTGCTTCTGGCCGCGGCCGACCAGTACCCGGTCCCCACCGACGCCTTCCTGCGAGCTGTCATGGCCGCCCGCCTCGACACCCGGCCCCTGGACACCGCCGAGGCGGCCGGTCTGGCGCACACGGGGGCGGGTGGCGTCGTGTTCCGTGACACGTGGACACGCATCGCGGCCTACGAGACGGGCAGCCCGGCCGACCGCCGGGAGGCCCATCGCCTGCTGGCCCGGGTGCTGAGCGGTGTGGGCGAGGCACCCTGGCGCTCCTGGCACCGGGGCGCGGGAGCGCTCGGGCCCAGCGGGCGGCTGGCGGCTGAGCTCGGCGCGGCGGCGGGCACGGCGGCCCGGGCGGGGCTGCTCTCCTCGGCGCGCGCTCTGGCGGAACGGGCCGCCACCCTGTGCCCCGAACCCTCCGAGCGGTCCCGCCTGGTGGCCCGGGCCGCCTGGTACGCCTGGCAGTCGGGCGACGGGGACCGGGCACGCGAACTGGCGGCCGCGGTCGCGGACGACGCGCTGAACGGGGTGCTCGCCCTCCGGGCCGGTAACGCGTCGGAGGCTTTCGACGCGCTGCTGACGACGGCGGCGCGGCCGACGGACGTCGCCGCGGCCGGGAGCCCTCGGTCGCCGGCCGCCGAATCGGAGGGCGGCCCGGACACGCGGGTCACCGCGCGGCACACGGGCCCCTCCGCGAGGCACACGGGCCGCGCGAGGCACACGGGCTCCGCGAGGCCGTCGGAACTCGAAGACCGGGCCACTCGGCACCCGGCTCGCACCCCGCCGGGCCCGGCGGTACCGCGCGCCGACGCCCCTGCCGTGCCGCCGAGCGCCGACCCGGACTCCTCCCCGGCCGCGCCGGCCGCCGTCACCACGTCCATGCCCAGCACGCCGACCACCGCCGAGCACCTCCTCGCCCGCGCGACCGAAGCCGCCATATACACGGGCGACCTGCGCCGTCTGCGCGAGGCCGCCCGAGTCGCCGATCGGCTCGGCACCGACCCGCCCGGCACCTTGTCCGGCCTCGTGGCCGCGTCCCACGGACGGTACGAGGACGCGCGGGACCTGCTGAAGGCGGCGGCAGGGCGGTGCGGGCCCGGTGGTGACCCCACCGTCCTCCTGCACGCCGGGATCGCCGCCCTGCTCCTCGGCGACCACACCCGCGCCGCCACCGCGACCCTGCGCGCGGCCGCCTCCGCCCGCGCGCGGGGCACCCCCGTGGCCGTGGCACAGGCCATGGAGTTCCGCGCCTACGCCGACTTCTGGACCGGGCGTCCCCGCGCGGGCGAGGCCAGCGCCGCGGAAGCCCTGGGATGGGCCCACGCCACCGGTCAGGACAACGGCGCCTGCCACCTGCGTGCCGCGCTCGCCATGTTCGCGGCGCTCACCGCGGACGCGGACGCCTGCCGCGAACGTGCCGCGGCGGCACGGTCGTACGCCCTCGCCCGCGGCCTCGGTCTGCCCGCCGCCCTCGCCCAGTGGGCGCTCGCCTTCCTCGACCTGTGCGGCGGACGGTACGCGGCCGCGGCCACCCGACTGCGCGCCCTCGCCGCGTTCGGCCCCGGCCACGGCCACCGTGCCATCCGCCACCTCGCCACCCCGCACTACGTCGAGGCCGCCGTCCGCACCGGGGACACCCGGGTCGCCCGTGCCGCGCACGCCGACTACCACCGCTGGGCCGAAGCCGTGCGCAGCGCCGACGACCTCGCCCTGAGCGCCCGCTGCCGCGCGCTGCTCGCCCCCGGCGCCGAAGCTCCGGACCACTACCGCACCGCCCTCGACCTGCACGCCCAGGGCACCCGCGACTTCGAACGCGCCCGCACGGAGCTGCTGTTCGGCAGTGCCCTGCGCCGACTGCGGCGCCGTACGGAGGCCCGCGACCGTCTGCACAGCGCCCTGGAGGCGTTCGACGCCTTCGGAGCCCCGCACTGCGCGGCCATGGCCCGCACCGAACTCCGGGCCCTGGGAGCCCCGGCGGCCCCGGCGCGGAAGGGTTCCGACACCCCCGTGGCCCGGCTCACGGCCCAGCAGCTGCTGATCGCGCGGATGGCCGCCGAGGGTGCCACCAACCGGGAGATCGCCGCCCGCCTCGCACTCAGCCCCCGCACGATCGACCACCACCTGCGGGGTGTCTTCACCCGCCTGGGCATCCGCTCGCGAATCGAACTGGTGCGGATCGTCGCCGAGAGCGACGGGTGTGAGCCCTACTAGACCTCGCGGAACGCGCGGGCGAACCCGGCGAGGTTCTGCGGGCAGGCCCACATCTCCCGTGTCATCCGGCGTCCGAACCAGCTGTCCGACTCATCGTCCGACCCGTCGTCGGCCCGGAGCGCGTCGTCGGTCGGGGCCGCTGCACCGGCGGTTTCCCGCTCCGGATGGGCCAGCATCTCCAGGACGTACCGGAAGTCGTCCAGCTCGTCATCGTCACGGAGGTCGTCGCACGGATGCTCCTCATGCGCGCACGGTGTCTGCCCGAGAGCCTGCTCGACGGCGCCCATCGCCTTCAGCACACGGGCCTCGGCTTCGGCGTCCGGGTAGGCGTAGATCACGTACGGGCCTATGAGTACCAGCCCGAGGGTCCACAGTGCCGTGTCCGGATCGCCGGCCGCCACGCCGGCCTCCAGGTTCCTCGCGCACTCCAGCACCTTCGCCGGCGCATCCCCCAGGTAGTAGCCGTGCCGGATCTCGTCCCACTCGCCGATCAGGACGTCCCACTCGGCGACCGCGTCTGCATTGATCATGATCCGAGCATGGCACGAGGGTCCGACACTCCGGGAGCGTCACCGGCGGGCCCGCCTCAGGGCGCCGTACGCCCCCGGAACTGCTCGGCATCCCACGTCCCGAACAGCCGCGGCGCCAGCCACCCCGGCGCCCCGGCGCGGAAGTCGGCGGGCGCCAGTCCTCCGGCCCCCGCGGGTACCGCACCCAGCAACGGCGCGCCTGCGACCTCCGGCAGGTCCGTGACATTGCAGCGCGACGCCAGATCCGGTGCATCGGGCCAGCTGCCGATCACCACGCCCAGCAACTCCAGCCGCCGACCCCGCAGTTCACGGGCGGTCAGCTCGGTCGTGTTGAGCGTGCCCAGGCCCGCCGAGGCCACCACCACAACCGGCGCCGCCATGCGTTCGGCCGCGTCCGCCAGCGTGCCGCCCGCCTCGTCGAAACGGACGAGCAACCCGCCCGCCCCCTCCACCAGCACCAGGTCATGCTCGGCGGCCAGCTCGGCGGCGGCCTCGGCGATCCGGTGCGGCCGGACCGGGGCCCGTCCGGCCCGGCGCGCGGCCGTGGCCGGTGCCAAGGGGTCCGGATAGCGGGCGAGTTCGGTGCTCGTCACGCCGCCCGCGAGCCGCGCGACCTCGTCGGCGTCGCCGCGCTCGTCCGGCCGTACGCCCGTCTGCGCCGCCTTGAGCACGGCCACGGACCGGCCCGCGCCCACCGCCGCCGCTGCGATCGCGGCGGTCGTGACCGTCTTGCCGACCTCGGTGCCCGTGCCCGTGATCACCAGTACCGCCATGTCAGCCCTCCCGCGCCGCAGCGCACACCGCGCGGGCGATCCGTGCCACGTCCGCGTCGCCGGTGACGTAAGGCGGCATCGTGTAGACGAGGTCGCGGAACGGCCGCAGCCACACACCCTCACGCAAGGCGGCCGCGGTCGCCCTCTCCATGTCGACGGAGTGGTCCAGCTGGACCACCCCGATGGCGCCGAGGACCCGTACGTCCTTCACACCCGGAATGTCCACCGCGGCGGACAGTCCCTCCCGCAGTCCCGCCTCGATCCGCTGGACCTCTGCCGCCCAGTCCTGGCCGAGCAGCAGCTCGATCGAGGCGCAGGCGACCGCGGCGGCCAGCGGATTGCCCATGAACGTCGGACCGTGCGCCAGCACCGGCACCTCGCCCCGTGAGATGCCGTCGGCAACGCGCGAGGTGCACAGCGTGGCGGCCATCGTCAGGTAGCCGCCGGTCAGTGCCTTGCCGACGCACATGACGTCCGGCGTCACCGCCGCGTGGTCCGCCGCGAACAGCGCGCCGGTGCGCCCGAACCCGGTCGCGATCTCGTCGAACACCAGCAGCACCTCGTGCGCGTCGCACGTCTCCCGAAGCACTCGCAGATACGCAGGGGAGTGGAACCGCATCCCGCCCGCGCCCTGCACCACCGGTTCGACGATCACCGCGGCCAGTTCGTGTGCGTGGCGTTCGATCAGGGTCCGCAGCTGTGCGGCGTAGGACTCCTCGTACTCGGCTGGCGGCGGGTCCGCGAACACCTGACGCTGAAGGACCCCCGTCCACAGCTCGTGCATCCCGCCCTCGGGGTCGCACACCGACATCGGCTGCCAGGTGTCGCCGTGGTAGCCGCCACGCCAGGTGAGCAGCCGCTGCTTCCCCGGGCGGCCCAGGGAACGCCAGTACTGCAGGCACATCTTGACCGCGACCTCGACCGACACCGACCCGGAGTCGGCGAGGAAGACATGCTCCAGGCCGTCGGGCGACATGTCGACAAGGAGCTTCGCCAGGCGGACGGCGGGCTCGTGGGTGAGCCCGCCGAACATCACATGGCTCATGCGCGACAGCTGATCGCGCGCGGCCTCGTTGAGCACGGGGTGGTTGTAGCCGTGGATCGCCGACCACCAGGACGACATGCCGTCGACCAGTTCGCCCGATCCGTCCGCCGGCTTCAGCCGCACCCCGCTCGCCGACTCCACGACGAGCGGGTCGGCACGGCCCGGCATGGGACCGTACGGATGCCAGACGTGCCGCCGGTCGAGGGCGAGCAGTTCGGGCACGCTCAGGTCAGGCATTGGGTGCGAGGTCCGTTCCGGCGCCTCGGCGGCGTACGGCGACCAGGTCGGTGCGCGGCTCGCCGACCGGCGCGGCAGCGGCCGTACCGCACACTCCGCCACCCTCGTGCGACCCGCACCCGGCGCTCTCCTGCGACCCGCAGCCCGCGCCCTCGTCCGGTCCGCAGCCGGCGCTCGCGTGCGAGCCGCACCCGCCCCCGGCCGCCGCCCGGTGCTCCGGCAGCGTCACCTGGTCGGCGCCCTCCACCTCGAACCCGGCGTCCGCGATCATCTCCAGGTCGGCCTTGCCCGCCTGGCCCTCACTGGTGAGGTAGTCGCCCAGGAAGATCGAGTTGGCCAGGTGCAGGGCGAGCGGCTGCATCGTGCGCAGATGCACCTCGCGGCCGCCCGCGATCCGCACCTCGACGTCCGGGCACACGAACCGGACCATCGCCAGGATGCGCAGACAGCGCTGCGGGGTGAGGTTCCACTCCTTGGCCAGCGGGGTGCCCTCGAACGGGATCAGGAAGTTGACCGGCACCGAGTCGGGGTCCAGCTCACGCAGCGAGTACACGACGTCGACCAGGTCCTCGTCGGACTCGCCCATGCCCGCGATCAGCCCGGAGCACGCGGACAGCCCCGCCGCGTGGGCCTTCTGCACGGTGTCGACGCGGTCGGCGTAGGTGTGCGTGGTGGTGATCTCCCCGTAGGTGGACTCCGAGGTGTTGAGGTTGTGGTTGTACGCGTCCGCACCCGCTTCGCGCAGCCGCTCCGCCTGGCCTTCGGAGAGCAGGCCGAGGCAGGCGCACACCTCGACGCCCTCGTTCTGGTCCTTGATCGTCTTGATGGTCTCGGAGACCCGGTCCACGTCCCGGTCGGTCGGGCCACGCCCGGACGCCACCAGGCAGACCCGCTTGGCGCCCCCCGCCAGTCCGGCGGCCGCGGCCTCGGAGGCCTCGTCCGGCTTGAGCCAGGTGTACTTCAGGATGCCGGCGGTGGAGCCCAGCCGCTGGGAACAGTAGGAGCAGTCCTCCGGGCACAGGCCCGACTTGAGGTTGACGAGATAGTTGAGTTTCACCCGCCGGCCGAACCAGTGCCGGCGCACCTTCCCGGCCGCGGCCACCACATCGAGCAGGTCGTCGTCGGAAGTGGCGAGGACGGCCAGCGCTTCCTCGCGGGTCGGCAGCTCGCGCCGAAGCCCCTTGTCCACCAGCGTGTTCAGCAGGTCCATGGTGACCGATCCTGTCCTATCGAGCCGTCCCGGGCCAAGGTGGGGATCACACAACACACCCGGTTCGACGTGTGGGTATTGCCACACCATGGGCGAGCGGTCCTGCCGCTAGTGTCTGTCCGCTACCTACAAAAGCCCCGGAGGACCCATGGCGTTCGGCTGGATCGACGAGCAGGCGGAGCTGCGCCGCCGCGCCGGACTCGTACGGACCTTGCGCCCCCGCCCCGCCGACTCACCGCTCCTCGATCTCGCCAGCAACGACTACCTGGGCCTGGCCCGGCATCCCGAGGTGACGCAGGGGGCGGCGCGGGCCGCGCGGGAGTGGGGCGGTGGCGCGACCGGGTCCCGGCTCGTCACCGGTACCACGGAGCTGCACGCCGACCTGGAGCGCGAGCTGGCCGACTTCTGCGGCTTCGAGGCGGCGCTGGTCTTCTCCTCCGGCTACGCGGCCAACCTCGCCGCGGTCACCGCGCTCGCGCCGCACGGCTCCCTGATCGTGTCCGACGCGGGCAACCACGCCTCGCTCATCGACGGCTGCCGACTCGCCCGCGGCACCACCCAGGTCGTCGCGCACGCCGATCCGGACGCGGTGCGCAAGGCGCTCGACACGCACGACGGACCCGCGGTCGCCGTGTCCGACACCGTCTTCTCGGTCGACGGCGACGCCGCCCCGCTGGCCGGGCTCGCGCGGGCGTGCCGGGAGCACGGTGCGGGCCTGGTGGTCGACGACGCGCACGGCCTCGGCGTGCTCGGCGCCGGCGGCCGCGGCGCCCCGCACGCGGCGGGGCTCGCGGGCGCCGACGACGTCGTCGTGACGGTCACGTTGTCCAAGTCGCTGGGCAGTCAGGGCGGTGCCGTGCTCGGTCCGGCCCGGGTGATCGACCATCTGGTCAACGCGGCCCGGACGTTCATCTTCGACACGGGCCTCGCGCCCGCGGCGGCGGGCGCCGCACTCGCGGCACTGAGACTGCTGCGCCGTGAGCCGGAGCGTGCCGCGCGGGCCCGCGCGGTGGCGGACGACCTGCACACCCGGCTGACGGCCGCGGGTCTGGAAGCCGTGCGTCCGGACGCCGCGGTCGTCTCCGTGCGTGCGCCCTCCCCGGAGGAGGCCGTCGCGTGGGCGGCCGACTGCCGAGCGGCAGGACTCGCCGTGGGCTGCTTCCGTCCTCCTTCCGTTCCCGACGGCATCTCACGGCTGAGGCTCACCGCCCGCGCGGACCTCTCCGAGGGGCAGATCGAACGCGCTGTTCAGGTCATCGGCGAGACACGACCATGAGTCGGCGTGACACGGCCGTGCGCCAGGACGGTCAGGTTCGGTCAGAATCGGTCAGGACTGGAATGCGGCCGTGAAGCCCGCCCAGCTCTCGGGGGAGAAGAGCAGCGCGGGTCCGGCCGGGTCCTTGGAGTCGCGTACGGCCAGCAGTCCGGTCCAGGGGCCGGAGCGCGTCCGTGCCGTCTCGACGCAGTTGTTCGCTCCCGTGCTGTAGCTGCTGCGCAGCCACCGAACACCGAGCAGATCGGTACTGGAAGGTACGTTCCGAGGCATTGCGGTCATGGTGCCTCCTTACGCGCCGCCACTCAGCGCGGCGATGTAATCCAACGATTCCTCGGGCGAAAGGGCGTGGATCCGAAGGGCGTTGAAGGCCTCCGTGTAGGCCCGGAGGTCTTCTTTCCGTTCGAGGTAGAGGCTACTCGTCAAGTGGTCGAGAACAACCACATCCAGATCAGAAGTGCGCGAAAATGAGAAGATAACGAAAGGCCCGGTGATGCCGATATGCTCCCCGGCCGCGAACGGCAGAACCTGCAACCGGACATGGGGCAGCCGTGCCGCCTCCGTCAGCCGCACCAGCTGCCGCGCCATCACCTCGGGCCCGCCGACCTCCCGGCGCAGCACCGCCTCGTCCAGCACCGCGCTCAGTCGCAGCGGCGGATCGGCGTGCAGCACGTCCTGCCTGGCCAGCCGCACGGCCACCAGTGCGTCGAGCCGCTCGTCGTCGGCGCCGGCCTCGTCGGTGAGTCCGCCCACCGCGGCCCGGGTCACCGCCCGGGCGTACTCGGGCGTCTGGAGCAACCCGGGCACCACGGAGGTCTCCAGCGTGCGCATCGCGCTCGCCTGTGACTCCAGGCTGATGAAGTCCCGGTACGTCGGCGGCAGTACGCCGCGATACGCGTGCCACCAGTGATGTCGGCCGCCACCCTCGTCGGAGCCCGCCAACACCTCCAGCAACTCGCGCAGTCGGGAGTCCTCCACGCCGTACGCGTCCAGCAGTAACCGCACATCGGCCGGTTTCACCCCGCTGGAGCCTGTCTCGATCCGGCTCACCTTGGACTGGTGCCAGCCCACGAGCCGGGCCGCCTCACCACTGGTGAGCCCCGCCCCGGTACGCAACGCGCGCAGTTCTGCGCCCAGTTTCCGGCGGCGCACCGCGGGCCCGTGCTGCATGGGGAACTCCTTACTCCAACCGAGCCGCCCAAATACGCTCTGCCGTCGCAGAGTTCACCGCATCGAGCGACAGATATATGCATATCTTGGTGGATCGCCACCTCTGACAGGGGCGGTAATGGCAGTCTGACGACGAAGCACCAGTCCGGGACCGTACTCGAACCATCCGCTCCGTGTCGGACTGCGGTCCCGTGGGAAAGGGACGACGTCGCCATGGCAGATCATCTGGAAGCATCCGTCACTCTGCCGAGCGATCCCGCCTCGGTCTCCGCGGCCCGGACCTACGTGGTCACCACCCTCGCGGAGTGGGGGCTGCCACCGGACACCGAAGCGGCCGACACGATCCGGCTTATCGTCTCCGAACTCACCACCAACGCCGTGCAGCACACCCTCGGGCAGTCACCCACGTTCCGGGTGGACATCGAGCTGGACCGTGACGAACAGCTGCGCATCGGCGTGACCGACAGCCACCCGCGCTTCCCCAAGCGGCTGCCGGCCGCCGTCCAGCAGGACAACGGCCGGGGCCTGGTCATCATCCGCTGGTTGACCGCCGAGTGCGGCGGCAAGCTGAGAGTGCGGCCCACCCGCGAGGGCGGCAAGACCATCTCCATCGAGCTGCCGTGGACCGTCCCGGCGGCCCGGGTGCCGGCCGCGGGGCAGCAGGAGCCCTGACCGTCAGGTCCGCGGCGGCTGCCGGGCGCGTCCGAACGTGCCACGCAGCAGGGCCCGGAAGGCGTCCGCGGCCGGTGCCGCCTCGGCGCCGCGGAAGGCGACCGAGATCGTACGGCGCAGTCCGCCGTCCTCCAGCGCGCGCACCCCCACCGCGGTGACCGACGTCCGCGCCACCATCTCGGGTACGACGGCCACCCCGAGCCCCGCACTGGCCAGCGCGCACACCAGCAGGTACCCCGGCGTCGGCACCAGGACCGAGGGCGTGGCCCCGGCCCTCGCCAGCACCGCCTCCACACCCCGCCGTGCCGGAGCGTCCGGCGCCATGCTGATCAGCGGCTGCCCGGCGAGCTCGGCCAGCGGCAGCCGAGCGGTCCCGCTCGTGAGGGCGTGGCCCGGAGCGGACACCAGGACCAGCTCCTCGACGAGGATCGGCTCGATGTCGACGGAGGACGGCAGCGGCACCGGATCGCCGGGCTCGTAGGCGTGTGTCAGCGCCAGATCGACCTCCCCGGCCGCCACTGCGGTGACACCGGCCGACGGCTCGTAGTCGGTGACGGTCAGTTCCACGTCCGGATACGCGCGGCGGAAGGCGCTGAGGACCGGGGGCAGCAGATGGATACCGGCGGTCTGGAACGTGGCCAACCGGAGGGTGCCGCCCGACAATCCGGTCAGCCGGGCCAGTTCATGGCGTGCCCGCTCCAGTTCGTCGAGCACGCGCCGGGCCCGCGTCACCAGCATCTCGCCCGCCCCCGTGAGCCGCGCCCCACGGTGGTGCCGTACCAGAAGAGCGGTGCCCGCCTCGCGTTCCAGCTTGGCCAGCTGCTGGGAGAGCGCGGGTGTGGTGTAGCCCAGGCGCTCGGCCGCCCGGGTGATCGAACCCGCCTCCGCGACCGCCACCAACGCCGCGAGCCGGTTCGGGTCGTACACGCGGGCCCCTGTCTGCCTTAAGGAACGCTTCAGGTGGCCTCAGATTATTCGACATACCTGCTGAAGGCTTCCGCACGGCACGCTGACGTCATGGACGCGCAGCTCATCGCCTTCACCGGGGTCTCCGCCGGCCTGGTCGCCATGCCCGGGGCGGACTTCACCGTCGTCGTACGCAACGCCCTCGTCTCCCGAAGGGCCGGCATCGCCTGTGCGCTCGGGATCGGGGCCGGGCTGCTGGTCCATGTGACGCTGGCGGTGGTGGGCGTCGCCGCGGTCCTGGCGGCGGTACCGGCGCTGTTCCGGGCCCTCCAGGCGGTCGGCGGCGCCTATGTGCTGTACCTGGGCGTCCAGACGCTCCGGCAGCCGCACACCGACGTGGCCGACCCGCCCGAGGACTCCACCCGGCGACCGCTGCGGCAGGGCTTCGTGACCAACGCCCTCAACCCGAAGGCGTCCCTGACCTTCCTCAGCGTGCTGCCGCAGTTCGTGCCCGCGGGCGCTCCGGCGCTGCCCCGGACCCTGCTGCTCGCCCTGATCGTCCTCGCGATCGCGCTGGTGTGGTTCCAGGTCGTCGCCCTGCTGGTGGACCGGCTGGGCCGATGGCTGCGCAGGCCGCGCGTCGCCCGGGCGGTCACGGTCGGCACGGGCGCCGCGTTGACGGTCTTCGGCCTGGCGCTGCTCGCGGGGCCGCTGTCGGCCCTCTGAGGCCCCGGGGGCGGTGACGGCGTGTCAGGCCGCCCCCACCGCCCCGGGGAGGTCACTTGACCCGGCCGTACCAGACGCTCCTGGTCCAGATCTTCTGCAGCCGCACGACGTCCCCGCTCTTCGGGGAGTGCCAGATCTTTCCCTTCCCGGCGTAGATACCGACGTGGTAGACGTTCGACCCCGAGTGGAAGAACACCAGGTCCCCGGCCTTGCGGTTCTGCGCCGAGATGTGGCGGGTCTTGTTGTACTGCTGGGCCGCCGTACGGGGCAGCTTCTTGCCCGCCTTCTTGTACGAGTACAGCGTGAGCCCGGAGCAGTCGAACCTGTGCGGTCCGGTGGCGCCCCACTTGTACGGGGAGCCCTTCTTGGAGGCCGCGACCTGAAGTGCCTTCGTCGCCGGCGTCGCGGCTTCGGCCTCGGAGGCGAAGCCGGGGGCGACCACGGTGCCACCCACCGCGGCGAGCGTGAGGGCCGAGGCCGTACCGGCCCGGGCCATGAGCGACGGGACCCGATTGAGCGCAGTCATGCGCAACCCTTCGTCAGCCGCCTGTGAAGGATGACCTGTCGGATTCGGGCTGGCGAAGTTGCCCGGCCGCGTTGCCACGGCTTCACCCCAAGGGCTGCTCGGCTCGAACGAACGTCCGCTCCGGCGACCCGTCTTGCTCGGGTCCTCCACTCCTGCCGATCCACTCCTGTCGACCGGTCATCCGGGCGGCGGCAGGACTCGGCGTCCGCCCGGACCGCCCCGCCGCGGTGGCGGGGGCTTGTCGTCAGACAGGGATCTTGACGCACGGATGAGCGAAAAGCCCAACGGAACCGGGGATTTGTGGTGTTACTCACCACTCACCCGTTCGGGTGGACACCCTCGTGTCGGGCTGGGTGTCCAGATGCCCGAGGAGCCTCGGACCTGGGACGGAGTGCCCAATTGCACCCTGTGCCGATGGCCGTTGCGCAACCTTGAGGGGTGCGCAAAAGGACACGCGGCTACGCCGAAAGGGGGTACGCCGTTCGGTCCGTTTCAGCACGGGTCCGGACGACTCGTCAGCGCACCGAGACGTCCGGAACCGGTCTGGACGACTCGTCAACTGTCGGAGCGCGGGGGCAGCGTGACACGAGCCGTGCGGCGTTCTCCGTCCAGCACGCGCAGCGCGCGCGCCAGCGTGGGCGCGTGCAGCTCCGTCTCCCCCCGCTGGTGCATCAGCGCCAGCGCGTCCCGCAACGCGGCCGCCTTGGCCACCAGAGCCTGGGCGGCGCGCAGTCCGCGGTAGGTGTCACCGTGGTGGGCCGGATTGATCCGGCCCAGCAGGTCGGCCACATCGAGGTAACGGTCGATCAACTCGCCCTCGGCGCGCGTCAGCGCGGGCAGGGGCGGCAACTCGGGTGGGAGCACCGGCCGGTCACCTTCCTGTAGGTGGGGCGAGGGTGGCCTTGCGGCTCGGGATGATCCGGTCCACCAGCCCGTACTCCAGCGCCTCCTGCGCGTCGAGGATCTTGTCCCGCTCGATGTCCGCGGCCACCTGCTCGCGACTGCGCCCGGTGTGCTGGGCGAGCATCCCCTCCAGCCGGGCCCGAACGCGCGTCAGTTCCTCGGCCTGGATGGCCAGATCGCTCGCCTGGCCCTGCACCGGCTCGGGCAGTGCCGGCTGGTGGATCACCACACGGGCGCCCGGCAGCGCGAACCGCTTCCCCGGTGTGCCCGCCGCCAGCAGCACGGCGCTCGCCGAACCGGCCTGCCCCAGGCAGATCGTCTCCACGTCGCAGGCGACGTACTTCATCGTGTCGTAGACCGCCGACATGGCGCTGAACGAGCCTCCGGGCGAGTTGATGTACAGCGAGATGTCCTGATCGGGGCCCTTGTGCTCCAGGTACATGAACTGGGCCATCACGTCGTTCGCCGAGATGTCGTCGATCGGGGTGCCGAGGAAGACGATCCGCTCCTCCAGCAGCTTCGCGTACGGGTCCTGGGTCCTGATGCCGGAACTCGTGCGCTCGGTGAACTCGGGCAGGACGTAACGGGCGGACGGTCGGGTCATGGTTCACGCTCCCTTGCCGAGGTGCCTGTAAAAAAATGTACAGGACGTACATGACGTAATGTGGGGAGCATGGCCTACGAGATTCCGGTGACGCAAGCCAGGGCTGAGCTCGCCGAACTGATCAATCGCGTGGTGTACGGCGGTGAGCGCGTCGTGGTGACACGCCACGGAAAGCCCCTCGTCGCCCTCGTCTCCGCCTCTGACCTCGAACGACTCGAAAAGCTCGGGGAGTCCGCGGACCCGGCCGGGGAGCAGGTGGTCAGCACCGTCTCCGGCGTCCGCGACGTGGCCTCCGCTCCCCGCGAACGGCAGCGGTTCGGAATCGCGGCCGAGCATCGCGGGCCGGGTTCCTCGTAGGGCGGTCCTCGCACCCCTCAAGTCGAAAAAAGACCGTGCCCCCTCCGCTGCGGCGTGGGGCACGGTCGTTCGGATGCGGCCGGAGCGTCAGCCGACAGCGGCCATCTCCCGCTCACCCGCTGGTGCGGCGCTCTTCCTGCGTGCCTTGAGCGTGCTCCCCAGCAGGACGGCGCCCAGGCCCAGCGTGGCCCACCAGGTGAGCGTCAGGACCGGGCCGGTCGCCGCCGCGCCGTCGAAGAAGGACACCGACCGCAGCAGGCTCGTACCCGCGCCCGGCGGCAGCCACTGGCCGATCGCGCCGGCCGGCTCGGGCAGGAGCTGCGGGGCCGAGGCGGCCCCGGAGAAGGGGTTTCCGAACAGCATGACGACGCCCGCCGCGATCCCTGTGCCCGCGGGACCGAGGAGCGCGGCGAGCCCCGCGACGCTGGCGCTCACCGCCAGGGACATCAGTGCGAGCACCCCGGCCTCCGCCCACCAGTTTCCGGTGAGGACCTCCAGCCAGCTGTGCGCCAGCGCCGCCGTGATCACGCCGATCAGGGCCGCGGTGCCGAGCAGGGCGCTCACCGCGCGCATCCCGCGCAGCCCGAGCAGGGTCACGGCCGCGCCCGCCGCGATACCGGCCAGGGCGAGCGGCAGCACGCTGGACGTCAGGGCCGCTCCGCGCGGGTCGCTCTCGGGGGTGGGCACGACGTCGACCGTCTCGACCTGGGCCCCCTCGGCCGCGGCCCGCTGAGCCACCGCCTGCTGGAGCAGTTGGGCGACGGCCGGGCTCGCGGCCGACGCGGTCAGCAGCTTCGGACCCTCGGGGGTCGCGACGACCGCGCCGTACACGGTCCGGTCCGCTATGGCCTCCCGGGCGGCGGCCTCGTCGGCGTAGCGGTGGATCTCGAAGGCGCCGGCGCGCTGGGCGAGCCGGTGCTCCACCCGGGTCGCCGCGGTGTCCGGGCCGGCCACCCCGAGCGGCAGGTCGCGGGGGGCGGTGCGGGCCGCGGGCCAGGCGAACGCCCACAGGGCGAGTGCGGCGAGGACGGGGACGAGCGCGACCACCGCGATCAGGCGCCGGATTCCGGTGCTGCCGGGTGTTGGGGCGGAGCGGGTGGACGACATGGTCACGACTCCAAAAAGAAGGATTGTTCGTTTTACCAACGGCTCCACCGTGCTCGCCGGGCCTCCGCTTGTCAAGAAGGAATGTTCGTTTTACTTTGTGGACCATGGCCCGCGTATCCCAGGAACACCTCGACGCCCGCCGCCGGCAGATCCTCGACGGCGCCGCGCGCCTCTTCGCCCGCAACGGCTTCCACGCCACGTCCATGCAGGACGTGCTGAAGGAGGTCGACCTCTCCGCCGGAGCGGTGTACCGCTACTTCAGCGGCAAGGACGAACTGATCGCGGCGATCGTGAAGGACGTGCTCGGCGAGGTGCGCGCGTCCTTCGAGGAGGTCGCCCGGCAGAGCCCGCCCCCGCCGCCGGACCTCCTGGTCGGAGCGGTCCTGGGTCGCACGCTCGGCGTCTACTCGGCCCTGGACGACGACGGGGGATCGGTCTTCCCGCCGCTGGTCATCCAGGTCTGGGCGGAGACCGTGCGGAACAAGGAACTGGCCTGCGTCCTGGCGGATGTCTTCACAACCCTGCGCGAGGCATGGGTCAGGGCCGTCGAGGCCTACCAGGACGCCGGGATGATGCCGCCGGACATCTCCGCCGACCATGTGGCCCGCACCATGATCGCCACCGTGCAGGGGTTCATCGCCCAGCAGGCCCTGTTCGGGCCGGCGCCGGTCGAGGTCCTCCAGGACGGCCTGCGGGCACTGACGGGAATGCGGGCCGCGGAGCCGGGCTCCTGAGGGGATCACAGCTCGGTTAACTTGCCCGAAACGCGGTCCAACTAGCCTGCCGATCCACGCCACCAGGCACTTTGCCCCGTGGCCGCGGCAACCGGACCCCGCACGGTCCGGAGCGAGGACTGTGAGGTGGGACGTGCAACTGACCCCGCACGAGCAAGAGAGGCTGCTCATCCACGTGGCGGCCGACGTGGCCGACAAGCGCCGGGCCCGCGGGCTCAAGCTGAACCACCCCGAAGCGGTCGCCCTGATCACCTCGCACATCCTCGAAGGCGCGCGGGACGGCCGCAGCGTCGCCGAGCTGATGTCCTCCGGACGCAAGCTGCTCACCCGGGACGACGTCATGGAGGGTGTCCCGGAGATGATCCACGACGTCCAGGTCGAGGCGACCTTCCCGGACGGCACCAAGCTGGTCACCGTCCATGACCCGATCGTCTGAGGGGCCTCGATGATTCCCGGAGAGATCCTCTTCGCCGACGGCCCGATCGCCTACAACACGGGCCGCGAGGTCACCCGCCTCACCGTCCTCAACGCCGCCGACCGGCCGGTCCAGGTCGGCTCCCACTACCACTTCGCCGAGGCCAACCCCGGACTGGACTTCGACCGCGCCGCGGCCCGCGGCAAGCGGCTCGACATCGCCGCCGGCACCGCCGTGCGCTTCGAGCCCGGGATCCCCGTCGACGTCGAACTCGTCCCGCTCACCGGTGCCCGCGTCGTGCCCGGACTGCGCGGCGAGACCGGAGGTGCCCTCGATGCCTGAGATCTCCCGTGCCGCGTACGCCGACCTGTTCGGCCCGACCACCGGTGACCGCATCCGGCTCGCCGACACCGATCTGCTGGTCGAGATCGAGGAGGACCGCTGCGGCGGGCCCGGACTCGCCGGGGACGAGGCGGTGTTCGGCGGCGGCAAGGTCATCCGCGAGTCCATGGGCCAGTCGCGTGCCACGCGCGCCGACGGCACCCCCGACACCGTTGTCACCGGCGTCGTGATCATCGACCACTGGGGCATCGTCAAAGCCGACGTCGGCATCCGCGACGGCCGGATCACCGGCATCGGCAAGGCGGGCAACCCCGACACGATGGACGGGGTGCACCCGGACCTCGTCATCGGCCCCGAGACCGAGATCATCGCCGGCAACGGACGCATCCTCACCGCCGGCGCCATCGACGCGCACGTCCACTTCATCTGTCCGCAGATCGCCGACGAGGCCCTGGCGGCGGGCATCACGACCCTGGTGGGCGGCGGCACCGGACCGGCCGAGGGCTCGAAGGCGACCACCGTGACGCCGGGGCCGTGGCATCTGGCACGGATGCTGGAGGCGATGGAGCAGTACCCGCTCAACATCGGCTTCCTCGGCAAGGGCAACACCGTCTCCCACGAGGCGATGCTGTCGCAGATCCGCGGCGGCGCGCTCGGCCTGAAGCTGCACGAGGACTGGGGCTCGACGCCGGCCGTCATCGACGCCTCGCTCACCGTCGCCGAACAGACCGGCATCCAGGTCGCGATCCACACGGACACGCTCAACGAGGCCGGATTCGTCGGCGACACGCTCGCCGCGATCGCGGGCCGCGGCATCCACGCGTACCACACCGAGGGCGCCGGCGGCGGGCACGCACCGGACATCATGACCGTCGTCTCCGAGCCGCACGTGCTGCCGAGCTCGACGAACCCGACGCGGCCGTTCACCGTCAACACCGCCGAGGAACACCTCGACATGCTGATGGTCTGCCACCACCTCAACCCCGCGGTGCCGGAGGACCTCGCCTTCGCCGAGTCGCGGATCCGGCCCTCGACCATCGGCGCGGAGGACGTCCTGCACGACCTGGGCGCGATCTCGATCATCTCGTCCGACTCGCAGGCCATGGGACGGGTCGGTGAGGTCGTCATGCGGACCTGGCAGACGGCCCATGTCATGAAGCGGCGCCGCGGCGCCCTGCCCGGCGACGGGCGGGCCGACAACCACCGGGTGCGCCGCTACGTCGCCAAGTACACGATCAACCCGGCGCTCGCCCAGGGCCTGGCCCGGGAGATCGGGTCGGTGGAGAGCGGGAAGCTGGCCGACCTGGTGCTGTGGGAACCGGCGTTCTTCGGGGTCAAGCCGCACCTCGTCATCAAGGGCGGCCAGATCGCGTACGCGCAGATGGGCGACGCCAACGCCTCGATCCCGACGCCGCAGCCGATCCTGCCCCGGCCGATGTACGGGGCGATCGGGCGGGCACCGGCCGCCAACTCCGTCAACTTCGTCGCCCCGCTGGCGATCGAGGACGGACTGCCGGAGCGGCTCCAGCTCGGGAAGCGGTTCATGGCCATCGAGTCGACGCGTGGGGTCACCAAGGCCGACATGCGGCAGAACGACGCCCGGCCCGACGTACGGGTCGATCCCGACAGCTTCGCTGTGCACATCGACGGAGAGCTCGTCGAGGCGAGTCCGGCCGACGAACTGCCCATGGCCCAGCGGTACTTCCTCTTCTGACGGCGGGAACCATGTCACGGGCAGCACTTCTCGTCCTCGCCGACGGCCGCTTTCCCGCCGGAGGCCACGCGCACTCCGGCGGGGCCGAGGCGGCCGTCAAGGCGGGGCGCATCACCGGGGCCGCCGACCTGGAGGACTTCTGCCGGGGCCGGCTGCACACGGCGGGACTGGTCGCTGCGTCGCTCGCCGCGGCGGCGGCGCTCGGGGCCGACGCGGTGGCCTTGGACGAGGCGGCCGACGCGCGCACGCCGTCACCCGCGTTGCGGTCGGTCGCCCGGAAGCTGGGACGGCAGCTGATGCGGGCCGCACGGGCCACCTGGCCGTCGCCCGAACTGGACGACCTGGCTCGCCGGTTCCCCAAGGGCGCGCACCAGCCGGTGGTGCTCGGAGTCGTGGCCCGGGCGGCCGGGCTGGGGGCGGTCGACGCGGCGCACTGCGCGGCGTACGAGAGCGTGAGCGGGGCGGCGAGCGCGGTGGTACGGCTGCTGAGCCTCGATCCCTTCGCCGCGACCGCCGTACTGGCCCGGTTGGCACCGGAGACGGACCGGGTCGCGGATCGCGCGGTGGAGGCGGCCCGAGGCGTGCTGCTCGGCGGGGCCGACGAACTGCCCGCCTCCTCGGGGCCGTTGCTGGAGATCGGGGCGGAGGCGCACGCGGCCTGGCCGGTGCGGCTGTTCGCCTCGTAGTACACCCCGCCACTCGACTCACCGCACGTCCCACACCGAAGGAGCCGCCCATGCATCTCGACCACTCCCACGACGTGCCCGCCGCGGTCAGCGCCGACGCGCACCGGCCCGACGGCTCGCGCCGCGCCCTGCGCATCGGCCTCGGAGGACCCGTCGGATCCGGCAAGACGGCCACCGTCGCCGCGCTCTGCCGTGCCCTGCGCGACGAGTTGTCCCTCGCCGTCGTCACGAACGACATCTACACGCGGGAGGACGCCGAGTTCCTGCTGCGCGAGGCCGTGCTGCCGCCCGAGCGGATCACGGCCGTGGAGACCGGGGCCTGCCCGCACACGGCGATCCGGGACGACATCTCCGCGAACCTCGAAGCCGTCGAGGACCTGGAGGACGAGGTCGGTCCCCTCGACCTCGTCCTGGTCGAGTCCGGCGGGGACAACCTCACCGCCACCTTCTCCAAGGGACTCGTCGACGCGCAGATCTTCGTGATCGACGTGGCCGGCGGCGACGACATCCCGCGCAAGGGCGGCCCCGGGGTGACCACCGCCGATCTGCTGGTGGTCAACAAGACCGACCTCGCGCCGTACGTCGGCTCCGACCTGGCGCGGATGGCGGCCGACGCCAAGGCGCAGCGCGCCGAACTGCCGGTCGTGTTCCAGTCGCTCAGGAGCGAGGCGAGCGTGGCGGACGTGGCCGCCTGGGTGCGGGCGCGGCTCGCCGCGTGGACGGCGTGACCGTGACCGGTGGCGTACGGGCCGTCGCGCGGATCGCCGCCCGGGACGACGGGCGGGGCGGCACAGCCCTTCCCGTCCTCGACAGCGACGGGCCGCTGGCTCTCAGACGCACCCGGGGCGGTGCCGCCGAGGCGCGGGTCGTGCTCGTCGGCGCCATGAGCGGACCCCTCGGCGGCGACCACTTCACCGTCGAGGCCGAGGTGGCGGCGGGCGCCCGGCTGCGCGTCGGATCGGCCGCGGCGACCATCGCGCTGCCGGGGCAGAGCAAGAACGAGGCCCGTTACGACGTACGGCTGACCGTGGCCGACGGAGCCGAACTGCACTGGCTTCCCGAGCAGTTGATCTCCGCGCGGGGCAGCGACCTGCGGGTCACCACACAGGTCGACGTGGCCGCGACCGGGCGGCTCGTGTTGCGCGAGGAGCAGGTGCTCGGGCGGGTGGGGGAGGAGCCGGGACGGCTCGGCAGCCGGATCCGGGTGCGTGTCGCGGACCGGTCGGTACTCGATCAGGAGGTTGCCTGCGGGCCCGGCGCGCCGGGTGGCTGGGACGGGCCCGCGGGGCTCGGCGGACTCCGGGCCGTCGGTCAACTCCTCGTCGTCCGGCCGGAGTTCGCCGACCGTCCGGTGAAGGCCCGGGTGCTGGGGGAGAACGCCGCCGTGATGCCGCTCGCCGGGCCCGCCGCCCTGGTGAGTGCCGTGGCGGCGGACGCGTTGCGGCTGCGCAGGCTGCTCGACGAGGCGCTGGAGTCGTTCGGCTGAGCCGGACCCGGCCGAGTGACACCCCTCAACGGATGGGCAGCCGCCGGAACTTGCGCTCCTTCTCCATGGACGCCTTTGCTGCGGCCTCCTCGGCCTTGGCGACGGCCGCGTACTGGTCGACGTACTCCTGCTCGGACAGCGACAGGATGGCGTACATGATCTCGTCGGTCACGGCGCGCAGGATCGCCTTCTCGTTCTCCATGCCGGCGTACCGGGAGAAGTCGAGCGGCTCGCCGAACCGGATGGTGACCGGGTGGATGTTCGGGATCACCTTGCCCGGCGGTTGCGCCTCGAAGGTTCCGATCATCGCGCACGGGATGACCGGGACCCCGGCCTTGAGCGCCATGACCGCGACGCCGACCTTGCCCTTGTAGAGCCGGCCGTCGTGCGAGCGGGTGCCCTCCGGGTAGATGCCGAGGAGCTCGTCCTTGCGCAGGACCCCGAGCCCCTCGCGGATCGCCGCCTGTCCGGCGTCCTTGCCGGTGCGGTCGACCGGGATCTGGCCGGCGCTGCGGAAGAACGCCGCCGTCAGGCGTCCCTTGAGGCCGGGGCCCGTGAAGTACTCCTTCTTCGCCAGGAACGTGATGCGTCGCTTCAGCATGGCCGGCATCAGGAAGTGGTCGGAGAACGACAGGTGGTTGCCGGCGATGATGGCGGCACCCGTGTCCGGCACGTGCTCAAGGCCTTCTATGCGCGGGCGGAAGAACAGTTTCAGCAGAGGTCCCAACAACACGTATTTCAGAACGTAGTAGAACAAGAGGGTCGCTCCTCACTCCGGCGGGTGGGCTCGGGCCGCCGAGTTCCGGCAGGTCAACCAGCGTGCCGTGGGGCTGCCAGTGTAGGCGCAGGGGTGACGGGTCGGAACCGGGTCGGGTCGGACGGATGCCGACCGAAGCCGATTTTCCTGACGAGACGTCAGTAGCTCGGTGGACGGCGTCGCTTGCGGATGGGGAGGACCGCCCGACCAGCCTGGTGTCGGCGATCGGTGTGCGGCAACCGGACGGCGGGGTTTGGCGTGATCACGGTCACCGGGTGGCAGGCGGTCCGCCCTTGCGGCGAGTCGTGGTGTCTGCTCGTTCATCACAGCCGCACGATGATCAGCGCCGCGTCGTCGGTCGCACCGCCCGGCGGCAGCAACTCCAGCAGAACGGCGTCGGCGAGGGCCTCGGGGTCAGCGGTGCGGTGGCGGACGAGGGCGTCGGCGAGGCGGTCGAGGCCGGTGTCGATGTCCTCGCGGCGGCGTTCGATCAGGCCGTCCGTGTACAGCACGAGCGTGGCACCGTCGGCGTACGTGGTGGCGGCCTGTGGTCTCGGCCTCGGGTCGGGGCGGGCGTCCAGCGGGGGATCGGTGGCCATGTCCAGGAACTCCACACTGCCGTCGCCATGGACCAGCAGGGGTGGCGGATGGCCGGCGCTGCTGTAGGTGATGGTGTGCGCGTCGCAGTCGATGAACGTCGTGACCGCCGTGGCCGATTCGGCGCCGTCGACCACATGGGCGTACCGCCCCAGGACGTCGAGCGCCTGGGCCGGGCCGTCGGCGACCCGGGAGGTGGCGCTGAGCGCGCTGCGCAGCTGACCCATGACGCCGGCGGCCGGGAGTCCGTGCCCGACCACGTCGCCCACGGAGACCCCGATGCGGTTGCCGCCCACCAGGTCGATCAGGTCGTACCAGTCGCCGCACACGTTCAGCGCGCCGACGGCGGGCCGGTAGCGCACCGCCGCCCGGTGGTTGCCCACCTGCCGTCGGGCGGGCAGCATCGCCTCCTGCAGGGCCAGGGCCACCTCGCGCTCGCGGGCGTGGGCCTGCCGCAGTCGTTCGTTCAGCTCCTGCAACTCGCGGGCCCGGGTGTACAGTTCGGCCTCCAGAACCCGCGCCCGGGAGTCCGTGCCCGCGCCGCCGCGCAGCCGGATGAGCTCGGTGACCTCCTCCACCCGGTGCAGGATGAACGCCACCCGCCCGTCCGGGCCCTGGACGGGTGCGTTGATCGGGCTCCAGTAGCGCTCCTCCCAGTGGCCGGGACGGGCGGCGTCCTCGACGTCGTAGCGCTGCAGTGCCATGGCGTCGCGCTCACCCGTGGCCACCACGCGGAGCATCGACGCCCGGACGTCGCTCATGCCGGTGGCGGCGGGATCGTTGGGATTGTCCGGGAAGACGTCGAAGATGTACCGGCCCACCAGTTGTTCGCGGGTGCGCCCGGACAGGCGCTGGAAGTCCTCGTTGGCGTCGGCGTAGTGCAGGTCCGGGGTCAGCAGCGCGACCATGCCGGGCAGCGCCTGGAACACCGCCTCGTAGTCGATCGCCTTGTCTTCCATGGCTTCGCCTCACTACCAGGACCTGACCAGTTTCCCACGCTCTGTGGCGTATGTACCGATGTACTACATGTGCGCCCGGACGGCAGGTCAGGGCGGAGCGTCGGTCAGGGACTGCTCGGCCCAGATGATCTTCCCCTCGGGTACGAAGCGGGTGCCCCACCGCTGGGTGAACTGGGAGACCAGCAGCAGCCCGCGGCCGCCCTCGTCGGTGGTGCGCGGATGACGCAGGTGCGGGGCGGTCGCGCCGCCGTCGAACACCTCGCAGATCAGAGCGCGCTCCCTGATCAGACGCAGCCGGATGGGGCCGGCGGCGTACCGGATCGCGTTGGTGACCAGTTCGCTGACGACCAGTTCCGTGGTGAAGGCCAGGTCGTCCAGCCCCCACTCGGTCAGCTGCCGGGTGGCCGTCTTGCGGGCGTCGGCGACGGCTGCCGGGTCGGCGGGCAGGTCCCAGTCGGCTACCTGCTCGATGCCCAGGGGCCGGGTGCGGGCCATCAGCAGGGCCACGTCGTCGTGCGGGCGGTCCGGCACCAGCGCGTCGACCACGGCCCGGCAGCGCAGGTCGAGGGAGGTCGCGTGCCGCTCCAGCGCCTGCCGCAGCCGATCCCGGTCGGCGTCGACGGCCCAGGTGTCACCGCGCGCCAGCAGCCCGTCGGTGTGCAGGGCGAGCGTGCTGCCGACGGCCAGGGCCAGCTCGACCGACTCGAAGGGCGGGCCGCCAGCGCCGAGCGGCGGTCCCTGCGGAAGGTCGACGAAGGTGGCGGTGCCGTCGGGCAGCACGACGGCCGGCGCCGGATGGCCCGCCGCCGCCATGGTGCACTGCCCGTCGACCGGGTCGTAGACGACGTACACACACCCCGAACCCACGGACCCGGTCACGGCGGCCTCCTGTCCGGTCGGCCCGGCGCTCTCCTCACGGGCCAGTTGCGCGACCAGGTCGTCGAGGTGGGCCAGCACCTCCTCCGGCGGGAGGTCCAGCGCCGCGAGAGTCCGTACGGCGGTACGCAGCCGGCCCATCGCCGCGGCGGCGTCGATGCCGTGTCCGGGCACCTCGCCCACCACCAGGGCGACACGGGCACCGGACAGCGGGATGACGTCGTACCAGTCGCCGCCGAGGCCGGTCAGCTCGTCGGCCGGCCGGTAGCAGGCGGCCACCTCCAGGGCGTCCTGCTCGGGCAGCCGGTGCGGCAGCAGGCTGCGCTGCAGGACCAGGGCGGCGTCGCGTTCGCGGGTGTAGCGGCGGGCGTTGTCGACACAGACGGCGGCGCGGGAGACGAGGTCCTCGGCCAGGTTGAGGTCGTCCTGTTCGAAGGGTTCCTGGCGGTGCCGCCGGAAGAAGGTCGTCAGGCCCAGGGTGACGCCCCGGGCGCGGATCGGCACGATCATGACGCTGTGCAGGCCCAGCTCCAGGAAGATGGCGGCCTGTCCGCCGTGCGCGTGCTCGGACCACGCCTCGCCCAGCGGATCGAGCCGCTCCTCCCGCCAGGCCTCGGCCGTCCTGAGGCACCGGATCGGCGGCGACCCCGCCGGATACGCGACGAGCTCGCCGACGGCGACGACGGCCTCCGGAACCCGCTCGGTGACCGATCGCTGTGCCGCGCGGCGCAGCGGCGCCGGGTCCGTGCCGCTCAGCGGCCCGGCGGCCGGCTCCCCGCCGCGCAGCACCGACTCCAGTAGGTCCACGGTGACCAGGTCCGCGAGCCCGGGTACGGCCACCTCCGCCAGTTCCTGGGCGGTGCGGTTGATGTCGAGGGTGCGGCCGATGTGCTGGCCGGCCCGGTCGAGCAGGGCCAGGCGCTGGCGGCTGCGGTGCCGGTCGGAGATGTCCTCCACCGTGTAGTACACGCCCATGGGGTGACCCTGGCCGTCGTCGAGCCGGGTGAACGACATCATGTGGGCGGTCTCGCGCAGGGGGGCGGAGCGTGCGCGGCCGATGTGCTCGTAGCCGACGATCGGTTCGCCGGTCGTCAGCACGCGCCGCATCTGCGCCTCGATGGAGCGGGCGTCCAGACCGGGCTGGATGTCGGCGAGCCGTAGCCCGAGGCGACGGCTCGGCGGGCCGCCGCCGAACTGCGAGAGGGCCGCGTTCGACCAGACGAAGCGCAGGTCCGTGTCGACGATCGCTATGCCCACGGGGGAGCGGGCGACCATCTGCTCCAGTACGGCGCGGCTCATGTCCCAACCCGGTGCGTCCGCCAGCTCGGACAGCAGCACGAGCCAGCGCGAAGGTCCCTCGGCGTCACTGGCGGACGTGATCCGCACCATCAGCCTGACCAGGGAGCCGTCCTTGTGCACGGCCGTCAGCAGCCCGGCCCAGCCCCCCTCCCTCCGGCACCGCTCCATCAGCTCCGGCACCCGCCGCGCGTCCTCGGCGTCGAACAGCTCGGCGACGCTCCGACCCACCGCCTCCGAGGCCGGGTACGCCAGCAGCCGGTGCGCGTCCCTGGTCCACCCCGTCACCAGACCCTGCGCGTCGAGCAGCAGAGGCGCGGCGTCCGCCACGTCGTACCCCTGCCGGGCAATGCCCTGCTCCTCGTGTGTGCCCACGGCCGACCTCTCTGTCGCTGAGAGCGGTCTACCACCTCTTGTCCCCATCTTCACCCTTCCGGTCACCCCCGCCTCTTCGCGGGGTCCGGGAGGGGCTGCTCCACAGCGGGCAGCGCGACGCCGGGGCCCGTCCCCCGCGACGCCGGGCGGCGCTCGCGTTCCCGCCCTTGCCGCGACGGTCACGGCCCGACCGGGGCGCTTCGTGGCAAGACCTTCAGCGTCGTCCGGTTCCGGGTCTGCTCGCGCGGTCGGGCTCGGGGGGTTTCCGGTGCCGCGGGGCCCGGTCCGTGGCCGGCGGCCGGTGCTCGGTCTGCTCAGGGGCGCTCAGCCGGCCTGTCCGCAGCGACCGGACTCGGCTCGTCCCGCTCTCCCTCCACGTCAGCCGCCGCGACTCGGTCCCGCAACCCACCCCGCAGCCCGGCCCCCCGAGACGGGAGCCGGGCTGCTCGGTCCTGAGCGGTGGTTACGTCAGAACCTTCTCCAGGGCGCCCAGCGCCCCTGTCAGCTCCTCCGTCGTGATCGTCAGGGGCGGGGCCAGGCGGATGGTGGAGCCATGGGTGTCCTTGACCAGGACGCCCTCGCGCAGAAGGCGCTCGCCGATCTCGCGGCCGGTGCCGAAGGCCGGGTCGATGTCCACGCCCGCCCACAGCCCGCGCGCGCGGAAGCCGACGACGCCCTTGCCGACCAGCGCCGACAGACCGCCCCGCAGGACCACGCCCAGCTCGGCGGCCCGGCGCTGGAACTCGCCGGTCTCCAGCAGGTCGACCACCGCCGTGCCGACCGCGGCGGCCAGCGGGTTGCCGCCGAACGTCGAGCCGTGCTCACCCGGCCGCAGCACGCCGAGGACGTCACGGCGGGCCACCACCGCCGACACCGGCACGATGCCGCCGCCCAGCGCCTTGCCCAGCAGGAGCACGTCCGGGACGACCCCGTCGTGCTCGACGGCGAGCGTACGGCCCGTACGGCCGAGGCCGGACTGGATCTCGTCCGCGATGAACAGGCAGCCCTTGCGCCGGGTCAGCTCCCGCACGCCGGCGAGATAGCCGTCGCCGGGGATGAGCACGCCCGCCTCGCCCTGGATCGGCTCCAGCAGCACCGCCGCCGTCGTCTCGTCGACGGCCGCCTCCAGTGCCGCCAGGTCGTCGTACGGCACGACCCGGAAGCCCGGCGTGAAGGGACCGAAGCCCTGCCGGGCCGTCTCGTCCGTGGAGAACGACACGATCGTCGTCGTACGGCCGTGGAAGTTCTCCGCGGCGACCACGATCGTCGCCTGATCGGCCGGGACGCCCTTCACCTCGTACGCCCACTTGCGGGCCACCTTGATGCCGGACTCGACCGCCTCGGCGCCCGTGTTCATCGGCAGCACCATGTCGAGGCCCGTCAGGGCGGCCAGCCGCTCGGCGAACTCGGCGAGGCGGTCGTTGTGGAACGCGCGGGACGTCAGGGTCAGCCGGTCCAGCTGGCGGTGCGCCGCCTCGATGAGCGCGGGGTGGCGGTGGCCGAAGTTCAGTGCCGAGTAACCGGCCAGCATGTCGAGGTAGCGACGGCCCTCCACGTCCTCCACCCACGTGCCCTCGGCGCGGGCGACGACCACGGGCAGCGGGTGGTAGTTGTGCGCCAGGACCGGCTCCTCGGCGCGGATCAGGTCGGCGGACGAGCGGGCGGTGACGGGAGCGGTCATCAGCGGATCTCCTGGGTACAGCACTTGATGCCGCCGCCGGCCTTGCGGAACTCCGACAGGTCGACGGGGACGGGGACGTAGCCGCGGTCGGCGAGTGCGGAGGTGAGCGCCTCGGCCTGTGGGGCGATGAAGACGTGGCGGCCGTCGGACACCGAGTTCAGGCCGAACGCCATCGCGTCGTCACGGGTGGCGAGCACCGCGTGCGGGTACAGCCGAGCCAGCACCTCACGACTGCCCGGCGAGAACGCCTCCGGGTAGTACGCGATGTTGTCGTCGTCCAGGACGAACAGCGCCGTGTCCAGGTGGTAGAAGCGCGGGTCCACCAGCGTCAGGCTGATCACCGGATGCCCGAAGAACTCCTGCACCTCGCGATGTGCCTCACGGGTGGTACGGAACCCGGTGCCGGCCAGCACGTACCGGCCGGTCCAGACCAGATCCCCCTCGCCCTCGCACACGGCCTCCGGGCGGTACACGTCGAAGCCGGCCGTCTTGAACCAGGTGTCGTAGTGCGTGGACTCGGGGCGCCGCTCCGGTGCGTGGAAGAGCGAACCGAAGACCCGGCCGTCCACGACGACCGCCGAGTTCGCCGCGAACACCATGTCCGGCAGGCCGGGGGCGGGCTCCACCGTGTCGACGGTGTGGCCGTGGGTGCGGTAGGCATGGATCAGTGCCTGCCATTGCTCCTGGGCGAGGTCGACGTCCACCGGGGCGTCGGGATGCATCCAGGGGTTGATCGCGTACTGCACGGCGAAGTGTCTGGGTTCGCAGACGAGATACCGCCGCCGGCGCGGCACACGGGAGTCGGACACAGAGGGGTTCCTCCGCTTCCTCGAAATGTCGACTGTGGGTTGACACCAAAGTAGGAAGTGCCGGAGACGACCGACAAGGAAAAAATATTGCGTGTCCGCGCAGGAATGCTGCGTAGTTTCTTCGGCAGACGCAGCCCTGCTGCGCCGTGAGAGGTTTACTCGGGCGCCGGCTGGCTCGCGCCCGCCTCCGGGCTCTCCGGCAGCAGATGGGACAGCACCATCACACTGATCGTCTTGCGGATGAACGGCTCGACGCGGATCCGTTCCAGCACCTCCTCGAAGTGCTCCACGTCCCGCGCCCGCACGTGCAGCAGCGCGTCCGCGCCGCCGGTCACCGTCATGGCCGCGGTGATCTCCGGATGGTTGCGGACCACCTCCGCGAGCCGCCGCGGCGGCGCCGCGCCCTCGCAGTACACCTCGACGTACGCCTCCGTGCGCCAGCCAAGCGCCGACGGCTTGACCGTGGCCGTGAACCCGGTGATCACGCCCGTCTCACGCAACCGGTCCACCCGCCGCTTGACCGCCGTCGAGGACAGCCCGACGGCCGCGCCGATCTCCGCGAAACTCGTCCTGGCATTGGCCATCAGCGCGGTGATGATCTTCCGGTCCAGCTCGTCGAAGGGCGCGGGCCTGCTGTTCATGGCGGCACTGTATCCAGCGGGAACGCCGATGCGTCCGCACGTGTGCAGGCGTGCGAATTGCTCCTACACTCCGGGTTCATGCTGCGCGCCCTCGCTGTCGACGACGAACGCCCCTCGCTGGAGGAGCTCCTCTACCTGCTGAACGCGGACCCCCGCATCGGCAGCGCCGAGGGCGCCGGTGACGCGACCGAGGCGTTGCGCCGGATCAACCGCGCCCTTGAGTCCGGTCCGGGCGGGCCCGAGGCGATCGACGTCGTCTTCCTCGACATCAACATGCCCGGCCTGGACGGCCTCGACCTGGCCCGGCTGCTCACCGGCTTCGCGAGACCTCCCCTGATCGTGTTCGTCACCGCCCACGAGGACTTCGCCGTGCAGGCGTTCGACCTCAAGGCCGTCGACTACGTCCTCAAGCCGGTCCGCAAGGAACGCCTGGCCGAAGCCGTACGACGGGTCGGCGAACTGCGCGGCAGCGCGCCCCGCATACCCGTGAGCGAGCCCGACCCCGACCAGATACCCGTGGAACTCGGCGGAGTGACCCGCTTCGTCGCCGTCGACGACATCACGCACGTCGAGGCCCAGGGCGACTACGCCCGCCTGCACACCGACCGGGGCAGTCACCTCGTCCGCATCCCCCTGTCGACCCTGGAGGACCGCTGGCGTGCCCGCGGCTTCGTCCGCATCCACCGCCGCCACCTCGTCGCCCTGCGCCACATCGGCGAACTCCGCCTGGACGCGGGCACCGTCAGCGTCATGGTCGGCTCCGAGGAACTCCAGGTCAGCCGCCGGCACGCGCGCGAGCTGCGGGACCTGCTCATGAGGAGGACCTGACGATGCCCAGCAGCCCCGCCGAACGCCGTGTCGTCGTCACCGGGCCGCCCCGGCGCACCCGCAGGGTCTCCGGCTACTACCGCCCGCGCACCGAGATCGACGAGCAGACCACCCTCGGCCACACCTACGTCCGCTCCCTGATGCGCACCCAGCTGCGGACCGCCCTCGCCGTCCTCGCCGTCCTGGGTCTGCTCGTCGGCCCCCTGCCCCTGCTCTTCGCCGCGATGCCGCACGCCCGCCACCTGCAATGGGCGGTCCTCGGGTTCGGCCTGTACGCCCCGCTCGTCCTGCTGGCCCGCTGGTTCGTGCGCCGCGCCGAGCGCAACGAACGGGACTTCGTCCGGCTCGTCGAAGACCGCTGAGCACAACCCGAGCCGAGAACCCGAACCAGGAAGCCGAGACCAGGAACCGATGCGGCCGTGAACTCCAGCTACGCCGTCCCCGCCGTCGCCCTCGTCGTCCTGGCCACCGTCCTCGTCGGCGCCTTCGGCCTGCGCATCTCCCGCACCACGTCCGACTTCTACGTCGCCTCCCGCACCGTCGGCCCCCGCCTCAACGCGGCCGCGATCAGCGGCGAGTACCTCTCCGCGGCCTCCTTCCTCGGCATCGCGGGCCTGGTCCTCGTCCAGGGCCCCGACATGCTCTGGTACCCGGTCGGATACACCGCCGGGTACCTGGTCCTGCTGCTGTTCGTCGCCGCCCCGCTGCGTCGCTCGGGTGCCTACACGCTGCCCGACTTCGCCGAGGCCCGGCTGTCCTCACAGGCCGTACGGCGGCTCGCGGGCGCCTTCGTCGTCGGCACCGGCTGGCTGTACCTGCTGCCGCAGCTGCAGGGCGCCGGGCTGACCCTGACCGTGCTGACGGACGCGCCCGACGGACTCGGCGGAGTGATCGTCGCCGTCGTCGTGGTCGCCATCGTCGCCGCCGGCGGCATGCGCAGCATCACCTTCGTACAGGCCTTCCAGTACTGGCTCAAACTCACGGCCCTGCTGGTCCCCGCCCTCTTCCTGATCCTCGCCTGGCAGGGCGACGGCGCCCCCAGCCGTGCCTTCGACGAACCGGCGACCTTCCGCGAACGCAGCGTCGTCCGCGTCGACGACACCCTCGACATCAGACTGCACCGGCCCCTGACCGTCACCGTCAGCGGCGTCATCGACGGCCGCACCCACGACGAGGACCTGCTCCGGCTCCCCGCCGGCACCCACCGCGTCGAGGACGGCACCCGTCTCACCTTCGCCAAGGGCGCCGAGGTCCCCGACCGCGACCACGGCACGGGCGGCGACCTGTCGCCCTCGCAGGCCGAGAGCCGCGGCGAACGGCCGCTGTACGCCACGTACGGACTGATCCTCGCCACCTTCCTCGGCACCATGGGCCTGCCGCACGTCGTCGTCCGCTTCTACACCAGCCCGCACGGCGTCGCCGCCCGCCGCACCACCGTCGCCGTCCTCGGCCTGATCGGCGCCTTCTACCTGCTGCCCCCGGTCTACGGCGCCCTCGGCCGCCTCTACGCCCCCGAACTGACCCTCAGCGGCGACGCGGACGCCGCCGTACTCCTCCTGCCGCACCGCGTGATCGGCGGCCTCGGCGGCGACCTCCTCGGCGCCCTGATCGCGGGCGGCGCCTTCGCCGCGTTCCTGTCCACCGCGTCCGGCCTGACCATGGCTGTCGCGGGCGTGCTCACCCAGGACGTGCTCCCGTCCCGAGGCGTACGGCACTTCCGGCTCGGCACGGTCCTCGCCATGGCCGTCCCGCTCGCGGCGAGCGTCCTGGTCGGCGGGCTCCCGGTCGCCGACGCGGTGGGCCTCGCCTTCGCCGTGTCGGCGTCCTCCTTCTGCCCGCTGCTCGTCCTCGGCATCTGGTGGCGGCGACTGACCCCGCCCGGCGCCGCCGCCGGGATGCTGGTGGGCGGAGGCTCGGCGCTGCTCGCCGTCGCGGGGACCATGGCGGGCCTGCCCGGCTCCGGCACGCTGCACGCGCTGCTCGCCTGGCCCGCGCTCTGGTCGGTGCCGCTGGGCTTCCTCACCATGGTGCTGGTGTCGCTGGCCACGCCGGGCCGGGTGCCGCCCGGGACGGCGGCGATCCTGGCCCGCTTCCATCTGCCGGAGGACCTGCGGGCGGAGGTCAAGGGATGACGGGACTCCTCGTCGGACGACATGGGGTGAGCGGATGAGCGGCTTCGTCGCGGGTCTGTGCGTGGCGGTCCTCCCGCTGCTCGCCGCCGGCTTCTGGCTCGGCCGGCGCACCGCCCGCCCGCAGAACCTCGGCGGCCTCGGCACCCCGGTCGAGCACGCCACCTTCGAGACCCTGCACACCGCCTCCCTGGCCGCGCCCCCGCTGCGCGCCGGGCTCACTGAGGAGACCGCCCGCAAGTCGGCCCGCCGACTGCGCTCACTGCTCGGCACGGACGCCCTGTGCCTCACGGACCAGGAGAGAGTCCTGGTCTGGGACGGGGTGGGCGGACACCACCGTACGGAGATCATGGAACTTCTCGCCGGCCCCTTGGAGTCGGGCCGCGGCGAGGCCTTCCCGCTCGTCTGCGACACCCCCGACTGCCCGGTGCGCTGGGCGGTCGTCGCCCCGCTCACCGTCGACGACCGGGTCCACGGCGCGCTCGTCGCCTGCGCGCCGCGTGAGTCGGCGGTGCTGGTGCGGGCGGCCGGCGAGGTGGCCCGCTGGGTGTCCGTGCAGCTGGAGCTGGCCGACCTCGACCGGTCCCGCACCCGCCTGATCGAGGCCGAGATCAAGGCCCTGCGCGCCCAGATCTCCCCGCACTTCATCTTCAACTCGCTCGCGGTGATCGCGAGCTTCGTGCGCACCGACCCCGAGCGCGCCCGCGAACTGCTCCTCGAATTCGCCGACTTCACCCGCTACTCGTTCCGCAGGCACGGCGACTTCACCACCCTCGCCGACGAACTCCACGCCATCGACCACTACCTGGCGCTGGTGCGGGCACGCTTCGGCGACCGCCTGTCCGTCACCCTCCAGATCGCCCCCGAGGTGCTGCCGGTCACGCTGCCCTTCCTGTGCCTCCAGCCGCTGGTCGAGAACGCCGTCAAGCACGGCCTGGAGGGCAAGGCGGTGTCCGCCGCCGGCAAGAGCCACATCAGCATCACCGCGCAGGACGCCGGCGCCGAGGCCCTCGTCGTCATCGAGGACGACGGCGCCGGCATGGACCCCGCGGTGCTGCGCCGCATCCTCGCCGGCGAGGTCAGCCCGTCCGGTGGCATCGGGCTGTCCAACGTCGACGACCGGCTGCGGCAGGTCTACGGCGACGACTACGGCCTCGTCATCGAGACCGCCCCGGGAGCGGGCATGAAGATCACCGCCCGGCTGCCGAAGTACCAGCCGGGCGTCCACTCCGCGGGGCGCCTCACCCGGGATTGAGGCTCAGGTGCCGCGGCTGACGACCATCCCCAATGTGATCAGCCCCAGCACCACCCACCCGAACCACAGCCAGCCATTGCTCCCGAGCGCCACCGTGTAGGCCGTCACCACGACGAGGCCGCCGACGGTGAGCGCCCCCATCGCCTTCGTGGAACCGTCCGCAGAACCGGGCATCGCAACACCCTCCTAAGGTTCGTCTCCCTCCATGGTGCCCCCGTTCTGCTTCCGGACGGTGCACACGACGAAATGTGTGCCCCACTTCCAGGCACCCTCGCTCGTCCAGGACCCGGCCGCGTACACGGACGGATCGAAACCGTAGTCACGCGGTGGAACGTCCCGAGCACACACCGTGTCCGACTCGGTGCGTGCCTCGGCCGGTGTGACGTCCTGTCCCAGCCGGGTGAACCCGAGCACCTGCTCGTCGTGCGGGCGCGCGCAGGACACCAGGCGGGCGTCCCGCCGGGAGCGGACGTCCAGGCAGTCCCGGCGCTGCATCGTCGCCGTGTCCGCGAAGGCCGCCCCGGGCTCGCGGTACTCGCCCAACGGGCCGTAGACCGGCCCGTGCGCGCCCAGCACCAGACAGGCGGTGCGCCGCCCGGCCCGCTCGAACCCCGCCTCGGTCGGTACGACGGCGAAGCCCCGGACGTCCGCGAGCCTGCCGCGGATCCCCGCCGTCCGCTCCTCGCACGCCGCGGGCCCCTTCTCACGCGCCTCGGCGGCGGATGCGGCCGGCACGAACGCCATCACCTGCCCGTCGGGGGCCTTCTCCCCGCAGCTGGGATCCAGAGCCAACCGGGGCGTGCCCCGGAAGGGTGCCCCTGCGGGCCAGTCGGCGAGCACGCAGTCGCCGTCCTCCAGGGCGGCACCGAGCCCGACGGTGTGCCCGTACGGGGGTGCCGTCGCGGACGTGTCCGGCTGCCGCGCCATGGCGTACCAGACGCCGGTGGCCGCGACCACCAGCCCGAGGAGCCCGGCGAGCGCCGCGTGCCGGACTCGGGGGCGGGCGGAGGTCCGCCCGTCGCCGATCCCCCCGGCCACGGGAAACAATTCCGGTCCGCCCCGGCCGTGGGAAGGACCGGCCGGGGAAGAACCGGCCGGAGGGTGGAAGCCCTGGCCGGGCCGCTCCGACACCCCGGGGCTGCCGAATCCGGCCGCGCCCGGCGGCGGTCCCGGTGGCGTCCCCTCCCAGTGCGGCTGGGTGTCGAGGTCGGTCCGGGTCCGCGCGTACGCGTCGACCTCCGGCGTGACGATCCTCGACAGCGCCGCCTCCGCCTGCCCCGCCGGCATCCGCCGTACGGGATCCTTCTCCAGCAGCGCCTCCAGGACCGGCCCCAGGGCACCGGCCCGGGCCGCCGGCCGGGGTTCCTCCGTGACCACCGCGGTCAGCTCGGCCAGCGGGGACTCCCGGTCGAAGGGCCCCAGGCCCTCCACGCCGTAGTACAGCGTGCAGCCCAGCGAGAACAGGTCGGCGGCCGGTGTGGGCGCTCCGCCCGTGATCCGCTCGGGCGCCAGATAGCCCGCGGTGCCCACGAGGGCGGACGCCAGCGTGTAGCGCGTCTCGCCGGCGTCCGGCTGCACCGAGATGCCGTAGTCGGTGAGCAGCACCCGGCCGTGCGGCGCCCCCGTGCGGTCCGGCGCCAGCAGGATGTTCGCCGGTTTCACGTCCCGGTGCATGACGCCCCGCTCGTGCCCGGCGGTCAGCGCGTCGAGCACGGCGAGCCCGATGCGGGCGCATTCGGCCGGTGCCTGCGGTCCGTGCCGGTCGACCAGGTCGCGGAGGTTGACCGCGCCTTCGACGTACTCCATGACGATCCACGGCAGACCCTCGTGCTCCAGCACGTCGTGCACGGTCACCACATGCGGATGGCCGCGCAGCCCGGCCGCGTGCCGGGCCTCGGCGCGGGCCCGGGCCACCCGGGCCTCACGCTCGTCGGCCTCGGCCGGATCACGGAAGACGATCTCCTTGAGGGCGACCTCACACGCGAGTCTGCGGTCGTGGGCGAGCCAGACATGGCCCATACCGCCGCTGCCGAGCCGGTTCAGCAGCAGATAACGGCCGGCGATGAGCCGGCCCACTCCCGACGTCGGTGTTCCTGAAGACATCCCGTGACTCCCGGGTTCTACGGGGCGCTGCGTGATTGCTGGGCCGTGCTCGCAGTGGGCGCGCTGGTGGACGGCGGCGCGCCGGTCGCCGGTGCGGAGGTGGCGGGCGCGCTGGACTCCGGTGCGGTGGTGGCGGGCGTGCCGGACTCCGGTGGGGGCGCGCCGCTGGTGACCGGGACGCCGGTCGGGGGTGGGCCGGTGGTCCGGGGCGGTGAGCTGGTCGCGGGAGGGGGCGAGGAGCCGGTCGCGGGCGCCTTGGTGGTCGGGGGTGCTGTGGAGCCGGGAGGCAGGACCGAGGTGGGCGGCGCCGGGGACGGCGGGGGCGGCGAACTCGTGGGCGGTGGGTCGGAGGACGGGCCCGTGGCCACGGGGCCGTCGGATCCGGAACCTTCGGGTGCGGGGGACGAGCGCGGCGGCGTCGAGGCGGTCGCCGAGCCCGGGGGAGTGGACGGCGCCTCCTCGGAGGAGCCACCGGGGGCCGACTCGGCCACACTCAGCGTCACGTACTCCCCGAACCGCAGCTCGGTCCCCGCGGGCGGATTCGACGCCGTGACCCGGGCGTCGTCCGGCGGCAGCCCGCCGCCGTCGAAGGCGACCGCCAGGCCCTCGCCGGACAGCCTGCTGCTCGCGCGGCCGAACGTCGTCCCTGCGACTTCGGGCACCGCCCGCCGCTCGCGCGTGTCGAACGTGTCGTCGTCCTGCCCCGTGGTGCCGACCGGCCGGTTGATGCCCCTGGCGGGTTCATGGACGTCGACGAGGGCCAGCCGCTCCACTTTGCGCGCGGCGGGCCGTACGGCCACCACCGACGACTTCTCGTACCCCTTCCACTCCGCATTGCGGTCGTCGAACTCGACCTTTATGCGGGTCGTCTCCCCCTCGAAGGGTCGCAGCGGATTTCCGCACGAGCACTTCACGGCCGGAAGGCCCTTCTCGTCCACGAGAATCGCGATTCCGGTCTGCAGCAGAGCGTCGAAGGGGACGGACTTCCCCTTTTTGTAGTCGTGATTCTTCACGAGGGTGTCGTGACGCAGAAGAACAGGTGTGAGGCGATCCAGATAATCCGGGATCCGGACCGCGTCGATCGAGAGGGCGGCCGCCCACGCCCGCGCCTTCGGCTCCTGGGCGGGATCGGTGAGGAACTGCTCCAGCCGTTCCACGTCGCAGATCGTCGGCCGCTCGGACCCCCCGTACAGACCAGGGGTGTCACCTTGCTGAAGGCCGCCGGGCGCTGCCCGCGCCCGCACCCGCGCGTCCCGTCCCAGCCCCTGGCCCTCGTCGAAGAAGGGGGCGAGCGAGGGAACCCCCGCCGCCACCGCCTTCACCACGGACAACGGCATGTCCCGGTCGCACCCGCTGAGCGCCAGAACGAATACCAGCAGGACGGCGATCCTCCGAATCGCCGATAACCCGGTCCTGTGCACACACATTCGAAGCGCCATTACCGCTCCCCCCGGCGGTTCCCCCGACGCGCTTCATGCTACTGAAAGGCGAAGCCTTCCGGTTTCCTCAGTTTCCGCGTGCGTTCAATGAGGCCAAATAGGCGTTGTACGCCTCCAGTTCCTTGTCACCGTCCCGGTCCGCGGCGCGGTCCTTCCGCCGGGCCTGCCGCTGTTCCGAGCCGTACCACTGGAACAGCAGTGCTATCAGCACCAGTACGGAAGGAATCTCACTGAACGCCCAGGCGATGCCGCCGGCCGCGTTCTGGTCGGAGAGCGCGTCGATGCCGAGCGAGGCGGGCGGGTTCTTGAACGTCTCGACCATCGGCTCCGACGCCATCATCAACGCGATGCCGAAGAACGCGTGGAACGGCATGCCCGCGAACAGCTCCAGCATCCGCATCAGGTACCCGGGCCGGTGCGGCCCCGGATCCACGCCGATGATCGGCCAGAAGAAGACCACACCCACCGCCAGGAAGTGGACCATCATCGCGATGTGCCCCGTCTTGGAGCCCATCAGGAAGTCGAACAGCGGAGTGAAGTACAGGGCGTAGAGGCTGGCGATGAACAGCGGGATGGTGAACGCCGGGTGCGTGATGATCCGCATGTACCGGCTGTGCAGCAGGGCCAGCAGCCACTCCCGAGGCCCCTTGCGCCCCCGCCCGGCGGGCGGCATCGCCCGCAGCGCCAGCGTGATCGGCGCCCCGAGCAGGACCAGGATCGGCGAGAGCATGCTGATCACCATGTGCTGCACCATGTGCACGCTGAACATGACCATGCCGTAGTCGTTCAGCCCGGTGCACATGACGAGCATCACGGACAGCACGCCGACGACGTAGGAGACGGTCCGCCCCACGGGCCACCTGTCCCCGCGCCGCCGCAGCCGCACGACCCCCCACGCGTACAGCGCGAGCCCGACCAGGCAGGCGACGAGGAAGAACGGGTCGGCCGACCACTGAAGACCCCGCCCCAGCGTGAACGGCGGCAGATCCATCATCGTGCCGTGCCCGCTGTGATCCATTCCGACGGCTCCTGATTCGTGGGGGTTGTGCAAGTCTGTCCGCACACAGACTAGAACTGCCCCCGACCGCAGCTGCGGCCGGGGGCAGACTCGTCAGTGCCGAAGGACGTGCCCTACAGGACGCACTCGGCCTCTTCGTAGCGGTCCACGGGGACCGTCTTCAGCGTCTCGACGGCCTCCGCCAGCGGCACCATCACGATGTCGGTCCCCTGCAGGGCCGTCATGTGGCCGAACTCCCCGCGGTGCACGGCCTCCACCGCGTGCCACCCGAACCGGGTGGCGAGCACCCGGTCGTACGCGGTGGGCGTACCGCCCCGCTGCACATGCCCCAGGATGACCGGCCGCGCCTCCTTGCCGAGCCGCTGTTCCAGCTCGATCGACAGCTGGCGGGCGATCCCGGCGAAGCGCTCGTGCCCGTAGATGTCCTTGCCGCCCTCGTCGAAGGCCATCGTGCCGGGCGCCGGCTTGGCCCCCTCCGCGGCGACGACGATCGCGAACCGCTTGCCCGCGTCGAACCGCTCACCGACCCGCCGGGAGAGCTCCTCGATGTCGAAGGGCCGCTCCGGTACGACGATGGCGTGCGCGCCGGCCGCCATGCCGGAGTGCAGCGCGATCCAGCCGGTGTGCCGGCCCATGACCTCGACGACCAGGACCCGCTGGTGGGACTCGGCGGTGGTCTTGAGCCGGTCCAGCGCCTCGGTCGCCACGGTCACCGCCGTGTCGAAACCGAAGGTGACGTCGGTGACCGCGATGTCGTTGTCGATGGTCTTCGGCACACCCACGACGGGCAGACCGCTGTCCGACATCAGGCGGGCCGCCTTCAGCGTGCCCTCGCCACCGATCGGGATGATCGCGTCGAGGCCGAGTTCCTCGACATGCCCCTTGGCCCGCTCCACGCCGTCGCGCAGATGGGAGGGCTGGACCCGGGAGGACCCGAGGATCGTGCCGCCGCGGGCGAGGATGCCGCCCACCGCGTCGAGGTCGAGCTTGAGGTAGTCGCACTCCAGGAGGCCCTTCCAGCCGTCCCGGAAGCCGATGACCTCGTCGCCGTGGTCCACGACGGCGCGGTGCACGACGGACCGGATGACGGCGTTCAGGCCGGGGCAGTCGCCGCCGGACGTGAGGACACCAATGCGCATAGCCCGAATAAACCTTCTCAACGTGGGCCGGGACCGGACCGCGCTGTCCGGCTCGAATCCCCGC
Organism: Streptomyces sp. NPDC007808; assembly: GCF_042868655.1. NCBI lineage: Bacteria > Bacillati > Actinomycetota > Actinomycetes > Kitasatosporales > Streptomycetaceae > Streptomyces > Streptomyces sp. NPDC007808. The sequence continues at coordinate 158,403 of NZ_JBIAEQ010000001.1, forward strand.
CACCCTAGCGGCATCGGGGGGCGGGGCCGAACCATGCGTCCGCCTGCTGGACGGCCCCGCTCACCTGTGCGGACGGGGCGTCAGACGGGCTGCTTCCCGTGAGCTGGAACGCGGGCCCACGAACCGTCGGGCAGACAGCTGCCCGACGGCGTTCACGCGGGCTGCTGCGCCGCCGCGATGCGCTCGTCGCGCAGCGCCTCGTACCAGCGGTCGTCGGTCGGCGGCAGCGCGTTCACATCGAGGGCCAGCTTCAGCAGCAGGTCGGCGATCAGCGGGTTCCGCGCGAGCACCGGGCCGTGCATGTACGTGCCGAAGACGGTGTCGTTGTACGCGCCCTCCGTGCCGTCGCCCGTGCCGTTGCCGTTGCCGAAACGGACCTGGGCGAAGGGGCGGGCGGTGGGGCCGAGGTGGGTGACGCCCTGGTGGTTCTCGAAGCCGGTCAGCGGGGGCAGACCGAGGCGCGGGTCGATGTCGCCGAGCACGTCACCGACGCACCGGGCCCCTTCCCCTCGCACCGACACCACGTCGATCAGCCCGAGGCCGGGCTCACGCTGGCCGAGGTCGTTGATGAACTCGTGTCCGAGGATCTGGTAGCCCGCGCACACCGAGAACACGATCGCCCCGTTCTCGACGGCCCGCTGCAGGCCGCCGTCCCGGCGCAGCCGCTCGGCCGCCAGCCGCTGCGGCCGGTCCTCACCGCCGCCGATCAGGTAGATGTCACCGGAGGTCGGGATCGGCTGGTCGCTGCGCACGTCGAGCCGGGCCACGTCGAGGCCGCGCTGCCGGGCACGGCGCTCCACGACGAGGACGTTGCCCTGGTCGCCGTAGGTGCTGAGCAGGTCCGGGTAGATCCAGACGATCCGCAGTTGGTTGTCGCTCACTTGGGTTCCCTGAAGTCTGGGGGTCAGTTGCCGACGCGGCGGCGCAGGTCCTGGAACGCGGTGTAGTTGGCGATGACCTCGATCCGTCCCGGCGGGCTCATCTGCACGGCCTGGTCGAGGTTGTCGCACACCTGGAACTGCTGGTTCGCGACCTCCAGGCGCACCGCGAGGTCGAGCTTGCGGTCGCCGATGACGCAGATCGGGTGCCCGGACAGCCGCGTGTAGTCGACGTCCCACAGCCAGGAGGTGTCGGTGCCGTCGGCGCTGCGCGCGTTCACGGACAGGATCACCGGGGTGGGCGGCGGATCGATGAGGGAGAAGGTCTCCAGCCAGCCGGCCGGGTTCTTGGCGAGCAGCAGCCGCAGGTCCCGCCCCTCGAACTGGACGACGTCATAGCGTCCGGCGACGGCCTGCACCTGGTACATGCGCTCCAGGGCGACCTGCGGCGGCACCCCGAACACGGCGGCAACGGCGGCCGAGGACGCGGCGTTGGCCTTGTTGGCACGGCCGGGCAGCTGCAGGTGGATGGGCCAGGCGGAGCCGTGCGGGTCGAGGACGTGGTCCCCGGACAGCGCCCAGCTCGGCGTCGGACGCCGGAAGCCGCACTCACCGCAGAACCAGTCGTCACCGGGGCGCTGCATCACGCCACCGCACGCCGGGCAGGACCAGGCGTCGTCCTTCCACATCTGCCCGGCTGCGACCCAGATCACGTTCGGGGAGGAGGAAGCGGCCCACACGACCAGCGGGTCGTCGGCGTTGGCGACGACCACGGCCTTCGAACCCGCGAGCCCCTCGCGCCAGTTCTCGGCGAGCATCCGGGTCTCGGCGGCACGGTCCAGCTGGTCACGGGAGAGGTTCAGCAGTGCGATGCACTTCGGGTCGGTGTCCCGGGCGACCCCTGCGAGGTACTTCTCGTCGACCTCGATGACGCCGTAGCGCGCGTCCGAGCTGCCCGCGAGCGCCGAGGTGATGCCGGCCGGCATGTTGGCGCCGAGCGCGTTGGACACGACCGGCCCCGCGGCCCGCAGGGCCTCGGCGATCAGCCGGGTGGTCGTGGTCTTGCCGTTGGTGGCCGACACCAGGACCACATCCAGGTTCTGCGCGAGCCTGGCGAGGAGGTCGGGGTCGAGTTTGAGTGCCACCCGGCCACCGATCACCGAACCGCTGCCGCGCCCCGCGGCGCGCGATGCCGCAGCGACCGCCTTGCCCGCGGTCACGGCGAGCTTGGCCCGCGGCGTGAGCGGGTCCGAGTTCCCTGACATCAGTTCTCGATCCTCCTTGCGTACGCGCCGCGCCTCCGACTGCCGGCAACGTGGTGGTGGTCAGCCTATCGAGATCCATTCGCACTCCCGAATCGCCGTACCCTTGCGGCCATGCGAAACGGTCCCATTCCGGGTGCGCACGGGCGCGTCCGTCCCCTCATGCTGCTCAGCGACCCCGTGCTGCACGCCCCCTGCAAGGAGGTCACCGACTTCGGCCCGGAACTGGCGACGCTGGTGGAGGACTTGTTCGCGACGATGTACGCGGCCCAGGGGGTGGGGCTCGCGGCGAACCAGGTGGGGGAGTCGCTCCGGGTCTTCGTGTACGACTGCCCCGACGACGAGGACGTGCGGCACCTCGGGCACGTGGTGAACCCGCGCCTGGTCGAGGCGGACGGTGTGGTGCTCCGGGGCCCGGAGGGCTGTCTGTCCCTGCCGGGCCTGGAGGCGGGCACCGAGCGGTACGACCACGCGGTGGTGGAGGGCTTCACGGTGGCGGGGGAGCCGGTGACGATCCACGGCACGGGGTTCTTCGCGCGGTGCCTTCAGCACGAGTGCGACCATCTGCAGGGGCGGGTGTACGTCGACCACCTCACGGGGTGGCGAAAGCGACGGGTGCTGCGGCAGGCCGCGCGAGCGCCGTGGGGGCGCTGAGTCGAGCGGCCGGGCCGGCGGCGGACCCCGCCCTGAGGGCGCTTCAGAACCCGGGGCCGCCCATCCTGTCTCCCGCGGCTGCCAGCCTCCCCCACAGCAGGTCCGCCAGGCTGCGTACCAACTCCGCCCGCGTACAGGGCCGTTCACCCAGCCACCAGTCCCCGGCGGCATGCATCATCCCGACGATCCCGTGTCCCCACACCCGAGCCAGCTGCTGGCTGCCGGGTCCGAGGTCCAACCGCTCCTCGATGACCGTGGCCAGTTCCTCACCCATGCGGCGCAGCAGCGGAGCGGAGTGCTTGCCGACGTCGAACCCGGGATCTCCCGGCTGGCCCCCCTCGGCCGGATGCATCAGGAACCGGTACACCTGGGGCCGCGCCTCGATCGCGGCGAGGTATGTGTCCAACGTGGCCTCGACCCGCTCGCGCCGGTCCGCGGGAGCGTCCAGCGCGGCCCGGAGCGAGTCGAGGAGTGCGTCGGTGTGCCTCTTGGCCAACGCCGCGTAGAGGCCGCCCTTGTCGCCGAAGTGCCGATAGAGGATCGGCTTCGTGATGCCCGCCTCGGCCGCGATCGCGTTCATCGAGGCATGCGGGCCGTCGCGCAGCACCACCCTGTCCGCGGCCTCCAGCAGCTCGCGCCGACGGCGGTCGGCGGACCGCTGCTGATCGGTCCGCTGCGTGGTGTCCATGAGCTCTCCCCACCCGTGGTGAATCGATGACGCCTGCGCAAACTAGCACTGGAACGGTCCGACACATCGAACGGGATGCCGACCCGTCATCGAGGGTTGACTTTACCTACTCGCTAGTAACAAACTAGTGTTACCGCTAGTAACAAGCATGCACGCAGTCACGCACGTACGCCGCTGGAGGGGACATGGCCGAGTTCACCATGGAGCTCAACGACGAACAGAAGGAGGTCCGGGACTGGCTGCACGGCTTCGCCGCCGATGTGATCCGCCCCGCGGCCGCCGAATGGGACGAGCGTGAGGAGACTCCCTGGCCGGTCATCCAGGAGGCCGCCAAGGTCGGCATCTACTCCCTCGACTTCTACGCCCAGCAGTACTTCGACTCCACCGGCCTCGGCATCCCCATGGCGATGGAGGAGCTGTTCTGGGGTGACGCGGGCATCGCCCTGTCGATCGTCGGCACCGGGCTCGCGGCCGTCGGGGTCCTCGCCAACGGCACCGAGGAGCAGATCGGCACCTGGGTGCCCCAGATGTACGGCGATGCCAACGATGTCAAGCTCGCGGCGTTCTGTTCCTCCGAGCCCGACGCCGGATCCGACGTCGCCTCGATGCGGACCCGCGCGGTCTACGACGAGGCCAAGGACGAGTGGGTGATCAACGGCACCAAGACCTGGGCGACCAACGGCGGCATCGCCAACGTCCACGTCGTCGTCGCGGTCGTCGACCCGGAGCTCGGCTCCAAGGGCCACGCGTCCTTCATCGTCCCGCCGGGCACGCCGGGGCTGTCCCAGGGGCAGAAGTTCAAGAAGCACGGCATCCGTGCCTCGCACACCGCCGAGGTCATCCTCGACAACGTGCGAGTGCCGGGCTCCTGTCTGCTGGGCGGCAAGGAGAAGCTGGACGAGCGCCTCGCGCGGGCCCGGGAGCGGGCCAAGGCGGGCGGCGAGCGCGTGAAGAACGCGGCGATGGCCACGTTCGAGGCCTCGCGGCCGGCCGTCGGCGCGATGGCCGTGGGCACGGCCCGTGCCGCGTACGAGGTCGCCCTGGACTACGCGATGACGCGTGAGCAGTTCGGCCGCCCGATCATCGACAACCAGGGCGTGGCCTTCCAGCTCGCCGAGATGCGCACGCAGATCGACGCGGCGCGGCTGCTGGTGTGGCGCGCCTCCTGGATGGCCGTCAACGGCAAGCCGTTCACGGCGGCCGAGGGATCGATGTCGAAGCTGTTCGCGAGCGAGACGGCCAAGAAGGTCACGGCCCAGGCCATACAGATCCTCGGCGGCAACGGCTACACACGGGAGTACCCGGTGGAGCGGATGCACCGGGACAGCGCGATCTACACGATCTTCGAGGGGACGAGCGAGATCCAGCGGCTGGTGATCGCCCGCACGTTGTCGGGTATGCCCATCCGGTAGCGCCGTGGGGTACGGCGCCCCAGCCGACGGAGGACACACCGATGACGGTCAACCCCCTCGTAGAGCTGATCGCCGGCGGCGAGGCGGACCGCGCCACCCTCGCCGCCCTCGCCCTCGAACAGAGCCGCGTGATTCCCGCCGATCACCGCGCGTTCCTCCATCTCGCCGGGCGCGCCGCCGACGGCGCCCCCGGGGCGGGCGCCTTCTTCACCCTGCTGGCCGAGGGCGAGACGCTGGCCCAGGAGCGGCTCGGGGCTTTCGCGGACGCCTGCGGGGTGACCCAGGCGCAGGCGGCCGCCTACGAACCCCTGCCCGGCTGCCAGGCCTACCCCGCGTACGTCGCCTGGCTGGCGCTGAACGCCTCGCCGGCGGAGGCGGTGCTCGCACTGACGGCCAACTTCTCTGCCTGGGGCGGGTATTGCGCCGCCATCGCCGAGGGCCTGCGCCGTCACTACGGCTTCACGGACGAGGCCTGCGCCTTCTTCGACTTCTTCGCGGAACCCTCCCCGCGGCTCGAACGGGCGGCAGGAGAGGCGGTCAGGGAGGGACGGGACGCCGGGCGGCTCGACGAGGCACGCGCGGGGCGGTACGGCCGCCTGCTCCAGTCCTACGAGGAACTGTTCTGGTCGACACTGCGGGGCCGGGCTTCCTGATGCCGGGTGTTCGGATCACGCCGGCGTCACGGGTCCCGGCGCTACGGCGTGGTCCCGCTGCTGTGCGCGATGCACGCCACGTCGATCCGGTCCGCGAGCTTGGCCAGCTCGATGGTCAGCGCGGCCACCGTGTCCTCGTCGAGCCCGTCCTCCCCGGCCTCGACGAGGTGCAGCCACCGACCGCCCACCGTGCGCAGCAGCTTGCTCACATCGGCCGCGGCCACCTGGAGGGTCCCGCGGTCGTCGACGATCAGCGGCAGAGTAACTTCGCGGTTCACACCCGGGATCGTAGCCGCGCGGCGCTCACGCACCGTGCCAAACCGTAGTGATGTTGCAGAACTCGCGGATTCCGTGCCCGGACAGCTCACGCCCGTACCCGGACCGCTTCACACCGCCGAACGGGAACGCCGGATGGGAGGCCGTCATCCCGTTGACGTACACGCTCCCGGCCTCCAGGTCCCGTACGAACCGGTCGACCTCGGCCTCGTCCCGGGTCCACACGTTCGAACTCAACCCGAACGGTGAGTCGTTGGCGATCAGCACCGCCTCGTCGAGGTCGGCCGCCCGGTACAGCGTGGCGACCGGCCCGAACGCCTCCTCCCGGTGGATGCGCATCTCACGGGTGATGCCGGCGAGGACCGTGGGCGGGTAGTACCAGCCCGGCAGTTCGGGCCGGCGCAGCCGGTGGCCGCCGCACAGGACGGCGGCGCCGCTGCGCTTCGCGTCGTCGACCAGTTCCTCCAGGTCGTCGCGCCCCTGCTCGCTGGACAGCGGCCCGACCTCCGTCTCCTCCTGCATCGGGTCGCCGACCACCAGCGCCTTCATGCCCGCGACGAACCGCTCGGCGAAGGCGTCGTAGACGTCCGTGTGCACGATGAACCGCTTGGCGGCGATGCAGGACTGCCCGGTGTTCTGCACGCGCGCGGTCACCGCGACCTCGGCGGCGCGGTCGAGGTCGGCCGACGGCATCACGACGTACGGGTCGCTGCCGCCCAGCTCCAGCACCGTCTTCTTGATCATTTCCCCGGAGGTCGCTGCGACCGCGCGGCCCGCGGGCTCGCTGCCGGTGAGGGTGGCCGCCTTGACCCGGTCGTCGCGCAGGATGTCGTCGACCTGTGCGGAGCCGACGAGCAGGGTCTGGAAGCAGCCCTCCGGGTAGCCCGCACGGTGGAAGAGGTCCTCGATGTAGAGCGCGGTCTGCGGCACGTTGGAGGCGTGCTTGAGCAGGCCGACGTTGCCCGCCATCAGCGCCGGGGCCGCGAAGCGGATCACCTGCCAGAGCGGGAAGTTCCACGGCATCACCGCGAGGACCGGTCCGAGGGGGCGGTAGCGCACCCGTACCCGCGAGGCGCCCGAGTCCTTCACGTCGGAGTCGGCCGGTTCCTCGTCGGCGAGCAGTTCCTCGGCCCGCTCGGCGTACCAGCGCATCGCCTTGGCGCACTTGGCGACCTCCGCGCGGGCCTGCTTGACGGGCTTGCCCATCTCGGTGGTCATCACCCGGGCGACGTCCTGCTGGTCCTCCTCCAGAAGGTCCGCGGCCCGGTTCAGCAGTCGGGCGCGGTCGGCGAAGCTCGTCGTGCGGTACGTGCGGAACGTGGCCTCGGCGAGCTGGAGCCTGCGCTCGATCTCCTCCTCGCCCATGGCCTCGTACGTCTTGAGCGTCTCGCCGTTCGCCGGGTTCACCGTTGCGATGGGCATGACCGACCTCCTGGAAACGTGCTGATGATTCGACCTTCCCGCGCGGCGGTGGGTACCGCAACGCGGGTACGGCTGCTCAGGCCGAGTGCTCAGCCAGCCGGTCGAGAAACGCGGCCTGGGCCTTGACGACGACCTCCCGCGCCCGGTCGATGCCGAGCCACTCCACCCGGTCCAGCTCCGGGAACTCCTGCGTCCGCCCCGAGCGCGGCGGCCACTCCATCACGAACGTGCCGGGGACGACCGCCGCCGGATCGAGGTCCGCCTCGACCGCCCACACCGTCACGATCTTGCCGTTGCTCTGCCGGACCTCACCGAGGGGTACGGCCTCCCCGTCGGGCGGCACCAGTCCCAGCTCCTCCTGGAACTCGCGGCGGGCGGCCTCCCACGCGGGCTCGTCGGGTTCGTACTCGCCCTTGGGGACCGTCCACGCCCCGGCGTCCCGCCTGGCGAAGAACGGGCCTCCCATATGGCCGAGCAGCACCTCCAGACCGTCGGCGGTGCGCCGGAAGAGCAGCAGCCCGGCGCTGCGCCGCGCGCGGGACGGGGTCACGGCCGCACCTCCGGGTGGGCGGCGAGCAGCGTCTCGACCGTGTCGGCCTCCTCCGGCCGCTTGTCCTCCCGGTAGCGCACCACGCGCGCGAAGCGCAGAGTGACACCGGCCGGGTAGCGGGTGGACCGCTGAAGGCCGTCGTAGGCGATCTCGACGACGAGTTCCGGGCGTACGGTCACGCCCCACCACCGGTCCGCCACGGTCAGCTCCTGGAGCCGCTCCGTCTGCCAGGTCAGCATCGCGTCGGTCATGCCCTTGAAGGTCTTGCCGAGCATCGCGAAGGAGCCGTCCGCCGTACGGGCGCCCAGGTGCAGGTTGGACAACCTGCCGGTCCTGCGGCCGTGGCCCCACTCGGCGGCCAGCACCACCAGGTCGAGGGTGTGGACGGGCTTGACCTTCAGCCAGGAGGCGCCGCGCCGGCCCGCGCTGTAGGGGGCGTCGACGGCCTTCACCACGACGCCCTCATGGCCGCGGCGCAGGGTCTCGGTGAGGAAGTCCTCGGCCCCGCGCAGATCGTCGGGGCCGGAAACCAGCGCGCGGCGCACCCGCATCGGCTCCGGGACCAGCCGGGCCAGCTCCGCGTGCCGCTGCGTGAACGGCAGGTCGAGCAGGTCGCGGTCGTCGACGGACAGGGCGTCGAAGAACACGGGCGACACCGGGACCTGACCGGCCGCCGTCGCCACGTCCACCCGGGAGCCGACGCGGCCGGCGGTCTCCTGGAAGGAACGGGGGCGGCCCGTGTCGTCGAAGGCGATGACCTCGCCGTCCAGGATGAACCGCTCGCCCTGCAACTCCAGTGCGGTCGCCGTCAGTTCGGGCAGCCGGTCGGTGATGTCGTCCAGGGTGCGGGTGTAGATCCGTACGGAGTCGCCGTCCCGGTGCACCTGGACGCGGATGCCGTCCAGCTTCTCCTCGACCGCGCAGGCGCCGAGCTTGTCGACCGCCTCCTCCACCGAGGACGCGGAGTGCGCCAGCATCGGCAGGACCGGGCGGCCGACGGTGAGCCGGAAGCGGGTGAGGGCGGCGGGCCCCTCGGCGAGGAGGGCCTCGGCCACCGATTGGAGCGACCCGGCGAGCATCACCGCCCGCCGTACCTCCGCCGGTGGTGCCTGCGTCGCCTGGGCCAGACCCTCCACCGCCACCGCGTCCAGGGCACCCTGCCGGACCTCGCCGGTGATCAGGCCGATCAGGAAGCGCTGCTCGTCCTGTGTGGCCGCCGCCATCAACTCGCCGACGAGACGGGCCCGTTCGGCCTGCGAGCCGGTACCGGAGACCTTGCCCAGCTCGGTCAGCCGGGCGTCCACCTCGCGCACGGTGAGGGTCGGTTCGGCGGCGGGGGCCACCGGGCGGCTCAGCACCTTCCAGCCGATGCCGAGCCGCCCCTGCGGCAGCCGTCCCGCCAGATACGGGATGACGATCGGGACGTCGTCCGCCTCGGCCTCCCGGAACAGCTCCGCGAGCAGAGCGGTCTTCCGGGACCGGGCCGAGGTCGCGGCGACCTCCTGGGACACCTGGGCCAGCCGGGTCAGCAGCATGCAGCCATGGTGCACCGCAGGCGGGCGCTGCACACCCCCACCGCGGTGGCGCTACGCGGACGACGCCGCGTCGAGGTCGGCCATGAGCAGCTCCCCGTTGATGGTGGCCCCCGCGCGGTAACCGCCCGCCGCGGCGTTCACCACCTGCTCGGAGAAGCCCATGGCGTTGCCGGCCGCCCAGACGCCGGGCACGGAGGTGAGCCCGGTCGGGTCGACCACCGGGTACGCGCCCTGGGGGGTCTGCTGGAACTCGGCCCCCAGCTGCTTGAGGAGTCCGGTCCGCGGAACCGCGCGCGGCGCCACGAACAGCACCTCGCGTGCGTGCCTCGTGCCGTCGGCCAGCCGCACCCCGGTGATCCGGTCGTCCTCGGTCAGGAGCTCCGCCACCTCTCCGGGGACCACGCTCACCCCGGCCGCGGCCAGTCTGCGCAGATCGTCGTCCGACAGGTCCGATGCGGCGACCTCGTGCAGGAAGAGGATCACGTCCTTCGACCACTGGGACACCATCAGCGCCTGGTGCACGCTCATCGGGGAGGTCGCCAGTACGCCGAAGGCCCGGTCGCGGACCTCCCAGCCGTGGCAGTACGGGCAGTGCAGCACGTCCTTGCCGAAGCGCTCGGCGACGCCGGGGACGTTCGGCAGCTCGTCCTTCAGGCCGGTGGCGACGACCAGCCGCCGGGCCCGCACGGTCCGGCCGCTCGCCAGCGTCAGCGTGAACTCCGCGCCGCGCTCGACGTCCACGGCCCGGTCCCGGACCAGCTCCACGCCGTACCGTGCGATCTCCGCACGGCCGGCCGCCAGGAAGTCGGCCGGGGACATGCCGTCCCGGGAGAGGTACCCCTGCATGTGGGCGGCGGGGGCGTTGCGCGGTTCCCCGGCGTCGACGACCAGCGTGCGGCGCCGGGCCCGGCCCAGGACCAGCGCGGCGGACAGGCCGGCGGCTCCGCCGCCGATCACGATCACTTCGTATGTCTGGGTCATACCGACACGGTCACTCCATGGGCGCGGTATTGACAAACGTCTTTGCTGATTCTGCAATATGCCCCATGACTACCGACGAAGTGCTGGCGGAGGTCGGGGCGAGACTGCGGCGGATCCGCAAGGAGCGGGAGGTGACGCTCGCGGCGCTGTCCGAGGCGACCGGCATCTCCGTGAGCACCCTGTCCCGGCTGGAGTCCGGTCTGCGCAAGCCCAGTCTGGAGCTGTTGCTGCCGATCGCGCAGGCCCACCAGGTGCCGCTGGACGAACTGGTGGGGACGCCGCCGGTGGGTGACCCGCGGGTGCGCTCCAAGCCCCTCGTGCGGCACGGGCGCACCTACTGGCCGCTCACCCGGCAGCCCGGCGGCCTCCAGGCGTTCAAGGTGCTGGTTCCGCAGCGCAGGGAGGAGCCCGAGCCCCGCACCCATGAGGGCTACGAGTGGCTGTACGTGCTGTCCGGGCGACTGCGGGTCGTGCTGGGCGAGCATGACGTGGTGCTCGCGGCGGGCGAGGCGGCGGAGTTCGACACCCGGGTGCCCCACTGGTTCGGCTCGACGGGGGAGGGTCCGGCGGAGTTCCTGAGCCTGTTCGGCCCGCAGGGCGAGCGCATGCACGTCCGGGCGCAGCCGCGCCGGTCGTGACGCCCGCTACTGTTCCGCGGCTACCTGTTCCCTGATCGACAAGCGACCGCTTAGTATGCGAACCGACCCCGGTCAGACGAAGCAGTCCCCCGTGGAGGCACCGCATGCAGGCATGGCAAGTGCACGAGAACGGCGAGCCGAGCGAGGTGATGCGGCTTGAGCAGGTGGAGCCGCCCACGCCCGGTGACGGCCAGGTCCTGCTGAAGGTGCGAGCCGCGAACATCAACTTCCCGGACGCACTGCTGTGCCGGGGCCTGTACCAGGTCAGGCCGCCACTGCCGTTCACGCCCGGCGTGGAGATCTGCGGCGAGACCGAGGACGGGCGCCGCGTCCTCGCCAACCCTGCGCTGCCGTACGGCGGTTTCGCCGAGTACGCCGTCGCGGACACCGCCGCGGTCCTGCCCGCGCCCGACGCGCTGGACGACGCCGAGGCCGCCGCCCTGCACATCGGCTACCAGACCGGCTGGTTCGGCCTGCACCGCCGGGCCGGTCTGCAGGCCGGGGAGACCCTGCTCGTCCACGCTGCCGCAGGAGGGGTCGGCAGCGCGGCCGTGCAGCTCGGGAAGGCCGCCGGCGCCACCGTCATCGGTGTCGTCGGCGGCGCCGAGAAGGCTGCCGTCGCCCGGGAACTGGGCTGTGACGTCGTCATCGACCGGCGCGCGCAGGACGTCGTCGCGGCCGTGAAGGAAGCCACCGGCGGCCGGGGCGCCGATGTCGTCTACGACCCCGTCGGCGGCGAGGCCTACGCCCAGTCCGCCAAGGTCGTCGCCTTCGAGGGCCGGATCGTGGTCGTCGGCTTCGCGAGCGGCTCGATCCCCAGCCCGGCGCTCAACCACGCCCTGGTGAAGAACTACTCGATCCTGGGCCTGCACTGGGGCCTGTACAACACCAAGAACCCGAAGCTGATCCAGCACTGCCACGAGCAGCTCACCGAGCTGGCCGCCCGGGGCGCGATCAAGCCGCTGGTGAGCGAGCGCGTCCCGATGGGCGGGGCCGCGGCCGCCGTGCAGCGGGTCGCCGACGGCGTCACCACGGGGCGCGTCGTCGTGCTTCCGGGGCTCACCGAAGGAGGAGCGGCATGATCGACGCCGCTGAACTGCGCCGCCGTACGGCGGACCTGCTGGCCGCCCACCCGCCGGCCGACACCGACCGTCTGGACTTCCTGCGCGCCCGCTTCGACGCGGGCCTGGCATGGGTGCACTACCCGCAGGGCCTCGGCGGCCTCGGGGTGCCGCGCTCCCTGCAGGTCGTCGTGGACGCCGAGCTGGAGGCCGCGGGCGCCCCCGACAACGACCCCCGGCGCATCGGCATCGGTCTCGGCATGGCCGCGCCGACGATCCTCAAGTACGGCACCGAGGAGCAGAAGCAGCGGTATCTGCGGCCCCTGTGGACCGGTGAGGAGGTCTGGTGCCAGCTCTTCAGCGAGCCCGGCGCCGGTTCCGACCTGGCCGCGCTCGGCACCCGTGCGGTCAGGGAGGGCGACGACTGGGTCGTCAACGGGCAGAAGGTATGGACCTCCAGCGCCCACGTCGCCCGCTGGGCCATCCTCATCGCGCGCACCGACCCGGACGTGCCCAAGCACGCGGGCATCACCTACTTCCTCTGCGACATGACCGACCCCGGCGTCGAGGTCCGGCCGTTGCGCCAGATCACCGGCGAGGCCGAGTTCAACGAGGTGTTCCTCACCGACGTCCGCATCCCGGACTCCCGTCGCCTCGGCGAGGTCGGTGACGGCTGGCGCGTCGCGCAGACCACGCTGAACAACGAGCGGGTCGCCATCGGCGGCATGCGCCTGCCCCGCGAGGGCGGCATGATCGGCCCGGTCTCGAAGACCTGGCGGGAGCGCCCCGAACTGCGCACCCACGATCTGCACCAGCGGCTGCTCCGGCTGTGGGTCGAGGCCGAGGTCGCCCGCCTCACCGGAGAGCGCCTGCGCCAGCAGCTCGTCGCGGGCCAGCCCGGCCCCGAGGGCGCCGGCATGAAGCTCGCCTTCGCCCGCCTCAACCAGGAGATCAGCGGCCTGGAGGTGGAACTGCGCGGCGAGGAGGGCCTGTTGTACGACGACTGGACCATGCGCCGCCCCGAGCTGGTGGACTTCGTCGGCCGCGACGCCGGCTACCGCTACCTGCGCTCCAAGGGCAACAGCATCGAGGGCGGGACCAGCGAGGTCCTGCTGAACATCGTCGCCGAGCGCGTCCTGGGCCTGCCGTCCGAGCCGCGCACCGACAAGGACGTCGCGTGGAAGGACCTGACCCGATGAGGACGCAGCCGACGCAGCGCACCCAGCCCGACCTGCTCTACTCGGAGGAGGAAGAGGCGCTCCGCGCCGCCGTACGGGACCTGCTCGCCGACCACTGCGACGCACCCGGCGTCATCGCCCGCACCGAGTCCGCCGCCCCGCACGACCTGGCCGCCTGGAAGGCGCTCGCCGACGGCATGGGCCTGGCCGGACTGCTGGTCCCGGAGGAGAAGGGCGGCCAGGGCGCCACGCACCGCGAAGCCGCTGTGGTGCTGGAGGAGTTGGGCCGGGCCGTCGCCCCGGTTCCCTACCTGACCAGCGCGGTCGTCGCCACCGAGGCGCTGCTGGCCTGCGAGGCCGAAGGGGGCCTGCTGGCCGAGCTGGCGTCCGGGCGGCGGATCGGCGCCCTCGCGGTCGCGCTGCACGTCGGCCCCGGCGGCGCCTACCCGGTCGTACGGCACGAAGACGGTGCCCTGCACGGGGAGTTGACCGGCATCGCGGACGCGGCCGCCGCCGGCACTCTGCTGGTGCCCGCGGACGACGGCGGGCTGTACGCGGTGGACGCCGATGCCGTGACCGTCACCCCGCAGGTGTCCCTGGACCTGACCCGGCCGGTGGCCACGATCACCCTGGACGCCGCCCCCGGGCGTCTGCTGGGTGACGCCGAACCCGCCGTACGACGCGCCCTGCGCGCCGGGGCCGGGCTGCTGGCCTCCGAGCAATTCGGCATCGCCGAGTGGACGTTGACCGAGACCGTCCGCTACTTGAAGGACCGCAAGCAGTTCAACCGTCCCGTCGGTGGTTTCCAGGCGCTCAAGCACCGCCTCGCCCAGCTGTGGCTGGAGGTCGTCAACCTGCGCGCGGCGGCCCGTAACGCAGCCGACGCGCTGGCCATCGACGAGGACGCCGACGTGGCCGTCGCCGTCGCCCAGGCGTACGCGGCCTCCGTCGCCGTGCACGCCGCCGAGGAGGCCCTGCAACTGCACGCGGGTATCGGAATGACCTGGGAGCACCCGGTGCACCTGTATCTGAAGCGGGCCAAGGCCGACTCGATCGCCTACGGCACCGCGGGCGCCCACCGTGCGGCGCTGGCCGAACTCGTCGACCTCAGGGCCCCCTGACCCGCTCCCGAGCGAAGCACCCGGAAAGCCCGTCCCACCAGGGGCGGGCTTTCCCGTGTGCCCGCAGCGGCGAAGTGAACGCGGCACGGCGGTCCGGCCAACTCCCCGCGCGGCTCTGCCCCTTGAGGCCCCGGGCGCCGCATACTCGCAGCGGTTCCCGTCCGGCACCTCAAGGAGGCAGTGCCATGACCCGCACCACTCGTCGCAGAGCCCTCACCACCCTCGGCGCCGCCCTCGCGGGCACGGTCGCGCTGCCTGCCACCGGTGCGCTCGCGAGTGAACACCGGCACCGCCCATGCCCGTTGTGGCGGGCCCACGCCCACAACGACTACGAGCACCCGCGCCCACTGCTCGACGCCCTCGACCACCGTTTCGGCAGCTTCGAGGCCGACATCTTCCTGGTCGGTGACCACCTCCTCGTCGCCCACGACCCCGAGGAGCTCGACCCCGCACGCACGCTGGAGTCCCTCTACCTCGCCCCGCTCGCCGCCCGCGTCAGGGCCAACCACGGCTCGGTGTACCGGGGTCGTCGCCGCCCGGTCCACCTGCTCATCGACATCAAGACGGAGGGCTCGTCGACGTACCTCGAACTGGACAGGCACCTGAAGCGGTACAAGCACCTGTTCACGACGTACGCCCACGGCCGGGTGCACCCGGGGCCGGTCACCGCGGTGGTCTCCGGGGACCGTGCCGCCCGGGTGCCGATGGAGGCCCAGAAGGTGCGCCGGGCCTTCTACGACGGGCGCCTCGCCGACCTCGGCGGCACCGCGCCCGCCTCCTTCGCCCCGCTGATCTCCGACAACTGGAGGCTGAACTTCACCTGGCTCGGCGTCGGCGCGTTCCCGGCGGCCGAGCGGCAGAAGCTGCACGGCATCGTCCGGGCGGCCCACTCCCGTGGGCAACAGGTACGGTTCTGGGCCACCCCGGACCAGGCCGGCCCCGCGCGGGACGCACTGTGGCGCGAACTGCTCGACGCCGGCGTGGACTTCGTCAATACGGACGACCTCGCCGGTCTGGAGGCCTTCCTCGACGCCCACCGGGCGGCCTGAACCCACCGCGCGCGGAACACCACACGTTCGGAGGACAGGTCAGCCGCCCGGGCGAACCCTCTGCTACGCCACACTTGCGGCGGAACGCCGTGTACCAGGACAAGACGGCGTGGCGGAGGGAGGTTGACGATGGCCATTTCCATCTCTGTGGTGTTGCTGCTGTTCATCCTGGCGGTGATCTTCGTACGCAACGGCGGGCTGAAGATCACGCACGCGCTGGTGTGCCTGCTGCTCGGCTTCTACCTGGCCGGCACCAGCATGGCGCCGACCATCAGCAGCGGTCTGACGGCCACGGCGGACATCGTCAGCAGCCTGAGACCGTGACGGTCACCCGGTCGAGAAGATGCCGATGCCGTTCGGGACGGGGCGCTCCACACCGTCGGACGGATGGTTGCGTACGGAGACCGCCGGCGCCCCCGGCTCACGCACGACCAGCGTGGAGGAACCCCCGCCGTCCAGGCTGAAGGCGTCCACCGACCCCAACGTCCGCATGAGGGACGCCACTTCCGCGATCGTCAGACCGGTGCGGTATGCACGGGCGCCGTCCAGCGCGAGCAGCACCAGCCGCCGTCCGCCGTCCGCGATGCCCACCGCCGTACGCACGGCCGAGGTCCGGTCGTCCAGACCGGGCAGCGGCCTGCCACCCGCGAGCACCGGGTAGCCACCGAGGGCGAAGCGGTACGGGATCCGCGACGCCGCCGCCACCAGCCGGTGCCGTACCTTCACCGGCTCGCCCGCGAAGAACTTCCGCAACTGCTGCGCACCCGCCTCCCGGCCCACGAGGACGGTGGTGCCCGGTGCGATCGGCCCGCTCCCGGGTGTGTCGGAGCTCGACACGACCCGGCCGTCCCGGATCGTCACCTCATGCGTGTCGGTACTGCACGGGGCCGACCGGTCGGTGTCCGTGCCGCACGTGGCCCGCACCCGGGAGGCGCTGCCCCAGACGGCGGTGAACGCCCCGACGGAGCCCACCGGCAGGGCGTACTGGTTGAACCCGCCCAACGGAATCCGACCCTCGGGCGTGCGGACCGAGCCGACCAGGCGCAGGCCGTCCAGCCGGGCCCGGCGGTCGACACCCACCCCGAAGACGTCCTCGGTGCCGGTGCCGGGCGGCAGCGCCGGTCCGAAACGCTGCCCGTTCGGCACCGCCGCCTTCAGCGCCCGCCCGCCCGCGATCGCCGGGCCCACGCTCGCGCCGGTGGCCTGGACGCCCGGATGCTGCGCCTCGCTGATGTTGAAGAAGTCGCCGTTCACGCCGGCGACGGCACCTTGTGCGGTGGCCTGCCGAGAGATGGTGGCGCGGGCCGCCACCGCTCCCGGGTGCAGCAGATCGAGCCGTACGCGTGGATCGCGCAGATCGACGGTGAGCACATGGGCATGGGCGGGGCCTCTGGCCGCCGCGATGTCGAACTCCTCGTACGCGACCCCCGGCGCGATCCCGGTGCCCCGCTGCGCTGCGCCGGCCGGCGCCGCCACCGCCAGGGCCGCACCGGCCAGCGTGCAGAAGGTCGTGAGCAGCGTGAGCGCCGCCCTGCCGATCACCGACCGTCGCTGACGACGTGCCACATCGCCCCCCTGAAGTCTCGTCAAATGTCCCAGGACTCGGGGGAAGTGCACCAGACGGCGTTGACCTGCGGGGTCGTCAGGTGCCGACGACCCGCGAACGGGTGAGGAAACGCACCCCCTCGGGTGCCTCCAGCGAGAAGCCGCTGCCCCGGCCCTCGACGACGTCCACGATCAGCCGGGTGTGGCGCCATGTCTCGTACTGGCCGCGTGACATCCAGAACGTGACCGGCTCCGGCATCCCCTCGACGTCCAGCTCCGCGAGCAACACGTCCGAGTCGCCCGTACGGAACTCGCCCTCCGGGTAGCACATCGGCGCGCTCCCGTCGCAGCAGCCGCCGGACTGGTGGAACATCAGCGGTCCGTGCGTCGCGCGCAGACGGCGCAGCAGGTCGGCGGCGGCGGGGGTGAGCTCGACACGCGGGGTCTCCTCATACATGACGGCAAGAGGAGCACGGTCGACGTTGCGAGAGGGTTGCACCCGTGCTGACCGATCCGCCGACGTGAGCGGTCATCAGGTGACCGGGTCGGCCGCGGCGCAGCGGCTGCCGTCGGCCGGGACCGTCAGGTTCACGAGGTGGTCGTCCACCGCGTCGCGGGTGCAGTCACTGCGTCCGTACACGCTGTGCCCCGCACCCTCGTACGTCAGCAGCACGGTCGTATCCCGGGTCAGCCGGTGCACGTTCCTCGCCCATGCGTAAGGGTTGGCCGGGTCGTGGCGGGAGTGCAGCATGAGGATCCTGGGTGCCTTCGTGATGCGCAGGCGGTGCTGCGGGTTGTTCACCTCGTCCGGCCAGCCGACGCACCCGGCCATCGCGCCGTGGACACGCGGCGAGCCGCGCAGGTGCGGCGCCGCCCGCAGCTCGGCCTCGGTCAGGCGGGCGAACTCGCGGTGGTCCTTCGGCCGGAAACGCCAGTCCTCGCAGAGCACCGCGTGGAAGGGGAGAGCCTCCGTGGCCGGCTGTGCCGGCGCCCGTCGGGTCGTCGGCGGGCTCTGACGCCGCTGCGCGTCGAGTCCGGCGACGAACGAGGCCGTTCCGCTCCAGTCCGGTACGTAGAGCCTGCGGAAGACGAACTGCGTGATCTCGTTCGCGGTCATGGCCCTGCCCGGGTTTTCCGGGTCCATGATCTCGCCCCGGTCGGCCCGGGCGAGGAGACCGTCCCAGACGGCCGTGACATCGCGGCCGTGCAGGGCGCACGACGTCGAGCGTGCGCACCACCGCACGAACTGGTGGAAGGAGTCCTCGGCGGTGAGCGCGGAGGAGACCAGGAACTCCCGGGCGCCCAGGCTGTGGTCGATGCTCGCGGTGAGGGTCATGGCGCGGATCCGGTCGCCGTACAGTTCCGCGTACTGCTGGCCGATCAGGGTGCCGTAGGAGTGGCCGAAGTAGTTGATCTTCTGCTCGCCGAGCGACCTGCGCAGGGCCTCCATGTCATGGACGACGGCGAGGGTGTCGGCGTGGTCGAAGATCGGGCCGCTGTGCCGCCGGCAGTCGTCCCGCAGGGCACGGTTGTAGGCGGCCAGGCGGTCGAACTCCGCCTGGTCGCGGGGGTATGCGGAGGGCGCCTTCCGGATCAGGTCCGAGGAGCACATCACCGGCTCGCTGGCTCCCACGCCCCGCGGATCGAAGCCGACGATGTCGAACCTCGCCAGCACGTCGGCACTGAAGTGGTCCGGTGCGTCGTCGACGGCCCAGTCGACTCCCGAGGCGCCCGGGCCGCCCGGGTTGACCAGCAGGACGCCGATCCGACGGCCGGGGTCCGTGGCCTTGCGACGGGCCACCGCCAGGTCGAACTTCGCACCCTTCGGGTCGGCCCGGTCGACGGGCAGCCGCAGCGTGCCGCACTCCGCCGTACGGTCCCCGGAGCACGGCTCCCAGTCGATCGCCGCGGACGCTGTGGACGGGCTGGACGGGCTGGAAGGGCTGGACTGGCCGGACTGGCTGGAAGGGCCCGCCGGTAAGCCGGCCGCGCCCCGCGTGCCGGTCGCGCCGGCGTCCGCCGCGCCCGGGCCCAGCACCAGCGCGCCCGTCGTCAGAACGCCGGCAGCGAGCGCTGCGGCGAGGGTCTTGGTGAACGGTTGCACAGAGTTCCTCCTGTTGCTCCATCGACCACGGATCACAGGAGTGGCCACCCCTCGACGAGCGTGACGCCGAGCCGGGGCCGGCCGCAACGGAACTCGGCCCGGATCAGGGCGCAATGAGGGAACGTCCGGAGCGGCGCTCAGGGTCGGCCCCCCAGGATCCCGGGGGACCGACCCTGAGCACGGGACTATCGCCGGGCGGCACCGACCTTCACGACGCCGGCCGTCCTGGTGCCGACGGCGTTGTCGTAGACGACGACACCGGTGGACTTCTTCCAGACCTTGACGCGGAACGTGTCCGGTCCGTCGGTGGCGGTGATCCGGAAGGCGTAGCCGCTCTTGCCGTTCACCGTGCCGGAGCCCTGGTACACCGCCCGGGAGCCGGTGACCACGAGCCAGTCGGAGCCGGTGGAGCGGAACTTCAGCCTTGCCGCGCCGAAGTCGAAGGTCGCCCTGCCCTCGGGGACGGTGGCCTTCTTGGGGTAGGCGGCGGCGAAGGAGAAGGCGGCCTTGCCGGTCAGCTCCGGACCGGCCGGGTAGGCGCCGGCCGGGGAGCCGATCACCCCGGCGCCGAGAGCGGGGCCCGCGGCGCGGTCGTACACGATCAGCTCGGCGAGCGCGGTGCCGTCCGAGGCGCCGTCGTCGTCGCTGACGGTGAGCACCGGCCGGTGGATGCCCGCCTCGGTGTACCTGTGCTCGGCACGGCAGCCCGCGGCGCCCGCCCGGACCGTCGTCGGCTGCGAGCCGTCCTTCCAGTCGACCCGGCAGGTGTGGGTGTCGGAGCTGCCCGGGTCGTCGAACTCGGCGGCGACGACGGCCCGTCCGCCGACCGAGACCGGGGAGGCGGGCCCGGTCGCGGAGGTGACCTCCGGGGCCGCGTTGGCCACGGTCACGGTGGCCGTGTCGCTGCCGCGGCCGCCGGTCAGGGTGACCTCGTAGGTGCCGTCGTCGGTGCAGGTGAGCGAGGTCCTCGCCGCCCCGGCGTCGGCGAGGGAGCAGGGTGCTCCCTCCTCGACGGCCCACTTCGGGCTGCCCGCACCGGAGACCGAGCCGTTCAGCGGGATGCGGTCGCCCTCCGCGCCCTCGGCGTTCGGCCCGGCGTGGACGACGGTCACCGGGTCGATGCCCGTGAGCGTCGGCTCGACCTTCCTGAGCAGGCCGTCGGTGTCGAACTCCAGCTTGTCGATGGTCGTTTCGCGGTGGGTGCCGTCACCGCCGGGGATCGCGAAGCGGTGGTAGGCGATGTACCAGTCGTCGGTGTGGGGGACATGGACGACCGAGTGGTGGCCGGGGCCCTTGACGCCGAGGGAGAGGTCCTTCTCCAGGATCACGCCGTGCCTGGTCCACGGGCCGGTGGGGGTGGGGCCCGTGGCGTACGCGACGCGGTAGTTCTCGTCGCGGGTGTCGTTCTCCGACCACATGAAGTAGTAGGTGCCCTTGCGCTTGATGACGAAGGTGCCCTCGTTGTAGCCGCTCGGGGTGATGTCCTTGACCGCGGACAAGTCGAGGGAGGTCACGTCGTCGTTCAGCGGGGCGACGTAGGCGCGGCCGTTGCCCCAGTAGAGATACGACCGGCCGTCGTCGTCCGTGAACACGGCGGGGTCGATCATCTGCCCGCTGAACTGGCCGGCTTTGAGCAGCGGCTTGCCGAGCGCGTCCTTGAACGGCCCCGTCGGCGAGTCGGACACGGCGACACCTATGTTGGCGTCCGCGCAGAAGTAGAAGTAGAACTTGCCGTCCTTCTCGGTGATCGTCGGCGCCCACGCCCTGCTGTCCGCCCAGGAGACGTCCGGGCCCAGGTCGAGGATGACGCCGTGGTCCTTCCAGTGGACCAGGTCGGTGGAGGAGTACGCCTTGAACTGCGTGCCGCTCCAGCCTTCGAAGCCGTCCGTGGTCGGGTAGAGGTAGAAGGTGTCGCCGAAGCGGACGATGTTCGGGTCGGCGTTGAGGCCCGGCAGCACCGGGCTCCTCATGATGAGCGCCGAGACCGTCCAGGTCCGCTTCTTCCCGTCCGAGCCGGTGACCTCGTACGTCACCGGCTTGCTGAAGTCCCGCGTGCTCCCGGAGGCGGGGCTGATCGACGCGCCGTGGGCGAGGGTGAACTCGGGGGCCAGTGCGGTGAGATCGGTGCCCTCCTTCATCGGCAGGGTGATCCCGCTCCCGCCGTTGTCGATGAGCGCGTCCACCTTCAGGGCCGGGTGGGTCGCCTTCGCTATGCCCGCGGTGTTGCCGCTGAGCTCCATGACCTCGGCGGCCGTGAGAGCCCGGTCGTAGACGCGGAAGTCGTCGACCTCGCCACCGAAGTACGGATCGGCCGCGTACAGGGACCTGCCGATGTAGCCGGTGTGGTCCTTGTCCGCGTCGTACAGCTCGGACGGCTTGACGGTGGTCGTCGTGCGGGCCGCCTCGACGCCGTCCACGTAGAGGACCATGGTGCCGGTGGAGCCGTTCAGAGTGACGGTGACGTGCCGCCACTCGCCGGGCGTGAGCCGTGAGCCGGCGGTCAGCTTCGACTCCGCCGACCAACTCGCCTTGGTGATGGCCGAGTAGAGGCTGGAGCCGCCGTTGGAGGGGGTGGCGAAGAGGTACTTGTCGCTGTCGGGTCCGAGCCCGAACAGCCACTGGAAGTTGTCGCCGCCTTTCCACTTGGCGTACGTCGAGACGGTGACACTGTCGGCGTTCCTCAGCACACCGTTGGGGACTCGGACGTACGGCGAGGTGGTCGAGGAGCTCGGACCGCCCGACATCCTGAACGAGCCGCCCTCGACGCCGGTGCCGAAGTCCGGCGTACGGACGTAGGTGCCGTGGTAGCCGTGACCGCTGGAGTCACGGGCGATGTTGCCGCCCGTCTCGTCGAAGTCGTACTGCAGGAGCAGATCGGCGGGGACGTCGGGGCCGTCCTGCGAGACGGTGACCTCGGCGCGGACCGGAATCGCGGCGCCGTCCGGCAGGCTGCCCGTCACCGTGAAGGTACCGGCCTGCGCGTACTTCGACTCCGGGACGTCCTCCCAGGTCACCGAGACCGGACGCTTGACGCCGTCGGCGTACGTGGCGATCACCGTGGCCGGCAGGACGGGAGCCTGTCCGACGCCGGTCTTCACGGACACGTCCTCGACGGACGCCACGAGCTTGTCCGGCTGGTAGGCGCGCAGCAGCCGGTCGTACTCGGCCTGCGTGACGGGGAGCACCGTGCCGTGGCGCGGTTTGGCCGGGAGGTCGTAGCCGGTGGACGGGGCCCAGGTGCCGGAGGCGAGGTCCGTCGTCTCGAAGGGGATGTAGCCACGGCCGCCGAACTCGTCGAGGAACGCGTACCACTTGTCCTCGGTGTTCGACTTGAACACCAGCGGCCCCTCGGCGGCGCTCATCGCGCCCTTGCCGATGCCCTCCGCGACGGCGTCCCAGGACAGGTCCAGGAGGGAGTCGCTCTTCTCCTCGAAGACGAACTTGCTGTTGGGGGTGGAGGAGGTGTTGTTCCGCTCGTCCTTGGAGAGCCGGAAGTACGTCCCGCCGTGCTCGATCACCGTGGAGTCGATGACGGACCAGCCGCGGTCGATCCAGACCTTGGGCTCGCTGAAGGTGTGGAAGTCGCGGGTGGTCGCGTACATCATGCGGTTGTACGTGTCGCCGGAGTGCGCTTCGTTGTCGTACAGCTTCGACGCCCAGAAGACGACGTACTCGCCGCGCTGCGCGTCGTAGAAGGCCTCCGGCGCCCAGGTGTTGCCCGCGCTGTCCGGGGAGACCTTGACGAGCCGCTGGTCCGTCCAGTGCACGAGGTCGGTGGACTCCCACACCATGATGGACTTGCTGCCGGTGCGCTGGGCGGCGTCCCAGTCGCCGTTGCCGTAGGTCCTCAGGTCGGTGGCGATCTGGTAGAACTTGTCGCCCTCGGGGGAGCGGATGATGAACGGGTCGCGCAGGCCCTTCTCGCCCAGCGTGGAGGTCAGGACGGGCTTGCCGTCGTTCAACTCCCGCCAGTGCAGGGGGTCGTTGCCCTTGCTGAGCGCGGCGTAGAGCTGTTCGCCGTCCGCTGTGCCCTCGCCGGTGAAGTAGCTGAACATGTAGCCCTTGAGGGCCTGCTTCTCGGGGAGTTCGGGGACCTCGGCCGTGAACGTGCGGGTCGTCTTCGCCTCGCCCTTGCTGACGGTGGCGGTCAACTCGACCGTGGTGGCACCCTCGCCGTGCGCCGGGCGGTGCACCACGCCGTCGGCCGAGACCACGGCCGGTTTCGCGGAGGACCAGGTGACGTCCGTGCCGTGGGCGGCTGTCGCCGGGAGGGTGAGGTTGCCGCGTACGTCGTCGAGGTTGTGGACGGTGAGGCCCTCGGCGGCCTGTTCGGTGGCGGCCCGGTCGTCGAAGTCCGGCAGGACCGTGACGTCGAAGGACTTGGTGGCGGTCACGGTGCCCTTCGTCAGGGTCGCCGTGAGCGTGGCGCGGCCGTTCGGCTCACCGGCGGCGGGCCGGGTGACCTTGCCGCCGTCCGACACCACGGAGGTGTTGTCGCTGGCCCAGCTGATCGAGGAACCGCCGGCCGTCCCGGTCCTCGGCAGGTCCAGATCGGCCGTGACCGCGGTGGTGTCGCCGAGGCTCAGCGCGGCCTTGTCGTCGGCGACGCCCTGTGCGGCGACCGGGAGCGCGAGCTGCTCGACCTCAGAACCGGCGAGGGCGCGGTCGTAGACCCGGAAGTCGCGGATCCTGCCCTTGAACAGCCTGTCGCCGGAGTAGACGGACCTGCCGATGAAGTTGGCGGTCGTGGTGCCGGAGCCGATCGCGCCCGGGGTGATGGTGACCGCGGTGTTGCGGCCGACCTCCACCCCGTCCTCGTACAGCACGCCCGTGGTCCCGGCCTGGGTGTAGGTGAGGTGCTTCCACACGCCGCGGGTGAGGTTGTGCGAGTCGGAGGCCTTGGTGGTCTGCTCCGTCGACCAGTTGCCGGTCGCGATCGAGGTGCGCAGGGAGTTGCCGGTCGTGAACAGGTACCCGTTGCCGTTGCCGCCGCTGGAGTTGCCGAAGCCGTAGACGAAGTACGGCGTGCTCTGGGTGGCGTCGATCAGCACGTCCAGGGAGACGGTGATCGCGTTCATGCCTTTCATGACGTCGTTCGGCACCTTGATGTAGGTGTCGGAACCGTTGAACGCGAGCCCCTGTCCGGTGCCCGACCAGTCGGCGGCGCCGTTGACCGTGCCGGTGCGGCCGTTGCCGGAGGCATCGGTGACGGTGCTGCCGGAGGTGGCGTCGAGCTTGTACCAGAGGGCGAGGCCGTCGGTGACCTCCGCTGCGGGGGCCGCCTCGGCGGCCCGGGCGGGATCGGTGGGCGTGGCCAGTCCCAGGAACAGTGACGCGGCGGTCAGCGCGGCGAGCCGGCCCGCCAGGCGTCTCGCGCGGACACGGGCACGTGCGATGTGGGGCATCTCGGGTTCCCTGCTGAGGCATGGCGGGGCCTCGGCCGTGGGCACCCGTGTCGGCTGTGTGACGTCGTGTGAGGTCGCGTGGCGAGAGTGTCGGCCGGTGCGTGGCACAGCGTCAAGAGGTTTCGAACGATGTCCGACAGGTCGAACGCTTGGATTCTCGTGGTGGGCGGTTCGTCGGTTTCGCGGCGGGTGGTTCGGTCGGCGTGGCCGGCGGTTCCGCCGGCGGACGGGTGGTTCGGTTCTCGTGACGGTTGGATCGGTGGTCGTGGCGGCGGAGCAGGTCTCGCGGCGGGCGACGCGGTTCTCGCGGCGGCGGCGGATCGTCGCTCGCGACCGGCGGTTGCGGTCCTTGTGGCGGGCGGCGCCGCGGTCAGCGATCGCGTCGTGCGCGGCGTGCCTCGGCCACCACCGGTACCAGTGGCAGCAGCGAGACGATCACGACGAGGGCGACCAGCGGCAGCAGGTAGTCGTCGATGTCGGGGACGGAGGACCCGAGGAAGTACCCGGCCAGCACCAGACTCTGGGACCACAACAGCCCGCCCGCCGTCTGCCAGACGGTGAAGCTCCGCGTGGGTACGCCGAGGGCGCCGGCCGCCGGGTGCAGGACCGTCCTCACCATCGGGACGAAACGGCCGATCACGAGAGCCTTGCCGTAGCCGTAGCGGGCCAGCAGCTTCTCCGCCCGCGCCTCGGCCTCCCGTACGCCGGGTCTGGAGGTGCGCGCCAGCAGGGCTCGCCCTCCGTGCCGCCCGAGCAGGAACCCGACCTGGCCGCCGGCCACCGCGCCCACGGCCGCGCACAGCAGCACCTGCCACAGCACCAGCCGCGGTGCCTCCTCGGCGCTGCCCGCGCACAGCACACCGGCCGGGAGCAGCAGCGTGTCACCGGGCAGGAAGAATCCGACGACCAGCAGGCTGGACTCCGCGAAGATCACCACCAGGACGCCGAGCGCACCGAAGGTCGCCAGCACCGAGGCGCCGTCCATCGGGTTGACGGCGAGCATCGCCCTCACCTCCAGGCCGCCCAGTGGATCGTCCTCCCCTCAAGCATCCCGTGCGGAGGGACCGGGCGCCTACGTCGGAGCCGGCCCGGCCGCGAACGGGCCGTCGGCGCCGAAAGCGCGGCCTGGTCGCCTGCCGTGCGGCGCGCGAAAGGGTGTCGGGCGGCGCGCGAAAGGGTGTCGGGCGCGCTTCATGGCGCCGCCGCGCGGCTCGCATGACAAGCTGGGCATGACGTGTGCCGCCGTGGCGAGCATGGGAGGACGGGTTGGACTGGGGCCGGTTCGCGCAGCAGCTGGCGTCGTTGGCGCGAGACCTTCTGGCGCAGGATTCGGTGAACGCCACGCTCGACCGGATCACCGCCTCGGCCATCGACCTGGTCGGAGGCTGTGACGCGGCCGGCATCCTCGTTCTGCACGGCACGAAGGTGGAGACGCTCTCGCCCACCGACCAGCTGGTCGTCGACAGCGACCGGCTGCAGGCACGGCTGGAGGAGGGGCCCTGCTTCGACGCCGCCCGTACCTCGCGGGGAGAGCGGGTCTTCCGCATCGCCGATTTCACGGACGCGCAGCAGCGCTGGCCCGCCTACGCCCCGCAGGCCCGCGAGCTCGGCGTGGGCAGCATGATGGGCTTCCTGCTGTACACGGAGGACGAGGACCTCGGCGCGCTGAACCTGTACTCGCGCAAACCCGGGGCGTTCACCGCGGACAGCGAACTAGCCGGCTGGCTGCTGGCCTCCCACGCGGCGGTCGCCTTCTCCAGCGCCCGCTCCCACGCCCAGATGGAGCAGGCAGTCGCCACCCGCCATCTCATCGGCGAGGCCATGGGCATCCTCATGGGCAGCCACCGCCTCACCGAGGAACAGGCCTTCGACGTGCTGCGCCGCTACTCGCAGGAGAACAACGTCAAGCTCCGCGAGGTCGCCCGGCAGGTGTGCGAGCGGGGCAGCTTGAACTGACGGGGGTGGGGCGGCTTCCCCAGCTCCTGGTCCGAACCAGAGAAGCCTGGGTCGGGTCAGCCCCATGGGAACGCCGCTGCACCCGGCCTGCCCTCCCAAGTCCCCTGCCGCGCGCCGGGCCACACGTGAATTCCGTATCGCCCGGATCCGGCTCGCCGGGCCGCAGGGGTCCGGGCGCTCGCAGCTGCCTTGACGCCCCCGTACCCGGCCACATGGAGTAGCGCCTGCATGCGGTCCGTCGTCAGGGGAACCCGGCCCCCATGGGTACGAACCATGCCGAAGCCCCGATCCTCGAAGCCCTCGCCAGGTACCGGAACGTCGACGAGCTGGGGTTCACGCCCCCCGGCCACAAACGGGCACGCGGCGCGGACCCGCGGGCCCGCGAGGTCCTGGGCGACGCCGTCTTCTTCGGTGACGTCCTGGCCAGCGGCGGTCTGGACGACCGGCTCACCCGGGGCCAGGTGCTGGAGCGGGCCGAGGAACTCATGGCCGACGCGGTGCACGCGGACCACACGTTCTTCTCGACGTGTGGGAGTTCGCTGTCGGTGAAGGCCGCCATGCTGGCGGTGACGTCTCCCGGCCACCGGCTCCTCGTGGGACGCGACGCGCACAAGTCGGTGGTGGCCGGACTCATCCTGTGCGGTGTCCAGCCGGTGTGGGTCGAACCCCAGTGGGACGCCTCGCGCCACATCGCGCATCCCCCTTCCGCGACCGCCTACGAGAAGGCGTTCGACGAGTACCCGGACGCGGACGGGGCCCTGGTCACCAGCCCCACGCCGTACGGGGCCGCGGCCGACCTCACGGGCATCGCCGAGGTCTGCCACCGACTGGGCAAGCCGCTCATCGTGGACGAGGCGTGGGGAGCGCATCTGCCCTTCCACGACGAACTGCCGACGTGGGCCATGGACGCCGGCGCCGACATCTGTGTCACCAGCATCCACAAGATGGGCAGCGGTCTGGAGCAGGGCTCGGTGTTCCATCTCCAGGGCGAGCTGATCGACCCCGCCGAGCTGGCCTCACGGGCCGACCTCCTCGACACGACCAGCCCGAACGTCCTGATCTACGCCGGCATCGACGCCTGGCGCCGACAGATGATGCAGCACGGTCACGACCTCATGGGGCGAGCCCTGAAGCTCGCGGCACGCATCCGCACCGCCATCGAGGCCGTGGACGGGCTGCACGTCAACGGTGCCGAGGACTTCTGCGGCCCCGGCCTCGCCGCCGACTTCGACCCCCTGCCCGTCGTCATCGACATCAGCGAACTCGGTACCAGCGGCTACCGGGCGGCCGACTGGTTGCGGGCCCACCACCACATCGACGTCCACCTCTTCGACCACCGGCGCATCAGCGCGCAGCTGACCCACGCCGACGACGAGGAGACCGCCGAGCGTCTTCTCGCGGCCCTGCGCGACCTGTCCGACCACGCCGACGAGCTGAAGGACGCCCCCCAGGTCGTCGTGCCGCCCCCCGCGGAACTGCGGATGGATCAGGTCGACCTGCCTCGGGACGCCTATTTCGCACGGCATGCGAAGATCCCCACGGCCGAGGCCGTCGGCAGGATCGCCGCCGAGATGATCACCCCCTACCCGCCCGGCATCCCCGTGGTCCTGCCCGGCGAACGTCTGACGGAGCCGGTACTGAAGTACCTGGTCACCGGAGTCGAGTCCGGCATGTTCCTTCCGGACGCGGCCGACGGGAGCCTACATACCGTACGCGTGGTCGCGGAATCCTGACCTGCGTCCTGCGTCCTGCGTCCTGCGTCCTGCGTGCTGCGTGCTGCGTCCTGCGTGCTGCATCTGGCGTCATGCGTCCTGCGTCTGGCGTCCTGCCGCCGCCCGGCGCGGGGGAGGCCCGCAGTGCACGGTCCCGGTGCGGTGTCAGACGGGATAGGCATGAGTCTGCGTCGCCTTCACCGTCGCCCAGACCTCGGCACCCGGATGCAGGTCGAGTTCCGCCGCGGCGACCGTGGTGAGGTCGGCTGCGAGGGGGAGTTTGCCGGCCAGATCGGCGCGAATCTGGTCACCGTGGGTTTCCATCCCGGCCACCTCGCCGTGCCAGAGGTTCCGCGCACTGGAGCCCGTCGGACGGTCCCGGTGGAGGGTGACGGCGCTCGGTGGGAACGCCACGAAGACAGGGCCGGTCAAGGACTCGGCGATGGTGATGTCAGGGCCGGTTTCCAGCCGGACCGTGTGCCCCTCCGCCTCGCCCCGATACAGGTTCAGGCCGACCAACCGGGCGATGTAGTCCGTACGGGGGTGGCGCGCGATGTGGGCCGGGCTGCCCTCCTGGACGACACGGCCGTCCTCGACGACGACCAGACGGTCGGCCAGCACCATCGCGTCCAGCGGATCGTGGGTGACGAGGACGGCCACCGCCTCGAACTCGGCCAGGTGTCGCCGGAGCTGGGCGCGCACCTCCAGTCGGGTACGGGCGTCGAGGGCCGCCAGGGGCTCGTCGAGAAGGAGCAGGCGGGGGCGGGTCGCCAAGGCACGGGCGAGGGCGACCCGCTGGGCCTGACCGCCGGAAAGCTTGCGGGGCTTGGCCCCGGCATGGCCGGCGAGGCCCATGCGGTCCAGCCACTCGGCGGCCTGCGCGCGGGCCTGCGCCTTGGTCGCGCCCTGGCAGCGGGGGCCGAAGGCCACGTTGTCCAAGGCGGTGAGGTGGGGGAAGAGCAGATAGTCCTGGAAGACCACGCCGACCGGCCTGGATTCGGGCGGCGTACGGTCCAAGTCCGTGCCGTCGAGCCGAAGACGGCCACCGCTGAGCGGGGTCAGACCGGCGAGGGCCCGCAGGGCGGTGGTCTTGCCCGCGCCGTTCGGGCCGAGCAGTGCGACCACCTCGCCCGGCGCCACGGTCAGCGCCACGTCGAGACGGAAGGCGCCGCGTTCGACGACCAGACGGGCGTCGAGCCCGGCATCGGGGGCTCCGGCACGTGCGTCCGGGAGGGCGTCGGCGGCGCCGGGGGCGTTGTCCATGCTGCTGTCACCGGTCATGGTCATCCTGCCGACATCCAACGGTCGCGCAGCCCGGCCAGCACCGCGACGGACACGGCGAGCAGGACCAGGCTGAGGGCGATGGCCGCCTCCGGATCGCTCTGCAGGGCCAGGTAGACGGAGAGCGGCATGGTCTGGGTACGGCCGGGAAAGTTGCCGGCGAAGGTGATCGTCGCGCCGAACTCGCCGAGCGCCCGCGCCCACGCCAGCACGGCTCCCGCGGCGATGCCCGGCGCGATCAGCGGGAGCGTGACCCGGCGGAACGCGGTGAAGCGGGAGGCACCCAGAGTGGTGGCCGCCTCCTCGTAGCGCGGGTCGGCGGCGCGCAGGGTGCCCTCGACGCTGATGACCAGGAACGGCATCGCCACGAACGCCTCGGCGACCACGACACCGGCCGTGGTGAAGGGCAGGGTGACGCCGAACCACGAGTCCAGCCACTGCCCGACGATGCCGTTGCGGCCGAGCGCCATCAGCAGCGCCACACCCCCCACCACCGGCGGCAGGACGAGGGGGAGGGTGACCAGGGCCCGGACGAGCCCGCGGCCGGGGAACTCGACGCGGGCCAGCAGCCAGGCAAGGGGCACACCGATCACCAGGCTCACCGCGGTGGCGGCGGTGGCGCACAGCAGGGACAGCTGGAGCGCGTCCCACACCTCGGCGCTGGTCAGCTGCTCGGGCAGGGTGCGCCAGGGGGCCCGTGCGACGAGAGCGAGCAACGGCACGAGCAGGAAAGCGAGGCCCAGGAGCGCCGGAAGCAGGAGCGGCAGCGGAACGCCCGCCCGCGCGCGGCGGCGCGGCGGCCGACCCGAGAGGGTGTCGGTCCCGGTGGGCTTGCCGGGCGGCGTCACGACTTGAGGAACCCGGCCGCGGTCAGAACCCTCTGGCCTTCGGCGGATCGCACCAGCGCGATGAACGCCTCGGCCGCCTCGGCGTTCGGGGCGTCCCTGAGCCGGACGATCGGGTAGTCGTTGACGGCGTCGGCGGACTCGGGGAACTCCACGCCCTCCACCTTGTCACCCGCGGACCTCACATCGGTCTTGTAGACGACGGCCGCGTCGGCCTCCCTCAGCTCGACCTTGGTCAGGGCGGCCTTGACGTCCTGTTCGTAGGAGACGGGCGTGAGTTCGAGGCCGCTCGCGTCGAGGGCCTTTCGGGTGGCGGCGCCACAGGGCACCTCCTTGTCGCAGAGCACGACCTTCAGGCCGGACCGGGTGAGGTCCTTGAGCGAGGAGACCTTGTCCGGGTTGCCCGGCAGGGTCGCGATCGCCAGCTCGTTGCGGACGAAGGTGGCGGGCGTCCCCGACGCGTTCCCCGCGTCCGTGACGATCTTCATGGTCTTGGGACTGGCGGCGGCGAAGACGTCCGCCGGGGCGCCGCCGGTGATGCTCGCGGCGAGCGTGTCACTGCCGCCGAAACTGAAGGTCACCGTAGTGCCGGGGTGCTCCGTCTCGAACCGCTTGCCCAGCGCCGTGAAGCTCTCCTCCAGCGAGGCCGCCGCGAACACCGTCACCGTGCCGGAGAGCTTGTCCGAGGCGGACCCGGAGGAGTCCGGCCTCGCCGTGGAAGAGCCGTCGGACGAGGAGCAGGCGCTCAGGGCCAGCAGCGTGGCGGCACCCGCGCCGACCACCCGCAGGGTCCGGCGCTTCCGGCGCGCGGTACGGATCATCACGGGCCCACTCCCTCTGGTCCTCACGGACGGACACACCCCTCCGGCTGGTCCGCGTCCTCGACACGGCAGGCGTGTCTGCGCCGATGATTCTGCCGCAGATGCAAGGCGAAAGTCTCTTGTACCTTCGCATGAGCGAGAGGGTGGAACACGCTGGGTTGGTATGTGCGTCTGTACGGGAGTCCGCCCGGTGCGGCCGAGGAGCTGACCTCTACCTGCTCCCCGGCCCGTCCTCCTCCGTCCGCACGCCGTCCGCCGGGTTCGGGTCCCCCCACTCCAGCCACATCACCGAGTACATCTCGCCGTCCTGCGGCGGACGTGTCCAGGAACGGGTGACGAACGTGTGCAGCCGCCCGTTCACCAGGGCGTGACGGGGCAGGGACGCGCCGAACTCCCCGGCCACCGCCTCCAACAGCGACCGTTCCACCCGCCCCCAGTCCTCCGAACCGCCGAAGAACCGACTCGGGTCCAGGGCGCGCGGTATCTCCCCGCTCCGCCCGACCTCTGAGTCCGCGTAGGTGAACGCGTACAGCTCGACACCGTCCCGCGCCACCGAGAGATGGAAGAACGGCTCCCCGCGCCCCGTCCTCAGTCCGCTCCACACCACCACCGCGCGGGTGCCCTCGCTGGCGGCCGCGGCCGGGGAGACGAACCGCCGCCGGTCGAACGGGGCGGGATCACTGTCGAAGGCGAAGCACCAGCCGGCGCCGGCCCGGCCGACCGCCATGAGCGCCCTGTCGTCGTAGGACGAGAACTCCCTCTTGCCGCGCAGTGCTCTGTGACGCGCCTCCCAGTGGGTCAAGGGTTCGCTCAGCGCGGGGCCGTCTCCGTCCCCGAGTCCGTCCGCGAGACGGTGGGGCACCTCTTCGGGCTCGACCCCTTCCACGAGGACGAACCGGTACGACGTGCGGTTGTTGCCGGGGTCCGGCTCCGCGAGCCACGCCAGGCCGTTCGGGTCGAGGCCGGCCGTCGGCCGCGGTGCCTGCCCCGCCTGCCCGGCCCTCGGCGTGGACAGCAGCTCCCGGCCCCGGTCCGGGGTCAGCAGCGGTCCGAGCACGGGGTCGGCCACCCATCCCAGCGGCGCCAGGTGATCCGGCCCCAGCGGTTCCCACAGGGGCAGAGCGTCCATCAGCGTCCGCCAAGCTCGATCGGTGTCTCCCCACCGCGCCAGCTCCCTCGCCCGCTCGACCGCCTCTCCGAACGGCCCGGCCGCCGTGTACCGGTACGTGCCGTTCCGTAACTGATCCAGCGTCGCGTGGGCCAGTGACATCAGGTCCTCGTCGGCACCCCGCAGATGGAACGTCAGCGCGGAGTCGCCCCGGTAGGAGTGCGCCGCGTGCTCGGCGACCAGCAAGGGCAGCAGCTCGGGGGCGTACTGAGGGTCCGTCACCAGGCCTTCGAAGGACACCATGTCGCGCCGGCCGAGCAGGCGGCGTATCTGGTCGCCCAGCCCGGCGGCCCGCGGTCTGCCGTAGCCCTTGGCCTCGTCCAGTGCCTCCACGGCCCGTTCCCAGGCGCCGCTCAGCGCCATCGGCCGGGCCTCCTCCACCAAGGAGTCCAGCGCTCGCGTCGTGTCGTTGACGAACAGCGGCTCCGCACCGCCCGGTCGGGCCCTCAGGCTGTGGAACTCCCTATGCATCTCCCGCATGAACTGAAGGAAGTTCGCGTGCCGTTCGGGTGGCGCGGCCCGCCAGCTCGCCCAGGTGTACACGGCCCACTCGCCGTCCTCGTCCACGTCCTCGGGGTCCATCAGGACATGGGTGGCGTCGGACTCGACGTCGAGCTGCAGTCCCCGGCGCCAGAGGTCCGCCTCCCGCCGCTCCTCGGGCCCGGAGTCCTCGTCCAGGTACTCCTCGAAGATGTCTGCAAGTCCCGACTCGTTGTCGTGCCAGCGCGCCTCCTGGGTCCCCGCCAGCAGCCACACGAACCCACCCGCGTTCCGCCAGCCGTCACTGACCTTGAGGAACTCCCGGTAGGACGGGGGCATGCGGCTGCCGAGGCGCCTCTCCATGGCCGCGATGCGCTCCTCGGACGCGGGTGGGAAGCCCAGCCACCGCGCCTGCCGGGCGGCCTCGTCGTCGTCGCTCCGCGTCTCGTCGTCCGACAGGGAATCGGCCCATTCCCCGCTCCACTTGAGCAGGAAGGAACGCCAGTCGAATGCCGTGGTGTCCGTCATGGGCCCGATGCTGCCATCCGCCACTGACAATCGCGGCCGGCTCCTGGAACCCTCGGCAGGAGCTGTACCGGGAGTTCCTCGCCGCGGTTCGGAACACGCTCGTGCCGCCTTCCCCACCTGTGACCGTAGACGTACCAGTGGGCTGAAGGCCGCCGCCGTCGCCTGCACTTGGGGGCGGTGTCAGTCCACGCACGGGACCTGCGTGCGGTCCCGCACGATGATCTTGCCGGTGTTCCGGCCGTGGAGCATGCCCAGGAAGGCGTCCACGATGTGCTCGAACCCGTCGACCACCGTCTCGTCCGGAGCGAGCCGGCCGCTCTGCAGATGCGGTACCGCGAACTCGTACAGCTCCTCCTGCAGATCACGGTAGTTGCTGACCAGGAAGCCTTCCATGCGGATGCTCTTCTCCACGAAGCCCGCGTGGTCGAAGCGTATCGGCGGGGCGTCGGGGGTGTTGTACTGGCTGAGCGTGCCGACGCGGACGATGCGCCCGAACGCGCGCAACGCACCCACCGCCGCGGCCAGTTGCTCGCCGCCGACGTTGTCGACGAACACGTCGATGCCGTCCGGTGCGGCCTTGCCGAGAAGATCGGCGGCGGGTCCGTCGTGGTAGTCGAAGGCGGCGTCGAAACCGACAACCCGTGTCAGATGGTCGACCTTCGCCGCCGATCCCGCGCTGCCCACGAGCCGTCCGGCGCCGAGGAGCCGCGCGAACCGCCCGGTCGCCGTGCCCACCCCGCCCGCCGCGGCCGACACGAACAGGTCCTCGCCCTCCCGGAGCCTTGCGACGCGGGTCAGACCCACATAGGCGGTCAGACCGGTGCCGCCGAGGATGCTCAAGTAGGCGGTCAGGGGCACTCCGTCGAAGCGGGGCAGCTGCCGGGTCTCCTCGGGCGTGACCACAGCGTGAGTGCGCCAGCCCTGCCGGTGGAACACGAGGTCGCCCTCGGCCAGCCGAGGCGTGCGCGAGGCGACGACCCGCCCGACGGTGCGGCCCTCCAGCGGCGCGTCGAGCGCGAAGCCGCCGGGTACGTCGTCCATCATCTCGCGGTGGTAGGGGTCGACGGACCAGTACAGGTTTTTCACGAGCGCGCTGCCGGCCGCGGGGGCGGGAAGCGTGGACTCGACGAAGGCGAAGTGTTCGGCGGTGGGAAAGCCGTGCGGGCGGGCTGTCTGGTGCACGGTGAGCGCGGTCTCGTTCATGCCGGGACCGTAGGCCGGGAATGCGCCTGGTGGGCAGCCCGTTCCGCTCATGCGAGACTCCGTTCCATGAGCAGTTCACATGGATCGAGGTAAGCCCCGTGGCCCGCACGAGCGACTCCGATCTCGCCCCGCACGAACTGCGTGTCCTGGTGGCGGTCGCGGACACCGGCGGCTTCTCGGCCGCGGCCGGGAAACTCGGTCTGACCCAGTCCGCGATCTCCCACTCGGTGCGCGGCAGCGAGCGCAAGATCGGTGCCGTGCTCTTCGAACGCGGCCGGTCCGGCGCCCGCCCCACCGCTGCCGGAGAGAAGGCCGTGGCGCACGCCCGCCGCATCCTGCGCCTGCTGGACGTCCTGACCGCGGAGGCGCGCGGGGCGGCCCGGTCCGACGCGGCGGAGGGGCCGTTGCGGATCGCGGCCTTCCGCAGCGCGGCTCTCCACCTGCTGCCGCCCGTCCTTCAGCGGCTGCGCGCCCGGCATCCCGGGATCGAGCCGCGGGTGCGGATCGTCCGCGAGGTGGGGCGCGGCACCGCGGGTGAAGTGGCCGACGGGAAAGCCGACATAGCCATCGCCACGCTGGGCGGCTCCGTGCCGCTGCCACCGGGGCTGGTCGCGGGCGGACTCTTCGAGGAGCCGTATGCCTTGGTGCACGCGGTGGGTCAGGTGGACCCGCGTTCGCTGCCCCTGGTCGACTGGGCCGAGAACTGCCGCTCGTACACCCGCGACTGGTGGGCCGCACAGGACTGGATCCCGGAGGCGACCGTCGAGGCCGAGGACGACGGAGCGGTCCTCTCCTTGGTGAGCGGGGGACACGGAATGGCGATCATGCCCGCGCTCTCCTTGGTCGGAGTGCCGGCATCGGTCGGGATCACCGATCTCGGCCCGCGGCGCCCGACACGCGAGGTCGGCTATGTGACCTCCTCCGAACTGGCTGGATCCACGGCGGTGCGCGCCTTGGTGAGGGAACTGCGGGCCACGGTCCCTGAAGGATGTGAGCGTTCGTAGCTGCGGGCTGAGGGGGGGGGCGGTCACATGATCCGGGGGCGGCCGCGGCAGGAGGCGGCAGCGGTACGGGGGCGGGGAACGGGGGTGCTCGCCGGCCGTCGTACGACACACCGCCCGACGGGACGGTGTACCGGGGGTGCGCCCTTCCAAGGGCCCGTCACCGAGGGCGTTGCTCCCGCAGCACGCCGACGCAACGGGTGAGGAGCCCGGTCAACGCGTCCCGCTCCTCGTCCGTGAACTCGTCGGCGAGGGCTCGCTCCACGCGTACGGCACGCGCGTCGGCGTCGGCCAGAACGGTACGGCCCTCGTTCGTGAGCCGGGTCTCCAGGACGTTCCTGTGCCATTCGTGCGGGGTGCGCTCGATCAGGCCGCGGTCGTGGAGGTTCTTCAGGACCGTGTTCATGGTGGGCGGTGTGACGCCGCAGAGGCGGGCCAGGGCGGCCGCGGAGATACCGGGTTTGTCGGAGAGGTGGAGCAGTGCCGCGTACTGCGGGACCGTCACCCCTGCCGGCTTGAGCACCGCGGTCTTGGTCGCGTTCAGGGCCTGCTCGGCCTGCTTGATGTAGGAGCCGAGGCGCTCGGAGGCAGGCATGGAGGTCATCACTCGCGCATGGTAGCGGTCTCATATGCCGATGCAGCCCCTGGCGAAAGGTAATGCATTGACGAGCATTAGAGTTCTAATCTAGCTTCGGGTTCACACCGAAGGGCTGACCCCACCGACCTGAGAGGCACCGTCACCCGTGTCCCGTTCGATGCAGCGCCGTACGTTTCTGACCGCCGCCGCCGCTACCGCCTTGGCCGTCGCCGCTCCCGTGTCCGCACGGGCGACCACCCGACCCCGCGTCTCCACGGCCTTCACCCTCCCCGGCGAGCGCGCCTACCCGGAGGGCATCGCTCTCGACCCGCGCTCGGGCGACGCGTATGTCGGCTCCTACACCACCGGCGCGGTCTACCGCGCCGCCGCCGGGCATCGCACCGCCCGGGTCTTCCTGCCGGCCGGTCTCGACGGCCGGCACACGGCCAACGGCCTCAAGGTCGACCGCCAAGGACGCCTGTGGGTCATCGACTCCACCACCGGCGTGACCGTGTACGACCTCCACGACCGCTCCCTGCTGGCCCGCTTCGACGTACCGAACGACGACCCGCGCTTCCTCAACGACCTCGTGATCACCGCCGACGGCACGGCGTACCTCACCGACAGCCTGCGTCCGCTGATCTACCGCGTCACACCGGCCGAGCTGGCCCGCGCCCGCGGCGGCCGGGCGCCGCTCACCGCACGCTACGACCTGAGCCGGGCCCTGACCCCGCGCCCGCCCACGGCCCCCGTCCTCAACGGCATCGTCGCCGACCCCACCGGAAGCATGCTGTTCGTCGTCGACATGCCCGGCGGCGGCCTGTACCGGGTGAGCGTGGCCGACGGCTCCGTACGGCAGGTGACCCTGCGCGGCGCAGACATGGTGCACGGCGACGGCATGGAACTGGCACACGGCACCCTGTGGGTCGCCCACAACGCCACCCACACCCTCACCCGCTGGCATCTGTCCGCCGACGGCACCAAGGCCCGTCTCACCCGCAGCCTGACCGATCCCGCCCTTCAGACCCCGACCACCCTGGCCCGCGACCACCGAGGCCTGCTGGTCGTCCGCTCCCAGTTCGACAAGGGCGGCCCGATGGGCCCGGGCACCCCGCAGACACCGTTCACCGTGGCACGGGTGACGGGGATGTGAGCGCCCGAGCGTGCTCCGTCCCGCGCCCCGCGGGCCCCTGACCGCAGGGCGCCCCCGCCTCGGGGCCGAGTCAGCGCCGCAGGCTGTCCGCCAGCGCGACGGCGTCCTCGGTCTTGGGGTGGGTCCTGCCGAGTTGGCTGTGCAGGATGTCCGCGCCCCGGCGTGCGGGCTCCCATGCGGACGGGTCGTTCAAGGCATGCAGAATCCGGGCTTTGAACAGCAGGGCATAGCCGATGTACAGGTGGTCCGGCGGATAGTGCGCCTCGCGGATCCGCAGGGCCCGTTCGATGTGCCGCAGGGCCGTCGCAGGGTCGCCGAGGTCGAAGTGGACCGTCGCCAGAGCGGCCAGGTCGAAGCTCACATAGGGATCGTCCGGGCCGTGCGCGGCTTCGTCGATCCGCAGCGCCCGCTCGGCCAGAGGCAGCGCCGCCCGGTGCTCGTCGAGAAGGCACAGCGTCCTCGCCAGTGTCGCCAGGTCCGTCGCGATGGCGGGGCTTTCGGCAGGCAGGCAGGACTCGTGCAGCCGCAGCGCACGCTCGGCCAGGGGACGTGCCGTCTCCGGCGCACCGAGGTCCCGGTGGATCTGCGCCAGTGTGATCAGGTCGAAGCCGATCTCCGCGTCCCGGCCCTCAAGAGCCTCGTCGAGCGCGAGGGCCCGCTCACCCAGGGGCAGCGCCACCGCACGGTCACCGATCGCGAGGAGGAACTCGGAGCTCAACCGGAGCAGGAGTGCGGTCTCCGGGGCGCACTGGGCCGGTGGGTCGTCCTTGGTGACGGTCAGCACATGGGGGAGCAGCTTGTGCCAGCGCGGCCGGGCGTCCGGGCCGCCGTGGATGTCGCGCGGCACGGCCTCCAGCAAGGCACGGCACAGTCGGGCCCGGGTCGTCGTGAGCGACTCGTCGGTCATCGTGGCTCTGATGGCCGCCTGCACCAGCCGGTGCAGCACCAGGGCCGATTCCTCCCGCCTCGCCAGGCCGAGGCCGGCCAGGGCGCCGACCGTCGTGTCCCACGCCAAGGGGTCCGCGGCCGTCGCGATCAACGGTTCCGGGCTGTCGGTGAACAGGGTCAGCGGGATGGGCTCCGGGGCCAGCAGGGCGCACAGCCGCAACAGATCCACGGCCTGCGGGTGTTCCCGCTGCAGCCTGCGCACACTGAGCTGCCACAGGGTGGCGACGACCACCGTGGGCCGGTCGGCCGCTTCGCCGCGCGCGATCATGTCCTCCAGCCGCGACGTCAGCAGAGCCAGATAGGCGTCCGGGGCCGTCTGGTTGTAGCCCATGTACCCGGCCGCCTGCTCCAACGCCAGGGGCAGGTCGCCCAGTTGCTTCGCGATCCGGTCCGCCGTCCCAGTGCTCGCACCAGGCACCCGCCGAACGAGCAGTTCGACCGACTCCCGCCTGGTGAACACCTGCAGATCCACGACGCCCGCCCTGCCCGACCAGCCGCTCACCCTCGTCGTGATGAGGATGTGGCCGTTCTTCGCCAGGTCGCCCGACGGCAGCGCGTGCAGCAACGTCCCCGGCTTCTCGGCGTTGTCGAAGATGATCAACCACGGCCTGCGGTCCCGCAATGTGGCGTACACACCCGGGACGACCTGCTCCGAGCCCACGTCCACGAGACCCAACTCGCGTGCCAGTGCGGCGAACTGGGACGCCAGCAAGTCGGGTTCCTCCGCGTCGATGAACGCGACGAAGCGGTACTTGGCCAGATGGCGGTACGCGTACTCGACTGCGAGCTGCGTCTTGCCCACGCCTCCGAGCCCGTGCACGGCCGCCAGCGTGACCTCGCCCGTCGAACCCAGGTGCCGCCGCAGCTCCCTCAGTGCGTCCTCGCGTCCGGTGAAGTGGGTGTTGCGCGGTGGCAGGTGGTACGTCGTGGGGGCGGCCGGGCGGGGTGCGCGATCACCGCGCGACTCGGGCCGCAGCCCGACCCAGGCGAGCGGGATCAGCAGCAGGAGCACCACCCACGGGTGGACGCGCACGAGATCGAGCGGTCCCGGCCAACGGCTCTGTCCGGAGGCGGCGTTGAAGGCGAGACTGCCTACGAACAGCACCAGCAGACCAGCCACCGTGCCGACCAGTCTGCGCCACATGTGGCTCCCTCCCCGGTCGCTGCGACGGCCGACGTGATCGTAGCCGAGGACCGGCCCGGTGCCGCGCGCGCGGGGACCCGGCAGCCGGTGCCGCAGCTTCCCGGGGTGCCATGGGCCGGGTCCCGTGCCTGCCGGCCCGGCGCGGGTGTCACTCCGGCGGTTCCTGGGCGGGGTGCGGTAGTCGGAGGTGGCGGCCGGTGAAGCGCCGGCGCAGGAGCCGGTCGTGTGTGACGACGACCAGGGTGCCGGTGTAGTGCGTCAGTGCCGTCTCGATGTCCTCGACCAGGGCGGGGGACAGGTGGTTGGTGGGTTCGTCGAGCAGGAGCAGGTCGAGTGGGCCGGCTGTCACCAGCCGGGCGAGTTCGAGCTTGCGGCGCTGCCCGACGGACAGACGGCGTACGGGGACGGCGAGTTCGGCGGGGTGGAACAGGCCGAGGGAGAGCAGCTCGTCGGCGTGGTCCTCGGGCTGCCCCGCCCTGTCGGTCGCGAAGGCCGCGAGCAGCGTCCGGTCGTCGAAGGCGGCGTCGGGCACGCCTTGCTGCCGCAGATGGCCGACGCGCCGCGGACGGCACACGGTACCGGCGTCAGGCGCCAGTTCTCCCGCGAGAACCTGCAGGAGCGTACTCTTGCCGGCACCGTTGGGGCCGGTGACGAGCAGCCGGTCGCCGGGGGCCAGCCGCAGGGAGGGAACGTACAGCCGCCCTTCGACCAGAACGTTTTCCAGGTGTGTTGCCGTGGCCGTCTCACCTGGACCGGGTGTTTCCTCGACGCGGCCCGTGAACCGCAGCGGCCGCGGAGGTGGCGGCACGGGCTGCTCGGTGAGCCGTTGCAACCGCTCGCGGGCGTTACGGATGCGGCTCTGTGCGCCGTGCGAGCGCGAGCGGGCCCGGAAGGCGCCGGCGCCGCTGAACGCCCACGGCCCCTTGCGGGGGATGCCGGTCAGCTGCCCGATGCCGGAGTCGGCGAGGTGTTCCTGACGGGCGACCTCGTTGCTCCAGCGCTCGTGTTCCCACGCCCACCGGGCGCGGGCGGCGGCCTTGGCGGCGAGATATCCGGCGTATCCATTGCCGTAGCGCCGCACCGTGCGCTCATCGGAGTCCACTTCCAGGACGGTGGAGGTGACGCGGTCCAGGAACGCGCGATCGTGTGTCGCCATGACCACTGTCCCCCGGTGGTGCCGCAGATGGCCGTCGAGCCAGTCCACGGCCTCGTCGTCCAGGTCGTTGGTCGGCTCGTCGAGCAGGAGGAGCTCGGGGGCGCCGGCCAGGGTGGCGGCGAGCACGAGCCGGGAGCGCTGCCCTCCGGAGAGGGTGCTCAAGGGGCGCGTGCGCTCCAGTGGCGCGGGCTCGCCGAGCCGGCGCAGGATCACCTCGACACGACGGTCCACGCCGTGCCCTCCCCGCGCCTCGAACTCGGCCACCAGAGCGGCGTAGTGCTCCAACCCGGCGGGGTCGGCCGTGCCCAGCGCCGCCTCCGCTGTGCGGATACGGCGTTCCAGGGTGCGCAGTTCGCCCAGCGCGTGGTCCACGGCATCGGCCACACGGGCCGACTCCGGCAGGTCGAGGGTCTGGGGAAGGTGGCCGATGCCGCCGTGAGCCGTGACGGTCAGGCTGCCGTTGTCGACCGGCTCCTGTCCGGCGAGCAGCCGCAGAAGCGTGGACTTGCCGGAGCCGTTGTCCCCGACGATCCCGACCTTCTCGCCCGGCCGGACGGTCAACGACACGCGGTCCAGCACGATGCGATCGCCGTAGCGCTTGCTCACCTCGGCGAGAGCGAGCTGGGACGTGGCGGGGACAGGAGCAGTGGTGGTGGTACCGGCGGGAGCAGGGCGCAAGAGCGGTCCTTTGCTGGGGGACGGGGGCTCGGGGCACGTGGAGGCGCGTCGCGTGCCGACCTACAGGGAGAAAAGCTAGACGATACGATTCGTCTCGTCCAGTGGTTTCGGGAAGACGGCCGCCGTCGCGGGCCCGCAGCGCCGAACGACCACGGGAGGCTGTGCGCCGGCAAGTCCGGCTTCAGACTCGGATTCCGACTGCTCCGACGCTCATCCGGGGGGAGGGGCGGCGTACGGCGGCGCCTCGCCGTCGACGCGGAGGCCCAACCGTTCCGCCACGGTGGTGAGGGCGGCTCCCAGGGGAAGCGAGACCCTGGTCAGAGCATGGTGGTCGCCCCGGGTCCGGTCCCGGTTGACGATCAGTACCGGCTTTTTGGCCCGGGCCGCCTGACGGACGAAGCGCAGCCCCGACATCACCGTCAGCGAGGAGCCGAGGACCAGGAGCGAGGCCGCTGAATCGACCAGCTCGCGGCAGTGCTCGACCCGCTGCGGCGGAACGGCTTCACCGAAGAACACCACGTCCGGCTTGAGGATGCCGCCGCAGAGGGCGCAGGGCACCACGCGGAAACCGCCGACCTGTGCGTCCGTGAGGTCGGCGTCGCCGTCCGGATTGATCCCGGCGGCCACCGGCTCGAACCCCGGATTGGCCTCCTCCAGCCGCCGGGCGAGTTCGCGGCGGGGGCTGAAGGCACCGCAGGACAGGCAGACGACCCGGGCCAGGGTGCCGTGCAGTTCCAGGACGTCCTGGCTGCCGGCGGCCTGGTGCAGACCGTCCACGTTCTGGGTGATGGCACCCGAGAGCAGGCCATGCCGTCCGAAGGCGGCCACGGCCCGGTGCCCGGCGTTGGGGCGGGCCCGGCCGAAGGTGCGCCAGCCGAGGTGACTGCGCGCCCAGTACCGGCGCCGGGCCTGGGCGTCGCCGGTGAACTCCTGGTAGGTCATCGGAGTGTGGCGGCTCAGGCTCCCGCCCTCGCCCCGGTAGTCGGGGATGCCCGACTCCGTCGAGATCCCCGCTCCGCTGAGCGCCAGCACTCCGCCGGTGCGCAGCAGGTCGATGACCGGCTCCAGGTCCGTCGTACCCGGCGGCACGTCCTCGGTAGGAGTCCAGCTCAGCGTGGGGCGCATGCGCATGCCGTCAGGGTACGGAACAGCGGCCCGTGACGCGCTGCGGCGCCGATCGGGGGCGGTGCCCGTCCGCGGCCCCGCCGTCACCGGGGTGAGCACAGGGCCTCCGACCGGACAGGGCGCCCGACGGGGCCCGGGACGCATCGTGATCGCCCCGGCAGCGACCGGCCCGCCGGGTGGGTCAGCGGGTGATGAACGGCTCGGTCAGGTGTGGGGTCGCGAGGTGAAGGGTGCCGGCGGCCCGGCCGTGCAGCAGCTGTTCCCTTGAGGCCCTTGCCCGCTCCGGGTCCATCTCGTGGGCGTAGGAGAGTTCGGGGTGGAGCAGCTGGACGGCGTGCACCAGCAGGTCACCGGTGACGGCGACCAGCTCGCGCCCGGACGCGACGAGCACACTCTGGTGACCGGGCGTGTGCCCGGGCGTGGCGAACGCGCGCTCGCCGCTGCGCAGCGAGGTGTCGCCGTCGAGCAGCCGTAGCTGATCGGTCTTGTGGAGCGGGTCGATCACAGCGGACCGCAGCTGCGGATTGATCTCCTCGATGGCATCGAGTTCGGCCTGCTGCAACAGGTACTCGGCGTTGGGGAAGAACGGCCGCGCCTGCTCGCCGCCGACGACGGCCCACCCCACGTGATCGGTGTGGAGGTGCGTGAGCACCACGGTGTCCACTTCGGATGGCTCGACACCCGCGGCTGCCAGCGAGGCCGGTAGCTCCCCGGGCACCGGTGCCCACGAGGCCGCCGGGCCGTCGGCCGGGCCGATCCCCGCGTCGACCAGCGTCACGCCCCGGTCGCTGCGGATCGCGAACGCGCGGAACTGGAGCCGCCAGCGCCCGTCGGTGTCGAGCGCGCCGGGATCGAGCTGGTCGGCCGCCGCCCACTGCTCGGCGGTGGCGTCGGGAAACGCCTCCGACCTGGGGGAGAAGAAGGGCCCCGCGCCGTCGGCGAGCGCGATGACGGTGTACGGGCCGACCTGGAGCGAAGGAGGCATCCCACAGATGGTGCCATCGGCGGGCGGCCCACGACCAGGCGGGGCTGCCCCGGAGTTCACCGACGGCACCCCTTTCCTGCCGCCGTCGTGTATCGCCCATGTATGGCCGCTCCCTAGCGTGGCGCCGATGGAGGCGCCATGTGGGGAATGATCACCGGTCAGCTGCGCAGGCAGTCCGTGCGGACACT
This sequence comes from Streptomyces sp. NPDC007808, assembly GCF_042868655.1. Classification (NCBI taxonomy): domain Bacteria; kingdom Bacillati; phylum Actinomycetota; class Actinomycetes; order Kitasatosporales; family Streptomycetaceae; genus Streptomyces; species Streptomyces sp. NPDC007808. Next base: position 201,764 of record NZ_JBIAEQ010000001.1, read on the forward strand.
GACGCTGCTGGTCGGCGTGCTGGTGGCCACGGCCGGCTTCACCTTGCTGACCGGGTCCGTGGAGACCTCACGGCTGACGGTGAAGGCGTCCGCCGACGCCAACTTCCGTGCCGCCTACGACATTCTCGTGCGCCCCGCCGGTGCGCGGAGCGGGCGCGAGGAGTCCGACGGGCAGGTGCGGCCCAACTTTCTGTCCGGGCAGTTCGGTGGGGTGACTCCCCGTCAGTGGCGCGAGATCGCCGGGTTGCGCGGAGTGGAGGTCGCCGCTCCCGTGGCCATGCTCGGCTATGTGCAGGCCGGGACGCGCGCACAGGTCGATGTGACCGGGCGGCTCGACCCCGCGGCCGACCGGCAGCTGCTGCGGCTGCGCAACACGTGGACCACGGACCGGTCGCTGAGCAGGGCCCAGGACCCGGGTTCGGTGTACGTCTACGTCACGAGCAATCCGGTCGTGTTGCCCGATGCCCGATCGACGGCCAGGGATCCGAGTTGGAGGAGCCTGTACACGTACCGCGGACGGCACCTGACCGAGGTCGGTGACGCGCTGAACCAGGGGAACGGCCCCTGCGACGAGGGTGAGATGCCTCCGCTGGAGGTGCTCCCCGGGGGGAGGTTCGAGCCGCTGTGTGCCATCCGTACGGTCTCCTCGTACGACGGTGGCGCGGCCAATGACCAGCTCGACCCCGCCCAGCGCAGCGAACTCGTCGTCGTGCGGCGGCATGCGGACGGCACCTTCACCAGCGGGACGGACGTGCACAACCGCACGACCTCCCGCCGCGCGGTGGTCGACGTCGACTGGTCGATGACACTGCTGCTCGCCGCCGTCGATCCCGCACAGGAGGCCCGGCTGGTCGGGGTGGACCGCGCGATGGCTTCCGGCCGGTATCTGAGGGACGGTGAGAAGCCCGCCAGGGACGAGCGCGCTGGGGCGCGGTTCGAGGACATCCCGCTGATCAGTACGGACCGGCCCTACCTGGACGAGCAGTTGAGCACGACGGTTTTCAACGTCGAGGGAACGCTGCCGGAGCTCGCCGGACGGGGCGGGAAGGAACTGCGCGGTCTGCTGGCCGGGCTGCCCGTCGGCCCCGGGGCGACCACGCGCGCCGACGCCGACACCGTGTTCCGGCGGTCGGTCGCGGACGGCACGATCGGCGTCAACCCCTTCGTCGTCCTCCAGGCCGGAAGCCCCCGCTACACGGCGGGCGGGGGAGTGCTGCGGCCCGCGCCCGTCGCCTCGGACAGCGGTGAGCTGTGGCGACAGTCGACGTACGGCGGCGATCTGCCGGCGTGGTTCGTCCAGGACACGGCGTTCCGGCCGGTGACCAGACTGCCCGGAACCGACGCGAGCCAGGACCACTTCCCGCAGTTCAAGGTGGTCGGCACCTACGCGGTCGAGCGTCTGAAGGGCTTCTCGAAACTGTCCGAGGTGCCCCTGGAGACCTACCGGCCGCCCGCCGCCCGCGCCGCCGACGCCGCCGCCCGCTCCGCACTCGGCAACCGACCGCTCGCCCCCAACAGCAACCCGGGCGGCTATCTCGCCACCCCGCCGCAACTGCTCACCACCCTGCAGTCGGTGCGGGCCGTCACCGGACCCGACTCCCCGCACGCGAAGGACCCGATCTCCGCGGTGCGGGTCAGGGTCGCCGGTGTCCATGGAACGGACCAGGCGTCCAGGGAACGTATCCGCGCGGTCGCCGAGGCGATCACCACCCGCACCGGGCTCGACGTGGACATCACGGCGGGTTCCTCCCCGGCCCCGCGGCACGTGGCACTGGGGGAGGGCAAGTTCGGGCGGCCCGCGCTCGCGCTGACGGAGAACTGGACCGCCAAGGGCACCGCCGTCGCACTCGTCGAGGCCGCCGACCGCAAGAGCGTGCTGCTCTTCGGCCTGGTGCTCGGCGTGTGCGCGCTGTTCCTCGGCAACGCCGTGGCCGCCTCCGTACGCACCCGGCAGCGCGAGCTGGCCGTCCTCGCCTGCACCGGCTGGACGGGCGCCCGCCTCGCGGGACTCGTCCTCGGCGAGGTCGCCGTGGTCGCAGCCGTGGCCGGTGCCGCCGGCGCCGGGGCCTCGTTCCCGCTGGGGCGGGCCTTCGGCCTCGACGTCACCGTGGGGCGCGCGCTGTTCGCGGTACCGCTGGTGGTGGCCACGGCCCTGCTGGCCGGGGCGCTTCCGGCGATACGGGCAGGCCGGCCGTATCCCGCCCAGGCGCTGCGGGGCGGGGTTGCCGGGCCGCGGCGGGCCCGGCGGGCCGGGCGCGGGCGCACCCTGCTCGGGCTCGCGGCGAACGGGGCGCTGCGTACGCCGTCCCGCTCGGCGCTCGGCGCGCTGGCACTCGCGGTCGGGGTCGCCGCGGTCTCCCTGCTCACGGCGGTCATGTGGACGTTCCAGGGCGCGGTCCAGGGCACGCTCCTCGGCGAGGCGGTCTCCCTGGAGGTGCGTGGGGTCGATGTCGCCGCGGCCGTCCTCACCGCGGCCCTGGGGGTGTTCGCCCTCGCCGACGTCCTCTACCTCGACAGCTGTGAACGGGACGGGGAGTTCGCCATGCTGCGGGCCTGCGGCTGGGCCGACAGCGAGGTCATGCGACTGGTCGTCGCGCAGGGTGCGGTGATCGCCGTGGCGGGCGCGTTGCCCGGCGCCGTGACGGGGCTCGCACTGACCGCGGCCTTCACCGGCTCGATCCCGGCGGGGCTGCCGGTGGCGGTGGGCGTGGTCGCGGTGGCGGGGGTGCTGGCGGCCGTGGCGGGCAGCGTGGTCGCGGCCGGACTCGCGGTACGGCGATCGCCGGCGGGGCCGTTGGCGGAAGAGGGATGAACAAGAAGGACGCACGGACACACGAAGAGGGAGAAAGCCCCATGGGGGACGGTGCGTCGGTCCTGGTGGAGGACCTGCACAAGAGCTTCGGCACCGGTGACGGGCTGATCAAGGCCGTCGACGGCATCAGTCTGGAGATCCCGGCCGGACACAGCGTCGCCCTCGTCGGCGCCTCCGGCTCCGGCAAATCCACACTGCTTCACCTCATCGGGGCCATCGAGCGCGCCGATGCGGGACGGGTGTGGGTGGACGGCCAGGACGTCACCGCGCTGAGGCGGCGGGCCGCCGCCGCGTACCGGCGCACGGTGGGGTTCGTGTTCCAGCGGTTCCATCTGCTGCCGGGCCTGAGCGCGCTGGACAACGTGCTGGCTCCCGTCCTGCCCCGCAGGACCGGCTTCGACCGGGACGCACGCGCCCGTGAACTCCTCGCGGCGGTGGGGCTTCAGGGACGGGAGTCGGCGCTGCCCTCGCAGCTGTCCGGGGGACAGCAGCAGCGGGTCGCGGTGGCACGGGCGCTGATCGCCCGGCCCCGGCTGCTGCTCGCCGACGAACCCACCGGGAGCCTGGACTCGTCGACCGGTGAGCAGCTCATGGACCTGGTGGGGGAACTGGCCGCCGAGTACGGCTGCACGCTTGTGGTGGCCACGCATGACATGGCGGTGGCGGAACGCTGCACGGATGTGCTGCGGGTGAGGGACGGCCGCCTCGGTGAGGTGGCCGGCACCGGGGCCTGAGGCCGGGCCGTGCCGGTGAAGGGACGCACGTGGTCCGCGTATCGGCGATGTATGGCGGGCGTATGCCGTTCTCGTAGCGTCGTGGACGAACGCCGTCGTGACGAGCGACGGCCTCAGTTGGGGGTTTTTCATGCGCACTTTGAACCGACTCGCGGACGCGGTCCTCGGCCGGGTGGTCCCGCGCGCCGAGGCCGAGGCGAGCACCACGGAGTACTGGTGCCGCCGAGACACGAGCTGCGGTCCGCAGTACCCCTCCGCCAAGGGGAACTGGCGCCGTACGTGCCAGTCGCCGGGCTCGAACTGCACCGCGTGGACGCTGTACTCCTGCTGTTACTGACACGAGTCCTGCCGTCCCCGCTGCCTCCCTGCGGCATCGTTCGCGCCCGGCCCCCCGTCACGCCCTGCGGCGGGGGGCCGGGCGTTCGTGCCGAGCACCACCGCGACCACCACGTCCACGGGTACGAGTCCGACGCTCCGCGAATCCGTGCTCGACGCCGCGTTGTCGCCGAGCACCGCCATCCGCCCCGGCGGCACCCGGCCAGGACACCCCGGAACCCCGGCCGGAACCGGGTCACCCGGCAGCGCCGCGATCCGTTTCACCCACAGCCCGTCCCCGTCCGCGACCGGCCCCACCACGCGGGCGCCGCCCGGCAGTTGTACCGGCAGGACGACCACCTGGCCCACGCGCAGCCGTCGGCCCGCCCGGCCCCCGCGCCGCCCCGGGAGCCGCCCGCGCCGCCCCCGGAGCCGTCCTGGAAGCCGCTCGCCTCCTCCCGCACGGCCTCCGATCCGGCGGGCCAGGACGACCGCCCCGTCCCGCAGTGCGGGTTCCATGCTGTGCCCCCGTACGGTCACGAGCATCAGCCACCTGCCGAGCACCCGCTTCACCCCGCGACCTCCTGCTGCCGACCGGGCTCGTCACCCGCAGCCCCCGCCACCTCCGGCTCCGGGTCCGGGTCCGGCGAGCCCTCCCAGAACCCCGCCGCCTGCCCCCGGAACAACTCGGCGTACCGTCCCGACGGCAACCCCATCAGCTCCTCATGCGGCCCTTCCTCCCGCACCTCACCCCCGTCGAGGAGCACGATCCGGTCCGCGGAACGAACCTCGCTCAGCCGGTGCGAGATCAACAGCCGCGCCCGGCCCCGCCCCAACCCCCTGATCACACCGGCCACTTCGGCCTGAGCGTCCGGATCGAGCCCCGACGTCGGTTCGTCGAGCACGAACAGGTCCCGGTCGGCGCGCAGCAACGCCCGGGCCAGTGCGACCCGCTGCCACTGTCCGCCGGACAGCACGACACCGCTGTCCCGGTCGTTCGCCCCGAAGAACCCCCGGGTCAGCATCGTGTCGTACCCGGCCGGGAGACCCGCGAGGACCTGGTGCACCCCCGCCTCGCACGCGGCCTCGACGATCTCCGGGCCGGGCGCGCCGTCGGGCGTGCGCACGGCCACCGCCGGATCGCCGAGCGCGATGTTCTCCGCCGCCGTCATCTCGTACGAGACGAAGTCCTGGAAGACGACACTGAGCCTGTCCCGCAAGGACTCTGGCGTGAACTCCCGCAGATCCGTCCCGTCCCACAGGATCCGCCCGCGTTCGGGGTCGTAGAACCGGCAGACCAGTTTGACCAGGGTGCTCTTGCCGGCTCCGTTCACGCCGACGAGACCCACGCTCTCCCCGGCACGCACCGTCATCGTCACTCCGCGCAGCACCCACGGCAGATCCGGGCCGTAACGGAACCACACGTCATCGAGGACGATCCGGTCGCGCAGCGGCCCCGCGACCCGCCGCCCGGTGCCGGGCCGTGCGCCGCCCTCCGCCACGGCCACGTACTCGGCGAACACCAGCAGATGCTGATGGCCGTTGGCCACCGCCGTGACCGCAGAGCCGAGTCCGCCCTGCACCGAGGCCACCGCCGCGAGGAACACGGAGAGGTCCCCGACGGTCAGCGTCCCGGCCGACACCCGTCCCGCCGCCCACAGCAGCCCGCCGCCCGCGATACCCGAAGCCAGCACGGTGGGCAGGGAGTTGACACTCAGACGGCGTACGTCGAGCCGGTGCCGGATCCGGTCGACGGCCCGCCGCTCGACGAGCATGCGCTCCCGCAGTACGTCCCCGACGGCGAACAGCCGTATCTCCTTGGCCGCCGTCGTACCGCCGAGCAGCGTCGAGAAGAACGCCTCGCGGCGCTCGCCGGCCGTGACGCCCGCGAACGCCGCGGCCGTCGCCCGGGCCAGCCGCAGCTCCGCGACCAGCTTCGGTACGGCACCGAGCAGCACCAGTCCCGCGAGGACCGGGCTGACGGCCGTTAGCATCCCCGCGAACCCCACCAGCGTCCACCCCGACCGCAGCACGATCAGCGCGCACTGCACCAGTTGTACGGGGGTGTCCTGGCCGGTCTGCTGGGCGAGCCGGAGCCGGTCGAGGCGTACCGGGTCCTCGTAGAGGTCGAGGCCGGGGTGGGCGTTGACCGCACGGAACAGCCGGTCCTGCGCGGTCAGCGCCACGGCCCGGGTGAGCACCCCCTGGCAGAGATCGTCGACGTACGGCAGGAGCGCGAGCAGCACGCCGATCGCGGCCAGGGCCCCGGCGGTCGCGGTGACCTCGCGTGTCCCGTGCCCGGTGAGCGAGTCGATCAGCTCCTTGGTCAGCCAGGCCGCCGCGATCGGCCCGGTGGCCTCGACGACGGCGAGCAGCAGGGTCGCCGCGAGGGCGCGGCGGTGCGCGCCGAGCGCGAGCCGCAGCGCCGTGGCCGCGACCCGGGGCCGGGACACGGGGTGCTGTGCCGGGTGCGTCATACGACCGGCCGGCCCGCGATCCCCGCTTTGGCGATGAGTTCCGGCGGGCTCACCGCCGACCAGCGGATCGCCACGCCGTCGCCGGTGTCGTCGAGACCGCAGACCAGGGGCAGCCCGTCCACCCGGAACGCGGTGATCCACGACTCGACCCAGGGGTCCTTCGCATCGCCGGCGATGACCCGGGCCACCGGTTCCAGAGCCTTCGTGAAACGCGCGTTGTCGTCGTCGGTGCCCTCGGAGAGGACGGCGAGGACACGTTCCCTGCCGCCGGGCTCGTCCATGGCGCTCGTGACGACCAGCGGCAGCAACTGCTCGCAGGGCTCGCAGCCCGGTGCGAAGAAGGCGACGAGCGTGGGCCGGGTGCCGTCGGGGATGTCCACCGTGGCGCCGGCGGTCAACCGGTGGGCGTCGGTGATGCCGGTGACCGGGGTGGACGTCACGTGGGCCGGGCGGGACTCGATCTCCTTGAGCCGGCGGACGACGCCGTACAGGAGGAGGAGATTGAACAGGCCGAGGAGCAGGCCGAGTACGGACAGGCCGAGGGACACGGGGACTCCTACCGGAGGTCGTTGGCGCGGGTGGGGGAGGCGGTGGGCGCGGTGAACAGATCGGCGATGTCGTCCAGGCCGATCACGACGGCGGCCAGCACCGCACCCGTGGCCACGGCCACGACCAGCTCCCCGCCCGCGGCCCGCCCCGAACCGGAGACGGTGACGACCAGGGCGCCGACGGTGGCCAGCAGCAGCCCGCCGTTCCTGATCAGGTGCAATACGCCGAGGGGGCGCCCGGTGCGGCCGAAACAGGCGCAGGTCACGGGCGGACCGCCGCCCCGTACCGCGCGCACCACGCCGATGGTGAGCGCGGCGAGGACCAGGGAGGCGAGGAGCAGCCCGATCACACCGGCGCGCGTGCCGGGCAGCAACAGCAGGCCCGCGGCCACGCCTTCGGCGGCGACGGTCGCGTACGCGAGCGGGCGGCGCATGCCCGGGGAGCCCAGGCCCATGTCGGCGAGTGTGGTCAGGAACGCACGGAATCCGGCGGGCCGTGCCTTGCCCGTGGCGGACGCGGCGAGGACGACGGCGACGAGAATGTGGCAGACCGTCAAGAAGGTGGCGGCCATGGCGCTCACCCCGCGAGCAGCTGCCGATGCAGCCGGCCCAGACAGGCGTCGGGTTCGGTGCCCAGCTCGCGGCGGAAGACGGTGCGAGCCGACTCGAACGCGTCGGTCACACGCCCTGGTTCGCCGAGGTGGTGATGGGCGTTCAGGACCAGCAGCCAGCTGCGGATGCGCAGCGGCTCCGCAGCGAGCACCTGCCCCGCCGTACGCAGCGCGGAGTGTGGTTGGCCGACGCCGAGCCAGGCATCGGCCAGATCCTCGGTGGCGCGGATCCGCTCGGCGTCCAGGGTGCGCAGCGGGCCGTCGAGCATGCCGTACCGCTCGACTCCGGGGGCCGCTTGGTCCGCCCTCCACAGGGCCAGCGCTGCGTTGAGCAACTCGATGGCCCGGGGCGGGTCGTCGGTGACCGCGCTGCGGCCCCGGTCGGCGAGCCGTTCGAACACCAGGTGGTCGACGGCGTCCGGCGCGACCTGGAGTTCGTAACCGCCCTGGTGGCTGACGAGTGGGGTCGCCAACGGGAGCCGCCGGCGCAGGAGATGGGCGTACGAGCGCAGGTTCGCGACGGCGGAGCGCGGCGGCTCGCCCGCCCACAGGGCGTCCATCAGGTTCTCCAGGGACACCACGCTCCCCGGCCTGAGCAGCAGCGCGGTGAGCAGTGCGCACGGCTTGACGCCGCGAAGCGGTTCCGGGTGTGCGCCGTCGCTGATCTCGATCGGCCCCAGGATGCGTATCAGCGGTGCCTGCACCTGTGCCCCCTCCGTCACATGTGGTCGGCTTGGGCGTACACCGTATTATCGAAGCGCTTCGAAAGTAACCCTGCTGCAACAACCGTTGAATTGAACGCGCACTGTTCGCCGATGAGATGAAGAGGGCGTACGCGCATCGAAGCGCTTGACCCCTCGTCGTGCGCGGGTCGAGCGACCTCGCCCTGCCGCCGGCCGATGGCAGACCGAGGCCCTGGCCCGGAGGTGGCATGCCCTCCGTGCCAGGGCCTCGCGCGAGGCGGTGGATCCGCCGGGTGCGCAGCCGGTTCAGGAGACTCGCTCGGGCTCCTTGTGCTCCACCTCCGGGGCGTTCTGGAGGCGGGTGCCCTCGACGTCGAGGTCGGGCAGGAGCCGGTCGAGCCAGGCGGGAAGCCACCAGGCGTGCCGCCCGGCGAGGGCGAGGACCGCTGGGACGAGCGTGAGGCGTACGGCGAAGGCGTCGATGGCGACGCCGACGGCGAGTGCGAAGGCGATGGGCTTGATCAGGGCGTCGTCGAGCGGGAAGAACCCGGCGAAGACGGTGAACATGATCAGGGCGGCCGCCGTGACGACTCGTACGCTGTGCCGCGCGCCGTCGGTCACCGAGCGGCGGGCCTCACCGGTGTGCACCCACTCCTCGCGCATCCCGGAGACGAGGAACACCTCGTAGTCCATGGCGAGTCCGAAGAGCACGCCTACCAGGATGATCGGCAGGAAGCTGACGACGGGACCGGTGTGGGCCAGGCCGAGGGCGTCGGCCAGCCAGCCCCACTGGAACACGGCGACGACCGTGCCGAGCGATGCGGCGACCGAGAGCAGGAACCCGGCGGCGGCCTTCAGGGGGACGACCAGCGAGCGGAACACCATGGTCAGCAGGATCAGACTGAGGCCGATGACGATCGCCATGAACGGCAGCAGCGAGTCGCTGAGGCGGTTGGAGACATCGATGTTGACGGCGGTGGTGCCGGTGACGGCGACCCTCGCTCCGGTGGTTTCACGCAGTTCCGGGGCCGCGGCACGGATGTCCCGGACGAGCCGGTCGGTGCGGACGCTGTCGGGGCCGGTCTCGGGGACGACCTGGACGACGGTCTGCGCCGAGTCGTGCGTGGGAACCGCAGGCAGCACCGCCTTGACTCCCTTGAGGTCCCGCAGTTCGCGGGCGACCTCGGAGCCCGCCTGCGCGCCGGGCCCGTGGTCGGTCTCGGTCAGCACCAGGAGCGGGCCGTTGAAGCCGGGGCCGAACTTGTCGTTGATCGTGTCGTACGCCTTGCGCTCGGTGGAGCCCACCGGCGCCGACGCGTTGTCCGGCAGGGCCAGGCGCAGGTCGGCGGCCGGGAGGGCGAGCGTGAGGAGAAGGCCCGCGACGGCCAGGACGGTGAGCCAGGGCTTGGCGACGGCGAACCTCACCCAGCGGGCGCCCAGAGCGGCCCGTCCGGAGGGTCCGTCCGGGTCGGTGGCCCGCTGGGCCGCCTTGCTACCGGGCTTCGGGGTCAGCCGGGTGCCGGCGAATCCGGCGAGGGCCGGGACCAGGGTGATCGCGGCCAGGACGGCGACGAGGACGGCTCCGGCGGCACCGAGGCCCATCACGGTCAGGAACGGGATGCCGATGACGCTGAGGGCGGCCAGGGCGATGATCACGGTGCTGCCGGCGAAGACGACCGCGCTGCCGGCCGTGCCGGTGGCCAGCGCCGCGGACTCCTGCGGATCGGTGCCGCGGGCGAGTTGCTGGCGGTGGCGGGAGAGGATGAACAGGACGTAGTCGATGCCCACGGCCAGCCCCAGCATCAGCGCGAGCGTGACGGCGGTGGAGGAGATGCTGACCGCCGGAGCGAGGGCGAGCAGCCCGGCGAGTCCCACGGCCACGCCGAGCAGTGCGGGCAGCAGCGACATGCCCGCGGCGAGCAGGGAGCCGAAGGTGACGACGAGGACCAGCACGGCGACGGCGACACCGATGATCTCGGACGGGCCTATGTGCACGCCGTTGCTGCCGTAGACACTGCCGCCGACAAAGGTCCTCAGCCCGTCGCGCTCGGCGGCCTCGGCCGCCCGCTCTACGGCGTCCAGGGACGCGGCGCGTACCTCGGACCGTTGCACGGAGTACTGCACCTGCACGATCGCCGTGCTCCGGTCGGCCGAGACGGCGCCGGTGACGTCCGGCCCCATGACCGCGCTGACCTGGGGCGCCTTGGAGGCCGCCGCCTCTGCTCCGGCGATGGCCGCGGTGAAGCGGGCGTCGGTGACCCGGCCCCCCTCGGGTGCGGTGAAGACGATCTGGGCGTTCACCCCGGAGGCCTCGGGCAGCGTTTTGCCGAGGGTGTCCAGCGCGCGCTGCGACTCGGTTCCCGGCACGGTGAAGCGGTCGTCGAGTTTGCCGCCGAAAACGCCGACACACGTGATGAGAGCGGCGAGGATCACGAGCCAGACACCGAGCACCGGTTTGCGAAGACGGTAGGCGGCGCGGCCCAGTCGATGGAGCAGGACAGCCATTGACGAACTCCCGAGGTCGGTAAGGGATTTCCGGACGTCTCGTCGCGGACGCGGGACGAACGGCGGAACCGGTCGGCCCGCGCAGGCGAGCGGGCACGGACATGAGGCACTCCGGTGCCGTGAGCGGCATCCGGGCTGCTTCGGGAACCGACTTTATCACCTGCTCAAGTCGAGCGACCAAATCAACTAACTTGAACTTCTGACATTGTCAGTCGATCATGTCGTCTGTATGGTGTGAGTGCCGGAGCGCACCGCCCCCGGGAAAGGCCAGGTCATGGGCCTGTGCCGCTTTCCCCCGGGCCTTTCCGTGGCGCCGGGACACCCATGAGAAGGAGTGATCATGAGCAGCACGCTCGACCAGGGCATCGCCACGTCACACCGGACCCGCAGGGCCGACGTCGTGGTGATCGGCGCGGGGCTGGCCGGTCTGACCGCGGCACGAGAGCTGGTGGCGGCGGGCAGGTCGGTGGCCGTGCTGGAGGCCCGCGACCGGGTCGGCGGCCGGCTGCTCAACCACCACCTCGGCGAAGGCCGGGTCACCGAGATCGGCGGGCAGTTCGTCGGACCCACCCAGGACCACATCCTGGCGCTGGCCGAGGAGGTCGGCGTGGACACCTATCAGGCCGCCGTCCCCGGCGAGACCGTCTACGTCCACGACGGCAAGGCCAAGCGGTTCACCGGGCACACCCCGCCGGACCTGTTCGCGCTGCCTGACATGGGTATCGCCCTGGTCCGCATCGGCCAGGCCGCGGCCAAGGTGGACCCGGCCGCCCCCTGGCGGGCCCCGAACGCCCGCGAACTGGACGGGATGACCTACGAGACCTGGCTGCGCAGGGCCGAGATCACCGGCGACGCCGTCGACATGATCAACATGTTCCTGAACTCCGCCTACGGCGGCGAGGCACGCGACGCGTCCGCGCTGTTCAGCCTCTGGTACGTATCGACGTTCGGCAACGAGACGCACCCCGGCACCATGGAACGCGGCACCGGCACCACCGGCGGCGCCCAGGACAGCCGGTTCGTCGGCGGCTCACAGCTGGTCGCCCAGCGCCTCGCCGAGGAACTCGACGGCCGCGTCCACCTGTCGGCGCCGGTGCGGCGCGTCAGCCAGGACCCCACCGGTGTCACCGTCGTCTCCGACGCCGGAGACTGGCGGGCCGACCGGGTGATCGTCGCCGTCCCGCCGCTGGTGGCCTCGCGGATCGTGTGGGACCCGCTGCTGCCCGCGCAGCAGGACCAGCTCTTCCAGCGGCTGCCGTTCGGCACGCTCATGAAGTGCGTGGCTGTCTACGACAAGCCGTTCTGGCGGGAGGACGGGCTGTCCGGCATGGGTCTGCTGCGCGGCGGATCCCCCATCCGCGAAATGTTCGACAACACCCCGCCCGACGGCGGTCCGGGCGTGCTCATGGGCTTCCTGGGCGGCCGGGAATGGCGCAGGTGGGCCCACCGTTCGGCCGCCGAGCGCCGCGGCGCCGTCCTGCGCTGCTTCGCCCAGGTCGTCGGGGACCGCGCCTTCGACACCGTCGACTACGTCGAGCAGGACTGGACCGCGGAGCAGTGGACCCGGGGCGGCCCCACCTCCGTCGCCGCCCCCGGCGTGCTCACCGACTTCGGCCAGTGGATGGGCCGCCCCCATGGGCGCGTGCACTGGGCGGGCGCCGAGTTCTCCCCCTACTGGAACGGCTACATGGACGGCGCCGTCCGCTCCGGCCGCCACACCGCAACCGAACTCCTCCACCAGATCTGAGCCCACCGGCACCGACCAACAAAGGACCCTGCCATGAACCGTTTCGTCGTCGCCGAGACCGCTGTCATCGACGCCCCCCTCGGGCGGGTCTGGGACGTCATCTCCCGCACCGACCGGTACGCCGAGTGGGTCGCCGGAGCCATCGAGGTCACCGACCACCACGGCGTCGCCGTCGTCGGCAGGACCTACTCCGAGCGCAACCGCACCCTCGGCCCCCTCAAGACCGACTCGGTCTGGACCGTCAGGGAGATCGAGCCCTTCAGGCGCCGCGTCGACACCGGCACCGGGTTCGCCCCGCTCCAGGACGTCACCAACACCTTCGAGTTCCGCCCGGTCCACAGCGCCGACGGCCGGGAGGTGACGGAGATGCTCTACCAGGTCGAGTACACCATCGGCCTGGGTCCGCTGGGGCTGCTCCTCGACTGCATACAGCAGCCCGCGATGCGTGCCGGTATGCGCACCTCCATGGCCAACCTCAACACCCTGCTCCGTAGCGAGGCGTCGAGGACCGCCCTCTGACGGGCGGCGCGTGCTCCGCCGGCCGGCCGCCGGTGACCGGTCGGCGCGGCGGTGTCCGCGTCGATGCTGCAGGCGCGCAGGGCGGCGGCGTCGGGCGGCGGAGCACCGACAACTGGACCGCGTACGCCGACCTCGCCGCGGCAGGTGACCTTCAGGCGCGCGTCAGCGTGCTGCTGCTCCCGGGCGCCGATGGGCGGATCCGCCGACGACGTACGCAAGGGGCTGGCCGAGCTGCGCCGCCCGGAGTCGGCCGACCCGCGGCTGCTGAACGCCATCGGCGTCAAGATCTTCGCCGACGGGGTGCCGCCCAACCGTACGGCCTGGATGAACGACCCGTACCCGGACGGCGGCCACGGCGCCCTCTGCGTGCACGGAGAGTCGCCCGAACTCCAGGTCGAGGAGCTGCGCGAGATGATCCGCATCGCGCACGAGGCCGGATTCCAGCTCGGCGTGCACGTCACCGGCGACCGGGCCATCGACACCGTCGTGGACGCCTTCGTCGCAGCCGACGAGGCCGCACCCCGCCCCGACGCCCGCCACTACGTCATCCACGGCGACTTCATCGGGGCGGACAGCCTGACCGAACTACCATCGAACCCGGCAAGGTGGCGGACCTGTGCGTTCTGGACCGCCCGCTGCTCTCGCTCGACCCGCACGACATCAGCCAGGTGGAAGTGGACCTCACGGTGTTCGACGGGCGCGTGGTCCACGAACGCTGAGCGGGGCCGCCGGCCGTGGTGGCCGCGGCCCCGCTCGGGGGTGGGGTCAGGACGGGTCGCCGTACTGCAGGCCGCGTCCGTTGGTGCCGACGTAGACGCGGCCGAAGGTGTCGGGGTCGCCGGTGATGACGCCGGTGCCGGCGATGGCGCCCCACTGGTGGGCCTTGTCGTTGACGCGGAGCCAGGTGGCGCCCTTGTCGGTGGAGCGGAAGACTCCCGTGACGTCCTTGACGGTGCCGATCAGGTACAGGGCCTGGTAGCCGGTGCCCGGCTTCGCCTTGCCGAAACCGAGCGCGGAGGCGGACTGCGCCGACTTGAGCGTGGTGAAGCTTCGGCCGCCGTCGGTGGAGTGCAGCAGCCCCTTGTCACCGCCGGCGATCCACAGGTCCCCGGCGATGCCGGGGACGGCAGTGAGCCGGCCGGAGGGCAGGTTGCCGGCCCGGGCGGTGAAGGTCGCGCCGCCGTCGGTGCTGGCGTAGAGCGTGCCGCCGGACAGCGAGTAGAAGGTCCCGGCCGAGGAGCGGTCGGCGACGACCACGGCGCCGTTGCCCAGGCCGCTGACCCTGGACCAGCTCGCTCCGTTGTCGGTCGAGCGGTACGGGGCCTGACCGGCCTGCGTCCAGACGACGGTGGAACCGTCCGCCGCGAGCGCGACATGCCCGTCCTGGGCACTGGCCACCGGCTCCGCCTTGAAGCCGTTCCAGCTGCGGCCACCGTCGGTGGAGTAGGCGCCGTCCTGCGCGCCGCCACGGCCGACGCGGACCATCATCGACGGCTTGGACTGGGCGAAGTCGATGTCGGTGCTGTTGGTCATCATCGGGTTGCTCAGCCGCCCGGAGGGCACCTTGGTCAGGGAGTCGTGCCGGAAGCCGCCCTGGTCGCCCATGGCGGTGATGACGGTGGCTCCGCCGGGAGGGGCGATCGCGTCCAGCAGCGCGGTCTCCTCCAGCCCTCGGGCGCCCATGCTCCAGTGGCTGATGCCGCCGGTGTCGGAGGCGCCCGCGTTCTTGCTGCGCAGGATGCCGTTGCCGGTGCCGTACAGCACGTGCCCGGAGTTGAAGGGATCGATGGCCAGGGCGGTCATCCAGTGCCCGGTGTGGGTGCCGACGTAAGGAGCGGCGGAGGCGTCCCGCTTCGACTTGTCGGCCAGGGCCTTCCAGGTCGTGCCGCCGTCGGTGCTGCGGTAGATCTCGTCCTCGGGCCACCAGCGGCCGAGGGTGGTGACCATCACCGTGGAGGGCTTGCGCGGGTCGACGGCCAGACCGGAGAACCCGTAGTTGCCCCGGGAGGGCGAGATGTTCTTCCACGCCCCGCGGCCCGGCGTGTACTTCCACACCGAACCCCCCGTCACACCGTTGGGCCCGAGGTTGTCGGTGTACGTCAGGTACAGCGAGCCGTCACCGGAGAGGACGCCGTGCTGCGGCAGCTGGCCGGTGGGCTGCCCGGAGACGGCCTGCCAGGTCCTGCCGCTGTCGGTGGAGCGGTACAGGGAGGTGGACCTGTCGTTGACGCCGACGTAGACCGTCTTGCTGCCGGCCGGGCCGTACGTCACGAAGGAGATGCCCGCGCCGCTGCTCGCGCCGTCCTTGACGGGGAACGAGGAGACCTGACTCCATGTCACGCCGTGGTCGTCGCTGCGCCACAGGCCGTTCTTGCGGGTACCCAGCAGCAAGGTGCCGTTGTCCGCGGGGTTGACCGCGAGCCGTTCGCCCGCTCCGCGGCCGTCCTCGTTGGCGCCCAGCTTGAACGGCAGGTCGGTGCGCTTGAAGGTGCGGCCCCGGTCCGTCGAACGCAGGATCGCGCCGTTGCCCGCCCAGTCGTTGGTGTAGGTGCCCGCCCCGAGGTACAGCCGCTTGGGGTCGACGGGATCGGTGGCCACCGAGTCGATGCCGAGCAGGTTCCAGTCCTTCTCGCCGATCCAGTCGGTCAGCGGGATCCACTGCTCGGCCCCGGTGTCCCAGCGGTAGGCGCCGCCCATGTCGGTGCGCGCGTACAGCAGACCCTTCTCCCGCGGGTTGAACACCAGCCCGGTGACGTAACCGCCGCCCACCACCTGGGCGTTCTTCCACACATACGGTCCGGCCGCGGCCGTGGTCTGCGCGGCGCCGGCCGCGGGCGCTCCGCTCGCGCCCGCCTTCACCAGCTTCCACTGCTGGTTGCTGCTGCCCTTGTCGGGGAACTGGATGACCGCCGCGCCCTGGTCGGTGGAGCCGCCGGAGACGTCCAGCAGCTGGCCGCTCCTGCGGGAGGTGAGGGTGACGGCGTCGGAACCGCTCACCTCGCTGATGCGCCATTCCTGCGAGGTGGCGGAGCTGTCGGTCTGCTGCTCGGCCGCCGCCCCCTGAGCGGTGGAATTGCCTGCTATGCCCAGGACCTTGCCGCTGTTGCGGTTCACCAGCTCGTAGTAGCCGTCCCCGACGGCCTTCAGCTTCCACTGCTGGTTGGCGGTGTTCTGGTCGGTCCACTGCTGGATCCGGGTGCCGTCGGCGGTGGAGAAGCTGTTGACGTCCAGCACCTTGCCGCTGCGCACGGAGATCAGCCGGTAGTAGGCGTCTGCGTCGACCGTCGCTGCCTGCGAGTCCTCCTGCGCGTACAGCAGATACGGCACGAGGACGGCGGGCACGCCGAGCAGCAGGCCGGTGGCGGTCCAGCGACGGCGGTGACGCCCGCGGCGCCCGCCGTTCGTGGGGGTGTTCATGGGGAGGCGTTCTCCTTGCGAGCTGTTCAACAGTGGAAACCCGGATCCCGGCTACCGGAACTGGCCGGATCCGCTTTCTTGTCGCCACAGACCACGCACAGGTTGCCGCGGTCCTGAAGCTTTTTGGATCACGCCCTGGCGCTGGCACACGCGCGCCCTGGTCGCCGGAGAAACGGCAACCAGGGCGGGGAGTCGGGTCGGTCAGGAGGTGGGCGGAACGTGAGTGCCGGTGACGGAGTCTCCGGACTTCTTGACGTGATACCTGACCTTCTTGCCGCTGTAGAAGTGGAAGGTCAATGTCACCCGTTCGCCGTCGCGCAGCGACTTCAGGAACTCGGGCTGCAGGATGATCGTGTCGTTCCGGTAGTCCGGCGAGAAGGCCATGTTGAACTCCTGGTACGGGGTCCAGCCGGTCTGGCCGGCGTTGCTGCCGTCGCCGTACCTGGCCTCCATGGTGGCCAGCACATCACCTCGGTACCGGGTGGGGACGGTGAACGCGTCGGTCTTGCCCGTGGCGTCGGACAGCACCGGCTCGTCGTAGGTGACCACCTCGATCTGCCAGGGCAGTCCGCGGGAGAACCGGGCCTGGAGGGTGGCGTTGACCCCGTACGCGCGGTCGCCGCTCAGCCGGGTCAGCGCGCCGGCCGTGACGACGAGCCGCTTCTTGTCGAAGAGGGTGTAGTCGCGTCCCTCGACGAGCTTGGTCTTGCCGTGCCAAAGTCCCCGGAACGCGGTCCCGTTCAGATTCAGGGTGACCCCCTTGGCCGTGATCGGCTCCTTCTTCTCCAAGAAGATCTTGTCGAAGGAGGCCGTTGCCGAACGGGTGGTCCAACTGGACTTGATCCAGGCCATCAAGGCGGGGTCGGTCCACTTCAGGGTCGTCCGGTTCATGTAGGCCCAGGTCCCGGGGTCCCACAGCGCGGTGGTGACACCGGTGAGGCGCGCCGCGTGTGAGAAGTGCTCGTAGTACTTCAGCGCCTCACCCCGCTCGACACGTGAGGGGTGGTTGTGGTCTGGATAACCGAGCAGGCCGTACTCACCGAGGTAGACGGGGATGCCTCTGGAGACGAAGGTGTCGCGCATGCGGGCGAAGGCGTCGTCGAGGTCGTTCTGGGCGACGTCGTCGTAGTGGGTGCCGCCGGCGATGTTGATGCTGAACGGGTACCAGCTGTAGTAGTGCACGGTGGCGATCAGGTGACGGTCGTTCAGCGACTTGATCGTGGTGTACAGGTCGTCCATGAACACCTGGGAGGGCGTGCACCCGTCCGTGGGCAGCATGAGCAGGCGGTCGGTGTTGCCGCCGCCCGAGGAGCGCACGATCTTGTGGAAGGAAGTGTTCAGCTCGTGCAGGAGCTTGGCCTTCTGCTCGGCCGTGGCATTCTCGAACTGCGGCTCGTTGACGCTCTCGAAGATCAGCGTGCGCGGCTCGTCGCGGAACGTCCTGGAGATCTGGGTCCAGGTGGAGTTGAAGCGGGCCAGCACTCCGTCGTGGTCGGCGGGCATCTTCTTGATCCACTGCCACGAGTCGTGGTGCACGTTGAGGACGACGTAAAGGCCCTCGTCGAGCGCCCAGTCGACGACCTCCTTGACGCGGCTCATGTACGCGGCGTCGACGGTGTAAGGGGCGGTGGCCGACTGGTGGTCGGACCAGGTCACCGGGATCCGGACGCTGCGGAACCCTTCCCCGCGGACGGTGGTGAACAGGTCCCGGGTGACCTTCGGGTTGCCCCAGTTCTCCTCGTGGGGAATGGCGTCCAGGGTGTTGCCCAGGTTCCAGCTGGGCTGCATCGCGGCTACGGCGTCCATGGCGCGGGCCGGAACCTTGGCCGCGGAAGGCGCCCGCTGCGCCGTGTCGCGGGGCGCGGCGATTGCGGTGCTGCCGGCCAGGCCCAGAATGACGAGCAGCGCCAACAGCAGGCCGGCCGGGCGGCGTGAGCCGCGTCTGCGGTGGTGCGCGGGTTGCCGTACGTCCTTCATGTGTCATGCCTCTCGTTCGGTCGTGCCTTACGGTCGGCGGTTCGGGCCGGCTCCCTCCGCGGTCGGTGACGCCCGGGTTTCGACGGTCGGGAGGGGTCGGGGTCAGTCGTCGAGGGGCTCGTAGTCGAACCAGTCGAAGTGGACGGTGCCGGCCACGGCGTACAGACCGATGACCCGGCCGGTGAAGCCGCCGGCGACCTCGGTCGACAGGTAGCGGCCGTCGAGGGCCGCGAGTTCGGTGAACGTGCCGTCGGGCTCCTCGACACCGAGGGAGACGACGTCCGGTCCGGAGCACGGCCCGGGAGCGGACGGCGGATCCGTGACCGTGAGGGCGAGGACCACCGGCCCGGCGGGTACGGACCGCGAGGCCACGACCGTACGCAGGGAGCCGACGCGCGCGACCACCCGCACCCGGGTGCCGGACACCTCGATCGAGTAGTGGTGCCGCTCGTCCAGCCGGACGGCGAGGCCGCCGGAACCGTGCCCCGCGTCGACCAGAGTGCGCGCCCGGCAGGTGAGGTGCTGCTGGCGGCGGCCGGTGAACACCACGTCGGGCTCGTCCAGCGAGCTGCCCCGCGCGTGCAGTGTCAGCCATCCATGGCGCTCTTCGGTGGTGCAGTGCTCGGCGGACCGGTCGCGCAGGGAGATCCAGGACGGCCCGAGCCGGGTGAGTGCGAAGTCGTCGCGCCGTTCCTCGGCGGGGCCGGGGGAGAGCGGCCAGGGCAGCTGGGGAAGGTCCAGGGTGACCTCGCCTACGACCGGCCAGTCGTCCTCCCAGGTCACGGGCGCGAGGAAGGTCTCCCGGCCGAGCACGTGCCAGCCCGGGGTGCCGCCTCGCGGCCGCACCCCGAGGAACACCATCCACCACGAGCCGTCGGGGGCCTGGACCAGGTCGCCGTGCCCGGTGTTCTGGACGGGGTGGTCGGTGCCCCGGTGGGTGAGGACCGGGTTGGCCGGGCACGGCTCGAAGGGGCCGCTCGGAGTGAGGCCACGGGCGACCGACACGCCGTGGCCGCGTTCGGTGCCGCCCTCGGCGATGAGCAGGTACCAGTAGTCGCCGATGCGGTACAGGTGCGGCGCTTCCGGGGCCTTGGCACCGGGCCCGCCGGACCAGAGCTTGTGCGGAGTCCCGTACGTCTTCCCGGTGGACGGGTCCAGGCGGATCTGGGAGACCCCGGCCACGGTGCACCAGCACGTGCCGTCCTCGTCCCAGGCCAGGTCGGGATCGATGCCGGGTACGCCCGGCGCCCAGATGGGATCCGACCAGGGTCCGGCCGGGTCGGTCGCCGTGACGATGAGGTTCCCGCCGCCCTCGCTGCAGTTGGTGACGATCAGCCAGAAGCGGCCGTCGTGGTGGCGCAGGGTCGGGGCGTAGATCCCGCCGGAGGACGGCATCTCGGCCGGAAGCCGCAACTGGCCCGGCCGGTCGAGCACGTTGCCGATCTGCCTCCAGTGCACCAGATCACGGCTGTGGAACAGGGGTACGCCGGGGAAGTACTCGAAGCTGGAGCAGGCGAGGTAGTAGTCGTCCCCGACGCGGCAGATGCTCGGGTCGGGGTGGAAGCCGGGGAGCACGGGGTTGGCGGCGCGGGAGGGCCGGTTCTGAGCGGGCACCCTTGGTCGTCCTTTCGTTCGGGTGGGCAGCAGATCGGCTCCGTGTGTCGAAGCGCTTCACTTGGAAGGGAAGTTAACGGACGCGTTTCGTGCGAAACAAGAGTCGTGCGGCAAGGAAACTTGGTCACAGCCCGGGTTTCTCACGGCCTGTCAGCATCAGAGCCCGAATCGATGCGCTTCGACAATGTGGCCTTGTCGCTGTCGCTGTCGCTGTCACCGTCACTGTTGTCGCCGTCGCAGGTCGCTCATTGCGGCGCAGGTGGGGTGAGGGCCTGCGCGCACCAGATGGTCTTGCCGTCGGTGGTGTGCCGGGTGCCCCAGCCCTGGGTGAGCTGCGCGACGAGCAGCAGTCCTCGGCCGCCCTCGTCGAAGGCGCGGGCCCGGCGCATGTGGGGGGCGGTGCTGCTGGCGTCGGACACCTCGCAGATCAGGGAGGTGTCGCGGATCAACCGCAGTCTGATCGGCGGCTCGCCGTATCGGATGGCGTTGGTGACCAGCTCGCTGACGACCAGTTCGGTGACGAACGCCGCCTCCTCCAGGCCCCAGGCGTCCACCTGGTCGACAGCGACCTTCCTGACCCGCGGCACCTGCGCGGTGTCGGGCTCGACGTCCCAGTCGGCGACGTGGTGGGGGTCCAGCGCACGGGTGCGAACGAGCAGCAGGGCGGCATCGTCGGTGCGGTGATCGGGGAGCATGGCGTCCATCACCGTGTCGCACTGGGCCTCCAGTGAGGTGGCCGAGTGGTTCAGCAGCTGCTGCAGTTCGGCGGTCCGCTGGTCGACGTCCCGTTCGCGGCTTTCCATCAGTCCGTCGGTGTACAGCGCGAGCAGGCTGCCCTCCGGCAGTTCGAGCTCGGTGGCCTCGAAAGGCAGACCACCGATGCCGAGCGGCGGTCCCGGATGGACGGAGACCGGGGTCCTGGTGCCGTCCGGGGCGATGACCAGCGGCAGGGGATGGCCGGCACTCGCCAGCGTGAAGCGCCTGGACACCGGGTCGTAGACGGTGTACAGGCAGGTGGCCCCGGACTCGCCGGTCGGCTGGAAGTGGCCGGTGGGCTGGAGGTCGCTGGCGAGGTGGAGGACCAGGTCGTCCAGGTGGGTCAGCAGCTCGTCCGGTGGCAGGTCGACGTCGGCGAGGGTGCGTACGGCGGTACGCAGCCGGCCCATGCTGGCCGAGGCGTGCAGGCCGTGGCCGACGACGTCGCCGACGACCAGGGCGACCCGGGCGCCGGACAGCGGAATGACGTCGAACCAGTCGCCGCCCACCTCGGTGCCGGTCCCGCCGGGCAGGTAGCGGGATGCCACCTCGACCGCCTCCTGGACCGGCAGTCCCTGCGGTAGCAGGCTGCGTTGCAGAGTCAGCGCGGTCGTGCGCTCGCGCGAGTACCGGCGGGCGTTGTCGATGGCGACGGCCGCCTTGGCGGCCAGCTCCTCGGCGAGGATCAGATCGTCGGCGGTGAAGGCCTCGGGCCGGTCGAGGCGGGAGAAGGCGACGACGCCGAGCAGCGCGCCGCGGGCTCGGAGCGGCACGGTGATCCGGCCCGTCAGTCCCTCCGCGGCGATGGACGCGTCGATCACCGGGTTGCCCGGTGGCCAGTGTGCCGGGTCGGCGGCGAGCCCGGGTCCGAAGGCCCACTCGCCGCCCTCACCGGGCTCAGCGGCCAGCTCGACCGTGGACCTGCCGGTGGCGATGCAGCGGGCGGCGACGGAACCGGGAAGGTGGGTGACGGGCTTCGTGGGCCCGGGAGCCTGCTCGGCGCCGTCCTTGGCGCTGTGCTGGGCGGCACGGCTGAGCCTGATCGTCCCGCCGTGGGCGAACCCGGACACCGAGGGCGGTTCCTCCCCGCGCAGCACCTCGTCGAAGAGATCGACGCTGACGAGGTCGACGAATCGCGGTACCGGAGTCGTGGCCAGTTCGCGGGCGGTGCCGATCACGTCGAGGGTCCGGCCGATGCCGCCGCCGGCCTGGTTGAGGATGAGCAGGCGCTGCCGAGCCCAGTACTCGGCGCTCATGTCGAAGCCCCAGTTGGCGATCGCGCGTACCGTGCCCCCGGCATCCCGGACGGGCCAGATGCTGGTGGCCCAGGCGTTCGCGTAGTTGCTGCCGCGAGGGCGGAAGACGGTGATGAGACGCGTGGCCTCGCCCGTCCTCGCCACTTCGGCGAGCGCGTCGGTGTAGGGCTTGTCGTCCCTTTCGGGGAACAGCGTGCGGTCGAATTCGGGAAGCACCTCGCGGTACTTCCTGCCCAGCACTTGCTCCTCGGAATGCGCTATCACCCGGCCCGAGGAGGCGTTGATCCACAGGAACCTCAGCTCGGGGTCGTAGACGCCCAGAGCGAAGGGGGACTGCTCGAAGGCCCGGTCGGCGATCACCGGGCGGCCTTCCCAACGCTGCATGGTCAGCACGTGGCCCAGCTCCCGCCCGTCGGGGCCGAGCAGCGGATGCGCCGTCACCACGGCGCCCACCGTGGAACCGTCCCGGTGGCGCAGCGGGACGCACTCCGTGCGGTCGGGGCCGGCTCCGTAGCCCTCGGGGAAGCCGGGGGGCGGGGGATCGACCAGCAGGTCGGTCACGGGGCGCCCGACGGTGTCCTTCGCCGTCCAGCCCAGCAGCAGCCGTCCCCCCTCGCTCCAGCCGCTCACCACGCCGTCCGGAGCCACCACGACAGCGGCGGTGGGGGCATCGTGCTCACCGGCCATGTCCACGCGCGACACCTCCGTCC
Organism: Streptomyces sp. NPDC007808; assembly: GCF_042868655.1. Taxonomy (NCBI): domain Bacteria; kingdom Bacillati; phylum Actinomycetota; class Actinomycetes; order Kitasatosporales; family Streptomycetaceae; genus Streptomyces; species Streptomyces sp. NPDC007808. Next base: position 224,445 of record NZ_JBIAEQ010000001.1, read on the forward strand.
GAGTGGATGTGCCTGTCGGGGCGGTTCCCGGCGCCAGCTTCCAGGCTAGATCCGCTGGTGCTCCCCGGCGCCCCGGCCGGTACCTTCCGGATCACCGGAACCGGATCACCAGATCACCGGATCACCAGATCACCGGACCACCCGGGGCATCGGGACCGGCGGCCCTTCGTTCACGTCGTGCACGCCAACGGCCCCGGACGCGGAGTCCGGGGCCGAGATAAGCGCTGCCGAGCGGGTGAGGGGATAAAGAACCCCAGGTCAGCGGTATGAGGTGGACTGGGTGGTCGGTGTCGTCACCAGTCCGTCGCCAGACCGGCGATGAACGGGACGAGCCGGTCGGAGATGACTCTGTCGTCGTGGGCCGAGTAGTGCCAGTCGCAGCCGAGGAAGTCCAGGCCCGAGTCGTCGAGGAACCAGTAGCGGACCCGGCTGTCGCCGGCGTCGTTGCGTGCCTTGACCACCTGCTGGACGTGGCCGGCGTACTGGCCGGCACCGACCGCCACGATGGTCGTGCCGGCCCCGTAGCGCGTGCGCAGCTTCTGGACGAAGTCGTCGTAGGCGGTGCGGTAGCCGGCCGCGAGACTGTCGGACGTCCAGGGCTCACCGGGGTTGATGGCGGTCGAGAAGTCGTTGGTGCCGAGGTTGACCACCACGACCTGGGGGCGCCAGGTGCCCGGGTTCTGCCAGACGTCGCCCGACACGTTCAGCAGGGCACGGTCGTAGAAGGTCCGGTACGTGACGTCCGTACGGCCTCCGTTGTAGTTGCGGACCATACCGAGGCCCGAGTAGCCGTTGATCTGGTAGTCGGCGTTCAGCCGCCGGGCGGTGAGGGCGCCGTAGCTCACGTCGGAGTTGGTGGTCCGCCTGACCTGGTCCCAGGTGCAGGTGCGGGAGGTCGAGAGGTTGCCGTAGCCCACCGTGAGGGAGTCGCCGATGAACTCGATCTGGCGGGTGCGGGCGGCCGGCCTGCTCAGGACGGTGCCGCCGGGCGCCGCGACGAAGCCCCCGAACGTGCTGGTGTCCCCGGGGGTGTCGTTGCGCTTGACGAGCCGGACGGTGTGCGTGCTGTCGGACAGGCCGTTGATCCAGTGCGTGGTGTTGCCCGGCGTGACCAGTGTGGCGACGGTGGTTCCGTCGACCTGGACGTCGTAGTCGGCGGCCGAGTCGTTGAGCACGACACCGACGCCGGTGCCGCGGACGCGGCCCTCGAAATACACGCCGGGCCAGCTGTACTGCACGGTGTTCCCGGCGTCTTTGACGCGCCCGGCGGTATGCACCTGGGTCAGGACCCCCGTCGTGCGGACCAGTTGCCACTGCTGGTTGGCCCCGCCCCGGTCGGCGTACTGCACGACCTTGGCGCCGTCCGCCATGGAGGCGTTCTGCACGTCGACGGCCTTGCCACTGTTGCGGTTGAGCAGCCGGACGTACCCGTCCGACGAGTCGGCCAGGCGGAACTGCTGGTTGGCGCCGCCCGTATCGCCCCACTGCACGATGTCCGCGTGATCGGCCGTGGAGTGGTTCCGGACGTCCAGCACCTTGCCCGAGTGCCGCGCCTTCAGCCGGTAGTAGCCGCCGCCGGAGTCGACGAACTGGAAGCGCTGGTTGGCCCCGTCATGGCGGGCCCACTGCGCGACCCCCGCCCCGTCGGCGGTGCTCGCACCCGACACGTCCAGCGCCTTGCCGCTTCCCCGGTTCACCAGCATGTACCACGCGTTGGTGTCCACGGTGGCCGCATGCGCCGTCCCGGCGGCCCCCAGCCCACTCAGGAGCGCCGCCAGCAGCGCGGTCACCGCGACGAGCACGCCCGGACGCCTCCCGCGTCTCGGCCACCGGCCCGAGAATGTCAGATGCATGCCACCTCTGTGCATTCGTGTCCCTTTCGCTGGGTGCCAAGGGCGTCCCGGATCCCGTCGCCCACGTCTGCGGCGGAGGGATCTGCCGGTCACTGCGCGGTGAAGGTCCACAGCAGGTTGGTGCTGGAGCCGTAGGTCCACTGCTTGGTGACGGATCCCGAGTCGACGTCGCCGCCGCCGTCGAGGACCAGGCCGGTGGTGCGGTTGGCGAGTGAATAGCGGTCACCGCCCCGGTGGGTGATGGTCCACTGCTGGTTCGGGCCGCCGTTCCAGGGGGCCTGGCGGGCCGCAGAGCCGTTGTCGGTGGCGCCCCAGCCGTCGGCGACCATGCCGTTCGTGCGGTTGACCAGCCGGTAGTAGCCGCCCGCGACCGCCTCCGCCCGCCACTGCAGGTTGGGACTGCCGTCCCACGTCCACTGCTTGAGGTTGGACCCGGAGGCCACGTCGCCGCCGCTGTCCAGGGCGAGTCCGCTGGTCGCGTTGGTGATCCGGAAGTATCTCGCCGGATCGAACCGGACCCTCAGCGAGGTGATCCGGTCGTTGTTGCCGGTGTTCCTGAGGTCGGGGTTGTCGGCGTCGAAGGTCCAGGAGGTGCCGGTGAAGTCGTCGCCGGAGTAGCCGATCACCTGGTAACCGGGGGCCGGGCGCAGGGAGGAGAGGGTACGCGTGCCCAGTCCGGCCGCGGTGAGGTCGGCCGCGGTGTGGTCGCCGACGGTGAACACGGCTGCGGTACCGGTGTAGTCGACGTCCGTGAAGGCGACGGCGCCGGCGAGCGGCCGCAGGCCCGGGATCGTGCCGGAGAACGCGAGCTTGAGGACGTAGGCGCCCGCACGGTACGGCGCCGACGACGGCAGGGTGAGGGAGAGGCCGGAGGAGTTCTGGGTCGGCGCGGGCAGGTCGATGTAGCTGCCCGCGGTGGTGCCGAGGAGCTTCACCGAGGTCAGCGAGGAGAGGTTGATCCGGTCCGAGCCGAGGGTCTTGATCGTCAGCGAGCTGCCCGGCCAGCCCAGGACCGTGGCGTACAGGACGTCGGCGGCCTTGTTGCGGGTGAAGCGGATGTCCTGCGGCGTGCCGGCGTGCGGGGTGGTGAACGAGCCGCCGCCCATCTTCGTCGGGCCCTCGCCGTACACGGTCCAGGCGCGGGTCGCGTAGATCGACTCGCCGAAGCGCTTCAGGTGGTCGCCGATGCCGAGCAGGATGTCCTTCTGGGCCTGAGGGATGGTGCCGTCGGCCATCGGCGCGATGTTCAGCAGCATGTTGCCGTTCTTGCTCACCCGGTCGATGAACGAGTGCAGCATCTGGTGGACGCTGTAGTAGCCGATGCCCTGGGTGTAGCACCAACTGCTGCTGGAGATGCTGTCGTCCGTCAGCCAGTACGGGGAGGTGAGGTCGGCCGGGCCGCCGCGCTCGTAGTCGAAGACCTCGCCCTTGCCGTTCATGCCGTCCTTGTACGTGGTGACGACCTCACGGCCCCAGCTGCCCGCCTGGTTGTAGTAGTAGGCAAGGAAGTTGAGGCGCTGCTGCTCGTCGACGGCGTCCAGGTTGAAGTCCTGCCACAGGATGTCGGGGCGGGCGCGGTCGACGACCTCCTTGAGCTTGTCGAACCAGAGCTGGTTCGCCGCGGTCGGGTCCAGCTGCCCGTAGAGCTTCTTGAGACTGGGGTCCGCTTGGGCGGGGACGTGTTCGTAGAAGCCGGTGAAGTTGTACGCGTGGTGCATGGCCACCAGCAGCTTGAGGCCCTTGGCGCGGATGGCCGTGGAGAAGAGCTTCAGCAGGTCGAGGCCTGGGCCCTTCTTCACCGAGTTCCACTCGTTGACCTGGCTGTCCCACATGGAGAAGCCGTCGTGGTGCTCGGCGACCGGGCCGGCGAACCGGGCGCCGGCGTCGACGAACAGCTGCGCCCACTCGTCCGGGTCGAACTTCCCGCCGGCCGACTTCAGCTTCGGCGCGAACTTCACGGTGTTGCCCGCCGAGTCCCGCGCACCGTCGATGAAGTTGTGGTATGGCCATGCCGAGGGCGGGCCGTAGGTCGCGATGTGGTGCTGGTTGGCGTTGTTGCCTTCCTCGTACATGTTCCGCGGGTACCACTCGTTGCCGTAGGCGGGGACGCTGAACGCGCCCCAGTGGAAGTAGATGCCGAACTTGGCGTCCTGGAACCACTCCGGGGCCGGCGGGTGCTGGTCGACCGAGTTCCAGTCGGGCGTGTACGTGCTCGGCGCCGCCTGGGCGGTGCCCGCACTGAGCACCTCTGCGGCAACGGCCGCCGCGGCCACGCAAGTTGCGGAGGCCAGGAAGCGGCGTCTGTCGATCGAGCGAGACATGGGCACATCCCTGAGGCGGAGGGGGACAGGGGAAGGCAGGGTCACGCATGAAGGTCGATCACCGCGCCCTGGGATGTCAACCAGCGTGCAGGGATGAAAGCGATTGCCCCGAGGGTTGGAATAGCCCGGTTTGCTGGGTGCTGGCAGGTAACGCGACTACCTAGACATGGCATGTATCGAGGTGCTTCATGGCTGGTTCGCGTTACTGGAAACGCTGACCGATCGGGCATGTGCCCGGCACCGAGAGGCTCTCGCCGACGTACGGGCGGTGTGTGAACTCGGCCTTCTCGGGAGGTCGTCGGAAGGGGCGGACACGGCACCGCGAAGGTGCCCTTGAAGACATCCGGTCAATCTTGTGCGCTGGCCGCACACGACCGGCGAGGCGCGCGATCGACCAGGGCCCGCACGGCCCGCGCGTGCGGGCCCTGGTCCCGCCCGCCTCGCGCCTGCGCCTGCCCCAGCGCTCCACCCCACGAGATCGCAGCGCCGGAGATCACAGCGCCGGAGATCGCGCCCGACGAGCTCACACGCATCCCAGTATCATCATCGTCACGCTCGGCATGCGGACTCCGGAACAGGTCGTACGAAACGTGGAACTCCATGGTCAGCACATCCTCGACGGTCTGTGGGGCGACCTGCGCACTCATCGGCTGATCCGGTCGGAGGTGCCCGCGGAGCACGGCCGGGGCAGGAGGCAACGTTGTCTCTGACGGACAAGGCCATCGAGCAGATCCGTGAGCTGATCCGGACCGGTGCTCTTCCGCCGGGCTCCAAGCTCCCGCCGGAGCCGGACCTGGCCGCTCAGCTGGGGCTCTCCCGCAACCTGGCCCGTGAAGCGGTCAAGGCGCTGTCGGTGGCGCGCGTCCTGGAGGTCCGGAGGGGCGACGGCACGTACGTCACCAGCCTCCAGCCGAGCCTGCTCCTGGCGGGGGTCGGCGGTGCGGTGGAGCTGCTGCAGATCGACTCGGTCGCCCTGCGGGATCTCATGGAGGTGCGGCGGCTTCTCGAACCGATGGCCACGGCCCTTGCCGCCACCCGGATCTCCGACGCGCAACTGGCCGACGTCGAGCGGCACCTGGATGCCATGCGTGCGGCCCGCGACAACGTGGAACAGCTCAACGCTCACGACGCCGCCTTTCATCGCGCCGTCGTCTCGGCCACGGGCAACGAGACCCTCCTCACCCTCCTGGAAGGCATCTCCGGCCGCACACTGCGCGCCCGCATCTGGCGCGGTCTGGTCGACGACAAGGCAGCGGGCCGGACCCTCGCCGAGCACGAGGCGATCTTCAACGCGCTGTCCGCCCGTGACGCCGTCCTCAGTCAGGCCGCCGCGCTGCTGCACGTGAACAACACCGAGCAGTGGCTGAGGAAGCATCTGCGCTCCGGTGAACCGCTCCCCTTCGGGACCGCGGCGCGAGAGTGACGGGCGGGCGCACCCCGGCCTCCGGCAGGCGCAGGTGCCGTCATGCCCGCCGTCATGCCCGCCGTCATGCCCGTCGCCATGTATGCCCGCCGTCATGCCCGCCGTCACGCCCGCCCTCGGGATCGCTCGCGGCCGAGACCCGGGGCGCCCTCTGCGTCTCCGCGGGCCTGCCTCAGGCCATGGCGAGGACGGCCGAGACCAAGGCCCGCAGGCATGCCCTCTCGGCCTCCTCGTCCGGCAGTGCGAGGTGCTGCATCGTCAGCCCCTCGAAGCCGGCGAGGAAGAACCTCGCGATCGTCCCGGCGGGCTGGGCCAGCTCGTGGCCGGTGCGTTCGGCGGCCTCGCTGACCAGCTTCGTCGTGACCGCCAGGACCTCGCTGTGGTGGCTGTGCAGCGCATCCTTCAGGGGAGGCGTGCGCAGGGCGAACATGCTGAGTTCGGTCAGCAGCTGATGCGCCTCGGGCTGATCGAGCACCGTGCGCCAGAGCGCTTCGGAGAGGGTGCCGACGGTTTCCTCGAAGCTCGCGTCCGTGGGAGCGGCCTGCTCGACCTGGGCGACCAGCCCTCGGGTCACCTGCTCCATGACGGCTCGGTAGAGGTCTTCCTTGGTGCCGAACGTGTAGTGCACGGTCGCCTGTGCCACACCCAGCTCGGCGGCGATGGCGCGGGTGCTGCCGGCGGCGACGCCTTCCCTGCTCATCAGGTCGATGGCCGCCTTGATCAGTTGCGGGCGGCGCTCTGCCGCGGATACATGAGCCATGACTGCATCATATTCGACTGAGTCCAGTGAACAGGTCACTCGATCGAATTCGCTGTCGGGTCAGGACTGGGCGCTCCTGGACCGCCCGCCCGCACGCCCACCGGGCGGACGGCAAGGCCGTCCGGGTTCCGGCCCGGCCGCACCTCGTCCGAAGCCCTCCGATGCCCTCCGACGCCGTCATCGCTGCGCACCGCGCACGGCCCGGGGTGAAGCTCCGAGTTCTCGGCGGCAGGCCTTGTTGAATGCCTGAAGGTCGGGAATGCCGACCGTGGCGGCGATCGCGGAGATGGAGAGGGTGGACTCGCGCAGCAGGTGGCGCGCGCGTTCCAGGCGGCGCTGCCGGATGTAGGCGACGACCGTGTCGCCGGTGGCGGCGCGGAAGAGTCGGGTGAGGTGGTTGTGGGAGACCCCGGCGGCGCGGGCCACCTCGGGGACGGTCAGCGGGTCGGCCAGGCGCGACTCGATATGGCAGATCGCGGCGGTGACGGCCGGATGCGGGCTGTCCCGGGGGTCCTTCGGGGCGGGCGGGGTGAGGTGGGCGACTCGCCACAGGACGGCCCAGACCTCGGCCGCCGCTCGCACCGGAGTGCTCGGCCAGGCGGCGACGGCCTGGAGCATCAGGGCGGACAGGGCGGGCAGTTCCGGTCCCGCGTCCTGCATGACGGGCACCGAGCGGAGTTCGCCGTCGACGGGCAGGCGCAGGTGGGCGTACAGGTGCTCGGAGCGGCCCCGGTAGCGGTACCGGACGGTCGTGGCGGGCGGAACGAGGCTGATCCGACCCGGGCGGACGGTGTGGGGAGTGCCGCCGACGGTGAGGTCGGCCTCGTACCGGTACAGGTGGAGCTGCCACAGGTCGGGCAGGCGGAAGACGTCGGTGTGCCCGGCCGGCCCGTGGATGCCGACGCCGACGTCGGCCACGACGGGCGGTTCGTCCAGGCATACCGCGACCTCAAGCATGGTGAAAAACTACCAGTGGTGGGTGAGCCGGGGCCACGCGCCCGACGCGGTGCGCTCCCTACCGTGGTGGACATGACGACAACCGGAGAGCACCTGCTCAGCTCGGTGCAGATGGCGCACTTCGTCGCCCATGGCTCGTTTCGCATGGATGCCGTGGTGCCCGCGGAGATGAACGCCGAGGCCATGGAGGTGTTCCGGGCCGGCATCCCGCCGGTGCCGTACGGCACGCCGGTCCCCAAGGCCTATCCCGAGGGATCCTTCGCACGGCGCCTCGTCGAACTACCCCAGGTCGCAGGGGCGTTGCGCAGTCTGGTCGGCCCCGATCCGCACATCGACCACCACGCCGTGCACGTCCGGGAGCCGCACGAGGGAGCGGCACAGCCACTGCACGGGGACGCGATCATCGACGTACGGACCGACGCGTTCGACGTGCAGCTCATGTACTACCCGCAGGAGGTCACGCTGGAGATGGGCGGTACGCTCAGTGTGCCCGGCAGCCATCTGCGGCGTACGAACGAGAGCGACACCGGCCGGTACCAGAACCTGCGCGGCCAGAGCCGACTGGTCTGCCCTGCGGGTACCGTGGTGTTTCTGCACCACGGCCTCTGGCACGGTGGCCGACGCAACGACAGCGGCGTCCGCCGCTACATGTTCAAGATCCGCTTCAACCCGACGGTACGGCAGCGGCTGCTGTGGGACACCTCCGACCTGTCGGACCCGCGTGTGGCGCAGGAGTTGAACACCGGTTTCCCCTGGTACGAGCACGCGACCGGCCGCCTGGAGCTCTACAACCGCGTCCTGCTGTGGCGGGAACTGACCGGCGACGAGGGCTTCGACCTCGACCACTGGGTCACCCGCGTCTCCAATCGACCGCAGGAGGTCTCCGCGTGACCATGACCACGACCACTCCCGCCCCGGCGTCGACCGCGTCCACGGTCCGCCAGCAGGTGCTGGTGCTGTACCTGGCCACGTCGGCCCTGGACTCCCCGGTCATCGGCTGGTCGCTCTACGACGGCACCGGTCGCACGTCCCCCACCACGGGCGACAGCGACGAGCCGCCTTACGAGACGGGCGTGGCAGCCCTGTGCGACGGCTGGCGCCTGATCCAGGCGGCTCAGCTGATCCCCCCGTACCCGGGGCACGAGTACGACGTGTCGTTCCTGAAACACGAGTTCTTCTTCGAGAAGCTCGTCGATCGGGACGACGCCACGCGGTGACGGTGCCGGACCGACACGGTCGTCGGTCAGTCACTGCCGGAGGGCCCGATGCCGCGAGGGTCGACGGTCGCCCTCACCGGCCGGCCCTCCTGCCCGCGTTGCCGCCCGCGCTCCCGGCGGGCCGAGGCCGTCCGCGTCCGTCTCGGGCGCGGTCGACCTCGGCCCCGGATCAGTAGCCGTAGATCATCTTGTAGGCGACCTCCGGGAGGAACTGTCCGGCCGAGGAGCCGGCTCCCACCCCGCAGTTGCCGTCGGACTCGCCCGGGACCTTGATCCACAGGAGCATCTCGGCGCCTCCGCCCAGTTGGGAGGGGGTGCCGATACGGCGGCCCGAAGGGTTGCACCACTGGCCGTTGGAGCCGTTGCCGTTGCGGCTGGTGTCCACGACGAACGGCTTGGTGTAGCCGTACCGGGTGCCGAGTTCCCTGTTGACGGCGTTGCCGTACGCGGTGTTCTCGGCCGTGGTCAGGTAGTTCGAGACGTTGAGCGAGAAGCCGCGGGCCTGCCGCAGGCCCGCTTCGTGAAGGCGCTGGGCCATGGTCGCCGCGCTCGCCCAGGCCGGGTTGCCGGCGTCCAGGTACACCCAGGTGTTGGGAGCCTGACGGTTGAACTGGGCGAGCGCTCCGGTCAGCATGCTCTCGCGCTCGTCGATCTGCGCCTGGGTCATGCAGCCGTAGTCCCCGAGGGAGTCGGGTTCGAGGACGACGACGGCCGGGCGGCCCCCGATCCCGCCCGCGAACTGGGCGATCCAGTTCGCGTAGGCGGCCGGCGAGGAGGCTCCGCCCGCGGAGTGCCCGCCGCAGTAGTCGCGGTTGTAGATGTTGTAGGCGACCAGGACGGGCAGCTTGTCCCGGGCGTCCGCGGCGCCCACGTACGCGCCGGTGGCGGTGCCGATGGTGCCGCTCCAGGAGCCGAACCAGCGGGCCGTCGGTGTGTTGGCGATGGAGGCGTTGATCGCGGATGCCCGGCCGTCACCCGGATTGGCGGCGACCCACCGCTTCGCGCTTGAGTCGGGGTCGACGTAGAACCCGTTGGTCGTCCTGTGCGGGAGGCGCCGGTGCGGCGGCGAGGACGCGGACGTCCCAGGCGCCGAGCGGCAAGGGTGTCCCGGCCGGGAGCACGCTGCCGTCCAGGGCGTCGGTCAGGTCCACCGGGGCCTGGGCGGTGGCCGGTTGCCAGTTCCAGGCCCTCCACCCAGCGCGTGGCCACCGCACCGCCCGGCAGCTGGAGCGGGCTGTCCGGCGCCGCGCGCAGCGGCAGGTCGGCGTGCAGGTTGCTGAACTCGTCGTACCGGACGCCCGCGGCCTGCACCAGTCGCGCCGGTGTCACCTCGTGGCGCGCCCGTGCCTCGTGGTCGCCGCAACCGGTGCGGGGGCCGAGGACGAGGTGGCCGCCCGCCGCCGCGTAGGCGCCGAGCCAGTCGAGCATCGCGTCGTCCGCCACGTACAGCGCGGGCGCGATGAGTACGGGATGCAGCTCGGCCACCGACGCCGGTGCCGCTCCCGGGCGTTCGCCGCGCGGATCGTGCAACTGGCGGGCGTGCAGGATCCGTACCTGGCGCCCCGCCTCGAACGCGCCCCGGTAGAACGGGTCGAAGACACCCTCGTACGCGCCCGCGTCCGGACCGCCGTCGGGACCGGCGAGCGGCGGGTGCTTGCGCATCAGCCACTTGCTCGGCGCCGAGTAGACCATCGCGATGTCCGCGTCCGGTGCGATCCCGGCGACCAGACCGCCGGCCCGTTCGAACTCCGCACCCAGCCGGGCGAGTTCACGGTAGACGCGTCCCGGTCGTCCGCTGTGCGGGAGGATTCCGCCCCAGTACGTCTCGGCGCCGAAGTGCAGCGTGTGCCAGTGCCAGTACTCGATCATGCGGGCGCCGCGCGCGACCAGTGCCCACGCGGCCTGCCGCCACTGCCCGTCGAAGGCGGGGCGGTTGTCCGAAGTGCCGCCGATGGCCTGGGCGTTGGTTTCCGTGATCAGGAACGGCTCCTGGCGGGAGGAGTAGATCCGGTCCGCGCTCTGGTGCAGGGCCCACGCCCCGTACGCCATCCACTGCCCCGGCAGCTTCTCGCGCGGCGGCTCGGGCATCGTGAGGCTGTCCTGCATGTCGTAGTACGGGTTGCCCGCGGTGACGTCCAGGCTGTCGGTGAGTTCGTCGTCCTCCAGGCCGGGTGAGCCGTAGGCGAGGCAGGTGGTGACGAACTGGCCGGGCCGCGCGTACTCGCGCACGATGCCGGCCTGCCAGGCGATGAACTCGGTGGTCCGGCGCGCCTGGAACGCCTGCCAGGCCAGGTCGTACTGCGGCTGCGCGTTGCCCTCCGGCCGCCACAGGTCGGCCCAGGTGGACAGCCGGTGCGACCAGTACACCAGCCCCCACTCGCGGTTGAGGGTCTCGACGTCGCCGTACCGCTGCCGCAGGTCGTCGACGAACCGCTGGAAGACACCGTGGTTGTGCGGCAGTCGTGGGCCCGGCTCGTTGTCGACCTGGAAGCCGATCACCGCGGGGTGGGCGGCGTAGCGGGCCACCACCGCACGGACCACCCGCTCCGCGTGGAAGCGGAAGGCCGGATGCGTGATGTCGACCTCCTGCCGGGCGCCCCACGCGGCGCGGCGCCCCGCCGCGTCCTCGGCGGCGATCTCCGGGTACTGCCGGGCGAGCCACGGCGGCACCGCGTAGGTGGGAGTGCCGAGCACGACCGAGATGCCGCGCTCGTGGGCGCCGTCGAGGACGGGTTGCAGCCAGTCGAGTTCGAAGCGGCCGTTTTCCGGCTCCCAGGTGGACCACACCGACTCGCCCACCCGGATGACGGTGAACCTCGCCTCCGCCATGAGGTCGAGGTCGGCCTTGAGCCGCTCGTACGGCTGGTACTCGTGGTAATAGGCGGCGCCGAACAGGACGCGCGCGGGCGGCTGGGTCATGCGGACTCCTTGGGGAGACGGAGGGTCCGGGACCGACAGGGGTGGTCGGCCGGAGGCCGAAACGGCTCACGACGGCCGTGCCGGACCGGTGCTCCGACGAACCGTCAACGTGGGTGCCAGCAGCACACGTTCGTCCTCCGGCGCGGTGCTCCGTGACACGGCGTCCAGGCGGCGCAGCACCTGCTCGACGGCCACCCGGCCCAGTTCCGCGGCCGGTCCCGAGGCGGAGGTGAGGGCGGGTGTCTGCTGCTCGGCGAGTTGCTCCGGGCAGAGGGCGACCACCGAGGCGTCCTCGGGGACCGTCCGCCCGCCGGTGCGCAGCAGACCGAGCAGCGGGCCGATCGCCCCCTCGTTCTGCACGACGAAGCCGGTGGTTCCCGGCCGCTCGGCGAAGACCCGGTCGAGCACCTGGGCGGTGCTCGCGTACGTGCCCTCGCACGGGCGGTGCAGGAGGCGCAGACCCCGTTCCGCGGCCCGTTCGGCGAACCCGGCGAGGGCGCGCTCTGCGTACCCGGCGTGCCGTTCGTGGAGCCGGGGGCCGTAGCCGATGAAGGCGACGTCCCGGTGGCCGAGGTCGGCGAGATGATCCGCGCACAGAGCCCCGGCGGTCGCGAAGTCGTGGTCCACGCAGGACAGTCGGTGCGCGTCGTCGGGCAGACCGATGAGCGCGGCCTGCGTGCCCTGCTCCCGCAGCACCGGGATGCGCGGGTCGTCGAGCTCGACGTCCATGAGGATCACGCCCTCCGCGAGGCCGCTCGCCGCGACGCGCCGCACGCCCTCGGGGCCTTCGTCCCTCGTGATCAGCAGGACGTCGTACCCGTGACGGCGGGCGGTCGCGGTGACGGAGACGGCGATCTCCATCATGACCGGGACGTACATGTCGGTGCGCAGCGGCATGACCAGGGCGATGATGTGCGAGCGGCGACCGGCGAGTGCCCTGGCGCCGGCGTTGGGGTGGTAGCCGAGCTCGGCCGCGGAGCGCTGAACGCGGCGCCGGGTCGCTTCGGACATCGAGGTCCGGCCGTTGAGCACATGGCTGACGGTGCTCGTCGAGACGCCCGCGCGCCGGGCCACGTCCGCGATGCTCACCATGGGGTCTTTCGGCTTCTCTCCTGTCGGCTGCGGTTGCCTCGAAAGAGCTGTCGAAGCGCTTCACTTAGCGATGCAAGGTAGTGAGAGCGTTCCAGGGAAGCAAGAGCTGGGGGGTTAAAGGAAACATTCCTCCATGTGGGCATTGACATCCGCTCGGGAGCGATGGCAGCGTCGAAGCGCTTCACCAATGGCTCTCATCAACCGATGCTCTCCCGCTCGTCGAGGAGTTCCTCCGTGGGTTCTGCCTTCCCGTCCGAAGCCGACCGGCCGCCGTTCCGTGATCCCGCGCTCCCGTGGGACAAGCGCGTCGACGACCTGCTGCAACGGCTCACGCTCGACGAGAGGATCGCGCTGCTGCACCAGTACGCGCCGTCCGTGGAACGCCTGGGCATCGCCTCCTTCCGCACCGGCACGGAGGCGCTGCACGGCGTGGCCTGGCTCGGCGAGGCCACTGTCTTCCCGCAGGCCGTGGGGCTCGGGGCCACCTGGGACGAGGAACTCGTGCACGAGGTCGCCACCGCCGTGTCGATGGAGATGCGCGCCTTCCACCGGCACCGCCCGCCCGCGAACGGCTCCGGCACCAACAGCCTTCAGGCGTGGGCGCCCGTGGTGAACCTGCTTCGCGATCCGCGCTGGGGCCGCAACGAGGAGGGCTACTCCGAGGACCCGCTGCACACCGGGCGGCTGGCGACGGCCTACTGCCGGGGCCTGGCCGGGGACCACCCGACCTATCTGCGCGCCGCCCCGGTGCTCAAGCACTTCCTCGCCTACAACAACGAGGACGACCGCTGTGTCACCTCCTCCGTCGTCCGGCCCCGCGTGCTGCACGAGTACGACCTGGCCGCGTTCCGCCCGGCCGTCGCCGACGGCGCGGCCACCGGCGCGATGGCGGCGTACAACCTCGTCAACGGCCGCCCCTGCCATGTCAGCCCGCTCATCGAGACGGAACTGCGGCGCTGGGCACAGCACAGGGGCCATGAGCTGTTCGTGGTCAGCGACGCCGAGGCGCCCTCCAACCTGGTCGACCCGGAGCACTACTTCGACGACCACGCCGCGGGCCACGCCGCCGCCCTGAAAGCCGGGATCGACAGCTTCACCGACCAGAACGAGGACAGCGCGACCGTGATCGGCCGGCTGCGCGAGGCGCTGGACCGCGGCCTGATCGACGAACGCGACATCGACCGGGCCGTCCGGCGCCAGCTGCAACTCCGCTTCCGGCTCGGCGAGTTCGATCCGGACCTGGACCCGTACGCGAGCATCGGTGTCGAGGTGATCGACAGCCCCGAACACCGCGCCCTCGCGCGCCGCGCCGCGACCGAGTCGGTGGTGCTGCTCAAGAACGAGGGAGTGCTGCCCCTGGCCGCGCGGGGCGCACCCCGCGTCGCGGTCATCGGCCCTCTCGCCGACATGCTCTGCGAGGACTGGTACAGCGGCACCCTGCCCTACGGCGTCACGGTCGCGGCCGGGTTGCGAGCCGCCCTGACGGAGCACGGCGGGGAGGTGGTGTGCGTCGAGGGCGTCGACCGTATCGGACTGCGCTCGCGCACCGACGGCCGTCTGCTGTGCGGGACTTCCTTCGACGTGGCCGACTGGGGCGGCGGTGCGCTCACCCTCCGGGACGCCGGCACCGGCCGCTACCTCAGCCTCAAGGACGACGGCTCACTCGCGGCGGACCAGGAACGGATCAAGAGCTGGTTCGTGCACGAAGCCTTCTTCCTGGAGCCCGCCCCCGGTGGCGACCAGGAGAGCGTGCTGCTGCGCAACCGCCATACGGGCCGCTACGCCGCCGTCGACCCCGCCGACGGCCGGGTGACGATGACGGCCGACAGCCCCGAGACCGCCGAGCACTGGCGACGAGAAGCGGTGCGTGACGGTCTGGCCGAGGCCCGTGCCGCCGCCGAGCAGGCCGACACCGCGATCGTCGTCCTCGGCAACCATCCGATGATCAACGGCCGTGAGACCGAGGACCGCGCGGACATCGCTCTGCCCGAGGGGCAGGAGACGCTGCTTCGCGCGGTCCACGCGGTCCGCCCGCAGACGGCGCTGGTGGTGATGAGCAGCTACCCGTACGCCGTCGACTGGGCCGATGAGCACCTGCCCGCCGTGGTGTGGACCTCCCACGGCGGGCAGGAAACAGGTCACGCGCTGGCAGCCGTGCTGCTCGGCGAGGCCGAGCCAGCCGGCCGTCTGCCGCAGACGTGGTACCGAGGCGACGATCCGCTGCCGAAGCCGCTGGACTACGACATCATCAAGGCCGGCTGGACCTACCAGTACCACCGGGCCGCACCGCTCTACCCCTTCGGCCACGGGCTGTCCTACACCGACTTCGCCCACCGCGACCTGCGGCTGTCCCACGCGTCGATCGCCCAGGACGGCGAGGTCCGGATCACGGTGACGGTGGCCAACACCGGCGCACGGGCCGGCAGCGAACTGGTCCAGCTCTACGTCCGCGCCCTGGACGCCCGTTACGAGGCACCCCGGCGGCGCCTCGCCGACTTCCGCAAGGTCCGCCTGGAGCCGGGCGAGAGCCGGGAGCTGACCTTCCGGATGCCGGCCGAACGGCTCGCCCACTGGGACGTCACCACCGGCGCCTTCACCGTCGACCCCGGCGACTACGAGATCACCGTCGCCCGCTCCGCCGAGCAGCCCGTGCTCACCGCGCCGCTCACCGTGACCGGAACGGCCCCCGCGCCCCGCACGGTCCTCGACCGGCGCACCCTGGCCGTCGACTTCGACGATCACACGGGCGTCGAGATCGTCGACGCCACCCGCACCAGCGGTGACGCCGTCACCACGACCCACCCGGACCGGCCCGCGACGCTCCTCTTCCGTGGCGTCGATCTCACCGGCGCCGTCCGCGTGCAGGCCGAGACCGCCCGCGAGGACGAGCGGGCCGGTGCGGCCCGGTTGGAACTGCGGGCCGGCGATCGGCTGCTGGCCGAGCTGGACGTGCCCGTCAGCGGCGACCGCCACACCTGGACGACCAGCACGGTCGAGCTCGCCACCCCGCCCGAGGGCGCCCACGACCTCACGCTGACGTTGCACGGCGCGTTCCGGCTGGCCGCCTTCAGCCTCTCCACATCCGACTGAGACCGCACCGCCACCCGTACTCGCACGCTCACCGTCCCTCTACCCGCACCCCCACCGCCCCCCTACCCGCGCACCCCCCACCGTCCCCCTACCCGCACCCCTCACGGTCCCCCTACCCGCACCCGTGCGAAGTGCGCCCCGCCCGGAACGGCGGGCCGCCACCCGCCCGGCCGACGCGGCACCGAACCACCCCTGACAACGCCTCACCCGGAGGAAGCGCTCATGCCGCTCACGGACTTCGGCCTGGCCGAACTCGAAGGCTACCGGCCGCAATCGCCCGCCCCGAAGGACTTCGACGCCTTCTGGCAGCGAACGCTCGCCGAGGCCCGGTCGTACGACGAGGCGGTCAAGGCGGAGCAGGTCACTTCCCAGCACCTGCTGCGCACCGTCGAGGTCGACGACGTGCGCTTCCCCGGCTGGCGTGGTGAGCCCGTGGCCGCCTGGCTGCTGCGCCCGCGTGACGCCGCCGGACCGCTGCCGGTCGTCGTCACCTACATCGGTTACAGCGGCGGACGCGGACTGCCCACCGACCACCTGCTCTGGCCCTCCGCCGGCTACGCCCAGCTCGTGGTCGACAGCCGCGGCCAGGGGCACGACACCCCGGACCCGGGCGAGGGCGACGGCACCCAGTGGGTGAAGGGCTTCATGACCCGTGGGATCGAATCGCCCGACCACTACTACTACCGGCGCCTGATGACCGACTGCGTGCGCGCCGTCGACGCGGTCGCGCAGCTGCCCGGACTCGACACCCGGCGGATCGTGCTGGCCGGCGGCAGCCAGGGGGGTGGCCTGGCACTCGCCGTCGCCGGCCTCATGGGGGACCGCGTCGCGGCGGTGCTGACGGACGTCCCGTTCCTGTGCCACTTCCGCCGCGCCGTGCAGATCAGCGGGGAGGGCCCGTACCCGGAGATCACCGAGTACCTGCGCTGGCACAGCCGGCACCGGGTGGAGGAGACCTTCACCACCCTCGACTACTTCGACGGCGTCCACTTCGCCCGACGAGCCACCGCTCCGGCACTGTTCAGCGTCGGCCTGATGGACCCGGTCTGTCCGCCCTCCACGGTCTACGCCGCTTTCAACCACTACGCGGGCGAGGACCGCACCATGACCGTGTGGCCGTTCGCCGACCACAGCGGTGGCTGCGGCTCCAACCCGCCCACCCAACTGGCCTGGCTGCACCGGCACGGCCTGGCACCGGAGCTCTGAGCAGCGTGCCTTTCGCGTCCGGGCCCTCGGCGGGTCCGTTGCCCGAACCGCACGCCGGGTTCCGCCTCGGACCCACGACCGCAGCCCGCGACAACCACCGGTTCTCGACCGCCCGGCGCCGCCTGCACCCCCAGGGCACCGGGCCGGTCAACACCGAGGGCCCGGACCACCACGACCAGCTGATCGAGGAAGCGCCCAAGGACAGTCACCACTGGTTCCGGCGCCTGATCACCGCGCACCGCGCGCGGACGGAGGAATCCACCCGATGAAGTTCACCGACGGCTACTGGCTGATGCGTCCGGGCATCACCGCGTGCTACGCAACCGAAGTCGCCGACGTCCGGGCCGACGAGCACCGGATGACCCTCTACGCGCCGGTGAAGCAGGTGCTCAATCGAGGCGGCATGCTCAACAGCCCGCTGCTGACCGTCGAGTGCTGGTCGCCCGCGGACGGCGTGATCGGGGTGCGCGCCACCCACCACGCCGGTTCGGTGCGGCACGGACCGGAGTTCACGCTGCCGGGCACCCAGCCGGACGCCGGAAAGGTGCGCCGGGACGGCGCCGTGGTCGAGCTCAGCGCCGGTGAGCTGTCGCTGCGCGTGGACACCTCCCAGCCGTGGCACCTGGAGTTCACCGCCGGCGGACGGGTGCTGACCTCCGTGGGCGAGCGCGGCACCGGTTTCGTCACCGACGCCGACGGACGGCACTTCATGCTCGGACAACTCTCTCTGGACGTGGGGGAGTTGGTGTACGGGCTGGGAGAGCGGTTCACCCCGTTCGTCAAGAACGGTCAGGTGGTGGACATCTGGCAGGCCGACGGCGGCACCAGCAGCGAGCAGGCGTACAAGAACATCCCCTTCCATCTGACCAACCGCGGCTACGGCGTCTTCGTCAACCATCCCGGCAAGGTCAGCTACGAGGTCGGCTCCGAGTCGGTCGGGCAGGTCCAGTTCAGCGTCGAGGACCAGTCGCTGGAGTTCTTCGTCGTCCACGGCCCGACCCCCAAGCAGATCCTGGAGCGCTACACCGCGCTGACCGGACGTCCCGCGCTGCCCCCGGCCTGGGCGCTGGGCCTGTGGCTGACCACGTCCTTCACCACCGACTACGACGAGGCCACCGTCAACCGCTTCGTCGACGGCATGGCCGAGCGCGGCATCCCGCTGAGCGTCTTCCACTTCGACTGCTTCTGGATGCGCGGCTACCAGTGGTGCGACTTCGACTGGGACGACGAGACCTTCCCCGACCCGGTCGGCATGCTGAGCAGGCTCAGGGAGCGGGGACTGAAAGTCTCGGCCTGGATCAACCCGTACATCGCACAGAAATCAGCGCTGTTCGAGGAAGGTATGCGCGAGGGCCACCTGGTGCGGCGTCCGGACGGCAGCGTGTGGCAGTGGGACCTGTGGCAGCCCGGCATGGCCCTGGTGGACTTCACGAACCCGGCCGCGCGCGAGTGGTACCTCGGCAAGCTCAAGACGCTGCTCGACCAGGGCGTGGACTGCTTCAAGACCGACTTCGGCGAGCGCATCCCCACCGATGTCGTCTGGCACGACGGCTCCGACCCCGAGCGGATGCACAACTACTACACCCACCTCTACAACCAGGCCGTCTTCGAACTGCTGCGCACCGAGCGCGGCGACGGCGAGGCGCTGCTGTTCGCCCGCTCCGCCACGGCCGGCGGCCAGCAGTACCCGGTCCACTGGGGCGGCGACTGCGAGTCCCACTTCAAGGCCATGGCCGAGTCCCTGCGCGGCGGGCTCTCCCTCGGCCTGTCCGGCTTCGGCTTCTGGAGCCACGACATCGGCGGCTTCGAAGGCACCCCGACTCCGGCCGTGTTCAAGCGCTGGGTGCAGTTCGGGCTGCTCTCCTCGCACAGTCGCCTGCACGGCAGCAAGTCGTATCGCGTGCCGTGGGACTACGGCGAGGAGGCCGTCGACGTCACCCGTGAGTTCACCCTTCTCAAGCACCGGCTCGCCCCGTATCTCCAGCGCGCCGCACAACAGGCGCACACCACCGGTGTCCCGGTGATGCGCGCCATGGTGCTGGAGTTCCCCGACGATCCCGCCGCCGCCACCCTCGACCGGCAGTACATGCTCGGCGACGACCTGCTCGTGGCCCCGGTCTTCACCGACGACGGCACGGTCGAGTACTACGTGCCGGAAGGGACGTGGACCAATGTGCTGACGGGTGCTCAGGTCACCGGCCCGCGCTGGGTCCGCGAGCAGCACGGCTTCCGCACCCTGCCGCTGCTGGCCCGCCCGGACTCGGTCATCCCGCTGGCCGCCGACGACAGCCACCCGGTCTCCGCCTGGGCGGACGGCGTCGAACTGCGGGTGCACGCCTTCGCCGACGGCGCCGAACGCACGGTCGTGATCCCCAGCCCGGACGGCCCAGGCGAGACGGCCCGCTTCGGCATCCGCCGTGAGGGAGACCGCCTCCACGTCACGACCGACAGCCCACACCCCTGGCGACTGCGGATCGGAGGTCCTGACGGCACCGTGCACACCAACGCCGAGGGGCGGGCGACGACCGAGTTGCGCTACGAGGACTGAGACGAGGACTGAGCCTCCCTCGCCGTCAGCTGTCAGCTGACGTCCGGCCGCACCGAGATCCGCGTCAGCCGGCTCGCCACACGTCCAGTGCCGTGAGAGCCACGTGGAGCTCGGTGCGCTGGTCGCCCGATTCGAGATCACGGGCGAGGAGACGCTCGATGGTGCGCAGCCGTTGGTACATCGTCTCGCGGGAGAGGCCGCCCCGGCGGGCGGCGGTGGTCTTGTTGCCGGCCGCGTCGAGGTAGTGGCGCAGCGTCGTCAGCAGGTCGGTGCCGTGCTGGGTGTCGTGGTCGATGAGGCGCCGGAGCTGCCGCTCGGTGTACTCCTGGATCCGGGCGTCCGACCGGAGGGCGAACAGCAGGCGGCGCAGGCCGATGTCGGACAGCTCGTGGAAGGAGCGGTCCGGGGGCGGGCACTGGCCGGGCGGGGTGGCTTCCGCGACGCGGGCCGCCTCGCGGAACGAGCGGGCGGTGTCGGTGAGGTCCGTGACCTCGGAGCCCACACTCACGACCGCATCCGGGTCCAGGCCCAGTACCGTGCCGGACAGGCGCTCGACGACGGGGCGCCAGGTCTGGGAGGCGCGCAGAGCCAGCAGGATGCCGAGGCGGTCGGGGGCCAGCTCGCCGACGAGGGCCGGCACGCCCGCCGTCCTCAGCTCCTCCAGCAGACGGGACTCGGTCTCGGCTCCCCCCTTCCCCGCGCGCAGCTCCACCAGGGCGGCGACGAAGAGGCTCCGATCGGCCGGCAGGCCCAGGGCGGCGCAGCGGGCACGGGCGTCCTGCGCGGAGCGGTGGCGCTGTTCCACGAGGTCGATCAAGGCGCTGCGGTGCGCGGTGCGCTCCCACGGAGTGGGGTGGATGAGGCGCGCGACGGTCAGTGCCATCGCGGTCCTCTCCAGCAGGGTGATGTCCTCCGGCCCGAACACCGGTCCCTCGGTGCGCGCCGGGAGCATGGCCACGCGGCCCCAGCGCTCGCCCTGGTACTCGACGGGGGCGGTGAGCCAGCCCTCCGGGCCGCGTGTCCCCGTGGTGTCGCCGGGCCCGGTCGCCCTGGAGCGCTGCTCCCAGTCGGCGAGTGCCTCCTCGACGGTGAGCCCGGACGGTTCGCAGATCAGGGCCTGGTGCACCAGGTTCTCCAGCACGACGGTGCGGCCGCTCATCTCCGCCGCCGCCCGCACCACGTCCTCCGGGCCGGCGCCGCGCAGGGTCAGGGTGGTGAACGCCTCGTGGATGCGCTGCGTGCGGCGCATCGCCTCCGCCTGGTTGCCGAGCAGGAGCGCGTGCACGACCTGCGTGACCTCCAGGAAGTTGACGTCCTTGGTCAGGGTGACGAGGGGCAGGTCGCGTCGGCGGCAGGCCTCGACGAGGGTGTCCGGCGGCCGGTGGTAGCGGCGTACGAGTTCGATCACCAGGGCCGCCGCGCCGACGTCGGCGAGTTCGTCGACATACCGGCGCACGCCGGCCGCGTCCGGCGGCAGGGGCATTCCGGTGGTGAGGACGAGCTCGCCGCCCTTGAGGAACGACGCGGGGTCGGTCAGCTCGGTGATGTGGACCCACCGGACCGGACGGTCCAGGTGCGGCACGCCGGTGACGACGTGGGGCCGTCCGGCGGCCAGGACGGGAAGCGCCAGGACATCGGCCACGGTGAGCGGACGGGAGGGCCCCTGGCCGGCCGGGTCGCTGTCGTTCACGGTCTCTCCAACGGTGCCTGCTCGAACTCGGCCCGGAGTCCGGGGGAGTGCCCGGCCACTGTGACAAGCGTCGTTGACCTGCGCAAGAGCGGTCCGTGAGTGATCGACACCCGGCGCGCCCCCGATGAGGCTGACACAACGTCCGGATGTCGCGTCCCGGCCGGACAGATCGCGCGTTGGCGTGCCCCTGCTCCGTCGAGATGCTCGGAAGACCGCAGCAGACCGAACACCGAGGCCCGGGAGACGAACATGACCGCACTGTCGCCGCACCTTCGCCAGGCCACGCCCGTGGTGGCGGCCCGGGGCGAGGGCGTCCACCTCTACGACCGGGACGGCCGCCGCTACCTCGACTTCACCGCCGGCATCGGCGTCACCAGCACCGGCCACTGCCATCCCAAGGTGGTGGCGGCGGCACAGGAGCAGGTGGGCACGCTGATCCACGGCCAGTACACGACGGTCATGCACGAGCCGCTGCGCCGCCTCGTCGACAAGCTCGGCGAGGTGCTCCCCGCCGGCCTGGACAGCCTGTTCTTCACCAACTCCGGCAGCGAGGCCGTCGAGGCCGCGCTGCGGCTGGCCCGCCAGGCCACTGGCCGGCCCAACGTCATCGTCTGCCACGGCGGCTTCCACGGCCGTACGGTCGCCGCCGCCTCCATGACGACCTCCGGCACCCGCTTCCGGTCCGGCTTCTCCCCGCTGATGAGCGGGGTCGTCGTCACGCCCTTCCCGTCGGCGTACCGCTACGGCTGGGACGAGGAGACCGCGACCCGTTTCGCCCTGAAGGAGCTCGACTACACCCTCCAGACGATCTCCTCGCCCGCCGACACGGCAGCGATCATCGTCGAGCCCGTCCTCGGTGAGGGCGGGTACGTGCCCGCCAACCGCGCCTTCATGGAGGGCCTGCGCGAGCGCGCCGACCGCCACGGCTTCCTCCTCATCCACGACGAGGTGCAGACCGGCGTCGGCCGCACCGGCCGCTTCTGGGGCCACGACCACTTCGGTGTCACCCCGGACATCCTCGTCACCGCCAAGGGCCTGGCCAGCGGCTTCCCGCTGTCCGGCATCGCCGCCTCCGAGGAGCTGATGACCAAGGCGTGGCCCGGCTCGCAGGGCGGCACCTACGGCGCCAACGCCGTCGCCTGCGCCGCGGCCTGCGCCACCCTCGACGTCGTACGCGACGAGAAGCTGGTCGAGAACGCCGAGGCCATGGGCAAGCGGCTGCGCCAGGGCCTGGAGGCGGTCGCCGACCGGACGCCGGGCATCGGCGACGTGCGCGGCCTCGGCCTCATGCTGGCCACCGAGTTCGTCAACGAGGACGGCAGCCCCGACCCCGAGACCGCCGCCCGCGTGCAGCGCGCCGCCGTCGAGGAGGGCCTGCTCCTGCTGCTGTGCGGCGCCTGGAACCAGGTCGTGCGGATGATCCCGGCACTGGTCATCGACGAGACGGCGGTGGACGAGGGCCTGCAGGCGTGGGCGACCGCGGTCGAGTCCGGGACATCAGGAGCGGCGGAGCGATGACGGACACCACCACGGCCCTGGAGCCGCTGGTCGCGCGGCTCGCCGAGACCGCTCCCGGCCTGCGGGTGGAGACCGGCCCCGGCTCCACCGGTCCCTACGCCTACGACGCCTCCAACTACCGGGTCCCGCCGAGGGCCGTGGTCTTTCCCCGCAGCGCCGACGACGTCGTCGCGGTGCTGCGCGCCTGCCGGGAGACGGGCGTGCCCGTCACCGCACGCGGCGGCGGCACCAGCATGGCGGGCAACGCGGTCGGGCCCGGCGTCGTCCTGGACTTCTCCCGGTACATGAACCGGATCCTGGACATCGACCCCGAGGCGCGTACCGCCCGCGTCGAGGCCGGAGCGGTCCTGGACGCGCTGCGGTCCGCGACCGCCCTGCACGGGCTCACCTTCGGCCCCGACCCCTCCTCGCACAGCCGCTGCACCATCGGCGGCATGATCGGCAACGACGCGTGCGGCAACCGGTCCGTGCGGCACGGCCGTACCAGCGGGCACATCGAGACGCTGGAGATCGTGACGGCCGACGGTGTGCGGGCCGTCGCCGACCGGACCGGACTGCGGGCCGCCGACCCGCAGGACCAGGACGCCGTCCGACGGGTCGCGCGTCTGGAAGCGGACGTGCGCCGCCTGGTCGACGCCAACCTGGCGTCGATCCGCACCGAGCTGGGCCGGATACCGCGCCAGGTCTCCGGTTTCCAGCTGCACCACCTGCTGCCCGAGCACGGCTTCGACATGGCTCGGGCGCTGGTGGGCACCGAGGGTTCCTGTGCGGTCGTCACCGCCGCGACGGTCCGCCTGGTGGCGACCGCACAGGCCTCCACCCTTCTCACCCTCGGCTACGACGACGTGGTCGACGCCGCCGAGGACGTCCCGGAGATCCTGTGCTGGAACCCCACCGCCGTGGAGGGCATGGACGAGGCGATCGTCGCCACCATGCGGGCCAGGCGCGGTCCGGACTCCGTCACCGGTCTCCCCGACGGCCGTGCCTGGCTGTACGTCGAACTCGACGGAGACGACCAGGCGACCGTCGACCGCCGCGCCGACGAACTGCTGGACGTGCTCAGGGCGCGGGGCCGGATGACCGGCGGACGGGTCGTGCACAGCCCGGCCGAACGGCGCTCGCTGTGGCGGGTCCGGGAGGACGGGGCAGGGCTCGCCGCCCGTCTCGTCGACGGCGGAGAGTCCTGGCCGGGCTGGGAGGACGCGGCCGTCGCGCCCGAGGACCTGGCCGCCTACCTGCGCGACTTCCGCAAGCTGCTGGCCTCCCACGGCCTGACCGGTGTGCTGTACGGCCACTTCGGCGCGGGATGCG
This sequence comes from Streptomyces sp. NPDC007808, assembly GCF_042868655.1. Classification (NCBI taxonomy): domain Bacteria; kingdom Bacillati; phylum Actinomycetota; class Actinomycetes; order Kitasatosporales; family Streptomycetaceae; genus Streptomyces; species Streptomyces sp. NPDC007808. The sequence continues at coordinate 248,350 of NZ_JBIAEQ010000001.1, forward strand.
TCCATGTGCGCATCGACTTCGATCTCGCCACGGACGCGGGCCGCACCGCCGCCCGGCGGTTCCTGTCCGAAGCCGCGGCCCTGGTCGTCGAGCACGGTGGAACCCTGTCGGGCGAACACGGCGACGGCCGAGCCCGGGGCGAGCTGCTGGAGGTCATGTACAGCCACCGGATGATCCGGGCGTTCGCCGCCTTCAAGGAGGTCTTCGACCCCGAGGGGCTGCTCAACCCGGGCGTCATCGTGGCCCCGGCCCGCCTCGACGCCGACCTCGCGCTGCACACCCCCGCCGAAGTGCTGCCCGTGGAGACCCTCTTCTCCTTCCCCCACGACGAGGACGGATTCGCGGGAGCGGTACGCCGCTGTGTCGGCGTCGGCCGCTGCCGCAGCGACGCCGGCGGGGTGATGTGTCCCAGCTACCGGGCCACCGGGGAGGAGAACGACTCGACCCGGGGCCGGGCCCGACTGCTCCAGGAGATGGTGCGGGGCGGAACCGTCCAGGACGGCTGGCGCTCCACGGAGGTGCGGGACGCCCTCGATCTGTGCCTGTCCTGCAAGGCCTGTTCCAGCGACTGTCCGGTCGGGGTCGACATGGCCACGTACAAGGCGGAGTTCCTGCACCAGCACTATAAGGGCAGAGTCCGACCCCGCTCCCACTACTCCCTGGGCTGGCTGCCCCTGACGTCCAGGCTCGTCGGGTACGCGGCCCGCCCGGTGAACGCGCTGCTGCGCGGCCCCGTCGGGAAGCTGCTCGCGCGCCTCGGCGGCGTGACCACGAAACGCCGGATCCCGGCCTTCGCCTCCCGGCACGCACTGAGCCGGGCGCTGCGCACGGCGAGGACCGGGGAACCGGCGAAGGCGCTGCTGTTCGTGGACAGCTTCACCCGTGCCTTCCGCCCGGAGGTGGCCGGGGCCGCGAGCCGCGTACTCGCCGACGCCGGCATCCCCTGCACGGCGCAGGACGACCTGTGCTGCGGCCTGACCTGGGTGAGCACCGGACAGCTGTCGCTCGCGCGGCGCATCATGGCCCGCACCGTCGCCCACCTGGACAACGGCGACGACCGGCCCATCGTGGTGGCCGAACCCAGCTGCGCCGCGGCGCTCAAGCGTGACGTGCCCGAACTCCTCGGCACCGACGCCGCCCGGCGCGTCGCGTCCCGCGTCCACACCCTCACCGGAGCCCTGACCGACCTCGCCACCCCCGGCTGGGCGCCCCCGGAACTGCCGGACGACGTCGTGCTGCAGACCCACTGCCACGAGTACGCCACCTTCAAGGGCCGCCACCCCCGCGACCTGCTGGGCCGCCTCGGCGTGGCGAAGGTCGAGGAGGCCGAGGGCTGCTGCGGACTCGCCGGGAACTTCGGCTTCGAGGAACAGCACTACGACACCTCGATGGCCGTCGCCGACCTGGCCTTGAAGCCGCGCCTCGACGGCATCGACCCGCGCACCCCGGCAGTCGTGGTCGCCGACGGCTTCAGCTGCGCCACCCAGATCGACCACCTCGCCGGAGACCGGGGCATCCGCGCCCTGCACCTCGCGGAACTGCTCGACCCCGCCGCCGACCGACCCGGACAAGCAGGAGAGAACTCATGACCGACACGCCCACGCAGTTGTTCATCGGTGGTGCCTGGGTGGACGCCGCGGACGGCGCCACCATGCCCGTCGACGACCCCGCCACCGGGGAGATCCTCTGCCACGTCGCCGACGCGGGTGCCAAGGACGCGAAGCTCGCCGAGGAATCGGCCGTGCAGGCGCAGACGGAGTGGGCGCGTACGGCGCCCCGGGTGCGCAGCGAGATCCTGCGCCGCGCCTACGAGATCATCATCGAGCGCACCGACGAACTCGCCCACCTGATGACGTCCGAGATGGGCAAGCCGCTCGCCGAGGCCAGGGGAGAGGTGGCGTACGCGGCGGAGTTCTTCCGCTGGTTCTCCGAGGAGGCCGTGCGTATCGACGGTGGCCTCGCCACCTTGCCGGACGGCCGCAACCGCATGCTGCTCTCCCGTCGTCCGGTCGGCCCCTGCCTGCTGATCACCCCGTGGAACTTCCCGCTGGCGATGGGCACCCGCAAGATCGGTCCGGCGATCGCCGCCGGCTGCACGATGGTGCTCAAGCCGGCCCCGCAGACCCCTCTCTCCAGCCTCGCCCTCGCCGCGATCCTCAAGGAGGCCGGGCTGCCGGACGGCGTGCTGAACGTCGTCACCACCTCCCGTGCGGGGGAGGTGTGCGAACCGCTCCTGCGCGGCGGGCGGATTCGCAAGCTCTCCTTCACCGGCTCCACGGCCGTGGGGCAACTGCTCCTCGCCCAGAGCGCGGAGGCGGTCGTACGCACCTCGATGGAGCTGGGCGGGAACGCGCCGTTCATCGTCTTCGAGGACGCCGACCTGGACAAGGCCGTGGACGGCGCGATGGTCGCCAAGATGCGCAACATGGGCGAGGCGTGCACGGCCGCCAACCGCTTCTTCGTGCACCGCTCGGTGGCGCAGGAGTTCGGGCGCCGGCTGGCCGAGCGGATGGGCGCGCTGGTCGTCGGCCCGGGCACCCGTGACGGCGTCGACGTCGGCCCCCTGATCGACAGGAGGGGACGCGCCAAGGTGGAGGAACTCGTCACCGACGCGGTGGAGCGCGGGGCGCAGGTACTCGTGGGCGGCCGGACGCCGGAAGGCCCCGGATGCTTCTACCCGCCGACCGTGCTGGCCGACGTCGATCCCGGCAGCCGCCTGATGGACACGGAGATCTTCGGCCCGGTCGCCGCGATCCTCACCTTCGACGAGGAGGACGAGGTGATCCGCCGGGCCAACGACACCCCCTGGGGCCTGGTCGGCTACGTCTTCACCGAGGGCCTCGACCGTGCCCTGCGGGTGAGCGAGCGGCTGGAGGTGGGCATGGTGGGGCTGAACACGGGTCTCGTGTCCAACCCGGCCGCCCCGTTCGGCGGCGTCAAGCAGTCAGGGCTGGGCCGCGAGGGCGGTCGGGTGGGAATCGACGAGTTCCTGGAGTACCAGTACCTCGCGGTGCCCGTGAGCTGACGGCGGTCATGCCCTGATCGCGCCGCAGCACGCACCGTGACGAGGCCTCACCCGTGCCCGGTCCTCCACGCCGCCGGGCACGGGTGAGCGGCCCGTGATCCGTCCCCGGCGACCGCCTCGGCAGCCGGCGACTCCGGCGGCTTCTCCTGGCTCGGCCCGGGGGCCGAGCGGGGCCGCGGCCACGAGTTTCTCAAGTCCAGTAAAGGAAAGACATGGCGTTCCTGAAGACCATCGACACCGATCCCTCCTTCGTGCCGCGCAAGTCCGGCCCGCTCCCGGAACGTCTCGTGTCCGGCGACCCTGCGTTCATGACCTGGCTCCAGGACACCGCCCGCGGGGAGATGATCCAAACGGGAGTCTGGGAAGCGACGCCCGGAGAGACGCGCTCGATCAAGGGCGAGACCTTCGAGTTCTGCCACATCCTCGCCGGCGTCGTCGAACTCACGCCGGAAGGCGGGGAGCCCGTGGTCTACAGGGCGGGCGACAGCTTCGTCATGAAGCCGGGCTTCGTCGGTGTCTGGAAGACCATCGAAACCGTGCGCAAGATCTACGTGATCGTGAAGTGACGCCGGGAGCGTCGTCAGGCCAGGTGCCGGGCGGTGATCTCCGCCGCCGTCTCGGAGACCAGCCGGCCCAGCTCGGGCAGCCGGTCGGGCTCGAAGCGGGCGTCGGGCAGGGAGACGGCCACGGCGGCCAGCGGTGTGCCCTCATCGTCGAGCACGGGTGCCGCGATCGCGCAGACGCCCTGCAGGTACTGGTTGTGGTTGACGGCGTAGCCTCGCTCCCTCACACGGCGGAGCTCCGCGCGCAGTTGCGCCGGGTCGGTGATGGTCTCCTCGCCGTACCCCTCCAGGGTCCCGGCGGTGACCTGGTCCATCTCGGACTTCCCCAGATGCGCGAGGACGGCGTTCCCGGCGGCGGTGGCGTGCAGGGGTGAGGTGTCGCCGATGGCGTGGAAGGTGCGTACGGCGTGGTCGCAGTCCACGCGGTCGACGACGACCATGGCGTGCAGGGCGTCCGGCACCGACAGGTGGATGGTCTCGTTCAACGCGTCGCGGAGTCGGATCATGGGTTCACGGGCGGCGGCGAACAGGCTGGATCCCTGCAGTGCGGCGGGCCGCACGGCCAGGACGCGGGCGCCGACCTCCCAGCGGGTGGTGTCCTTGCGGTTGGCGCGCAACCAGCCCGCCTCGTTGAGGGTGACCAGAGTGCGCTGCACCGTGGACTTCGGCAGCCCGAAGATCTTCGTCAGCTCCCCGACGGTCACGGGCTGATGTCTGGCGACTGCCTCCAGTACCCGGAGCGACCTGGTGACGCTCTTCATTTCCATTGGATGCCCCCTCGGACCTGCGGATCCCTGGTTCTCATTGCCTCTTGGCTCCAGCACGGAGCCACGGTCACAACCTGTGCCGTATTCCAGCATAGCGTGCCACGATGTGGAACGTGACGCGCGACGGAGTCGGCCTGGCCGTCCGTGAGGTGTGCCAGGGGCCCTGTTCCCCGCGGCGATGGGCAGCGGTAGGGCCTTGACCAGGCCCGCCGTGCCGCGTGGTGCGGCCGCCCCGCGTCCGGCCTTCCCCCGGTCGGGCGCGGGGCGGTGGCTGCCGGAACCAAAGCCGAGGGCCCGCCTCGCACGCGTCGGCATGCGAGGCGGGCCCTCGGTCGACCCTTGCGCGGTCCGCTGCCGTTCAGGTGCCCAGGCGGCGCTGTGAGATCTCCGCGGCGGTGTCCGCGACGAGACGGCCCCACTTGGGTGTCTGCTCGCCGTCGTACCGCGCCTCGGGCATGGATACCGCCACCGCTGCCAGCGGGGTGCCGTCCTCGTCGAGCACGGCGGCGGCGACGGCGCAGACGCCCGGACGGAACTGGTTGCGGTTGACCGCGTAACCGGCGGTGCGGATCCGGTCCAGTTCGGCGCGCAGTTCGTCGGGCTCTACGGGCGTCGTGTCGCTGAACCGCTCCAGCCCGGCCTCGATGAGCTCTTCGACGTCCCGCCTCGGAAGGTGGGCGAGGATGGCGCGCCCGACCGCGGTGGCGTGCAGAGGTGAGGTGTCGCCGATCGTGTGGAAGGTGCGTACGGGGTGGTCGCAGTCGACGCGGTCCACCACGACCATGCACTGCAGGGCGTCCGGCACCGACAGGTGGATCGTCTCGTTCACCGTGTCCCGAAGGCGAACCATGGGCTCACGGGCGGCGGCGAACAGGCTGGATCCCTGCAGTGCTGCGGGGCGTACGGCCAGAACGCGGGCGCCGATCTCCCAGCGGGTGGTGTCCTTGCGGTTGGCGCGCAGCCAGCCGGCTTCCGCCAGCGAGACCAAGGTGCGCTGCACGGTGGACTTCGGCAGCCCGAAGAGCTTCGTCAACTCCCCTACGGTCACGGGCTGGTGCTGGGCGACCGCCTCCAGGATTCGCAGCGACCTGGTGACGCTCTTCATTTCCATCCGGTTTCCCCCTGTTAATCCTCGAAATTTCCGCTGGACATCCTCTTGACGCCTCCCCGAAGTCGCTGTCATTCTCTGTGCCAGATTCTAGCACAGCATTCCACATAGTGGCACGGCGCTGGGGGAGATCCCCCGGAAGTGAGCCGGACTGCGAGGTGTGGCGGTTGCGAGCCGCAGGTCCACAACGAGGACCTGGCTCCCGCTCAAACCATCTCGAATCGAACATCCTCACGTCGAGGGCCCAGCATGCGCCTCGGCGATACGAAAGGAAAGTCCTGTGTCAGCTGCCAGGAAGCGCGTCGCGGTGGTCGGCGTCGGAACGATGGGCAGTCAGGCCGCCTGGCGGCTGGCAGCCCGCGGCGCAGAGGTCGTCGGATACGACCGCTACGCACCCGGCCACGACCGCAGTGCCGCCGGCGGTGAGACCCGGATCTTCCGCAGCGCGCACTTCGAGGACTCCCGTTACGTTCCGCTGCTCAAGCACGCCGACGCCCTCTGGGAGCAGCTCCAGCAGGAGACCGGCCGCGAGCTGCGCCGCCTGACCGGCTGCCTGCTGATGGGGCCCACCGAGCACCAGCAGATGGCCACCGTCCTGCAGTCCATCGCCGAGCACGACCTCGACCACGAGGTGCTGGACGTCGAGGCGCTCGCCAAGCGCTTCCCGCAGTACCGCATCGAGGACGGCGACGCGGCCGTGCTCGACCGCCGTGCCGGGTTCATCCGCCCGGAGCTGACCATCCAGACCGCCGCCCGCCGCGCCGAGCAGCTGGGCGCCGTCATCCACCGCTACACCACGGTCCGCGAGATCGTCCCCGTCGCGGGCGGTGTGGAGATCCGCACCGACTCCGGCAGTGAGCGCTTCGACACCGCCGTCGTCACGCCCGGCCCGTGGGTCAACGACCTGCTGCCCGACCTGCCGTGGGAGGTGGAGGTCCGCCGCCTGGTCAGCGCCTGGTACGTGCCGACAGCCCCCGACGCCTGGTTCGGCGAGGAGCGCCCGGCGTTCATCCGCACGGCACCCACCCACTGCTACGGCCTGCCCTCCCCGGACGGCATCTCGGTCAAGCTCGGACTCTCCCGTGCGCTGCACCGGCTCGCCGACGATCCCAACCGACTGGACCGCACCGTGCGGCCGGACGAGTTGGAGATCTTCTCCGAGCTGATCGGGCGTTACCTGCCCGACCTGCACCCGGACCCCACCCGGCTGTCCGTCTACATGGAGGGCTACACCGAGAGCAGCCGTCCACTGGTCGGTCCGCTGCCCGGCGCCGAAAACGTCATCCTGCTCGCCGGATTCTCCGGCCACGGCTTCAAACTCTCGCCCGCCTTCGGCGACATCGCCGCCGACCTCGCGCTGGACGGCGCCTCGCCCCAGCCCATCGACTTCCTCTCCACCGTCGGCCGTACGGAGGCATGACCATGCAGGACACCACTCTCTGTGTCGGCCCCCTTCAGGCCCTGCCCGGCACCAAGGCGCGCGGCACCGTCCAGGCCGATCTCGGCGCCCTCACCGCGGACATCCCGGTGACCCTGGTCAACGGAACCCGCCCGGGCCCCCGGGTCGTCATCACCGCCGGTGTGCACGGCGGCGAGTTCACACCCGTCGAAGCCGCCGTGCGCCTGGCGGACCTGCTGGAGCCCGGCGAGGTGAGCGGGCAGGTGATCGTCTGTCCGGTCGCCAACCCTCCCGCCGTGTACCAGGGCCGGCTCAACATCTCCCCGGTCGACGGCGTGAACCTCAACCGCGTCTTCCCCGGCGACCCGGACGGCGGCCCCACCGAACGGCTGGCCGCCTGGCTCTTCACCCATCTCGTCGACGGTGCCGACGTCTACATCGACCTGCACTGCGGCGGTATCGACCAGGTCCTGCGCGACTTCGTCGGCTACCGTCTCACCGGTGACCCGGACCTGGACAAGGCGACGGCCGAACTGGCAGGGTCCTTCGGCATCCAGGACGTCATCGTCGGGCTGACGCCCGAGGGCGGCAACAGCCACGCGGCGGCCGCCCGCCGGGGCGTCTCGGCGGTCCTCGTCGAGGTGGGCCAGCTCGGCCGGCGTGACGAGGCCACCGCCCTCCGCCGCGTCGACGGCCTGCTGAAGGCACTGCGCCATCTGAGCGTCCTCGACCAGGACGGTTCCGCTGAGGCACCGATCCGCGAGTGGGTCTGGTCCGCCGGCGCCACGGCCGAGGCCACCGGCCTGTGGTACCCGGAGTTCTCCTTCGACGCCGACGTCATCGGCGAAGTCACCGAGGGAGACCTCCTCGGCCGCATCGTCGACCCGACCGACGGCACGGAGCACGCCGTTCACGCCCCGGCCGACGGACGGATCTTCTACGGGATGCACGCCCTCACCGTGGCCACCGGCGCCGAACTCGCCGCCCTCGCCGTCCCGTGGGACCCCGACACGGCAGCGCGGGCCGACACCCTCCGGCCCCCCGGTCTGGGTGCCGGATCCGACGAGGCGGACCCCCGCCCCTAGCCCCGGCCCCAAAGCCCCCTCCCTAGACCCCCCTTCCAGCCGCCCCCCTTTCCACGTCCCCAGCCGCTCCCCTTCCCGCGGCCAGCACCACCCAGGAGGCACACGATGAAAGATGCCCGAATAGACCGCAGACTGTTCCTGCGAGGAATAGGCGGGGTCACTGCGGGTGTCGCCGCCGCGACCGCCCTGTCCGCCTGCGGTACCGGCACCAGCCGGTCCGTCGGCAGCGGCGGCAAGGGCGGCAAGACGGTGGTCGTCCGTGACAGCGGCGGTTCCTATGGCGCGGCTCTGCAGAAGGCGATCTACACGCCGTTCACGCAGGAGACCGGCATCCAGGTGAAGGTGCTGAACCTGGACGACGCTCCGCTGCTGGCGCAGATCAAGCAGGGCCGCCCGCAGTGCGACCTCATCAACAACTCGATGATGTCGCACACCAAGTACGTCAAGCAGGATGCGCTGGAGGCGCTGGACCTCGACCGGATCAAGAGCGTGAAGAGCGCGAAGATCCCTGAGGCCCAGGTCACCGATCATGCTGTCGGCAGCAGTTTCTACGGCGCGTGTATGGCCTACCGCACGGATGAGTTCGGGGGGAAGAAGCCGCAGTCGTGGGCGGACTTCTGGGACACGAAGGTGTTCCAGGGGGGTCGTTCGATGTGCAACCCGGACGGTGACCTGCCGGAGCTTGAGTTCGCGCTGCTGGCCGACGGCGTGCCGATCGACAAGCTGTATCCGCTGGATGTGGACCGTGCGTTCAAGGTGCTGACCCAGTTGCGGGGCGACATCAAGAAGTTCTGGGACAGCGGACCGCTTCCGGGTGTGCTGCTGAGCCGTCAGGAGGTGACGATGTCCACCGTCTGGGACGGCCGTATCGCCGATCTGGAGAAGCAGGGCGTCCCGGTCACCCGGCAGCTGAACGGTATGCGGCGGCAGTTCCAGGGTTATGCCATCGCCAAGGGTGCGGCCAATCTGGATGCCGCCTACCAGCTGATGGACTTCTCGCTGCGGGCGGAGAGCCAGGCGGCCCTGGCCAAGGCGTTCCCGTCGAACCCGTCCTCGCCGCTGGCCTACAGCAAGCTCACCGAGGACGAGCGCAATGCGCTGGCGGGTGCGCCGAAGTACTACGACAAGGGTTTCGACGCGGATGTCGACTGGTGGCTGAAGAACGAATCGGCCGTCACCAAGCGTTGGTTGGAGTGGGCTCGTGGCTGATTTCGGTGTCGCCGCACCGTCCGTCAAGGTGGCCGGCGGCAAGCCGGCCACCGCGACCGGCAAGTCGCTGTCGGTGGTGGCGTTGCGCAAGACCTACGGGGATGTGGTCGCTGTCGACGAGGCGTCGATGGAGATCGCGGCCGGGGAGTTCGTGACGTTCCTGGGCTCTTCGGGGTCGGGCAAGACGACGACGTTGATGATGATCGCCGGGTTCTGTGAACCGGACTCCGGCACCATCACCGTCGGGGACCGTGATGTGACCCGGCTCGCCCCGCAAAAGCGCAACCTCGGTTTCGTCTTCCAGCAGTACCTGCTCTTCCCGCACATGACGGTCGCCGAGAACGTCGCCTTCCCGCTCACCCTGAGGGGCGTGGGCAAGGACGAGATCCGCCGCCGGGTGGGGGAGACGCTGGAGATCGCGGGCCTGTCGCGTTTCGGTGGGCGTAAGCCGCGTGAGCTGTCCGGTGGTCAGCAGCAGCGCGTCGCCCTGTGCCGGGCGCTGGTCTACCGTCCGCCGGTCATCTTGATGGACGAGCCGCTCGGTGCGCTGGACAAGAAGCTGCGCGACCAGCTGCAGGTCGAGATCAAGACCATCCAGCAGGAACTGGGCCTGACCGTCATCTATGTGACGCATGATCAGGAAGAGGCGCTGGTCATGTCGGACCGCATCGCGGTGATGCGTAACGGTCTGATCGAGCAGTTCGACACCCCCCGCGAGCTGTTCGAGCGGCCCAGGACGCCGTTCGTGGCGGACTTCCTGGGCGCGGCGAACTTCCTGCCCGGCCGCATCGACAAGCACACCGACGAACAAACCCTTGTGCGTCTGGACAGCAATGGCGGCCTGGTCAAGGCGCGCCGCCACCAGCTGCCTTCCGGCGCGCGGGTGAAGGTCGCGGTGCAGCCGGGCCGGCTGCGGGCGTGTGCCGCTGACGACGGGTTCTGTACCGGCACGGTCGAGAGCGCCACCTACGTGGGCACCCTGGTGCGTGCCGGGGTGCGCATCGACGGCGGTCAGGCGCCGCTGCTGCGCCTGGAGGTACCGGCAGGGCGTGGCCCGGTGGCCGGGGAGCGGGTTGGGATCAGTGCCGACCCCGAGGACATCAACCTCTTCGCCGACGAACAGGCGGGGTGAGCCATGGCCGCCACTCTCACCGCAGGCGCTCCGGCCCGTCCGCGCAAGCTGCTGGCCTCGCGCCGGACCCGGGTCGGGATCCTGTACGCGCTGCCGGTCGTCGTCTACCTGCTGGTGCTGTTCGTCTACCCGATCTTCTCCACGCTGCTGCTGAGTCTGAAGGATGCCGACGGCTCCTTCACCCTGCACTGGTACGCCGACGCCCTGACCGGCGTCAACCTCTCCGTCCTGATCACCACCCTGCGGATCTCCGCCGAAACAGCCGTACTCAGCCTGGTGTTCGGCTTCGTGCTGGCCCAGGCGATCTCCCGGCTCAAGCCCATCCTGGCCGGTCTGGCGATGCTGGTCGTGGTCGTCCCGCACTTCGTCTCCGCCCTGGTGCGCACCTACGGCTGGATCATCATGCTCGGCGACAAGGGCCTGGTGAACGAGACCCTCACCGCGATGTCGGTCCCCGGTGCCCCGTTCCAGCTGCTCTACAACGAACTCGGCGTCGTCATCGGCACCACGTCGATGATGCTCCCCTACACGGTGCTGCTGCTGTACGGGGTGATGCGCGGGGTGGACCGCCGCCTGCTGGCGGCCGCGTCCAGCATGGGCGCGGGCAAGGTGACCATCTTCCGGCGTATCTACCTGCCGCTGGTCGCCCCCGGCCTGGCCAGTGCCGGACTGCTCAGCTTCATCCTCTCGCTGGGCTACTACATCACCCCGGCCCTGATGGGCGGCCCCAACCAGACGATGATCGCCACCCTCATCAACCAGCAGGTCACCAAGGAGAACCAGTGGAACGGGGCCGCCGCCCAGGGCGTGATCCTGCTGGTCCTCACCCTGGCCGGACTGCTCCTGGTCAAGGCCGTCAGCTCGCTGGGCGCCAGCCGTAAGAAGAGGAGCGCCACATGATGGAGCTGCGCAAGTCCCTCGCCGGACGCATCGCCCTCACGGCCGTCGCCACCGTGATCCTGCTGTTCCTGGCGCTGCCGATCGTGGTCATCCTCGTCACCTCCTTCAGCAACAACGCCTTCGCCTCCTTCCCCCCGCAGACGTGGACGCTGAACTGGTACAAGGCCCTGTTCGCCGACGGCAGCAAATGGCCCGCCGCGCTCTCCCTGTCCGCCCTGGTCGCCGCGCTGAGCACCGTCTTCTCCCTGATCATCGGGGTGACCGCGGCAACCGCGCTGGTCCGCAGCGAACTCCCGCTGCGCTCGGCGGTCTTCGCCCTGGTCCTCGGCCCCCTGGTCATCCCCCAGATCGTCACCGCACTCGGCCTGTTCCTGCTGTTCGAACCCGCCGCGATGCTCGGCAGCCCGATCGCCATCGCCCTCGGCCACACCGTGCTCGCCTCCCCGATCGCGGTACTGATCCTGATCGCGACACTGCGCGGCATAGACGAACGGCTGGAGGACGCCGCCGCCAGCATGGGCGCCGGCCGCCTCACCATCGCCCGGCGCATCACCTTCCCCCTGGCCGCGCCCGGCATGATCGCGGCGGCGATCTTCTCCTTCATCACCAGCTTCGACGAGTTCTACATCTCCCAGTTCCTCTCCTCCGTCGACACCGTCACCCTGCCCGTGCAGGTCTACAACTCCCTCACCTTCGAGATCGACCCCAGCGTCACCGCGGTCAGCGCCATCCTCATCGCCTTCGCCATCCTCGCCCTCGGCCTCGTGGCCCTGGTGCGCTGGATCGGCTCCGGACGACAGGACTCCCTGCTCTCCGTCGAGAACACCGTCGGCGTCGCCAACCCCGGAGGCGAGGCCGTATGACCACCGCCGCCGCTCAACTGAACGCGGCCACCGCTCAGCGGCATCTGCTGCTGAACATGACCGCCAACGGATCGCTCGGCGACCAGGGCGAAGACCTCCTCGTCGTCCAGCGAGGGGAGGGCCCGTACGTCGACGACGCGGACGGCAGGCGCTACATCGACGGCCTGTCGGGGCTGTACTGCTGCCAACTCGGCTACTCCTACGGCCCCGAGTTCGCCGAGGCCGCCGAACGGCAACTGCGCGAGCTGTGCTACAGCCCGCTGTGGACAGGGTCCGCGCACCCCTCGGCCATCGAACTCGCCGAGCGGCTGTCCCGGATCGCCCCCGTCGACATCGAGCACACCTTCTTCTCGAGCGGCGGCGCCGAAGCCGTCGAGACCGCCTGGAAGATAGCCCGCCGCTACCACGCCCTGCGCGGCGAGCCGGGCCGCACCAAGGCGATCGCCCGACGCGGCGCCTACCACGGCCTGACCATCGGCACCCTGTCGTTCAACGACGACCCCGGCCTCACGGAGCCGTACGGCCCGCCGGCGATCGACACCCGGTTCGTGTCGAACACCAACCGTCGCGGCCTCGCACCGGAGTTCGCGGACGACGAGGTGTACACGGCATGGCTGCTCGCGGAGTTGGAGGCCGCGATCCTGACGGAGGGCCCGGAGACCGTCGCGATGCTCATCGCCGAGCCGGTGCAGAACCGGGGCGGCTGCATCACCCCGCCCCAGGGCTACTGGCAGGGGTTGCGGGCGCTGGCCGACCGGTACGGCTTCCTGCTCGTCGCCGACGAGGTCATCACGGCCTTCGGCCGGATCGGCGAGTGGTTCGGCGGGGACCGCTACGGGGCCCGCCCGGACATGGTCACCGTCGCCAAGGGCATCACGTCCGGATACGCCCCCCTGGGCGCGACCCTGGTCGGCACCAAGGTCACGGCGGTCATCAACCGGCCCGGCGCGGTCCTCAACCACGGCTACACCTTCGCCGGGCACCCGCTGAGCACGGCCATCGCCCTGCGCAACCTGGAGATCATGGAGCGGGACCGCATCCTGGACAACGTCCGCGGTCTCCAGGGCGACCTGGCCAGGCGCATGGTGGCGCTCAAGGACCTGCCGATCGTCGGCGACGTCCGCGGCGCCGGGTTCTTCTACTCCTGCGAACTCGTCGGCGACCTCGACGACGGTGCCTTCAGCGCCAAGGCCCGAAACGAGCTGATCGGCGACCTGATCCCGCGTCGGCTGCGCGAGGCCGGCCTGCTGGCCCGCGTCTACAACCGCTCCGCGCCGCTGGTCCAGATCGCGCCCCCGCTGGTCAGTGACCGCGCCCTCCTCGACCGTATCGCCGCGATCATCGCGGGCGTCCTCGCCGAGGCGTCGGCCCACATCTGATCCACCTCTTGGAAAGGATCCACATGTACTCCATCGGTCCGCTGACCGTCGCCCCGGGCGAGCGCGCCCAGGGCCTGATCCCGGTCGGCACCAGCAGCTACGGCGTGGAACTCGGCATTCCGCTGATCGTCGTCAACGGCGCCCACGACGGGCCCGTCCTGTGCGTGGACGCGGGGGTGCACGGCGACGAGTACGACGGCCAGGAAGCCATCCGGCGTGTCCTCGCCGAGATCGACCCGGCCACCCTGCGCGGCACCATCGTCGGCATCCCCTGCCTGAACACCCCGGCTTTCGAGGCGGCTGCCCGCGCCAGCGGCATCGACCACCTCAACCTCAACCGCATCTTCCCCGGCGACGCGGAGGGCTCGTACTCGCAGCGCCTGGCCGCCACCTTCGTCGAGCAGGTCGTCCCCGCCGTCGACGCCGTGGTCGACCTGCACACCGGTGGCGCCTACGGCGAGATCGCCCCGCTCGTCATCCTCCAGGGCGGCTACGAGGATTTGGCGACGGACCTGGCGCTCGCCGCCGGACACGAGCTGGTCTGGAAGGGCGGCAAGTGGGGCGGCACGGTCCGCCACCCCGTCCTCGAAGCCGGCAAGCCCGCCATCACCATCGAGTGCGGCGGCGCCACCTACCGCGAGACCAACGTCGAGCATCACATGGGCTCGATCCGCAACATCCTGCGCAGCCTCGGCATGATCGACGGCGAGGCGGAGCTGCGGGACACGTACACGACGGTCTCCGGCACCTTCGCCCGCTCCGCCTCCGGCGGCTTCTTCGTCGCCCGCGCCGAGCCGGGGGAGACCTGCAAGGAAGGCGATCTGATCGCCACCATCACCGACCACTACGGCAACACGCTGGAAGAGGTCACCGCGCCGCAGGACGGCATCGTGCTCTGGGTCCGCCGGATCCGCACGGTCCGCCCGGGCGACGAGGTCGTCATCTTCGGCGAGGTGCTGGGGGAGATCCAGCCATGACCGGCGAACTGCAACTGACCGAGCTGCTCATCGACGGCAAGCACGTCCCCGCTGCCGACGGACGTTCCTTCACCGTCCTCGACCCGTCGAACGACACGGCCATCGCCCAGGTGGCGCTGGCCGGCAAGGCGGACGTGGACCAGGCGGTGGCCGCCGCGCGCGCGGCCTTCACCGCTCCCGAGTGGGCAGGGATGCGTGCCGCCGACCGAGGGCGCATCCTGTACCGGATCGCGGAGGCCATCCGCTACCAGGGCGAACGGCTGGCCCGCCTGGAGAGCCAGGACGTCGGCAAGCCGCTGCGCCAGGCCAAAGCCGATGTCGAGGCGGCGGCCCGCTACTTCGAGTTCTACGCGGGCGTCGCCGACAAGCTCGGCGGCTCTACGGTCCCCCTCGGCCCCGGCCTGCTCGACTACACCGTCCGCGAGCCGATCGGCGTCTCCGGCCAGATCATCCCGTTCAACTACCCGCTGCAGAACACCGCGAGGGGTTCCGCCCCCGCGCTGGCCGCGGGCTGCACGGTGGTGCTCAAGCCCTCCCCGGAGGCACCGCTCACCCCACTGGAGATCGGCAGGATCGCCCTGGAGTGCGGTCTCCCTCCGGGCGTCCTCAACGTCGTCCCCGGTGACGGGGAGACCGGCGCGGCCCTCGCCGGCCACCCGGACATCGACCAGGTCACCTTCACCGGCTCGGTGCCGACCGGCATCAAGGTCGCCCAGGCGGCCGCCGCCAACGTGGTCCCCTCGGTCACGGAGCTGGGCGGCAAGTCGCCGGTCGTCGTCTTCGCCGACGCCGACTTCGACGCCGCGCTCGGCGCCGTCACCGCCTCCGCGTTCGGCAACGCCGGGCAGACCTGCTCGGCCGGCACCCGGCTGCTCCTCCAGCGCGGCGCCGAGGAGTTCCTGGACAAGCTCGTCGCGCACGCCGCCTCCCTCAGCCTCGGCCCCGGTCTCAGCGACCCGGACGTCGGCCCCCTCGTCGCCGCACGGCAGCGGGACCGGGTCCTCGGCTACCTGGAACTGGCCCGCGAGGAAGGCGCCGTGGCACGGGCCGGCGGAGGCGCTCCCAGCGACCCCGAACTCGCCGACGGCTACTACGTCCAGCCGACCGTCCTCACCGGACTGGACAACCAGGCCCGGTGCGCCCGCGAGGAGATCTTCGGCCCCGTCGTCACGGTCATCGAGTTCGACGACGCGGACGAGGCCCTGGAGATCGCCAACGACAGCCCGTACGGCCTGGCCTCGTACGTGTGGACCCGCGACATCGACAAGGCGATGCGTCTGGCCGAGGGCATCCGGGCCGGCCAGGTCTATGTCAACGCCACCGGCGTCGGCACCGGCGTCGAACTGCCCTTCGGCGGCTACAAGCACAGCGGCTGGGGCCGGGAGAAGGGTCTCGAAGGCCTGGCCAGCTACCTGCAGACCAAGAATGTCTGCATCGGGTTCGGCAGCCGGTCATGAGATACCGCACGCTCGGAGAGCGCGGCCCTACCGTCTCGGTGGTCGGCGTGGGCGGCAACAACTTCGGTGCCCGCCTCGACGAGGACGGCACGAAGGCCGTCGTCCACGCCGCCCTAGACGCCGGGATCACCCTGTTCGACACCGCCGACATGTACGGCGGGTCCGGGGAACGGGGCGGCTCCCGCGGCGACGGCGAGCGGCTCCTCGGGGCCGCGCTCAAAGGCAGCCGGGACGACGTGGTGCTGGCCACCAAGTTCGGCATGGAGATGAGCCGGGATGCCGACCTGTACGGCCCGCGGGGATCCCGCGCCTACGTCCGCTACGCGGTGGAGGCGTCCCTGCGCCGGCTCGGCACCGACCGGATCGACCTGTACCAGTACCACGAACCGGACGGCGTCACGCCGCTGGAGGAGACGGTCGCCGCACTCACGGAGCTGGTTCACGAGGGCAAGATCAGGTACATCGGCTGCTCCAACCTCCCGGCCGAGCACCTCACCGACGCCTTCGTCTCCACCCAGAACCGCTACCACCTGCTCGACCGCGGCGTGGAGCGGGACCTGATCCCGACCTGCCTGCGCCACGGCGTCGGTCTGCTGCCGTACTACCCGCTGGCCAACGGCCTGCTCAGCGGCAAGTACCGCCGCGGCGAGGAGCCCCCGCCCGGCAGCCGGCTGTCCTGGCGGCAGGGCTGGCTCACCGATGCGGCCCTCGACAAGGTCGAGGCGCTCACCGAGTACGGCGCCGCACGCGGCCTGACCCTCCTCCAGGTCGCGATCGGCGCACTGGCGGCCCTCCCCGCCGTCGGCTCCGTCATCTGCGGAGCCATGACACCTCAACAGGTCACCGCCAACGCGGCGGCGGCCGACTGGATCCCGAGCCCGGCCGATCTGGCCGTACTCGACGCGATCGTCGCCCCCGGCGAACGCGTCGTCTGAAGCCCCCACCCCCTCCTGAACACCGCGAGAGACCAAGGCTGGACACCATGCGAGAGATCGTCACCTTCGACGCCTATGCGACCCTGATCAACTTCGAACTCGGTCCCACGACCCTGAAGGTCCTGGAGGACCGGCTGGATCTGGACAACCTGGATGTCGACGAGTTCCTCGACGACTTCCGCGTCATGCGCTTCCAGGCCGTCCTGGAGGCGTACCGCCCGTACCACGAGGTCCTGCACTCCAGCCTGCGCAACGCCATGCGTCTGCACGGCCTGGAGTACCGCGAGACCGACGGCGAGGCCCTCGTGGACGCCGTCCCCACCTTCGGTCCCTTCCCTGAGGTCCCGGAGGCCCTGCGGAAGCTGAAGACCAAGTACGAGATCGCCATCATCTCCAACTCCGACGACAACCTCATCGCCCGGAACGTGGAGAACATCGGCGTCGAGTTCGACTACGTCATCACCGCCCAGCAGGCCGGCGCCTACAAGCCGGACCGTCAGGCCTTCAAGCACGCCCACCGGACCATGGGTGTCGAGGCGTCGCAGGTCATCCACGTCGCCCAGGGCTGGGAGTACGACCACATCCCCACCCGCGACCTGGGCCTGAAGCGCCGGGTGTGGATCAACCGCTACGGCCGCAAGGGCAGCGCCGACTACCAGCCGTACGACGAGCTGCCCGACCTGTCGGGCCTGCCGAAGCTCCTCGGCTGCTGACCGACGGCACATCGGCGACACAGGACCGAGAAACACAGAGGACGCACGCCATGAAGCAGATCCCCTACTGGCTGGACACAGCTCCCGCCCTGCCCGACCGTTCCGGAAAGGACCTGCCCGAAGAGGCGGACGTGGTGGTGATCGGCGGCGGCCTCACCGGGCTGTCCACCGCCTACCACACCGCCCGCAAGGGTGCCCGGACCGTCCTCGTGGAGAAGGACAAGGTCGGTTCGGGCGCCTCCGGGCGCAACGGCAGCATGTGCACCCAGGGCATCACCATCAGCCCCGCCGAGGCGCGCAAGCGCTACGGGCAGGAGCGGGCACGTGAGCTCTACGACGCCTTCCGCGACGCGGTGGACCTCGTCGAGGATCTCACCCGGACCGAGAACATCGACTGCGACTTCAACCGCTCGGGGCGCCTCGGCGCGGTCTGCAAGCCCGGCCACTTCGACGGCCTGCGAGCCAAGCAGCGCGACCTGGCCGACAACTTCGGCCACGAGACGGTGGTCCTGAGCAAGAGCGAGCTGCGGTCCGAGCTCGGCACGGACTACTACCACGGCGCCCTGCTCGACCCGGACAGCGCGGGCCTGCACGTGGGCAAGTTCGTCGGCGGCCTGGCGGACGCCGCCGAACGGGCCGGCGCCGACATCCACGAGCGCAACGCCGCCACCGGCCTCACCCGCCTGCCCGGCGGTGGCTTCGTGGTGGAGACCATGCACGGCACCATCCGTGCCAAGCAGGTCATGGCGGCGACGGACGCCTACACCGACCAGTCGATGCCCTGGTTCCGCAAGCGGCTGATCAACGTCGGCAGCTTCATCATCGTCACCGAGCCGCTGGGGGAGGCGCGCGCCAAGGAGCTCATTCCGAACGGCCGCCTGCTGGTCGCCCACAAGAACGTCGGCCACTACGTCCGCCTCACCCCCGACAACCGCCTCGCCTTCGGCGGCAGGGCCCGGTTCGCCCCCTCCAACCCGGCCTCCGACGTCAAGAGCGGTGACATCCTCAAGCGGGAGATGACCGAGATCTTCCCGCAGCTGGCCGGGGTGCGCATCGACTACGTGTGGGGCGGCATGGTCGGCTTCTCCTGGGACCGCATCCCGCACGCGGGAGAGGTCAACGGCCTGTACTACTCCATGGGTTACTGCGGGCACGGCGTCCAGATGGCCACCTACATGGGCCGCGCGGTCGCCGAGATGATGGACGGCAAGCCGGAGGCCAACCCGCTGCGCGGCCTCGGCTTCCCGAAGGTGCCCGTCCCCTTCTACAACGGCACCGCCTGGTTCCTGCCGTTCGGCGGCGCCTACTACAAGGCGAAGGACCGTCTGCTCTGAGCAGGCGCCGACATCGGTGACACACCGGGGGCCTTTCCCACAGCAGTGCGGGAGGCCCCCGTGATGTCCTCTGAGAGAAGGCCGTACATCCATGACCGCCGTCACCCGTGGCGAACACGATCTGCTGGGCGACCGTGAGGTCCCCGCCGAGGCGTACTGGGGTGTGCACACCCTGCGTGCGACCGAGAACTTCCCGATCACCGGGACGCCGATCTGTGCGTATCCGCATCTGATCGACGCCCTCGCGGCCGTCAAGGAGGCCGCCACCCTCGCCAACGAGGAGCTGGGGCTGCTGGAGCCGGTGAAGGCGGCCGCGATCGTGGCCGCGTGCCGGGAGATCCGCTCCGGAAAGCTGCACGAGCAGTTCGTCGTCGACGTCATCCAGGGCGGTGCCGGGACGTCGACCAACATGAACGCCAACGAGGTGATCGCGAACCGGGCGTTGGAGCTGCTGGGCCACGCCAAGGGCGAGTACCGGTATCTGCACCCGAACGAGGACGTCAACCTCGGTCAGTCGACGAACGACGTCTACCCGACGGCAGTGAAGATCGCGACGGTGTTCGCGGTCCGTGGGCTGCTCCGGGCGATGGCCGTGCTGCAGGACTCCTTCGCGCGCAAGGCGGTGGAGTTCCGTGACGTGCTGAAGATGGGCCGCACGCAGTTGCAGGACGCGGTGCCGATGACGCTGGGGCAGGAGTTCTCCGCGTACGCCGTGATGATCGAGGAGGACCGGTCCCGGCTCGCGGAGGCCGTCGAGTTGATCCATGAGATCAATCTGGGTGCCACGGCCATCGGTACCGGCCTGAACGCGCCTGCCGGGTATGCGGAGTCGGCGCGCCGGCACCTCGCGGAGATCACGGGGCTGCCGCTGGTCACCGCGGCCAACCTGGTCGAGGCGACCCAGGACTGCGGGGCGTTCGTGCAGATGTCGGGTGTGCTCAAGCGGATCGCGGTGAAGCTGTCCAAGAGCTGCAACGACCTGCGGCTGCTGTCGTCGGGGCCGCGCGCGGGTCTGGGTGAGATCAACCTGCCGCCGGTGCAGGCCGGTTCGTCGATCATGCCGGGCAAGGTCAACCCGGTGATCCCGGAGGTCGTCAACCAGGTCGCCTTCGAGGTGATCGGCAACGACGTGGCCATCACCATGGCCGCCGAGGCCGGACAGCTCCAGCTCAACGCCTTCGAACCGGTCATCCTGCACTCCCTGTCGGAGTCCATCACCCACCTGCGGGCGGCGTGTGTGACCCTCGCCGAGCGCTGCGTGGACGGCATCACCGCCAACACCGAGGCGCTGCGCCGGACGGTGGAGAACTCCATCGGCCTGGTCACGGCGCTGAACCCGCACATCGGGTACACGGCGGCGACCGACATCGCCAAGGAAGCCCTCGTCACCGGCCGGGGCGTGGCCGAACTCGTCCTGGAGAAGGGCCTGTTGCCCGCCGACACCCTCGCCGACCTGCTCCGCCCGGACATCCTCGCGGGCCGGGGCAAGGTACTGCCCTGACGTTCGCCGACACCGGTACCGGCCCGTCCGCGACTGAAGAGGAACGAACATGAGACTGCGGGACGTGAACGCAGTGATCACCGGAGCGTCGAGCGGCATCGGGCAGGCGGTCGCCTCCCACTTTCCCGCCCCTCGGAAGGGAACGGGCCCGCAAACGCCCTCAAGGGGCGCGGGGAACTGCGCGAGCGACCACGACGGCGCCGCAGCCGCGAACGCACAGCCCCCGGCAGACGCTCAGGCGTCCTTGGACTCCTCGGCAGCCTCATCGGCCTGAGCCTCGTCGGCCTTGGTCGTGTCGACCTTGGCCTCGGCGACCTCGGCGACCTCGGCGTCCTTGGCGGCACGCTTGGTGGCGGCCTCGGCCTCACCGGTCGCCTCCTGCGCGACCGTCAGCGCCTCGACCAGCCGCTCGCGTTTTCGCCCAAACCGTTTTGATCCTGGCACTCGCCGGTTGCCGTTCCACTGCGGCTCCCACGCGCGCCGTCTCGCCCCAGCGGGGCACGTCGACGGGCCGGGTCAGATCGCCGCGGGCCCGCCGTGAGGGCGCCAACCTGCTGCTCACCGGACGGCGACCCGAGCTGCCCGAGAGCCGGCCGGACGATCTCTACCTCGCGGGCGACCTCAACGACGAGGCCTTCGTCTCCCAGCTGGCCGCCAGGGCGGCGGACCACCTGGGGGACGTGGGGGTGGTCGTCCTCTGCCACGGACTTCAGAAGTCCGGCCCGCTCTCCGAGACGACCGCCGACGACGCACGCGACCTGCTCCACAGCAACCTCCTGAGCGCCTTCCTGGTCATGAAGCACCTGATGCCGCTGGCTCCCGAGTCCGGTGCGTCGATGGTGTGCGTCAGCTCTCGCCTCGGCATGGTCGGCATGCCGAACCAGACCTTATACTCCGCCGCCAAGGGCGGCCTCATCGCGCTCGCCCGCGGCGCCGCCGTCGCATGGGCGCCCCGCGGCATCCGCGTCAACGTGGTGGCGCCCGGTCTGACCATGACGCCGATCATCGAGGCCTCGTTCCAGCGGCGCCCCGACCCTGCCGCCTACCAGCGCGTCAGGGAGGAGTCCATCCCGCTCCGCAGGCTCGCCACCCCCGACGAGGTCGCCGACGCGGTCCTCTTCCTCGCCTGCCCGGAGTCGTCGTATGTCACTGGTGCCGTCCTGCCCGTGGACGGGGGCTACACGGCGTTCTGAGCCCACGACGGGACCGCCGGTCGGACCCGGGCCCGACGCCCGTGACGGCGATCACCCGTATCACGCGATCACCGGTGTCACGACGGTCACCGGTGCCACGACGGTCACCGATGTCAGACGGTCACCGGTGTCACGACCGGTCCCCGGCGTCACGACGGTCACCAGTTCGCGTCGCTCCATTGGTCCAGCAGTGCTTCGGTCGTGTCCGCGTCGGGTTCGGCGGACATGCTGTGGAGCGACTGCTCGGTCCAGATCACCTTGCCGCGGGGCAGGTAGCGGGTGCCCCAGCGCTGCGTGAACTGGGCGACGAGGAACAGGCCCCGCCCGCCCTCGTCGGTGTCGGCGGCTCGGCGCAGGTGCGGTGAGGTGCTGCTGCCGTCGGCGACCTCACAGATCAGGCTGGTGCCGTCCCGAAGCACCCGCAGCCGCCTCGGCTCGGCGCCGTAGCGGATCGCGTTGGTGACCAGTTCGCTGATCACGAGTTCGGTCGAGAAGGCGAGCTCCTCCAGGCCCCACTCCGCGAGGCGGCGGGCGACACCGGATCGGATCCCGGCGACGGCCGCGGGATCCTCGGGCACCTCCCACTCGGCGACCAAGGAGGGGTCCAGCAGGCGGGTCCGGGCGACGACCAGGGCGATGTCGTCGCTCGGACGGGTCGGCAACAGGGCGTCGAGGACCGCCTGACAGGTTTCGTCCGGGGTGCGGCCGGGGACTGCCAGGGCGTCGCGCAGCATGTCGAGACCGGTGTCGAAGTCCCGGTTGCGGTCCTCGACGAGACCGTCGGTGTACAGGACCAGCTGGGAGCCCTCGGGCAGGGTGAATTCGGCGCTCTCGAAGGGCATGCCGCCGCCCAGCCCCAGCGGCGGGGAGACGGGCACCTCCAACCGCTCGACCGTGCCGTCCGGAAGTACCAGGGCCGGTTCCGGGTGGCCGGACCTGGCGAGGGAACACAGCCCGGCCACCGGGTCGTAGACGACGTACAGGCAGGTCGCTCCCGTGATCGCTTCACTGTCGTTCCCCGTCCCGTCGTCCCCTTCGCCGTCGACCCGGGCGACCAACTCGTCCAGATGCCTGATCAGCTCCTCCGGGGACAGATCGAGGGACGAGAAGGTACGCACCGCGGTGCGCAGCCGGCCCATGGTGGCGGCGGCGTGCAGGCCGTGGCCGACGACATCCCCCACCACCAGCGCGACCCTGGCCCCGGGCAGCGCGATGACGTCGAACCAGTCGCCGCCCACGCCGGCCCGTGCGGGCTGATAGCGGTGGGCGACCTCGACGGCGGACTGGTCCGGCACGGAGCGTGGCAGCAGACTGCGCTGCAGGGTCACGGCGAGTGCGTGCTCGCGGGTGTAGCGGCGGGCGTTGTCGATGGCCACCGCGGCACGGGCGGCCAGCTCCTCGGCGAAGGCCAGGTCCTCCTCCCCGAAGGCATCCTGCTCCACACGCCAGAAACTGACCATCCCCAGGAGCACGCCGCGGGCCTGGAGCGGCACGGTGATCAGTGAGTGGAGACCGGAGTCCAGGATGCGCCGGGCGCGTTCGGGGGCCTGTGTCCGCCAGCCCTGCGAGGCGGTCAGGTCGCAGACCATGACGGGCCGGCCGTGCTGGACGCTGATGGCCACGGGGTTGCCGGGCAGGAAGCGGATGAGCTCGCCCACCGCGAAGAGCGGCCAGGGCCCCTTGACACCGTGCACCGCTGTGCGGCGCATCTCGGGGCTCGGCCCCACCGGCTCGTCACCTTCCAGGACCGGATCCCTCAGGTCCACCGTGACGACCTCGGCGAATCGGGGGACCGCCACCGCGGCCAGTTCCTCGGCGGTGCGGGTCACGTCCAGTGTGGTGCCGATGCGCACCCCCGCTTCGTACAGCAGGCGGAGCCGTTCTCCGGTCACGGCCGCCCGGCCCGCCAGCGCCTGCAACTCCGTGGTGTCGCGCAGCGTGACCACACTGCCACCTCGGTCCCCGTCTCCGTCGACCGGCCGGACATTGAGCGCGAGCAGTCGGTCACCGGCCAGATGGACCTCGTCGGTGACGGTCCGGCCCGAGCAGAGCAGGTCCGCGGTTCCCGCCTCCAGGCCCAGGTCGTTGACGCGGCGCCGCTCGGCGTCCGCGGGCAGCCCCAGCAGCCGCCGCGCCTCGTCGTTGGCCAGCAGCAGCTGTCCGTCCCCACCGATGATCAGGACGCCCTCCCGCACCGAGTGCAGCACCGCGTCGTGGTGCTCGTACATACGGGTCATCTCGGCCGGGTCCAGACCGTGGGTCTGGCGGCGCAGACGCCGCGACACCAGCGCGGTACCCCCCGTGACCAGCGCCAGTGCGCCGCCGACGGAACCGAGCAGGAGCGGCAGCTGGTGCCGTACGACGGCGTTCACGCTCTTGACGGTGACCCCGACCGACACGAACCCGAGGATGCTTTCCCCGCCGGTGTCGAAGACCGGGACGGTGGATTCCATGGCCAGGCCGAGGCTGCCTTCGAAGTCCTGGGTGAACGGACGGCCGGCAGCCGCGCCCTCGCGGACGGCGAAGACATGTTCCCCGATCCGATTCGGGTCCGGGTGGGTCCAGCGATATCCCCGCGGATCGATCGCGACGACGAAGTCGACGCCCGTCAGCTCGCGTGTCTCCTCGGCTCGGGGTTGCAGTAGGGCGGTCGGGTCGTCCGACTTCATCGCCTGAACCGTCCCGGGGGCACGCGCGAAGGTCTGGGCGACCCCCAGCGAGAGCCGGCGGGCCTCCTGCGTGCCCGAGTACCGGGCTTGCAGGACGAGCGCCACGCCCGCCGCGGCGGCGAACAGGACGACCAGCGCCAGCTGCCAGAGGAACACCTGTCCTGCCACGCTGCGCCCACTCAGCATCGAACGCGCCGGGGGTTGCGGCGGCGGGCCGTCGGGTTCTCGGTGTCGATCCCCGAAGTCGCGCCGCGCGGAGGGGGACACCGCACGCCGACTGCGACGGCCGAAGAGATCGGACACCCGATCAGTGATGTTTTTCCTCTTCACGGGACGTACCTCCCGGCGCGCCGCACGGGGCGGCGGCCTCAAGAGGACGAGGTCGTACGGACCAGGCCCTCTCCCGCCATGTCAGGACCGCGCCCATTCCTGCCAGCGCGGGATCACAGCTTCCCTGTTCTTCAGCCACCAGTCGATGTCCAGGTCGAAACCGTTGTAAAGGTGCTCCGGGGAGCTGGCCAGGTCCGCGGCCTCTTTGGGCAGGTACTTGTAGGCGGCGGGCACGACCGGACCCATGGGGTAGATCCGGGCGAAGGCGGATTGCACCTCGGGACGCAGGGCGAAGTCGATGAGCCGGTAGGCGGCGTCGACGTTCCGTGCGCCGTCGGGGATGCCGAAGCCGTTGCTCTGGCGGCGGGCGCCGTTCCACTGGTACGCGAGCGGTGCGCCCCGCTCGATGAGCGCGCTCGGGCGGCCGTGCCAGACGCTGGAGAGCAGGACGTCTCCGCGTTCCAGCAGGTGCCCCGGTGTGGCTCCGTCGGCCCAGAATTCCCGTACGTCGTCCTTGACGGCGTCGAGGACCCGGAAGGCGCGGTCGACGTCGAGGGGATACAGCCGGTCGAGTGGGACGCCGTCGGCGAGGAGGGCGAACTCCAGCTCCGGAGGGCCGGCGTCCGGGCTCTGCAGGGCACGGCCGCCGGGGAACGCGCCCGTGTCCCAGAAGTCCGCCCACGTCCGGGGTGCTCTCCCGCCGAACCGGTCGGTGCGGTAGGCCATGACGCTGGCCCAGTAGTTCTTGCCGACGCCGTGGGAGGAGAGCAGGGACTCGGCGATGCCCGCGTTCCTCGCGTTCTTCAGCCGGTCGTAGTCGAGCTCCTGCGTCGCGTCGGCCCTCGCGAAACGGGCCAGTGCGCTCATGTCGATGTCGATGAGGTCGAACTGCGGCCGGCCCTCCTCGATCTGCGCGAGCAACTGCGCGTACCGGGGGATGTCGACGACATCGACCTGGATACCGGTCTCCTTGCTGAAGGGCTCGTAGACCGCCTTGCGGTTGGCTTCCCCGTAGGCGCCACCGATGTCGCGGACGACGACCGTCTTGCTGCTCGTGGTGGCGCTGCCCCCCTGCCGGGCACCGTCGCCGCAAGCGGTGGCGGACATCGCGGCGGTGCCTGCCGCGACCCCGCCGATCGCGCGGAGGAATGTCCTGCGGCCGATTCCGACGTCCGTCACCGTGTGCCTCCCGCGAAGCCGGGTTGCGGTGCCCACCGACGGGGCTGTTCACGGGGGCACCGCGCCCCGCTCGCTGCAGGGGCGGAGGCCGGATCATGGGCCAGCTGGGGCGAGGGTGAGCCCGATTCCCGCCATGGTAGAGCGGTCCGTTCGCGGACGGTGTGGATCTCTCGTACTTCTCAGCGATCTCGGTAGTTGAGAATTCACCCACCCGGGTAGATCAAGTAAGGCTTGCCTTATATGCTGGCCGAGCCCGCACCGCCGTCCGTGGTGTGCAGGGCCCAGACCACCCTCTCTCGCATGACAGGACACCCATGCGTACGACCTCCCGCGGTCTCCTCCTGACGCTTGCTCTCACCCCGCTGCTGGCCGGATGTTTCGTGTCCGGCACGGATGGATCCGGTTCGGGTGCGGAAGGCGGTTCGGCGGGGCGGCTGAGGGTCGCGCTCGCCCGGCCGCCGGTGCAGGCGCTGTCGCCGTACAGCGACGACGCCACCTTGCTGGGCAAGCTCTCCGTGGTCGAAGGACTCACCGCCCTGGACAAGAACGGCGCCGCAGCTCCCGCGCTGGCGAAGTCCTGGAAGCAGACCAACTCCACCACCTGGACCTTCGAGCTGCGCAAGGCCACCTTCCAGGACGGCACGCCGGTCACCGCCGAGTCCGTGGTCGACGCCCTCGACCACGCGGAAGCCGCAACACCCAAGCCCCGCGTCCTCAGCGACGTGACCCTCACCGCGAAGGCCGACGACGCCGACACGGTCACCATCAGCACCAAGGACGCCGACCCGGTGCTCCCGCTGCGGCTGGCCAGCCCGGTGCTGGCCATCCTCTCCGCCAAGGCGTACGCGAAGGACGGCACCGTCAGTCCGATCGGCACCGGAACCGGCCCCTTCAAGGTCACGAAGCTCACCGGCAAGTCCAAGGCCACGCTCGACCGTTACGACGGCTACTGGGGCGGCAAGGCCAAGGCGCCCGGCATCGACGTCACCTGGATAGCCGACGGCACCGCCCGCGCGGGCGCCCTGCGCTCCGGTGACGTCGACATCGCCGAGTGGATCCCTACCTCCCAGGCCAAGCTGCTGGACGCGAAAACCCGTCACGAAGTGCCGTCCGTACGGACCGACAGCCTCATCCTCAACACCGGCAACGGCATCTTCACCGACCCCGCGCTGCGCGCGGCGGCGCGCGAGGCCGTCGACGGTTCCGCGCTCGTCGACTCGATCTTCAGCGGCTACGCCGACCCCGCGCAGGGCCTGTTCGGACCCGCCGTGCCCTGGGCGGCGGACAAGCGCGTCAAGGCAACCGGCCGTGCCAAGGCCGCGACACCCGCACAGGTCAGGTCCAGGACGAAGGGCAAGGTTCTGCGTCTGGCCGCCTTCACCAACCGCGCGGAGCTGCCCGAGGTCGCCTCCGTGCTGCAGCAGCAGCTGGAGCAGGCCGGGTTCACCGTGAAGCAGGACGTCCGCGAATACACGCAGATGGAGGCCGACCTTCTCGCCGGCAAGTACGACGCCCTCGTCATGTCCCGGGTGGTGCTCCTCGACACCGGCGACGCGGTCGCCTACCTGGCCAGCGACTACAGGAGCAACGGCGTGTACAACATCGCCCGTCTGAAGGACCCCGAGGTGGACCGCGCCGTCAAGTCCGCCGCCGAGGAAGGCGACGTGACGAAGCGGCACCAGAAGATCATGGCCGCCGAGGCGCAGATCCTGCGCACCGACGCCGTCGTCCCGCTCGTCCACGAGAAGGTCGTCCAGGGCATCGCCACCCACGTCGAGGGCGTGCTCCTCGACCCGCGCGAGCGCTCCCTGATCGACGTCGACACCCACCTGAAGTAGCGGCAGATGAGCGCCACGTCGGCCGGTACCGAGGCCCGTCCGTCCCGGTGGCGCGTGGGCCTCGGCCGGCTCGCCGCCGGGGCCGCGCTGCTGGCGGCCGTCGCCATGCTGCCCTGGCTGTCCGGCAACGACCCCGCCCTCACGGTCCTGCGGGCCCGTTCCGCCGACCAGGATCCGACTCCGGAGCAACTGGCCGCGGTTCGGGAGCAACTGGGTCTGGACCAGGGGCCGTTCGCACATCTCGCGCACTGGCTGGGTGGGTTGCCGCGGGGCGACGCGGGCACTTCCTGGGTGTCGGGCGAGCCGGTGCTGCCCCAGGTGACGAGCGCCTTCGCGGTCTCCGTCACGCTGATGCTCGGGGCGCTCGCGGTCACCGTCGCGGTCGCCGCCCTGGCCAGTGCCCGCACCCTGTATCTCGGTTCCCGGCGGCGGCTGCACCGGGGGAGCGGCGCGATCGGTGTCGCCGTCCTCGCCGCGCTGCCCAAGTTCCTGCTCGCCTCGCTCCTCGCCACCGTGTGCGGGGTGTGGCTGGGCTGGCTCCCGTCCAGCGGGTGGGAGGGGCCGGCGTCGATGGTGCTGCCGGCACTCGCCCTCGGTGTCCCGACCGGGGCGGTCATCGGCGGTCTGCTCGACCAGTCGCTGCCGGCCGCCTTCAGCGAGCCGTGGGCCCGGACCTGGCGGGCCTGCGGATTCACACCCGGCCGTGTCGCCCGGCACGCGCTGCGCCGCGCGCTGGCCGGAGTGCTCCCGCAACTCCTGCCGAGCGTGGTGGGCCTGGTCGGCGGTGCCGTCGCGGTGGAGAAGATCTTCAACATTCCCGGGCTCGGCCGTCTCGCCCTGGACGCCGCCATCGCCCAGGACCTGCCACCCCTGCAGACCGCGACCCTGGCCCTCATCCTGCTCGGCGCCGTCGCCGGCGTCCTCATCCAGGCCCTGCGCCGCGCCCTGCTCGGCCCGGCCCTGCGTGACGGGGCCCTGGCCACATCGCACACACCGGCCGCTTCCCAAAGGCGCTTCACCCGCTCGGCCGCCGCGGTCTGCGCCCTCGCGCTGCTCGCTCTGATCACCGCCGGACTGCTCCGCGATCCGCTCCACGTGGACACCGCGGCCCGACTGCTCCCGCCCTCGACCGCACACCCGATGGGTACGGACGCGCTCGGCCGCGATCTGCTGGCCCGGCTGGGCCATGGCGCGCTGCGCACGATGGGCGTGGCCCTCGTGGTCACCGCGGTGTGCACCCTCACCGGCCTGTTGCTCGGCATGGCGGCGCAGGTCGGCGCGGGGCTCACGGAGGTGGTGTCGACGATGCCGGCGGTGCTCGCCGGACTGCTGACGACCGCGGTGACCGGCCCGTCGGCCTGGGGTGCCGCCCTGGCCGTCTGCCTGGTCGGCTGGACCCCGTACGCCGCCCAGGCCGCCGCGCTGCTCGAACAGGAACGAGCCAGCGGCCACATGCTCGCGTCCATATCCTTCGGCGCCGGCCCCGGATACCTGCTCCGCCACCACCTGCTCCCCGCCGTACTGCCCGGCGTCCTGCGCAACGCCCTGCTGCGCTTGCCCACCACGGTCCTCGTACTGGCCTCCCTCGGCTTCCTCGGCCTGGGCGAGCAGCCGCCCACCGCGGAGTGGGGGCGCCTGCTGTCGGAGAACCAGCCGTACGTCGAGCTGGCGCCCTGGACCGTCCTGGGCCCGGCATGCGCACTCGTCCTGCTCTCCGTGCTCGCCGTCTCCGGCACGGACGCCGTGGCGGTGCGCGGCAAGGCGTCCGTGCGGACGTCCCGTCGGTCCCGTGGGAAGGGCGTGCCGACTCAGGACGAGGTCAGTGCCGGGCGAACTGGACCCCGGCCGGCTGCACGACGTTCGGCCGCAGTGCGATCCCGGTGATGGTCAGCCGTTCTCCGTAGATGTCGGTGATCCTGATCGTCCTGCCGCACCCGCTGCCGTCGGCGGAAAGGAAGTAGTTGTACTCGGTGCGCGGCAACTGCCGCCAGCCGCCGCCGGTCAGGACCTCCAGACGCGCGACCGGGTTCCGGTGGCCGATCGCCTGGATGCCGCACCAGTAGGCGCTGGAGCCGGTCTTGTACCTGATGGAGATCGTGCCGGAGGTGCTCGGGCTCACCAGCTGCCAGGTGATCGGGATCCGGCCCACCTTGAGGTCGGCGAGCCGGGCGAACGCCTCCTGGCTGAGGTCGAGTTGGCCGGGCGCGCAGGGCAGGGGGCACTCGTTGGTGATCCGTACCGTGATCGACTTGCCGTTGGCCGCGCGGACGAGCACGTACGCGCCGCAGGCCCTGGACGTCTCGTAGTCCGTGGTGTTCATGGCGGCGACCATCAGGTCGGGACTCGGGCCGAACAGGCAGGCGCCGTTCCCGTCCTCGGCCTCGTATGCGGTGGCGACCCCGGTGTAGGTGGCACCGGGCCGGATCCGCCCCGCCGACGACGCCGTGGTGGACGCCGGTTGCGAGGACCGCGGGGTGGTCTTGGCCGACGGCCGTGCCGAGGCGGTGCTCGCGGTGGCCGTCGGACTCGGACTGCTGCTCGCGGTCGGCGTCCCCGACGGGGACGGGGTGCTGGTGTCGGACGGTGCGGTGGCCTTCACCCGGGTGGTGGCGACCGGCGATGCCGCGGCAGGCCCTGCCTCTTCCTTCCGGTCGGGAAGCAACCCGATGACCAGGCAGGCGAGCAGGGCGGCGGTCACCGCCACCGCGGTGCCCAGTATGAGCCTGCGTCTGTGTCTGCGCTGCCTCGCGGCCTGCCTCACTGTGGTCATTGCCCGTCCGTTCGGAGGATCGATTCGATGGTGCATCGGTGAGTGACCGCACGAGACGAAAAGGTTGCCGGCAGCGGCAGAAGATCTTCGGGGCGCGGTCGACGCCGGAACCGGATCAGCCCGGGTCCGGGCCGGGCGGGGCGACGAAGCGGTCGACCCGCTGATCGGGACACAGCCGGTTGAAGGGGGAGAGCGGTGGCGGGATGCTGGAGGCAGCGCGCGTGAGGGGCGAGGCAGCGTCGCGCTGACCGGCTGCATGAACGAGGTCGTGGTAACGCCCATGGACAACGAACCCGACACGACCACCGGGGCGAGGGGTGCGGGAGCACCCGAGGACTTCGCCGTCGTCATCGACGGCCGCGGAGCCGTCACGGCGTGGAGCGCCGGCGCACGGCGACTGCTCGGATACGAGTCCCCGGAGGTCGTCGGCCGGCCCGCCGCCTACCTGCTCGCCGCGAAACTGCCGGTCGCGTTGCGGCGCCACCTTTCGGCCGGGCAGCCGTGGACGAGCGATGTGTCGCTGCGCAAACGGGACGGAGACCGCGTCAAGGTGCAGCTTCGGGGAACGCCACTGGCCGACTCGGACGGCGGCATCCCGTGGGTCGTCACACCGGCGGCGCCGGCCTATCCCGCCGCGCCGACCGAGGCGGGGACGGCGCAGCTGTGGGACCGCGCGCTCGCACAGCTCCCGGTGCCCGTGGCCGTCTACGACCATGAGGCGCGGTTCGTGGCCTGCAACCAGGTGATGAGCCGTGCGATGGGCCTCACACCGGAGGAGATGCGTGGCCTGACCCTGTGGGAGATCTATCCCGTCCCACCGCTGGACGAGATCGACCGCCTCCAGCGGGAGGTCGTGCGCACCGGTGAGATGATCTTCCGCGAGGAGCAGCCCTTCCGGGCCTCCGGGGAGATCCGCGATCACGCGTGGTCGGTCTACCTCTCGCCGCTGAAGGACCGGGCGGGCGAGGTGCTGGGACTGTCGGCACTGGTGATCGACATCACCGAGCAGTACTGGGCCCGGCGCCGTCTGGCGGTGCTCAACGAGGCCAGTACCCGCATCGGCAGCACCCTGGACGTGACCCGGACGACCGAGGAACTGGCCGAGGTGGCCGTGAACGGGTTCGCCGACTTCGTCACCGTCGACCTGCTGGAGTCGGTCGTGCAGGGGCACGAACCGCAACCGATACCGCCCGACACGCCGGTGCAGTGCCGCCGTACCGCGCAACGCTCGGTGCTCTCGGGCTGCCCAGAGTCCGTGGTCAGGACGGGCGACGTCGACGTCTACCCGCCCGGCTCACCACCCGCACAGGCGCTGATCACCGGCCGGGGGTCCCACTACCGTGCGGGCGACCCGCGGCTCGGCGCGTGGTCGACGGCCTCCCCGGCCCGGGCCGAGAGCATGAGACGGTTCAGGATCCACTCGGTGATGATGGTGCCACTGCGTGCCCGGGGCGTCACCCTGGGCGTGATGCACCTGCTGCGGCACCGCACGGCCGACGCCTTCGCCGACGACGACCTGACGCTCGCCGAGGAGATCGCCGCCAGGGCGGCCGTGAGTATCGACAACGCACGCCGCTACACCCGCGAGCGCCGGACCGCGCTCACCCTCCAACGCAGTCTGCTGCCCGAGCGGCTGCCCCGAGCACAGGCCGTGGACCTTGCCCACCGGTACCTGCCCGCCGGCCCGGGGGACGAGATCGGTGGGGACTGGTTCGACGTCATCGCGCTGTCCGGAGGGCGGGTCGCGCTGGTCGTGGGCGACGTCGTGGGCCACGGTGTGCACGCCTCGGCCACGATGGGCCGCCTGCGCACCGCGGTACGGACCCTCGCCGACGCCGACTTCGCACCCGACGAGCTGCTCACACGGCTGGACGACCTGGTCATCCGCCTCGACCGGGAGGAAGGCCCCGACACCCGGGGGCAGGCGGAAGGAGCCTCGGGAGAGGTCGGTGCCACCTGCCTCTACGCCGTCTACGACCCCGTCGCCGGCCGATGCGACCTGGCCCGCGCCGGTCATCCGCCGCCCGTCCTGGTGGATCCCGACGGCACCGTGCACGTCCTGGACCTGCCCCCCCGGGCCGCCGCTCGGCCTGGGCGGACTGCCTTTCGAGGCCGCCCGGGTCGACGTGCGCGAGGGCAGCCTGCTCGCCCTCTACACCGACGGCCTGATCGAGGCCCCCGGCCGGGACATCGACGTCGGACTGGAGCTGCTGACCGAAGCGCTGCGCGGCCCCACCGACGGCCTGGAGGAAGCCTGCGACGAGGTCATGCGCAAGGTACGGCCCGACCCGCCCGCCGACGACATCGTCCTGCTCCTGGCCCGCGCCTGCGGGCTCGGCGCGCAACAGGTACGCACCTGGCAACTGCCCGTGGACCCAGCGGCCGTCGCGGGGGCCCGCCGGATGGCAAGCGAACAACTGGCTGCCTGGGGACTGGCCGAGTTCGAGTTCCCCACCGAGCTGATCGTCAGCGAGCTGGTCACCAACGCCATCCGATACGGCGACGCCCCCGTCGAACTGCGCCTCATCCGCGCCGACGTGCTCATCTGCGAAGTCTCCGACGGCAGCAGCACCGCCCCGCACCTGCGGCGGGCCCGCGTCTTCGACGAGGGCGGACGCGGACTGCTGCTCGTCGCCCAGGTCGCCGAGCGCTGGGGCAGCCGCCACACCGCCGCGGGCAAGACGATCTGGGCAGAACAACCCCTGCCGCACTGAACGCACCCGCGGCTCACGCAGCGCCTCTAGAAGAAGCCCAGCTTCTTCGGCGAGTACGACACCAGCAGGTTCTTCGTCTGCTGGTAGTGCTCCAGCATCATCTTGTGGGTCTCCCGGCCGATACCCGAACCCTTGTAGCCGCCGAACGCCGCGTGTGCGGGGTACGCGTGATAGCAGTTGGTCCACACGCGGCCCGCCTGGATCGCGCGGCCCGCGCGGTACGCGGTGGTGACGTCCCGCGTCCACACGCCCGCGCCCAGGCCGTACAGCGTGTCGTTGGCGATCTTGATGGCGTCGTCGAAGTCGTCGAAGGACGTCACGGAGACCACCGGCCCGAAGATCTCCTCCTGGAAGATCCGCATGCGGTTGTCGCCCTCGAAGACGGTCGGCTGGACGTAGTAGCCCCCCTTCAACTCGCCGTCGTGCTCGATACGTTCGCCGCCCGTGAGCACCCTCGCGCCTTCCTGGCGACCGATGTCCAGGTAGGAAAGGATCTTCTCCAGCTGGTCGTTGGAGGCCTGGGCGCCGATCATCGTGTCCGTGTCGAGCGGGTGACCGGTCTTGATCCGCTCGGTGCGGGCGACGGCCGCCTCCATGAACTCGGCGTACTGTCCCCGCTGCACCAGCGCCCGGGACGGACACGTGCACACCTCGCCCTGGTTGAGGGCGAACATGGTGAAGCCTTCGAGTGCCTTGTCCCGGAAGTCGTCGTCGGCCGACCAGACGTCGTCGAAGAAGATGTTCGGCGACTTGCCGCCGAGTTCGAGGGTGACCGGAGTGATGTTCTCCGAGGCGTACTGCATGATCAGCCGACCGGTCGTGGTCTCACCGGTGAACGCCACTTTGGCCACTCGCGGACTGGACGCCAGCGGCTTGCCGGCCTCCACCCCGAATCCGTTGACGACGTTGACCACGCCGGGCGGGATCAGATCGGCGACCAGGCCGAGCCAGTAGTGGATCGACGCCGGAGTCTGTTCGGCCGGCTTGAGCACGACCGCGTTCCCCGCGGCCAGCGCCGGGGCGAGTTTCCAGGTCGCCATGAGGATCGGGAAGTTCCACGGGATGATCTGCGCGACCACACCCAGCGGTTCGTGGAAGTGGTACGCCACCGTGTCCTCGTCGACCTCCCCGAGCGAGCCCTCCTGCGCCCTGATCGCGCCCGCGAAGTACCGGAAGTGGTCGATGGCCAACGGAATGTCGGCGGCCAGCGTCTCCCGCACCGGCTTGCCGTTCTCCCAGCTCTCGGCGACCGCCAGCCCCTCCAGGTTCGCCTCCATCCGGTCGGCGATCTTCAGCAGCATGTCGGAGCGCTCGGTCACCGAGGACCGGCCCCACGCCGGAGCGGCGGCGTGCGCCGCGTCGAGCGCCCGCTCCACGTCCTCCGCCGTGCCCCGCGCGATCTCGGTGAACGGCTGCCCGTTCACCGGCGACGGGTTCTCGAAGTACTGCCCCCGGATCGGCGGCACGTACTCACCGCCGATGAAGTGGTCGTAGCGCGTCCGGTAGGAGACGATCGCACCCTCGGTGCCGGGCGCCGCGTAACGGGTCATACTGCTCTGCCTCCCGAAGAAGCGCTGCCCTCCGTCGGGCAGCTCTCGGCGCGAGGCTAGGAACGGCGAGGTTGCAAGTACGTTGCGCCAGCCGGTGATCCCTCGGAGCGGGTCACTCCAGAGGCGGCCGCAGCCGTCACGGGCCCATGTCTGCGTCAGCGCGCCGGACGGCGTTCCCAGGTGACCGGTGCAGTGAGTTCGGACTCCAGCGCGGCCAGCCGTGACCGAACGGCCGCGGTCGGACGCACCGCGGCGAGCGCCTGCCACACGTCGAGGTCGTCCTCGCCCCACGGCGCGTGCGCCCAGTCGGCCAGCAGGTCGGGGTCGCGGCGGGCGATCAGCGCCGTACGGAGGCCGTCGGCGAGAAGGCGCCTGAGCCGCACCACCGCCGGTGCCTGGGAGCCGGGCAGCAGCGGGCCGGTGTACGCCGTGGCCGCGGCCGTGACCGCACCGGCATCCAGGCGACGCTCGACGACCGCCATGTCCGACTCGACCGGTGCCGTGAGCCGGTAGGGCCGCGAGGCGAGCAGTCCGGGGCTCAGTGTGCGGCGCAGCCGGGCGAGTTCGGCGCGCAGTGTCACCGGTGTCACCGACTCGTCCTCGTACAGCGCACACAGCAGCTCGTCCCCGGTCAGCCCCTCCGGGTGACGGGACAGCAACACCAGGATCTCGCTGTGCCGGCGGCTGAGCCTGATCCGTCGGCCCCCCATGCGCAACTGCGCCTCGTCCCGGCCCAGCGCGATCAGCTCGGGCGCGTCGGACGTGGGCGCCGACGGCGCGAGCAGCGCCAGATGGGACTCCGCGGCACGCGCCACCGCCTGCACGAACCCCAGGCTGTGAGGATGCGCGAGCCCGTCCCCGCCGGTGATGTCCACCGCCCCGAGCACCCGCCCGGTGCGCGGATCGTGCACCGGCGCCGCCGCACAGGTCCAGGGCTGCACCCGGCGTATGAAGTGCTCGGCCGCGAACACCTGCACCGGCCGGTCCACCGCGACCGCCGTGCCCGGCGCGTTCGTCCCGACGGCGGTCTCCGCCCATCGGGCGCCCGGCACGAAGTTCATCCGCCCCGCACGCCGCCGGGTCGTGGGATGCCCCTCCACCCACAGCAGCCTGCCGTGCGCGTCGCACACCGCGAGCAGATGCTCGCCGTCGGCCGCGAACGTACCCAGCAACTCCCTGAAGAGCGGCATCACCCGAGCCAGCGGATGTTCCGCGCGATAGGCACCGAGATCACCGTCCGCCAGCTCCACACTCGC
The DNA here is from genome assembly GCF_042868655.1 of Streptomyces sp. NPDC007808. NCBI lineage: Bacteria > Bacillati > Actinomycetota > Actinomycetes > Kitasatosporales > Streptomycetaceae > Streptomyces > Streptomyces sp. NPDC007808. The sequence goes on from NZ_JBIAEQ010000001.1 coordinate 284,196, forward strand.
CGTCCCGTCCGGGCCGACACCGGCACGCGCGGAACGCCGCCACGAGTCCGCCACCACGGCACGCACCGGCTTCGGCACGGTGCCCGCCTCGGTGAACGTCTCATGCGCACGGCGCAGCACCCGAACACGCTCGGCAGGGTCGGCCCCCGGCTTCAGCGCCACCCACGGATCCGTCAACTCGTCCTCCCCGGAAGGCGATGCGGCTGGGGACATCGTCACTCCGTGTACGCGCACGGACAACCTCTTCGACGGCCCTCACCCGAACGACGCCCGCACCGGCCCGGCCGTGTGACCTTCTCAGAGCGCGTTGACCAGCCGTATGTAGCGTGTCCAGTCCCAGTGGGGGCCGGGATCGGTGTGGTCCGTGCCGGGCACCTGGTGGTGACCGATGATGTGTTCGCGGTCCTTCGGTATGCCGTATCTGGTGCAGATCGCCGCCGTGAGCCGCGCTGAGGTCCTGTACATGACGTCGGTGAAGTAGGCGGGCTGGTCCACCCAGCCCTCGTGCTCGATACCGATGCTGCGCGTGTTGTGCTCCCAGTCCCCTGCGTGCCAGGCGATGTCCGCCTCACGGACGCACTGGGTCGTGTGCCCGTCGCCCGACCGGACGACGTAGTGCGCGGACACCTTCTTCTCGGGGTTCTCGAAGACGAACAGCGTCTTGGTGTAGAGGGTCTGTGTCACATGGATGATCACCCGGTCGACGGGGTGGGTCGAAGGGCGGTGCGCCGGCGTGTAGTTGGCCCTGCTCGCCGGACGCCACTCGGCGAGAGGATGGTCCGGTGCGGGGACATGCGCACCGGCCGGTCGTTCGGGGAGCAGGGCGTACGGGACGGCGGCGAGGGCGGTGCCCTGCAGGATCCGCCGCCGACTGGGACGTGGGGTCGTGCGCTCCATGGGGGTCATGGCCTTTCCGGGTCGACGTGGCGTGGTGATCACGAGTCGGGCGTGCCGGCGCGGCAGCCTGTTCTGCGGAGGACAGGTGGGGAGCTTTCGTCGAGAACTGCCGGCTCGGCGACGCGACATGTGAGACCCCCGGTATGCGCCGAAGCGCCGCCGTCGCCGTGACCCGACGGCTGCGCCCTGCGTGGATCACGTTACGGGGAGGGCGGACGAGCCGACGGGGAGCGCCGGACTTCCGTGGACAGCCACGTGATTGTGGACAACGTCCTCACTCACACGAGTGGACTCGTCCTCGGCTCACGCCCGTTCCGCCACCGCCGCAGGATCGTCGAGCACCGCCCGTACCACCGAGTGCGCGGCTCCCAGCAACGGCCCTTCGGGCCCCAACCGTGACACGGAGACGGGACAGGCGGGCCCCGCGGTGCGCCGGTCGAGCTCGGCCTCCAGCGCAGGCAGCAGCCAGGGCGCCAGCCCCGCGAGCGCGCCGCCCAGCACCACACTTTCGGGGTCCAGCAGATTGACCGCACCGGTCAGCGCGACACCGAGCGCCGTTCCCGCGTCGCGCAGGGCCCGCCGTACCTCCTCGTCGCCCTCGGCGGCCCGCTCGGCGAGCAGCCCGACACGGTCCTCGCCCGGCTCCAGCCCGGCCGCCCGCAGGACCGCTTCCTCACCCGCGTACTGCTCCAGGCACCCCCGCCCGCCGCACGGGCATTCGGGGCCGTCCGGCTCGACGGGCACATGGCCCAACTCGCCCGCGAAACCCCGCGTTCCTCGCAGGAGCCCCCCGTCCACCACGACGGCCGCGCCGATGCCGATCTCGGCCGAGACATGCAGGAAGTCCCGCGGAGTCCCCTCGCCCAGCCAGAGCTCGGCGAGCGCGCCGAAGTTGGCCTCGTTGCCCACCGCCAGCGGAAGATCCACGGCGAGCAGTGCGCCGAGGTCCGTGTCGCGCCAGTCGAGATTGGGGGCGCGTACGACGGTTCGGGCGTCCCGCGCCACCAGGCCCGGCACGGCGACCGCGAGCCCTGCGGGCCACAGCCCCTCGTGTCCGGCCTCGGCGACGACCCGGCGCACCAACTCCGTGAGTTCCTCGACCACGGGTTCCGGGGCGCGGCCCCGGTTGTCGCCGTGTCGCACCGCCCTGGACCGTACCTCGCCGCGCAGGTCGACCGCGCAGACGGCGAGATGGTCGACGCCGACCTCCGCGCCGATCCCGGCCGGACCGTGCCCGCTGACGGCAAGCGCCGATCCGGGACGGCCCACCCGGCCGGGCCGCTCGGGACCCAGCTCCTCAAGGAGTCCCGAGCGGATCAGCTCGTCGACGAGGGTGGACACCGCGGCACGCGTAAGGCCGATGCGGGAGGCGACGGCGGCGCGGGAGAGCGGCCCCTCGGCGCTGACGGTGTGCATCACCCGGGCGAGATTGCGGCGGCGCATGCCCTGCTGGGTGTCGGGCAGCGCGCGCCCGGCGCCCGGCTGGGCCTCGTGCAGGGGTGCGGTCATGCGTGGGGTCAGTCCTCGTCCGTACCTAGTGCGCCTCGGGGCTCCGCTCCAGCAGCGGGGCCGCGTCGGAGAGTACCCCGCTGATCCTGGCCAGCGTCTCCTCGTCCCGCTCGACGGCGTCCAGCACGGGTCCTCGGGTGGTGTTCCAGCGCCGGGCGACCGCCGCGGGGTCCTCGCCGGTCAGCAGGCCGGCCGCCTGGGCCGCGGCGCCCAGCGCGACGAGCTCCCTGGCCTCGGGGACCTGCACCGGACGCCCCGACAGCCGGCGTACGGTCTGCTGCCAGGCCGTGCCCCGGGCGCCGCCGCCGATCAGCAGCAGCGGGGCCGAGCGGTCCGCGTCCTCGTCGAGGACCAGGTCCAGTGCGCCGAGGAGCGCGTGGACGGCGCCGTCGTAGGCGGCCTGCAGGAGCTGGCCGGCGGTCGTGTCGTGACGCAGGCCGTGCAGGAGGCCGGAGGCGTTCGGCAGGTTAGGGGTGCGTTCGCCGTCCAGGTAGGGCAGGAGCGTGAGGCCGACGGCGGGCTCCACGGCCTCGCGGTCCAGGCCCAGCAGCGTCGCCAGGCGGTCGACCGCGAGGGTGCAGTTCAGGGTGCAGGCCAGCGGCAGCCAGTCGCCGTGCGCGTCGGCGAAGCCCGCCACCGTGCCGGTCGGGTCGGCGGGGCGGTGCTCGGAGACGGCGTACACCGTGCCCGAGGTGCCGAGCGAGAGCACCGGGGTTCCCGGGCGCAGTCCGAGGCCCAGTGCGGCGGCCGCGTTGTCGCCGGTGCCGGGCGCCACCAGGGTGCCTCTGGAGAACGGCAGGTCGTGGCCGTCACGTACGGTTCCCGCGACCTCGCCGGGCCGGACCACACGGGGCAGCAGCTCCGGGTCGAGCCCCACATGCGTCAGGATCTCGGTGTCGTACGACTCCGTCCCCGACGCCCACCAGCCCGTACCGGAGGCGTCTCCGCGGTCGGTGGTGCCCTGCCCCGTGAGGCGTTCGGTCAGGTAGTCGTGGGGGAGGCGTACGGCCTTGGTGGCCCGGACGGCCTCCGGTTCGTTCTCGGCCAGCCATGCCCACTTCGTGATCGTGAAGGACGCGGCGGGGACGGAGCCCGTGCGCTCGGCCCAGAACTTCGCGCCGCCCAACTCCTGCGTCAGTCGGCTCGCCTGCGGTGCCGAGCGCACGTCGTTCCACAGCAGGGCCGGGCGCACCGGTTCGCCCCGCTCGTCCAGCGTGACCAGACCGTGCTGCTGCCCGCCGATCGACACCGCGGCGGCCTCGTGCGCGGCCTCGCCGCACTGGCGCAGCGCCTCGCACAGGGCGTCCCACCACTGACGCGGATCGCTCTCGCGGCCGGCCCCGGAGGACACGGTGTGCGGTGCCTGGCCGCTCGCGACGACCCGTCCGGTCGACGCGTCGACGACCAGGGCCTTGGTGGACTGGGTGGACGTGTCCACGCCGACGACGAGCGGACCCTCGGCTGCTGACATCGCGCTCTCCCTTTTCCGCGGCTTGGCGGGATCTGACCTGCTGTTTTCGAGGGTGCCCGGGGTGTCGCGACCCGGACCTCACCCCTTCGGGACATCTTGTCCCTTCCCAGGGACGCGTCGGCATACTAATTTGTAAAGCGCCATGACGAAATAGTCGTGGAAGCAGTCGTCAGCGAGCAAGGAGTCGCGGCATGAGCTACCAGCCCACCCCCGAGGACAGGTTCACCTTCGGCCTGTGGACCGTCGGTTGGCAGGGACGGGACCCCTTCGGCGACGCCACCCGCCGTGCCCTCGACCCGGTCGAGACGGTCCGGCGCCTGGCCGAGCTCGGCGCCCACGGCGTCACCTTCCACGACGACGACCTGATCCCCTTCGGGTCCTCGGACAGCGAGCGAGAGGCCCACATCAAGCGTTTCCGCGAGGCCCTCGACGCGACCGGCATGAAGGTGCCGATGGCCACGACCAACCTCTTCACCCACCCCGTCTTCAAGGACGGCGCGTTCACCGCGAACGACCGCGACGTACGCCGCTACGCCCTGCGCAAGACGATCCGCAACATCGACCTGGCGGCCGAGCTGGGCGCCCGGACGTACGTCGCCTGGGGCGGTCGCGAGGGCGCCGAGTCCGGCGCAGCCAAGGACGTGCGCGTGGCCCTCGACCGCATGAAGGAGGCCTTCGACCTCCTCGGTGAGTACGTCACCTCCCAGGGCTACGACCTGAGGTTCGCGATCGAGCCCAAGCCGAACGAGCCGCGCGGCGACATCCTGCTGCCCACCGTCGGCCACGCCCTTGCCTTCATCGAGCGCCTGGAGCGCCCCGAGCTGTACGGCGTCAACCCCGAGGTCGGCCATGAGCAGATGGCCGGACTCAACTTCCCGCACGGCATCGCGCAGGCCCTGTGGGCGGGCAAGCTCTTCCACATCGACCTCAACGGCCAGTCCGGCATCAAGTACGACCAGGACCTGCGCTTCGGCGCCGGTGACCTGCGCTCCGCCTTCTGGCTGGTCGACCTCCTGGAGAGCGCCGGTTACACCGGGCCCCGCCACTTCGACTTCAAGCCGCCGCGCACCGAGGACCTCGACGGCGTGTGGGCGTCGGCCGCGGGCTGCATGCGCAACTACCTCATCCTCAAGGAGCGTTCGGCCGCCTTCCGCGCCGACCCGGAGGTCCAGGAAGCCCTGCGTGCCTCGCGCCTGGACGAACTGGCGCAGCCGACCGCGGCGGACGGCCTGAAGGCGCTGCTCGCGGACCGTACCGCCTTCGAGGAGTTCGACGTCGAGGCGGCCGCCGCGCGCGGGATGGCCTTCGAGCGCCTCGACCAGCTGGCGATGGACCACCTGCTGGGCGCCCGCGGCTGAGGCCACGCGCGCGTGCCCCGCTGCCGCCATGCGCGCGTGCCCCGCTGCCACCATGCGCGCGTGCCCCGCTGCCACGTGTGCGCGTGCCCCGCTGCCGCCGTCCTGCCGTGTGCGAGCCGCCCGTCGAAGGACCGGCCGCACGCGGTACGGGTCCGTGACCGGTCGTCGCACGAGTTGTTCCGGAATCATGCGGTCCTTGGCACGGGTCCGTATCAGGTCCCGGGAAGGGTTCACATGCCGGCCGGTACGACGTGACCCTTGGGGGTATGGCCACGCCTCCCGTACCGCCTCAGCCGCCAGGACAGCCGGGTGACACTCCGCCGCCGGGCGGCGGCTACGGACCGCCTCCCGGAGCCTTCGGCAGCGGACAGGGGGCCTACGGTCCCCCTCCGGGCGGCAGCGGGCCACCCTCGTACGGTGCTTGGCAGCCGGAGCCACCGGACGGCGGCGGGCCGGGGCGGCGGTGGAATCCGCTGCTCGTCATGCTCGTCGTGATCGGGGCGGTGGGGGCCGTCGTGGCCGCGGTCCTGATGGCTTCGGGAAGCGGCGGCTCCTCTGACGAGGCGCCGCCCGCCGAGACCGGCACGAGCGGATCGCCGAGGCCGTCCCTCAGCATCCCGACCAAGCTCCCCACCAGTCTGCCGAGCGACCTGCCGACCTCCCTGCCGTCAGGGTTCCCCACGGAGCTGCCCAGCGGATTTCCGAGCGGTCTCGACTCGCTGCTCCCCTCGGCGGAGGGCGAACTGCCGTAGTCGCGCCCGGCCCGCGTGACAGCACACGCTCATGCCCGCTCCCGCCGGCCCGCCGTCAGGCAGCTCCTACCGCTGTGCCTCCTCGGACGTGAACCGCGCCGACGCCAGCGCCGTCGCCGGATCCTGCGCAGGGCCTGCCGCCGGCACCCAGCGGCCGGCTTCCTCGCGATACGGCCACCAGCGTCCGTCGCGTCCCAGGCGCAGCTGGCACGGCACACCCACGACCGTCCACCGGTTGTGCTCGGCCCGCAGCGCCGGTCGTTCGTCCTCGTCCCAGGCCGACTCCAGAGCGCCACGCGCGCGTGCGAGCGTTTCGCCCTCGACGGTCCACTCCTCGTCGAGTACGGCGAGCGCGGCGAGGCCCCCGAGCTCCCAGGCACGCACGGCCGTCGCCAGCCCTTGACCGCCACGCCCCGAGCCGTCAGCCAGGCGCTCGGTCACCTCGGCGGGCGGCGAACCGGCGGCGAGGCGAACGGCGTCCTGCGCCGGCGTCAACTCCTCGCACTCCGCGTGTGGTTCGGGACCGCCTTGCAGTGCGTCGGCAAGGAGGCGGTGTGCCTCCACGGCGGTCCTGGCGGCCAGGAACTCCAGCGCGGCCGGGTCGACGCCGGGTGCCGGCGGCGACTCGGTGTCCAGGGACGGTGGCATCCCAGGCCCGGCGGAGAGCTCGGGCAGGTCGGGCAGCGGCGGCAGGATGTCACCCATCGCATACGCCTCGGCGGCGTCCACGCCCTCCGGCTCGTACGCCACGGGCTGCGGGCACGGGCCGGCGGAGGCTGCGGCGCTGCGGGTCTGAAGGTCCTCCAGGAGTGCGCTTTCACCGCGGCCACGCAACAGAAACAGCACGAAGGGGTCCTGGTCCAGGAGCCGCGCCAGCTGATAGCAGAGCGCCGCCGTGTGCCCGCAGTGGTCCCAGGCGCCGCAGCCGCACTCCGGTTCCAGGTCGCCCATGCCCGGGAGCAGTTCGATACCCGTGGTGGCCGCGTCCTCCACCAGGTGCGGTGGCATCTCACGGTCCAGCAGCGCCGCAACATGCCCCGCCCGCTCGACGGTCATGTCCAGGAAGCGGTCCCACTGCTGCGCGGACAGCTCCTCCAGCAGCACATCGGCCCGGTGCGCCGTACGGTCGCGGCCCTGCACCACGGCCGTGATGCGCCCGGGCCGCACCGACACCGCACCGACCGCTCCGGCGCGTGCCAGCCTGCGGCCGGCCTTGAGCTGCTTCGAGTCCAGAGCCGTCTCCTCCAGCGCCTTCAGCCAGGCCTGACCCCACCATGTCTGTGCGAACCCCCGCCCGTGTGCGGGCGGCAGTGCCTCGAAGGTGCGCTCCACGTCACCGTCGTGTCGAGTCATCGGTCGCCTCCTCGCAGTTCCACCAGATCGGCCAGCTCCGCGTCCGTCAGCTCGGTCAGTGCTGCCTCGCCGGCGCCGAGCACCGCGTCGGCCAGCTCCCGCTTGCGGCTCAGCATGTCGGCGATACGGTCCTCGATGGTTCCCTCCGCGATCAGCCGGTGCACCTGCACGGGCCGGGTCTGGCCGATGCGGTAGGCGCGATCGGTGGCCTGGGCCTCGACGGCCGGGTTCCACCACCGGTCGTAGTGCACGACGTGTTCGGCGCGGGTGAGGTTGAGGCCGGTGCCCGCCGCCTTCAACGACAGCAGGAAGACGGGCACCTCGCCGTCCTGGAAGCGCCGCACCAGGGCCTCGCGCTCGGCCACGGGCGTTCCGCCGTGCAGGAACTGCGAGGGCACGCCGCGCGCTGCGAGGTGACGCTGGATGAGGCTTCCCATGCGCACGTACTGGGTGAAGACCAGCGCGCTCGCCCCCTCGGCGATGATCGTGTCGAGCAGCTCGTCCAGCAGTTCCAGCTTCCCCGAACGTCCGGCGATCCTCGGCCGCTCCTCCTTGAGGAACTGCGCCGGGTGGTTGCAGATCTGCTTCAGGCCCGTCAGCAGTTTCACGATCAGGCCGCGTCGCGCCATGCTGTCGGCGCCGGCGATCTCCGCGAGCGTCTCGCGGACCACGGCCTCGTACAGACCGGCCTGTTCCGTGGTCAGTGACACGGCACGATCGGTCTCGGTCTTCGGCGGCAGCTCGGGCGCGATCCCCGGGTCCGACTTGCGCCGACGCAGCAGGAACGGCCGTACGAGCCGGGTCAGCCGCTCGGCGGCGGCCGGGTCCTGGCCGCCCTCGACGGCCTGCGCGTAGCGCGTGCGGAAAGTGCCGAGCCGCCCCAGCAGGCCAGGGGTCGTCCAGTCCAGGATCGCCCACAGTTCCGACAGGTTGTTCTCCACCGGAGTGCCGGTGAGCGCCACGCGCGCGCGTGCGCCGATGGAGCGCAGCTCCCGTGCGGTCGCCGAGTACGGGTTCTTCACGTGCTGCGCCTCGTCCGCCACGACCATGCCCCACTGCACCTCGTCGAGCCTGCGCGCGTCCAGGCGCATGGTGCCGTACGTCGTCAGCACGAACTCCCCGTCCGCCACGCCCTGCAGGTCGCGTCGCGGCCCGTGGAAGCGACGCACGCGTGTGCCGGGCGCGAACTTCTCGATCTCACGCTGCCAGTTGCCCATCAGGGACGTCGGACACACCACCAGCGTCGGACCGGCGGACGTGGCGTCGGACTGGCGGTGCAGATGCAGCGCGATGAGTGTGATCGTCTTCCCGAGACCCATGTCGTCGGCCAGACAGCACCCGAGGCCCAGGGACGTCATCCGGGACAGCCAACCAAGGCCCCGGAGCTGGTAGTCCCGCAGTGTGGCCGCCAGGGCGGCGGGCTGGCCGACCGGCTCCTGCCCCTCCGGATCCGCGAGCCGCTCACGCAGCGCCGCGAGCCACCCCGTGGGCCGGACCTCCACCTGACGGCCGTCCACCTCGGTGGACCCGGTCAGGGCAGCACTCAGGGCGTCGATGGGCGTCACCTTGCGGTCCTGCTGCGTGCGGGCGCGTCGCACCTCCTGCGGGTCGACCAGCACCCACTGGTCGCGCAGCCGCACCATGGGGCGGTTCGCCTCGGCGAGACGGTCCAGTTCCTCGCGCGTGAGCCGCTGGTCGCCCACCGCGAACCACCAGTTGAAGGCCAGCAGCGCGTCGGACGAGAGGAACGAAGGGGTGTCCGAGGAGGTTCTGGCGGAAGCGGGCTCGTCGTCCGGCGGGCCGATCACCGCGCGGGCGGTCAGCTTGCGTGCCAGCTCCTTGGGCCAGTGCACGTCGACGCCGGCCCCGGCGAGCGCGCGGGCGCCCTCCCCGAGCAGGTCGGTGACCTCATCGTCGGCGAGTTCCACGGCGTCCGGCACAGCCGCCGACAGCAACGGCGCCAGGGGAGCCCACGCGCGCGCCGCCCGGCGAAGCGCCAGCAGCGCGTCCATCCGCGCGCGCGGGTCCAGGGCGGCGGATCCCGCCCATACGTCGCCCGCGTCCGCGACCCGCGTCGGATCACTCACGCTGTGCACCTGCAGTACCGCCCGGAACCGCAGCGCCGCATCGTCCCGCGTCGCATCGGTGAGCCCCGGCACCTCGAGCCGCAGCGAGAGCCGTACGCCCGCATCGTGGCCCGCGGCGACATCGGCCGCCCAGGCGCGCTGCTCCGGCACATGCTGCGGCTCCCGGGCCGCGTAGGCGGGCCCGCCCGTCACGAGCTCGGCGGCGGGGGAGCGGGGCAGCGCGTCCGCGACCGCGTCCAGGAAGGCCCGCAGCAGTCGCTCCGGGTCCGGCAGTCTCGGCGAACCGGCGTCCCCCAGCGGCACGGCGTGTGCTTCGGGCGGCATCGCGGCGGCGAGGTCCCGGATGCGGTCCATGTCCTCCGGTCGCAGTGGCCCGACCCGCCAGGCGTCGTGGTCGCTCACCGAAAGGCCCGGCAAGAGCGCGCCGCGCGCCACGAGCTGCAGGGCCAGCACCGCGGCCGCGCCCCAGAAGACGGCCGCTCGGTGTCCCTGCGCCCGGGCACGCGCGCGTGTGAGCACCGGCAGGGCGGCACGCACGGGCAGGACGGTGGCCGGCACGCTCACCGGCTCGACACCGTCCGCGCCGGGAAGGGCGACGGTCAGGTCCTCGACCGATCCGGAAGGGACGCACGGGGCGGCGCCGCCTTCGGCCCGCCAGAAGGCGAACCGGCCGGTGCGGGCCGGGTCACCGGGCAGGAATACGGCGCAGCAGGAGGTCAGTTCGGAAACTTCGGACAGTGTTGCCTCGGGAAGCCTCGGCACAGTTCTGTGACACTCCTCAAATTTGACTACTCGCGCAAGGTGGTCAAGGTACAGCACTCGGGCGGTGCACCTGGCATATCTGAGGCGTGACCTGGGTCACTCGGCCGCTTGGGGTGGGTATCTCCACTAGGGGCCGCACCTCAGGGTCGTCTCAGGGTCGGAGCTCGGAACCGCTGGAAGCGCGGACCCGTTTCCAGGACAGAGAGCGGCAGTGGCCGCGAAGGAGGCGACGCACATGTCGAAGAACGCGAAGATCGCCGCGGGAGGTGTGGCGGCCGGTCTCATCCTGCTGATCTGGCTGCCCTGGTGGGCGGCGCTCCTGATAGTCCTGGGAGTCCCGGCTGCCGCTTACCTCACGCTCGACCCGTCCCAGCGGCGCAGGCTGCGCCGCGTCACGCGGAAGGAGATCGGTCGCTGACCCTCACTCGGCAGCGGGTGCGGTCGGGGTGGACAGCGGGCAGGAGTTCAGTACGTCACCGTTCGTGGGCCGGCCGACGGTCTGGTCCGCGGGCGGTGGAGTGCCTCGCTCCACCCAGGACACCAGCGCGTCGAAGGCCGACCGGTAGCAGGGCAGGATCGGCCGGAGCCGATCGGAATGGGTGTCGTACAACCCGTCCACATGGGTACCGCCCGCGATCGTGAGATAGCGGTGCAGCCGGCCTCGGCCACTGAGGTCGATCATGCGCGCGTACACGTCCGAGTCGGCTGCCTTCGGCAGGAGCGCGTCCAGATCTCCATGCAGGGTGATCAGCGGTCTGCCGATGCGCCCGGTGAGCGCGACGCGGGCCACCGCGTGGTGGACGGACGCCGGGCGCGATGCGTAGTCGTAGGCCGCGTCCGACGCGCACGGCGCCAGGATCTGTTCCGGCATGGTCCCGGCGGACGGACCCGGGCAGCCCGGGTCGTACGCCGGATCGAACTCGGCGCGGTAGATCTTCTGCGTCACCCCCCAGTAGACCTGCTCGTGGTACGGCCACAGGAACTTGGAGCCGCGGGCGAAACCGACCGCGTACAGATCCTCGTCCCGCGCGAAGCCGAGCGCGCGGCTCACCGCCGTGGGAAGGGAGGTGAGCAGGTTGGGGCCGTCCGCGGTCCAGAGGGCACCTTCCCAGTCCACGCCGCCGTCGTACAGCTCGGGATGGTTCTCCAACTGCCAGCGGGTCAGATAGCCACCGTTGGACACACCGGTCATGTAGGTGCGGCGGGGAGTGTGACCGTAGCGCTGGGCCGCCGCCCTGCGGGCCGCCCGGGTGAGTTGAGTGGTCCGCGCGTTCCACTCGGCGACCGCGTCTCCCGGCCGCTTCCCGTCCCGATAGAAGTCGGCGCCGTTGTTCCCCTTGTCCGTCGCCGCGTACGCGTAGCCGAGCGCGAGCACCTGATCGGAGATCGCTTTGTCCGTCGCGTACTGCCTGCGCGTCCCGGGGGCTCCGGTGACGACCAGTCCGCCGTTCCAGCGGTCCGGCAACCTGATCACGAACTGGGCGTCGTGCCGCCAACCGTGTGTGGTGTTGAAGCGGGAGGAGTCCGGGAAGTAGCCGTCGATCTGAACGCCGGGCACGCCGCTCGGTGTCCGGGTCCCTCGCGCCGTCAGCCCGGCCTGATCGGCCATGTCGGTGTGGGGCGTTCCGGCGAGTCCGGTGGTGGTCAGATCCGGCAGGCAGGCGCTCCGCTGGAAGGCCGCCCCCGGCACCCGCACGCGTTCATGACCGGCGCAGTGGTGCGCGCCACCGGCCGCTGCCGTTGCGGGTGTCGGCCGGCCGAGGGCGCCGGCCAGCAGCGTGGCGACAACGAAGGGAACGCATCGGGACAGGCGCACGACGGCCTCCTGGAGGCGGGGGACGAGGGACAGCCAGGTGGGGACCGCTGGGAAAGCGGCACCGCCGGGGCTGCCTCATCGTGCGGGGAGCGCTCCGCTCCTTCCATGGGGCGGGACCACATGGAACACCGCCGTCGAATGGGGTGCAGAGACAGGGCGCGGGCAGGGGGCGGAGCGATGGGGCCGGGGCGAGGTGTCGCACGGTGCCGCGACTGCCGTGCCGGTGTCCTGGAGCCGAGGCAGGACTTCCACATGTGCCGAACTGTCCCGGGCCGTCAGGCCATCAGGCACCGGTGACCTCGTGCGCACAGGAGCGGTGCGGATCCCTGCCCCGAGGCACTGCTCAGCTGGGCCGCACGGCCATCTTGTCGAGCGCTTCGAGCAACCCGGGCAGCTCAGGCCCGCGGCCCACCGGCAGAACCTCGCCGGGCCGGTCGTCCAGGAGCACGAAGGCGATGTCGTCGGTCCTGGCGACGAGCGACCAGCCGGGGCCGTCCGCGCGCAGGGTTCGCGCGTCACCCGAGGCGAACGACGACCGGACGCGGCCCAGCGGCGGCGGGGAGTCGACGTACGCGCGTGCCTCGGCCAGCACCCGCCGGATGCCGCTGGGACCCACCCGGGGCCGGCCCGTCCCGGCCTCCTCGCTCCCGCTCTCCCCGCCGGTCTCCTCCGCGTCGACGGCGGCCGTGTCCGATCCGCTGCCCGCGTCGGCGGCGGCCGTGTCCGACCCGACGCCCGGCTTCCTGAAGTCGGCGTCGTCGATCTGCGCCCGCCACGTCGCCCACTGCAAGGCGATCTCGTCGGCGCCCAGGCGCCGCTGAGCCGGACCCCACACGCTCGTGTCCGGCGGCGCCAGCGGCGGGCCCCCGGCGATCTCGGGGTCCGGATCGTGCGGCTCCGGCACGTTGGGGGCGGCGACGGCGACGGCCAGCGGCCATCCGGGCAGAGCGGTCACGACCGAGCGCTCGTCGGGCGACAGGTCGTACTCCATGCCGCAGTCCCAGGAGGCGATGGCCACGGCCACCAGGGAGACGTCGTCGACGACGACCGTCCACCGGGCACCGTCGCCGTCCTGGCCGAGCACCAGGCCGTATCCCTCGGCGAGCGGGGCAAGACCCAGCGCCGCGCACGCCTCCGGGTAGTCGTCGCCCAGCACGCCCGGGAACTTCGCGGGCGTCAGCAGCACCGCCGTGAGCACGTAGAGCGCATCGTCCGCGGCGGCGACGGCCTCCTCGTCCGTCCCTGCCATCCCAGCCTCCCCATCGGATCGTCCGTCGGCGCACCCTAGTGCGCCCGGAAGCCGCTTGTCACGACTCCCAAACACCCCCGGAGCTGCAGTTTTCCGACCGACGGGGCGAAACGACCGCGATTGTTCGCAGTGTCAGGCCGCCGGAAGCCCGAGCAGCGAGCGGGCCACGGTCTGCGGCGACTCGTCGCGTTCCCTGGCCAGCGCGACGACGGCCCGGCACGCCAGCTCGCTCACGCCGAACGACAGCGCCTCCGGAGACACCCAGCCGGCGGCCTCGTCCAGCTGCTCCTGGTCGTCCTCCACACGCGCCGACACATACACGGCGGCGGCCTCGAACAGATTGTGCGTGCGCCTGTCCTTGCCGGTGTCGGTCTCCGTGCGCTTCGCACGGAGAAATCTCGTACCGGTGCTGCGCAGCCTGCCCCACATGGTGACCACTTCCCCCTCATGCCTGATCCGGTCTGATCATCCATCTTCCCCCATTCAACGTAGAGTTGAAGCATCGGCAGCAGAAGGGGGCGGCGCGGTGAAGCGCTTCGAGCGGCTTGAGCAGATCCGGCGGATGGACCCGTTCCGCGAGGCTTCGGAGATCTACCGGCTCACCGCGGCGTACGAGTTCCCCTGGGACTTCACCCGGGCGCTGGAGCTGGCGCTCTACCGCACCTACGCCGTGCCCTCCATCGGCCGGCTGCTCGCCGAGACGGCCGAGCTGACGGACCGGCCGCAGAAGCGGTACGACGACACCTCGCTGCTCCTCGACGCCGTCGTCGAACACGGCTTCGGCAGCGAGCAGGGCCGCACGGCGATCCGCCGGATCAACCAGATGCACCGCAGCTACGACATCAGCAACGACGACATGCGCTACGTGCTGTGCACGTTCGTCGTGATGCCGAAGCGATGGATCGACGCCTACGGCTGGCGCAGGCTCTCGCGCCACGAGATCGTCGCCTCCACCGTCCACTACCGCACGCTCGGCCGGCACATGGGCATCAAGGACATCCCTGAGTCCTACGAGGAGTTCGAGGCATGCCTCGATGCCTACGAGGAGGCCCACTTCGGCTGGGACGAGGGTGCGCGGCGGGTCTCGGACGCGACCATCGACCTGATGGCCTCGTGGTATCCACGCCCTCTCGCGTCCCTCCTGCGCGCCTCGACACTCGCCCTGCTCGACGAACCGCTCCTGAGGGCGTTCCGCTACCCGGCGCCGAGCTCCGCGACCCGCGCCCTGGTGCGGCGAGCGGTACGCGCGCGTGGGCGGGCGGTGCGTCTGCTGCCGCCGCGCCGGTCACCCCACTTCGCACGCCAGAACCGGGAGATCAGGGGCTACCCGAACGGCTACCGGCTGGAAGAGCTCGGCACCCGACCGGTACCCGGTGTCGGGGGCTGTCCCGTGCGGCACATCGACCCGTCAGCCGCCGAGTGAGGCGAGGGTGTCGCGCAGCCAGGTGAGTTCGGCCCGGGACGTGGCCCGCGCGATGGTCAGGACGCCGCGCCGGAAGGGGTCGTCCAGCTCCTCGGCGCTCAGCGGCCGGTCGCCGTCGTAGAAGAAGCTCGCGGGCTCCTCCAGGAAGGCCAGCCGGCGTCTCAGTACGGCGGACTGGGCGGCCGGGTCGTCCAGATGCCGCAGGAAGGCGAGCACCGTGAACCACCTGTTCTCGTCGCTGATGTCGCGCGGGTCGGGCTCGGCGAGCCGGTGGCGCAGCTCCTCGCGGCCCGCTTCGGTGAGCGTCAGCACGTGCCGCGGAGCGGCCACTGAGCCGGGCTCGGTGGCCCGTGCCAGCAGGCCGGCCTTCTCCAGTCGTTTGATCGCGGGATACAACGTGCTCTCGGCGACCGGCTTCACGTGCCCGGTCAGCGCCGCGATGCGCTTGCGCAACTCGTACCCGTGGAGCGGGCTGTCGTAGAGGAATCCGAGGATGGCGAGCTCCAGCATGCCCACATTCTCGCTCAGATCCGCTGTACATCCACCAGGCAATACTTCTGGCTGGATATACATCGGGACCGATGTATAGGGTGATGGTCGATGGAGATCAGGGCGCGGAGGAGGACGGTATGAGGCAGGCCGAGTTCGACGGCAAGGGCAGTTGCATCCGCTGGACGGAGACGCCGGGGGAGGAGCCGGCCCGGGTGTACGTGCACGGACTGGGGGCGGTGTCCTCCGTGTACCACACCCACATCGCGGCCCGGCCCGAACTCGCGGGGCGACGCAGCCTGTTCGTCGATCTGCCGGGGCACGGCATCAGCGACCGGCCCCAGGATTTCGGCTATCGGCTGGAGGACCACGCCGACGCTCTGGCGGCGGCCCTGGACGCGGCGGAACTGAGCGGCGCCGAGCTGATCGCGCACAGCATGGGCGGCTCCGTGGCCATCGTGCTCGCCCACCGGCGGCCCGACCTCGTCTCCCGGCTGGTGCTCACCGAGCCCAACCTCGACGCCTCGCCGCCGCCCGCCGCGGGGAGCGCGTGGATCACGGCCTACGACGAGGAGGAGTTCGTCGGCGGCGCGCACGCGCGCGTGCTGGAAGCGGTCGGACCGCTGTGGGCGTCGACCATGCGACTGGCCGACCCTCGGGCCCTGTACCGCAGCGCCGTGTGGCTCAGGCGCGGCTCCGAGCCGATCATGCGTGACATCCTCGAAGGGCTGTCGATCGACCGCGTCCTCCTTCAGGGTGAGCTCACGGGTGAACTCCCGGGCGCACAGGCCCTGGAGGCCGCGGGTGTGCGCGTGGTGACCGTGCCCGGTGCCGGCCACAACGTCATGTTCGACGACCCCGACACCTTCGCGGCGGCGGTCGCCGGGCGGGACTGAGACGTCAGGACTCCCGCACGGCCAGTGCCAAGAACCGGTCGTCCTCGTCGACGTACGACGTCATGCGCCAACCGGCACCGGCCAGCAGCGGGCGGAGGTTCGGCTCGGCCCGCAGGTCCTCCGGGGTGATCTGCCGGCCCTGGCGCGCCGCGAGCGCCGCCCTGCCGATCGGGTGGAACAGCGCGAGGGTGCCACCGGGGCGGACCACACGGGCCAACTCCCGCAGATCGTCCGCCGGGTGCGGCAGATGCGCGACGAGTCCGGCCGCGAACACGGCGTCGAGCGACTCCGACCGCAGTGGCAGCGCGGCCACATCGGCGAGCAGCAACTGCCCGTCCGCGTTCCGTCCGGCCCGTACGGCCGCCTCCAGCATCGCCTCGGTGATGTCGGCCCCCAGGACCACTCCCGAGGGCCCCACGGCGGCCCGCAGCGGTGGCAGGGCGCGTCCCGTGCCGCAGCCCGCGTCCAGCACGCGATCACCCTCGCGCAGCCCGAGTTCGGCGGCCGCGGCCGCATAGGCGGGCCCGTCGTCGGGGAACCGGCTGTCCCAGCCGGCGGCGCGGGCGGTGAAGAACTCCTGCACATGTGTGTGGTCGTCGCTCATGTTCCGCATGATCCCTCACCGGCACGGATGACGCCGCTGCGCACACGTTCGAGCGTGAGGCGATCGATCCGGTGCATCTCTGCGTCATATTCCAGCAGCTTTCGAAATGCGCCCCGGTTGTGCGCCCACGCCCCGGCTAGCGTCCCGGGGCCATGGGACACCTGGACCACGCCGCCCTCGGGTGGCTGACCCCCGTGCTGTCGTACGTGATGGCGTGCACCGGCGCCGCGCTCGGGCTGCGCTGCACCGTCCGCGCGCTCGGCGCCACCGGCCGGTCGCGCCGCAACTGGCTCGTCACCGCGGCCTCGGCGATCGCCACCGGCATCTGGACCATGCACTTCGTGGCCATGCTCGGCTTCAGCGTCAGCGGCACCGACATCCGCTACGACGTACCGCTCACCATCGTGAGCCTCCTCGTCGCCATGGCCGTGGTCTGCGCCGGCGTCTTCGCCGTCGGGTACAGCCGTGACCGGACCCGCGCCCTCTTCCTCGGTGGGCTCACCACCGGACTGGGCGTCGCCAGCATGCACTACCTGGGCATGGCCGCCGTCCGACTGCACGGCCACGTCACCTACGACCCCGCCCTCGTCGCGCTCTCGATCCTGATCGCCGTCGTCGCGGCGACCGCGGCCCTGTGGGCGGCGCTCAACATCAAGTCGCCCGTCGCCGTCACCATGGCCTCCCTGATCATGGGCGCGGCGGTCAGCAGCATGCACTACACGGGGATGTTCGCGGTCGGCGTCGACGTGGCCCCGTCCGGCACGAGCCTGCCCGGGGCCACGGCGATGCAGTTCATCTTCCCCCTCGCCGTAGGCCTCGGCTCCTACCTCTTCTTGACCTCGGCCTTCGTCGCCCTGTCGCCCACCACAGGGGAGCGCCAGGCATCCGCCTCGGCCCAGCGGCCGGTCGAGGGCGCCGTCGGCTAGCCGCGGTTCCCGACCGCTGACGACCCGGACGGCACGCCCCGAACCCTTCCGAGCGAGGAGGCCATGCGTACACCCCGTAGGACCACCGCAACCGGCGCCGAGACGCCACCCCCGCCCCTCGTCCGCGGCCGCCGCGCCCACGCCGGACCGCCGGCCGACGAAGGACCGCAGGAGCCCGCCGGCGTGACACCGCAGAACCCGCCCACGCGCGCGGAACGCTGGCGCGTGCGGCCGCGCACCGTGCGCGCCAAGATCGTCTGCCTGCTGATGGTGCCGGTCGTGTCGCTGCTGGCCCTGTGGGCCCACGCCACCGTCACCACGGCCCAGGACGTCTCCAGACTCCGTCAGTTGCAGCGTGTCGACGCTGGGATCAGAGCCCCTGTCGCGGACGCGATCGCCGCCCTCCAGGCCGAACGCGGAGCCGCGGTGCGCTACGCGTCGCACCCGTCCACCGAAAGAGGCGGCGACTACCAGAAGCTCTCGGAGGACACGGACAAGGCGGTGGCGCGGCTCCGCCTCGGCGACGGCAACACGGTCGCCGACGGCGAGGCACTGCCCACCGGGGTGGCCCGGCGGCTGGCGGCCTTCGTCATCGGAGCCGAGCGGCTGAGCACCGTACGCGAGGCCGTACTCGATCGCCGTTCGGGCTGGAACGAGGCGTACGGGCGGTACACGAGGACCATCGCGACCGCGTTCTCGGTGGGCGGCGCGCTCAGCGGCATCCAGGACGCCGAGCTCGGCTCCGACGCGCGCGTGCTGCTCGAATTCGCCCGTGCGGGGGAGGCGTTGGCCCAGGAGGCCGCGGTGCTCGACAGCGCACGCGTTGCCGGGCGCCTCGACGGCGAGCGGTTGCGGCTTTTCACCGGCGCCGTCGAGACCCGCCGGACCCTCACCGCATCAGCCGTCACCGACCTGCGGGGACCCGAACGCGCGGCCTGGCAACGCCTCGCCGACGGCAACCCTTATACGACCCTGGCCGCCGTCGAGGACAAGGTCCTGGCCACCGCACCGGGCGCACGGGCGATCGACGCCGCGGCGGAAGCCACCTGGAACGAGGCGCACGCGCGCGTGCAGAGCGGCATGCGGACGATCGAACAGGACGCCGGGCACGGCGTCGCGGACCGCGCCGACCCCTTCACCCGTGGTCTGCTCACCCCGGCCGGTGCCGCGGTCCTCTTCGGCCTCGCCGCCGTGGCCGCCTCTCTTGTGATCTCCGTCCGCATCGGCCGCGGTCTTGTCGTCGAACTCGTCAGCCTGCGCAACCGCGCCCTGGAGATCGCCCGGCGCAAACTCCCCGAGGCCATGCGCAGGCTACGGGCCGGCGAGGAGATCGACATCCGGGCCGAGGCGCCGCCCGGACCGCCCGCCGAGGACGAGACCGGTCAGGTCGGCGAGGCCCTCGGCACCGTCCACCGCGCCGCCCTGCGCGCCGCCGTGGAACGCGCCGAACTGGCCAGCGGCATCTCCGGGGTCTTCGTCAACCTCGCCCGCCGCAGCCAGGTCCTCGTGCACCGCCAACTGAGCCTGCTGGACAGCATGGAGCGGCGCTCCGACGACCCGAACGAACTGAGCGACCTCTTCCGGCTCGACCACCTCACCACCCGTATGCGGCGCCACGCCGAGAGCCTGATCATCCTCTCGGGGGCGGCACCCGGCCGCGCCTGGCGGATGCCGGTCTCCCTGACCGACGTCGTCCGAGCCGCCGTCTCGGAAGTCGAGGACTACGCGCGCGTGGAGGTACGCCAACTCCCAGAGGCGGCCGTGACCGGCGCGGCCGTCGCCGACCTCACCCATCTCCTCGCCGAACTCGTCGAGAACGCAGCCCAGTTCTCGCCGCCCCACACGCGCGTGCGCGTCACCGGCGAACCCGTCGGCAACGGCTACGCCGTCGAGGTCGAGGACCGCGGCCTGGGCATGGGCAAGGAGACCCTCGCCGAGGCCAACCGGCGCATCGAGCAGTCCGAGGCGCTCGACCTGTTCGACAGCGACCGGCTCGGCCTCTTCGTGGTCAGCAGGCTCGCGTCCCGGCACGGCATCAAGGTGCACCTGCGCACCTCTCCCTACGGCGGCACCACGGCCGTCGTGCTGCTGCCCACCGCCTTGTTGCACAACGCCCCGGCGGAACGTTCCCCCGATGCCAAGGCGGTCGCCGAACAGCCCGTCGACGGTGACCACGCGCGCGTGCCCGCGGACGACCGGCACCAAGAACCCGTCCACGCGGTCGCCCAGAGGCCCGCACTGGTGGCTCCCACACCGGCCGCGGCAGGCACCACGACCGACACCCCACCTCCCGGAGTCACCACCTTGCGACTGCACCGCCCTCCGGACGACTCCCCACCCTCCGACGACCTCCCGCGCCGCGTACGGCAGGCCAGTCTGGCCCCCCAACTACGAGACGGGCGCCCGGAACAAGCCCCCGGGACGACCGCCTCGAAGGACGACGAGCGGCGCACCCCCGAACTGGTCCGGGACCGCATGGCGGCCTACCGGGAGGGCTGGGCACGAGGCGGCGGCAGGCGACCCGGTGGCGACGTCACACCCGATTCGACAGCGCGCAGCGACAGCAGCGAAGGAGACCTCGCATGATGCAGGACCCGAGCACGAGGGCCGCCGTGGGGGGACCCCCGCTGGATCACAGCAGCGAGTGGGGGAGGTCCGGGGAACTCGACTGGCTGCTGGACGACTTGGTGCTACGGGTGCGTGAAGTGCGGCACGCCGTGGTGCTGTCCAACGACGGGCTCGCCGTGGGAGCGTCGTCCGACCTGCGACGGGAGGACGCCGAACACCTCGCGGCGGTCGCCTCCGGCTTCCACAGCCTGGCCAAGGGCGCGGGACGGCACTTCGGGGCCGGCGGAGTGCGCCAGACGATGGTGGAGATGGACGACGCCTTCCTGTTCGTCGCGGCCGCCGGTGACGGTTCCTGCCTCGCCGTCCTCACCGCCGTGACCGCCGACATCGGACTCGTGGCCTACGAGATGGCACGGCTGGTCAAACGCGTCGGCGAACACCTCTACACACCGCCGCGTGCCGCCACGCGGCCGCCTGCCGCGGGATGAGCCGGGGAGGCGGTCCGCGCACATGACCGAGGACACGACGCTCACCCCGCGCGAGCAGGGCAGCCAGTGGTACGACAACGAGGCCGGGCCCCTGGTCCGCCCGTACGCCATGACGGGCGGACGCACCAGGCCCGGCCCCACCGGGGTGCGTTTCGACCTGATCGCCCTCGTCACCCTGGACGCCGCCGCGCCCGGCACCGACCAGGACAGCGCGCTCGGTCCGGAACACCGGACTCTCGTCGAGCTGTGCCGCGCGGAGACGCAGTCCATCGCCGAACTCGCCGCCGACGCCGATCTGCCCGTCGGGGTCGTCAGAGTGCTCGTCGGCGACCTCCTGGAACTGGGCCGCGTCACGGTCAGCCGCCCGGTACCGCCCGCCCAGCTTCCCGACGAACGGATCCTGCGTGAGGTGATCGAAGGATTGCGGGCGTTGTAGACGACTCCTCTGAACCATCCGCCCCCGCACCACACCCGAGCGTGCGTCCCTACGGACACCGACGCGCAGTGGCCTCGAACGATGCCGCCCTCCAGAGAGAAGTGATCGATGGTCTCCGAGCAATCCGACGCATCCGACGGCGAGACGACCGCCCTGGCGTTGAAGATACTTGTCGCCGGCGGGTTCGGCGTCGGCAAGACCACCCTGGTGGGCGCGGTCAGTGAGATCAGGCCGCTGCGTACCGAGGAACTGCTCAGCGAAGCCGGGCAGTCGGTGGACGACACGGACGGCGTGGACCAGAAGGTCACCACGACCGTCGCCATGGACTTCGGACGCATCACCATCCGGTCCGGCCTGTCCCTCTACCTCTTCGGCACCCCCGGCCAGGACCGCTTCTGGTTCCTCTGGGACGAACTGTCGCAGGGAGCCCTGGGCGCGGTCGTCCTCGCGGACACCCGGCGCCTGGAGGACTGTTTTCCCGCGGTGGACTACTTCGAGCACCGGCACATCCCGTTCGTCGTGGCCGTCAACTGCTTCACGGGCGCCAGGACGTACGGGGCGCAGGACGTCTCACGTGCGCTGGACCTGGACCGAGGAACGCCCGTGGTGCTCTGTGACGCGCGGGACCGCGACTCCGGGAAGGAGGTGCTCATCCGACTCGTCGAGTACGCCGGGCGGATGCACACCGCCCGGCTGCTCGACTCCGTGGGATGACCGGTTCCCGACCCCGGTCGACGGTCGCGCCGACCGGCGGCGGGGCCGCTGCCGGTTCTCGACGGCGGGAGCCGGGGCGCCGTCAGTCCGAGACGCTCTGCTCGGCCAGCACCTTCTCGATCTTCACGCGGACGAGGAGCTCTCCCGGAACGCCGTTGCGCGCGCCGAACTCCTCGGCGCGTTCCTCACCCATGTACCGCCCGCCGATGCGACCGGCCCAGTGCCTCAACTCCCCGAGGTCCTCGGAGACACGGGCACGCCCCTGCAGCACCACGAAGGCGTACGGCGGCCGGTCGTCGTCCACGCACAACGCCACTCGGCCGTCACGGACGAGATTGCGCCCCTTCACACTCGACTTCCCGGTGTTGAACACCACCTCGTCCCCGTCGAGCACGAACCAGATCGGGGTGACGTGCGGGCTGCCGTCAGCCCGTACGGTCGACAGCTTTCCGGTGCGCGTGCCGTGTGAGACGAACGCCCGCCATTCCTCATCGGTCATCTTCTTCGCCATGCCCCCATCCTCCTTGCCCGGGGGCCGGATCGTCGGGGAAGGTGGCGAAGAGATCCTCCGGCGCAGGAGGAGACGTCAACACGGGGAGAACGGACCATGGCGCAGAACCAGGGACTTGGCTGGTTGCTGGACGACCTGACCAAGCGCGTCGACCACGTGCGGCACGCGTTGGTGCTGTCCAACGACGGTCTGGTCACGGGGGCGAGCACAGGGCTGCGACGCGAGGACGCCGAGCACCTGGCCGCCGTCTCGTCCGGACTGCACAGTCTGGCCAAGGGATCGGGACGGCACTTCGGTGCGGGCCGAGTGCGACAGACGATGGTCGAGTTCGACGACGCGGTGCTGTTCGTCACCGCGGCCGGCACCGGCAGCTGTCTGTGTGTGCTCAGCGGAGCGGAAGCCGACATCGGTCAGATCGGCTACGAGATGACGCTGCTCGTCAACCGAGTCGGCGAACACCTCGACGTGGACGCCCGGCACCCCGAGCGTGCGCCGTTCACAGACCTCTGACCTGCTGTTTCGCCAACCCCCGCGGAGTTTTCCACAGGCTCGGCGCGCGATCGGCCCGACCGGTTATCTTTCTGTCACGGCGCACGCACTCAGCGTGAGTCGGTGACTCCACGGGGGAGATCGATCATGTCGGACGACACCATTGCGCAACCACCCCGGCCTGCCTGCACGCCGAGTCGGGCCGCACGCCAACTGGGACTACGGCGCAGCGAGGTGGACCTGGCGGTCCACCTCGGCCTCATCCGGACCGTGCCCGACGAGGGGGGAGGGGGCCGACGCGTCCCCCTCTCCGAGATCGACCGCCTGCGGTCGCTCGCCGGCTTCCCCGGCTCGCTGCAGGAGCGGGTGAAGGCCACCGGAACGACGGAGGGCGCGGACCTCATCAAGGTGACCACCGGAAGGTTCACGCGCCTGGCACGCCTGGGCCTGCTGGTGCCGGTGACTTTCTACCTCAACCGGTATCGAGCCGTGGTGTGGCTCTATCTCGCCGAGGAGCTCAGGCAGTTCGCGGCCGACGAGCGAAACGCCCCGCTGATCAACGCCCGTCGGATGCCCGAGGAACTGCGCCGCATGCTGGACGCGGGCGTGGATCTGCGCCCGCGCAACTGGCGCGGACGTCATCGAGGGTTCCTGCTGCGTCAGGCCGACGATCCCTGGGAGAGCGCCGGAGCGCTGTCCGCGTTCCTCGCCCCCGTTCAGATCGCGGAGATCGTCCCCGACCCCTACGAGCGGTCCCACCTGAACCGGTTCCGTCCGGGACCGCCGGTGTCCGGGGCGCCGGGTTCGCCCACCGCGCAGCTCGCCGAGAAGCTCATGACGGCGGACGACGCGGACGAGATCGGCCTGCTACGGGCCGAAGTGACGGCGGTCATGGAGGACGCGCGCAGGTGGCGGCCCGCGCCACGTCCGCCCGCGAACCGGCCCCCGGCCCCAGCCCCTCCGGCACGACTCGCTACGCCCGGGTCACAGGAGCCGTCGCCCTCACGTGGCCTGCGGGGATGGCTGCGGCGCAGAACACCCCGGGATGCGGCGGCCCGATCCACACCGCCCCGGGCCACATCCGCCCGAGCCACCACCCCCGCGGTCACACGCGGCCCGGGCCCGGGCCGCGCAGCCCGCTTCAGGCCGGATCAGCCCAGCTTGCGGAACAGTCCCTCCTGCACGACCGACACGACCAGTCGCCCCTCACGGTCGTAGATCCGCCCGCGCGCAAGCCCGCGACCGCCCACCGCGATCGGCGACTCCTGGTCGTACAGCAGCCAGTCGTCCGCGCGGAACGGCCGGTGGAACCACATGGCGTGGTCCAGCGACGCCATGTCGAAACCGCGAGGACCCCACAGGGGTTCGACCGGGATACGGACGGCGTCCAGGAGGGTCATGTCGCTGGCGTACGTCAGCGCACAGGTGTGCACGAGCGGGTCGTCGCCCAGCGGGCCCACCGCCCGCATCCACACCGCGCTGCGCGGCTCGGAGTCCTCGACCTCGTCCCTGGTCCAGCGCAGCCGGTCGACATAGCGGATGTCGAACGGCTGCCGCCGGGCCATCCGCTCCAACTGCTCGGGCAGCGCGCCGAGATGCTCCCGGATCTCATCGGTGACCGTCGGCAGCGACTCCGGGTCCGGGACCTTGCGGGCCGGCGGCAGCTGGTGCTCGAAACCGCCCTGCTCGGGCTTGTGGAAGGAGGCAGTGAGATTGAAGATCGTGCGCCCCTGCTGCACGGCGGTGACCCGTCGCGTCGTGAACGACCTGCCGTCCCGCACCCGTTCGACCTGGTACACGATCGGCACGCCTGGCCGCCCCGGGCGGAGGAAGTACGCGTGCAGCGAGTGCACGGGGCGCTCGCCGTCCGTGGTGCGCCCGGCGGCGACCAGCGCCTGGCCGGCCACCTGGCCGCCGAAGACCCGCTGCAGTGACTCCTGCGGGCTGCGGCCACGGAAGATGTTGACCTCGATCTGCTCCAGGTCGAGCAGATCGACGAGCCTCTCGGCCGGGTTTGTCGTCATGGGTGGGAATCTCCTGTGTTCACAGCTGGCCTACGTCGGTGACGCGGACCACCGCGCGGCCCTCCGCGTCGGAAGCGGTGAGGTCGATCTCCGCGCTGATGCCCCAGTCGTGGTCGCCGTTCGGGTCGTCGAAGATCTGCCGGACGCGCCACAGACGGTTCGCCGGTTCCTCCTCGATCACCAGGAGCTTGGGCCCGCGGGCGTTGGGGCCGGTACCGAGGTCGTCGTACTCGTCCCAGTACTTGTCCATCGCCTCACCCCAGGCGTCGGCGTCCCAGCCGGCCTCGGCGTCCATCTCGCCCAGCTCCTCGACCTGGTCGAGGGCGGCCAGCTCCACGCGCCGGAACATGGCGTTGCGGACGAGGACACGGAAGGCGCGCGCGTTCGTGGTGACCGGCTTGACCTCGTCGGCCTTCTCCTGGGCCTCCTCGGCGGTCATCTCCTCGGGGTTGGCGAGCTGCTCCCACTCGTCGAGCAGGCTGGAGTCGACCTGACGCACCATCTCGCCGAGCCACTCGATCAGGTCCTGCAGATCCTCGGACTTGAGGTCGTCCGGGATGTTGTGGTCGAGGGCCTTGTAGGCGCTCGCGAGGTAGCGCAGCACGATGCCCTCGGTGCGGGCCAGCTCGTAGAAGGACACCAGCTCCGTGAAGGACATCGCCCGTTCGTACATGTCCCGGATGACGGACTTCGGCGACAGCGGGTGGTCGCCGACCCAGGGGTGACTCTTGCGGTAGGTGTTGTACGCGTGGAAGAGGAGCTCCTCCAGCGGCTTCGGGTAGGTGATGTCCTGGAGGCGCTCCATGCGCTCCTCGTACTCGACGCCGTCCGCCTTCATCGCGGCCACCGCCTCGCCCTTGGCCTTGTTCTGCTGGGCGACGAGGATCTGCCGAGGGTCGTCCAGGGTCGACTCGACGACGGACACCATGTCCAGGGCGTAGGACGGCGACTCCGGGTCCAGCAGCTCGAACGCGGCCAGGGCGAAGGTGGACAGCGGCTGGTTGAGCGCGAAGTCCTGCTGGAGGTCGACGGTGAGGCGGACGACACGGCCGGTGGCGTCCGGCTCGTCGAGCTTCTCCACGATGCCGCCGTCCAGCAGCGAGCGGTAGATCGCGATAGCGCGCCGGATGTGCCGCAGCTGCTGCCTGCGCGGCTCGTGGTTGTCCTCCAGCAGGTGCCGCATCGCCTCGAAGGCGTTGCCAGGACGGGCGATGACGGAGAGCAGCATGGTGTGCGTGACCCGGAAGCGGGACGTCAGCGGCTCCGGTTCGGAGGCGATGAGCTTTTCGAAGGTGTTCTCCGTCCAGCCGACGAAGCCCTCGGGTGCCTTCTTGCGGACGACCTTGCGGCGCTTCTTCGGGTCGTCGCCGGCCTTGGCGAGCGCCTTCTCGTTCTCGATGACGTGCTCGGGAGCCTGCGCCACGACGAAGCCCGCGGTGTCGAAGCCGGCCCGGCCGGCGCGGCCGGCGATCTGGTGGAACTCGCGGGCGCGCAACGTACGGACCCGGCTGCCGTCGTACTTCGTCAGGGCGGTGAACAGCACTGTGCGGATGGGGACGTTGACCCCCACGCCGAGCGTGTCCGTGCCGCAGATGACCTTGAGCAGACCGGCCTGGGCGAGCTTCTCCACCAGGCGCCGGTACTTCGGCAGCATGCCCGCGTGATGGACGCCGATGCCGTGCCGCACGTAGCGGGAGAGGTTGCGGCCGAACTTGGTGGTGAAGCGGAAGTTGCCGATCAGCTCGGCGATCTGGTCCTTCTCCGCACGCGAGCACATGTTGATGCTCATCAGCGCCTGCGCCCGCTCCACGGCCTGGGCCTGAGTGAAGTGCACGATGTAGACGGGCGCCTGCTTGGTCTCCAGCAGCTCGGTGAGCGTCTCGGTGAGCGGCGTGAGCCGGTAGTCGTAGGAGAGCGGCACCGGGCGGGTCGCCGAGCGCACCACCGACGTCGGCCGGCCGGTGCGGCGGGTGAGGTCCTCCTCGAACATCGAGACGTCGCCGAGGGTCGCCGACATCAGGATGAACTGCGCCTGCGGCAGCTCCAGGATAGGGATCTGCCAGGCCCAGCCCCGGTCGCCCTCCGCGTAGAAGTGGAACTCGTCCATCACGACCTGGCCGACATCGGCCTGCCTGCCGTCGCGCAGCGCGATCGACGCGAGGACCTCGGCGGTGCAGCAGATGACGGGGGCGTCGGCGTTGACGGACGCGTCGCCGGTCAGCATGCCGACGTTCTCCGTGCCGAAGAGCTTGCACAGCTCGAAGAACTTCTCCGAGACGAGCGCCTTGATCGGAGCGGTGTAGAAGGTGACCTCGTCCCGCGCCAGCGCGGCGAAGTGGGCGCCCGCGGCGATCATGCTCTTGCCGGAGCCGGTCGGCGTCGACACGATCACGTTCGCGCCGGAGACCACCTCGATCAGCGCCTCCTCCTGGTGGGGGTAGAGAGTGAGGCCCCGCTCCTCGGCCCACGACTCGAAGGCTTCGTAGAGGGCGTCGGGATCGGCGGTCGGCGGCAGATGATCGATGAGGGTCACCCACCCATCTTGCCTGCCCTCCTGGCCCACAGGGGAATCGGATGCGGGACCGAAGATCGCGAACGCTACGCTGTGTCGCCGACGACAGGTCGACGAACCAGGTCAACTGGACAGCGGTACACGAGGAATGGGGCGGGCAACGGCGATGATGGGACCAGCACACTCACTCTCGGGCGCCGCCGCCTGGCTCGGTGTCGGAGCGGCCGCCACGGCCGCCGGTCATGGAATGCCCTGGCCTGTCCTGCTTTCGGGTGCGCTGATCTGTGCCGGTGCGGCCCTCGCCCCGGACCTCGATCACAAGGCGGCCACCATCTCGCGGGCGTTCGGGCCGCTGTCGCGCTGGCTGTGCGAGATCGTGGACAAGCTGTCCTACGCCGTCTACAAGGCGACCAAGAAGCAGGGCGACCCGCGCCGCTCGGGCGGGCACCGCACCCTCACGCACACCTGGTTGTGGGCCGTGCTGATCGGCGCGGGCGCCTCCGTGCTGGCGATCACCGGCGGACGCTGGGCGGTGCTTGCGATCCTCTTCGCGCACCTGGTGCTGGCCATCGAGGGCCTGCTGTGGCGCGCGACCCGAGGCGCCAGTGCCGATGTCCTGGTGTGGCTCCTGGCCGCGACCAGCGCGTGGATCCTCGCCGGCGTCCTGGACAAGCCGGGCAACGGCTCGGACTGGCTGTTCACGGCACCGGGCCAGGAGTACCTGTGGCTGGGGCTGCCGATCGTGCTGGGGGCGCTGGTGCACGACATCGGCGACGCGCTGACGGTGTCCGGCTGCCCGATCCTGTGGCCGATCCCCGTGGGCCGCAAGCGCTGGTATCCGCTGGGGCCGCCCAAGGCCATGCGGTTCCGGGCGGGCAGCTGGGTCGAGCTCAAGGTGCTGATGCCGGTGTTCATGGTGCTCGGCGGAGTGGGCTGCGCGGCGGCGCTCAACGTCATCTGAGCGGGAGGGAGCGTCGGGGCCCGGTCAGGGCCGGACGGATCGGCTCGGGGCCCGTGCGGGAAGCGCCGATGCCGGTGGTGCCGCCCTCCGGATCAGCCGCCTTGTCCCGCTCCGCCGCCGTAGCGACGCTCGAAGGCGGCGACGCGGCCCTCGGAGTCCACCGTTCGCGCCTTGCCGGTGTAGAAGGGGTGGCTCTCCGCGGAGATCTCGACGTCCACGACGGGGTAGGTCTCGCCGTCGTCCCACTCGATCGTCCGGTCGCTGGTCGCGGTGGACCGGGTGAGGAAGGCGTAGCCGGCGGCACGGTCGCGGAAGACGACCGGACGGTAGTCGGGGTGCTTGTCCTGCTGCATGCGAACTCCTCCTGTGGCGGCGTCGTCGGTCGCCGTGGGCGCGGAGCCGAAGGACCACGTGCCGCGCCGCACCGGGCCGCGCGGTCAGCCGTACAGCGCGTCCTCGTCGACGATGTGCACGGCGGCCTCCTCCGCGGACGCGGCCGCGCCGTCGATGCCCACGTCCGTCGCGACGAGCGCGCTCTCCTCGTCCTCGTGAGCCCCTTCGTCGGGCGCGACCAGCCGGCCGGAGCGCATGGCCCCGACCTCGTTGTCGAGAAGTTCCCCGTCCGTGCCCTCGGTATCGCCGAGGCCGTCACCGTCGGGAGGAACCGGATCGGGCAGTTCCTCGGCGAGTCGCTGGTCGAGGGTCTCGCCCTGGTGACGCTCCGCGGCCGTCACACCGGTGCGCTCGACCGCCCACGGCCGTTCCGGAGGGGACCAGCCACGGTCCAGGGGGTCGTCGACGCCGTCGTTGTCCAGGGTGTCCTCCGCGTCGAGCAGACCCGTGTCCTCACGTTGATCGTCTGCGTCGGGCTGGTAGACGTCGTCCCCCCATCCGTCGGCGCTGTTCACGGGTACCTCCAGGTGCTGGGGACGGGCCCGATCTCACCGTGGTCGGCAGCGGACCGCCGCGGTGCGGGGGCACAGGCCGCACCCGGCGCTGATCGCGCGCTTCCCGGGTGCTCCCCGAACCGGTGCCGCTATCCAGCCTTCCACCCCTCTTCGCTCCGGCGCAACGGCACGGGTCCGCACCCGCGGGACGGCAGGGCTCACCTCGGGGAAAGGGCAGCGCTTCGTCCCGGTGACACCGCCCTCACCGGGGCCCGCACCCGCCGCGGACCCGCTCGCTGCCCCCGGCCGAGCCGCCCCCCTCACTCACCCGTGCCACGACCGCCACAGCGCCGCGTACGCTCCGTCGGCCCTGACCAGGTCGTCGTGGCTGCCGATCTCGCTGATGCGCCCGTTCTCCACGACGGCGATGACGTCGGCGTCGTGGGCGGTGTGGAGGCGGTGGGCGATGGCGACCACCGTGCGGCCGTCCAGGACGCGGGCGAGGGACCGTTCCAGGTGGCGGGCGGCACGGGGGTCGAGGAGCGAGGTCGCCTCGTCCAGTACCAGCGTGTGCGGGTCGGCCAGCACCAGGCGGGCCAGCGCGATCTGCTGGGCCTGCGCCGGAGTGAGCGCGAACCCGCCCGAGCCGACCTCGGTGGCCAGACCCTCGTCGAGCCCGCGGGCCCACGTGTCCGCGTCGACCGCGCCCAGCGCCGCCCACAGCTCGGCGTCGGTCGCGTCGGTGCGGGCGAGGAGCAGGTTGTCGCGCAGGGAGCCCACGAACACGTGATGCTCCTGGTTGACGAGGGCCACGTGCGCGCGGACCCGCTCGGCGGTCATCCGGGAGAGTTCCGCGCCGCCGAGGGTGATCCGGCCCTCGCGCGGTGCGTAGATGCCCGCGAGCAGCCGGCCCAGCGTGGACTTGCCCGCTCCCGACGGGCCGACCAGCGCCAGCCGGGTGCCGGGCGCTACCTGCAAGGAGACCTTGCGCAGCACGTCCACGCCCTCCAGGTAGCCGAAACGTACCCGGTCGGCGTGCACGTCGTGCCCGTCGGGCGTGACCCGATCGTCCCCCTCCTCCGGCTCGATGTCCCGGACCCCGACCAGCCGGGCCAGCGACACGTGGGCCACCTGCAGCTCGTCGTACCAGCGCAGGATGAGCCCGACGGGATCCACCAGCATCTGCGCGATCAGCGCGCCCGTCGTCAGCTGACCGACCCCGATCCAGCCCTGGAGGACGAAGACACCGCCGACCATCAGGACCGAGGCGAGGATCATCACGTGGGTGACGTTGACGAACGGGAAGAGCACCGAGCGCAGCCAGAGCGTGTAGCGCTCCCAGGCCGTCCATTCCTTGATCCGCCGCTCCGACAGCTCCACCCTGCGCTCACCGAGGCGGTGCGCCTCGACGGTGCGCCCCGCGTCCACGGTCTCGGCGAGCGCGGCGGCCACGGAGGCGTACCCGGCGGCCTCCGAGCGGTAGGCGGACGGCGCCCGTCTGAAGTACCAGCGGCAGCCGATCACCAGCAGGGGCACGGCGAGCAGCACGGCAGCGGCCAGCGGGGGCGCGGTCATGACGAGCCCGCCCAGCAGCAGGACCACCCACACCACGCCGATCGCCAGCTGGGGCACCGCCTCGCGCATCGCGTTGGCCAGCCGGTCGATGTCCGTCGTGATCCGGGACAGCAGGTCGCCCGTCCCGGCCCGCTCCAGGACACCGGGCGGCAGCCCGACCGACCGGACGAGGAAGTCCTCGCGCAGATCGGCCAGCATCCGCTCGCCGAGCATCGCGCCGCGCAGCCGCACCTGCCGTACGAACACGGCCTGGACGAGGAGAGCGGCCACGAACAGCCCGACGGTGAGCTCCAGATGGAGGTTGCGGCCGGCGATGCCGGGACCGTCGCTGTCCGACACCCGCTCCACCAGTCCGCCCAGCAGCCAGGGCCCCGCCATCGAGGCCACCACGGCGACCGTGTTGACGGTGATCAGCAGCAGGAAGGCACGGCGGTGCCGGCGGAACAACTCGATCACGTAGGCGCGTACGGTGGCGGGCGAGCCGACCGGCAGGGTGTTCGCCGTCGTCGGTGCCGCCGGGTCGTACGCCGGTGGCGCCACGCCGATCATGCTGACTCCTCGATCTCTTCCAGTTCCTTCAGTACATCGTCGTCGGCGAACCGCTCGACCGAGCCGGCGCCCAGGGCGGTGTCCGAGCGCCCGCTCGAGCCCTCGTCCAGGGCGGTCTCCTCCTCGGTCTCCCGCGTCACCACGGCCCTGTACCGCGGTTCGCCGTGCACCAGTTCGCGGTGTACTCCGACCGCCGCGACCGCGCCCTCGTGGACGAGCACGACCCGGTCGGCGCGGTCCAGGAGCAGCGGCGAGGAGGTGAACACCACGGTCGTACGCCCGGATCGCAGGTTTCGCAGGCCCCGGGCGATCCGTGCCTCCGTGTGCGAGTCGACGGCGGAGGTCGGCTCGTCCAGCACGAGCACCTGCGGATCGGTGATCAGCGACCGGGCGAGCGCGAGGCGCTGGCGCTGGCCGCCGGACAGGGACCGGCCGCGTTCGGTGATGCGCGCGTCCATCGGGTCGGCGGCGTCGAGGGACCCCTGCGCCAGCGCGGCCAGGACGTCCTCGCACTGCGCGGCCTCCAGCGCCTCTTCGGCGCCCACGTCACCCGACCGGGGGACGTCGAGCAGCTCGCGCAGCGTGCCGGAGAGCAGCACCGGGTCCTTGTCCTGCACGAGGACGGCGGCACGGGCGCGGCCGAGCGGCAACTCGTCGAGCGGGACACCGCCCAGCAGCACCGACGTGCCCTCCTGCGAGGCGTGTCCGCCGAGCCGTTCGGCCAGCCGGCCGGCCGCGTCGGGGTCACCGCACACCACGGCGGTGAACCGGCCGGCGGGGGCGAGCAGACCGGTGGCCGGGTCGTACAGGTCTCCGGAGGGCAGGTCGGATCCGTCACGCGACCCGTCGGTGTCGGTGGGCCGCTCCAGGGACAGCACCCGCGCGGCCCGCCGGGCCGAGGGCCGCGAGAAGGAGTAGGCCATCGCGATCTCTTCGAAGTGCCTGAGCGGATACGTGAGGATCATGATCGAGCTGTAGACGGTGACCAGTTCGCCGACCGTCACCCGGCCCTGCCGGGCCAGGTGGACGCCGTACCAGACCACCGCGATGAGCAGCAGCCCCGGCATCAGCACCTGGATCGCGGAGATCAGCGACCACATCCGGGCGCTGCGCACGGCCGCGTGGCGTACCTCCTGGGAGGCGCTGCGATAGCGGTCGAGGAAGAGTTCCTCGCCACCGATGCCGCGCAGGACCCGCAGGCCGGCGACGGTGTCGGAGGCCAGTTCGGTGGCGCGGCCGGCCTTCTCGCGCTGGAAGTCGGCCCGCTTGGTCGCCCGGGGCAGCAGCGGCAGCACGGCGATCGCCAGCACGGGCAGGCCCACGGCGACGACGATGCCGAGCGTCGGCTGGTAGACGACCAGGCCGACCGTGACCAGCACCAGAGTCACGGCCGCAGCCGTGAACCGGGACCAGGCCTCGACGAACCAGCCGATCTTCTCGACGTCGCCCGTGGAGACGGCCACGACCTCGCCTGCCGCGACGCGGCGGGTCAGTGCCGACCCCAGGTACGCGGTCTTGCGGGCCAGCACCTGCTGGACACGGGCGGCCGCGGTGATCCAGTTGGTCACGGCCGTGCGGTGCAGGAAGGTCTCACCGATCGCGTTCCCGGCGCAGCACAGCGCCAACAGGCCGCCCGCGAGGGCGAGTCGCTCACCGGAACGGTCGACCACCGCCTGTACGGCGACGCCGACACAGAAGGGCAGCGCGGAGACGGACAGGAAGTGCAGCAGCCCCCAGGCCAGGGACTTCACCTGTCCGCCCAGCTGGTTCCGGAAGAGCCACCACAGGAATCGGGGGCCCGAACGCGCGTCCGGCACGCCCGGGTCGGGATACGGAAGGTCTTGGATCTGCATGACGTCCCAGTGGCTCGTGTCAGTTGAGGAGAGGGAGGGGCTCGGGGAAGGGGAGTCGGTCGGACACCGATGCGCGCGACGACGGTGTGCGGCGGCAGCAAACCGTGACAGGTTCGCGTCGTAGCGTGGTCGGACGCAAACGGTTTTCCGCGCCATCGCACGGTTCCGGCTGCCGGTCCCGGCCGTCCCGCTGCGGCCCCCCTGTCGCTCCCGCGACGGGTCGTCGCGCGGTGCGACCATGGAGCGATGCGCAACCGCGGAACACGGCGAGTCACGGTCACGACAGCGGCCCGCGCGACCGCCCTGACGGTCCTGGTGATCCTGTCGGCTTCGGCGGCCCTGACGACCATGACCGCCTGCGACGCCTCCGGGCCGCGAGGTGGTGCCGGGCCGGGCGGCGGCGCGAACGCCGGCAGCGCCGCGCGTACGAGCCCGTCCGCCACCGCCGACCCGACCCGTGTCCCTGGCCTGTCCGACCGCTGGCAGCGGCGCATCCCCGAGGAATCCCGGCAGGTCGTGGCGGTCTACGGCGACGGCGTGGACTCCCCGCGCTCCACGGTGGTGCTCTACACCAGGCACGGCACCACCTGGGAGCGCGTGCGCGCCTGGCCCGCGCACAACGGCAAGAAGGGCTGGACCACCGACCACCGCGAGGGCGACAACCGCAGCCCCGTCGGCGTGTTCACACTGAGCGACGCGGGCGGCGTACTGAGGGACCCGGGCTCCAGGCTGCCGTACACCCGGTCGACGGCCTTCGCGGCGCCGCGCTGGTGGTCGAAGTCGCACTGGCACGACTTCGACCACGTCATCGCCATCGACTACAACCGCGTCAGGGGCACGCCGCCCAACGATCCCACCCGTCCCGAGGGCCGAGCCAAGGGTGGCGGGATCTGGCTGCACCTGGACCACGGCAGCGGTACGTCGGCCTGCGTGAGCCTGTCCGAATCGGCGATGGAGTACCTGCTGCGGACACTCGATCCCGAACGGCGTCCGGTCATGGTGATGGGCGACAGGGCGGAACTGGCTCGGTAGTTCTGGCGAGAGAGACCTCGTTGCGGGCGGCGCCCGTCTCACCGTAGAACACCGCCCATGAAGAAACGGATGGTCATGTCCATGCTCGCGGGAGCGACCCTCCTGGCGAGCAGCCTCCTCGGAGCGAGCCCCGCCACCGCGAGGCAACCCGCCCCCGCTGGGCAACCCGCCCCCGCTGGGCAACCCGCCCCCGCTGGGCAACCCGCCCCCGCTGGGCAACCCGCCCCCGCGTCGCAGCCCGCCCTGGCCGGGCGAACCGCCGGCTCGACGCAACCCGTGGCCGGGCCTCGATCCCTCGACGTCCCCGCCGAGTTCGGTACCGACTGGCACGACCCCGTGACCGCGGCCCCTCCCGTTCCCAAGCCCTCCGGAACGTTCTGCCAAGTGACCCTCGCCGAGGCGCAGTTCCGTGACTTCACCCCGTACAAGGGGACGTACACCCCACCAGCGGGGTGCGGTGACCGCTGGAGCAAGGTGGTGCTGCGGATGGACGGCAAGGTCAAGGGGCGCCAGTTCGACCGGCTCGGACATCTGCGGGTCGGCGGTGTCGAGATCTTCCGTACGTCGACCCCCGAGCCGTCACCGGACGGCATCGAGTGGTCGGTGGAGAAGGACGTCACGCGCTACAGCGACACTCTCCGCCGTGACCAGGACGTGGAGATGCTCATCGGGAACGTCGTCGACGACACCTACACCGGCGTCATCGACGTCAAGGTCACGCTGACGTTCCACGCCGGCGGCCCCGCCGCGAAATCCGCCACGAAACCCGTCACGAAACCCGTCACGAAACCCGCCACGAACCCGGCCGCGCCGCCCGACCGGGTCCTGACGCTCCAGGGCGGCACGACCCTGATCACTCCGCGCAACAGCGAACGCATCGTCGCCGAGGTGTACGCCACCGGATCCGGCGGCTGCGAGGAGTTCTGGTACCTGTCGGTGCCCGACCCGGCGCCCTACTCCTGCAAGGCGGCCGGCGGTCCCTACCGGGAGGTGCAGATCAAGGTCGACGGCCGACTGGCCGGAATCGCCGCGCCCTTCCCGCACGTGTGGACGGGCGGCTGGTCCAACCCCTTCCTCTGGTACGTCATTCCGGGACCGCGCGCCTTCGACGTGAAGCCGCTCGAATACGACCTGACGCCGTTCGCGGGACTGCTCAACGACGGCCGCCCGCACCGCGTCGACGTCCAGGTCGTCGGTGTCCCCGAGGGGCAGAGCGGCTGGAGCGCGCCGGTGAACGTACTCGTGTGGCAGGACTCCGAGAGCGCGCGCGTCACCGGCGGGCTCACCGCGCACCGGGCCGGCGACCTCGCCAACTCCTCGACGTACACACCGGGTCCGGAGCATCGGGTGGACACCCGGGGCGGTCACCGGCTGACCGTCTCGGGCTACGTCGACACCTCGCACGGCCGGGTGGCGACGACCGTGCGGCGGACTCTCGGCAACACCTCCGTCCACCGCTGGGCCGAGGGTGAGAACCCCGACGCGCTCGACGCCACATGGACGGACGACGAGTCGGTCACCGTCGACGGACGCGGATCGGCCCGCACCACACGCACACAGCGGACGTACACCATGGACGGCTCCGTCGCGATCGGCGCGGCCGACCGGCTGCGGACCGTGCTGACCCTCGGTGACCGTGCCACCGTCGTCACGGTCAAGAGCGGGCGACGGACCGCGTGGTCGCGGCTCCACGACACCGTCGAGGGTGACGCGTCCTGGACGCTGAACGTGCCGCGTGACCAGCGGCACGCGGTCGGCACGACGAGCGAGCGCTTCCGGCTGTACGGCTCGCGCGGCTGCTACGACCGCTCACTGACCAGCGTTCAAGGGGTGCTCACCGAGCAACGCGACCGCTGCTGAGCCGCGTTGTGTGCGATGCGTCACTCAGGGCGTGATTTACACGGATGCAACACGGGGGCCTTGTGCGGGAGCAACATCACCCGCACAGTGATCGGCACGGAATGCGCTTTCCGTATGCCAGAAGTCCCCTCGTCCCCTGGTGACTTCTGTGTGCCGTCGTCCCAAGGAGTGCCCGTGCCGCCGTCCGTACCGTCCCTGCCACGACGCGTCGCACGCATGCTGCGTACCTCTCTCTTCGCGCAGGTCGGCTGCGCACTCGTGCTCGGAATCGTCGTCGGGAAGCTGTGGCCCGGCTTCGCCGCGGATCTTCAGCCGCTCGGCGACGGTTTCATCCGGCTCATCAAGACGATCATCTCGCCGCTCGTGTTCTGTCTGGTCGTCGTCGGCATCGCCAAGGCAGGTGACCTGAAGGCGTTCGGCCGGATCGGGTTGAAGGCCCTGATCTGGTTCGAGATCGCGAGTACGCTCGCGCTGGTCATCGGGCTCCTCGCCGCCAACGTGGTGCAGCCCGGGTCGGGGATGAACGTCGATCCGTCGACGCTGGACGCCTCGGCGGTCGACGCCAAGACGGACGGTGGCCACCTACCTTCGACGACCGAGTTCGCCCTGAACGCGATACCCACCTCGTTCATCGGGGCCTTCGCCGAGAACTCACTGCTCCAAGTCCTGGTCCTGGCCTGCCTGGTGGGGGCCGCGCTCCTGCACCTCGGCCACACCAAGGTGCCGCAGGTGCTGCCCGCCGTCGAGCAGGCCCAGGAGGTCATCTTCGCGATCGTCGGGTTCGTCATGCGACTGGCCCCGATCGCGGTGTTCGGCGCGATGGCCGTCCTGATCGGCAACTACGGCCTCGGTGTGATCGAGACGTACGGCAAGCTGATCGTGTTGTGCTACCTCGCCGCGGCCCTCTTCATCGTGCTCCTCGCGGTCGCCCTGAAGGTGGTCACCGGGCTCAGTCTGTGGAAGTTCCTGCGCTACATCCGTGAGGAGATGCTGCTCGCGCTCGGCACCGCGTCCACCGAGTCGGTGCTGCCGCGGGTGATGCAGAAGCTGCGCAGGGCCGGCGCCCGCGACGACGCCGTCGGGCTGGTGCTGCCGACGGGCTACTCCTTCAACCTCGACGGCGCCTCGCTCTATCTGTCCATCGGCACGCTGTTCATCGCCCAGGCCGTCGGCGTCGACCTCAGCTTCGGCCAGCAGGTGACCGTGATCCTGGTGCTGATGCTGACCAGCAAGGGCATGGCGGGCATCCCCGGCTCGGCGTTCCTCGCGCTGTCGGCGACCGCGTCCTCGCTGGGTGCCATACCTGCGGGAGCCGTGGCCCTGCTTCTGGGCGTGGATCGCATCATGGACTCGATGCGCGTCGTCACCAACCTGCTCGGCAACTGTGTCGCCGTCTTCGCGGTCTCCCGCTGGGAGGGTGCGCTGGACAAGGAACGGGCGAAGAAGGTCCTGGACGGCGAGATCGTGGTCCAACTGGAGGACGAGGAGCCGGCGGAGGAATCCGGGGCGGTCGCGGTGGCGGAGTCAGGGACGGGCGCGGTGGCCGAGTCCGGGAAGGACGCGGTGGCGGAGTCCGGTAAGGACGCGGTGCTGCGGCCCGGGGCCGAAGACGCTGTCGCCGTACCGGTCCGGACGGGTAAGGAAGCGGCTCCCGAAGCCGGTTGACGTTCAGCCGCACGCCCCGCGGCCACCACTCCGGCAGTACGCAGTGGTGGCCGCGGGGATGGTCGCGGGGATGTGTGAGCTCAGCATCCGCGCGTGGCGGTTCCGTCGATCAGCGCGTCCAGCAACTCACCCAGTACGGCTCGCTGTCCGTCCGTCAGCGGGGCCAGGATCTCCTTCGCCGCCGACCGGCGTGCGCCGTGCAACTCGCGCAGCGCTTTGCGGCCGTCGTCGGTGAGCTCGATACGGATCACCCGCCGGTTCGTCGGATCCGGCGCCCGACGTACCTTGCCACTCGCCTCCAGCCCGTCGACCAGCGTCGTCACGGCACGCGGGACCACTTCCAGACG
Source organism: Streptomyces sp. NPDC007808 (assembly GCF_042868655.1). Lineage (NCBI taxonomy): Bacteria > Bacillati > Actinomycetota > Actinomycetes > Kitasatosporales > Streptomycetaceae > Streptomyces > Streptomyces sp. NPDC007808. The sequence continues at coordinate 322,259 of NZ_JBIAEQ010000001.1, forward strand.
TTCGGCGAGATCGGCCATCCGGGGCGGCGCGTCGTAGTGCGCGAGAGTGCGCAGCAGACGGGACTGAGCCGGGGTGATCCCGAGGCCGCACTCCTGGAGATGCCGTTTCTGGATGCGGTGCACCCTGCGGGTGAGGCGCAGGAGTTGCTCGGCGAGCGGGCCGTCGGGGTCGGGGCTGGTCATGCGGGAACAATATCAGGATGCCGTTCATTGTGAGTATAGGTAACAATGAGCTAAGGTCCGTACGTTCGCATCGCCGCACCCCCCGTAGGAGCCCATGCACCCCGACAGCGAACCCCAGTGGAAACCACCCGCCGGCAGCTCGGAGCAGCCCCGGCAGGTGCGACGCATCCTGCGCCTCTTCAGCCCCTATCGTGGCCGTCTGGCCGTCGTCGGCCTGCTCGTCGGCGCCTCGTCCCTGGTCGGCGTCGCCACGCCCTTCCTGCTCAAGGCGATCCTCGACGTCGCGATCCCCGAGGGCCGCACCGGCCTGCTCAGCCTGCTCGCCCTCGGCATGATCCTCAGCGCGGTCCTCACCAGCGTGTTCGGTGTCCTGCAGACCCTGATCTCCACGACGGTCGGCCAGCGTGTCATGCACGATCTGCGCACCGCCGTCTACGGCCGCCTCCAGCGCATGTCGCTCGCCTTCTTCACCCGCACCCGCACCGGCGAGGTCCAGTCCCGCATCGCCAACGACATCGGCGGCATGCAGGCCACCGTCACCTCCACCGCTACCTCCCTGGTCTCCAACGCCACCAGCGTGGTCGCCACCATCGTCGCGATGGTCGCCCTCGACTGGCGCCTGACCGTCGTCTCGCTGCTCCTGCTGCCGGTCTTCGTCTGGATCAGCCGCCGCGTCGGCAACGAACGCAAGAAGATCACGACGGAGCGGCAGAAGCAGATGGCCGCGATGGCCGCCACCGTCACCGAGTCGCTGTCCGTCAGCGGCATCCTGCTCGGCCGCACGATGGGCCGCTCCGACTCGCTGACCCAGACCTTCGCCGACGAGTCCGAGCGGCTGGTCGACCTTGAGGTGAAATCGAACATGGCCGGGCGCTGGCGCATGGCCGTCATCACCATCGTCATGGCCGCCATGCCCGCCTTCATCTACTGGACCGCCGGCCTGGCCCTCCAACTCGGCGGCCCCCAGGTCTCGATCGGCACGATCGTCGCGTTCGTCTCGCTCCAGCAGGGTCTGTTCCGACCGGCCGTCAGCCTGCTGTCCACCGGCGTTCAGATCCAGACCTCGCTCGCGCTCTTCCAGCGCATCTTCGAGTACCTCGACCTTCCCGTCGACATCACCGAACGGGACAAGCCCGTCCACCTCGACGCCGTCAAGGGTGAGATCCGCTTCGAGAACGTCGAGTTCCGGTACGACGGCCGCGACGACGAACGGGGCGCCGTCCTCGACGGCATCGACCTCGCCGTGCCCGCGGGCGGCAGCCTCGCGATCGTCGGCCCGACCGGCGCCGGCAAGTCCACGCTCGGCCACCTAGTGCCCAGGCTGTACGACGTGACGGGCGGCCGGGTCACCCTCGACGGAGTCGACGTGCGCGACCTCGACTTCGACACCCTCGCCCGCGCGGTCGGCGTCGTCTCGCAGGAGACGTACCTCTTCCACGCCTCCGTCGCCGACAACCTGCGCTTCGCCAAGCCGGACGCCACCGACGCGGAACTGCGGGCGGCTGCCGAGGCGGCCCAGATCCACGAGCACATCGCCGCTCTGCCCGACGGCTACGACACCGTCGTCGGCGAGCGTGGACACCGCTTCTCCGGCGGTGAGAAGCAGCGCCTCGCCATCGCCCGCACGATCCTGCGCGATCCGCCCGTCCTCATTCTCGACGAGGCGACCAGCGCCCTGGACACCCGCACCGAACACGCCGTCCAGGAAGCCATCGAGGCCCTGTCCGCCAACCGCACCACCCTGACCATCGCGCACCGCCTGTCCACCGTTCGGGGCGCCGACCAGATCGTGGTCCTCGACGCCGGTCGGGTGGCCGAGCGCGGGACGCACGAGGAGTTGCTGCAGCGGGGAGGGCGGTACGCGGGGCTGGTCCGGCGGGACGCCCAACTGGAGCCGACGGGGTGACGTTATGCCGGATTTGTAACCATCTGGGGGTTACCGTTCCGGCATGTACCTCAACACTCCGTCACGGAGAACGATTCGACTGACACGCCGGGGCCGTGTCGCTCTCATCGCCGCCGGCGCCGTCGTCGCCGGCACCGCCGTGGCGGTGCCGCTGCTGAGCACGGGCGAGGAAGAGGCCGCGAAGCCCACCTCCCTGGTGATCCCGGAGGGCTGGCGCGCCGGCCAGGTCTACGCCGCCGTCGACAAGGCGCTGAGCCTGCGGCCCGGCAGCACGAAGAAGTCCCTGGAGAAACTCGACCTCAAGCTGCCGAACGAGGCGGACGGTAACCCCGAGGGCTACCTGTTCCCGGCGACGTACCCGCTTGAGCGGGACGGCAAGAGAGCGACTCCGGATTCCCTGCTGTCGGCCATGGTGGACACCGCGAACAAGAAGTTCAACGGTGCCCCGATCGCCGCCGGTGCGCAGCGCAACGCCATGAACGTCTACCAGGTGGTCACCATCGCGAGCATCGTCCAGGCCGAGGCCGGAAACAAGGCCGACATGGGCAAGGTGGCCCGGGTCGTCTTCAACCGGCTCGAACGCGGCATGCCGCTGCAGATGGACTCGACCATCAACTACGCGCTGGGCCGCTCCACGCTCAGGACGACCGAGGCCGACACGCGGATCGAGAGCCCGTACAACTCGTACCAGCGCATGGGGCTGCCGCCCACGCCGATCGCCAATCCAGGCGAGGACGCGATGCGTGCCGCGATCAGCCCCGTCCCGGGCGACTGGCTGTACTTCGTCACCGTCAAGCCCGGCGACACCCGCTTCACCGCCGACTACGCCGAACACCAGCGCAACGTCGCCGAGTTCAACGCCCAGCAGAAGGCGAGCCCGCGGCCGACGAAATGAGCCGACGGGACGTCATGCGGGGGCGGGGGCGGGGGCGGAGGCTGTGCACGGCCGACGAGGGCGAAGGCCGTTCGCCCGCGACGCGGAGCCGGGCCGTTCGTCGGCACCACACGTCGACGCCCCAGGTCGGTCGGCTCACGCCGCCACCGGCTCCTCGGCCAGCAGCCGCCTGATGTCCCGCACGGCCGCGCGGCCGGCCCGGTTGGCGCCGATCGTGCTGGCTGACGGGCCGTAGCCGACCAGGTGCACCCGGGGGTCGGCGACCGCGCGCGTGCCCTCCACCCGGATTCCACCGCCCGGCTCACGCAGCCGCAGCGGGGCCAGATGGTCGACGGCGGCCCGGAACCCGGTCGCCCACAGGATGACGTCGGCCTCCACGTGCCGGCCGTCGCTCCACTGCACCCCGGTCGGGGTGATCCGCTCGAACATGGGCTGCCGGTCCAGCACCCCGTCCGCCAGCCCTTGTCGTACGGCGTCGTTGAGGGGCAGCCCGGTGACCGAGACCACGCTCTTCGGCGGCAGTCCCTGCCGGACCCGCTCCTCGACCATCGCGACCGCCGCCCGGCCCGCGCCCTCGTCGAAGGGCCCCTCACGGAAGACGGGTGGGCGCCTGGTGACCCAGGTCGTGGCGGCAGCGTAGGGGGCGATCTCCAGCAGGTGCTGTGTGCCGGAGGCGCCGCCGCCGACCACGACGACCCGCTGCCCCGCGAACCGCTCGGGCCCGGGGTACCGGACGGTGTGCAACTGCTCCCCCCGAAAGGTCTCCTGACCCGGATAGCGCGGCCAGAACGGCCGGTCCCAGGTGCCGGTCGCGTTGATCAGCGTCCGTGTCGACCAGGTCCCGGCCGAGCTCTCCACCAGCAGTCGCCCCTCCTGCCCCTCCCGCACGGCACGCACGTCCACCGGCCGCCGTACCCGCAGGTCGAAGGCCCGCTCGTAACGGTCGAAGTACTCGGCGATGACCTCGGACGACGGCCGCCCGGGGTCGGCGCCCGTCAGTTCCATGCCGGGCAGCGCGTACATTCCGTGCACCTTGCCGTACGTCAGCGACGGCCACCGGAACTGCCAGGCGCCGCCCGGACCGGGGGAGTGGTCGAGCACCACGAAGTCACGGTCCGGCTCGAAGCCGGTGCGCCGCAGGTGGTAGGCGCTGGACAGTCCGGCCTGACCAGCGCCTATGACGACCACGTCGACGAACTCGACGACCTCGATATTGTTCACGTTTCTACTAACAGTGTCGGGGGCGCGGATCTTCCCCCGCGACGGCCTCCGTGACCACCTCCGTGACCACCTCCGTGAGTCGCCCGGCCGCCGCCTGACGTGTGAGTTCACGAGCATGGGTGAGGATGGAGGACATGTCAGACGCCTTCACCACCCGAGTCCTGAACATCGCCTCCGGCTCCTCGGAGCGGGTCGTGGACCTCACTCGCGACTGTGAGGCCTTCCTGCGGGACGTCGCCGCGGACCGCGACGGCCTTCTGAACGTGTTCGTGCCGCATGCGACGGCCGGCGTCGCAATCATCGAGACGGGCGCCGGCAGTGACGACGACCTCCTGACCGCCCTCCACACCCTCCTCCCAGCCGACGACCGCTGGCAGCACCGCCACGGCAGCCCCGGCCACGGCCGCGACCACGTCCTCCCGGCATTCGTCCCGCCCCACGCGACCCTTCCCGTGCTCGGTGGGCGGCTGGAACTCGGGACGTGGCAGTCGGTGTGCCTCGTGGACACCAACAAAGACAATGTCAACCGTCAGATTCGACTGAGCTTCCTGGGCTGAGCAAGATCGTCCTGGGTGCGGCCGATGATTCTCCGTACCTTGCATGTTCGAGACGGAGAAGTCTTTCGGGGTACGGACCTGAACACGGCCAGACCATCGGCTGGGCCGACGATTGCTAGGTGTCGGGCGCCACCGGACGCGGTTTGCCTCTGCGCGTTCGGTCGTTGCCCGTCGCTTCGCGGCTTCCCAGCCCGGCTGGCCGCCGCTGAGGACGAAACGGAGCCGTACGGACGGGGTGTAGTCGAAGCGGGGGATCCTGACTACGTCGGCGACCACATCGGGCACTGGATGACCGCCCTGGTCATCGACCTCTTCGACTCCGGGCACGTGCTGTACGGCACGGGCAATGGCATCTGGCGCAGCCAGGACGCCAAACCCCCGACAACGGCGGCACCAGCCACTGGAGCGCCGGCGCGGCGGCGTCGGCGTCATCACCGGCGACCGCGACTCCTACGGCCGCGTCTTCGTCGGCACCAACGGACGCGGTCTCCAGTACGGCGACCCGTCCTGCCCCGCCACCCGAGGCACTCCCGGGACCGGGGCCGAACAGGCACCTGATCCCCGATGGCACCGGTCTGCTGGAACTGCTCGCGCTCGCCGCACTGGCCGCCGTCCTCGCCAACGTCTTCAACACCCTCCCCGCCGTGCTGGTGTTGCTGCCGCTGACCGCCCTGTCGGGCCCGGGGCCGTGCTCGCCGCTGCTCGGGGTGGCCATCGGCCCCAACCTCACCTACGCGTCGGCGATCCTGGGGGCAGCGGTGCTGGAACTGTGGGTCTCGCTGACGGTCATCGGAGGAGGCTGACGTCATGGACGTGGTCGTCTGGCCCGCGACGGTGACCGCGCCCACCTCGGGCCGCACAGCCGCGTGCCTGCCAGCCGTTTCGTCGTCGACCGCGCCCCCTGCCCCGTGCTCCTGGTCTGGCGAGTCGTCGCCGGACCTGTCGACCCTGCCGCCTCCGCCCGCCCCGCCGGTGTGAGCGCACCGGCGGGACGAGCGGTGACCGAACTCCGCGGTCGGCGGGTGGAGTTGGGGTGGCCCGGAAGGGTCAGCGGTTGAACGTCAGGCTGGGTGCCGCGTTGCGGGCCAGCGTGTGGGCCTGGTCGGGCCACCAGGTACCGGCGGGCGGGTCGACGATGCCGTACTCCGGATCGATCGTGCCACCGGTGTTGCGTGTGCAGCTGCCGTCGGACTCACCGGGGATCTTGATCCACAGGTAGGCGTCGACGAGCGGGACGCCCGTGTTGGCCGTGGGACGCGGACCGAGGCCGCGGCCGGGCGCGTTGCACCAGGGCTCCGGGTCACCGGTGTACTTGCCCGGCTCGGGGGTCCAGGCGCCCAGGCCGTTGCGACTGGTGTCGATCACGAAGTGGTGCAGCCGGTCGGCGGACGGGGAGCCCACGTTCTGGTCGAACCAGAGGTCGGTCCACCGCCAGGTGGCGGGGTCGTTGGAGGAGACGGCGTTGCCGGGAGTGCCGTCGTTGGGGGCGGCGGGGGAGTAGTGCTGGCCTGCGCACCGCTCGGCGTGGCCGCGAGCGTCCTCGGGCCCCTCGGTGGCGTACCACATGCACTTCGCTATCCAGGTGCCGTACTTGGCGTTGTGGTCGGTGGGGTGGGTGTTGGACACGTTCAGGGCGAAGCCGTCGCCGTGCTCGACCCCGGAGTCCAGCAGGCGCTGCGCCATGTCGCCGACCGGGCGCCACTGCACGTTCCCCGCGTCCAGGTAGACCGCGGTGCGGGGCTTGGCCTTCAGGGTCTTCACGGCGTAGGCGAGGTCGGCGGTCCGCTCGGCGGTGAGTTCGCCGGACGGGTCCACGTCGGGCCCGCAGTCGTTGGGCAGCAGGGCCGTGCCGTCGGGTTCGACGACGACCACCGCCTTGTTGTTGCCGATGCCGGCGGCGAAGGCGTCGATCCACTTCCGGTAGGCGGCGGAGGACGCGGCGCCGCCGCTGGAGTACTGCGTGCAGTCCCGGCCCGGGACGTTGTAGGCGACCAGGACGGGCGTCCGGCCCACGGCCCGGGCCCGGTGGACGAGCTTGCTCACCTTGCCGCGCACCTGACCGGGCGTGCCCTCGGTGAACCACTCGGCCTGCGGCCAGCTCGCCATCTTGGCCATGTTCGTGGCGTTCTCGAAGTCGCCGTTCTTGAAGTCCACGACAGCCTGCTTCGCGGCCTTGCTGTGCGGGTCCACGTAGAACTTGGTGGCCGGGGTGACCGCGTCCTGCGTGGAGGTGGCCTGCGGCTGCGCCTCCGCCTGCGTCGCGGTGAGAGCGGCGCAGGCGGCGAGGGCCGCGACGCAGGCGGCCGTGCGGCGCCGTAGGGTGGCTGGAGTCATGAGTGCTTCCTGATCGATGAGATGGGTGAGCACGCGCCCGCCGCCCCGGCCGACTGCCGTTCGCCCGGGTGGGAGGCGGGGCGCGGTGGAACCCCTCGACGGTGTGGCGAGGGTTGCCCGTGGCCCGGTCGCGGGGCGTGGCGGTGCCGGGCCACGGGAGTTCGGGGATCAGAAGCCGTAGATCATCTTGTAGGCGGTCTCGGGGAGGAACTGCCCGGCCGTGGAGCCCGCTCCGGTGCCGCAGTTGCCGTCCGACTCACCCGGGGTCTTGATCCACAGCAGCATCTCGGCGCCTCCGCCCAGCTGGGAGGGGGTGCCGATACGGCGGCCCGAAGGGTTGCACCACTGGCCGTTGGAGCCGTTGCCGTTGCGGCTGGTGTCCACGACGAACGGCTTGGTGTAGCCGTAGCGCGCGCTGAGCTCGCGGTTGACGGCGTTCCCGTAGGCGGCGTTCTCGGAGGTGGTGAAGTAGTTGGAGACGTTGAGCGAGAAGCCGCGGGCCTGGCGGAGGCCGGCTTCGTGGAGGCGCTGGGCCATGGCCGCCGCGTTGGCCCAGCCCGGGTTGCCCGCGTCCATGTAGACCCAGGTGTTGGGGGCCTGGCGGTTGAACTCCGCGATCGCGCCGGAAAGCATGGCGCGGCGTTCGTTGATCTGCGCCTGGGTCATGCAGCCGTAGTCACCGAGGGAGTCCGGTTCGAGGATGACGACGGCCGGGCGGTTTGCGATGCCGCCCGCGAACTGGGCGATCCAGCTGGCGTAGGCGGACGGCGAGGAGGCTCCGCCCCCGGAGTGCCCGCCGCAGTGGTCGCGGTGGTAGACGTTGTAGGCGACGAGGATGGGCAGCTTGTCGCGCTGGTCTGCGGCCCCGACGTAGGCGCCCGTAGCGGTGCCGATGGTGCCGCTCCAGGAGCCGAACCAACGGGCCATCGGGGTGTTGGCGATGGAGGCGTTGATCGCGGAGGCGCGGCCGTCGCCGGGGTTGGCGGCCACCCACTGCTTCGGGGTGGAGTTGGGGTCCACATAGAACCCGTTGGTCAGGGTGGTCGGGTCCGCGGCGTGGGCGGACGGGGCGAGGGTGAGCGCCAGCGGCAGGGCACAGAGTGCTGCCACCAGTGCGCGGACCTTGCGGCGCATGGCAGTACCTCGACTTCCGGGCAGGGACGGGGGGTACGAGAGGCGTTTGGGAGCGCTCCCACTGGAAGCGGTCCCAATCGTGTGGTCGGCTGGTTTAACTGTCAATAGTCTGCGCGAAACCAGAAATACACACGGGGATGCGGGACGAGGAAGTCAACCAATTGGGAGCGCTACCAGTGATCCCGTCCGAAGAACAGCCCGGCTGTGGAAGACTCACGGCCCATGGCAGAAGATGCGCCGCGTCGCCAGCCGACGCTCGACGAGGTGGCCGAACACGCCGGTGTCTCCCGCTCCGTGGCCTCCCGGGCCCTCAACAACGCTCCGCACGTCAGCCGCGCCAAGCGTGAGGCGGTCGAACGCGCCGTCCGTCACCTCGGCTACGTACCCAATCCGAGCGCCCGCGCCCTGGCCACCCGGCAGACGGGAGCCGCCGCGCTGGTGGTCTCCGGAGAGGACCCGTCGATCTTCGCCGATCCCTTCTTCGCCCAGGTCATCGTGGGTGCGGCGGACGCCCTGGAGGAGGCCGATCTGCATCTGATGCTGTGCCTGGCCGCTTCCGACCGAGGGCGCAAACGGGTCGAGGAGCTCCTCCGCTCCAGAGGCGCGGACGGGGTCATGCTGATGGCGCTGCGCGAGGACGATCCACTGGCCCGCAAGGCCGAAGAGGCGCACATGCCGGTCGTGTTCGGCGGCCGCCCGGTCGGATCGGCCCCCCGTTGGTACGTGGACGTCGACAACGTCGGCGGAGCCCGCGAAGCGACCGAGTACCTCCTTTCGCGTGGCCGCAGGCGCGTGGCCGCGATCTGCGGGCCGCTGGACACCGAGGTCGGGCGGGCGCGCTACCGCGGCTACCGGGACGCCATGCTGAGCGCCGGCCTCGATCCGATCCCTCCGCTGGAGGGCGACTTCACCGAGCTCGGCGGAGCCGCCGCCACGGCCGTGCTGCTGGCCAACCACCCTGACGTGGAAGCCGTGTTCGCCGCCAACGACAACATGGCGGCGGGCGCCCTGCGCACCTTGCGGGAGGCCGGCCGGCACGTCCCCGCCGATGTCGCCGTCGTCGGCTTCGACGACCTGACCGTCGCCCGGATCGCCGATCCGCCGCTCACCACCGTCCATCAGCCCATACAGGCACTGGGACGGGAGATGGCGCGCATGCTCGTCGCCCTCGTCAACGGCCAGGACCCCACGCCGCTGATCCTGCCTGCGCGGCTGGTCGTGCGCTCCAGCGCGTGACGGCCATGGTCGGGGTTGCCCTGACGGAGGTTGGCGGATACGAACAAGGACGATCCTCGTAGGCAGGTGCGGTTGTCGTTCCTTGCGTGACGAGGGCGCCGACTGTAGGTCTGAAGCCGGGCCGTACCAAACGAGTGCGGCTTGCCCTTGCTTTGTAGCGGCGGACTCATAATCCACCGGCGGTGAATTCGAGTCCCACCCGCCCCGCCAAGCACCTCTGCAGCCTGCGGAAACGTCTGATCAAGGGGCGACGGATTTCAGGACACGAGGATTCGGAAGTGCTGTCCGGGGATCTTCGAGTGCGCCCCTTCTGTCGGGACCGGCGGGTGAGCGCGGCCCGTCACCCGAGCGCGTCGCGCCCCGATTCCGCTGGTACGAGCGGCGTCCGGACGACGCGGCACTCGCGGAGGCGGCGCTGTGAGCGCCGGGTCCGCGGTCCCGAGCGGGCCGGTGCCGGCCGCACCCTTGCGGCGCCTTCCCCGGCTGCGGCTGGGCGGTGGGTGCCGAGTCTCAGCGCGGGGTTGAACGTGCCGATCGGGTCCTGGCAGACGATACCGATCTCGGTCGCGAGGCGTCGTTCCGACGGTGTTCCGAGCAGGTCGAGGTCGCCGAGGGCGAGGTGCGGCGCGTTCGCCCCCACGCCCTCGGGGAGCGGGCCCGCGACCGCCATGGCGATGGTGGACTTGCCCGAGCCCGACTCCCCGGCGAGGTCGAAGATCTGGCCGGCGCCGACGGTGAACGACACGTCGTCGACGAGTTTCCGGTCCCCGGCCCGCACCGTCAGCCCGGCGACGGTCAGCAGGCTGTCCTGCTCCGTGCCGGCCGCTGTCCCTGTACCTGCCGGCGCCGAAGACGCCTGCGCTGCCCCGTCCTGTGCCGGGTCGGCCGGTCCCGCCGCGTCCGCCGTCCCGGTCGGTGTGGGGGAAGCGCCGCGTCCGCCGTCCCTGTCGGTGTGGGCGAAGCGCCGCGTCCGCCGTCCCTGTCGGTGTGGGCGAAGCGCCGCGTCCGCCGTCCCTGTCGGTGCGGGCGAAGCGCCGCGGCTTCGCGGGTCGACAAGTGAGGCGACGCCATCTCCGACGCGCATGGCGCCCACACCGGTGACGAAGCCGGCGGAACACCACCCCACCACGGCTCCGGCCGGCGGCCCGGCCGTCCTGGCCTGTGGCGGCGTCCAGCGAGCAGAGCACCAGGCGGCCACCCTGCCCGAGCTGCCGTCCCCGCAGCGCCGGCAGACGGTCGACGAGTTCGACCGAGCCTCCTCCGGCCGTCGGCCAGCGGACATGTGGCCCCTTCCACATCGCTACGGCCGCCGGCAGGGACAGTGCCAGGACCGGGACCCGTCGAGACACCAGGGGGCGTACCGGAAGATCTGGGCAGGGGACAGCGGGGTTCGGAGAGCCCGCTGCCTCACGGCGACGGGCCGGAGTCGGCGTGCGCGGACGCCGGCTTTGTCGGCGTCTGCGGTGGCGGGGCGTACTCGGTGAGCAGGAGTGCGATGTCGTCCGCCCTGTCGGCGGAACGGCGGGCGCTCCGCAGCAGCGCGTCGGCCAGATCCTCCAGGCGGCCCCCGCCCATGCGGGCCAGTGATACCCGGAGCCGGTCGATGTCGGAATCGATGTCCGAGTCACGCCTCTCGATCAGTCCGTCCGTGTACAGGGCCAGGACCGACCCGGGTACGAGGCGCAGCTCCGACTCCGGAAAGTGTGCCGCTGGGTCGATGCCGAGCAGAGGGCCGCCGGGCACATCCAGGACTTCGGCCCGGCCGTCGGGCAGGCGTAGCAAGGGCAGGGGGTGGCCGGCACGGACGATGCGCACGACCCCCGAGCGAGGACGGAGGCGGGCGTAGCAGCAGCTTGCAAGGAGCGCCGGGTCGAGGTCCATGTGGAGCCGGTTGGTGTTGGCGACGACGTCGCTCGGCCGGTGGCCGGCGGTGGCGAAGGCACGCACCGCGCTTCGCAGCTGGCCCATGGCGGCCGCGGCGGCGACGTTGTGCCCCTCGACGTCCCCGACGATCAGCGCGACCTCGTCGCCGGCGGGGATGACGTCGTACCAGTCGCCGCCGATGTCCATCCCTCGGGTGCCCGGAAGATAGCGCCCGGTGACGTGAAGGCCCGGCAGTGCGGGCAGCCGGTGCGGCAGCAGCGCGTTCTGCAGGCCGCGGGCGAGGGCGAATTCGGCGTCGTAGAGCCTGGCGCGTTCCAGGGCTTGGGCGATCAGGCCACCCAGTGCGGTGAGGACGCCGCGTTCCTCGTCGGGAAATCGGTGGACGTCGTTGAAGCCGAGCAGGCAGACGCCGACCGGGCGGTTCGAGGCGATCAAGGGCAGGAACGCCCAGGAGTTGGACTGACTGACCATGATCCCGGGGTACGTTTCGAGAAGCTCCTCACGGGACTCGACGAACAGTGGGGCCCCGGAGGTCAGCGCGTCGGTCACGGGCAGCCGGGCATGCAGCGGAGTGCCTTCGAACCGGGCGAGAAAGCGCTTCGAGTAGCCGCGCTGATCGAGCAGGTGCAGGCGCCGCTCCTCCACCACGGCGATCGCCAGCTTCTGACCGCCGAAAGCGGGCAGCAGCTGCTCGGCGACGGCCTCGAACACCTCGTGCGCGGTGACCGCCTCGGTGAGCGCGCTGCCCAGCGTGAGCACCCGGTAGAGGGAACCCACGCGCGGGGCCGCGGGCGGAGGCGACCAGGAGGCGGGCGGCCCCTCTTCCCCGAGGGGTGCCCCGGGTCCGGTGTCGGCCGGTACCGGCTGTCGCACGGGTGCCGCCCACCCCGTCATGCCCTGAGCGCCCGGGTGGAGGGAGAAGACCAGCCATGTGGCCGGTGGGCGGCGGACCAGGAAGGAGACCGCTTGCTGGGAGATCAGGGCGGCCCGGTAGCGGTCCTCGTAAACGGGATCGGCCAGCCAGGGCAGGACGTCCCAGGGGCGTCGGCCGAGCAGTTCGTCCTGGCGGACCCCTAGCAGATCCTCCATGCTGTGGTTGGCGTAGGCGACGCGTCCGTCGGGTGAGAGCGCGAAGAAGCCGTCCGCGAGCCGCTCGATCGCCGCCACGGCGGCCATGCGGCTCCCGGAGTCGAGTACGGCGCCGACCATATGGGCCGGGGCCTGAGGGTCGGCAGGGCTCTCGGGCACCCTGCCCCACAGCTCGACGGTGTGGTGGCCTCCGCGGCCGTCCCGGATGCGCAGGCAGTGTGCCAGTACGTGGCGTTCCTGGACCGCGGCACGGGCGGCGGACCGGAAGCCGGGCAGATCCGCGGGCTCGATCATGGCCGCCAGGGTGGCCGCCCGTCCGTCGAACTCGCGGAGCGGCATTCCGAAGATCGCGCACAGCTCGTCGTCGGCCGTGAGGGCTCCGGTGCCGAGATTCCAGTCGAACAGGCCCACCCGGATCACCGGAGTGGATGGCAGCGGGACCACTACCGGGGCCGTCCGTTCGTCGTACTCACCGAGCGCGCCGCGGGCCCGCAGTCCGGCGAGGGTGGTGCCCAGCCGGTCGGCGGCGGAGCGCAGCTTCCGGCGCTGCGCCCTCGACAGCCCTGTCCCGTCCGGCCTGGCCGTCCACACCACGGCCATGGTGCCGAACGTCCGCTCGCCCGCCCGTACGGGGACCGATGCAGAACCGAACGGGTAGGGCAGGGCGACCGAGAGCTGCGGGAAGCGCCGCATCGTCTCCTCCGCGCCGGCCAGATGGACCATGCGCCCGGAGCGGTACGCCTCCGCCACTGGCAGACCGCTGTTCACCGGGATCCGACGCCACCCGCTGAGCAGGGAGGGCGGCGACCCGCACGACGCGGCCACTATGAGCGAGCGGTAGTCGCCGGAGAGCAGAAACACGCTTCCGGTATGTGCTCCGGTCAGCTGCACGGCACCGACGATGGCCCTGACCAGCGCTTCGTCGCGCTCGGGCGCTTCGCCGACACTTGCGGCGCCGAACGGGTACAAGTTCGATGCCACACCGTTGGCCGACACGTTGCCCTCGATCATCGATGAGTGATTTGTTCCATTTTAGGACTTTTCATAGCTCCCCGTGGGCACGAGCCGGGCCGGGAAGGCCGTCCAGCGTCCACGGACCGGGCGGTAACCGGGAGGTGTGATTCCGATGACGTATCCGGTGGAGATCCCGCGGCCGGATACCTTGGTGGTTGTCCTAACGGAGTTTGGCGGACACGAACCGGGACAACCCGAACCGGCAGGTGCGGTTGAGTTTTCTGGGCTGAGTGCGGGGAGGTCGGCCGGTCGGCCCTGGGAGGCGCCCTCCGCTCAGCGAGAGGGAGAGCGAGCGAGAGCAAGCGGGAGCAAGCGAGAGGAAGAGCGCGGAAGTCAGGGAACCGCCCGTCACGGCCCCACGCACCCCCGTGCCACACACTGGCGCACCGCCAGCGAGCCGTCGGCCGGTCCGTCGGCTCGTCCGTCGACGCGGCCGTCGTCCGGTCTGTCCTCCGGTACCGGCACGCTGTGCGCGGTCGGTGCGGGGCGGCCCTGGAGGCGGGACAGTTCGGTGGCGCAGCGTTGGAGGGCCACCTCCAGGACATCGGGCATGGTCAGGGTCCCGGTGCCGTCCGGGGGGACGAGCCAGCGCAGCGACCCCCAGCGGCAGTGCGGGGCCGGTGCGGTGATCCATGTCCCCGCACCGAGGAGGCGCACGCCGGTGCCGATCCACACGGTCTGCGGCTCCGGGGGCAGCAGGAAGCCGACATGACGCCGTCGGGTGTCCAGCAGGCAGGGCCCCGGGTCGAGAAGCGGCAGCTCTTCCAGGAGTTCGGCGACGCGGAGTCCGAGCTGCTCCGGAACGATCAGCACGTCCCAGAACCGCCCGGCCGCCAGGAGTGTGACGCCGCTGCTGCCGTTCTGCCACTCGTGCTTGCAGGCGCCCGGGTCCTCCGACGCGGCCGCCAGCCACTCCATCGACTTCGTCCACTCCGTGAGTGCCATGAGGAGCCTCCTTGTGTGCACCGCCGGACGAGGGTGCGGGCCGGTTCACGGTTCGTTGGCGTCCTCAGTGCACCGGCTGCCCGGTGCCACGACCCCCCGCCGGGGGCTCAATTCCCCGTATGGGGCGAGCGCCCGCGCATCAAACCGGCAGATATATGCAGGGCGCGCGCCCCCGAGCGCCCCGGCACATACCGGGAGGCCCGGCACGTACCGGGAGGCCCGGCGCATCGGGGGCGGCGCGCCTCACCAGTCGTCGGCCTCGTACAGGGCTCCCGAGACGTAGGGGTCGTAGCCTCGGCGCCTGGCCCCTGACTGAGGTGCCGGAGGCAGGATCGCCTCGCGCAGCGCGGCGCACCAGGGACAGTCGTCGGTGTCGTCGCTGTCGTTCCGGATGTGGGAAATCGCGAGAACGTGCTCTCGTCCGTCGATGGAAACGCTCCTGTCTGGTTGCGGGCGGGGCGGCCGGTGCGGAGCGAGCGCGGCACGGCTCCATTCGGGGGATGCGCTCACCCGACCGGGTGGTGGCAGGCACTGACGGCGTACCACCGGCGCACGCCTGGGCGTTGCCCCGGCATGGACAGCAGTGAGATGGCGCGGCGTGTGCTCGGAGGCGATGCCGCACCCATGTCGTACCTCGTACCGGCCACCGGCGTTCGGGGCCGGCCGTCTATCTACGCGGCGCTGGTCGCGGAGTGGCACGCCAAGGGCCGTGCCGTTCCCGAGCGTCGGGACACATGGCGGGATTCCTCCGGCGCCACAGACGGCCACGCCGTCACTTCCTGGGCGGTGGGCCGGTGGAGCGGACTGGCCCGGGCCCTCGACGTCGAACCGGTTGAGGGGGAGTACGGCGGCGCGACCGAACGGGTCCCGGCCGTGGTCGTGCCCCGGGGTCTGCCCGGACCGGCGGTTCTGTGGGAATGGAGCAGCAGCAACGGACGCGTCCGGGCGTGCGCCCCGCCTACGGCCGACTGACGCGCGTCGGCGCGGCAGGGGCGCCGCCGGCCTCGCGCAGCGCCAGCTCCATCACGTCGGGGTTGTACAGGGCCCCGGTGCCGTCGGGTGGCAGCAGCCACTCCAGGCGCCAGCCCGTGGACCGGTGGGGCGGCGGCACGGCGACCCATGAGCCCCGGCCGACATGCCGTACGCCGGGCCCGACCCACTCGGAAGCCGGGTCGGGCGGGAGGAAGAAGCCCACTCTGCGCGCCCCGCAGTTCACCAGCACCGGGCCGGACGCCCGTGCCCGCGTACGTCTGAGGACGTCCACGGCGCCCAGCCCGAGATGCTCGGGAACACTGAGCACGTCCCACAGCCGCCCGGCCTCCAACAGCACCGCGTCCGCCCCCTGATCCCACTGCTCCTTGCACGTCCGAGGATCCCTGGCAGCCGCGGCGAGCCACTCGACGGCCTGCTTCCTCATGGTGCGCTGCATGTCCCTACCCCCAGCGTTTTCGGCCCTGCCGAACAGGTCGGAGCCATTCATGCTGGTGGATATTTCTATGCGCCGGAAGGGGTGGCGCAGTCTGGCGCAAGGTGGCGCTTTCGGTCGATGTGTGCGAGACGGGCACGGCAGTTCGCAGTTCCGGCCCGGGGGTTGACGGCGCGGCGGCGCGGGGGAGGGTGCGCAACGGCGGTCGCGCCGTCTGCGTGTATCTGACGGGCGTTCCGATTCACGCGTTCTACGGTGTCTTGATGCGACTTGTGCCTGGATGGGCCTTGCTTTCTTCGGGATGCGCGCCCGTGGTGCTGATCGCGGGCTGGACGATCGCGGCGCTGCTCGAAGGACCGGCCTACAACCCCGCCACCCAGACGATCAGCGTCCTCGCGGCCTACGGAGCAGCGGGTTTCTGGGTGATGACGGGGGCGCTGGCCGCACTGGGGGCCTGCCATGTGCTCACCGCCTGGGGGCTGCGGCCGGCCGCTCTGCCCGGACGGGTGGCGCTGGGTGCCGGCGGGGTGGCCGCGTGTGTGGTCGCGCTGGTCCCGCCTCCGAGCAGCGGGGGCTCCCTGCGTCACGGTTCGGCGGCCGCGGTCGGCTTCGCTCTGCTGGCCGTGTGGCCGGTGCTGGCCGCCGACCGCCAGGGCACCGCACCCTGGGGACTACGGCCCGCGCCCTCCTTCGCGGCGACCGCGCTGATGGTGTTCGGCGCGGCCTGGTTCATGTTCGAGATGCATCAGGGCAGGGCCGCCGGAGCGGTTGAACGCCTGGTGACGGCCATTCAGTCCGTGTGGCCCTTCGTGGTCGTCGCCTCCTGCCCGCGCCGGCCGCCGCCGGAGGACCCCTCGCGTTGAGCCCTGCCCTGCGCTTGAATGCACCGACCACATCACCGGTACGAGGGAGTCGCACGTGCCCCGCCCCACCCTGTCCCGCAGTCTGCGCCGTACCGGCGCCCTCACGGCGGTCGCCTGCGTGGCCGCCGTAGCCCTCGCGGTGCCGGCCGCGGCGCACACCGAGGTGGAGGCGGAGGGCGCGCGGGCGCTCGACCAGGACGTCGCGCTGACCTTCACCGCCGAGTCGGAGTCGGGCACCGCCGGCATCAGCGGGCTCGAAGTGATCCTGCCCGAGGGCGTCACCCCGGCGGACGTCACCTACAAGAACGGCCCCGAGGGCTGGAAGCTCGCCTCCACCAGCCGCGGCTACACCGTGTCGGGGCCCGAACTCGCGGTCGGCGAGGACGCCGAGTACGTCGTCACCGTACGGCAGTTGCCCGACGTCAGGACGCTGGTCTTCAAGACCCTCCAGACCTACGGCGACGGCCGCGTGGACCGCTGGATCGAACTGGAGCAGGAGAACGGCGGCGACGGCCACGGTCACGGCCACCCCGCGCCCCGTCTCGCGCTGAAGCAGGCCGCTCCCGGCGCGAAGGCCGTGAGCCCCACGCCCACCGAGCAGCCGACGACGGCCACGGCGTCGACCCCCTCGACCCCTACCCCGTCGGCCGAGGCGGCGGCGGGCGGCACCGCGAACGGCGCCCAGGACGACGACGGCATGACGGTCGCCCTCCCGCTCGGCATCGGTGCGACCGTCGTGGTGCTCGGCGCTGGGGCGTGGGCGCTGAAAAGGCGTAGCCGCAAAGCCTCCTGAACGACGGCGGCGGGAACTCTCCGCCCCGGTCGCCCGACTCCTGTAGCGGTACGTGCGTCAGGAGGCCGTTGATGAAACCACCCCCAGGTGTGCCGCCCGCCCTCTGCGGGTTCCTGGTTCTGCTCGCTCTGATCTTCACCGTGTCGTACGCCGTCGGAGCCGCCACGGGTCCCGTCGCGCCCGGCATGCACCGCTCCGGAACGAGCGGCGACGGCACCGGCACGGACGAGACGGACGCGGACCAGGGCGACATGGATATGAGCGACATGCACATGGGCGGGACGGACACGGGCGACATGCACATGGGCGACATGCACATGGGCGACCTGGGCATGGGCGACCTGGGCATGGGCTGGACCGACATGGGTGTGACGGACATGGGCGTGACGGACATGGGCCGGTGGGACGCCGACGACATGGGTGTGCGGCAGTGGAGCGGCGGCTGATGACCACCGAGTCCGCACCCCCGATGACCACCACGGACCTCACCGTCGGCGGCATGACCTGCGCGGCCTGCGTGCGGCGGGTGGAGAAGAAGCTCGCGAAGCTGGAGGGCGTGACCGCGTCGGTCAACCTGGCCACCGGGCGCGCCCGGGTCAGCCACCCGCCGGACGTCCGGGCCGAGGACCTCGTGGCCACCGTCGAACAGGCCGGGTACACGGCCGCGTTGCCCGAGCCGCCACGGCGACCCGAACGCCGGGGAGACGCCCCCCGGCCGGCCGAGGAACCTCGCTCCGAGCGTGACCGGCTCCTTGTGACCGCGCTGCTCGCGCTGCCGGTCCTCGTACTGTCCATGGTGCCTGCCTGGCAGTTCCGCAACTGGCAGTGGCTGTGCTTCGTACTGGCCGCGCCGGTCGCCGTGTGGAGCGCCTGGCCGTTCCACGTGCGGGCCCTGCGCGGGCTGCGGCACTCGGCGTCGACCATGGACACGTTGGTCTCCCTGGGCGTGGCGGCGTCCTTCTGCTGGTCCGCGTACGCGCTCTTCCTCGGCGGCGCGGGCGCGCCCGGCATGCGGATGCCGTTCAGCCTGCTGCCCTCCGCCTCCGACGGTGTCGCGCACGTGTACCTCGAAGCGGCCGTCGGTGTCCCGCTGTTCGTGCTGGCCGGCCGCTTCCTGGAGGCGCGGGCACGGCACGGCACCGGGGCGGCGCTGCGCTCGCTCGCCCGGCTCGCCGCCAAGGAGGTGTCGGTACGGGAGGGCGGCGCGGAACGCCTGCTGCCCATCGAGGAGTTGATGACCGGGCAGGTCTTCGTCGTACGCCCCGGCGAGCGGGTCGCCACCGACGGCGAGGTGGTGGAGGGCAACTCCGCCGTGGACCTGTCGCTCGTCACCGGGGAGAGCGAACCCGTCGAGGTCGGACCCGGCAGCGCGGTGGCGGGCGGCGCCGTCAACGCGGGCGGACTGCTCCTCGTACGGGCCACCGCCGTCGGAGCGGACACCCAACTGGCCCGGATCACCGGGCTCGTCACCGAGGCACAGGCGGGCAAGGCGCGGGCGCAGCGCCTCGCCGACGCCGTGGCAGGGGTCTTCGTACCCTCCGTGCTGGCCCTGGCGGTCACCGTGCTCGGGTTCTGGCTCGGGGCCGGGGTGGAGCCGCAGGCGGCGATCACCGCGTGCGTCGCCGTACTCGTCGTCGCCTGCCCCTGTGCCCTCGGTCTGGCCACCCCGACCGCGCTGATGGCGGCCACCGGACGCGGCGCCCAACTCGGCGTCCTGGTGCGGGGGCCGCAGGCCCTGGAAGGGCTCCGGCACATCGACACCGTCGTCCTCGACAAGACCGGCACCCTCACCTCCGGGCACATGAGCGTCACCCGCGTGACGGCCGTGCCGGGCGGGCTCGGCGAGGAGGCCGTACTGCGGCTGGCCGGCGCCGTCGAACAGGGCTCGGAACACCCGCTGGGCCGCGCGGTCGTCGCCCACGCCCGCCGGACCCTGGGCGAGCAGGGGCCGTTGCCCGAGGTGCGCGACTTCCGCGCGGAGGCGGGCAGGGGTGTGCGCGGTCTGGTCGAGGGCCGAGTGGTCGAAGTCCACGCGCCGGACGACGAGATCCCCGCCCGGCTGGCTGACGCGCTGCCGGAGGCGGAGGCCGCCGCGCACACGCCCGTCCTCGTCCGCGTCGACGGGGTGGCGGAGGCACTGATCGAGGTCGGCGACGTGGTACGCCCCGGGGCCTATCGGGCCGTGGATCGGCTCAGGCGCCTCGGGGTGCGGCCGGTGCTGGCGACCGGCGACCGGGAGGCCCCGGCCCGGGCGGTGGCCTCGGCCCTGGGTATCGAGGAGGTCCACGCGCGCTGCTCATCCGAGGACAAGGCCGACCTCGTGCGCGAGTCGAGGGCGCGCGGGTGCCGGGTCGCGGTGGTCGGCGACGGCGTCAACGACGCGGCGGCGCTGGCCGGAGCCGACCTCGGGATCGCCATGGGCACCGGCACGGATGTCGCCATCGGGGCCGCCGACGTGACCCTGGTGCGCGGCGACATCGAGGCTCTCGGGGACGCAGTACGGCTCGCCCGACGCACCCTGCGCACGATCCGCGCCAACCTGCTGTGGGCCTTCGGCTACAACGCGGTCACCGTGCCCCTCGCCATGGTCGGCCTGCTCAACCCGATGGTCGCCGCGGTGGCCATGTCGGTGAGCTCCCTGCTCGTCGTGGGCAACAGCCTGCGGCTGCGGGCCTGGCAGCCGGGGCCCGCCAGGGGCCCGCGGCGTGGCACCGGCGCGGGCCGGGAGGGTCGTACGCGATGACCGTGCCCACGGCCGAGCGAACGGCCGCTCCACGCCCTTGGCGTCCCAGTCGCCGCCGTGTCGCCGAGGGACTGCGCGCCGCGCTCGCCCCGGTCGCCGCGTGCAGCATCGCCCTGGGCGGCCTGACCACCTGGGTGAGCACCGGGGCCGCGGGCACCCCGGCGCGGATCACCGTCGCCGACGGGCGGGTCTTCCTGCCGTACGGCGAGGTCCGGGACACCGCCGCCTTCTTCCGGATCACCAACTCGGGTGGTAGCGACGACCGGCTGCTGAAGGTGACCTCGACCACGGCCGAGGACGGCGCGGAACTCAGCCGGCACCGCATGATCAACGACGGTACGGCTTCCGCGCGGACGGTTGACTCGGCCCGTGTCCCCGCCGGCGGCGGTCTCGTGATGTCCCCGTACGGGCTGGACGTGAAGCTGCGGGCGCGGCCGGAGTGGCAGGAAGGCACGTTCGTGCCGTTCACGCTGCACTTCCGGCATGCCGGACGGATCGAGGTGCAGGCGCTCGTCGTCCGCCCCGGCGGGGTCGGATGAAGGCACCGCCGCTCCCTTAGAAGTCGGGCTGCGTGCACGCCAGGTTCCCTCGCGTCGATGTGTCCTGTATCACTCTTCTGGGCTTGAGTGTGGGGTGGGGGTGTTGCGCGTACCCCTCCGTGAGGAGCGGGCCCAGGATGCGAGGATGAGGGCCGTCATGACTGCTGGGTGGGGTGTGCGCACGGTACGGGCCGCGGTGTTCGCGGCCGTGTGCGTGCTGCTCGCCGCCCTCGGCCACGTCCTGATGTCGGGCGACACCGTCCCGTGGTGGACGCTCGCCGCCGGTGCGCTCGTCATCGGAGGGGCGGGCTGGTGCCTCGCGGGCCGGGAACGTGGTCTCCCGCTGGTCGTGTCCGTCGTGGTCGTCGCCCAGGGCGGGCTGCACGCGGCCTTCGAGTTTGCCCAGTCCGCGGCCTCGCCCTGGCGTGGAACGGGTTCCATGGGTTCCATGTCCATGGGTTCCATGGACATGGAACCCATGGGCGCGCGCCCCATGGATGCCGGGCACGCGGCCGCGGGGCACATGGACTCCGGCCACATGAGCGTGGGCCACATGGACGTGGGCCACATGGGCATGGGCCACGACATGGCAGGCACGTCATCGCTCGGCATGCTCGCCGCCCACACCCTCGCCGCGCTGCTGTGCGGTCTGTGGCTGGGGCACGGTGAGCGTGCCGCGTTCCGCATCCTGCGGGCCGTCGCCGGATGGCTGGCCGCCCCTCTGCGGCTGGTGCTCGCGCTGCCCGCACCGCCGCACCGTCCGCGTCTACGGCCACGTCGCGGTCGGTCCGACCGGTCGCCGCGGCTTCTCCCGCTCGTCCACACGATCACCTCTCGGGGTCCTCCGGCGGGGTCCGCTGTCGTCTGAGACAGCCGGTTCCCCGAGGCCGAACGGACGTCCGCGCATGTCGCCCCGTCGACGGCGCCGGACGTCGTGTCGACACCGACGCGTTGACACCGACGAGTCGAGACCGACGAGTCGAGACCGACACGTCGAGACCGACACGTCGAGACCGACACGTCGAGACCGACACGTCGAGACCGACACGTCGAAACCGACACGTCGGTACCGACCGAGCCTCGGGCCCGCGACCGTACCTGCCGTACGGCCGTGTCCCGTATTCCCGGACCCTCCGGTACGGCGTTCCGCACGCCTCGCGTGCCCCGGCGCCCTGCGGCGACCCCGCTGCGCCTGCCGTGCATGCCCTCGTGCCCGCCGCCCCGGAGTCCGGACTACCCGAGAAGGACTCAGGTGATCTCTCCTGCCCTGCCCTCCTCACGCGCGCCGCGCCTGAGGCAAGCGACGGCGGACACCAGCTCAAGAACGGCCTCGTGCGACGAGTCGACGACCGCGTGGGCGTTGGCCGCACGCGGCGGCGACCCGGACGCGGCCGATCGTTTCGTCCGCTCCCTGCACCGTGACGTCGTGCGGTACGTGGCGCACCTCTCCGCCGATCCGCAGGCCGCAGACGACCTGGCGCAGGACACGTTCCTGCGGGCGCTCGGCAGCCTGCACCGGTTCGAGGGCCGCTCCTCGGCCCGCGCCTGGCTGCTGTCCATCGCGCGCCGCGCGGTGATCGACAGCCATCGGTACGCCGCCGCACGCCCGCGGCTGTGCGACACCGACGACTGGACGCTGCTGGCCGAACGCGCCCAGCCGACCGACCTGCCCGGATTCGACGACGGCATCGCCCTGCTTGACCTGCTGGACACGCTCCCCGACGAGCGCCGCGAGGCGTTCGTGCTGACCCAGCTGGTGGGCCTGCCGTACGCGGAGGCGGCCGAGCGGAGCGACTGTCCCGTCGGGACGGTCCGCTCACGCGTGGCCCGCGCCCGGGCCACGCTTGTCGAACTGCTGGCCGACGCCGACGCGGACGCCGACGCCGAGGCCGAGTCCCACCCCCAGGTCCGGGCCGGTGCCGCCGCCCCGGTGGAAGGGGCCGCCGTGGCCGCCTGACAGGGAACGCGGTGTCGGTTCCGCTGCCGGGAACTGACACCGCGTTCGCCCCGACTACTGGATCGGGTGACGGGGATCAGCCCGTGCGTCCAGTGGATCGTGGGGAGTTTCGATGCGTTCTCGTGTGTGGCGGAGTACGACCGCCGTGGTGCTCGGTGGCCTGCTGGCCGCAGGCTGCGGCAGCGGCGCCGGTGACAGGACGAGCCCCGCCGCGGGCAAGGGCGACTCCACCGGCTACCCGGTCACCGTCACGGACTGCGCGGGCGCGAAGACCACGTTCACCGCGGCCCCGAGGAGCATCGTCACGAGCAACGCCTCCGCCCTGGAACTGCTGCTGCGGCTGGGCGCCGGGGACAAGGTGATCGGCACCGGCTTCCCGCCGGGCAAGGGCACTCTGCCGGGCGGGCTCGACGCCCGGGCACAGCGGGTGAAGGTGCTCGGCGAGACCGTCATCCCCAAGGAGAAGCTTCTCGGCTCCGGCGCCGACCTGTACATCGACACCTTCGCCTCGATGAACATGGGCGGCGGCATGGGGGACGCGCCCACGGAGGAGGAGTTCCGGGCGGCCGGTATCAAGCACACCTACCTGAAGTCCACGGCCTGTGCCGCGATGGCCAAGGGCCCGGTGACGGACCTGTCCGCTGTCCAGGACGACATCCGCTCGCTCGGCGCCGTCACGGGGACAGGTGCGAAGGCCGAGGAACTGGTCGCCGGGATGAAGGAGAAGCTGGGAGCCGTACGGAAGGCCGTCGGCGGGATGCCGGAGGGCGAGCGGCCCACGTACTTCTTCTTCGACTACGACGCCGGCACCAAGCAGCCCATGGCCGTCTGCAACCGCCAGATCGCCAACGCGGTCATCTCGCTCGCCGGCGCCCGCAACGTCTTCGCCGACTGCGACGGCGACTTCACACAGGTCGGCTGGGAGGACGTGATCGCGAAGAACCCGGACTGGATCCAGCTGGGCGTGCGTGACTGGGGCAGTGAGGCCGCGAACGAGAAGGCGTTCGACGAGGCAGAGCAGTGGCTGAGGTCCAACGCGGCGACCAAGGGCCTGAAGGCGGTCGAGGAGGACCGTTTCCTGCGCATCGGATCCGAGCGGACCACCATCGCGGGCGTCCGGAACGCCGACGCGGTCGAGGAGATCGCCAGGACGATCCACCCCGGCAAGGCCGGCCGGCGGTGACCTCCTCGCTGTCGCGGCCGGCCGGCCGAGGGCGGGCCGCCCGAGGGGAAGGGACCGCCACCGAGGCACGCGCGCTGCCCGCAGGAGCGGCGGCCTCGGTCCTCGCTGTGGCGCTCCTCGTCGCACTGACGGCCGCCGTGTCCTGGGGGTCCACGTCCGTCCCACTCACGGAGGTGTGGAGCGCGGTGGGGCGGCGGCTGTCCGGCGAGGCACCCCGCCCCGGCACCAGCGACCTCATCGTCTGGCAACTGCGCGTTCCCCGCGCCCTGTTGGCCGCGCTCGTCGGCGCCGGGCTCGGTGTCGTCGGTACGGCGGTGCAGGCACTGGTGCGCAACCCGCTGGCCGACCCGTACCTCCTGGGGATCTCCAACGGCGCCTCCCTGGGCGCGGTCGCCGCGATCGTACTGGGGTTCGGGGCCGGTGCGGCACTGGGCCTGGGGCTGTCCGTGGCGGCCTTCGCCGGCGCCCTGGTCACCTTCGCGCTGGTGTGGGCCGTGGCCCGGAGGGGTGGCGGGTTCGCGCCGCTTCGGCTGGTGCTGGCCGGGGTGGCGGTCGGCCAGTTCCTGTCCGGGTTCACCAGCTACCTGGTGCTCCGGGCGGGCGACGAGCAGCAGACCCACAGCGTGCTGTTCTGGCTCATGGGCAGTCTCAGCGGGGCGAACTGGGAGCTGTTGGCCGCACCGGCGGTCGCCGTACCGGCCGGATGGCTGTGCCTCCAGGCACGCGCCCGCGGCCTGAACGCCCTGCTGATGGGCGACGAGACCGCGGCCGGACTCGGTATCGACGTCACCCGGCTGCGGCGCGAGCTGTTCGCGGTGACCAGTGTGCTGACCGGCGTCCTGGTGGCCGTCTCGGGCGCGATCGCCTTCGTCGCGCTGATGGTGCCGCACGTCTGCCGACTGGTGGTCGGCGGTGACCATCGCCGTCTGCTGCCCCTCTCCGCGCTGTTCGGGGCGCTGTTGCTGGTGATCGTGGACATCGTCTGCCGCACGGCGATGGACACCCAGGAGCTGCCGGTCGGCGTGGTCACCGCGCTCCTCGGGGCGCCGACCCTGCTGTATCTGCTCGACCGCGGTTCCGGGAGCGGAAGTTGAGGATAGACATCGAGGACCTGCACGTCACCTACGCCGGGCGTACGGTCGTCGCGGGCGCCCGTCTGATCGCGGCCGAGGGCGAGATCACCGGCCTCGTCGGTCCCAACGGCAGCGGCAAGTCCACCCTCCTGCGCACCGTCTACCGGCATCTGAAGCCGACCGCCGGCCGGGTGCTGCTGGCCGGCACCGACCTGCGCCGGCTGAGCCCGCTCGCGACGGCCCGGCATGTCGCCGCCCTCCCGCAGGAGCGGGGCGGCGACTTCGAGCTGACCGTCCGCGAGGTCGTCGCCATGGGCCGTACGCCCTACAAGCGGGCCTTCGCCGGGGAGGACGCCACCGACCGGGACGTCGTCACGGGCGCCCTCGCGGACGTCGGCATGGAGCGGCACACCGGACGCCGCTTCACCGAACTGTCCGGCGGCGAACGCCAGCGCGTGCTGCTCGCCCGTGCCTTCGCCCAGCAGCCGGACGTCCTGGTGCTGGACGAGCCCACCAACCACCTCGACATCCGCCACCAGGTCGAACTGCTCGCCCTGCTCCGGGCCGGGCGCCGTACGACCCTTGTGTCACTGCACGACCTCAACGCCGCCGCCGCAGTCTGCGACCGCCTGCACGTCCTGCACGACGGTCACGTGGTCGCCTCCGGCACCCCGCGCGAGGTGCTGCAACCCGCCCTGATGGCCGAGGTGTTCGGGGTCCGGGCGACCGTGGTGGACCATCCGCTGACCGGCGATGCGCTGATCGCCTTCGATCACCGTGCGCCGACGGGGCCGGAGGAGCCGGACGGTCCCGGCGGTCCCAGCGGCGCCCACGGTCCAGACGGTCCCGGCGGTCCCGGCGGCGCCGACGGTCCAGATGGTCCCGGCGGCGCAGACGGTCCGCAAAGTTCGGACCCGCCCCAAGGCGCGGTCATCTCCCCGTCGGCCCCGAGCGGTGTCTCGGGGGCTGGTCCCGGGCGGTCACACCGGTGAGCGCCCACGATCGCGAAAGGCAGTGAACCATGAGCGACATCGCAGGCATCGAGGGCCTGGAACCCGTGGCGACCTTCTGCGGCAACTGCGACTGCGGCTGTCCGAACCTGTTCGTCGACCCCGCCGCCCCGGCCGAGCGCCGGGTCGTCCTCACGGACGACTTCGGGCAGCGGGTGCAGATGAGCGCC
This sequence comes from Streptomyces sp. NPDC007808, assembly GCF_042868655.1. Taxonomy (NCBI): domain Bacteria; kingdom Bacillati; phylum Actinomycetota; class Actinomycetes; order Kitasatosporales; family Streptomycetaceae; genus Streptomyces; species Streptomyces sp. NPDC007808. The sequence continues at coordinate 348,414 of NZ_JBIAEQ010000001.1, forward strand.
GACCAGTTCTCGTCGCTGGTCGCGGATGCCAAGTCCGGCAAGCTGGACGGCATCGGCGCACCCTGACGCCGCAGCGGGACGGGAGTCGGCGCCGCCATGCGTCGACTCCATGTCTCCTCCCGCCCTGCTCGCCCTCCCGCCCTGCTCGCCCTGCCCCCTGCCCGGCCGACGGGCCGCCCCCCCCTGCCCGAACGACGGGCCGCCCCCTGCCCGAAAGGGCCACCGACACCGTCCCGAACCGATCCAGGAGTCCCCATGTGCGGAATCACCGGCTGGGCGTCCTTCCACCAGGACGCCCGCACCCAGGCCCCGGTGATCGAGGCCATGACCACCACCCTCGCTCCTCGTGGGCCCGACGCGGGCGGTGTGTGGCTCGGTGAACGGGCCGCGATCGGCCATCGCCGGCTGGCTGTCATCGACCTCGCGGGTGGCGCTCAGCCCATGACCGACCGGCCTGACACGCCGACCGTGGTCCTCAGCTACAGCGGCGAGGTCTACAACCACCACGAACTCAGAGCCGAACTGCGCTCCCGCGGGCACGAGTTCCGCACCCGCAGTGACACCGAGGTGGTGGTGCGGGCCTACGCGGAGTGGGGCGAGGCGGTGGCCGACCACCTGGACGGGATGTTCGCCTTCGCCGTCTGGGACGAACGCGTCCAGCGGCTGCTGCTCGTGCGCGACCGGCTCGGCGTCAAGCCGCTGTTCTGGGCGGCCGTCGACGGCGGCGTGGCCTTCGCCTCCGAGCCCAAGGCACTCTTCGCCCACCCCGGGATACGGCCCCGGGTGGACGCGGACGGGCTGCGTGAGGCGTACAGCCTGCTGTTCAACACCGGGCCGACGGTGTGGTCCGGCGTACGGGAGGTCGAGCCGGGCGGCCTGCTGGTCCTGGACCGCGACGGGGTCCGTGAGCGACGGTACTGGCGGCTGGAGGCCGGTGCGCACGAGGACGACCGGGACACGACCGTGGACCGGATCGGCGCCCTGCTCGGTACGGCCGCCCGCTCCCAGTCGGAGGCCGACGTCCCGCTGTGCAGCCTGCTGTCCGGCGGCCTCGACTCCACCGTCCTGACCGCCCTGCTGGTCGGCGAACTCCGCCTGCGCGAGGGCCCGGACGCCCGCCTCCGCTCCTACGCCGTCGACTACAGCGACCAGGCCGAACGCTTCACCGGCGACATCCTGCGCAACGGCCACGACACGCCGTACGCCACCGAGGCCGGCGCCTTCATCGGCACCGACCACGGCACGGTCGTCCTGGACCCGCTCGCCCTGCTCGACCCCGAGCACCGGCGTGCCGTCGTCGCGGCCCGAGACTCGCCGATCGGGGTCGGCGACATGGACACCTCGCTGTACCTGCTGTTCGGGGAGATACGGCGGCACTCCACGGTGGCCCTGTCCGGCGAGGCCGCCGACGAGGTCTTCGGCGGATACCCCTGGTTCCACGACCCCCGGGCGCTCGCCGCCGACACCTTCCCCTGGCTGCTGGTCACCATGGACGAGGCAGCCATGCCGCTCAACCCCGAACTCGACCTGCGTATCGCCGAGTTCCGCGACGACACCTACCGCACCGCCCTGGCCGCCGTACCCCACCGCGACGGCGAGAGTGCCACCGAGCACCGGCAGCGCGAGATGCAGCACCTGTCCCTGACCCGGTGGCTGCGCCAGCTCCTGCACCGCAAGGACCGCTTGAGCATGGCCCAAGGACTGGAAGTACGCGTCCCCTACTGCGACCACCGGCTCGTCCAGTACGCCTTCGACACGCCCTGGACGCTGAAGAGCTTCGACGGCCGGGAGAAGAGCCTCCTGCGCGCGGCCGGGGCCGGGCTGGCCCCTCACTCCGTGCTGCACCGCCCGAAGAACCACTACCCGGCCACCCACCACCCGGGCTACAACCGGGGCCTGCAGGACATGGCCCGCGAGGCGCTGTCCGCCGAGCAGGTCCGGGCGCTGGCAGACGAGACCCGCCTCAAGCCCCTCCTCGACATCGAGCCCGAGCGGCTGGAGTGGGGGCACCGCCTGCGCCTCGAACGTGTCGTCGACCTCGCTCTGTGGCTGGACCACCACCGGCCCGAACTCGCCCTCTGAGGAGCTCCGCGCCATGACCACCGAAGAACCCCGTGCGGCCGCCGACCCGGAGCGGCTCCCCGACCCGGTCCCGCTCAAGGGCTGCCCGTACAAGGCCGACCCCTACCCGCTGTACGAGCGGATGCGCGCAGCCGGACCGGTGCACCGCGTCCTGTTTCCGAGCGGGGTGCGGGCGTGGCTCGTCACCGGATACGACGCGGCGCACGCGGCGTTGAACGACGACCGTCTCGGCAAGGACCACGACCGCGGCAACGACCGCTGGCGCGCCCGCGCCTCGATCATGCCCGAGCCGCAGCACTCCCGGCTCCAGGTACATCTCCTGCACCAGGACCCGCCGAAGCACACGCATATGAGGCGCTTCCTCACGGACGCCTTCTCACCGCGCCGGGTCGAGCGACTTCGGCCCCGGTTCCAGGACGCGGCCGACGCGCTCGTGGACGCGCTCCCGGAGACCGGACCGGCCGACCTCGTCACCGGTTTCGCCGCCCTCTTCCCCTTCCGAGTCCTCGCCGAGGTCATCGGCCTGCCCGGGGAGTCGGCCGCACACTTCGACCGCGACTGGGGCAAGGTCGTCCAGCCGGTCGGGCCGACCGATCCGGGACGGCCGCTGTACGAGTCCCGGTTGCACGGGTTGCAGAGCTACATCGCCGAGGTCGTCACCCACAAGCGGGAGCACCCGGACGACGACCTGCTCGGCCGGCTCGTCGCCGCCCGCGACCGGGGTGAACTCTCCCCGGAGGAGCTGGACTCGATGGTCTTCCAGCTGCTGGTCGCGGGCCAGGAGCCGGTCACGAACCAGATCACCACGGCCCTGGTCGCGCTGCTGCGCCACCCCGACCGGCTCGCCCGTCTGCGCGACGATCCCGGCCTGCTGCCTCGCGCGGTCGAGGAACTCCTGCGCTACGACAGCGCCTTCGAGCTGACCACCTGGCGCTTCTTCGACCGGGACAGCGACCTGTACGGCACCGACGTCCCGGCCGGGGACTCCGTGATCGTGTCCCTGTGCGCGGCCAACCGGGACCCGCGCCGCTTCCCCGACCCGGACACCCTCGACCTCGACCGCAGCCCCAACCCCCACCTCGCCTTCGGCCACGGCATCCACTTCTGCCCCGGTGCCGCCCTCGCCCGCGCCGAACTGCAGGTCGCGCTGGGGACGTTGCTCGCCCGCCTGCCCGGGCTGCGCCTGGCGATCAGGGACGCGGACCTCGCGTGGATCCCGTCCGTCCTGGGCCGCGGCACACAGCACCTGCCCGTCGGCTACGACCGGCGGCTGTGAGGACGGGCCACGCTGACGCCACCGTCACCCGCCCGACCCGCCCGCCCGACCCGCCCAACCGACCCGCCCGCCCAACCGACCCACCGGCGCCCGTCCCGCCAAGGCGCCACGCCGCCATGCCCACCGGAGGAACGAGATGCTGCTGACGACCGCGCCGGACACCCTCGCCGAGCGCACCGGCGCGCAGATCCTGAACCTGCTCCTGCCGTACCACCGCACCACCGACCGGGCCCCCGCCCCGGCCGACGCCTTCCCGCACCAACTGCGCCGGATCACCGCCTTCGTGCGCGAGGGCGCGCCCGTCGTCCTCACCCTGCCCGGCTTCCCCTGCAAGTCCCCCAATCCGGCCAAGACCCTGGGCCACCTCCCCGACATGGGCGAACGGCTCTCCCTCACCTTCCTCGACACCCTGTGCGCGAGGATCGAGCGGATCCACCCGCCCGGCGCCAGGGTCGTCATCTGCTCCGACGGCCATGTCTTCGGCGACCTGATCGGCGTCCCCGACGCCCACATAGACGCCTACGCCGACGAACTGCGCACGCTCATCGACCAGTCGGACCTGCGCCACCTCCGCGTCTTCGACCTGCGCGACGTACTGGGCGACCTGCCCCCCGACACCGGACGCGCCTACGTCCAGGACCGCTATGCCCCCACCCTGGACGCCCTGCGCGCCGAGGTCCGCGCCGACGGCCCGAGCCTCGCCCTCTACCGGGGCATCACCCGATTCCTCGTCGAGGACACCCCCGCGTTTCCCGGCACCCGCTCCGCGCTGCAACGCGAGTGCCGCAGACGGGCGTACGGCGTCATCCGGCGCAGCCGGGCCTGGGGCGAGCTGATCGCCGACCACCATCCGCGCGCCGTACGCCTGTCGATCCACCCCCAACCGGCCGGCGCCCCCAAGTTCGGCATCCGCCTCCTGGACGCCCCCGACGCCTGGACGACCCCCTGGCACTCGGCCGCCCTGCGCGGACCCGACGGCAGCTGGACACTGATGCCGCGGGCCCGGGCGGAGCGGCTCGGCCGTCTCGTCCACCGCGACGGCCGGCCCAGCCACTTCGAGCGGCCGGACGCCGGCGGTCACGACCGCGCGGCCACCGTCCGCAGGTAGGCGCCGAGCCGGGCGACGGCCGACGGGTTGCGGGGGCTCTCGACCAGGTCGACGTAGTCGAGGACGAAGATCCGCCTGTGCTCGACGGCGGAGACCTTGCGCAGCGGCGGGTAGGAGAGCAGGAACTGCTTCTTCTGCTCGGCGCTCACATCCCCGTAGTCGCAGATCACGATGACGTCCGGGTTCCGCTCCACGACGCTCTCCCAGCCCGTCGTGGTCCAGGAGTCCCGCACGTCGTGCATGACGTTGACGCCGCCGGCCTCGCTGATGATCTGCTCGGGGGCGGCGTACCGGCCGGAGGTGAACGGCTGGTCCTGTCCGCTGTCGTAGAGGAAGACCTTCGGGCGGTCGGCTCCCGTGGGGGCCTTCGCCCGCACCTCGGCGATCCGCTTCCTGAAGTCGGCGACCAGCGCGGCGGCCCGCTTCTCGACGCCGAACAGCCTGCCGAGGTTGGTGAGGTCGGCGTACAGGGCGTCCAGGGGCGGCATGATGCCGCGGGAGGAGTCCGTACGGCCGTTGCGGCAGGACTCGGTGAGGATGTACGAGGGGATGCCGAGCTTCTTCAGCGCCTGCGGGGTGAAGCCGCCGTCCTCGCGGAAACCGTAGTTCCAGCCGGCGAAGACGAGGTCCGCGCGGGCGTCGAGGACGTTCTCCTTGGTGAGCTGGTCCTTCGACAGCCACTTCACCTTGTCGTAGCCGTCCTTCCACGGCACGCCGCTCAGATCGCCCTTGTCGTCGGGCATGGCGAACCCGGCCATGCGGTCCTCCAGACCGAGGGCGAACATCAGCTCGGTGATACCGACGTCGTTGGTGACCACCCGCTCGGGGACCTTGTCGAACGTGACCTTGCGGCCGCAGTTGGTGAGCGTGATCGCCGAGGACCGGGAGGACTCGGAATCCGCCGGCTCCACGGTGGCTCCGCAGCCGGTCGCGGTGACGGTCGCGGCGAGGCAGAGGGCCGCGGCGATGAGCTTGCGCATCAGGATCCTTGGGGCAGGAGGTCGAACAGGAGTTGGACGGTGCCGGTCCCGGGGTGGCGTACCGGATGGGCACGGACCCCGAACACGTCGGCGAGCAGGTCGGGTCGAAGGACGTCGTGCGGGGCGCCGGAGGCGACGATCCGGCCGCCCTGGACGACGTACAGGACGTCGCAGTGGGCGGCGGCGAGGTTGAGGTCGTGCAGGGCGGCCAGCACGGTCAGGCCGCTCCCGCGCACCAGGCCCAGCACGTCCAGCTGATGAGCGATGTCGAGGTGGTTGGTGGGCTCGTCCAGGACGAGGACCGCCGGTTGCTGGGCGAGCGCGCGGGCGATGAGCACGCGCTGCTTCTCACCGCCGGACAGGGCGAGGAACCCGCGGTCGGCGAGGTGGGCGACACCGGTCCGGTCCATCGCCGCGGCGCAGATCTCCCGGTCGGAAACGGCCGTACGGTCGCGGTGCGGCAGCCTTCCCATGGCCACCACCTCGGCCACCGTGAAGTCGAACTCGGCCGACGACTCCTGCGGCAGCGCCGCCAGCACCCGGGCCGCGGCCCGGGGCGGGAGGGTGTGCACGTCCTCCCCGTCGAGCCGCACCACGCCCCGGGACGGACGGAGCGCCCGGTACACGCAGCGCAGCAGGGTCGACTTGCCGCTGCCGTTCGGGCCGACGAGCCCGACGAACGCCCCACTGCCCACGGTCAGCCGGATGTCGTCGACCAGCCGTGCCCCGGCCGCCTCCACCGAGACGCCCTCGATGTCGAGCCGCATGTCACCGACCTCCGAACGCGTAACCGCCGCGCCGCATCAGCAGCAGGAACGCGGGCACCCCGACGACGGCCGTGATCACCCCGACGGGCAGTTCCGCGGGGGCGAGCAGCAGCCGGGAGAGCAGGTCGGCCCAGACCAGTAGCACGGCCCCGACGAGCGGCGCCACGGCCAGCACCCGCCGGTGGTCGGCGCCGACCAGCATCCGCACGACATGCGGCACCATCAACCCGACGAACCCGATGGCCCCGCTGACCGCCACCACCGTCCCCGTGACCGCGGCGGTGACGAGGAACAACTCGCCGCGCAGCCGCGCCGGTTGCACCCCGAGCGCCGCGGACGTCTCGTCGCCCATCGCGAGCGCGTTGAGCGTCTCGGCCCGTCGGCGCAGCCACGCCCACCCCACCGCCACGGTCACCGCGGCGAGCGGCACCTGTGCCCAGGTCGCCCCGCCCAGGCTGCCCAGCAGCCACATCATCGCCGACCGGGCCGCCTCACCCCGGGCCGCACCGAACACCATGACGGTGGTGACGGCCTCGAAGCCGTACGCCAGTGCCGTCCCGGTCAGGATCAGCCGCAGCGGGGTGAGCCCGTGCGGGGAGCGGGCCACGGCGTACACCAGTGCCGTCGCCGCGAGCGCCGAGACGAAGGCGGACAGGGACAGCGCCCAGACGCCCAGCCCCGCCAACGCCCCCATCAGGATCACGGCGTTGGCGCCCACGGCGGCGCCCGAGGAGATGCCGAGCACGAACGGGTCGGCGAGCGCGTTGCGCACCATCGCCTGCACGGCCACCCCGACGGCGGCGAGCCCGGCCCCGACGACGGCGCCGAGGACGACGCGCGGCAGACGTATCTCCCAGACGATGGTGTACGCGGCGACGTCCCCCGCCTCGATGGTCCCGCCGGTCAGCCCCGCCGCGAGCAGCCGCAGGACGTGCGTCCAGCCGATCCCGGCGGCCCCGAGCCCGACGCCGCACACGAGGGAGACGAGCAGGAGCAGCCCCAGCCCCAGGGCGAGGGGAACGACGGACACCTGTGACGCACCGGAACTCGATGCCGGTGTCCTTGTCGCGGTTCGGTGCACGGGCGGGCGGTCCTTCGCCTGGGGCCCCCTGCGGACGTCGAGCAGGGATGCGGCCCGCACGGCCGTGCCGGTCGTGTGGTCCCCTCTCGCAGTCCACGGCGAGCAGTCAACGGGTCGTACCACCACGGGCGATCGGGCTCGCGCGACGGACCACCGGTCCTCACGCACACCGTTGCGGGTCAGCGCCGGACTCTCACCGGACTTCCCCCGCGGGAGGCCCGGGGAGCGTAACAGACGGGCCTTGGTGGACCGTGGGCGAGGGCGCTCGCGCGCGGGCAAGGGGCGTTGTCAGCGGGCCGTGCTATCCAGGTGGTCGTCCAGGAAGAGGAGGTCCGGAGGTGGCCCGATGCTGATCGACACGACCGCCCCACTGGCCCGTGCCGCCGTCGAGGCGATCAGGACCGGCGACGTGGACGCGTTGCGGGACCTGCTCACCGCGCATCCGGCGCTGGCGACCGCGCGGCTGGGCACCATCGAGACCACGCGCACGCTGCTGCACGTCGCGACCGACTGGCCCGGCCATCTGCCGCACGGTCCACGGACGGTGGCCGCGCTGGTCGCCGCCGGCGCGGACGTGAACGCGCGGTTCACCGGCGCCCACCGCGAGACCCCGCTGCACTGGGCGGCCAGTTGCGACGACGTGCCCGTCCTGGACGCCCTGCTCGATCTGGGCGCGGACATCGAGGCCGACGGCGCCGTCATCGCCGACGGCACGCCGCTGGCGGACGCGGTGGCCTTCGGGCAGTGGAACAGCGCGCGGCGGCTGGTCGAGCGCGGTGCCCGCACCACCCTGTGGCAGGCGGCGGCCCTCGGCGACATGGACCGGGTCGCCGCCTGCTTCACGTCCGAGCAGCCCACCGAGCGGGACGTCACCGCCGCGCTGTGGTGCGCCTGCCACGGGGGGCAGCAGGAGACGGCCGACCACCTGCTGCGACGGGGAGGCGACATCAACTGGATCGGATACGACCGGTTGACCGCGCTCGACGCCGCTCACCGCTCGGGCCACCCGGCGCTGGTCGCGTGGCTGCGGGCCCAGGGCGCGAAGTCGGCGGCGGAAGCCGACCCGGGGCCGGACACGGGGGCTCGGGGCGCGCCCGAGGCCGACATGCGCCCGCCGACGCAGGGGTGAAGACTGGGACACGGCGGGCCGGTGCGCCCTGCCGACATCCATACGAGGTGCGAACGGAACCGCGCACCACGCCCCGCAGACCGCCGGACGTCATGCGCCGCCTTCCGTCCGCGGTTCACCGTCTGCACACAGAGGGGCCGGTCATGGGCGGCATCAACACAACGGTTGTCGAAGGGCTGCGGGAGGCGCTGAGGGGCCCGGTCATCACCCCGCCGGACCCGGGCTACGACGAGGCCCGCAGCGTCTACAACGCCATGATCGACCGACGCCCCGCGGCCATCGCCCGGTGCGTGGACGTGGCGGACGTGCGGGCCGTGCTCTCCTGCGCCAGGGACAGCGGCGCGGAGTTCGCGGTGCGCGGGGGCGGTCACAGCGGACCCGGGCTGTGCCTGGTGGACGACGGCCTCGTCCTCGACCTGTCGGCGATGCGCGGGGTGCGCGTGGACCCCGGCGCGATGACCGCACAGGTCGCGGGCGGCGCACAGCTCGGCGACCTGGATCACGCCGCGCACACCTTCGGCCTCGGCGTGCCGACCGGCATCATCTCGATGACGGGCGTGGGCGGCCTCACCCTCGGCGGCGGCCACGGCTACCTGACCCGTAAGTACGGACTGACCATCGACAGCCTGCAGTCCGCCGACGTCGTCCTCGCCGACGGAACGTTCGTCACCGCCTCCGCGGACGAGCACCCCGACCTGTTCTGGGCGTTGCGGGGCGGCGGCGGGAACTTCGGCGTCGTCACGTCGTTCACCTTCCGGCTGCACCCGGTGGACACGGTCGGGGTCGCCGTCACGGTGTGGCCGATCGACCGCACACCGCAAGTGCTGCGCTGGTACCGGGAGTTCCTGCCCGCCGCGCCGCACGACCTCTACGGATTCTTCACCGTGTTCACCATCCCGCCCGGACCGCCGTTCCCCGAGCCGATCCACGGACAGAAGATGTGCGGTGTCGTCTGGTGCCACACCGGTGACTCGGCGGGCGACCGCCTGGATCAGGCGCTGACCGCGGTGAACGATCCCGCGCCGCCCGCCTTCCACTTCACCACGCCCCTGCCCTACCCGGGCCTGCAGGGCCTGTTCGACACCCTGATCCCCGAGGGCTACCAGTGGTACTGGCGCGGCGACTTCTTCGACGCGATCTCCGACGCCGCGATCGAGGTGCACCACGAGTACGGCGAGAACCTCCCCACCGGGCTGTCGCTGATGCACCTGTACCCCGTGGACGGGGCGGCCCACCAGGTCGACGCCGACGACACCGCCTGGGCCTACCGGGACGCCGTGTGGTCCGGGGTGATCGCCGGGGTCGACCCGGACCCGGCCAACGCCGAGCTGATCCGGCAGTGGTCCGTGGCGTACTGGAGCGACCTGCACCCGCACTCGATGGGCGGCTCCTACGTCAACTTCCTCGGCGAGGCGGAGGGCACGGACCGCGTCCGGGCCACCTACGGACGTCACTACGACCGGCTGGCCGCGGTCAAGCGCACCTACGACCCGTACAACTTCTTCCACGCCAACCAGAACATCCCGCCGGCGCCCGACTGACGGCCGCGGCACCCGTCATCGGGCCGCGCAGGGCGTCTGGGGTAAGGTCGCGGGCGTCGTTGGCTACTGACTGGTAATGCGCCGGTGCGGGGAGTGTCGAAGGGCGGCGGGCGGATGGAGTCCCAGGCGGGCGCGCGCGGATCCGTGGACGTGGACGGTACCCGGCTGGAGGACCTCGCTCCGCAGCCGCTGCTGACCGGCGACTACGAGACGCGTCCCTCACTCGTGTACGAACGGCTCAGGCGGCGGCACGGTCCCGTCGCCCCGGTCGACCTGCTCGGTGTGCCCGCCTGGCTGGTCCTCGGCTACCGGGAGTCGCTGCAGGTGCTCCAGGAAGACGGCGCCTGGCCGAAGGGGCTGGAGAACTGGCGGGCCCGCTCGGCGGGCGAGATACCCGCCGACTGGCCGCTCGGGCCGTCGCTGGAGGTCAACCACGTGCTGATCCAGGGCGGTCCGGGTCACGCCCGGCTGCGCACGGCGTGGGACGCGGCGCTCAAGCCCTTCCAGGACCCCGGCCACCCCCAGGCGAAGCGGCTGAAGGCCGCCGTCACCGCGTACGCGGACGAACTGATCACCTTGGTGGGACAGGGCGGCGGCACGGGCGTGGCCGACCTGTCCGCGCAGTTCTCCCGACCACTGCCGCTGATGGTGGCCAGCCACCTGCTGGGCTTCCCCGGCTCCCAGGGCGACGACGCCCTGATGGACATGTGGCGTGTCCTGGACGCGGGGCCGGACGCCGAGGCCGCCCTGGACCGGCTGCTGGCGACGCTCGCGGAACTGGGGGAGGCGAAGCGCAAGGAGCCCGGGGACGACTTCCCCTCCCATCTCCTGGCCGCGCATCCCGGCCTCTCGCCCGACGAGTTGGCCCGCGAGTTGTTCATGCTGCTCGGTATGACCTCCGACCACGTCGGCGTCCTCATGTCCAACACCGTGGTCGAGGTCATCTCCGGTGACGGCGACGGTGGTGTGCGCGCCAGCCTGTCCGCCGGGATGATCCGGGAGACCATGAACCGGGTGGTCATGCGCAAGCCGCCACTGGTGAACTTCGTGCCGCGCTTCGCCGCCGAGGACACCCCGCTCGGCAACTACACGATCCGGGCGGGCGACCCGGTGTGGGTCTCGTCGGCCGCCGCGCACGCCGACCCGCTCTTCTCGGAGCAACTGGCGACGAGCAGCACGATCAGCAGCCGGGCGCATCTGTCCTGGGGCGCGGGCCGCCGCCAATGTCCGGCGCGCGAGCTCGCCTCGACGGTCGCGGCGGTGGGCGTGGGCCGGCTCTTCGAGCGCTTCTCCCATCTGGACCTCGCCCTGCCCGCCGACCAACTGGCGTGGCGCTCATCGCCCTTCATGCGCGGCCTGCGTTCCCTGCCCGTCCGGTACGAACTCGCCTCGCCGCCCGCGCGGTCCTCGGCCCCCGGGCCGGCGCCGGCCGCACAGCGCGCGTCCGCACCGGACCCGGACACCCCGCAGCCGGTCCTGCCCGACGCCTCCGCCCGGCAGCGCTCCTCCCTGTGGCGCTACCTCACGGGCCTGATCCGCCGCTGACCTGGAGCGCCGACGTCGCCACCGTGATCGACTGGAGGGCGGTACGGGGGCGGCGTACGGTCGAATGGTGGCGGGAACCAGCACCGACCCCCCGCCGACGGCACGATGGCATGAGCAATCCCGAGCCGACACCCGAAGCAAGGGCCACCACCCCGCAGGAGACGGAGCGGAGTGAGGGCCGGGGCAGCGGTATGGCGCTGTTCGTCATCGCGTCCTGCCAGCTGATGGTGGTGCTCGACATCACCATCGTGAACATCGCCCTGCCACAGATCCAGCGCTCGCTGGACTTCTCCACGGAGAGCCTGTCCTGGGTGGTCAACGCCTACACGCTCACCTTCGGCGGACTGCTGCTCCTCGGCGGCAGGATGGGCGACATCCTCGGCAGACGCCGGGTCTTCGTGTTCGGCGTCCTGCTCTTCGTCCTCGCCTCGTTCCTCGGCGGACTCTCCCAGAACTCCTGGCAGCTCCTCGCCGCCCGTGCCCTGCAGGGGGTCGGCGGCGCCATCGCGTCCCCGACCTCGCTCGCCCTGATCAGCACCACCTTCCGTGAGGGCCCCGAACGCAACCGGGCGTTCGGTGTCTTCGCCGCGGTCTCGGCGGGTGGCGGGGCGATCGGCCTGCTGGCGGGCGGCATGCTCGTGGAGTGGCTCAACTGGCGCTGGGTGCTGTTCGTCAACGTGCCCATCGGGCTGCTGATCGTGCTCGCCACGCCCCGCTGGATCCGGGAGTCCGAGCGCCATCCCGGGCACTTCGACGTGGCCGGTGCGCTGACCTCGACCCTCGGCATGGTGCTGCTCGTGTACGGGTTCATCCGGGCGGCGCAGGACGGTTGGCGGGACGCGCTCACGCTGGCCGCGTTCGGGGCGGCCGTCGTGTGCCTGCTGGCGTTCATCCTCGTCGAGCGGCGCTCCCGGCAGCCCATCACGCCCCTGCACATGTTCGCCGACCGCAACCGCGCGGGCACGTACGGCATGATGCTGAGCCTCGCCGCGGCGATCTTCGGGATGTTCTTCTTCCTCACCCTCTTCGTGCAGAACGTGCTGGACTTCAGCCCCCTGCAGGCCGGGCTGGCCTTCCTGCCGGTGAGCGCCGTCATCGCGATCGGCGCGGGACTGGCCTCCCAACTCCTGCCGAAGTACGGCCCCAAACCCTTCATGGTGACGGGTGCGATCCTGGCCGCCGCGGGCCTGGCCTGGCTGACCCTGACCGACGTGCACTCCACCTACGCGGGCAGCGTCCTCGGCCCGATGCTCGTCTTCAGCCTCGGCATGGGCATGGAGTTCGTGTCCCTGACCCTGATGGCGCTGTCCAATGTGGCCGTCCACGAGACGGGCGCCGCCTCCGGCCTCCTCAACGCCACCCAGCAGGTCGGCGGCTCCCTGGGACTGTCCATCCTGGTCACGATGTTCGGTACGGCCAGCGACAACGAGGCCGAGAAACAGGTCCCCGCCTTCCTGGAGCAGGCGACCCCCCTGGAGCGGCTGCGCTTCGAACGCACGGGCCAACTCCCGCCGCCCTATGCCGACGAGATCCTCACCGCCGGGGTCTCCGCCGCCTTCGTCGTGGCCGCGATCTTCACCGCCGTCGCCGCGGTGATCGCCCTCCTGGTCATCCAGGTCCGACCTTCCGACCTCGAACGTCTCCAGGGCGGAGGCATGCCCGCACCCTGAGAAGCCAGGCCGCGACCGAAGGTGAACGCGCCGCGAACGGATGCCGACGGATGTGTCGAAGAGGTGCAGAACGCGGTGCGTGGTGTGACGACCTTCACCCCGTTGTGGCAGCAAGTGATGAATTCGTTACGCAAGGAACCCGTAAGGGACGGTAACGCAATCGACTTGCGACCGTGGAGGTTCCAGTGCGCCCGTTCACCCTCAACTACACCCTTCCCGGGGGACTTTCCCAAGCGGTGACGCCGTATCACTTCGACCCGGCCCGCCAGCTGAACGTGCTGCCCGACGGCCGCCCGGCGGTCAGCGACCCGGACCTCCTGCTCGCGGTCGGCACGACGACGTCCACCGCGGGCTCCGCGACCCACTTCGACGACTGACGAACCGGCCGCGAATGACCGTACTGATCCTGACGTCCGAAGAGGACGTGACCGCCGACATGGTGGTGGCCGCCTTGCACGGCACGGGGACGGCCGTGATGCGGCTGGACCCAGCCGACCTGCCGGGCAAGGCCGTGCTGTCCGCCGACTACGCCCACGGGGACTTCGAGGGCCACCTGTCGGTCAACGGCCATGTGCTCAGCATGGGAGGGCTGCGCTCCATCTGGGTGCGCCGGCCCGGCGAACCCGCCGCACACGCCGCGCACGCCTCACCGTGGCTGACCGCCGAGACCCGGCAGGCGCTCTACGGGATGCTCCACTCCGCCGCCGCACGGTGGATGAACCACCCGCGCAACGCCGACCAGGCCCGCCTGAAGCCGTGGCAGTTGCGGGTCGCCCACCTCAGCGGCTTCGCCGTACCGCCGACGGTCTTCACCACGGCACCCCGGCTGGCGCGGGAGTTCGCCGAGGAGCACCGGCAGGTGGTGGTGAAGTCCGCCTCGGGACCGCCGCCGGGTGACGGGCTGACCCTGCCCACCACCCTCGTCGGGCCCGACGCGGACTTCACCGCCGTCGCGGCCGGCCCGGCGCTGCTCCAGCGGTATGTGCCCAAGCGGGCCGACATCCGCCTGACCTGCGTCGGCACCCGGCTGTTCACCGCGCGCAAGACCGCCGAACCCGGCCAGGTCGACGGACGCTACGGCGACACGGGGCACGGCTGGGAGCCGATCCAGGCCCCGGAACGCATCGCCAAGTCGGTGCACGAGTACGTCAACCTCGCCGGACTGGCGTACGCGGCCTTCGACTTCGCCGAGGACGAGGACGGCATCTGGTGGTTCCTGGAGTGCAACCAGGGCGGCCAGTTCGGCTTCGTCGAGCTGGAGACGGGGCTGCCGATCGCGGAGGCGGTCGCCCTGTGGCTCGCCCAGCGCAGGCCCGACCGGCGCGCAGGCGACAGCCGCCGCTGAGCGGTGTCACACCGGCGGTGCGGCCCGCACTCCGTTGAGCAGCGCTGGACCGACACGTGTTCGACGAGCCTCACGAGGGCACGACGTGCCGGGAACAGCGCACCCGGGAGGAAGACCGATCTTCGACGCCCCCGGCGAACTGCGCTTGGACCGCACCCCGAACAAGCACGTCACCTTCGCCTACGGCCCCCACCTCTGCCTCGGCGCCCACCTGGCCCGAGCGGAGATCGGGGCCGTGCTGGCGGGCCTGCGCGACCTCGTGGCGGAGATGCGGCAGACCGGCCCCGCTAAGCCGGTCTCCTCCATCTTCCTCAGCGGCCTCGGGACGCCGCCCCTCGCGCTCAAGGCCGCCTGAGCACCTCTACGCGGCCGGTTCCTCGCGAACGGTTGGGAGGTGCAGCCCGCGCCCACCCCGCCGCGGGGGCCGGGGGGCGACGGACGAGCGGCGGATCAGGCGGGTCGAACCACGCTGTGGATCGCGGACTCCCCGGCGTAGTGCATCGACTCCTCGCGTATGACCGCGCCCGGGCCCGGGGCGTGGATCATCATGCCGTTCCCGGAACAGATGCCGACGTGGCCGGCATGGAAGAGGACCAGGTCGCCGGGCTCGGCGGAGGGGACGGCGATGCCGCGACCGGCGGTGGCCTGCTCCTGCGGGGTGCGCGGGAGCGTGATCCCGGCGGCCTTCCACGCGGCCTGGGTGAGCCCGGCGGCGTCGAACGCCTCCGGACCGGTCGTGCCCCAGACACAGGGCTTGCCGAGCTGGGCCCGCGCGAATTCGAGGGCGCGGGTGGCCCGACTGTCCTGCTGCGCGCTTGAGGGGGCAGGGGCGGGGGCGCCCGCGGTCGGGCCCTGGCCCGCGGTGGAGGTCTGGCTCGTGGTGAGCGGGGGAACGGGCGCGGGAGGGGCGACCGGGGTTTCGGTGGACCGACTCGCCGTGCTGGACCAGGTCGACGTGTCGGCGGCGGTGGGAGCGAGGTCCTCGACCGAGCGCAGGTCCTGCAGCACCTGCCACTGGGTGCCGGTCGAGGACTCGGACGGGGTCGGGGTGGTGCTCCGGGTGTCGAGGGCGGCCGATGTCTGTGTGATGCTCCAGCTTTCGACGGCGGGCGCTTGGGGCGTGGCCCACGGGTCCGCGGGGGAGGCGGAGGAGGCGGGGGTGTTGGTCCAGGTGTCGGTGGCTGGGGTCTGGGTGGTGGTCCAGGTGTCGGGGGCCGGGGCTTGGGTGGTGGTCCAGGTGTCGGCGGGTGTGGCCGGTGTCTCGGTGGTGGCCCATGTGTCTGTGGCCGGTGTCTCGGTGATGGCCCACGTGCCTGTGGCCGGCGTCTCGGCGGTGGCCCACGTGTCCGTGGGCGCAGTCGTGGTGGTCCACGTGTCCGTGGCCGGTGTCTGCGTGGTGGTGGTCCACGTGTCCGCGGCCGGTGTCTGCGTGGTGGTGGTCCACGTGTCCGCGGCCGGTGTCTGCGTGGTGCTCCATGTGTCCGCGGGCAGGGCCGCCACGGAGTCCCAGGTCTGCGAGACCGGAGGTGTCGTCGGTGCGGGCTCGATCGCGGCCGGTGGGTTGGTCCGCTGGGCGGTGTGGGCGGACAGCAGGGCCCGGGCCTGTTCGATCTTGCGCTGGTTCCGCTCCTTGGACGCCTTCAGCGCGGACCGCTGTCGCGACTCGTCCGTCGCCCCGGCCGTCACCTCCGCCGCCCGCTCGACTGACGACGTGGTCGGCGCCGGCAGGGCGAGGGCGGACTGTGTGGTCCGGGAGACCTGGAGGGCCGGGAGAGCCCCGGTGGTCTCCCCGGTGGTCTCCGGCGATGTCTCCGTAGCGGACGGCAGGGCGGCGAGGGGGCCCGCCGTCAGCTCCGCCACGGGTGACGTCCCGGTGGCGGCGGACACCGGCTCGGCGACCGGTGCGGCGGGCAACGCCAGGGCCGGCCGGTCCGACGTGGACCGTCCGAGTTCGGCGAGGTTCCCCGGGGCTCGCTCGGCGGTGCGCGCGGACCGTGGGCCGGAGGGGCGCTCCCCACGCTCCCTCGGCAGGACCGCCGGAACCGTCGGACCCAGCTTCGAGCGGGCCGCGTCGAACCACTGCCGGGCGACGCTGTCGAGCGCGGGGTCACCGCGTCCGGCCTCGTCCTTCCGGGGCGACGCGGCCGGTCCGCGTCCGGCGTCGGCCGGACGGTCGGCGCGCCCCCGCGCCCCCGCCGCCGCGCGGGTGGCGTTGAAGGTGCCGGTGTCGGACTCGGCCTGGTCGTAGAGGGAGCTGACCTTTCGGCTGACCTCCTCGCGGCTCGGCGCTTCGTCCCCGAGGGAGGGGGCGGCGTTGGCCGTCTGCGCGAGGAGGGCCACAGAGGTGAGGGCCGCCGATGCGAGTGCGGAATTGCGCATGCCGGGCAGGCTCAGAGCCCCCGGACCCGCCGTGCGTTCCGGCGCCATGGGCGACGTACTCCTTCCGTGCTCCGCCTACCGGGTCAGCGATGGGGGTCCCCCGGGGCCGTTCAGGCTCCGGGGGAGGGATCGGGCGGTCGTCTCCGGAAGGTGTGCCCTACGGCCCTTGCCCCGAAGGGCGGTTGGGCCGATTCACCCCAAGTTCGGTGGGTCCCCGGCTCGGCTGGCCCGCGTGGGCGCACCGGACTCGGCGGAGGGCGCACGTCCCGGCGGGGTTCGCCGGAGATCGTCGTGCGGCCTGAGCCGTAACCTAACGAACTTGTGTGCCCCGCGTGAAGATTGACGTGTGAAATGTCCGATACGTTTTTGTGACCTTCAACGCTCGGGCGCGGGAATCCTCTGATTCACTTCGCGCTGCGCTGCTTCCGCCACGCCTCGTAGTGATCCAGGACCGTCTGCTCGACGGGGCGGTAGGTGATGCCGAGTTCGCTGACGCTGCGGCTGTTGTCCACCCGGAACCTGATGCCGAGGTGCTTGCGGATGTAGTCCTGCGTCAGGCCGAAGGCCGGGCCCAGGATCCGTACCGGCCAGTGCGGGAGCTCGGTGCGCGGGAGGCGGAGGTCGCGCGGGTACCGGCTCCGGATGATGCGCGCCATGTCGTGAAAGGACGTCATGGTCCGTTCCGCGACGATGTAACGCCCCTTCGCGTCCGGCTTCTCCGCCGCCGCGATGTGCGCGTCGGCCACGTCGCGCACGTCCGCCGTGGTGAAGCTGAAGTCAGGGGCGCCGTAGCAGAAGTAGCCCTTGAACAACTCGTCCAGCAGGAAGAGGCTGCCGGACCGGGAGGCGGGGGTCAGTGAAGGGCCGAGGACCAGGCCGGGGTTGACGGACACCATGCGCCAGCGCTGCTGAGCGGCCTCCGCCTCCCACGCCGCGCGTTCCGCGAGCGTCTTCGCATAGTGGTACGGATTGTTCTCCACCGTGCTGGTGGTGTTGAAGTACCGCTCCGACAGCACGTGGTCGGTCATGTCGAGGACGTCGGTGTAGTCGCCGAAGATCGCGCCGACCGTGGAGGTCAGGACCAGCCTCCGGACCGACGGTGTCCGCTCGATGCCCGCCAGCACATTGCGGGTGCCGAGCAGAGCCGGCTCGACCAGGTCCCGCCGGCCGTCCTTGATCCGCTCCGGCATGAGGAACGGTGACGCTACATGGAACACCACCCGGCAGCCGCTCATCGCCGCGTCGAAGGAGCCCTCGGTCAGCAAGTCCGCCTCGAACAAGGACAGCCGGCCGGGGAACTCCTCGTCCAACTCCCACAGCGGGCGCACCTTGGCGGGGTCGGCGGTGCTGCGCACCGTGGTGCGGACCTCGTAGCCCCGCTCCAGGAGCCGCCTGACCAGATGGCTGCCCACGAAACCGCTGCCACCGGTCACCAGCACGGCCGTCGACCCCTCTGCGCCCACGCTCGCTCCTTGTCCGGTACGGAAGTCGGGCGATCACGCTAGCCGCGTACCGGTCGCATCGCCACGCCACCTTCAAGCGGCCCCGTGAGAACGGCTCGGTGCTGTTCCCCGTCGACGGACCCGACGGCACCTGGGTGCGGTCAGCCTGGTGCGGCGGGGGAGGGGAGGCCCCACCTCGATCCGAAGCCCGCGCCCGAGCCGTCGCACGAGCCCTTTCCGGGCAGCGGTCTCTTTCATATCGCTCGGAATCCCCCGATCGCCCCACGTGTGAGGTGGACCGCCGCCCCCGGCCCGTGAAGCGGCCCAGGTACCCCGGCCGGTGAAACGGCCCAGGTACCCCGGCCCGTGAAGCGGCCCAGGTACCCCACAGGGGTGTCCCGGGCCGTTCTCCTCGGCCCGGAAGGTCTTGCCTCCGCCGGGGGAAACAGGCCACACTGATACCGAACGAATGGTCGGTTGGGGAAGCTGGTACCGATGACGACATCACACGCCGCCGAGGCGCCCCCCGAGGGGCGACTCCAGGAGCACTTCGACGCGACGATCTCGCGCGACCAGCGCATCGAGCCGCGTGACTGGATGCCGGAGGGCTACCGCAAGACGCTGATCCGGCAGATCGCCCAGCACGCTCACTCGGAGATCATCGGCATGCAGCCCGAGGGCGAGTGGATCACCAAGGCCCCGTCGCTGCGCCGCAAGGCGATCCTGTTCGCCAAGGTCCAGGACGAGGCCGGCCACGGGCTCTACCTGTACTCGGCAGCGGAAACCCTCGGCGCCGACCGCGCCGACCTGACGGACCGGCTCGTCGAAGGCCGCCAGAAGTACTCGTCGATCTTCAACTACCCGACCATGAGCTTCGCCGACGTCGGCGTGATCGGCTGGTTCGTGGACGGCGCGGCCATCTGCAACCAGGTGCCGCTGTGCCGCTCCTCGTACGGTCCGTACGCGCGCGCGATGGTGCGGATCTGCAAGGAGGAGTCCTTCCACCAGCGGCAGGGCTATGAGCTGCTGATGACGATGATGCGCGGCACCGAAGCCCAGCGCGAGATGGTGCAGGACGCGGTGAACCGCTGGTGGTGGCCGTCCCTGATGATGTTCGGCCCGCCCGACGACGCCTCGCCCAACTCGGCGCAGTCGATGGCCTGGAAGATCAAGCGGCACAGCAACGACGAACTGCGCCAGCGCTTCGTCGACATGACCGTCCCGCAGGCGCAGAAGCTCGGCGTCACCCTGCCCGACCCGGAGCTGCGCTGGAACGCCGAACGCGGCCACCACGACTTCGGCACCCCCGACTGGGACGAGCTGATGCGGGTCATCAAGGGCGACGGCCCGTGCAACGCCCAGCGGGTGCAGCGGCGCAGAAGCGCCCACGAAGAGGGCGCCTGGGTCCGGGAGGCGGCCACCGCCCACGCGGCCAAGCAGGCCGCCCGTGCGAAGAAGGGAGCGGTGGCATGACCGCCGGGAAGCAGGACTGGCCGCTGTACGAGGTGTTCGTACGGGGCAAGCGCGGGCTCAACCACGTCCACGTGGGCTCGCTGCACGCCGCCGACGACCGGATGGCGCTCACCCACGCCCGCGATCTGTACACCCGGCGCAACGAGGGCGTCTCCATCTGGGTGGTGCGGTCCGAGTACATCACGGCCTCCACCCGCGACGAGAAGGACCCCTTCTTCGCCCCCAGCGCCGACAAGGTCTACCGCCATCCGACCTTCTACGACATCCCCGACGACGTCCCGCACATCTGAAGGAGAGGGCATGAGTGACGACCACGTCTACCTGACCCTCGCCGAGGGACACGAGGACGACACGCGCTGGGCGTACGGCACCGGCTTCGAGGACCCGCTGCACGGCGTCGACACCACCGTGCCCGAGGGCGTCGACACCGGTGAACTGGCCGACCTGTGCGTGTCGTTGGCCGACGACGCCCTGGTCTCGGCCCAGCGCCTGGCCGAGTGGATCACCCGCGCCCCCGAGTTGGAGGAGGAGGTGGCGCTCGCCAACATCGGCCTCGACCTGCTCGGCCAGGCCCGCCTGCTCTACTCCCGGGCCGGCCAGGTCGACGGCACCGGCCGCGACGAGGACGCCTACGCCTACTTCCGCGACGCCGACGAGTTCCGCAACGTACGCCTTGCCGAACTCCCGGACGCGGACTTCGCGTTCTGCGTCGTCCGGCTGCTCGTCCTGTCCAGCTGGCGCCTCGCACACTTCGAGCGGCTGGCGTCGCACCCCGACCCCGTGCTGGCGGCGATCGCCGCGAAGGGCGTCAAGGAGCTGAGCTACCACCGGCAGTACGCCGCCGAGTGGACGGTGCGCCTGGGCGACGGCACGGACGAGTCGCACCGGCGTACGCGCAGGGCGCTGGAGCAGGTCGCCCCGTACGTGGGCGAGTTGTTCACGGCCCACGACGAACGGGACGAGGTCGTCGCGGTCCTCAAGCAGGTCACCGAGGCGGCCGGACTGCCCATGCCCGTCTACCGGCCGCTGCCCGGCTCCGGCCGCGCCGGGGAGCACACCGCGCATCTGGCGCCCCTGCTGGCCGAGTTGCAGGGCGTGGCCCGTGCCCACCCGGAGGCCAGGTGGTGACCATGCCGACCACGCTGTCCGACGCCCGGCGCGCCCGGCACATCGCCGCACAGGTGCCGGACCCCGAGCTGCCCATGCTCACCCTGGCCGACCTGGGCGTCCTGCGGGACGTCACGGCCACCGAGGACGGCACGGTCGTGGCGAGCCTGACGCCGACGTACTCCGGCTGCCCGGCCATGGCCGAGATGCGGGCGGACGTGGCCGCGCGGCTGCGGGACGCCGGATACACGCGCGTGGAGATCCGCACGGTCCTCGACCCGCCCTGGACCAGCGACTGGATCACCCCGGCCGGCCGCCGCAAGCTCGCCGAGCACGGCATCGCTCCGCCCGGCCCCGCACCCCGCGGCGGCGGCCCGGTTCCGCTCGTGCTGTCACCCACCCGGCACGCGGTGAGCTGTCCGCGCTGCGGCTCGGCGGACACCGAGGAGACCTCCCGCTTCGCCGCCACCTCCTGCAAGGCGCTGTGGCGCTGCCGCGCCTGCCGCGAGCCGTTCGAGTACGTCAAGGAGATCTGAATGGAAGGCCTGAGGGAAGCACGGACGGCCGCCGCGGTACCCCCGCGCACCCGCCGCCGTCCGGCCTTCCACACCCTGCGCGTCGCCGCCGTGCAGCCCCTGTGCGCGGACGCGGTCACCGTGAGCTTCGACATCCCCGCGGAGCTGACCGAGGAGTTCGCCTTCGCACCGGGGCAGTCCCTGACGCTGCGGCGCGAGATCGAGGGACGCGACGAACGCCGCTCGTACTCGATCTGCTCACCGGTCGGGACCAGCCCGCGCATCGGCGTCCGGGTCGTGCCCGGTGGCATCTTCTCGTCCTGGCTGGTCAGCGACGTACGCCCCGGCGACATGGTCGAGGTGATGGCCCCGACCGGCGCCTTCACCCCCGACCTCACGGCATCCGGCCACCACGTGCTGATCGCGGCGGGCTCCGGCATCACACCCATGATGTCCATCGCCGAGTCCGTCCTGGCCGCCGACTCCCGCTCGACGGTCACCCTCTTCTACGGCAACCGCCGAACCGACACGGTGATGTTCGCCGACGAGCTCGCCGACCTGAAGGACCTCTACCCGAGCCGCTTCCAGCTCGCCCACGTCCTCTCCCGCGAGCCGCGCGAGGCCGAGGTGCTCTCCGGGCGCATCGACGCCGACCGGCTGTCCGCGCTGATCGACGCGCTGGTCGACGTCACCACCGCCGACCACTGGTGGCTGTGCGGCCCGCACGGCATGGTCCGGGACGCCCAGCGGGTCCTCGGCGGCCTCGGCGTCCCCGACGAGCGGGTGCACCAGGAGCTGTTCTACGCCGACGACGAGCCGGTACGCGAGACGCGCCACGAGGAGAGCGGACCCCAGGGACCCGTCAGCGAGGTCACCATCACCCTGGACGGCCGGTCCACCACCGCGGCCCTGCCCAGGGAGCGGACCATCCTGGAGGGGGCCCAACGCACCCGCCCCGACCTGCCGTTCGCCTGCAAGGGCGGCGTCTGCGGCACCTGCCGGGCCCTGGTCACCGACGGCAAGGCGGACATGCGGCGCAACTTCGCGCTGGAGCCGGGGGAAGTGGACGCCGGCTACGTCCTCACCTGTCAGTCGTACCCGGTGTCGGAGACGCTGACGGTGGACTACGACAGCTGAGCCGCCGAAAGCTTGAGTGGCGAGGAGAGCGAAAGGACTATTTCAAGAAGGAGTTGAGAAGGAAGTCCCTTCATGGCCTCGCCACGGCCGACCCTAACAGTCATGCGGGGATCAGGTCGCGCAGATTTTCGGGGACGACGACCCGCGACCCCGGGTGCAGCCCGTCGGGCCGCTGAAGGCCGATGTAGGTGACGGGACCCTCCGGAACCGTCTCACCGTCCCACAGGGTCGTCGTCGTGGCGTCCATCAGGCCCGTCAGATAGCGCACGGTCAGCTGCTCGCGCTCCACGATGCCGCGCAGCAACGCCGCCACCGACACCTGGTTCGCCTCGACCCGGTTGGCGGCGGGAGCGCCCTTCAGATACAGGTGCAGCCACTTGGCGTGCCACCGGCCGTCGGGACCGCGCCGGAACGCCAGGGGCAGCGCGACCCGGCCCGGACCGCGCAGCCCGGACTTCATCCGGACGGTACGCGGCTCGAACGGCCGGCCCCGCTGCTCCGCCTCGCGCAGCATGAACCCGAAGAACGACTCCTCGACCTCCTCGAACCCCTCCCCGGCGAAGATGTTGACCTGCGGGACGACGAACTCGCCGCGCACCGCGCCCAGACGCAGGTCGATGAACTCCGAGGCACCGCAGGGCGCCTCGGTGATGTCACCGGAATGCTCGCCTTCTAGGTCCTTGAGATTGGTGTACGCCAGCCAGCACACCGTCGCGTAGTCGGCGTCCAGCATCAGCGCCGACAGGTCGTAGTCGGTGCGGTGCCCGGACTGCTTCCAGTACACGAAGAAGCGCAGCAGCTCGCCGTCCACGGGCGACACCGAACCGCGGGGCAGCACGCCGAGCCCGGCCGGTGCCGCCCGGCCGCTGAGCGGCAGCGCGACGTCCAGGACGTCCGGGTCGATCAGCAGATGGCCCGGGTCCGGCAGCCGGCGCCGTATCTCCGCGTCGACCGCGGCGATCAGGCGGTCCCGCTCCGGCGGCAGCACCGGCGGACGCTCGTCCTCGGTGACGTAGGCGCGGCCGAGCCGGTTCACGAACACGCGGGGCTCGCCCGTCTCCTGGGCACGGTTGGCGAGATGTTCGCGCACCGCCAGCAGGACCCGGCCGGAGACGTCGGCCACGACCTCCTCGGCGGCGGCCGCGACCGCGTCGCGCTCCTCCTGGTCCAGCGCCATGCGCAGCAGCCGGTCCAGACAGCGGAACAACTTGCCCGGCGCCGACTTCAAAAGCTTCGCCGCGCCCATGACGTCGTTCATCCCGAGCAGTTCCTCGACCGAACTGTCGAAGGAACGTGCCTGCTTCTCGCCGCGCGCGACGGCGAACACGTCGGCGGCGTGCGGCCACTGCGGGTACTCGTGCGGGTGCAGCCGCTCGCCGAGCCGCTTGAAGTCCTCGCGATGGGCGTGGACGTCCGCCAGCTTGGCGGGTGCGGCGGCGACCACCGCGTCCAGGCCGGCCAGCAGAGCGCGGCGCACCGGACGGGACAGCCCGCGGAACCGGGTCGCCTCCACCAGGGTCACGTCACCACCCGATACCGCGCAGGCCAGCCGCAGCACATCCGTGACCGTGTCCAGCAGCAGCTCCGAACCGGTCCGCAGCCGAGCCCGGTTGAGGACCGCGCGGTTCTCCCGGACCGGTATCTCCGCGGGCTGCGGCCCGTCGGCACACGCCTCGGCGAGCGCCTCCAGGTCACGCAGGGCGTCCTCACCGAGCGGCGTGCTGCTGCCCGCCAACGCCAGGTAGAGGTCGGTCACCTCGTCCTGCGCTTCGCCGCCCAGGTGCAGCACCGTCATCCGGTCGCCCGCCGCAGCGATCAGTTCCTCGTGGTGGTCGAGCAGCTGGGCGTACGTGTGCTGGTAGCGGCCGTACGACGGCAGGGTGAGCAGGTCGACGACGCCGGTGCTCAACTGCTCCAGCACGCTCGGCCGGGTCGCGTCGTCGGCGAGGGCCTCGGCGACGCACCGCGTCCAGAAGTCGTACGTGTCCGGCACGTTGGCCGGGAAGTCGATGAAGTACGCGTTGTGCTGCACATGATCGCCGACCATCTCGCGGACCGTGCGCAGCGTCCTCGCGGCGGTGCCGACGACCGTGCCCTCGGCCAGCCCCGACAGGTGCGCCAGCAGCGGCGCGGAGAGCTTGAAGCCCACCGACATCAGCGCGGCGTCGAACTGCCGTGCAGCGACGGCACCGTCACCGGCGGGTCCGGTAGGGGCGGGGAGACGGTGGGCATGCCGGACGACCAGGGGTTCCAGACGGTGGACCATGCCGGGATGATCCCAGAGCGGGACGCGTGGACGCATGCGCATTTCCGCCCCGAGACCAGGCGTTCGTCATCGGCCGCACCCCTCGGACGCGCGGACTTCGGCCCGGTCACGCTCCTGGAACCGATTCCGCGACGGCCTGGCACGCACCGAACCGTTCGCGGACGGCCCGCGCCGGTAGCGGAACCCGCTGACGCGGACCCGGTGAGGACGGGCTCAGGCGCTCCGGTCCGCGCGCTGCGCGTCCCGCTCCTTGAGGCGGGTCGCCTCCTTGCGGACCTTGGCCTGGGTGGCGCGCTCCTTCTGCAGCCACTCGGGCTGCTCCGCCTTCAGCGTCTCGATCTGCTCGGTGGTGAGCGCTTCCGTGACGCCGCCGCGGGCCAGACCCGCGATCGACACGCCCAGCTTCTGCGCGACGACCGGCCGCGGGTGCGGACCGTTGCGCCGCAGCTCCCGCAGCCACTGAGGCGGGTCCGCCTGGAGCGCGTGCAGCTCGGCACGCGAGACCACACCCTCACGGAACTCGGCGGGGGTGGCCTCGAGGTACACACCCAGCTTCTTCGCCGCGGTGGCGGGCTTCATGGTCTGGGTGCTCTGGTGCGACGTCATGCCGTCCAGGGTAACGACTGCACGAATCCGCCCGCAGATCCGCCCCCGCGGCGAAACCGCAGGCCCGCGCGCCGAACGTAGTCCTACGCCTCACCGGGCGCACCCTGCCCACCACCACGACCGCGACCGCGGGCGCGTCGGCCACGGCCGGTAGCCTGGCCTGGTGACAGGCTCGGAAGTACCCCCGTCGTCCCCGGAAGCAGCCCCTCCAGCCCCGGCGGCACCCCCGTCCTTCCGGCTTGCCTACGTCCCGGGGGTGACCCCCTCGAAGTGGGCGCGGATCTGGGACGAACGCTATCCCGACGTCCCCCTCACTCTTCTGTCGGTGACCGCGGCAGAGGTGGCGGACACGCTCCGTGCCGGTGACGCCGACGCCGGATTCGTACGGCTGCCGGTCGACCGTACGGTCTTCAGCGCGATCCCCCTCTACACCGAGACCACGGTCGTCGTCGTCCCCAAGGACCACGTCGTCGCGGCCGTCGACGAGGTCACCGTCGAGGACCTGGCCGACGAGGTCGTCTTCCACCCCCTCGACGACGTCCTCGGCTGGGAGCGGACCCCGGGGCAGGCCGCCTTCGAGCGCCCCGCGACCACCGCGGACGCCGTCGAACTCGTCGCCGCGGGCGTCGGCCTGCTGGTCGTGCCGCAGTCGCTGGCGCGGCTGCACCACCGCAAGGACCTCACCTACCGGCCGCTGGTCGACGCCCCCCAGTCGAGTGTCGCGCTGTCCTGGCCGGAGGAGGCCACCACCGACCTGGTCGAGGACTTCATCGGGATCGTCCGCGGCCGCACGGTCAACAGCACCCGGGGCCGCACCCCGTCCCAGCCCCAGGCCGCGGCGGAGCAGCCGAAGCGCAGACGACCCGAGGGCGCCGGCAGCCCGCGCCGGCAGTCCGGAACCGGTCGCGGCCAACGCGGCGGCTCGGGCGGCGCCAAGGGCGGGCAGGGAGCGAAGGGCGCGAAGGGCGTACGGCGAGGCAAGCCACGCCGCCGGTCGTAGCGGCCGTCCGCCCCGGCCCCCGATCACCCACGCGTTCACGGCGGACGGCAACACCGAGACCAGCGCACCACGCGCCACCAGCCCACCCTTGCCGCTGAACGGCGCCCCGGGCCGGGGCGGCGGGGGTGCGGGGGTGGTGGGAGGGTCAGCGAGGCGGCGCCGAACGCAGGAGCCAGTCGTACGCGCCTTGTGCCGTGAACTCGCCCTGCCCGCCCGGCAGCAGCAGACCGGCCGTCGCGAACTCCGGGGCGTCCGCCTGCGCGGCCACGTAGGGAACCGCGATGCACCGCATCCCCGCGGCGTGCGCCGCGGCGGCGCCCGGGGCCGCGTCCTCCACGACCACGCAGTCGCCGGGTGCCGCGCCGAGCCGACGGGCCGCCTCCAGGAAGATGTCGGGCGCCGGCTTTCCCCGCTCGACCTCCTCGGCCGAGACGACGGTGCGCAGGTGGGCGTCCAGGCCCGTACCGGCGAGGATCGCCGCGATGGCCTCGTGCGACGAACCCGACGCCACGGCCATCGGTACGGCCTCCGAGGCCAGCAGTTCCACGAACGCGCGCATCTCGGGGTGCGCGCGTGTGCCGGCGCGGGCCAGTTCCAGATAGCGGCGGTTCTTGGCGGCGAGCAGTTCGTCGACGGAGGCCCGCAGGGCGTAATCCCGCTTCCAGGCCGTCACCGTCTCCAGGGTGCTGATGCCCACGTACCGCTCGTGATCCGTCCATGCGAAGTCGGGAACCCCGTGCTCGGCGAGGACCTGGCGGCCGGCCTCGAAGTAGTGGGGCTCGCTGTCCACGAGCGTGCCGTCGAGATCGAAGATGACCGAGATGCCGCTGAGACCGCTCATGGCCCCAGCATGTCAAAGGTCATTTCCGTGCCGCCGCCCGCCCGAGCGACTCCACCAGGGGCAGCAGCCGGTGCGGGACGCGTTCGCGCAGGGCCACCTCGGTACGGGTGCGGACCACGCCGGGGAGGCTGATCAGCTTCTGGATCACATCCTCCAGGTGGGCGTTGTCACGGGCCACCACGCGGGTCAGCAGATCCCCGCCACCCGTGATCGAGAAGGCCTCGACGATCTCCGGTACGGCGGCCAGCGCGTCGCCGACGTCGTCGAGGTGGCCCTGGGTGACCTCGATGTGCACGAAAGCCAGCACCGGATGGCCGAGGGCGGCGGGGGAGAGAGCGGGGCCCGTGCCGGTGATCACACCGTCCCGTTCCAGCCGGTCCAGCCTGGCCTGAAGGGTTCCGCGCGCGACACCGAGGATGCGGGCGTACTCCCGCACGCTCGTACGGGGCCGCTCCAGCAGCAGCCGCAGGATGCGGGTGTCGAGCTCGTCCACGGCCATGCCGTCCGGTCTCCTCGTCCGTTGGCTCTCCTGTGACCGCCTTGAGGCGGCCTGCGCTGTACCAATGGACCAGTCTAGAAGGAGCCGCTTGAGCCAGTGGCGGTGGTGATGCTGATATGGAGGCGTCGATGGCGCTGCGGACCCCGCGGCGCCTTTTTCATGTCGGTTTCCAGCCAGAGTGCGAGGGGGCGGTAAGTGGTGCTGAAGAGGGTGTTCATGGCTCCGGATCCGGGGCGGACGCGGCTGCGGTTCGCCCTGCGGGCCGTCCTCGGCATCGGCGCGGCGGTCGCGGTCTGCGGCCTCGCCGGACACTCCCTCGTGGGCGCCGTCACCGGTGGCCTCGCCGCGCTGCTCGCCATGTTCACCGTCACCGACGCCACGGTCCGCGGGCAGGCGGTCACCACCGCGCTGCTGCCGCTCGTCGGCCTCCCCGTCCTCGCGGCGGCGGCCGAGCTCCACGACCACCCCGTCGCCCGCGACCTCACCTTCCTCGCCGTCGTCGGGGCCGGCGTGTACGCCCGCCGCTGGGGGCCGCGCGGCCACAGCCTCGGTGTGTTCGCGTTCATGACCTTCTTCGTGGCGCAGTTCCTGCAGGCGACCCCGGGGCAGCTCCCCGAGCTCTACGCCGCGGTCCTGCTGTCCCTGCTCACCGCTGCCGTGGTGCGCTTCGGGCTGTGGTGCTACGAGCGCCGCACGCCCCCGGCGCCCGTGCCCGCACCGCCGGGCGGCAGCGGCCTCGCCCGGGTCACCACGCGCCAGGCCGTCCAGGCCACCGCCGGTGCGGGCTTCGCCCTGGTGGTGGGGCAGCTGGTATCGGGGCAGCGCTGGTACTGGGCCGTCGGCGCCACGTGGTGGATCTTCGTCAACACCACCTCGCGCGGCGAGACCCTGGTCCGCGGCTTCCGCCGGGTCCTCGGCACGGTGATCGGCATCGGACTCGGCCTGCTCGTCGCCGTCCCCTTGCAGGGGGCGGGCCTCCCGACGGCCGTGCTCCTGACCGTCTGCGTCTTCGGCATCTTCTACACGGCGGCCGTGTCGTACACCTGGATGATGCTCTGCGTCACGGTGCTCGCCGAGCTCCTCTACGGCCTCCTGGGCGTGCTCGACCCCGCCCTGCTGGCGCTGCGGCTGGCCGAGACCGGTGTCGGAGCGCTCGGCGCCGTGCTCGCGGTGCTGTTCGTGCTGCCCGTCACCACGCATGCCATCACCGACGCCTGGATCCAGCGGGCCCTGCGCTGTGTCCACGCGGCCACCGCCGAGGCCGCCGCCCGCATCGCCGGCGACGGCACCGCCGACCCGGCCGCGCGCGTGGCCGAGCTGGAGCAGTTGCTCGGCCGGGTACGGCTCTCCGTCGCGCCGCTCGTCCACCCGCTGAACCCCATGCCGGCCCGCAAGCGCCGGGCCCGTCGTGTGCTGGCCCTGCTCGACGACTGCGCCCGGGAGATCCGCGGCCTGGTCGCCGTCGCCGCCGACCCGGAGGCCTCGCACGACGCCCGCCTGGCCGCCGCCTGCTGGCGCGTCGAGGCCGCCGTCGAGGCGCTGACCGGCGGCACGGACGTCACCGTCCCCACGGACCGGCCGACGGCGTCGCACCCCGCCCTCGCCCACCTGCACGGCCTGGAACGGGCCTTGGCCGAACTGGCCCAGCCCCTGCGCACGCCGACCGGATCGCCCCTGGTCGGCGTGGGGGAGTGAGGCCGCAGCCGCGCCCTCGCCGCCAAGGTCGCGGCCGACGTGCCGACTCGGCGCCCGAGGGGTGATCCATCCTCGGCACGCCCCGGAGGACGGTCGGTGACGACGGCGCTGCCGGCGCCCCTCGCGGGACAGTGCGCTCCGGCCCGGTCGCCGTCGGGTAGCCGCCCGGCCCCCACCTCCAGGTTCCTTCGAGGAGTGGAAGGCCGGGGTGCCGCCGTCCACGCCCGTGCCGATGAACGGCGGCATGCGAGCCGATCGGTGCGCGGCCCGCGGGTGGTTTCCGGGGGAGGGCGCGGGACCCGGCCGCCCGGCCCCTGCCCCGGGAGACCCTCCGGGCACCGCAGGACCAGCGGTGTCCGGCCAGGGGGAGGCACTGCCGGCGGAGCCACGGAACTCTTCTCGGCCGACTTGGTCTAGACCGATGGCCGTTCGCTGCTACCGTCACCGCCGACGGCACCCGACCGGAAGGGGACAGCGGTGGCAGACGCAGGCAGGCGGGGCACACGGGCCTACATCGGATCGTTCACGGCGGCCGGCGGCCGGGGCATCACCACGGCATCCGTGGCCCCGGGCAGCGGCGCGCTGACCGTACTCGGCAGCGTGGCCGACGTACCCGACCCCGCGTACCTGGCCCTGTCGCCCGACGGCGACACGCTCTACGCCGTCAGCGAGACGGCCGAGGGCACCGTGGCCGCGTACCGCGTGGGCGCGGACACGTCGGAGCTCGCGGGGCCGCCGGTGCCGGTGGGCGGCAGCGGGCCCGTGCACCTCAGCCTGTTCGACGGTCACATCCTGACCGCCAACTACGGATCCGGCAGTGTCACCGCCGTCCCCGTCCGCCCCGACGGCACCCTGACGGACGCCCCGTCGGCCGTCCTGCGGCACACCGGCTCCGGCCCGCACACGCCCCGCCAGCTGGGCCCGCACCCCCATCAGGTGCTGCCCGCGCCAGGGGGCCGCTGGGCTGTCGGCGTCGACCTCGGCACCGACTCGGTGCGGGTCTACACGTCGGCCGGGAACACCCTCGAAGTCCACCGCGAGATCGCCCTGCGGCCCGGCTCGGGCCCACGCCACCTCGCCTTCCACCCCTTCGCCCCCTACGCCTACGTCCTCAACGAACTCACCCCCACGGTCACCGTCTGCCACTGGGACGCCGACGACGGCACGCTGAAGCCCCTCGCCGAGACACCGGTGCTCTCGGGCCCCCCGGACGGCGACGCCTACCCGTCGGGGATCGTCGCCTCACCCGACGGCCGCTTCGTTCGGACCGCGATCCGCGGCGAGGACGTGCTGTCGACGTTCGCCGTCGAGGGCGAGGAACTGCGGCTGACGGGAACCGTCACCTGCGCCGGCCACTGGCCCCGCGCGATCACCGAGTCCGAAGGGTTCCTGTACGTCGCGAACGAGCGCTCCGGTGACGTGTCCTGGTTCGCCCTGGACCCGGACACCGGACTTCCGCGCTACGAGGGCTCGATCGAGGTCCCAGCCGCGGCCTGCGTGGTCATCGGCCCGGAGCCGGCCAGGACGTGACCGTACGCCGAGGGGCCCGCTCCGGTGTGGAGCGGGCCCCTCGGCATGACGGCTGCGACGTGCGGGTCAGCGCACCGAAGTGCCCTGCGGCTGCTGCGGGGCGATGCCCAGAGCCGTCGTGTACTTGGACAGCGCGAGCTTGCCGATCGCCGGGTAGGGGCCGAGCGCCTCGGCGGCGGAGCAGCCGGCCTCCCGGGCGGCCTCCGCGATCAGGCTCGGGTCGATCTCCGGCCCTATCAGGTACGGCGCCAGCGCCAGCTGCTGCGAGCCGGAGGAGCGCAGCTGCTCGGCGACGGCCGTGATCGAGCCCTCCTGGTCGAGGGCCGCCGCCATCACCGGCACGGCCAGGCGCGCGGCGAGCAGCATGCCGGTGATCCCGGCCGCCTGCACGGCCTCCTCGCCGCCGACGGAGGCCAGGACGATGCCGTCCGCAGCGGTCGCCACGGTGAACAGCCGCGCGCGGTCGGCGCGGGCCAGACCGGCCTCCGACAGACGCACGTGCAGCGCCTCCGCGAGCAGCGGGTGCGGGCCCAGCACATCGGTCAGGTCGGCCGCGACCCGGCTGTCCATCACGGCCTGGCGGATGACGCGCAGCAGCGCGCTGTCCGGGCCGGCGAGCAGCGGCACCACGACGGCGACGGGACCCTCGGGCTCCTTGGCCTCCACACCCGCGGCGAGCGCCTGCTCGTAGCGGGCGATGCGCTCCTCCGCGCCGTGCACCAGCACGGACTGGAGCGTGGGGAACTCCACGTCGTCGCCGTCGACGTACCCGATCCGGGCGTCAAGGCCGGGGAGCTCGGAACGTGCGATGCTCACGACCTCCTCGGCGAGGCCGCGGGTGGCGGCGCTCGGCGTGCCCGGCACCGCGAGAACGAGCGCGGGCGCGCCCTCGGGAGCCGCCAGCGGCTCGGGTCGGCGGTGCCGCCCGGGCTGGCGGGGGCGCGGCATTCGTACTGGCAGGCCGGACGCGGGCCCAGTGGGGGAGCTCATGGCGCCGCATGTTACTGGTTTCTTGGGCTCCCCTGTTCGGGGAGGGTGCAGGTGAGCGGTATCCGTCCGGTTTTGTCTGATGAGTTACGTGCGGTTCAGAACCGATCAACGTATGGGGATCAGTCCGTTTTATCTGTCACCCGTTCGGGTCAGTACGCAGAGCAGTGCCTCGTCACCCGGCAGTGTCAGCGATCCGGCCGCCAACTCGGTCGCGATGTCCACCGCCCCCGCCAGCGGATCCCCGGCGGCGGGCACCCGTCGCGCCCGCGGCAGCAGTGCGGACAGCTCTTCCTCCAAGGGCGCGAGAAGAGGTGCGCCGATCTTGAACAGGCCACCGGTGAGCGCGACTTGGGGCTCACCCTCGGTGGGGCACACGGCGGCCACCGTCTCGGCCATGTGCCGAGCGGCGGTGCGCAGGATGCCCGCGGCGACCGGGTCGCTGCCGGCGCGGGCGGCCACATGGGGCGCGAAGGAGGCGAGGACGGCCGCCCGGTCCGGACGGGGATAGAGCTTGCCGGGCAAGCCCCGCACGGGACCGAACACCTCCTCGGCGCGGGCCAGCAGCCCGGTCGACCCGCCGGGCCGCCCGTCGTGGGCCCGCAGCGCCGCCTCCAGCCCGGCCCGCCCGATCCAAGCACCGCTGCCGCAGTCGCCGAGCAGATGCCCCCAGCCGTCCGCACGGCGCCAGCGCGTCAGGTCGGTGCCCAGCGCCACCAGGCCCGTACCGGCGGCGAGCACGGCACCGGGACGGGAACCGAGGGCACCGACATAGGCGGTGACGGCGTCGGCGGCCAGCGCGAGGCGGCCGACGCCGAACTCCCGCTCCAGGGCGTGCGGCAGTTCGGCGCGCAGGGCATCACCCAGCGAGGCGAGTCCGGCGGCACCCAGCGCCGCCGCACCCAGCCGGGCGACACCCGCCTCGGCCATCGACGCCCGCACCAGAGGCACCAGTTGCTCCATCAGATGCCCGGGATCGATGCCCCGCTCGCCGGTACGCACCGGCTCGGGGGACTCCCGCCGGGCAGCCGCACCACGACCGACGGTGCCGACGGCCACCCGCAGGCCGGATCCTCCCGAGTCGACGGCGAGGAACCCGAGGGCCGTGTCCACCGGCCCCACGGCTGCTTCGGCCCCGGCCACCCGGCCCGGGACGCCGGTCATGGCAGGCGCCAGTCCACCGGCTGTCCTCCCTGCTGCATCAGCAGGTCGTTGGCCCGGCTGAAGGGGCGGGAACCGAAGAAGCCGCGGTCGGCGGACATGGGCGAGGGGTGGGCCGACTCCACCGACGGGAGGTTGCCGAGCAGCGGCCGCAGGTTGCGGGCGTCGCGGCCCCACAGGATCGACACCAGCGGCTTGCCGCGTCCGGCCAAGGCGCGTATGGCCTGTTCGGTGACCTCCTCCCAGCCCTTGCCGCGATGGGCGCCGGGCTTGCGCGGGGCCGTGGTGAGCGCCCTGTTGAGCAGCAGCACACCCTGGCGGGTCCATGGCGTCAGATCGCCGTTGGACGGCTGCGGCAGCCCGAGGTCGGTGTTCAGCTCACGGTAGATGTTGACGAGGCTGCCGGGCAGCGGGCGGACGTCCGGCGCGACCGAGAACGACAGGCCCACGGCATGCCCCGGGGTCGGATAGGGGTCCTGACCGACGATCAGGACCCTCACCTCGTCGAAGGGCTGCTGGAAAGCCCGCAGGACGTTCGCTCCGGCCGGGAGATAGGTGCGCCCCGCGGCGATCTCCGCACGCAGGAAGTCGCCCATCGCGGCGATCCGTTCGGCAACGGGTTCCAGGGCCTTCGCCCAGCCCGGTTCGACGATTTCATGCAAGGGTCGTGGTGGCACGGGCGTCACCCTACTGCCGTGCCGGCGGCCGCGATCAACCGGTGGCCGAGGCGGGCCCGTAAGCAGAGACGGCTCATCCGACCACCGCGGCCCTCACGCACAGCACGTCCGGCAGATGCGAGGCCAACTGCCGCCAGCTGTCGCCGTCGTCCGCCGACGCGAACACCTCGCCGTTGCGATTGCCGAAGTACACGCCCGCCGGGTCCGCGTCGTCCGTGCACATCGCGTCACGCAGCACCGTGCCGTAGTGGTCGCCCTGGGGCAGTCCCGCCGACAGCGGCTCCCAGCTCTTGCCCGCGTCCGCCGTACGGAACACGCGGCACCGCCGGTCGGCCGGTACCCGGTCCGAGTCCGCGTTGATGGGAAAGACGTACGCCGTCTCGCCGCGGTGCGGGTGCGTGGCCGCGGCGAAGCCGAAGGTGGACGGCAGACCCTCACCGATGTCCGTCCAGTGCGCGCCGGCGTCGTCGCTGCGGTACACGCCCCAGTGGTTCTGGAGATAGAGACGGTCCAGATTCACCGCGTCCTGCGCGATCTTGTGCACGCACTGGCCGAACTCCGGGTTCGGATCCGGCAGGAACACCGCCGAGACACCGGAGTTGGCGGGCTCCCAGCTCGCTCCGCCGTCGGCCGTCCGGAACACCCCGGCGGTCGAGACGGCGACCGTCACGGCGCGCGGGTCCCGCCTGTCGGTGACCACGGTGTGCAGTCCCTCCCCGCCACCGCCCGGCACCCACTTGGAGCGCGTGGGATGCTCCCACAGCGGCCGTACCAGTTCGAAGGACTCGCCGCGGTCCTCGGAGCGGTACAGCGCGGCCGGTTCCGTGCCCGCGTAGACCACGTCCGGCTCCGCGGCCGCCGGGTGCAGCTGCCACACCCGCTCCAGCGAAGCCTCGGTGTCCTTGGGGAACTTGACGGCCGGACGGGCGGGCTCGGTCCAGGTCCGGCCCAGGTCGTCGGAGTGGAACACGGACGGGCCCCAGTGCGCGCTGTCGCCGCCGGCCAGCAGCCGCGGTCGCTCGCCCCTGGTGTCGATGGCGACCGAGTACACGGCCTGCGCGTTGAAGTAGGGGCTTTCGTCGAACTCCCAGGTGCCACCTCGCCTTCGCCCGATGAACAGTCCCTTGCGCGTGCCCACGGCGAGCAGTACCTCGGTCATGCCGATCACCTCCGCGACGTCCTTGTCCCAGACACCGGCCAGTCTGCACCCCGGCACTGACAGTCACCCCCGCAATGGCTTGCGTCGCAGGTCAGCGCGGCGGTGATAGACCGCTGCCGGGAGCCGCGAGGCGCTTTCCCCGAGACGCCCGCGAGGCCCGCAGGACGCGTGGCCCGTCGACGCCGGGTAGATGCCGTGAGCATCCAGCGGCCGTCCGCCGTATGGGAGGGCGAGTCCATCCGGCAGGTTCGTGCGCGCATGAGGAGGAAGCCTTCGATGGCGTTCCGAGGTCCGAAGGTGTGGCTGTGGCGGTGGCGGCGCAACCCGCTCAAGCGCCGGGCCGACGCGGTGGAGGCCTGGGTGCTGCTCGCCGCGTGGGCACTCACCCTCCTCACCGGGGTGTTCACCGGCCTCGCGACGGCCGACACGGTGGAACGGGGGATGGCCCGGGAGCGAGTCGAGTGGCGGCCCGTCGTCGCCCTGCTCAGCGAGCAGGCGCCGGGCACCTCGCGCCCCGGCACGCCGAGCGGCGCGAGCGTGTGGGCGAAGGTCCGCTGGAGCACGCCCGACGGCGCCTCGCACACCGGCCAGGCCCGAGTCCGGCCCGGTAGTGGCGTCGGCACACCGGTCACCGTCTGGACGGATGCCCAGGGCCGCCTCGTGACCAGGCCCGCCACCGAGTCGGAGGCCCGTTCACGCGCCGCCCTGGTCGGTGGCCTGGTCGGCGTGTTCGCGGCGTCCGTGCCCTTCGTCGGCGGCCGGGCCCTGCGCAGCCGCCTGGAGAGCCGCCGTATCGACCAGTGGGGCTACGAGTGGGCGCGGTTCGGACCGCTGTGGGGTGGGCGCACCCCGGGGTGACGGGTGTGCGGGGGCGGGCGGCGGCCCGTACGGAGGCCGACGGCCGCCGTGTGGCCGCAGGGCCGCCCAGGGTTCCCGCCCTGCCCTGCCACGGCCTCGGACACCCGAGCGATCCGAGGTCCGGGCCCTCGCCCTCACTCCCCGCCCGGCAGCGCCCTCCCCAGGATCGCGTCCACGTCCGCCGCCTCGGGCAGCGTCCCGAAGGAGTGCCCCCAGTCGCCGCCCAGTCGGGTGGCGCAGAAGGCGTCGGAGACGGGCGCGGGGGCGTGGCGGACCAGGAGGGAGGCCTGAAGGGTCAGGGCCATCTGTTCCACCAGGCGTCGCGCACCGGCCTCGGAGCCGGTGGCCAGCAGGCCCTTGAGACGGGTCACCGCCGCGTCCAGCCGGACGTCCGCGCCCCTGGCCAGGGAGAGCTCGCAGAAGAGCGCTTCCGCGGTGGCCGGCTCCCGGGTCAATGCCCTCAGGACGTCCAGGGCGTTGACGTTGCCCGACCCCTCCCAGATCGACAGCAGCGGAGCCTCCCGGTAGTGGCGGGGCATCCCCGAGTCCTCGACATAGCCGTTGCCGCCCAGGCACTCCAGGGCCTCCGCGGTGAAGGCCGGACCCCTTTTGGTGACCCAGTACTTGCCGACCGCGGTGGCGATCCGGCGGAAGGCCGCCTCGGTGCCCTGCGCGTCGTCCCCTCGCACCACCCGGTCGGCCGCTCCGGCCAGCCTCAGGGTGAGCGTGGTGGCGGCCTCGGACTCCAGGGCGAGATCGGCGAGGACGTTGCGCATGAGCGGCTGGTCGACCAACCGCGCGCCGAACGCGCTGCGGTGCCGTACATGGTGCCCCGCCTCCACCAGCGTCTTGCGCATCAGCGTCGCCGACGACATCACGCAGTCCAGCCGGGTGCAGTTCACCATTTCGATGATCGTCTTGACGCCCCGTCCCTCGGGCCCCACCAGCCAGGCGACGGTCCTGTCGAACTCCGGTTCGGAGGAGGCGTTGGAGCGGTTGCCCAGCTTGTCCTTCAGACGCTGGATGCGGAAGGTGTTGCGGGTGCCGTCGGGCAGGACGCGCGGCACGAGGAAGCAGGACAGACCGCCGGGAGCCTGGGCCAGTACGAGGAAGACGTCGCACATGGGCGCCGAGGTGAACCACTTGTGGCCCCGCAGCGTGTACACGCCGGGCTCCGCCGTCGGCGTCGCCGTCGTGGTGTTGGTCCGTACGTCGGAGCCGCCCTGCTTCTCGGTCATCCCCATGCCCGCGAGCAGGCCCCGCTTGTCGGTCGGGACGCGCAGGCCGGGCTCGTACTCCCGGCTGGTCAGCAGGGGTTCGTAGATCTTCGCCAGCTCGGGCTGCCGACGCAGCACGGGGACGGCGGCGTACGTCATCGACGTCGGACAGCCGTGCCCGGCCTCGGTGTGGCCCCACGTCAGGCCGCCGGCGGTCCGGGCGACGTGGGCGCCGGGCCGCTCGTCCGCCCAGGGTGCCGCGGCCAGGCCCTCGGCGACGGCCACGCGCATGAGGCTATGCCAGCTCGGGTGGAACTCGACCTCGTCGACGCGGTGGCCGTACCGGTCGTGCGTGCGCAGTTCGGGCTCGTGTCGGTTGGCCTGCTCGCCCCACTCCTGCGCCTCTACGCTCCCGGCCCGCAGGCCGAGCCGGCGGATGTCCTCCTCGGCCCACGCCGCCCCCTCGCGGCGCAGCCCTTCGAGCAGCGCCGTGTCCTCGGACGCGTCGTACGGAGACAGGGGAGGGGGCTGGTTGGTGACGTCGTGGGTGGCATACCCGCTGGTGTGCTCCGCCGCGATCGAGGAACGTTCCTGCGCGGCACCGGACTGCTCCTGCGGGAGTATCGAGACCATACGGTCAGTGTTGCACTCGTGCTGCGGCCGCAGCAATCCTGTAATACGTCCTCCCGCCTCGTAGAGTCGTGGCCATGCCGAACAACACGTCCCTGCCGGCCGTCGAGGTGGAGCTTCGCCCGCTGTCCGCTCGCTCGGTCGTCCTCAGCCTGTTGCTGGGGCTGCATCCGCCCGAGCTGCCGGTGAAGGACCTTGTGCGGGGCGTGGAGTCGTTCGGCGTCGCGGGCTCCACCGTGCGGGCCGCGCTCAGCCGCATGGTCGCGGCCGGTGACCTGCGGCGCGCGGACACGGTCTACCGGCTCAGCGACCGGCTCCTGGAACGCCAGCGGCGCCAGGACGACGCCGTCCACCCCAGCACCCGTCCCTGGAGCGGCGACTGGGAGATGATCGTGGTCACCGCCACGGGCCGCGGGCCCGCCGAACGGGCCGAACTGCGCGGCGAGTTGACCCGCCTGCGGCTCGCCGAACTGCGGGAGGGCGTCTGGCTGCGGCCGGCCAACCTCCTGCGCCCCCTGCCGCCCGGCGTCGACCGGGTGGCCGAGTGCTGCACGGCCCGCCCCGACCGCCCCGCGCGCGAGCTGGCCGCGCGGCTGTGGCCGCTGGACGCCTGGACCGTTACGGGGCACGCCCTGCTCACCCATGTCGCCGGTGCCCGCCGCCCCTCCGACCGCTTCACCGCCTTCGCGGCGGTCGTACGGCACCTCCTGGCCGACCCGGTACTGCCGCCCGAACTCCTTCCGGCCGACTGGCCCGGCGGCCGACTGCGAGCGGCCTACGCGGACTACCGGCAGGAGTTGTCGGAGGCGGCACTGGTGCGCGACGGCGGGGAGGGGGCGCCCGGAAGGGGCGGAAGGGGTGTGCGCTGACAAGGGGGCGGCCCGCGGGTGTCCGCCCGCTTGAGAGCGGAGAGTCGTCCCCCGCGTACGACCGCCCGGCGGGCGCCCCGCATGACGCGGCGGCCGTTCGAAGCGCCGTGCAGGGCGCTTCGAACGGCCCGTCTCATCGCCGCGCGGTCACCTGTAGGTGATGTCGGACGTCGAGTACTTGCAGTACGTGCCGTCGGGCCCGGTGCCGTTCTCCTTGGGCTCCTGGCCGCTGCTGTTGCCGATCCACTTCTGGCAGGGAATGATCTTCCGGCTGCTGTCCCCGACGATCGTGATGTTCCTCAGGGTCGCGACGTCGTTGTAGTTGGTGTTGATGCCGACGATCCGGCTGCCCTTCCAGTTCACCTCGATGTTGTTGAGGTTGATCGTCCGCTTGTACTGCTTGCTGCAGTTGCCGCAGGTACGGGCGAAGGTGCCGAAGTTCTTGACCGAGAAGTTCGACACGTTCAGTGTGCCGGCGCCGTTGAACTGGAAGACCTTGTCGCCGGCGTCCCGTGCGCCACCGCCGGTGACGGTGTACACGTTGGACGACGACTCGCCCCGGAACGTCGCGGCGTCCTCGCCGACGTCCTCCCACCACACGTTCTGT
Organism: Streptomyces sp. NPDC007808; assembly: GCF_042868655.1. Lineage (NCBI taxonomy): Bacteria > Bacillati > Actinomycetota > Actinomycetes > Kitasatosporales > Streptomycetaceae > Streptomyces > Streptomyces sp. NPDC007808. The sequence goes on from NZ_JBIAEQ010000001.1 coordinate 387,593, forward strand.
AGCGTGCAGCTGCCCTTGCAGTGGATGCCGTCGGCGGCGGGCTTGCCGAGGATGACGTTCTTCAGGACGGCGCCGGGAGCCAGTTCGAGGATCGGCTTCTGGCCCTCGCCCTGACCGTCCCCGCCCAGGGCCCCGGAGCCGTACAGGCGCTTCATCCCGTAGTCCTTGGTGCCGGAGATCTTGATGGTGGCCGTGACCGGTTCGCTGCCGTTGGGGGTCGGCCAGGTCGCGGCGCTCGCCGCGGGGGCATGTGTGGTCATGATCATGCCAATAGAGAGACCGAGGGCGGCCAGCGCGCCGCCCAGTGCGCGTGTACGGGCGCGCGGTCGGGTCGCAGAAGTCATGTCCCGTTCCTTCTGTCGCGATGTGAGGGGTTCGATGTCGACCTGTGAGATCCCGGTCGCGGCCCCGCCGGGATCGTGCGCCGCAGGTCGGCGTGTCCGCCGGCGCCGCTGCCGTGGCGGGCGGCGCGGCTTGTTCATGTGCTTGAACTTTGTGTGCCAGGTGGAACTTGGAGTCGGCGGAGTGGCCGCGTGGGGGGTGGCGCGCCGTGCAGTCGGTCACTCCGCTGAACGGAACGTAGGGGGCAAGCGCTTTCTAGTCAACGCCTCACGCAGAAGAATTCGGTCGGTCGAGGGGTGAGCGAGGGCTCTCCACGGCGATCCACGGCTGACGGCTCGGCTTCCCCTGCCCGCCGGCCAGGCGGTCACGAACGGCTGGGGAGCCACGTACACCTCGGCTTCCGCCGCGATCCGCGACCGACGCCTCGTACAACGCCACGCTCGCGCCAGGAGCGAGTGTCGGCATCGGCTACCGGGCGACCCACACGGGCAACAGCGCCTAGCCTGCCTCCTTCACCCTCGACTTCACCCTCGACGGGACCGTCTGCACCGTCGGTTGACGCGCCCGGGCATGGGGCACGCCCACCGGACGCGCCCCACGTCCCGCGCCCTCCTCCCGCCCGGCTTCACCCCCTCGTGATCGGCCTTGGCCCGCGGTCGCCCCGGTGTGCCCCGCCGGATCGCGCGCGGGCGGATGACATGGCGTTTTGCGGGAACCCGGGTCCGCGCGGAAGACGACGCCGACCGAGGTGAAGAGGGCGAGCGATGGTTCTTGGGCTGCTCACACGTCCGACGGCTGCCGCGGCCGGAATGGTCGCGGCCGGACCGCGGCTGCTGGTCAGAGGAGCCGCACCCGCGGTGGGAGCGGCCGCGGGCGCCGTGGCCGGAACGGCCCGGGCCGGTGTGAAGAGCGTCGACACGGCGGCGCGTGTCGTGCGGGTCGCCCGCAACACGCTGCCTCTGCGCCCCCGCCCCTGGCGGAGCGGCACCCGTGTGCACCTGGCGCTGCACCCCGACGAGCCCGACCGCGTGAAGCGGGCGGGCGGGACGGAGCGAGCCGCCCGCCGGGTCGCCGAGGCGCTGCTGGAGCGGCCCGACGTGGCCCTGGCGTACTGGGACGGCGGACTGCGCCGGCTGGTGGTGACCGCCGTCGAGGAGTCGGTCAGCGACCGCGTGATCGAGAAGGCCGCCGAGATCGCGGCCCGTCACGGCCTGGCCCAGTCGGACGAGTCGGTGGAGGAGGTCCCGCACCCCGCCGATCCCGCCGGGGTACGGGCCGCCGCCGCGACGCTCGCCGCCGACGGGCTCGGCATCGCCGCGGCGTTCATCGGGTACGGGCTGGGCCTGCCGACCACCCCCCGGTCGGTGACCGCGCTCGTCACGCTGCTGCGGGAGAACCCGCGCTTTCGCGGATGGCTGCGGGCGCGACTCGGCCGGACCCGCATGGACATGGTGATGGCCGCCGCGAACGCGGTCGTGCACGGCGCCGGCCGGACCCCGACCGCGCTGGTGCTGGACGGTTCGCTGCGCTCGCTGCAACTCGCCGACACGGTGGCCCGCGCGGCCGCCTTCGACATGGTCCACGACGAGGTCTGCCTGCCCGAGCGGTGCAGCGTGGCCGGTGACCACTGCCCGCGCCCGCCGCTGCGCACCTCACCTGCCCAGGAGTACGCCGCGCACGCCGAGACCGGCAGTCTCGTCGGCGCACTGGCCACGCTGCTGGTCAAGCACGACGGCACCGAGGCGGCCGAGGCGGTGCTCGCGGGCTCGCCCAAGGCCGCGCGCTACGGCCCGGCCGCCTTCCACGCCGTCCTGAGCGCCGCGCTGTCCCGTACCGGCGTGCTCGTGCGGGACACCGAGCGGCTGGGGCAGCTGGAGATGGCCGACACCGTCGTACTGCACCCGAGCGCGCTGCGGACACCCGGAGCGGGCGCGGACCCGTGGGCGGAGACCGTGCTGGACGCGGCACGGCGGGCGGGCCTTCGCGTGGTGATGGTGAACGATCCCGCCCTGGCCGACTTCACCAACCTCGCCGACCAGGTCGTCAGCGGGGAACGCTCGCTCGGCGAGGTGGTCGGGGCGCTGCGGGCCGACGACGCCGTGGTCGTCACGGTGGCGCGGCCGGGGCCCGACGACGGGGACGTGTTCGAGGGGCTGCTCGCCGGGGATGTGGCCGTCGTCCTCACCGACCGCGACGGCGCCCTCGTCTGGGGCGCGGACGTGCTCGCCCCGCACGGCCTGGCCGACGTGTGGCGGCTGCTGCGGGCGGTTCCGGCCGCACGCGGGGTCGGCCGCAGGTCGCAGGTCCTGGCGCGGTCCGGAGCCGCCCTGTCCGGACTGCTGGTGGCGATCGGCAAGTCCAGGCGTGGCCGCCCCACGCCGTGGCCCGGGATCCGGCACACACCGGTCGACGTGAGCGCGGCCTGGGCCCTGCTGACCGGTGTGCGCTCGGCCCTGGGCGTGGCGGCGGCCCGGGCACCGCACCCCCGTCCGCGTGTGGCCTGGCACGAACTGGAGCCCACCGAGGTCCGCGAGCGGCTGGAGCGTGAGCACGAGGCGGACGCCGAGCCGGGTATGCCCGAGCAGGCCACGGACCGGGTGCGCAAGGCGTTCCGGGCCATGGGACGCAAGCGGGTGTTCGCGCCCTTGAGCGGGCCGCTGCAGCTGGCCCGTGCCGTGCGCGGCGAACTCGACGACCCCCTCACCCCGGTGCTCGCCGTGGGCTCGGCCGCCGAGGCGATCCTGGGTTCCGTCGTGGACGCCCTGCTGGTGGTGGGCGCGCTCGACCTGAACGCGCTCGTCGGCGGTGTCCAGCGGATGCGGGCCGAACGGGCCCTGTCCGGTCTGCTGGCCAAGCAGAAGCAGAAGGCGCGCGTCGCGGACGAGGAGTCGGAGTCCCGCTCGCACCTCGTGGACGCCGCCAAGCTCCACCCCGGCGACGTGATCGAGCTGCGCGCGGACGACGTGGTGCCCGCCGACGCCCGTCTGCTGTGGGAGGACGGCCTGGAGGTGGACGAGTCCGCGCTGACCGGGGAGTCCCTGCCGGCCGACAAGTCGACCGACCCGACGCCCGACGCCGCCGTGCCCGACCGCAGCTGCATGGTGTTCGAGGGCACGACCGTGGTGGCGGGGGAGGCCCGGGCCGTCGTGGTGGACACCGGTGAGCGCACGGAGTCCTCCCGGGCCGTGTCCCTGGCCGCACGCACACCGCCGTCCGCCGGAGTACAGGCCCGCCTGCGTGAACTCACCGACAAGGCACTGCCGTTGACCCTCGCGGGCGGTGCCGGTGTGACGGCCCTGTCGCTGCTGCGCGGCACGCCGATCCGCGAGGCGGTGAGCGGCGGCGTGGCCGTGGCGGTGGCCGCGGTGCCGGAGGGGCTGCCGCTGGTGGCGACCGTGGCGCAGCTGGCCGCCGCCCGGCGGCTGAGCCGCCGCGGGGTCCTCGTCAGGGCCCCGCGCACCCTGGAGGCGCTCGGCCGGATGGACACCGTGTGCTTCGACAAGACCGGCACGCTCACCGAGAACCGGCTGCGCCTGGTCCGGGTCACCGACGCCGACGGCACGATCCGCAAACCGCACGAGAGCGAGGGCGACACCACCCTGCGGACCGCGGCACGTGCCTGCCCGCAGTTCAACGGCGGCTCGGAGCGGCCCGTGCACGCCACCGACGAAGCCGTCCTGGACGCCGCCCCCACCGACCCGGAGTGGTCCCAGACGGAGGGCCTGCCGTTCGAGGCCGGCCGCGGTTACGCCGCCGCCGTCGGCCGGGCGCAGGACGGCGCCGCCGTACTCGTGGTCAAGGGCGCCCCCGAGACGGTGCTGCCCGCCTGCGTCGACCTGCCCGAGTCGGCGACGGAGGCGGCGCACACGCTCGCCGCCGACGGACTGCGGGTCCTCGCGGTGGCCCGGCGTCGGCTGCGGGAGACGGAGCAGGCGGCGGACGTACTGGACCAGCCCTTGGAAAAGCTGGAGTTCACCGGTCTGCTGGCCCTCGCCGACGTACCGCGCGAGACGTCCACGGCTCTCGTCGAGGGCCTGCGCAACGCGGGCGTACGGCCCGTCATGCTGACCGGCGACCATCCGCAGACGGCGCGGGCGATCGCCGCCGAACTGGGCTGGCCCGAGGACACCGGTGTGGTCACCGGCGACGAACTGGCCTCCGCGGACCGGGAGGCCCGGGCCCGGATGCTGAGCGACATGGGCGTGGTCGCCCGGGTCGCGCCCGAGCAGAAGCTTCAGGTCGTCGAGGCGCTGCGGGACGCCGGCCGGGTGGTCGGCATGGTCGGTGACGGCGCCAACGACGCCGCCGCCATCCGTGCCGCCGACATCGGCGTCGGCATCGACGCGCGCGGCTCGGCGGCCGCCCGCAACGCCGCCGACCTGGTCCTCACCGACGGTGATCTGACCGTCCTGGTCGAGGCGGTGGGCGAGGGCCGGGCGCTGTGGCACAGCGTCGCCGACGCCATCGCCATCCTGATCGGCGGCAACGCCGGCGAGGTGGGCTTCGGCCTGCTCGGCACCCTCCTGTCGGGCGCGGCGCCGCTGTCCACCCGCCAGATGCTGCTGGTGAACCTGTTCACCGACCTGTTCCCCGCCATGGCGGTGGCGGTGACGCCGAAGGAGCCGGAGGACTCGGAGACGGAGTCGATTACGCAGCGGGTGCCCGAGGGACCGGAGGCGGAGTCGACCACGCAGCAGGTGCCCCCGGGACCGGAGGCGGAGTCGACCACGCAGCAGGTGCCCCCGGGACCGGAGGCGGAGGCCGGGCAGTCCGCGCCCCCGACCGAACCCCTCGGCACCTCGCTGCTCGGCGCCCCCCTGATCCGCAAGATCCGGCACCGCGCACTGACCACCACGCTGGGCGCGACGGCCGCCTGGCTGATCGGCCGTTTCACGCCCGGTACGGCCCGCCGCTCCACCACGATGGCCCTGTGCGCGGTGGTCGGCACCCAGCTGGCCCAGACCCTGGCGGACCGTCGGAGCAGCCCGCTGGTCCGTGCCACCGCACTCGGCTCCGGAGCCGCCCTCGTCGCCCTGGTCGAGACGCCCGGCATCAGCCACCTCTTCGGCTGCACGCCGCTCGGCCCGCTCGCCTGGGCGGGGGTCGCCGCGTCGATCGCGCTCGCGGTGGCCGGACAGCGGGCCCTGCCGCAGCTGGAGCGGCTGATGGTCCGCTACCTGCCGGCTCACCTCCGCTGACGCGGCGTCGGCGGTACCGGCTGGGCGACGCCTCCGCCCAGCCGGTTCCGCGGCGCCTCAGACGGAACGGTGGTACTGGTCGGGCACGTGCACGTGGCCGCCGAGTTCGCGTGCCGCATGCCGCGCCCAGGACGGGCTGCGCAGCAGCTCACGCCCGAGCAGTACGGCGTCCGCCTCGCCGTTGGCGACGATCTTCTCGGCCTGCTCGGCGTCGGTGACCAGGCCCACAGCGGCGACCGGGAGCGAGGTCTCGGCCTTCACCCGCGCGGCGAACGGCACCTGGTAGCCCGGCCCGACGGGGATGCGGACCCCGGAGGCGTTGCCGCCGGTCGAGACGTCGAGCAGGTCGATGCCGTGGGCCTTGAGGTCGGCCGCGAAGCGGACGGTGTCATCGGCGGTCCAGCCGCCCTCCTCCAGCCTCCGTCGCCGAGATCCGGAAGAACAGCGGCCGGTCGTCCGGCCACACCTCTCGTACGGCGTCCACGACCTGCAGCGCGAACCGGGTGCGGTTCTCGTACGAGCCGCCGTGCTCGTCGGTGCGGTGGTTGGAGTACGGGGACAGGAACTCGTTGATCAGATAGCCGTGGGCGCCGTGGATCTCCGCGATCTCGAACCCGGCGGCGAGCGCCCGGCGGGCGGCGTCCGCGAACTGCCCCACGATCCGCCGGATCCCGGCGACCGTCAGCTCGCTCGGCACCGGGTGCCCGTCCGCGAACGCGAGTGCGCTCGGCGCCACCGGCTGCCATCCGTAGGCGTCCGGCCCGACGGGCGCGCCGCCCTTCCAGGCCGGTCGGTGGACGCCTTGCGGCCGGCGTGCCCGTTCGATTCGGGCGTCCGTCTGGTGACGGTGTGGGGTTCGATTCCCCTTGACCATGGCGGCGAATAGGTAGGGCCGCGTGCCCGACGATCCGCGCAGGTCGGTTCGACTCCGGCCCTATTCACGAGGGTCCGCAAGGACACGAGGTTCCGCCCTTCGCCTCCCGGATCGTGCCCGGAGAAACAGGGCCTCTACTTGCTGCACCCGGACGGACGCTAGAAATTGGGGCGGGGGCGGCTCGCTACGGAACCGCCCCCGGTTGCCTAGACGGTGCGGAAGTGGCCGAGCACCGTCATACCGATGGTGAAGGCCGCCACGAAGGTGGCTCCGCTCCCGCTGATGACCGCAAGCGGCCCACCGTTCAAGGTCATCACAACGACGGCCGCGACGAGACACGACACGGCGGCACTCAACGCGACGATTGCCACGTCACGTACGGGGTGGTGGCACGAGTGGTGCGCCGAACTGGTCGACACTCTTCCTCCATTGACTCTTCCGCGTACCTGCATCTGGGCACGACTGACCGAGGTCAGTCGCTGTGAGGTAGGCGGCGCGCACTGACGGGCTAAGGAGCCCGCAACCAGCAGGAGGCCGGTTGAAGCGCGATAGAGAAGGTCAATAGAGGCTCCTGATTCTCAGAAGAGTGGACCACGCAATCTTACAGACACAGCAACTACCGTGCAACGGGAAGTAGTTCAGAGGTCAGAGCACCTGATTTGGGAGCGGGGAGTCGGAGGTTCGAATCCTCCCGTCCCGACTCATCCGGCGACCGGACAGACCGGGCACAGGGCTCCGCCGGAGGCAGGAACGAACGGCGAGCCTGCCGGACTTCACCACCATCCGGAGGCCACATGCCACGCGTAGCAATCCCCGTAACGACGTCGACCCGAGCCGGTGTCGCGCTCGCCTCGACGACCGGTGACCCGGTGAACAACCACACCGTCGCCAACGACGGTCGGACGGCCGTCATAGTGGAGAAACACGAGCTCGACGGTCGCCCGCACGGTGACCTTCCGCATCGCCCGCAAGGTCGACGGCTTCGCGGTTGCCCCGCGGACGGAGACCGTAGTGGTGGGGGAGCGTCAGCTCTTCGGCCCGTTCGACATCCAGGAATACGGCCGTCAGCTTCAGGTCGACGTCGACAATGCGGAGCTCAAGCTCACGCCGATTCGGATCTGATGGGTGGGGACCGGCGCTGAAACTGAGCCGTCCCGACCATGTCAGCGTGCCCATAGCCAGGTGACGAAACCTGTCAGCGCACTGGACGTGAGGGCCAGGAACCGGACAGGAAGACGGTCAGCGGTGACGCGGAAGCTTCCGATGCGTACCTCAAAGTACGGCGCTACATCGGCTGCGGTCTGTACTGGCGTGCGCGGCATGCCCCGCCTCCTGCGGTGATGTTGACGGTGGGTACCTATTGGGGCGATGCGTGCGGCTGGCCAGGCGACGCGAAGTGCCGGAATTATGTCACGAACAAGCCTCTGACCAGCACCGGAACAGCATGATTGATCTGAGCTTTTCTTGAGCTCGGTGCGGTGCGGCAGTTGATAATGCGAGCTCGGGGCGGTGCGGCAGTTGGTGTGCAAGCTCAGGACGCACTCTGGTGACATTGGGATGCGCTATATGCGAGACCGACTTGGTCCGACATGGGCGTACGGCCGACGGGTCGGGCCTGTGCCTATCGCGGGCGTCCGAGACGTAGTAACGGCGAACGGCAGCCCCGCCCCGGAGGAAGACTCCAGGGAGCGGGGCTGAGCTACGTCAGGACTTCGGGAGCTCGACGACGAACGCGGGCTCGCCCGACGGGTCGTCGCTCCCGTAGTAACCAACCTTGCCGCCCTTGCGGCCGACGTCGAGGACGAGCGTCCCCGTCACGGACTGACCGGGCTTGTACGTCGTGTCGAGGCCATCGCCTTCGCCGACGCCTTCGAGCGTGGTCGCGTCCTGCGCGGCCGTCTGTTCGTCCTCCCACTGCATGGCTCCTTACGGCATGATCTCCGCTGGAGCCTTGCCCATGTTCTTCAGCGTGAGCGTCAGCTCGACGTACTGCCCGTGTTCCGGCTCGTTCGTCGTGTCGACCTCTGCCGGCGTGACGTACTTGGCACTGGCAACGGTGACTTCCATCTGCGTCGTCACCTTGTAGTTCTCGCCGTACTCGTCCGTCTCACCGAGCCCGAACTCCGCCGTCTCTCCGACGCCCACCACAGACGCAGGAGCGGACGAGGACGCCGATTCCGACGGCTCCTCGACGGCCGCCTCTTCCACGACGGCTGACTTCTTCGGAGTGGCCCCCTCGTCGGAACCCCCCGACGAACACCCCGCCAACAGAACGGCGGACACGAGCATCGCCGGCACACAGGCACGGCGGAAGTAAGCGCGCATAGCGCAACCCCCCCATGAACAGCGGCGGCGCGACCTGGCTTCCCGTTGAATTCCCGGCGGGGACGACGGCGGTCGTCCTCGACGAGGAGGGGTCGAAGTTCACTGACGTGATGCTTGTGGAGTACGAAGACGGTCGAGAGCTCTTCTTCCCCGTCTGCCGGGACGGTGACTGCGGGGACGAGATCGTCGAGCGCTATGAGCCGACGAGCCCCTCACGATCGGTGGGTTCGCGCGGCGGCTCGTCGGCGCTACGTGCTCCACCTGCGGTACGAGCCTCTAACAACTCCTTTCGGGCCCCTGTCAATTCCGGTGACAGGGGGCTCCGGTGCGCCAACCACTCACACCCCAGGCACACGAACGAGGAGCCATGAGAGCACGACTGTCCGACCCCCCTTCTGATTCAGGCCGTCATCGCTGCCGCTCTCTCCTTCGCGCACATCCATGACATCGCGGAGGCGGCCGGCCAGGGCGGGTGGAAGGCGTGGGCGTACCCGGTCAGCGTCGATCTCCTGTTGGTCATGGCCTGGAAGCAGATTCGGGAGGCGGCCGACGAGGAGTCGACGAAGGCGCCGCGCGTATGGTTCTTCCTGTCGCTCGCGGCGTCCATGGGTGCCAACATCGCGACGTCCGGTGTCGTCGACCTGGAGCACCCGCCCACATGGCTCCGCGTCCTCGTCGCCGGGTGGCCCGTGCTGGCGTTCTTCGGCGGCTCGCTCCGCGTCCTGTGCGGCAGGTGTGTGGGTCATCGAACGTGTGGTGCCCGTACTGCTGCGGCTTTGGCGGCTGCCCGGAGTGTCGCCTGACAGGGATGGTGCCGTGCCCGGAATGCACCAGTGGCCCAGATGTCCCCGTGATTCTCTGGTGACCCCCATGAGCCCGCGGGCTGGCGCCCCGTGGCGCTGGCTCGCGGTGGGCGCGACGGGGGCGGGTGGGGTGAGCCGTTTGAGGTCGGCCAGGCTCCCCAGCCCCCGTTAGCGTCCGTCCCCTCCGCCCGACTCAGCCTCCCTCCTTTGTGCCTTCGGAGGGAGCGGGCGGAGGGGCAACCCTGCCCCGTTCATCTCCCACCCCCGTGGAGATGGGCGGGGCTTCTTCAAGTCCGCAGGTCACTCGCGCACTACGCGGCCCGCGAGGCCGGCGGGACGGGCCTGATCATCGTCGAGGCGACGGGGGTGGACCCCGAGGGCCGGATCTCTCCGTACGACCTCGGCATCTGGAACGACACCTGGGACACCAGGAACCGGGTGATCCGGCGGAACGCCTCGACCTGGGTTAAGTGTCAGTCGTCGGGGGCGCCCGTGTCGGGGCCCTGCGGGGCGGCCGAGTACTGGCACATCGGCGGCATCCACACCCGGTTCGGGATCGTCACACCGCGCAGGGTGAGGGGCTCGAACAGCGCGCTCACGTCGGACTCCATTCGTCACGGGCACCGGTCGTCGACTCGTACGATAGGCATCGTAGTATGGCAAGTGTCAAACTACGATGGCTCTCGTACAATGACAGGCACCCGAGCGAAGTGGAGCCGCCGTGACCAGCCCCGCTGTCAGCAGCCGAGACCTCCCGCACCCGGCGCGCGAGGAGATCCGTCTCGAAGGCGTGCTGCACGCGCTGTCCGACCCGATGCGGCTGCAGATCGTGCGCGAGCTCGCCGCCGTCGGCGACGAGCTCTCCTGTTCGCAGTTCGACCTGCCCGTGACCAAGTCCACCACCACGCACCACTTCCGGGTGCTGCGCGAGAGCGGTGTGATCCGGCAGATCTACCGGGGCACGGCGAAGATGAACGGCCTGCGCAAGGACGACCTGGACGGCCTCTTCCCGGGGCTCCTGGACGCACTCCTCGACGCCGCCGCGCGGCAGGCCGTCCGCCGCGACGACGCCTGAACCGGCCGGGTCACGGGACGTCCTCGTGCGCGGCGATCAGCAGTGACTCCCAGTCCGGGAGCTTGACCACCCCGCGCCCCAGGGAAGCCCCGAGTGCCGCCTCCGCGCGCTCGATCGCCTGCCAGCCGGACCACTCCACGGGCTCGACACCCGCGGCGCGCAGGGCCGTCAGCGGTTCCTCGGGCACCTCCTTGCGCACGAGTACGTCGGCGTCCTCCAGCAGGGACGTCACCGTCTCCTTGGCGTCCGAACGGTTGGTGCCGATGACCCCGGTCGGGCCCCGCTTGATCCAGCCGGCCACGTACTCGCCCGGTGCCACGAGGTCCTCGCGCAGCACGCGTCCGGCGAGGTGCGGCACCGTGCCGGTCGCCGTGTCGAACGGCAACCCCTGAAGCGGCACTCCGCGATAGCCCACCGAACGCAGCACCAACTGGGCCTCGATCTCCTCGTACCGGCCGGTGCCCGTCACACCGCCCCGCCCGTCGGGGGCTGTCCGTTCGAAGCGCACCGCGCCCACCCGACCCGCCTCGGCGAGGAGTTCGACGGGGCGCAGGAAGAAGCGCAGACGGATGCGGTGCCGAAAGTCCTGGGGCGGGGTCCCGACCCAGCCGCGCAGCACCTCCATGTTGCGGCGCTGCGCGGCGGGCAGCGCGGACGGGTCGGCACACGCCGGATCCAGCGCCAGGTCCCGCGGGTCCACGGTCACCCGGGTCTGCGGCAGGGTGCCCAGCTCCCGCAGCTCCTTGGTGGTGAACCGGGCCTGCGAGGGGCCTCGTCGGCCCACCATGGTGATGTCGGTGACGCGGCTCGCGGCGAGCGTGGCCAGGGCCGCCTGCGGCATGTCGGTGGGGGACAGCTCCGGGGTACCGCGCGCCAGCATCCGCGTGACGTCCACCGCGACGTTCCCCACCCCGATGACCACCGCCGACCGTGCGCCGCGTACGAACCCGTCGTCGACGGAGTCCGGGTGGGCGCTGTACCAGGACACGAACTCGGTCGCCGACCAGCTGCCCGGCAGATCCTCGCCGGGAATGCCCAGGTGCCGGTCGGTGGCGGCACCCACGCAGTACACGACCGCGTGGTACAGCTCCCGCAGCCGGGCGGCCGGCACCCCGGCCGACCCGATCTGGACGCCGCCGAGGAACCGCACCCGCTCGTGTTCCAGGACCGTGCGCAGGTTGTTCTGCAGTGACTTGATCTTCTCGTGGTCCGGTGCCACCCCGTACCGCACCAGGCCGTACGGGCACGGCAGTCGGTCCAGGACGTCGACGAGCACCTCGGGGTCCTGCTGGACCAGGCTCTGGGCGGTGTAACACCCGCTCGGTCCGGAACCTACGACGGCGACACGAAACACGGCGGAACTCCTTGTCCGAGGGTTCTTCAGGGATCTTCAGGAGTCGCTCTCATGTCCAGCATCGCACTGCGGCCGCTCCGCTGACAGGGTGCTGTGCGCCGGACGGGGCGCGTGTTCGTTCGTATGGAGTGTGATCATGCGGTTACGTTCCGTGCGTGCTGGAAGCATCCTTTCTTAATCTTTCCGATCGTCGCCCGACGGAGGGTGCCGTCTCCGTGTGGCCCGCGTGGGAAGTGCGGGACGACGCCGGCGCCACGACCTGGTTCGGGGTCCGGCTGGAGTTCGGCGACGGTGCCCATGTCGACGCGCACGCCGTGGTGAGCGCGGGCTGCGTGTCCATCGAGGACGTACGGGCCGAGCCCGCGCTGTCCCTCGACGACCTCGCGGCCCTCGCCGACTGGATCGAGGACCCGCTCTGCGACGCGTGCGGGATCGGATCCGCCGTCGGCGGTGCCGAACCGGACATCGGCGATCCGGACGGCGCGGAGGCCGGGGTGAGCCCGGTCGGGCCCCACTGGCCGCGGGGCGTGGAGGGTCGGTGGCTCGTCGCCCAGCAGTACCGCGCGGCCCAGGCGGCGGGAACCGACCCCGTCCTCGCGGTGATGAGCGCGACCGGTCAGAGCCGCCGGAAGTCGCTCAGGCTGATCGGGCAGGCGCGGGACGCCGGTTTCCTGACGCGGCGCCGGGCCGGCCGCTGAGGGCGGCCCCGGTGGCGTACGTACCGGCCGTGGTCGTCAGAGCATGTCCCGCATCCGCGTGATCTCGCTCGTCTGCTGAGCCACCACCTCGTCGGCCATCTCCTCGATCTGGATGTTGTTGCCCTGCCCCTTCACCTCGGTGGCCATGGTGATCGCGCCGTCGTGATGGGTGATCATCAACGTGAGGAAAAGTTGGTCGAACGCATTCCCCCGCGCGGCGCGCAGCTTGCGCAGCTGTGCCTCGGTCGCCATGCCGGGCATCGCGGCGTGCTCATGGTGGCCCTTCGCGGCCTTCTCGCCCTTCCCGTGGGTTTTGAGCCAGCCCTTCATGGCGGAGATCTCCGGTCCCTGTGCGGCGGCGATCCGCTCGGCGAGCTTCTCGACGGCCGTCGACTCGGCGCGGTCCGGGGCGAGTTCGGTCATCTCCAGCGCCTGCTCGTGGTGCTCGATCATCATCCGCGCGTAGGCGACGTCCGCCGAGTTGGGGGAGTCGTCCTCGGCGCGCCGGCGTACGGCTTCCTCGGCGGACAGCTTCTGGTTCGCCTCACCGGGCTTGCCCGGCACGATCACCGACGGCCCGCTTCCCGCGGCTGGTTCGGGGTCGGATCCGGAGTCGCAGCCACCGAGCGCGAGCACGGTCAGGGCGGCCAGCGAGGCGGTGGCGAAGCGCGCCGGGCGACGGGACGGCTTCGCTCGATCTTCCTTGCACGCTCTTGAAATGTGCATGGTAAGGACCATACTCGGGCGTGCGTGAACCGTTCCAGTGCGAACGGCACGAGGGAGGAAAAACAGTGATCCTGTTCAGCAATCCCCGAACACGGCGCAGACGCCTGGCAGTTGTCACGGCCTCAGCCGGGCTCCTGGCCGCGCTGCTGACCGCGCAGCCGGCTGCCGCGACCCCTGACCCCGGGGACGGTCCCGTCGCGGAGCAGAAAGTCTCCGAGAGCACCCGGGAAGAGGTCCGCGAGGCGCTCGCGGACGGTGAGATACCCGGTCAGCACGAGATCGTCCACTCCGACAATATCCAGCACCTGGCGCACGTCCCCAAGGACGTCCTCCAGGGCACCAACTCGGACATCGCCTTCCAGGGCAGGTACGCCTTCGCCGGCAACTACGACGGCTTCCGCATCTTCGACATCAGCGACCCGAGGTCGCCGAAGACGGTCGCGCAGGTCCTGTGCCCCGGCTCGCAGAACGACATCTCCGTCTCGGGCGACCTGCTGTTCCTGTCCACCGACTCCTCGCGCAGCGACAGCAGTTGCAACAGCACCACCCAGCCCGCGACCGAGAAGTCCTCGTGGGAGGGCATGAAGGTCTTCGACATCAGCGACAAGACGAACCCCGAGTACGTCGCCGCCGTCGAGACCGCCTGCGGCTCGCACACCCACACGCTGGTGCCCGAGCGGAGGAACGTCTACGTCTACGTCTCCTCGTACGCTCCCGACGCCACCTACCCCGACTGCCAGCCCCCGCACGACGGCATCTCCGTCATCAAGGTGCCGCGCAAGGCCCCCGAGAAGGCGGCGGTCGTGAACTTCCCGGTGCTGTTCCCGGGTGAGGGGCCGGACGGCGGCGGCAACCCGGGCCCGCCCGGCGGCGTCCGCAAGACGACCGGCTGCCACGACATCACGGTGCTGCCCTCCAAGGACCTGGCCGCCGGTGCCTGCATGGGCGACGGCATCCTGCTGTCCATCGAGGACCCGGAGCACCCGAAGGTCATCGACCAGGTGCGGGACGACAAGAACTTCGCGTTCTGGCACTCGGCGACCTTCAACCAGAAGGCGAACAAGGTCGTCTTCACCGACGAGCTCGGCGGCGGCAGCGCGGCCACCTGCAACGCGCAGATCGGCCCGGACCGGGGAGCCGACGGCATCTACGACATCGTCGGCAAGGGCGACAAGCGCAAGCTGGTCTTCCGCAGCTACTTCAAGATCCCCCGCCACCAGGCGGACACCGAGAACTGCGTAGCCCACAACGGCTCGCTGATCCCGGTCAAGGGCCGCGACCTCATGGTCCAGGCCTGGTACCAGGGAGGCGTCTCCGTCTGGGAGTTCACCGACTCCGACAACCCGAAGGAGATCGCCTACTTCGACCGGGGACCGCTCACCACCGACACCATCAAGTCGGGCGGCTCGTGGTCGGCGTACTACTACAACGGCTACATCTACTCGAACGAGTACGCCAGGGGCTTCGACGTCCTGAAGATCGACGACCGGCGCACCGACCCGGCCCGCTGGGTCAGGATGCGTGAGCTGAACGTCCAGACCCAGCCGGACTACTTCGACTGACGGTCCGGGCGGCCGGGGGAAGTCCCGGTCGCGAAGAACCGCGACAGATCCGTGTCGCACGTCCCGCCGGGCCCGGCCTCCGAGTCCGGCGGGACTCCCATCTCCCAGTCCAGCCGGTAGCGCTTGAACAACTCGGCCCGCAGCACCGGCACGGGCATCGGCACCCCGGGCACCAGGGCCGCGTAGACGGCGCCCATCAGCAGTGCGCGCAGCATCGGGTAGTCGGCGTCGACGTCCGGCGAACCGTGCCGCGCAACGGTGTCCCGAAGCAGCTCGGCCAGGCGCCGCTGCTCCGGGCACTGCACGAAGCCCTCCGCCTGGAGGATTCCCGCCATGTGCTGGCGCATCAGCACGGGCCGGTCCCGGGCCAGACCCAGGATCGCGTCGATGGCCCTGGCCATCCGCTCCCGGCCGTCCTCGGTGCGCGGCTCGCGCTCCAGCGCCTCCTCCAGCGTGCGGTGCATCAGCCGGTGCACGGCCGACTGCACCAGTTGGCGCTTGCCGGGGAAGTAGTACGAGACCAGACCGCGCGCCGAACCGGCCCGGTCCGCGATGTCGCCCAGCGTCGTGGCCTCGAAGCCCCGCTCGCCGACCAGCTCCACCGCGGCCTGCAGAAGCCGCTCGCGGGAACGCCGCCGCAACTCTTCATTGACCGAGGCGCTGCGCGGGGACATGCTGTAACTCCTGCGTTGACTGGCTGCCAGCCAACTATACTCAGTGAGGTCCGGCCCAGCCGTGGGTACGGCCTGGTCGGGGCTGCTCCCTGCCTCGGGCGACGCGGGGGATCGTCCGAGGCGGGTGGGCGTTTTTCGGGGTCGGTGGAGGCCTGGAGCTACTGGTTGCGGAGCGGCCCGCTGCCGTTCCCCCGCGGGGCGACGACGCCCACCAGATC
Source organism: Streptomyces sp. NPDC007808 (assembly GCF_042868655.1). Taxonomy (NCBI): domain Bacteria; kingdom Bacillati; phylum Actinomycetota; class Actinomycetes; order Kitasatosporales; family Streptomycetaceae; genus Streptomyces; species Streptomyces sp. NPDC007808. Next base: position 403,442 of record NZ_JBIAEQ010000001.1, read on the forward strand.
CAGGACCGGTCGCAGTGCGTCGGGCCGCTGCGCCGCCGGCAGATGATCCACGAAGTGCACCGCGCACCCGAGAGTCGCCGCGCCACCGTCCGCCCGGCGGTCGTCGCCGACCATGACGACCTGCTCGGGGGCGGCGTCGAGCGCCGCGCACGCGAGCGTGAACAGGCGCGGGTCGGGCTTTTGGATGCCGTGCTCGTACGACAGCACGTACGCGTCCACGTACGGATCGAGACCGTGCTCCCGGAACACCGGGCGGATGTCCCAGCCGACGTTGCTGATCACCCCGACTCCGATGCCGCGCTCGCGCAGCGCCTGCAGTACGTCGGCGGTGTCGGGGTACGGCGTCCACGCGGCCGGGGTCATGTGGCGGTCGTACAGCATGTCGTGCAACCGGTCGTCGGGGAGCGGCACATGCCGGGACAGGCCGGTGTAGGCGGCCCGGTGCAGCTCCGCGCTCTTGTCCCGCACGCCCCACACGCTCGCGACGTTCTCGGGCAGCCAGGAGGGGTTCACCCCGCCCGGCAGCGCGCCCATCGTCTCCAGCGCCAGTGCCGCCTCGGTCAAGTCGGCCTCGTCCAGCTCGATCTGCGCCTCGGTGAGTGCTCCGCGCAGCCATGCCTCGGTGGACTCGACACGGAAGAGGGTTCCGGAGAAATCGAAGAGGACGGCGGTCATGCAGCGGATCTTACGGCGCCGTGCCGTGCCCCGCCGGAAGATCGCCCACACCGCACATATGGACGATTCAGTTCTGTCGCCTGACGTGCACCGTCACGGCCAGCACCACGACCAGCGTGCCCAGCAGCCAGCCGCCGACGACGTCGGTGGCCCAGTGGACGCCCAGCCACACCCGGGTCAGACCGACGCCCAGCACGGAGACCACGGCCACGGCGACCGCCGTACGCCACAGGGCGGGGGCGGCGCCGTGGCGGCGCAGCAGCCACAGCAGGAGACCGCAGACCACGGTGGCCGTCATGGCGTGGCCCGACGGGAAGGCGGCGTAGTGGGCGGAGTCGACGGGGTCGGACCAGACGGGGCGGGGGCGGTCGACCGCGGCCTTGAGAATCTGCTGGACCACCGAGGCGACCACACAGGTCGCCACCAGCCACACGGCGGTCCACCGGGCCGCTCTGCGCCACACCAGCCAGACCGCGACCAGCCCGCAGAGCACGCGCATCGTCCAGGGATCCCAGACCCAGTCCGTCAGGATGCGGAACGCCTGCGTGACACCGGACTCCTGGACCGCCCAGCGGTGCGTGGTCCGGGCGATGTCGCCGTCCAGGGACATCAACGGGTACCAGCGCACCGCCACCAGGGCGAGCAGCAGCGCGGAGCACAGGGCCAGGGCACCGGCCCAGGGGACGACCCGGCGCTCGGTCGGCGGGGTGGGCGGGGACTCGACGGACTGGGTGCGCATACTGCGATCCTCGCCGATCGGTGGGGCGGGACGCCAATGCCGGGGTGGTGATTGCGACGCCGGCCGCAGCGGGAGGCCGGCCGAGGTCCCTTGGCTGGGTCACGGGGTCTTGCGGGGCGGATGCCGGCCGATATGTGGGGCGGAGACCGATCGGCCCGGTGGTGTGAACGCCGACGGCTCCTGTGGCGTGGAGGCCGCCTGGTGGCGTGGGGCCGAAGTCGACCGGCCTCGCGGCGGATGCCCGACGTGCAGCGCGGCGCATGCGCTCGGCTTGTTGGCGACGGATGCCCTGCGTGCCCAGCGAGGAGTGCGTGGGATGCCCTGCGTGCCGAGCGAGAGGGCCGTGGGGTCCCCGGTGTCCCTGCGAACAAGACGACGGGTGCCCGGCGTGTCGTACGAGGAACGTGCCGGATGCCCGGCGTACCCAGCGCGGGACGCCCGGTGTACCCCGACGACCGCGCGGTTGCCCGGGGGAGAAGAACGCCCGGGTCGGTCCCAGTTGCCCGGCGAGAAGGGTCGGCTCGGCCGCTCCGGCAGCGGCGGCTCCACCAGGGCCTGGCGTTCGGGCCGTGCTGGCGTGTGGAGGGCAGGCTCTAGCCCAGCGCCCGCAGTCCGGGCCCGAACGCCACCAGCACCGGCACCACCGGTACCAGCGCCGCCGCCGCGGTCAGCCGGAGCCGACGGCCCGCCGGGAGCCGGTCCGGGGGAGTGAGCAGCCGGTTCACCCGCTGCGGCACCTGCGCATGGGGGGTCGGGCAGGGGCCGAACACGCCCCGGTCCTCGTTGAGTTCGACCAGGGCGAGGGCGGTGGTCAGCCGGCCGAAGCGGCGGGAGGCCATGTCGTCGGCGGCGAGTTCGACCAGGCGGTGCATCTCGTCGCGGAACGCGGCGAACACCGGCACCTGCGGAAACCCGCCCGCCAGCGCGGCCGAGCAGTGCAGCAGCCAGTCGTGCCGGGCCGTGGCGTGCCCCTGCTCATGGGCCAGCAGGGCGTCCAACTGCCGCCCCTTCAGGCGGCGCAGCGCCGCGGTGGTGATGACCAGGCGAGGTGCCGTGCCCGGCAGCCACCAGGCGTCCGGCCGCTGGCCCTCCAGGATCACCAGCCGGTCGTTGCCGGGCTCCTCGCCGGGCAACAGCGGGGCACGCACGAGGAGTTCGGTCCGCCGCCGCCTGCGCCGGGCGCGGGCGCGTCCGATCTCACGCGCCAGCATCGCCACGGTCCACAGCCCGCCGCACGCGAGCGCCACAGCGGTCGCCGCCGCCCAGGGGTGGCCCACACCGTGCGCATACGCCTCCACGACGGCACTGGGGGCCGGAGCGAACACATGGCCGCGCACCACCTGCCAGGCGGCCGCCGCACTGAGCGTCATGGACAGCGCGCAGCACAGGAGTACGGCCGCCACCACGCACTGCCAGACCCACAGGGCGACCACCGGTTCACGGTCCGGCCAGTCGGCCCGGGCGATCAGCCGAGGGGCGACCACGGCGGTCAGGGCGCCGAGCAGCAGCAGTGCCGCGGGGACCATCATGGACAGCACCCTATGAGCGCGGTACCGCTCAAGGGTACGGACGGCCCCGCCGAAGTGACGCAGACCACGGCCTCGTACGGCCCGCCGGGCCCCGCGTCACAGGGTCAGCAGCATCGCCACCATGGCGATCCCCATCGACAGCCTGCAGGCCCGCGCCAGCTCCGGCCGGTCGCCCCACGCGAGCCCGCCGCCGGCCGGGACCGGCACCAGCCGGACGCCGGACAGCAGCACGTATCCCGTGAAGTACAGGAGCAGGGCGCCCGTCACCAGTGGTATGCCGGAGCCGCCGTGCCCGCTCCCGTGCGGCGAGACGGCCATGGCGACCGCCATGTAGACCATGGCCACGGCGCCCACGAGGTGGTGCAGGTGGTGCGCACCCGCCCGCGCCGACCACAGCGCGTGCAGCGCCGCCGCGCCGAACACGGCCGCGTAGACGGGCCAGGCCCACGCGGGCGGGGTGAAGACCGCGGCGGGCACCGCCATCGCGGCCATCCCGAATCCCATGAGGGCCTCGCCGCCCGCGGCCCGGCGCTGCTCCTCGACCTGGCTGCGCATCCGCAGCACACAGTAGGCACCGGTCGCCGCACACAGCGCGACCAGCAGCCAGCCCTGCGGCACCGGTCCGTGCACGCGCACCCTCCCCGCTCGGCGGTCTCGGACAGTGCGTCGATGCCCAGGCCGTGCGGCGCGCACGCGAGCGCAAGGATGTACGCGGGGAGCATCCGGGGGAGCGCGTCGGAGCAGCGGACACCCGAGCAGATCCTGTGCGAGTGAGACTGCCCCGCCCCGCCCCGCCCTGTTCTCGGCCGACCGGCTGGCCCCGGCGATGCACACGATGGCCGAATCCGCACCTCGTGGACACCCTGGCCGGCGTCCCGGGCGGGCTCGCCGCCGCCCTCGCCGTCCGCGGCCGCGGGTCGTGCGCACGCGGCGTCCGGGACCCCGTACGCTCGCGGCCACGGGGCGGACGCACGGGCCGTACCCGGACCAGCGCACAGGCGACACGACGGAGGACGTACGGCCATGACGGCGACGAACGGCGGGCCGACCGGGACGAAGCGGGACACGGTAGCCGCGGTGGTCCGGCAGTGGCAGGCCGTCCACCCGGACCTCGACACCGCCCCCATGGAGATCATCGGCCGCATCAACCGCTGCGCCGCCCTCCTCCAGCAGGCCGAGGACGCCCCGCTGCGCCGCGCGGGCCTCAGCCGCGCCGAGTTCGATCTGCTCGGCGCGCTGCGCCGCACCGGCCATGAGCTGACCCCCAGCGAACTCGCCCGTGAGACGTTCTCCTCGGGCGCCGCCGTCACCAAACGCCTCAAGCAGCTCACCGAACGCGGGCTGGTGGAACGCCGCGGCGACAGCCGGGACCGCCGCGTCGCCCACGTCCGACTCACGGACGCGGGCCGGGAGCTCGTCGACGCCACGCTGCCCGAGCAACTCGCCTACGAGACGGACGTGCTGTCCGGCCTGGACCGGCAGAGGCAGCACGAGCTCGCCGCCCGCCTCGGCGAGTTGCTCGGCCAGCTGGAAGGGCGGCCAGGAGTGCTGCGCGTCTGACCCGGTCGGGCCGCTCACCTCTCGTCGGCCGCCCGGTACACGCCGAACATCGCCCCCTGCGGGTCCCGCAGTATGGCGATGCGCGGCCCCTCGGGGACGGAGGTGGGATCCATCAGGACGGTGCCGCCCGCCTCGGTCGCGTCGGCGGCCATGTCGTCCACGTCCGCCACGGCGAAGTAGGGCAGCCAGTGCGCGGGCACCTCGTGCGGGAACTTGTCGTCCATCGCCACCATGCCGCCGAAGTCGGCGCCGTCGACGCCCCACTGCGTGTAGCGCTCAGAGGCGTTGACGCTCCAGCCGAACACGGTGGTGTAGAAGTCCACGGCGCGCTCGGGCGCCCGGGTCATCAGCTCCACCCAGCCCAGCGAGCCGGGCGCGTTGAGCAGCCCCGCGCCCGCGAAGGTGCGCGCCTGCCAGAGCTGGAAGACCGCGCCCGTGGGGTCCACGGCCACTGCGAAGCGGCCCACGTCGAAGACGTCCATCGGACCGAGCAGGACCGAACCGCCGGCCTCGGTCACCCGTGCCGCGGCCGCGTCCGCGTCCGGCACCGCGAAGGAGACGTTCCACGCCACGGGCTGCTCCTCCTGGTACAGCGGGGCGAGCGCGGCCACCGCCGCCTCACCCAGGTGCGCGATCGAGTAGCCGCCCGCCTCCTGCCGCGGGTCGGTCTCCGTGCGCCAGCCGAACAACGCCTCGTAGAACAGCTTGGCCCCGGCCAGGTCGGAGGTCCCGAGCTCGGTCCAGCAGGGCCCACCGGTCACCGGCTTGTCGAGCTTCATGGCGTTCCTTCCGCAGTGGAGCACCCCCTCAGCACGCTAAGCCCCGCCCCGAACCCCGGCCATCCGGCGAAACCCATGGAGCCGGACACCGCCATCGCCGTACCCTCGACCCGTACCGCACCGCGTGGCGGCCTTCCGACACCGTTCCCCCGACCGGAGGTCCCGCATGCCCGCGCTCCAGGTGCGCCCCTTCCGCCGCGCCGACCGCGACCAGCTCACCGAACTGATCAACGCGCACGTCGCGGCCGTCGTCCCCGGCGTCTCCGTCTCCGTGAACACCGTGCTCAGCGCCCTGGAGCGGCAGCCCGACGAGTTCATCACCGACCCCTGGGTGAGCGAGCGGACCACCCTCGTCGCCGAGCAGCGCGACCACGTCGTGGCCGCCGCCCATCTGCTGCGCTACCGGGCGGACGACGAGGTCGGCCCCCGGCACCGGGACATCGGCGAGATCGACTGGTTCGTCTGCCGTCCGCCTGCCTCCTTCTGGCCGGACTCCGACGAGGCCGGGGACCTGCTGATGAGCGCCTGCCTGGCGCAGCTGGCCCGCTGGGGCGTGCGCGCCCGGTACGCGAGCGGCGAGCTGCCCGCCCCGGCCGTCTACGGCCTGCCCCGGGCCTGGCCGCACATCCGCGCCCGGTACGAGCGCGCGGGCTTCCGGCACACCGGCGGCACCGAGGTGATCCTGATCGCGTCCGTCGCCGACCTGCCGCGCCACGAGCCGCGGCCCGGCGTCCGCGTGCGGCGCACGCTGGGGGAGTGCGGCACGCGCCTGACGGCGTACGCCGACGGTCACGCCCTCGGTTTCATCGAGGTCGACACCGCCCTGTCCCGCCCCGAACGCCACACCCGCGGCACGGGCCTCGCCGACATCGGCAACCTGCACGTCGAACCGGCGGCGTACGGCGAGGGCGTGGAGCACTGGCTGTTCGGGCAGGCCGCGCGGTGGCTCCGCCTGTGCGGTGCGGACCGCCTCCTCGCCTACGAGTCGGCCGACGACCGTGCGATGATCGACCGCCTCACCGCGGCCGGCTTCCTGGAACTCACCCGCACCGACCGCGGCTGGGAACACCGCCCGGGATGACTCAGATCCCCGGCCGGTACCGCAGGGGATGATCCGCCGGGACCTCCACCAGCACGATCGGCGTCCCGTCCGGATCCGCGACCCACATCTCGATCAGCCCCCACGGCTCCTGCACCGGCGGCCGCACGATCTCGACACCCTTGCCCCGCAGCTCCTCGTGCGCCGCCGCCACGTCCGCGACCTGCATCCACAGCCGCACCGCCGCGGACGGCGGCGTGTCGGAGCGGCCGGAGACCTCCAGGAAGCCCCCGCCGAGGAAGTAGACGGTGCCGCGATCCGGTCCCGTCCCGAACTCCCGGTAGACGGCGAGGCCCAGCTGCTCGCCGTAGAAGGCGCGGGAGCGCTCGGGGTCGGTGGGCCGGATCAGGGTCCGTCCGCTCAGTACGTGCACCATGCGGCCGGAGCCTAGTGGCGGGTTACGCTCAGCGGTGCCCGAGCCGCGCCCGAGAAGTGGAGAAGCAGCCCATGGAAACCGTCGCGAGTCCCGCCGCCTTCGGACTCACCTTCCGTGATGCCACCGACGCCGACGTGGACACGCTGGTCGCGCTCGTCGAGTCGGCCTACCGCGGCGACTCCAGCCGGGCGGGGTGGACGACCGAGGCGGACATCCTGGAAGGGCAGCGGACGGATCCCGACGGCGTACGCGCGGTCGTCGAGTCGCCCGACAGCCGGCTTCTGACGGTCGAACGGGACGGAGAGATCGTCGCCTGCTGCCAGCTCGAACACCGGGGAGCCCACGCCTACTTCGGGATGTTCGCGGTCAGCCCCGCGCTGCAGGGCGCCGGCCTGGGCAAGGTGATCATCGCGGAGGCGGAGCGGCAGGCCCGCGCGAGCTGGGACGTGCGCGAGATGCACATGACCGTGATCTCCGTGCGCGACGACCTCATCGCCTGGTACGAACGCCGCGGCTACCGCCGTACGGGACGGATGACCCCGTTCCCGTACGGCGACGAGCGCTTCGGTATCCCGCAGCGGGACGACCTGCAGTTCGAGCTGCTGGTCAAGGAGCTGGTGTGACGTTCCCGTGGCCCTTCACGCCGTGAAGCGGCCGGTGCGCTTGATCTCCGGGTAGTCGGTGGTCGCGCCGTCCAGCTCCAGAGCCCGTACGAGACGCAGGTGGTCCTGGGTGTTGACCACCCAGCCGATGATCCTCAGGTCGGCCTTGCGCGCGTGCTCCACGACCTCCAGGGTGAGCCGGCGGATGTTGAGGCAGACGGTCGCCGCGCCGGCCGCGACGGCACGGTCCACGATGTCGGTGCCGTAGCGGCTGGCGATCAGCGCGGTCCGCACCCCGGGCACCAGCCGGGCGATCTCGGCGACGGCCTCGTCGTGGAACGAGGACACCTCGACCCGGGAGACGAGGTCCTTCTTGGTCATGACCTCCGCGAGGGCCCGGGCCGCCGCGACGTCCTTGATCTCGGCCTGGAGCGGCGAGCGCACGGCTTCGAGGACCTCTTCGAAGACCGGGACCCGCTCGCCGCGCCCCGCGTCCAGGGCGCGCAGCTCGGCGAGGGTCTTGTCGGCGATCGGGCCGGTGCCGTCGGTCGTGCGGTCCACGTCGGTGTCGTGCATGACGACGAGGGCGCCGTCCTTGCTCAGGTGGAGATCGAGTTCGATGACGTCGAGGCCGGCCTGCTGGGCGGCGACGAAGGAACGGAGGGTGTTCTCGGGTTCGACACCCATCACTCCGCGATGACCGATGGTAAGGAAGTTCAAGGTTCAACTCGCTTCCGTCGACGGCGGCGGGGGGAGCGCGCGAACCGGAGCGGAACGTTCGCGCAGCCGTGCCGCAGCCTAGTGGCCGGGGCGCGTGATGAACCCCACGTGTACGCACGGTCTGCGGCGGTGGACATGCCGTACCTGGCCGACGGGCCCCTGGGTGGTCACCCGGGCGTGGGCGAGTCCTGCGCCGATTGACCGGATCCGTACGGCCCTGCCGAGCGCTGCCGCGTATGCCCACTCGGAACCGAAGTAATCGCGAGACTCGGTGATCGACAGGAAAAAGTGCGGTGAACCTGTGGGTGGGCAGGATAATTTCCCGGGTCTCCTCTTGCTGGAAGAAACGTCATATGTATACGGTCTGCATACGCGAGGTTCTCCCGTGGAGGATGGGACATGACGGAAATACTTGTGCAGGCGGCTTCGGAGGAGCAGGTTCCTCCCGTGACCAGGGTGGTTGAGCACCCGGCATGGCCGGTGCTCAAGGACGCCGTGGAGCGGATCCGGCCATGGCAGTCCAAGGACGGGTCGATCGACTTCGCGGCAGACGGGGCGCCCGAGCGCTCGGCCGCCGAGGCAGCCGTGCGGCGTGTCGTGGAGGCCGTCGAGGCGCTCTCCCCGCTGCTCCCGCACGACGCCGCCTACCACCAGGCGCTGGTGAAGGACCTGACCCGCTGGGCCGAGGCCGGCTTCGAGGTGCCGGACTTCCTCGACTCGCTGCTGGCCTTCCAGCCCGCCGCGAACCGCGCGGACGGCCTGCAGCACCTGGTCGTCTTCCCGATGTACACGCAGAACGGCAACCCCGACCGCAACCTCGAAGCGGTCGTACTGCGCATGGTCTGGCCGGACTGGCTGGCCGAGCTGGAGCGCACCCGCTACGACAACCCGCTGTTCTGCGGCATCAAGTTCGAGGACTTCACGGCCGGGTACGACACCAACTCCGCCGTCCTCTTCCCCGAGACCATCGCGGTGCGCGAGGCCCCGGAGCGCTTCAGCTGGGGCGGCATCTTCTGCGACCGCGAGGCCGCCCGCTTCCGCCGTGTCACCGACGCCGCCGTCGACATCCTGGGCCTGGAACTGCCCGAGGACATCGCGGCGATGGTCCACGACCAGAAGCGCTGCGAAGAGGCCTTCGTGCTGTGGGACATGGTCCACGACCGCACCCACAGCCACGGCGACCTGCCGTTCGACCCGTTCATGATCAAGCAGCGCCAGCCGTTCTGGATGTACGGCCTGGAGGAGCTGCGCTGCGACCTCACCGCCTTCAAGGAGGCCGTCAAGCTCCAGGCCGACGGTGTCCCGCAGGCCCGTGACGTGCAGTACGCCGTGCTGTTCGACCGCATGTTCCGCTTCCCGGTCACCGGTGAGCGGGTGCGCAACTACGACGGCCTCGGCGGCCAGCTGCTCTTCGCCTACCTGCACAAGCACGACGTCGTCCGCTGGACCGACAACAAGCTGGCCATCGACTGGGAGCGCGCCCCGCAGGTCACCAACCAGCTGTGCGCCGAGATCGAGAAGCTGTACCGCGACGGCATCGACCGCCCGAAGCTGGTCCACTGGTTCGCCGGCTACGAGCTCGTCTCCACCTACCTCGCCCCGCACCCGGGATCCCGCTGGGCCAAGGGCCCGGACGCCCTGGACCTGACGCAGCCGCCGCGCAAGCTCGTCGATGACGTGCTTCCGGACGAGTTTCCCCTGAGCATGTTCTATGAGGCCCTGTCCAAGAAGCTCAAGAACGTGATCGCCTCCACCAAGGGCATCACCGCGGACGGCGCCGAGCGGATCGCCGCGTGAGCGGCGAAGTCTTCCGCGAGACCGAGAACACTGCTCAGGAGGCGAAGAAGATGGCGGGGAACGGAGCTCTCAGCGGTGCGGTGATCGCGGTGGCCGGCGCGGGCGGACCCGCCGGCCGGGCGGCCCTGCTGCGGCTGGCCGAGGCGGGGGCGACCGTCGCCGCCGCGGACAACGATCCCGAGCGGCTCGCGGAAGCCGTGGACGCGGCCCGGTACGCCTCGGGCGGCGCCACCGTGACCGGCGAGCCCGTCGACCTGCTCGACCTCCAGTCCACCCGGGACTGGGCCGCGCACATCGAGAAGGACTTCGGCCGGGTCGACGGTCTGGTCCACCTCGTCGGCGGCTGGCGAGGCAGCGAGACCTTCATCAAGACCAGCCTCGACGACTGGGACTTCCTGGAGCTGCTGCTGATCCGCACCGTCCAGCACACCTCGCTGGCCTTCTTCGAGGCGCTCCAGCGCAGCGAGCGCGGCCGCTACCTGCTCATCAGCGCGGCCGGCGCCTCGAAGCCGACGGCGGGCAACGCCTCGTACGCCGCCGCCAAGGCCGCCGCCGAGGCCTGGACGCTCGCGCTGGCCGACGCCTTCCGCAAGGCAGGGGGCGCCGAGGGACCGACGTCCGCGGCTGCCATCCTGGTGGTGAAGGCGCTGGTGCACGACGCGATGCGCGCCGAGCGACCCAACGCGAAGTTCGCGGGCTTCACGGACGTCAAGGACCTGGCCGAGGCCATCGTCGAGGTCTGGGACAAGCCCGCCGCCGAAGTGAACGGAAACCGCCTGTGGCTGACCGAGAAGCCGTGAACCCTCCGAAGACCGACGCCCGGCGTCACCACGACCCGGACGTCCGCGGCTTCGCCAGTGACAACTACGCCGGAGCCCACCCGGAGGTGCTCGCCGCCCTGGCCCTTGCCAACGGCGGGCACCAGGTCGCGTACGGCGAGGACGACTACACCGAGAACCTCCAGCGGATCATCCGCAGCCACTTCGGTGCAACGGCCGAGGCGTTCCCGGTCTTCAACGGCACCGGCGCCAACGTCGTCGCACTCCAGGCGGTCACCGACCGCTGGGGGGCGGTGATCTGCGCCGAGAGCGCGCACATCAACGTCGACGAGTGCGGGGCGCCGGAGCGGGTGGGCGGGCTGAAACTGCTCACCGTGCCGACACCCGACGGCAAGCTCACCCCCGAGCTGATCGACCGGCAGGCGTACGGCTGGGAGGACGAGCACCGGGCGATGCCCCAGGTCGTCTCGATCACCCAGAGCACCGAGCTCGGCACCCTGTACACGCCGGACGAGATCCGCGCCATCTGCGACCACGCCCACGCGCACGGCATGAAGGTGCACCTCGACGGCTCCCGGATAGCCAACGCCGCCGCCTCGCTGAACGTGCCCATGCGGACGTTCACCGACGCCGTCGGTGTCGACATCCTCTCCCTGGGCGGCACCAAGAACGGCGCGCTGTTCGGTGAGGCCGTCGTCGTCCTCAACCAGGACGCCGTCAGCCACATGAAGCATCTGCGCAAGCTGTCCATGCAGCTCGCCTCCAAGATGCGCTTCGTGTCGGTGCAGTTGGAGGCCCTGCTCGCCAAGGACCTGTGGCTGCGCAACGCCCGCCACGCCAACGAGATGGCCCAGCGTCTCGCCGAGGGCGTACGCGCCGTCCACGGCGTGGAGGTCCTCTACCCGGTGCAGGCCAACGGCATCTTCGCCAAGCTCCCGCACGACGTGAGCGAGCGCCTGCAGAAGCGGTTCCGGTTCTACTTCTGGGACGAGGCGGCGGGCGTGGTCCGCTGGATGTGCGCGTTCGACACGACCGAGGAGGACGTGGACGCGTTCGTCGCGGCGGTGAAGGAGGAGATGGCCCGCTAGGCCATCCCCCCTCCTGCGCGGTCCGCCTCGCCGGTTCAGCCGTTGACGACGATCCGCGCGCTGTTGTTGCGCAGATTCGGGTCGAACTCGCTGATGGGCAGTTCCGGGTCGTCGTTGAGGGTTTCGACGGTGGTGCGCGCCCCGCGCACCACCTCGTCGATCCGCAACCGCACCTCGAAGGTGTGGGACGCCTTGTCGTGCACGTAGATCGGCGTCCGGCAGAAGTAGGTGGTGGCGGACGGCCCTTCCTGCGACGGCGGCACCTCCCAGCACTCCTCCTGCGGCAGTCCGGTCACCGTCGTGCCGGCCGGCGCCTGGAACCGTACGGTGGCCACGGCCGCGCCCGCGCCGAGCGACGCCACCCTCCGAGTAGGGCAGCACCGAGTGGTCGAAGCGCTCGTACAGCGCCTGTGGTCCGACGCGCAACGCGGCCACCAGCTCGTAGCGCTCATCCGGAGCCACCGCCTCGTCCAGCACGCACAGGGCGGACGTACCAGTGGTGTGGTCGTGGCACTCGCAGTTGGAGTTCCGCTCCCTGAACCGCAGCCCGTACGACGCGTCGACCTGCAGCAGTGTGCGGTCCACGGCGCGGTTGCCGCGAGGGCGGTATGCGCCTGGTGCGCGCCACCGGCGAGGAGGATTTCGTCACCGTCGCCGGCGGCGAGGACGTCGTCGAACACCCGGACGCGGGCGAGGTGGTGTGGTGCGACGAGGCGGGCGTGACCTGCCGCCGCTGGACCTGGCGCCAGGGCCCGCGCACTCGGCTCACCGAGGAGACCACCTCGGGGATCTTCCTGCTGGAGAGCATGGCGCCGATGCCGGAAGCCGACGTCGAGCGGGCGGCGGCGGAACTCGCCGAACTGCTGGAGAAGTTCAGCCCTGGAGCGCGGATCGCGGTGCGTCCCGCGAACCGCTGAACCGGTGCGGCGTCAGCGCGCCTCGGCCTCCCGTACCTGCTCCGGCGTCGGGGCCGTGCCACCGAGGTGCGCCGGCATCCACCAGGTGTCGCCCGCGTCCTTCGGGCGGACCGGGTAGGCGCGCTGGGCGGCCTCCAGCAGCTCCTGGACGCGCTCGCGCAGCTGCCGGGTGATCGCACCCGCGTACTTGTCCCGGGACGCCTCGATCGCCTCGCCGACCCGGATCGTGATCGGGATGTGGCTGCGCTTGAAGTTGCGCGGGTGGCCCTTGGTCCACAGTCGCTGCGTGCCCCAGACGGCCATCGGGATCAGCGGCACGCCCGCCTCCTGCGCCAGCCGCGCGGCGCCCGACTTGAAGCTCTTCAGCGTGAAGGACTGCGAGATGGTGGCCTCCGGGAAGACCCCGACGATCTCGCCGGACCGCAGCGAGTCCAGTGCGTGCGCGTACGCCGCCTCGCCCTGCTTGCGGTCGACCGGGATGTGCTTCATGCCGCGCATCAGCGGCCCGGAGATCCGGTGCCGGAAGACGGACTCCTTCGCCATGAAGCGCACGAGACGTTTCTGCGGGAGCGCCGCGAGCCCGTTGAAGACGAAGTCCAGATAGCTGATGTGGTTGCTGACCAGCACGGCGCCGCCCGAGCGTGGAATGTTCTCCGATCCCTTGCAGTCGATCTTGAGGTCCCACACCTTGAACAGTGTCTGGGCGAAACCGACGACAGGACGGTAGACAAGCTCTGCCATGGACGGGGTGGACCCTTCCTTCTGTGCCTGGGAAGGAAGCTCCCAGTGGAAAGTTACGCAGCCGTAGGTTTACGGCTTGTCGCAGATCGTGCCCCAAGAACGCCCGAGGGCCAAGCCCAAGTGCCGGGGAATGGCGAGATCCTCGTCACGTCCACCGTGATCCACCTCGGATTTTGGCCTCGCCTTTACTCGGCGCGCGCCGTCACCCGCCTCACGAGCACGTACATCTCGCATCCCAGGCAGTACCCGAAAACGGCGTTCAGAAAAGCGGCCGCGAGCGCCGCCCCGGTCGCGGCGAGCCCCAGCCAGAGCGGACCGAGCGTGTAGCCGACCAGCCCGAGCGCGGCGAACACCAGTCCCACCGTCTGGGCGAAGCGCGGTGGTTCGGGCGCCTCGAACTCCGTCGGCGGCCCGATACGGGGGCGTACGACCCTGCGGAACAGCCAGCCGTACGGCGAACGGCCCACTCCGCCGGCGGCGCCCAGCGCGAACGCCAGCGTCTGCCAGGCCAGCAGCCAGGCGCTCCCGGTGACCAGAACGACCGCCAGCACCACGGTCGTCACGGCCGCCCCGAAGCGCGGCCCCCTCACGTCGATGTCCATGAAGCAAGCATTCCGCAACGGCCGGGCTGCCGGGCGTCGGGAATCTTTGCGGTCTCGTGAACGCTTGGGCAGGGTGATGACCGGACTGGTGGTGTGCGTGGTGGTGCTCGCGGCGGCGAGCGCCTACGGAGTGCTGCAGCGGCGGCGGAGCGGGAGAGTGCGGGTGCGCGGGCGGGACGACGGCAAGCGGCTCGGTGCGGCCGAGTTGGGCGAGGAACTGGGTGAGCGCGCCACGCTCGTGCAGTTCTCCAGCGCCTTCTGCGCTCCGTGCCGAGCCACCAGACGAGTGCTCGGCGAGGTGGCCGGCATGGTTCCGGGCGTGACCCATGTCGAGCTCGACGCCGAGGACAACCTGGAGCTCGTACGCCGCCTCGACATCCTCAAGACCCCGACCGTGCTGGTGCTCGACGCCGCCGGAAACGTCGTACGGCGGGCCACCGGTCAGCCGCGCAAGGCGGACGTGATCGCCGCGCTGGGGGAAGCGGTCTGAGGAAGCGGGAAGGGGGAAGCGGGCGGTGGAAGCCGTCGGAGGGCGCGGGGCGCGGGACGGAACGGCAGGGTGAGTCATCTCCCACATTCCGGAACCAACTTGACTGCGCGCGCCACCTATCGTCAGCCTGACCGCATGCCTGAGGAACTCCTTCTCTTCGGACGGGCCCACGTCGACCTGGCCCGCACCGCGAGCGCGCGCTGTCCGGGCTGGTGAACCGCCCCCGGTCCGCACGCCTCCCCTCGCAGAAGGACAACTCCATGACGGCCACGTCCGGCCTCGGCACTCCTCGGCTCGCCTCTCCCGACCTGCTCCGCTCCGTCTTCCGGCGCCATGCCGCCGGAGTGGCCGTCATCACCGCCCGCGGCGCGTCGGGCCCCGTCGGCTTCACCGCCACCTCCCTCACGTCGGTCTCCGCCGAGCCTCCGATGCTGTCCTTCGGGATCGGCACCGGTGCCTCCAGCTGGCCGGCGGTGGCGGGGGCGGACCACGTAGGCGTCCACATACTGGGCGAGCATCAGCAGGAGCTCGCCGCCACCTTCGCCCGCAGCGGAGCCGACCGCTTCGGCCCGCCCACCGCCTGGCGGGAGGGCCCCGAGGGGGTCCCCTTGCTCGACGACGTCCTCGCCTGGATGGTCTGCCGGGTCGTGGGCCGGGTGCCGGCGGGCGATCACCGCATCGTGCTGGCGGAGGTCGTGCTCGGCGATCCCAGCGGCCCCGGGCGACCGCTCGTGTATCACCAGGGCAGGTTCAACGGTCTGCGTGACTGAGGTCACTGGGGCGATGTGACCGATCCGCCCCCGCGACGTTCTGCGGAGCCGTCCGAATCCGATTACGCTGCGTTGCAAAGGTCACAGTTCAAAGCGCTTGCTTAGCGGGAATGAACTGGGTGTACTGACGAGTAATATTTCGCTCGGAGCGCGGGTCGCCCCGATCGGGATCGGCCGCTTGGGGCGCCTATGCTGCCTGCAAGTAGGCAGCAGAGAAATGTCGACGCAGTAGGAGAGCCGGCGTGAGCTTGAGGATCGTTGTCACTGTGAAGTACGTGCCCGACGCCACTGGCGACCGGCACTTCGCCGATGACCTGACCGTCGACCGGGACGACGTGGACGGTCTGCTCTCCGAGCTCGACGAGTACGCGGTCGAGCAGGCGCTGCAGATCTCCGAGAACTCCGACGACGACGTGGAGATCACCGTCCTGACGGTGGGCCCGGAGGACGCCAAGGACGCGCTGCGCAAGGCGCTGTCGATGGGCGCCGACAAGGCGATCCACGTCGAGGACGACGACCTGCACGGCACCGACGCCATCGGCACCTCCCTGGTGCTGGCCAAGGCGATCGAGAAGGCCGGCTACGACCTCGTGATCTCCGGCATGGCCTCCACCGACGGCACCATGGGCGTCGTACCGGCCCTGCTCGCGGAGCGTCTGGGCGTCCCGCAGGTCACGCTGCTGTCCGAGGTCTCCGTCGAGGACGGCACGGTCAAGGGCCGCCGGGACGGCGACGCCGCCTCCGAGCAGCTCGAGGCCTCGCTGCCGGCCGTCGTGTCGGTCACCGACCAGTCGGGTGAGGCGCGCTACCCGTCCTTCAAGGGCATCATGGCCGCCAAGAAGAAGCCGGTGGAGTCCTGGGACCTGTCCGACCTGGACATCGAGGCCGAGGAGGTCGGCCTGGAGGGTGCCTACACCGTGGTGGACGCCGCGGCCGAGCGTCCGGCCCGCACCGCCGGCACGATCGTCAAGGACGAGGGCGAGGGCGGCAAGCAGCTCGCCGAGTACCTCGCGAGCCAGAAGTTCATCTAAGGGTCCCTGGCCCGCCTGAGGCTCACCAACCCTTCCGCCCCTCAGACTTCGCAATCCGCAGGAGAGCAATCCCATGGCTGAAGTTCTCGTCTACGTCGACCACGTGGACGGTGCCGTCCGCAAGCCCACCCTGGAGCTGCTGACCCTGGCCCGCCGCGTCGGCGAGCCGGTCGCCGTCGCGCTGGGCAACGGCGCCGGTGACACCGCCGCCACCCTCGCCGAGCACGGCGCGGTCAAGGTGCTGACCCACGACGCCTCCGAGTACGCCGAGTACCTGGTCGTGCCGAAGGTCGACGCCCTGCAGGCCGCCGTCGAGGCCGTCTCCCCGGCCGCCGTCCTCGTCCCCTCCTCCGCGGAGGGCAAGGAGATCGCCGCCCGTCTGGCGCTGCGTCTGGGCTCCGGCATCATCACCGACGCCGTCGACCTGGAGGCCGGCGACGAGGGCCCGGTGGCCACCCAGTCGGTGTTCGCCGCGTCCTTCACCACCAAGTCCCGTGTCTCCAAGGGCACCCCGGTCATCACGGTCAAGCCGAACTCGGCCGCCGTGGAGGCCGCTCCGGCCGCCGGTGCGGTCGAGGCCCTGTCCGTGTCCTTCTCCGCGCAGGCCACCGGCACCAAGATCACCGGTCGTACGCCGCGTGAGTCGACGGGCCGCCCGGAGCTGACCGAGGCCGCGATCGTGGTCTCCGGTGGCCGCGGTGTCAACGGCGCGGAGAACTTCGCGATCATCGAGGCCCTCGCCGACTCCCTCGGCGCGGCCGTCGGCGCCTCGCGTGCCGCGGTGGACGCGGGCTGGTACCCGCACACCAACCAGGTCGGCCAGACCGGTAAGTCGGTCTCGCCGCAGCTGTACATCGCCTCCGGCATCTCCGGTGCGATCCAGCACCGCGCCGGTATGCAGACCTCGAAGACGATCGTGGCGATCAACAAGGACGCCGAGGCCCCGATCTTCGACCTGGTCGACTACGGCGTCGTCGGCGACCTCTTCGACGTCGTCCCCGCCCTCACCGAGGAGATCAAGGCCCGCAAGGGCTGATCCCCAGCAGGCACCGCGAGGCCCCCATGACCGGTCGTACGGTCATGGGGGCCTCGTGTCATCCCAGGCCCAGCAACGCCTGCACGGGCAGGTGGTCGCTCGGGAACTGGCCATGGACGGAGAACGTGTTGATCGTCGCCCGGTGCGCCGTGACGTCGGGCGAGGTGAGGATCCAGTCGATGCGGTCGCCGTTCGGGGTCAGCGGCTTGTAACCGTGGAAGGTCGCGTACAGCGCGCCGCGCTCGCGAGCCGTGTCCCAGGTGTCGACCAGCCCGGCGCCGAGCAGTGTGTCGTACACCGGGTCGCGGTGGGCGGCGACGTTGAAGTCCCCGGTCACCACGACCGGCAGCGAGCGGTCGAACCCGGCGATCCGCTCGGCGACGAGCGCGGCGCTGCGTTCGCGGGCGTACCGGCTCACATGGTCGAAGTGGGTGTTGACGGCGTAGAACTCCCGTCCGCTGTCGGCCAGATCGCGGAAGCGGACCCATGTGACCATGCGCGCGAAGGCCGCCCCCCAGGTGTTGGAGCCGATCGTCTCCGGGGTGTCGGACAGCCAGAAGTGGTCGTACTCGGTCGGGCGCAGCCGGCGGGCGTCGTAGAAGATCGCCATGGACTCGTCGCGGCTGCCGTGCAGCCGGCCGGTGCCCACCCAGTCGTAGCGCGGGCCGAGGTCGGAGTCGATGTCGAGCAGCTGGGAGAAGACGCCCTCCTGGGTGCCGATGACGTGCGGGGCCTCCTCGCGCAGCAGGTCGCGCATCACCGGTCTGCGCACGGTCCAGCTGTGGGGTTCGACGGTGCTCGCGAAGCGCAGGTTGAAGGACATGACCCGCAGGTGCCGACGGGGCGGAGGCTCGCCCGCCGAGGCGGTCGACGAGGGCAGTGCTGTACTGGAGAGAGGCGCGGTGGCCGCGGCGGCCAGCGCGGCTTTCAGGCCCAGGCGGCGCGTGACACGGCTG
Organism: Streptomyces sp. NPDC007808; assembly: GCF_042868655.1. Taxonomy (NCBI): domain Bacteria; kingdom Bacillati; phylum Actinomycetota; class Actinomycetes; order Kitasatosporales; family Streptomycetaceae; genus Streptomyces; species Streptomyces sp. NPDC007808. The sequence goes on from NZ_JBIAEQ010000001.1 coordinate 421,728, forward strand.
TGGTTCGGCACGAGGGCTCCTTCGGTGGGAACTGCCGGACGAGTCGTGCGGGGCGTGCGTATGGAAGGGTGATACCGCGCCACGAGGTGGGCGTGAACATGGCGAGATGGCGGAGTGACTCCTCGTGGACATGGTGTTGACCAGCCGGAAGGTCCCCGGATAACTTCATTCTACGGATTGTTGATTCCGCATGGCGGAAAACTGGAGGGTGTGGGAATGGGTCAGGGCCAGCAGGAGAAGGTGGCGACGAGCCTCGCGGGAGCGGTCAGCGAGGAGATCAGCGCCTCCCTCGCGCCGGTCGACGCCGAGCTGGCGCGCCGTTACCCCGGAGACCCCGGCACCCGGCAGCCCGTCCACACGGTGTACGTCCCCGGCGACGTCTTCGCCGCCGACACCATCCGCTCCTGGGGCGACCAGGCACTCGCCGCGCTCGACGAACACGCCCCGGACGCCGCCTCCTTCGCGGCCGTCCTCGGGCTCTCCGACGAACTCGCCGAACCCGTGTACGCGCGTGTGCGGGCCAAGCTGGAGCGCGAACCCGTCGAGGACCTGCGCGTCGACTTCGAGGACGGCTACGGCTCCCGCCCGGACGCGGAGGAGGACGAGGCCGCCGCCCGCGCGGCCCGGCTGATCGCCGAGGCGTACGCCGGGGGCGCCGCGGCGCCGTACATGGGCATCCGCATGAAGTGCATGGAGGCGCCCGTGCGCGAGCGGGGCATCCGCACCCTCGACATCTTCCTCACCGGCCTGATGGAGGCCGGCGGCCTGCCCGACGGGCTGGTGCTCACCCTGCCCAAGGTGACGTATCCCGAGCAGGTCACCGCGATGGTGCGGCTCCTGGAGGAGTTCGAGAAGGCGCGCGGGCTCGAACCCGGCCGGATCGGCTTCGAGATCCAGATCGAGACCAGCCAGTCCATCCTCGCCGCCGACGGCACCGCCACTGTCGCCCGGATGATCCAGGCCGCCGAGGGCCGCGCCACCGGCCTGCACTACGGCACCTTCGACTACAGCGCCTGCCTCGGCGTCTCCGCCGCCTACCAGGCCAGCGACCACCCCGCCGCCGACCATGCCAAGGCGATCATGCAGGTCGCGGCGGCGGGCACCGGCGTACGCGTCTCGGACGGCTCGACCAACGTCCTGCCGGTCGGCCCCACCGGGAAGGTCCACGACGCCTGGCGGCTGCACTACGGCCTCACCCGCCGCGCCCTGGCCCGCGCCTACTACCAGGGCTGGGACATGCACCCCGGCCACATCCCGACCCGGTACGCGGCCGTCTTCGCCTTCTACCGTGAAGGTTTCGAGCAGGCCGCGGCCCGCCTCGCCCGGTACGCCAACCGGACCGGCGGCGACGTCATGGACGAGCCCGCCACCGCCAAGGCCCTCAGCGGCTACCTGCTGCGCGGCCTGGACTGCGGCGCCCTCGACATCGCCGAGGTCGCCCGGCTCAGCGGCCTGACCCGGGCCGACCTGGAGGGCTACGCCTCGCCGCGGCGCGGCGACCTGACGGTCTCCGCCACGTAGCGGGCAGATCACGGCCGCCTTCCCGTGGCTGGTGCTGTCACTCCTGCCCCGTAGTCTGTACGGCACGCAATGACGTGTCACAGGAACGGGGCAGCGGTGTCTTCGGGGGAGAACGGACGGGCGGACGAGGCCGGTCGGTTGCTGGCCGGGCGCTATCGCGTGCAGGCGCAACTGGGGCGCGGCGGCATGGGCGTGGTCTGGCGGGCCGTCGACGAGGTCCTGGGGCGCGAGGTCGCCGTCAAGGAACTGCGGACCTACTCGGACGCCGACGGGCCCGAACTCGCCGATCTGCGGCTGCGGATGCAGCGCGAGGCCCGTGCGGCGGCCCGGGTCAAGCATCCGGGCGTGGTGGCCGTGCACGACGTCGCCGAGGTCGACGGACGCCCGCTGATCGTCATGGAACTGGTCGACGGCCCGTCCCTGGAGGCGGTGCTGCGCGAGCGCGGCACCCTCGACGCGCACGAGGCGGCCGCGATCGGCGCCAAGGTCATGGACGCCCTGGCCGCCGCGCACCGGGCCGGAGTCCTGCACCGGGATGTCAAGCCCGGCAACATCCTGCTGGAGCACACCGGTCGCGTCGTACTGACCGACTTCGGCATCGCCACCATGGACGACCCCGGCGACGGCTCGGCCACCCACCTCACCCGCACCGGCCATCTCGTCGGTTCGCTCGACTACATGGCGCCCGAACGTGCTCAGGGTGCCGACCCCGGTCCCTCCTCGGACGTCTGGGCGCTGGGTGCCACGCTCTACGCCGCGGTGGAGGGCTCCGCGCCCTTCCGCCGTACGTCGACGTTCTCCACGCTCACCGCGATCGTCAGCGAACCGCTGCCGGAGCCCCGCCGGGCCGGGCCGCTCACGCCCGTCCTGCGGCGGCTGATGGACAAGCGGTCCGAATCCCGTCCGGAGGCCGACGAAGCCAGGGCGCTCCTGCAGGCGGTGGCGGACTCCGGCGGCACGGACTCGGCGACGACCGCCCTGCGGGGGGCCGCGGACACCGGACCCGCGCGGGCGGAGACGGAACTCAGCGTGCCGTCGGCACCGCAGGGGACCGGGGCACCGGGTGCGGCGAGTCCGCACGGGCAGGGCTCCGGGAGCTTCGGGTCGACTCCGGGAGCGGTGGGCCGGCCCCACGGCGGGCAGGCGCAAGGCGGCCCGGCACAGGGCGCGCACGGAGCCCACGGTTTCGCGGCGTCGGGGTCGGGCGCACCCGAGGTGCCGGTGGGCACGCCGGGCATGCCGGGACCACAGGGCGCCGGCATGCCCGGACAGCCCACGGCACCTGGACATCCCACGCCTCCCGCGCAGGGAACGCCGCCGCAGGGCTTCGGCGCGGCCGGGCCGTCCGGTCCCACCACGCCCGCACACCACGCCCCCGGACAGCCGGCCGTGTCGCCGTACGGCAGCGCACCGCCCGTCGGCCAGGGGCAGCCGTCCGGCGGCGCGCCGGGCCGGCCGGATGGGGCCGCACCCGGCTTCGGCGGCCCCGTGGCGCCGTACCACGACCTGGGCGCCACCGGCCCCATGGTCACGTCCGCCGCACGCCCCTCCCGGCGCAGGGGCCGGGTCCTGCTCGCCGTCGCGGCCGTCACCGTCGTCCTCGCGGCGACCGGCGTCACGGTCGCCCTGCTGAGCAACCCCGGCGACACCGAGGCCAGGGCACAGGCCACGTCATCGGCAACGCCCTCCGGCGCCGCCGCCCCGGTGTCCGGCAGCCCCGGCGCCGACCGCTCGGGCGACTCGGGCCTGACCGAGAAGGACGACGCCGAGAAGTCCCCCGACGCGACCAGGAAGCCGAGCCGCACGACGCAGGCCGACCCCACCGGTCGGCCGGCGACCTCGTCCCCGACGAAGATCTCGGGCGGCGGCGGCACCGACGGCGGTACCACGGGCGGCGGTTCCGGCGACGGAGGTGCGACGGGCGGCGGCGGAACCACCGGCGGCGGCAGCGGAGGCGGTGCCACCACGCCGACCCCGTCCTGCCACTCCATCGGCGGCGGCAAGTACAACTGCCAGGTCTGGAGGACCTCCGACTCCTACACGGCGTCGGGCGCCAAGGTCGGCGTCCTCAACGCGGGCACCAACTACTTCTACTGCCAGCAGAACCTGGGCCGCCGTGAGACGTACGGCGAGTGGACCAACGTGTGGTGGGCGAAGACGGACGACGACAGCGGAAACACCGGCGTCTTCGTCAGCGACGTCTACATCGAGGGCGGCGACAACGACGAGCCGGTGCCCGGTCTCCCGGTCTGCTGACTCAGCCGCCCTGGACCCGCACGTACGGCTCAAGACCCGAGGTCGTCACCAGCTTCTCCTCCACGAACAGCCGGGTGCCGCGCTCACACAGGTCCACGTCACCGCGCGCCCGTGCGCAGAACTGCTCGGGGGTGACACCGAACAGCTCCCGCAACCGCGGTGAGCCCAGCAGGAGTTCGGTGAGCAGCGCCTGCTGGCCGGGGTGGGTGCGGGGCGCCTCGGAGCCGTTGTGGAGGACGCCGTGGCGGTTGACGTACGCGAAGGCGCCGGGGAGCGTGCTGCCGTCCGCCAACTCGATCCGCACCTCGGGCTGCGGAAGCCAGGCGCGACCGTAGTTGCCGTGCGGGGCGGGTACGCCCTCGCTCGTGTCGATGATCGCGAGCTGCTCGGGGTCGAGCCAGATGACGAACAGCTCCCGGATGGCGTCCGGCGCGTAAAACGGTGACGCGGACACGTAGCCCATGCGGCTCACGTGCGCGGAGACGCCCACGTCGATGCCGGTCACCCGGGTCTTCACCATGGGGATGGGGGTGCGGATCCCGAAGTGGTCCATCTTGTGCCGCAGTTGGCCGGGGCAGGCGTTGGAACCGACCGCGAGGATCGGCACGCGGTCGTCGTGGACCAGACGGTCGAGCGGCCGCAGCCGGTCACCGTCGAGGAGGCCGGAGTCCGCGGGCCAGGCGCCCGGGTAGAGCAGAGGATGTTCACGCGGCGCCTCGGCCAGCCCGAGTGCCGCCAGCGTACGGCCCTGTGAGGACTGCCGCGGCCTTCCCGTGCCGTCCGTCATGGTCCGCTCAGTCCGCCGGGGGCAGCTCGCCGGAGCCGCGGGTGATGAGCCGCGTGGGCAGTTCGATGCGCTCCGGGTCGACCAGGGTGCCGTCCAGCTGGCGGAAAAGGCGCTCGGCGGCGGTACGGCCGATCGCCGCCGCGTCCTGCGCGACGACAGTGACGCCGGGCTCCAGCAGGTCGGCGAGTTCGATGTCGTCGAAGCCGACGAGGGCGACCCGCCGGGCATGCTCCGCGAGGACGCGGATCACGGTGACCGTCACCCGGTTGTTGCCCGCGAAGACCGCGGTGACCGGGGACGGGCCGGACAGCATCTCCTCGGCCGCTCGGCGCACCCGCCCCGGGTCGGTGACGCCCAGGGACATCCAGGAGTCCTCCACCGGTATGCCCGCGTCGTCCATCGCGGCCCGGTAGCCGCGCAACCGCTCGGCGGCCGTGTGGATGCGGGGCATGTCGCCGATGAAGCCGATCCGGCGGTGGCCGTGGGCGATGAGATGGGCGACGCCGTCGCGTGCGCCTCCGAAGTTGTCGGACAGGACGCAGTCGGCGTCGATCCTCCCGGCCGGGCGGTCGACGAAGACGGTGGCGACGCCCGCCTTGAGCTCGGGCTCCAGGTACCGGTGGTCGTCACCGGCGGGGATGATCACCAGTCCGTCCACCCGCCGCGCGCACAGCGCCAGCGCCAGTTCCTGCTCGCGGTCCGGGTCCTCGGCGCTGGAGCCGTTGATGAGCAGGGCGCCGTGCGCCCGGGCGACCTCCTCGACCGCGCGACTCAGCGGGCCGTAGAAGGGGTCCGCGAGATCCTCCAGGACCAGGCCGATGCTCGCCGTACGGCCTTTGCGCAGCACCCGCGCGCTGTCGTTGCGGCGGAAGCCCAGCGCGTCGATGGCCTCCTGGACGCGCCGCTCCGTCTCCGGGGTGACCCCGGGCTCCCCGTTGACCACACGCGAGACGGTCTTCAGCCCGACTCCGGCACGCGCCGCGACGTCCTTCATGGTCGGACGATTGCCGTAGCGGGCCCCGGACACGCGGTCTGCGGGGCGGTCGGATCGGCGGATGGTCTCGGGCACGATGCGCTGTCCTGTCCTGTCGTCGTCCACGGGGATGCGTCGTCCATGGGTTTGTATGAGGATGTGGCGTCGAGCATAGGCCCTGGACAACGTTGTCAGATCCGGGAGACACTGTCCACCGCAATCTCCGGCCTGCGCCCCCACCGCGAGACCGGCGCGTCCAATTCCCGTGGTAGGCGGGGAGATCCGATTGGTTTACGGGGAGAACTGACACTGATGCACACCGACCTCGTGGCTGCGCTCGACATCGGCGGCACCAAGATCGCCGGAGCGCTGGTGGACGGTCACGGCACGATCGCGGTCCGGGCCCAGCGTGCGACGCCGGCGCGGGAGGACGGCGAGACGGTGATGCGGGCCGTCGAGGAGGTGATCGGGGAACTCGCCGGTTCACCGCTGTGGGGACGTGCCGCGGCCCTCGGTATCGGCAGCGCGGGACCGGTGGACGCCTCGGCGGGGACGGTCAGTCCGGTGAACGTGCCCGGGTGGCGCGACTATCCCCTGGTCCGGCGGGTCCGGGAGGCGGCCGGCGGCCTGCCCGTCGAGCTGATCGGCGACGGGGTGGCCATCACGGCTGCCGAGCACTGGCAGGGGGCCGCCCGGGGGCACGACAACGCTCTCTGCATGGTCGTCTCCACGGGGGTCGGGGGCGGACTCGTGCTCGACGGCCGACTGCACCCCGGCCCCACCGGCAACGCCGGTCACATCGGCCACATCAGCGTCGACCTGGACGGCGACTCCTGCCCCTGCGGCTCGCGCGGCTGCGTGGAACGCATCGCGAGCGGCCCCAACATCGCCAGGCGGGCACGGGAGAACGGCTGGCGGCCGGGTCCCGACGGGGACGCCTCCGCCGCCGCGGTGGCCGCCGCCGCGCGTGCGGGGGACCCGGTCGCCGTGGCCTCGTTCGAGCGGGCCGCGCGGGCGCTGGCCGCCGGGATCGCGGCCACCGCGACCCTCGTCGAGATCGACATCGCCGTCATCGGCGGAGGGGTCGGCAAGGCGGGTGACGTGCTCTTCACGCCGCTGCGCAAGGCGCTCCACGACTACGCCACCCTGTCCTTCGTACGGCGCCTGACGATCGCGCCCGCCCAGATGGGCACCGACGCCGGGCTGGTGGGGGCCGCCGCGGCCGCGCTCGCCGAGCGAGCGGACGCGGCCGCGGTCTGACGTCGGCAGGAACGTTCCCCCGGCCCTCGGCGTGCAGCGTGGCCGCCTCCGGCGTCGCCGCGGTCACCGGTATCGCCGGTGGTGACGCCGACGCTCGCTCGGGGCCGGGGCTCGGCGTGCGCCGGCGCGTGAATGGCGCGCGAATGGCGCGTGAATGGCGCGGCCTCACCGGCCTCCTCCCGTCCCCAGGCGGCACGGAGACGCCGTACGGCGATGCACGCCCAGTTTTTGAACACGTTCAACACCTGCGCTAGGCTCGTGCCCACACGAGATGGGGGAGTCGATGAAGATAGTGATCCCCGGGGGAACCGGGCAGGTGGGCACCGTCCTGAACCGCTCGCTGACCGCCGCCGGCCATGAGGTGGTGGTCCTGACCAGGCACCCCACGCGCGAGCGTGAAGTCCGCTGGGACGGCGAGACGCCGGGCCCGTGGACTGACGTGATCGACGGCAGCGACATCGTGATCAACCTGGCCGGGCGCAGCGTCAGCTGCCGGTACACCCCCGCCAACCTCCGGGCGATGATGGATTCCCGGGTGCGCTCCACACAGGTCGTCGGCGAGGCGATCGCCCGCGCCGCCCGGCCGCCGCGGGTCTGGCTGCAGATGAGCACGGCCACCGTCTACGCCCACCGCTTCGACGCGCCGAACGACGAGGCGACGGGCGTCATCGGCGGCGACGAGCCCGATGTGCCGGACTACTGGGCGTACAGCATCGAGATCGCCAAGGCGTGGGAGCGGGCGCAGGAGGAGGCCGACACGCCGTCCACCCGGAAGGTCGCCCTGCGCTCCGCGATGGTGATGAGCCCTGATCGCGGCGGGGTCTTCGACGTCCTGCTGGGGATGGTGCGGCTCGGTCTCGGTGGTCCCGTCGGGGGCGGCGCGCAGTACGTCTCCTGGATCCACGACCGTGACTTCGTCCGTGCGGTCGAGTTCCTGATCGACCGGAACGATATCGCCGGTCCGGTCAACCTCGCCGCTCCCGAACCCCTGCCGCAGCGGGCGTTCATGCGGGCCCTGCGCTCGGCCTGGGGCATGCCCCTGGCCCTGCCCGCGACGAAGTGGATGGCGCAGATCGGTGCCTTCGCGCTGCGCTCCGACACCGAGCTGCTGCTCAAGAGCCGACGTGTCGTCCCCGGCCGGCTGCTCGACGCGGGGTTCACCTTCGCGTACGACCGCTGGTCGGAGGCGGCCGAGGACCTCGCGCGGCGGGTGCGGACGCGAGGCTCCGACGGGAGCCGGTCCCGGCGCGATCGTCCGGTGCCGTCCCGACCGTCCGGAAACCGGGCGTGACTCCGGCTCCGTTTCTCAGTTGAATCGGTCATGAAGAAGCGCAGCATGCTCGCCATCGCGTCCCTGGCCACCGGATTCGTGGTCGCGGCCGTCACCCCGTCGCACGCCGACACCTCCCCTGCCGTGGGCCTCCCGGGCGCCAACCTTCCCGGCGCCGGACTGCCCGGGGCCGGCGGGGAGACCAAGCTCACCGGCGGTGAGACCAAGGTCGCCGGGGTGAACGTGGACCAGGCCCTGAACACATTCGGCAAGGCCATCAACCGCGAGACGGACCGGGCCGTGAACAACGCCCCCCACGGCAAGAAGCGCTGACGCGCCGGACCGAGACGTCACACGGCGCCGGTGCCCCCGCATGCACGGGGGCACCGGCGCCGTCGTCATGCGCCCTCTACTGGACGTGGTTTCCGTGGCAGGGTGGAGCGGGCAAGCCACAGGGGGCCAACAGAAGAGGGGGAAACGTGATCGTCTGGATCAACGGCGCGTTCGGTGCGGGGAAGACCACCACCGCACGCGAACTGATCGAGCTGATCCCGAACAGCACGCTCTTCGACCCCGAGGTCATCGGCGGAGCACTCACCCAGCTGCTCCCGCCCAAACGCCTCACCGAGGTCGGTGACTTCCAGGACCTGCCCATCTGGCGACGTCTCGTGATCGACACGGCGGCCGCGCTGCTCGCCGAGCTCGGCGGGACCCTCGTGGTGCCGATGACCTTGCTGCGCCAGGAGTACCGGGACGAGATCTTCGGCGGCCTCGCCGCGCGCCGCATCACCGTCCGGCACATCCTCCTCGCCCCGGCGGAAACGATCCTGCGTGAGCGAATAGCCGGGCGGGAGATTCCGCCCGACCTGTCCGACGGCGAGATACGGATCCGGCAGTGGTCCTACGACCACATAGAGCCGTACCGTGCCGCCCTCGCCTCCTGGCTCACCGCCGACGCGTATCCCGTGGACAACGGCGGGCTGAGCCCGTACGAGACCGCCGGCCGAATCGCCGAGGCCGTCGGCAGCGGCACGGTCCCCGTCTGCGACATCGTGCAGACGCCCGAGCCGACCGCCGAGACCGTCGCCTCGGGCGTCCTTCTCTTCGACGAGCAGGACCGGTTCCTGCTCGTCGACCCCACCTACAAGCCGGGCTGGGAGTTCCCCGGCGGTGTGGTCGAACCCGGCGAGGCGCCCGCGCGCGCGGGCATCCGCGAGGTCGCGGAGGAGACCGGGATACGGCTGGACGACGTACCGCGACTCCTCGTCGTCGACTGGGAGCGACCCCTGCCTCCCGGCTACGGAGGTCTGAGGCTGCTGTTCGACGGCGGTCGCCTCGACTCCGCCGAGGCCGAACGCCTCCTGCTGCCCGGACCCGAACTGCGCGACTGGCGCTTCGTCACCGAGGAGGAGGCCGCCGAACTGCTGCCGCCGGTGCGCTACGAGCGGCTGCGCTGGGCGCTGCGGGCGCGCGAACGTGGGGCGGCGCACTATCTGGAGGCGGGGGTCCCGACGCCCTGAGCGATGCTCCGCGGCGCCGCGTGCGGTGCGGCGGCCGCCTGCTCCCGTGCGCGCTCTCCGGTCGAACTCGCCCACGACGGCCGGGAGGGCGTGCACCGGCCGTGCACCGGGCGAGCGCGTCCGCATGCGGCCCGCGGGTTCCCTCGGGCCGCATGCGTCGGTCTCTGCGACCGCTGCCGCACCACGACGCATCCGGCGCACCGGCGGGCCGAGACCCCGGACGGCCGCGTGTTTCGGGAACAGCGCAAGGCTCGTGGACGCCGTGCAGGCCGTGGAGGAGGAAGGCGGCGGATCAACGACGTTCGTGGGGCCGGCGGGCGTCCCCCGGCCGCCGCCCGACGTCGCCGAGCCGGACCCGTGCCACGAGGACCCTGCTGCCTCCACCTCGACCAGCGCCGGTGTCCGACGGCCCGGCCGAGGCCGTGGACCCGCGACGCCGTGGTCGCTGTGGGGCGCCAGGCGTCGCGAGGTCTGTGGGGACGGTGAGGCGCAGCGGTGCGGGTCATCGGCCCGGTCTCACCGCGCGGCCTCTCAACTCGCCGCGTAGTTGCGCAGGAACAGCGCCTCGGCAACCGAAAGGCGCTCCAGCTCCTGCGGGGAGACGCTCTCGTTCACGGCGTGGATCTGTGCCTCCGGCTCGCTCAGGCCGATGAGGAGGATCTCCGCGTGCGGATAGAGCGCGGCGAGGGTGTTGCACAGGGGGATCGAGCCGCCCTGACCGGCGTACTGCATTTCCTGACCGGGGTAGGCCACCGCCATCGCGTCCGCCATCGCCTGGTAGGCCGGGCTGCTCGTGTCGGCGCGGAACGCCTGGCCCTGGCCGATCTGCTCGGTGCGCACCCGCGCGCCCCACGGTGTGTGCGTCTCCAGGTGGGCCTGGAGCAGCTTGGTCGCCTCGGCCGCGTCGACGCCCGGCGGTACACGCAGGCTGATCAGGGCACGCGCGCTCGCCTGCACGGAGGGGGTGGCGCCGACGACCGGCGGGCAGTCGATGCCGAGGACCGTGACGGCCGGGCGGGCCCAGATGCGGTCGGCGACCGTGCCGGAGCCGATCAGCTCGACCCCGTCCAGGACCTTGGCGTCCGTGCGGAACTGCTCCTCGTCGTACTGCAACCCCTGCCAGGACGACTCACCGGTCAGCCCGTCCACGGTCGTGGACCCGTCCTCGGCGCGCAGCGAGTCCAGTACGCGGATCAGGGCGGCGAGCGCGTCGGGCGCGGCCCCGCCGAACTGGCCCGAGTGGAGGTTGCCGCCCAGCGTGTCGATCTGCACCCGGACCAGGGTCATGCCGCGCAGGGTCGAGGTCACCGTCGGCAGACCGACGCGGAAGTTGCCCGCGTCGCCGATCACGATGGTGTCGGCCTCCAGCAGGTCGGGGTGCTCCTCGGCGTAGCGCTCCAGACCGCCCGTCCCCATCTCCTCGGAGCCTTCGGCGATCACCTTCACATGCACCGGCACACCGCCGTTCGCCTTCAGGGCGCGCAGCGCGAGCAGGTGCATGATCAGGCCGCCCTTGCAGTCGGCGGCACCCCGTCCGTACCAGCGGCCGTCGCGCTCGGTCAGCTCGAAGGGCGGAGTGCTCCAGCCGGCCTCGTCCAGCGGGGGCTGCACGTCGTAGTGGGCGTAGAGCAGGACCGTCTTCGCGCCCTCGGGGCCGGGCAGGTGGCCGTACACCGACTGCGTGCCGTCCGGGGTGTCGAGCAGGGCCACGTCCTCGAAGCCCTCGGCCGTGAGCGCGTCGGCGACCCAGCGTGCGGCGCCCTCGCTCTCGCTCTTGGGGAACTGGTCGAAGTCCGCCACCGACTTGAACGCCACCAGCTCGGTGAGCTCCGCCTTCGCCCGCGGCATCAGGGAGGCGACGGTCTCGGCGACCGGATTCGACGACATGGGCACGCTCCTTGTGGGTGCGACGTTGTACGTATGAGTGCTGTGATCCTCCCACAGCGGCCTGCGACGACGCCCGCCGTAGGATGCGGGGGACAGCAGCGGACGGCGGCTTGATCGGGAGCAGTAGACCATCGTGAGCAGCGAGAACTCTTCGGCGGACGACGCGCGGCAGGTGTGGGACGTCGTCGTGGTGGGCGCGGGACCCGCGGGCGCTTCGGCCGCCTACGCGGCAGCGGTCGCCGGGCGGCGCGTGCTGTTGCTGGAGAAAGCGGAGCTGCCACGCTACAAAACCTGCGGCGGCGGCATCATCGGGCCCTCGCGCGACTCCCTTCCGCCCGGCTTCGAACTGCCCTTGCGGGACCGGGTCCATGCGGTGACGTTCTCCAACAACGGCCGCTTCACCCGCACTCGCCGCTCCAAGCAGATGCTGTTCGGCCTGATCAACCGGCCCGAGTTCGACCAGCAGCTGGTCGAGCACGCGCAGAAGGCCGGCGCCGAGCTGCGTACGGGCGTCACCGTGCAGCGCGTCGAGCAGCACGGCTCTGCGGTGCCGGACCGGCGCAGCGTCGCCGTCGTCCTGCAGGGAGGCGAGACGCTGCTCGCGCGGGCCGTCGTCGGCGCGGACGGCAGCGCCAGCCGGATAGGAGCACATGTCGGGGTGAAGCTCGACCAGGTGGATCTCGGCCTGGAGGCGGAGATCCCCGTGCCGGAGACGGTCGCCGAGGACTGGAAGGGGCGGGTCCTCATCGACTGGGGGCCGATGCCCGGCAGTTACGGCTGGGTGTTCCCCAAGGGGGACACCCTCACGGTCGGGGTGATCTCGGCGCGTGGTGAAGGTGCCGCGACCAAGCGGTACTTGGAGGAGTTCATCGGGCGCCTGGGGCTCGCCGGGTTCGAACCGAGCATCTCCTCCGGCCACTTGACGCGCTGCCGCGCCGACGACTCGCCGCTCTCGCGCGGGCGTGTGCTGGTGTGCGGGGACGCGGCGGGCCTGCTGGAGCCGTGGACGCGTGAGGGGATCTCGTTCGCGCTGCGGTCGGGGCGGCTCGCGGGGGAGTGGGCGGTCAGGATCGCCGAGGCCCACGACGCGGTGGACACCCGGCGCCAGGCCCTGAACTACGCCTTCGCGATCAGGGCGGGCCTCGGCGTGGAGATGAGCGTCGGCAAGCGGATGCTGACGGTGTTCGAGCGACGCCCTGGCCTCTTCCACGCGGCGCTGACCGGTTTCCGGCCCGCCTGGAAGGCGTTCATGGACATCACCCGCGGCTCCACGTCGCTGGGCGAGCTCGTCCGCTCGCATCCCATGGCACAGCGCGCTCTGACCGCGCTGGACCGCCGCCCGGCGCCGGCGGGCGAGGAGGCCACCTCCTGAGCGGCCCGGGACAGGGCTCGACCGCCTTGCTGGTCACTTCCTGACGGTGATCCGGAAGACGGGGTGGTCCGGGGCGGCCGCGATGATCTCCTCGTCGGAGGACTTCGCGGTGACCCCTTGAAAGTACTGGTTGACCTCCCAGCCCCACTTCTCCAGGTAGGTCCGCAGGATCGGGAGCTTCTCCGCGTCGGGAAGCTCCACCGCGGAGAACTCACGCACCTTGCGCCCCACGCGCAGCTGTCCGCCGCCCGCGGCGCGCATGTTGCGCACCCACTGGGAATGACCGCGGGCGGAGACGAGGTAGCGCGTGCCCTCGTACGTGTGCGGGTTGACCGGGATGCGCTGCATCCTGCCGCTCTTGCGACCGCGCACGGACATCTCGGCCGTGCCCGCGAGGCTGAGCCCGTGCCGGGCCAGCCAGCCGATCACCCTGTTGAGGCGGACGTTCAGCGGGCTGCCCTTGAGGTAGTACGGCGATGACATGGTGACCCCCGGAGATTGGGAGAGCGGTGCTCTCGCTTGAGAGCAGTGTGCACGAGAGCGGCACTCCAAAGCAAGAGCAGTGCTCTCTTATGTGTGCACCGCTCTCGGTCTCGTGGCAGACTCGTCCCATGAGCAGCACCGCACAGGGCGCCCGCGCCCGCGCCCGGATGGAAGTCACCGCCGCCATCAAGGACGAGGCACGCAGACAACTCGCCGCCGAGGGAGCCGCGAAGCTGTCGTTGCGTGCCGTGGCCCGGGAGATCGGCATGGTCTCCTCCGCGCTCTACCGCTACTTCCCCAGCCGGGACGACCTGCTGACCGCCCTCATCATCGACGCCTACGACTCCGTCGGAGCCGACGCCGAGGCCGCGGATGCGAGGGCCGCCGACACCGGGCCCGCGCAGCGCTGGAGGGCGGTGGCCGAGGCGGTGCGGCAGTGGGCGCTGCGCCATCCGCACGAGTACGCGCTGATCTACGGCTCGCCGGTGCCCGGCTACAGCGCCCCCGACAGCACCGTGCCGGCCGCCTCCCGTGTCGGCCTCGTCCTCATCGGCATCCTCCGCGACGCCCACCGGGACCCCGGGCTCACCGAGCCGCCCCTGCCCGCCGAACTGCGCCCCGAGGCCGAACGGATGGCCGCCGACCTGGCACCCGACCTCCCGCCGGCGACGGTCGCGGCCCTCGTCGCCGCCTGGGCCGAACTCTTCGGGCTCGTCGGGTTCGAACTGTTCGGGCAGTTCAACCGGGTCGTGGAGGACCGGGAGGCATTCTTCCGCCACGCGGTGGCCAGGCTCGCGCACGGGGTCGGCCTGGGGTGCGCCGGAAGCGGCACGGCAGGGCGCACCTGACCCGTCCCGCGGGCCGCGTACTTCGCGGGGAGTACGTGTGATCACCACGCCCGGGTGACGCCGCCCGGCGGTCGTCGCGTCTAGCGTGGCGGACATGGGAGAGCAGCAGGAACGCCGGGCCGGCGGTGGGCCGACGTGGTGGCGGCAGGGGCCGTCGTGGTGGCACCGCCGGGACGACCAGGAGCGCGCGCCGCGGCTGCCCTGGCGCTCCACCGTGCTGCTCACGGTCTTCGTACTGGCCGGCTCGAACATCGCGGCCCAAGGGCAGCTGGACGACCGGGAGCACCTCGACCCCTTCGCGCGTGTGCTGCTGTTCGTCGCGTCCGGTCTGCTGCTGTGGCGCAAGCGGTACCCGGTGGCCGTCGTGTTCGGGACGACGCTGGCGGCCACGCTCTATCTGGGCGCCGGGTATCCGTACGGGCCGGTCTTCCTGGCCGTGGCCGTGGCCTGCTTCGACGCGGTCGTCGCCGGGCACCGCAGGGCCGCCTGGGCGGCCGTCGGGGTGTTCTGGGCCGGGCACGCCCTGGTCGCCCACTGGCTGTACGAGTGGCTGCCGCCGTCCGGTGACGCGGCGGCCTCCTGGACGCAGGAGGGCGTGATCGCCGCCTGGGTCGCGGCGATCCTGGCGGTGTCGGAACTGGCCAGGACCCGGCACGAGCAGTGGGCCAGGGAGCGGGCCGAGCGGGCGCGGGCCGCGCGGCGCCGGGCCGACGAGGAGCGGCTGCGGATCGCCCGCGAACTGCACGACGTCCTCGCGCACAGCATCAGCGTGATCAATGTGCAGGCGGGTGTGGGCCTCGCCCTCCTCGACTCCGACCCCGAGCAGGCGCGCACCGCACTCACCACCATCAAGGCCAAGAGCAAGGAGGCGCTCGGCGAGGTCCGCCAGGTCCTGGACACCCTGCGCACCCCCGGCGACGCGCCCCGCGCCCCCGCGCCCGGCCTGGACCGGCTGCCCGAGTTGGTGTCCCAGGCGGCGGGCGCCGGTCTCACCGTCGAGGTCGAGGGTGAGCCGCCCCGCCTCGCGCCCGCCACCGACCTCGCGGCCTTCCGGATCGTCCAGGAAGCCCTGACCAACGTCGTACGCCACTCGGGATCACGGCACGCGCGTGTGCGCCTCGATCACGGCGACGGGGCGACGCTACGGCTGCGTATCGACGACGACGGTCCCGCGACCGGAGCCGACGCGGGCGGCAGCGGCAACGGACTCGCCGGAATGCGGGAGCGGGCAGCGGCGCTGGGTGGCACGATCGAGGCGGGCCCGCGAGCCGACGGCGGGTTCCGGGTGCTCGCCGTCCTGCCGCTCAGGGCCGCCGTCGGCGCATCGGGTGACGCCCCCGAGGAGGACCGGTGATCCGGGTACTGCTGGCCGACGACCAGTCACTGGTGCGGGCCGGATTCCGGGCGCTGCTCGACGCGCAGCCCGACATCGAGGTGACCGGGGAGGCCGCGGACGGCGCGCAGGCGCTGCGCGCAGTGCGCGAACTGCGGCCCGACGTGGTCCTGATGGACATCCGCATGCCGGTCCTGGACGGACTCGCCGCCACCCGCCGGATCACCGAGGACAGCGCCCTGGAGGGCGTCAAGGTGGTCATGCTCACCACGTTCGAACTCGACGAGTACGTCTTCGAGGCCATCCGCTGCGGGGCCTCCGGCTTTCTGGTCAAGGACACCGAGCCCGACGAACTCCTGCGCGCCGTACGGGCGGTGGTGGAGGGCGACGCGCTGCTGTCGCCGGGGGTGACCCGACGGTTGATCGCCGAGTTCGCCGCCCGTTCCAAGGAACCCGCGGCCGCCGACGCCCTGACCCGACTCACCGAGCGCGAGCGGGAGGTGATGGCGCTGGTCGGCATCGGGCTGTCCAACGAGGAGATCGCCCGCCGCCTGGTGGTCAGCCCCCTCACCGCGAAGACCCACGTCAGCCGGACCATGGTGAAGCTGGGCGCCCGGGACCGGGCCCAACTGGTCGTCCTGGCCTACGAGTCCGGGTTGGTGCGGCCGGGCTGGCTGGGCTGAGAGCCGCGCCGGAAACGCAGCAGCACGCTCGCGACCCGAACGAAGAACAGCACGCTCGCCACCGTGGCGCCGGCGCCGACGAGGGCGTCGCGCACACCGTCCGGCAGGTCGAAGGCGAACGCCGGCCCGGCGACCGCCCCGAACAGCACCGCCGCCGCGAACGCCGCGCTGAACAGGGCGTACCCGATCTCGACGGTGATCGCGTCCCGCTCGGCCTGACCCCGCCGTCCCCCGTGGTTGTCCATCCCTTGAGTCAACAGGCCTGCGCCCGGCGGAGCAAGTGGCTCCGCCGGGCGCAGGGGAGGCGTCCCCCCCCGGACTCGTCCGTGCACGCCTGCCCGCCGCCTGCCGACCGGAAGGACGACGGGACCTCGCGGACACGGCCCAGGACCTGTCGTTCGGATCATGCCGACCCGATCCGATCGACGGACCCTAGTCGCGGACCGCCACGCGCTCCGCTTCCGCCTCCTTCAGGGTGGACTTGGCGACCACGACGCTCGGCTGCCGCCGGCGGCGGGTGCGCAGACCGGTGAGCGAGATCAGCAGGCCCGCCACGGCGATCACCGTGATGACGACGAGGGCGGGCAGATAGCTGTCGAGGACGGCCTGCGGGGATGCCGGCTCCTCGGGCGCGTTCGCGGTCAGCACCGCCGTCACCACGGCCAGGAAGAGCGCGCCGCCCACCTGGACCGAGGTGTTGAGCAGGCCGGAGACCATGCCCTGCTCGTGCTCGTCGACGCCGTTGGTGGCCTGGACGTTGAGCGAGGGGAAGGTCAGCGCGAAGGCCGAGCCGACCAGCAGCATGGTGGGCAGGATCACCGCCGCGTAGACCGGGTCGAGGTCGATGCGCAGGAAGAGGAGGTAGCCGGCGACCATCAGGGCGAAGCCGATCGCTATCAGCCGTGCCGTGCCGAACCGGTCGATGACGGCACCGACCTTCGTCGCCGACAGCGCCACGAGCGCGCCCGCCGGAAGGAAGGCCAGCGCGGTGTGCAGCGCCGACCAGCCGAGCAGCTGCTGCATGTACAGCGTGACCAGGAACTGGAAGCCGATGTAGCTGCCGACGAAGGTCAACGCGCCCAGCTGGGCCCGCACCTGCGCCCCGGAGCGCAGCACGCCGAGCCGGATCAGCGGGCTCGGGCTGCGCCGCTCGACGGCCACGAACGCGGCCAGCAGCACGGCGACGGCGGCGAAGGACAGGATCGTGCGGGCCGAGCCCCAGCCGACCTCGGGCGCCTCGACGACGGTGAACACGAGCAGCAGCATCGAGGCGGTACCGAGCACGGCACCGGGGATGTCGTAGCCGCCGTCCGACCGCTCGCGTTCGCTGCGCGGCAGCAGCTTCAGGCCCACGACGAGTGCGATCAGCGCGACGGGAGCCGGAAGCAGCATGGTCAGGCGCCAACTGGCCTCCGTGAGCAGGCCGGAGAAGACGAGTCCCATCGAGTAGCCGGTGGCACCGCATGTCGTGTAGATGGCCAGCGCCCGGTTGCGTACCGGGCCCTCGGCGAAGGTCGTGGTGATGATGGACAGGCCGGCGGGCGCCGTGAAGGCGGCGGCCAGGCCCTTGACGAACCGGCTGGCGATCAGCAGCGGCCCCGAGTCGACGAGCCCGCCGAGCAGGGAGGCGAACGCGAAGACGGCCAGGGCCACCAGGAACACCTGGCGCCGGCCCAGCAGGTCGGCGGTGCGTCCGCCGAGGAGGAGCAGGCCGCCGTAGCCCAGGATGTAGCCGCTGACGATCCATTGCAGCGTCGAGGTGGACAGGCCCAGATCGGCGCCGATGGACGGCAGGGCGACGCCGACCATCGACACGTCCAGCGCGTCCAGGAACATCGCGGCGCAGAGCACCAGCAGGGTGCCCCACAGTCGGGGAGTCCAGCGGACCTCGGACGAGGGGGCCGCGGGATGGGTGAGCGGAGAGGTCATGCCGAGGACACTACATGCACGTGCATGAGATGCAAATGCATTTAATTCTGAAGCAACAAAGTTTGTTTTCTGCTACGTTGCGCCCATGGCGGCGAAGAAGGCCGAACAGGCGCTCGTGGAACAGTGGCGGGACATCCTGGCGCTGCATGCGCGCACCCAGTGCGAACTCGACCGCGCACTGCACCGACACGGCCTGTGCGGCAGCGACTTCGAGGTGCTGGACGTGCTGGCCGGGGGCTCGTGCGCGTACCGCGTCCAGGAGATCTCCGAGCGCGTCCATCTGAGTCAGAGCGCGCTGTCGCGGCTGATCGCCCGACTGGAGAAGGACGGCCTCGTCGAGCGCGGTATGTGCCCGGAGGACCGTCGGGGCGTGAAGGTGGCGCTCACGGTGAAGGGGCGCGCGCTGCACGGCGAGGTGCTGCCGGTGCAGCGCGCGGTGTTGGCGAGGATGCTGGCGAACTGAGCCGCACGGCAGCGGAGTCCGGCTCCGGGCGCCCGCGTCAGCTCCAGGTCACGGCCGAGTTCTCCCGCCACAGGGCGGCGATCGACGGGTCGCCGGACACGTGGGGGAAGGGCAGCCGGTTCCACAGCGACAGGTACAGCTGGGAGACGGGCCCGGTGATCTCGCAGTCGGCCCGGCCGCTTCCGCCCCGCTCGGCCACGGGCGGCTCCTGCGACAGCCGTACGGTCCACACGGCGCCGTCGGCGTCCGTCGCCCGCACCCGCAACACCCGTGGCTCGGCGCTGCGGACGCGGCTCTTGGGCCGGGCGTGGAAGGCGCGCAGCAACTCGTCGACGCCGTCCGTCGCGAAGCCGGCGTCGATCTCGCTCGTCGTCCCACCACGCGCCGTCTCCGCGTCGAAGCGGTGCACGGTCGTCTCGTGCGCCTGCCTGCGGGCCCAGAAGGCGAGCGGCGACGGGGCGGGCAGGAAGTGCCAGCACCGCACGTCGGCGGGGGCGTCGGCGAGCGTGCCGACCAGATGGCGGTGCCCCTGCCGGAACCAGGTGAGCAACTCGGCCCCGTCGAGGTCGGGCAGCCCGCCATCGGGCTGGTAGGAGGTGTGGCCCTCGGCGACGAACGCGGCGGCCCACCGGTGCACCATCCCCGTGTGCCGCAGCAGGTCCCGCACCTGCCACTCGGGGCAGGTCGGCACCTTGGCCTCCACCCCGGCCTCCTCGGCGGCCGCGGCCAGCAGCAGGCCCTCACGATCCAGGGTTCGAACGAAGTCGGCAGTCTCCATGCGGAGAGTGTGCCCGACGCGGCTCGGGGTCGCGGGCGTGGGCCCGAGTGCCCACGGGGCCAACGGTTCAGGGCCGGCGCCCGCACAGGCAGAACTCGTCGCCCGCCACGTCGGCCAGGACCGTCGGCTCCTCCTCAGGATCGGTGATGCCCGGCGCGGGCAGGCGCGCGAGCTCGGCGTCGTCGTACGGGGCGACCGTGCGCGTGCCCGCTCGCCTGCCCCGGGTCAGGGGTGGGTGGTCAAGTAGCCGCCCATCGACGTGAAGTACTCGGTCGCGGGGAGTTCGCGGCCGTCCTCGGTGCGTACCCGCGTGATGGCGAGGCCGTGGTTGCGGCCCGTGCGGGCGTCGGCGCCGGCGACGATCACCACGCCCTCGCCCTCGCGGTAGAAGATGCGCCCGGGGGTGCCGCCGTACCGTCCCTCGGAGACGACCGCCGCCAGGACGTCGAGGCGCCTGCCCTTGTGGAAGGTGAAGGCGCTGGGGTACGGCTCGGACTGAGCCCGGATCAGGCGCTCCAGGTCCGCGGCGGGCCACGTCCAGTCGATACGGCTGTCCTCGATGGACCGCTTGTGGAAGAAGCTGGCCTCGGAGCGGTCCTGCTTGGTGAACTCGGTCTGCCCGGAGGCGATCAGATCGAGCGCGCCGATGGTGACCGGGGCGATGAGGTCGACGGTCCTGTGGAAGAGGTCGGTCGCCGTGTCCGTCGGTCCGACCCGCACCGATTCCTGGCGCACGATGTCGCCGGCGTCGAGCTCGTCGTTCATCATGTGCGCGGTGACGCCCACTTCGGGCTCCCCGTTGATCAGCGCCCAGATCAGGGGGGAGAATCCGGCGTACTTCGGCAGCAGCGAGTCGTGCACGTTCAGCGTGCCGTGGCGCGGCAGGTCGAAGATGCGCGGCGGAATCCACGTACGCCAGTTGTTGGCGACGATGATGTCGGGGTCCGCCTCCTTGAGGCGCGCGAACAGCTCGTCGTCGTCAGGTCGGTTGCGGATGACGACCGGGACGCCGTTCTCCTCGGCGAGGTCGGCGACCGAGTCGCTCCAGATCTTCTCGTACGCGTGCTCGCTCTTGGGGTGTGTGACGACCAGGACCACGTCGTGCTCGGAGTCCAGGAGGGCTTGCAGGGTGCGATGCCCCCAGGTCTGGTAGCCGAACATGACGACCCGCATGGGGATCCTCCTTGAGGCAGGGATTGGCCGTGATCAGTAAAGCAAGGCTTACCTAAGTGGTCAACGGGTCCTGGTTGCAAGCGTGTTGGGAGCGGAGATCGACGGCGGGTGTCCGCTTTGCCTATGGACAGCCTCACGGGATGAGCTTAGCCTTACCTAAGTTTGGGCCGTGGCTCTTCGGCGTGCCCACCTTCCGTTCCTCCAGATGCTCGACCAACGGCTGCCCGACTCCACAGGGCCGCCGCCGCACGATGGGAGTGACATGGCACAGGCTCGTCCTGGCGAGGCCCCTTTGATCCACGACCTCATTGGTATCGGCTTCGGGCCGTCCAACGTGGCCATGGCGATCGCGCTCAACGAGCACAACGCACGTGTCGGCAGGCAGGAAGCGGTCACCGCTCACTTCTTCGAGCAGCAGCCGCGCTTCGGCTGGCACCGCGGCATGCTCATCGACGACGCGACCATGCAGGTGTCCTTCCTCAAGGACCTGGTGACGCTGCGCAACCCCGCCAGCGAGTACAGCTTCCTGTGCTACCTCAAGAGCAAGGGGCGGCTGATCGACTTCATCAACCACAAGAACCTCTTCCCGCTGCGGGTGGAGTTCCACGACTACTTCGAGTGGGCCGCCGACAAGGTCGACGACATGGTCTCGTACGGCCATGAGGTCGTCGGCGTCATGCCCGTCACGCGCGACGGCGTCGTGGAGTACCTCGACGTCACGGTCCGGTCGGGGGAGGGGCTCGCCGTCCACCGGGCCCGCAACCTGGTCATCGGCACCGGTCTGCGGCCGCTCATGCCGGAGGGTGTCGAGCGCGGCGACCGCCTCTGGCACAACTCCGAACTGCTGGCGCGCGTCGATGAGTTGACGCAGGCGGCACCCTCCCGGTTCGTGGTCGTGGGCGCCGGTCAGAGCGCCGCCGAGAACGTCGCCTACCTCCACCGGCGCTTCCCGCAGGCCGAGATCTGCGCCGTCTTCTCCCGCTACGGCTACAGCCCCGCCGACGACAGCAGCTTCGCCAACCGGATCTTCGACCCCCAGGCCGTCGACGAGTTCTTCGCCGCGCCGGAGAACGTCAAGCGCCGGCTGATGGACTACCACGGCAACACCAACTACTCCGTGGTGGACATCGACCTGATCGACGACCTGTACCGGCAGATGTACCAGGAGAAGGTCCTCGGCACCGAGCGGCTGCGCTTCCTCAACGTCTCCCGGCTGACCGGCGTCAAGGAGACCGCGGACAAGGTGCGGGCCACGGTCACCTCCCTGGTCACCGGCGAGGAGACCCTCCTGGACGCCGACGTCGTGGTCTTCGCCACCGGTTACAGCCCCGCCGATCCCGTCGGACTGCTCGGCGAGGTCGCGGACCGCTGCCTGCGCGACGACGAGGGCCGGGTCCGTGTCGAACGCGACTACCGCATCGCCACGGATCCCGACCTGCGCTGCGGCATCTACCTGCAGGGCGGCACGGAGCACACGCACGGCATCACATCGGCCCTGCTGTCCAACACGGCCATCAGGGTCGGCGAGATCCTGGACTCCCTGCTGGACCGGGGCCTGAAGTCGGCCTCCGACGCGGCCCGTTCGCTCGCGGACGGCAGACCGGTCGCCGACGGAACCGGAACCACCGCACGGTAGTCCGCCCACCCGTTCAGCCGCCCCACCTCGCCACGCCTCGCCCGGCGGATCCCGTCCGGCGGGCGTGGCGGCACTGATCAAAGGGATAACGTACGTCCACATGGGCACGACTGCAGTTGAGCGCCCCGCGTCCAAGGCCGCCGCAACACCGGCCCGTCGGCGGCGAGTTGTGGGTTTGGGCATCCTGGTGGTGGTCCTCGTGAGCGCGGCGGCGGTGTCGTTGGCCGTCGGTGCGCGCGCGCTGAGTCCCGCCGAGGTGTGGCACGGGCTGTTCGCGGCCCCGGAGGCGGATCAACGGCTCACCGAGATCAGGCTCATCGTGCAGACGGTCCGGGTGCCCCGGACGGTGCTGGCGATCGTGGCGGGCATCGCCCTCGGTGTCGGCGGCGCACTGATCCAGGGGTACACGCGCAACCCGATCGCCGACACGGGTCTGCTGGGGGTGAACTCCGGGGCGTCGTTCGCCGTGGTGACGGTGATCGCGGTGTTCGGACTCTCCAACCCGTTCCAGTACATGTGGTTCGCCTTCCTGGGGGCGGGCCTCGCCGGTGTCGTGGTCTTCGGGCTGGCGAGCATCGGCCGGGGCGCCGGCAACCCGTTGACGCTCGCCCTGGCCGGCCAGGGCGTCACGGTGTTCCTCGCGGCGATGACCGTGGCCATCGCGCTGTCGGACCAGAAGTCGCTGAACGCGCTGCGGTTCTGGAACTCGGGCTCGGTGGCCGGTGTCGGATTCGGCGTCATCGGGCCGGTGACCGTGTTCATCGTGGCCGGGCTGGTACTGGCGCTCACCACCCTGCCCGCCGTGAACCTGCTGAACCTCGGTGACGACGTGGCACGGGGGCTCGGCGTGAACATCGCGCTGACCCGGATCGTCGGTATCACCGCCATCACCCTGCTGGCCGGCGCGGCGACGGCGGCGTGCGGCCCCATCGCCTTCCTCGGACTCATGGTGGCCCACGTGGCCCGGTATCTGACCGGTCCGGACTACCGCTGGCTGGTGCCGTACGCCGGTCTGCTCGGCGCCGTCATCCTGCTGGTCTGTGACATCGTGGGCCGCCTTGTGGTGCGGCCGGGCGAGTTGGACGCCGGCGTCCTCGTCGCCCTTCTCGGCGCCCCGTTCTTCGCGGTTCTGGTCTGGCGCGGAAAGTTCAAGAACGCATGAGCGGGGCGGAAGTGAAGCCGAACAAGGCGGACGTGCAGCCGAACGGGGCGGAGGACGGGACGTCGTTGACGCCAGGCGTGCGACTGGGCCGCCTGTCGTTCGTGTGGCGGCCCTGGATCGTCCTGGTCACGCTGCTGCTGGCGGCGGCGACCTTCCTGGTCTTCTGCGTGTCGATCGCCGTCGGGGACTTCCCCATCGGTCTGCCCCAGGTCATCGCCACCCTCCTCGGCCGGGGCGAACAGGTCGACGAGTTCGTGATCATGGATTTGCGGATGCCGCGCGCACTGGCCGGCCTCGTCGTGGGCGTCGCGCTCGGGGTGTCCGGCGCGCTCACGCAGTCCATCGCCCGCAATCCACTGGCCAGTCCGGACATTCTCGGGATCACCAACGGCGCCGGCGCGACCGCGGTGTTCCTCGTGACGGTCTCGGGCGGGGCCTCCGCTGCGGTCGCCGACTCCGTGGGTCTGTCCGCGGCGGCGCTCGTGGGCGGCCTCGGCACGGGTCTGCTGGTCTACTTCCTGGCCTGGCGGCGGGGCGTCGAGGGCCTGCGGCTCATCCTGATCGGCATCTCGGTGAGCGCGGTGATGGAGGCGATCACGACCTGGCTGCTGGCCACGGCCGACATCCGGGACGTGGCGCAGGCCCAGGCATGGCTGGTCGGCTCGCTGGACAACCGGTCCTGGGACGAGGTCCGGGTGGCGCTCTGGGGCGCGCTGGCCCTGCTGGCCGTGGTGACCGCGGTGGCCTTCCAGTTCAAGCCGATGCACCTCGGCGACGACGTCGCCGCCGGCCTGGGCGTCCGTTACTCGGCGGTGCGGGCCGTGCTACTGCTGTGCGCGGTCCTGCTGGCCGGCGTGGCGGTGAGCGCGGCCGGCCCCGTCCCGTTCGTGGCGCTGGTGGCGCCCCAGGTGGCGATGCGGTTGGCACGGTGTCCGACGCCGCCCATGGTGGCGTCCGGTCTGGTGGGCGCGCTGCTGCTGATCGGCGCCGACCTGGTCGCGCGTACGGCACTGCCCGTCAGTCTCCCGGTCGGTGTGGTCACCGCGGCGATCGGCGGCCCCTTCCTCGTCTATCTGCTGGTGCGGGCGAACCGCAGATAGCTGGTCCAGAAGTCGGCAAGCCTGAACAAGGGGGCCTTGTGGTCACTCAGTCCATCACCGGGGTCGAGTCCGCGGTCGGTGACGCCTCACGGCTGGCAGCCAGGGGCGTCACGGTCGGGTACGGCGCTCGCACCGTCATCGACGAACTCGACGTGGCGATACCGCCAGGGGTGATCACCACGATCATCGGCCCCAACGGGTGCGGTAAGTCGACGCTGTTGCGGACGTTGTCGCGGCTGCTCAAGCCGACCAGCGGGACGGTCGTGCTCGACGGCGACGACATCGCCAAGCTGCGCACCAGGGACGTGGCGAAGAAGCTCGGCCTGCTGCCGCAGGCGCCGGTGGCGCCGGAGGGTCTGACAGTGGCCGACCTGGTCGCCAGAGGCCGTCATCCGCACCAGAGTTGGCTGCGGCAGTGGTCCTCGGACGACGCCGACGTCGTCCGGCGCGCGCTGGCCATGACCGGCGTGGCCGACCTCGCCGACCGCGCGGTCGACACGCTCTCCGGCGGGCAGCGCCAGCGCGTGTGGATCTCGATGACCCTGGCCCAGGGCACCGACCTGCTGCTGCTGGACGAGCCGACGACATACCTGGACCTCGCCCATGCGATCGACGTGCTCGACCTGGTGAACGACCTGCACGAGTCGGGCTGCACCGTCGTGATGGTGCTGCACGACCTCAACCTGGCCACCCGCTACAGCGACCACCTCGTCGTGATGCGGGGCGGTTGCGTCCTCGCGCAGGGGCACCCTCGCGACGTGATCACGGCCGAGCTGCTGCACGAGGCGTTCGGACTGCGGGCCAAGGTGATCGACGACCCGGTGGGCGACCGGCCCCTCATCGTGCCCATCGGTCGTACGCACGTTCAACTCGCCTAGTTCGCAATAAAGTTATGAATATTAGGCTAGGCTAACCTTACTGATTGCGGTACGGTTTGGCTGCCCTCAGACGGGGCGCACACAGCGCGAAGAAGCAAGGGGATTCCGGATGCTCCTCCACAGAACGACGCGTACGAAGCCCTGGCGGCGAGTGGCGGCGATGCTGTCCGCCGCGACGCTCGGCGTCGGCCTCCTCGCGGGGTGCGGCTCCGAATCGGACTCGGCGGACAAGGCGAACGACAGCAACAACACCGCCGCGGCCGGCGCCTTCCCGGTCACCGTGGAGCACGCGTTCGGAACCACGAAGGTCGAGAAGGCCCCGCAGCGGGTCGTCTCCGTCGGCTACACCGACGACCAGACCATCCTCGCGTTCGGCATCAAGCCGGTCGGCATGACCGACCAGTACCCGAACCCGGCGGGCCAGAGCCCCGACATCAACACCCAGTGGCCCTGGGTGAAGGACAAGTGGGGCGACAGCAAGCCCGAGGTCATCATGAAGAACGGTGACGCAGGACCCAACTTCGAGAAGATCGCCGCCCTGCGCCCGGACCTGATCGTGGCGGTCTACTCCGAGATCGACCAGACCGCCTACGACAAGCTCTCCAAGATCGCGCCGACGGTGGCCCGCACCAAGGCCGAGAAGGAGCCGTTCAGCGCCCCCTGGCAGGACAACGCCCTGCACATCGCCAAGGCACTCGGCAAGGCCGAGGAGGGCGAGCAGATGGTCAAGGACATCCAGGGCAAGCTCGACGCGGCCAAGAAGGACCACCCGGAGTTCGCCGGCAAGACCGCCGTCGCGCTGTCCTGGTACGAGAACTCGGTGGCCCCGTTCACCTCGACCGACGTGCGCGGACGGCTGCTGTCGGGCATCGGCTTCACGTACCAGACCGAGATCGACAAGGTCGCGGACGGCAGCTTCTACACCAAGCTC
The DNA here is from genome assembly GCF_042868655.1 of Streptomyces sp. NPDC007808. NCBI lineage: Bacteria > Bacillati > Actinomycetota > Actinomycetes > Kitasatosporales > Streptomycetaceae > Streptomyces > Streptomyces sp. NPDC007808. The sequence goes on from NZ_JBIAEQ010000001.1 coordinate 447,971, forward strand.
TCGCCGGAGCGTGTCGACCTGGTCGACGTCGACCACATCTTCGTCATCAACGACAAGGCGGACACCGAGGCGCTGAAGAAGTTCAAGCTCTTCGCCAACCTGGACGCCGTGAAGAAGGGCAACGTGTCCTACCTGCTCGACAGCGAGGGCCCCGCGGTCGGCGCGGCCATCTCCCAGGGCACGCTGCTGTCCATGCCGTACGCGATCGACGAGCTCGTCAAGTCGGCGGCCGGCTGACGATGACGGTCACCATGTCCTGTCCCCGGCTCGCCAAGGGTGCGGTGTGAGCGCGACCCACACCCGCGTCGCCCCGGCGAACCTGCGCACGGCGACCGGACGCGAGGCCACCCGATGGGTCGCCACGCACTGCCGCGAGGTGCCCTGGCTGACGACCGCCACCGTGCTCACCACGGTGGCGGGAGCAGCGCTCCAGGTGCTTCCCGTGCTGCTGCTGGGCCGGGTCGTCGACGGCGTGGTGGAGGGCGAACCCCGTTCGATCCTGGTCACCATCGGCGTGTTGATGGGCGCCGCAGCGCTGCTCGGCGCGGCGGCCACCGCGGTGTCGACCTACCTGATCGGCCGGCTGGGTGCCGACCTGCTGGCCCGGCTGCGCGAGGGCGCCGTCCGTGCGGTGCTGGGAATGCCGAGCGCACGGATCGAACAGGTCGGCCGCGGCGACGTCCTCTCCCGGGTCGGTGACGACGTCGCCGTCATCTCCAAGGGCATCCGTACGGCCGTGCCCACGGTCTTCTCGGCGGGTGTCCTGGTCGCCATCGCCACGGCCGGCATGTTCGGGCTGGACTGGCGGCTCGGCCTCGCGGGCGCCGGAGCGCTGCCCGCCTACGCGCTGGCGCTGCGCTGGTACCTGCCCCGGTCCGCCCCGCTCTACCAGAAGCAGCGGGTGGCCCAGGCGGACCGCGCGCAGGCGCTGATCAGCGGTCTGAACGGGATCGACACCGTCCGGGCGTACCGTCTGGAGGAGTCCTTCCGTGAGAAGGTCACCCTCGAGTCCTGGCGGGTGCGCGACCTCGGCATCGAGGTGTTCCGGTTCTTCGGCCGGTTCGTCGGCCGGGAGAATCGCGCCGAGTTCATCGGGCTGGTCCTGATCCTGGTGGTCGGGTACGCCCTGCTGGAGGCCGACGCCGCGAGCCTCGGCGAGGTGTCGGCGGCCCCGCTGCTGTTCCACCGGCTGTTCACCCCGCTGGGCCTGATCATGTTCACCTTCGACGAGGCGCAGAAGTCGGGCGCGAGCCTGGCCCGGCTGGTCGGGGTGCTCGGGGAGGACACGGAGCGCCGGCTCGTCGGCGACCCGGCCGTCGCACCGGCCGACGACGCGCCGCACGCGGTCGTCGTGGAGGGGCTGACGTTCCGTTACCCCGGCTCGGACGAGCCGGTGCTGAGGGACGTCGACCTGACCATCCCGGCCGGCGGCTCCCTCGCACTGGTCGGCGCCACCGGGGCGGGCAAGACCACCCTGGCCGCGCTGATCGCGGGCATCGGCACCCCGCAGTCCGGGTCGGTGCGGATCGGGTCGACCGACCTCGCCGGTCTGGACGAGGCCGGGGCGCGGGCGCTGGTGAGCATCCTGACGCAGGAGACGCACGTGTTCTCCGGTCCGCTCGCCGACGATCTGCGGTTGTCCGCGCCGGACGCGACCGACACCGAACTGATGGACGCCCTGCGCACGGTCGGCGCCGACGAGTGGGTCGAGACGCTGCCCGAGGGGCTGAACACGGCCGTCGGTGAGGGCGGTGAACGCCTGGACGTCACCAAGGTCGCCCAGATCGCGCTGGCCCGGCTGGTGCTGGCCCGCTCGCCAGTCGTGGTGCTCGACGAGTCGACCGCCGAGGCCGGCAGCGAGGGCGCCGCCGAGCTGGAACGGGCGGTGCTCGCCGCCTGCGCGGGCCGGACCACCCTGTTCGTGGCCCACCGGCTGACCCAGGCGATGGCGGCCGACCGGATCGCCGTTCTGGACGCGGGCCGTGTCGTCGAGCAGGGGACCCACGAGGAACTGGTGGCCCTGGGCGGCCGGTACGCGCGACTGTGGCAGGCATGGCGCGAAGGTAGTTAGGTAAGCCTAAGTCGGTGCTTGCTTTCGTTTCCCTGAAAGGGTGCTGAGTCTTCGATGATGGAACCGAGTGCTCGTCTCGTACGGCTTTCCCCCGCCCGCCTGGCCGGCGTACGCAGGCGCACCAGCGACTATTCCGACCGGACCATCACCGAAGCATGCGCCATCGGCCTGTCGTACTGGGCGACGGGCCTGGGCTGCGACGGCATCGACCTCGCACCCGGCACCCTGTTCGCCGACGTCCTCGGATGGGTGGACAACGGCGGTGCCGCGCCCGCCGGTTGGGCGGTCGGCGCGGACGGCCTGAGCATCACCGTTCCGGACGGGGTCGAGCCGGCCGATGCCCAGCTCGCGCTGGACGACCTGGCCGACTTCCCGGACCGGCCGCTCGGCACGATCGGTCCGTCCGACATGACCACGAGGCTCCGGGAACTGGCCGAGTGGAACGACACCCACGCCGAGCGGGCCCGCCCGACCATCGTGGAGATGTTCCGCGAGCAGGCACGCACCAGGCCGGACGCCGTCGCCGTCGTCGACGAGCACCGCTCGCTGACCTACCGTCAGACGGCGGAACTCTCCAGTCAGTTGGCGCACCATCTGATCGAACGCGGTCTCACCGCCGAACAGGTCGTCGGCATCTCCCTCGGCCGCTCGGCGGACATGGTGATCGGCCTGCTCGGTGTGCTGCAGGCAGGGTGCGCGTTCGTGCCGCTCGATCCGCAGTGGCCCGCCGCACGCCGGGCCGTCGTCATCGAGGACGCCCGGGTCGTCGTCCAGCTCAACGCCTCGGGCGAGCACACGGCGGGCGAACCGGAAGCGGTGGCCGTCGACCTGGACGACTGGCGCCACGGCTCCCACCCCACGCACGGCACCGGGGTCACCGTCCACGGCGACGCCCTCGCCTACGTCATCTTCACGTCCGGCTCGACCGGACGGCCCAAGGGCGCCATGATCCGGCACGAGGCGATCAGCGAGCGCCTGCTGTGGCAGGTGCACGAGATCCTGGGCTTCGGCCACGACGACGCCTCGCTGTTCAAGGCGCCCCTGTCCTTCGACATCTCCATCAACGAGATATTCCTGCCGCTGGTGTCCGGCGCCCGACTGGTGGTGCTGCGGCCCGGCGGTGAACGCGACCCCCACCACCTGCTCAGCGTGATCGCCGAGCAGCGCGTCACCTTCACCTACCTGGTGTCGTCCATGCTGGACGTGCTGCTGGAGATCGCCGGCGACTCGGACCGCCTGGACAGCCTGCGGCACGTGTGGTGCGGCGGCGAGGTACTGACCCCGGAGCTGTACGAGAGGTTCCGCACCAAGCTCGACATCCCCATGTACCACGGATACGGCCCGGCCGAGACGACGATCGGCGTCTCCCACGTCATCTACCGGGGCGCCGCCGAACGCCTGTCGACGTCGATCGGCAAGGCCAACCCCAACACCCAGCTGTACGTCCTGGACGACGAACTGCGCCCCGTCCCGGTCGGGGTCGGCGGCGAACTCTACGTGGGCGGCTTCCTCCTGGGCCGCGGCTACGTCAACGCGCCCGGTCTGACGGCCTCCCGCTTCGTCGCCAACCCCTTCGCCGACGACGGCTCCCGGCTGTACCGCACCGGTGACCTCGCCCGGTTCGCCCCGGACGGCTCGCTGGACTTCCTCGGCCGCGCCGACAACCAGATCAAGATCCGTGGCATGCGCCTGGAGATCGAGGACGTCGAGGTCGGACTCGCCGAGCACCCCGGAGTCCGGCACACCTGCGTCGTCGCCAAGAAGAACACGGCCGGCGGCACCTACCTCGTCGGGTACGTCATCCCGGCGGCCGGGAACGAGGACCTGCGGGCGGACCAGGTCAGGGCGTGGGCCGCCGAGCACATGGTGGAGTACATGGTGCCCGCCCACATCGTCGTGATGACGCGGTTCCCGCTCACCGCCAACGGCAAGCTCGACCGCAACGCACTGCCCGAGCCCACGGTCGCGACGGGCACGCTCGCGCAGCCCACCACCGACGCCGAACGCGCGGTGTGCGCGGCGGTCGCCTCGGTGCTGCGGCTCGAAGAAGTCGGCGTCGACCAGGACTTCTTCCAGCTCGGCGGCGACAGCATCCTCGCCATCTCCCTGCTGAGCGCGCTGCGCGACGCCGGGCTGTACGTCACCGCACGGCAGATCTTCACCCACAGCACCGTCGGGGCGCTGGCGGCCGTCGCGAGCCGTGAGGACGTCACCACCGCGGACCATCGCGACGTCGCCACCGGTGCCGTCGTGGGCTCCCCCATCGTGCAGTGGCTGGGCGAGACCACCGACGCGATCGACGGCTTCGTGCAGTCGGTCGTCCTGAACACCCCGCCGGAACTGACCGCCACCGCGCTCGACGCGATCCTCACCGCCGTGGTCCGCCATCACGACATGCTGCGCGCCAGGCTGGTGCGCGGTGAGCACTGGAGCTTCGACATCCCGCAGGCGGAGGGCGCCGTCCTCGGATGGCAGGAGAGCGACCGGCCGCTGGACGCGTGCGTGGCCCTCGCCACCGAGGGGCTGGACCCGGACCGCGGAGTGATGCTGCGCGCGGTCTGGCGCCGCGAGGCACGGCAGTTGGTCCTGGTCGCCCACCACGTGGTGATCGACGGGGTGTCCTGGCGGGTCCTCATGGAGGACCTGGCCACCGCGTGGCGTCAGTTCAGCGCCGGCACGCCGATCGAGCTGCCCCCGGTGGGCACCTCGTTCCGGCGCTGGACGCAGCTGCTGGAGCGCGCCGCGTTCGACGCCGACAGCTCCTACTACCGCAGGCCCCTGCCGGGGGACGACCAGCCGGTGGGCCGACGCGCCCTGTCCGAGTCCGACACCGTCGCCACCGAGCGGCTGCGTACCGTCTCGGTCGGCCCCGAGGTCACCGCCGCGCTGCTCGGCGTGATCCCCGCGAAGTTCCACGCGGGCGTCAACGACGTGCTGCTGACCGGTCTCGCCGTCGCCCTCGCCCGGTGGCGCCGCGATCTCGGGCAGGACCAGACGTTCGCGCACATCGAGCTGGAGGGCCACGGCCGCGAAGCCCAGTTCGTGGCGGCCTCCGCCGGCTTCGAACCCCGCCTGGCCAGAACCGTCGGCTGGTTCACCACCCTGTTCCCGGTGACCGTGGACCCGGGCGCCGCCGCCGACCTCACCGCACCCGAGTACCTGACCGCCGCGCTCAAGGCGGTCAAGGAGGACCTCGCCCGGGTACCGGACAACGGCGTGTCCTACGGGGCCCTGCGCCATCTGACGCACACCGAGTTCGACGCGCCGGCCCCCCAGGTGCTGTTCAACTACCTCGGCCGCTTCGACGCCGGTTCCAGCGAGGACTGGCAACTGGCCAGCACGACAGGCCAGCTGGGTGAGCGACGCGACCCGCGGATGCGCCTGCCGCGCGCCCTGGAGTTCAACGCGATCGCCGAACCCGCCGCGAGCGGCGCGTACGAGCTGGTCACCACCATCTCCTGGCCCGACGGCATGTTCACCGACGAGGACATCACCACCCTCGGCGGCTACTTCCGTACCGCCCTGGCCCAACTGGCCGCCCTCGACCCCCGGGGTGGCCACACCCCCAGCGACTTCGCCCTCGTACCGCTCACCCAGGCGGACGTCGACGCCCTGGACGGCCCGGCGCTGCGGGACATCCTGCCGCTGACCCCGTTGCAGGAGGGCCTGTACTTCCACTCCGTCTTCGACGACGACTCCGCCGGCGCCTACGTCGAACAGCAACTGCTCACCCTGGACGGCGAGGTGGACGCCGACCGGCTCGCGGCGGCGGCCACCCGGCTGCTCGCCCTCTTCCCCAACCTCGCCGCCCGGTTCGTGGCCCTCGCCGACGGCCGTGTGGTCTCCGTACTGGAGAACGGCGTCGAGGCGCCCTTCACCGCGGTGGACCGCCCCGGCATCACCGACGACGAGATACGCGCGTACGCCGAGCAGGACCGCCGTACCGGATTCGACCTGGCGACCGGCCCGCTGATGCGCTACACCCTGATCCGCCGCGGCCCGGGCCGGGGCGCCGTCCTCGTGCAGACCGTCCACCACATCATCGCCGACGGCTGGTCGGTGCCGCCCATGCTCCGGGCCCTGCTGGCCGAGTACCACGCGCCGGGGACCGTGTACCCGGTCGGCGGCTTCTCCGACTACGTCACCTGGCTCGCCGGACGCGACGACGAGGAGAGCGACCGGGTCTGGCGTGCCGAACTGGCCGAGTTGCCCGGCCCCTCCCTGGTCGCCGAGGGGCACACCCCGTCCGACCGGTTCGCCGACACCGCGGTCGACCCGGGCGCCGACACCGACCTCGACATCGACGCGGCCGCCCGCACGGCCGGAGTACCGCTGAGCGTGGCCGTGCACAGCGCCTGGGCGGTGACCCTGGGCGGCATCCTGCACGGCACGGACGTGGTCTTCGGCTCCACGGTCTCCGGGCGCGACGCCGACGTGCCCGGCATCGAGGACATGGTGGGCCTGTTCATCAACACCATCCCCGTGCGCGCACGTTGGACCCGTGGCACCACCGCCCGGGAACTGCTCGCCTCGGTGCGCGCACACCAGAGCGCGGTGCTGGCACACCAACACGTCTCACTGGCGAGGATCGGCCGCCAGGCCGACGCCGGCTCCCTGTTCGACACCCTGGTGGTGTTCGACGTCGCCACCGACGTCGAGGGCCTGCGGCGGCCCGGTGACACGCTGGTCATCAGCGGCCTGGTCAACGAGGGCGCTCCGCACTACCCGCTGACCCTGGTGGTGGAGCGCGCGCTCGACGGCCGCCCGCGGTTCAACCTGATCTACGACGGAGAGCTGCTGCGGGAGACGAGCGCGCGGGCCGTCCTGCACACGTTCACCTCGGTTCTCACCGCCCTGCTCACCCGGCCCGACGCCCCGGTCGACGAACTGGCCGCCGCGGGCGACCGACGCCCCGAGCGGATCACCCCGACGACCCTGAGCGCGCTCTTCGACGCCGCCGCGCGTCGCGACCCGGCCGCCACCGCCGTCACGCAGTGCGCTCTGGACGGCGCCACCCGGTCCCTGACCTACGGCGAACTCGCCTCGGCGAAGACCGAGTTGGCGTCGAGCCTGCGCGCGGCGGGGGTCGGGCCCGGCAAGCGGGTCGCCGTCGCCGTGCCGCGTTCCCCGGAACAGGTCGTCGCCCTGGTCGCCGTCGTCAGCGCGGGCGGCGCGTACGTACCGCTGGACCTCGCGTACCCGGACGAACGCCTGGAGTACATCCTCGCCGACGCGGCCCCGCAGGTCGTTCTCGTGGACCGCGAGCAACGCGACCGCTTCACGGAGCTGCTGGAGCGGGCGGACGTGCAGGCCCGGGTGCTCGTGCAGGGGGAGGAGCCGCCGGCCGCCCCCGGCGCCGAGCCGGCCCCCGAGGCCGGCTGGCACACCCCCGCCTACGTGATCTACACGTCCGGGTCGACCGGCCGGCCCAAGGGCGTCGTCGTCCCGCACTCCAGCGTGGTGACCCTGCTGGCCAACACCCGGCCGGACATGGAGTTCGGCCCGCACGACGTCTGGGTCCAGTTCCACTCGTTCTCCTTCGACTTCGCCGTGTGGGAGATGTGGGGCGCGCTGGCGCACGGTGCGGAGCTGCTGGTGCCGGAGTACGGGCTGACCCGATCCCCGGTCGACTTCCACCGGCTGGTCCGTGAGCGCGGGGTGACCGTGCTCAACCAGACCCCGTCGGCCTTCTACCAGTTCGCCGAGGCGGACCGGCTCGCCGACGTGCCGCTGCCCGCCCTGCGCCGGATCGTCTTCGGCGGCGAGGCGCTGGACCTGGGCCGGCTGCGCGACTGGGTCGAGCGACACGGCACCGGCTCGCCGGAGCTGGTCAACATGTACGGCATCACCGAGACCACCGTCCACGTCACCCACCGGGTGCTGACCGACGACGACTTCTCCTTCGGCGACGACGTCAGCCCGATCGGCGGTCCGATCCCCGGCCTCGTCACCCACCTCCTCGACGACCGGCTGCGGCCGGTGCCGCCGGGCCGGGTGGGCGCCATCTACGTGGCCGGAGACCAGGTGTCGCTCGGCTACCTGGGCAGGGCAGGACTCACCGCGAGCCGGTTCGTCGCGAACCCCTTCACGGGTGACGGCTCCCGCATGTACCACACGGGCGACCTCGCCCGCCGTACGCTCGACGGCGAGCTGGAGTTCGTCGGCCGCGCGGACGACCAGGTCCAACTCAAGGGCTTCCGCATCGAGTCCGGCGAGGTGGAGTCGGCGATCAGAGACCTCGACGGAGTGGTCGACGCCGCCGTGACGGTGGCCGCCGACGGCGATCACCTGGTCGCGCATGTCGTGGGCCGGGTACCCGCCGACCTCACCGCGCTGCTGTCGGCGAAGCTGCCCGCGCACATGGTCCCGGGCCGGGTCCTGCCCGTCGACGCGCTGCCCCTGACGGTCAACGGCAAACTGGACCGCAAGGCCCTGGCCGAGCGGGCCGCGCGGGACGACACGCCCGTGGGCGAACCCGGCGTCGCCGGGAACGGCACGGATGCCGCCGTGCGCGACTCGGCGCTGGGGGCACTCGTCGGCATCTTCGCCGAGACACTGCCCGGCACCCAAGTGGACGGTGACACCGACTTCTTCCGGGCAGGCGGCGACAGCATCGTCGCCATCACGGTGGTCAACCGGGCACGGGCGCGGGGTCTGACGATCGCTCCCCGGGACGTGTTCCTGCTGCGGACCCCGCACGCACTCGCCGAGCACGTGGCGACGCGTACCCCACGAGCCCCGGTGCCGGCCGGCCGCCACGAGGACGGACCGATCACGCCGACGCCGATCATCCTGCGCCAGCGCGAACTGGGCGGCTCACTCACCCGGTTCGCCCAGGCAAGGACGCTGGTGGCACCGCAGGGCACCGGCTTCGCCGACGCCGAACGCGCCGCGAACGCCGTCGTGGCCGCCCACCCGGCCCTGCGGCTGCGGCTGCGCGTCGAGCACGGTGTGTGGGCGCTCGGCACCGAACCCGCCCGGGAGATCACCGTCGTACGGCCGGACCCGGCCACCGACGCCACGGCCGCCGCGAACGAGGCCGCCGGACGGCTCGACCCCGAGTCCGGGGACGTCGTCGCCTTCGCCTGGCTGGAGGCGAGCCGCACCCTGGTGGTCACCGTGCACCACCTCGCCGTCGACTCGGTCTCCTGGCTGATCCTGCTGGACGACCTGGCCGCCGCCCTGCGCGGGGAGCCCCTCGCCCCACCGACCACGTCGTACGCCGAATACGCCGAAGCCCTGGCCCTTGAGTCCGGCCACGCGGTCGACGACCTAGGACGGTGGATCAGCACGCTCCAGGCGCCCCCGCTGCTCCCCGCCGTCGAGGGGTCGCGCCACGCCACCGTCGTCCTCCCGCCCGAGGCGACCGACCGCGTGACCCGCACCGCCCCCGCCGCGCTCGGCGTCGGCCTCACGGAACTGCTGTGCGGCGCCCTGCGCACCGCACTCACCCGGATCCAGCCCGCACCCACCGACCTCGCGATCGAACTGGAACGGCACGGCCGCGTCCCGGCACGGGCGCACCACGACTACACCCGTACCGTCGGCTGGTTCACCTCCATCGCGCCCGTACGGCTCACCGCCCACACCGACCCCGTCGCGGCGGCCCGCGAGGTCGCCGAACGCCAGCCGGACGAGGACGCGCACGTCGCCTACGGCCGGCTCAGGTACCTCAATCCGCAGACGGCCCCGCTGCTCACCGCCCGCCCGCAGGTGCTGTTCAACTACCTCGGCCGCGGCAGCGAGGCACAGGCGGTGCGCATCACCGGCGGCGACCAGGGCAGCCCGTACGCCGTCGAGGTCAACGCCTGGCTCGACGAGGCCACCGGCAGCCTGTGCGCGCAGTTCACGCTCGCCGACGGCGTCCCGGACGCGCTCACCGAGCACTGGCGCGGCGCGCTGGAAGGCATCGCGGACGCCTGCGCCCTGGCCGAACGCACGGCACCGGTCACCCCGCTCCAGCGGGGCCTGTTCTTCCAGGCCCAGATGGCCGGTTCGGCCGGACACTACGTCGCGCAGAGCTGGTTCACCTTCGACCGGCGTCTGGACACCGACGCCCTCGCCGACGCGATGGCGTACGTGATCGCGCGGCACCCGGTGGTGGGGGCCGGCTTCGGCACCGACGCCGACGGCAACCCCGTTCAGGTCCTCAGGGCCGGGCGACGGGTCGACGTCCGTACGACCGAGCTGTCGACGGACGCCGAGGTGGACGCCCTGCGCGCGCGGGACCGCGACACGGGGTTCGACCCCGGTGAACCGCCGCTGATCCGACTGACGGTGGTACGTCTGCCCGGCGACCGCGACGGTCTGCTGCTCAGCTACCACCTGCTGCTGTGGGACGGCTGGTCCCGCGAGATCGTGCTGCGTGACCTGTTCGACGCCTACCGGGCGCGCCTTTCGGGCGAACCCCTCGACCCCGTCCCGGTCACGCCGAGCTTCGAGGACCACGCCCGGGCGCTCGCGGCCAAGGACCCCGCCGTATCGGAACGCTTCTGGGCGGAGCACCTGGCCGGACTCACCGGCCCCACCCTGCTCGCCGGTCCGGCGCCGGTTCTGTCCGACGACCTTCCACGCGCCCTCGTGCACACACTGTCCGCGGAGCGGTCGGAGCTGCTCAGGGCCGCGGCAAGGGCCCACGGCGTCACGCTGAACTCCGTCCTGACCGGCGCCTTCGGCCTCCTCCTGGGCGCCCGCACGGGCCGCGGCGACGCGGTGTTCGGCGTGACCGTCTCCGGCCGGGACGGCGAAGGGCTGTCCGACCTCGTCGGCGTGCTCCTCAACACGGTGCCGATGTGGACGCGGGCCCGGCCGGACGACACCGTCCGCGACTACCTGTCGGCCGTGCAGTCGGCCCGGGTCGACGCCATGGAGCACGAGCACCTGGGGCTGGGCGAGATCCAGCGGGCCAGCGGACACGACACCCTGTTCGACAACCTCTTCGTGCTCCAGAACTTCCTGGACCTGGACGCGTTCGCCGAGATGAACGCCCGGCACGGCATCACCTCGGTGAAGGCCGACGACTCCACGCACTATCCGTTCACCTGGGTCGTCACCCCCGGCGAACGGCTCACCGTCAAGCTGGAGTACCGGGACGAGGACACGGCGGGCGCCCGCCGCCTCCTCGACGACTACCTGCGCGTCCTGGAGGACCTCGCCCGGGCGACCGGTCCGGTCGGCGCGCTGCCGGGCCTGGGGCCGGTGCCCGCGCGGGGCGAGCGCACGGACATCGGGACGGACACCGTCGTCGACCGCTTCGACCGGGCGGCGGATGGCGCCCCCGAGCGGGTCGCTCTCGTCGCCGACGGATCCACCATGACCTTCGCGGCGCTCCGGGACCGCAGCCGAGCTGTGGCGGGCGTGCTCGCCCGGCGTGGCATCGGGCCGGAGACGACCGTGGGTCTCGCCGTCCCGCGCTCGCTCGACTCGATCGTGGCGCTGTTCGCGGTGCTGCGGGTCGGTGCCGCGTACGTGCCGCTGGAGCTGGACCACCCGGACGAGCGGATCGCCGCGATCGTCGAGGACTCCCGTCCGGACGTGATCCTCACCGTGAGCGCCGTGTCGCCCCGGCTCACCGCCCTGCCCGGTGACCTGATCGAGCTGGACCGCCCGCTGCCCGAGGCCGAACCGTTCGTGACGTTCACGCCGGACGACCCGGACCGGCTGCGGCACCCCGCCTACACCATCTACACCTCCGGGTCCACCGGGAAGCCCAAGGGCGTGGTGACCGAGTACGCCGGGCTCACCAACATGCTGGTCAACCATCAGCGCCGGATCTTCGAACCGGTGCTGGCGGAGCACGGTCACCGGATCTTCCGCATCGCGCACACCGTGTCCTTCGCCTTCGACATGTCGTGGGAGGAGCTGCTGTGGCTCGCCGACGGGCACGAAGTGCACATCTGTGACGAGGAGTTGCGCCGTGACGCGCCCCGCCTCGTGGAGTACTGCCTGGAGCACGGGATCGACGTCGTCAACGTGACCCCGACCTACGCGCAGCAACTGGTGGCCGAGGGCCTGCTGGACGACCCGGAGCGCCGGCCCCCGCTGGTGCTGCTGGGCGGCGAGGCCGTCACCCCGACGCTGTGGCAGCGGCTCGCCAAGACCGAGGGAACGGTCGGCTACAACCTGTACGGGCCCACCGAGTACACCATCAACACCCTCGGTGTCGGCACCTTCGAGTGCGAGGACCCGGTGGTGGGCGTCGCGATCGACAACACGGACGTGTACGTGCTGGACCCGTGGCTGCGGCCGCTGCCGGACGGTGTTCCCGGCGAGCTGTACGTGTCGGGCATCGGTATCGCACGCGGCTATCTCGGGCAGCCCGCCCAGACCGCGCACCGGTTCGTGGCCTGCCCGTTCGGCGAGCCCGGTGAACGCATGTACCGCACGGGCGACCTGGTGGTCCGACGACCCGACGGCAACCTTATGTACCTGGGCCGCACCGACCAGCAGGTCAAGATCCGGGGCCACCGGGTCGAACTCGGCGAGGTCGAGGCCGCGTTCGCGGCCCACCCGGCGGTGCGGTTCGCCGCCGCGGTCGCCCAGCCCGACCCGCAGGTCGACGGGGCGTACCGGCTCGCCGCCTACCTGGTGCTGGACGGCGCCGACCTCACGGCGGTCGCCGCCGAAGTGGGCGGCGCACTACCGGACTTCCTGCGCCCGACGCACTACGCCCAGGTCGACGGCATCCCGCTGACGGTGAACGGGAAGGCCGACACCAAGGCGCTGCCGGAGGCCAAGCCGCTGGGCGCGCTGACCACGGTCGGGGAGCGGGGCCCGCGGACGGAGACCGAGACCGTGGTGTGCGAGTTCTTCGCCGAAGCACTGGACCTGGACGACGACGAGGTGAGCGCGGTGAGCGACTTCGTGTCCCTCGGCGGACACTCCATGCTGGCGGTGCGGCTGATCGGGCTGCTCCGCCGCGAGTACGGTCCCGTGATCAGCATTCGAGACCTGTTCACCCTGCGCACCCCGGAAGCGATTGCACGCCACCTCGATGACAACGCCTGACACGCAGCGGCCCCGCACGGGGTCCGACATCCTCCGTACCGCTCTGCGCCGCAACGTGGGCGCCATGGCCGGCGGCACCTTCCTCATGGGCCTGTACCAGGCGGGGGAGACCGCCTTCCCGATCGCCCTCGGCCTGATCGTCGAGCACACGATGCGGGACCGCAGCCCCGGCGCCCTCGGCCTGTCCGTCGCCGCCCTGGCCGTGATCATCACGACGGTGTCACTGTCGTGGCGTTTCGGGATGCGCATCCTTCAGAAGGCCAACACGACCGAGGCACACCGCTGGCGGGTGCGGGTCGCGGCCTGCGGCCTGCAGCCCGTGGCCCGGGACGTCGACCTGAAGTCCGGCGAGGTGCTGACCATCGCCACCGAGGACGCCGACCAGACGGCCGACATCATCGAGGTGGTGCCGCTGCTGGTCAGCTCGCTCGTCGCGGTGCTGGTCGCGGCGATCGCGCTGGGCATGGCCGACCTCCGGCTCGGGCTGCTGGTGATTGTGGGGACCGTCGCGATCCTGTCGATCCTGAGCGTGATGTCCAAGCGCATCGGAGCCAGTACGCAGGAACAGCAGGCCCGGGTGGCGCGGGCGGGCGCCAAGGTCGCCGACCTGATCATCGGCCTGCGCCCGCTGCACGGCTTCGGCGGCAACCACGCGGCCTTCCGGTCCTACCGGGCGGTCAGCACGGAGGCGAAGCACCAGGCGGTCACCGTGGCCAAGGTGAACGGCGTGTACGCGGGCACGGCGCTCGCCCTCAACGCCGTCCTCGCCGCGGCGGTGACCCTGACGGCGGGCGTGCTGGCGTTCGACGGCCGGATCAGCATCGGGGAACTCGTCATGGCCGTGGGGCTGGCGCAGTTCATCATCGAGCCGCTGAAGATGTTCTCGGAGATGCCCAAGTACGTGATGATCGCGCGCGCTTCGGCCGAGCGCATGGCGTTGGTGCTGTCCGCGCCGCTGGTGATGACACCGGGCGCCGAACGCCCGGCCGCGGGCGGGGACCTGGAGGTCGACGGCGTCAGCCACGGAAGCCTGCGCAAGCTGACACTGCGCGTGTCCGCCGGGGAGTTCGTGGCGATCGCCGCCTACCAGCCGCGCGCGGCGGCCGACCTCGCGGCGCTCCTGGCCGTGCACGTCCCGCCCGGCGCGTACGAGGGAGAGGTGCGGGTCGGCGGGCGTGCGCTCGCCGACCTGTCGATCGAAGCGGTCCGTGCGCATCTGCTGGTCAACCCGTACGACGGGGAGATCTTCGCGGGCACCCTGCGCTCGAACATCGACCCCTCGGGCACCAGCCGGACGGTGGCCGAGGCCGTAGAGGCGTCCATGCTGACCGACGTCGTCGCCCTGCACCGCGAGGGACTCGACTACGCCGTCCGCGACCGCGGCGCGAACCTCTCGGGCGGACAGCGTCAACGCCTGTCCCTGGCACGCGCGTTGGCCGCCGACACCGACGTCCTGGTCCTTCACGATCCGACGACGGCCGTCGACGCGGTCACCGAGCAGCTCATCGCGCGCAACGTCGCCAAGCTGCGCCGGGGCCGCACCACGCTGGTGATCACCAGCAGCCCGGCCCTGCTGGACGCCGCCGACCGGGTCCTCGTCCTGAACGACGGCGTCATCACCGCCGAGGACACGCACCGCAACCTGCTCGCGGGCGACGAGGACTACTGCCTGGCGGTGGCGCGCTGACCCCGCGAGGCGCTTGCGGGGTCCTGTCCGGGCCGGTCCGCAACCGGCTGTCCGAGGGCCCAGGCGACGTCCCTGAGCAGCGCCTGCCGCCAGCCCGCCCGGTCGTGGCCGGACGCCGAGCGCGACACCCGTACGGTCGCACCGGCCTGCTCGGTCAGGGTCTCGGTCAGCTCGCAGTGGGGCAGCATCCGCCTCTCGTGCTCCCCGACGTCGAACGCGACCCGCAGACCGGCCAGGTCGGGCCCCTGCCGCAGCCGTGCCGCCAGGGCGCCGCCCACCGGCCCGCCCAGCGGATCCGGCTGCCCGAGGGCGTCGGGCGTCCACCAGAACGACCCCGACTGGCAGGCGACCCGGGACACCAGCTCCGGGAATTCCAGGGCCGCGTACACGGCACTCAGCCCACCGAGGCTCTGACCGGCGACCACCAGCCGGTCCGGGTCGGCCCGGACACCGGATTCCGCGACCAGCGGCAGCAGTTCGTCGCGGACCGCCTCCCACAGCTCGGGCCGGCAGGCGAACTCGGCCTCCCTGTCCCGGGCCGGCAGGAAGACGAGCGTGACGGCGGGCATCTCGCCCGCGGCGACGGCCGAGTCGAAGGCGGTCATGGCCGGGTGGAGATACAGCCAGTCGTCCCCGTCGAGCAGCAGGACCACCGGTCCGCCGCCGCCCGCCGGATGGACGCGCACGGTGCGCCGCCCACCGAGCCGTGCGCTGGCCCAGCGGATCCGGGTGCGGGGGACGGGCAGCACGTCGTCCGCACCGACCAGCGGCCAGTGCGGCTGCTCCGGGGCGTCGGGGGTCGCGGCGATGGACCGGTCGCCGCCGGCGCCGGCCGGGTTGAACGGGTCGGCGTACGCCGCGCCGTCCACGACGAGCTGGTAGGTCACCCGCAGCCGCGCGGGCATGGGCACCTGCGCGTACCAGCAGTCCGTGTCGCCGTACCGGCGCAGGGGTACCGGCTCCGACCAGCTCTCGAAGTCGATGCTCGCCGCGGAGCCGCGCCACAGGAAGAGGGTCAGCCAGCCGCCGTCGTCGGTCGGCACCGACGCGGGTGTCCTCGCCGCGGCCCAGAACTCGGCGGTGCCCGGTGCGCCGGGCAGGCCGAACGCGTCGAAGGAGATCTCCGTATCGGCCAGGCGCATGAACATCTCCTTGTGAGGAAAAGCGGCACGGACTAAGCTCCCGGAATTAGGCAAGGCTAACCTAATTCACGTCTGTCTTCCATCTCATGACGGGCTGTCACCTGCCCCGTCGGACCCTAGGAGGCTCCGAGCATGAGCACCAACCCCTTCGACGACAACGAAGGCCGATTCCTGGTCCTGGTGAACGACGAGGGCCAGCACTCCCTGTGGCCGTCCTTCGCCGCCGTACCCGGAGGATGGACGGTCGTGTTCGAAGAGAACTCACGGGACGCGTGCCTGGCCTACGTCGAGACCCACTGGACCGACCTGCGACCCCGGTCCCTCGCCGCCTCCCAGGACGCCTGACCCGGATCTGCGCCGATGCTCTGCGCCAGACTGACGAACGCGCGCTTTGTGACCATGGATCCGGACCACCCCGTCGCCCACGACCTGGGCATCTGGCGGGGCCGGATCGTCGGACTCGACGAGGTCGTGACCTCGCTTCCCGCACGCGAGGTGATCGACCTTCAGGGCGCCACGGTGCTGCCCGGCTTCATCGACGCCCATGTGCACCTGCCCTGGACCGGGTTCAAGCAGATCACGCCCAGCGTCGCGGGCCGCACACGCGTGGACGACGTCCTCGCGGTGGTGGAGCGGGCCGTCACCCGCACGAACGCGCCCGGCGCGTGGGTGAGTATCGCCGGCTACGACCAGCGGGCCCTGGGACGCCACCTGACGGCCGCCGAACTGGACAGGGTCAGCCATGGACACAAGGTCTTCATGCTGCACGAGTCCGGGCACGGCTGCGTCGTCAACTCCGCAGTCCTCGATCTGCTCCCCGCCGGCCTCCCGCACGAGGACGGCTTCCTCGCCGAGGGCGCCATGGGTGCCGCCCGCGCGCTGCGGCTGCCCTACTCCCAGGAGGAGTTGGCCGAGGCGATCGGACGAGCGGCCCGCACCTGTCTGGCCGAGGGCGTGACGGCCTGCGCCGAGGCAGGAATCGGCGGCACCCTCTTCGGTCACAGTCCGGTCGAACTGGGCGCCTACCAACTCGCCCGGGAAAAGGGCCTGTTGCCGCTACGGGTGCAGCTCATGGTCTCCGCGGACCGGCTCGGCCCCGTCGCCGCACACCGCAGCGACGGCATCCCCCGGGCGCTGGACCTCGGCCTGCGGACCGGCTTCGGCGACGACTGGCTCTCGGTCGGCGCGCTGAAGGTCTACACCGACGGCGGCATGATGGCCCGCACCGCCGCCCTGAGCAGCCCGTACCAAGGGCTGGACCACGCAGGCCAGTTGCAGGACGACCCCGAGGCGCTGACCGACCTCATCGTGGACGGCCACCTCGCCGGATGGCAGCTCGCCGTCCACGCCATCGGCGACCGCGCGGCCGACGTGGCCCTCGACGCACTCGAACGGGCCCAGCGCCTGCGCCCCCGGCCCGAGGCCCGTCACCGCATCGAGCACGCCGGCCTGATCCGCCCGGACCAGCTCCCCCGTTTCGCGCGGCTCGGGGTGAGTGCGGTCGTCCAGCCCAACTTCCTGCGCCACTACGGCGACGACTACGCGGCGATCATGGGAGAGGAGCGCGCGCCCTGGCTGTACCGGGGGAGAGGCTTCCTCGATCACGGCATCACCCTGGTCGGAAGCTCGGACCGGCCGGTCGCCGACGGATCCCCGCTGCGCGCCGTCCAGTTCATGGTCGAGCGCGCGTCCACCTCGGGCCGGGTGATCGGCCCGCAGGAGGGCATCACCGTCGACGAGGCCCTGCGCGCCTACACCGTGGCCGGTGCCTTCGCCTGCCACTGGGAGGACAGCGCGGGCAGCCTCACCCCGGGCAAGCGCGCCGACCTGGTCGTCCTCGGCGACGACCCGCGCCGTGTCGACACGGCCCGCATCGGTGACATCGAGGTGGTGGCGACGTACGTCGAAGGCCGCGAGAGCGAGAAGCACGCGCCATGAAGGGAAAGCCTTGACCACGGCTGCTCCGCGCCCCGCCCCCGGCCTGCGGCACGTCCGTCCCGCGGCCTCGCCGGCCGTGCGCCCCGCCCGCCCGGAGGACGCGGCGGCCCTCGCCGCCCTGTCCCGGCCGTTCGTCGACTCCGGAGCGCTGCGCGCACGACCGCTCTCGCTCTACGCCGCCCACGCGGCCGACTTCGTGGTGACGGAAGCCCCCGACGGCACCCTGGCGGGCTGCCTGGGGTTACGGGTGCACCCGGCCGAGCCGGAGCACGGCCTCGGCCCGTCCGGCGTGCTGTACAACTTCTGCGTGGCCCGGCACAGACAGGGCAACGGAGCGGGCGCCCGGCTGTTGCGTGCCGTGCTGACGAGGGCGCGTGCGCAGGCGCTGGGAGCCCTGTTCACGGCGACGACCGGGGACGGCGCCCTGTTCCTGCGGCACGGGTTCGCGCCGACCAGCGCGCGCCTGGCCCCCTCCTCCTGGGTCGAGTCGCTGGACCCGGAACGCAACGCCCGCCTCCTCGCCCGGATGCCGCGGCCGCCCGCGCCCGTGTAGACACGGAGCCGGGCACCCGCGCCGCGCAGTCGGCGGCGAGGTCATCGCCCGTCACACGGCGACACCGCGGCCGTCCGGGGCGTGGTCCGGTACGACCGTGGTGCCGGGGCCGTTGTCGTCCAGGACGCCGCGCAGCAGTGCGTGGGGGACGCGGCCGTCGAGCACCTGCGCCTTGCGCACGCCGCCCCGGACCGCCCGCAGGCAGCCCTCCATCTTGGGCAGCATTCCACTGGCGAGACCCGGCAGCAGCCCGTCCAGTTCGTGCGCCGTCAGACGGGCGATCACCTCCGTGCTGTGCGGCCAGTCGGCGTAGAGCCCCTCCACGTCGGTGAGGACGACCAGACGTGCGGCGTCGAGGCCCACGGCCAGCGCCGAGGCCGCGAGATCGGCGTTGACGTTGTAGACCTGGCCGTCCGCACCGCGGGCCACGGGGGAGACCACGGGAATGTGCCCCTGCTCCAGGAGGGCGTGGACCGCGCGCGGGTTCACCTCGACGACGTCGCCGACGAGACCGATGTCCACCGGTCTGCCGTCCACCCAGGCCGGTCGCCGTACGGCGGTCATGGTGTGCGCGTCCTCGCCGGTCAGGCCGACGGCGAAGGGCCCGTGGGCGTTGATGTGGCCGACCAGCTCCCGTTGCACACGGCCGGTCAGGACCATGCGCACCACCTCCATGGCCTCCGGGGTGGTCACCCGCAGACCGGCCTCGAAGCGGGACTCGAAGCCGAGACGGTCGAGCATCGCGCTGATCTGGGGACCGCCGCCGTGCACGACGACGGGCCGCAGCCCCGCGTGCCACAGATCCACGACATCCTCGGCGAACGCCCGCTGCAGCGCACTGTCGACCATGGCGTTGCCGCCGTACTTGACGACGACCGCCCGGCCCCGGAGCTCCTGCGCCGGGCGAATCCCCGAGGCGCCCGGGGTCGCGTTCCCGGCCTCGCCCGTGGGCTCCCCGGCGACGCGGCCACTGCCTTCGGACGTTGCGACCCGCACGGTCATGGACCCCGTCTCCCGTTGTGCCGGCGTGGCCCGACGGAGCCGTTCCACGCGATGATCACAGCGCTCGTTCTTAGCTGAGGCTAACCTAAATTAGTTGGCGCCACGAGGGGGCGAGAACCGGCCTGCGCGCCGCCCGCTGCGGCCTGTCACCGCCCGCCGACTGTCCGGGCGCGGCCCGAAGTGCGACGCTGGGACGACAGGTATCCGCCGAGGGAACTCGGAGGGCGCGATGGGACGTGACGTACCGGCCCTGGTGTTCACGCGGGAGGATCGCCGTCGGTACCGCGAGAAGATGCACACCTGCCTCGACGTGCTGGCGCAGATGCTGCGCGAGTCGACCTTCGAGAGCGAGCGGCCCCGGGTCGGGCTGGAGATCGAGCTCAATCTGGTCGACGACGACGGACTGCCCGCGATGCGCAACACCGAGGTCCTCCAGGCCATCGCCGACCCCGCCTGGTCGAGCGAGCTGGGCCGCTTCAACCTGGAGATCAACATCCCGCCCCGGGAGCTGACCACCGGCGGACCCGGCGCCTGGGAGCAGGCGATCCGCGACGCGCTCAACCATGCCGAGGACCGCGCCGCGGCGGTGGGCGCCCACCTGATCATGATCGGCATCCTGCCCACCCTCGGGGAGGGGCACGTCGACGAGACGGCCCTGTCCGGCGACCCGCGCTACCGGCTGCTCAACGAGCAGATCTTCGCGGCCCGCGGCGAGGATCTGCGGATCACGGTGGACGGCGTGGAGCGGCTGTCGACGTACGCCGACACCATCACCCCGGAGGCCGCCTGCACCAGCACCCAGTTCCACCTCCAGGTCGCCCCGAAGGACTTCGCGGACTACTGGAACGCGGCGCAGGCCGTCGCGGGCGTGCAGATCGCCCTGGCGGCGAACTCGCCCTACCTCTTCGGCCGGGAACTGTGGCGCGAGACCCGTATCCCCCTGTTCGAGCAGGCCACCGACACCCGACCCCAGGAGATCAAGGCCCAGGGCGTACGGCCCCGGGTGTGGTTCGGAGAGCGGTGGATCACCAGCGTCTTCGACCTGTTCGAGGAGAACGTGCGCTACTTCCCGGCGCTGCTGCCGCTGTGCGACGACGAGGACCCGCAGGCCGCGCTCGACGGCGGGGGAGTCCCGGAACTGGGCGAACTCACGCTGCACAACGGCACGATCTACCGCTGGAACCGCCCCGTCTACGCCGTCACCGCAAGCGGCCCGCACCTGCGCATCGAGAACAGGGTCCTGCCCGCGGGCCCCACGGTGGCCGACATCATCGCCAACGGCGCCTTCTACTACGGCCTCACCCGCGCCCTGGTCGACGAGGACCGGCCGATCTGGACGCGGATGTCCTTCTCGGTCGCCGAGGAGAACCTCCACACCGCGGCCCGTGACGGCATCGACGCCCGCCTGTACTGGCCCGGCATGGGCGAAGTCCCCGTCACGGAACTGGTGTTGCGCCGCCTGCTGCCGCTGGCCCACCGCGGCCTGGAGCTGGCCGGCCTGGACACGGCGTGGCGCGAACCCCTGCTGGGGATCGTCGAGCAGCGGTGTCTGACCGCCCGCAACGGCGCCCTGTGGCAGGCGGAGACGGTGCACCACCTGGAGAAGAGCGGCGTCGGCGACCGGAGCGAGGCGCTGCGGCGCATGACCACGGCGTACATGGACTACATGCACCTCAACGCGGCCGCGCACACGTGGCCGGTGGACTGACACCCGCGCCGCAGTCGCCGGGCCGTGCGTGCCAGGCCCCGCGACGCCGGCATGATCCAAACGACAGACCCTAGCTGTATCGACCCGGAGCGGCCCGCCCCCGCCACTCCTCGGCGGCAGTCAGCGGAACCGGCACGGGCGGCTCGGCCGTCGTCGTCAGCTCGACGCGCCGGCCCTCGGACGCGGACCGCAGCAGGGCGCTCATCGTCTCCAGCACGTGCAGGGCGAGTTCACCGCCCGCCCGCGGCGCCCGCTGTCCGGTGGCGGCGACGAAGTCGAGCAGCCCGACGCCCCGTGCGCCGTCGACGTAGCCCGCCGACGGCGGGAGGGTGCGCCACCGGGCACCGCCGAGTTCGAAGAGCCGTACGTCGCCGTCGAAGCGGTTGGGGTCCGGGACGGCGAGCGTCCCCGCGTCGCCGTGGACCTCGATCGGGGCCGCCGTCGTGGCCACACCGTCGAAGCTCGTGGTGAGCGTCGTCAACGTGCCGCCCACATGCTCCAGCACACCGGTGACATGGCTGTCCACCTCCACCGGGATCCGCTCGCCCGCACGCGGCCCGGACCCGATGACGCGCTCGGCGCGCAGCCGGCCCGCCGCGCCGGTCACGGCACGCACCGGACCCAGCAGATGCACCAGGGACGCGAGATAGTACGGCCCCATGTCGAGCAGCGGGCCGCCCCCGGCCGTGTAGTAGAAGTCGGGGTGCGGATGCCAGCGTTCGTGCCCCGGGGTGACCATCACGGCCGAGGCGAACTGGGGGCGCCCTATGCGGCCCGCCTCCACCGCGGCCCGCGCCGTCTGGATCCCGGTGCCCAGCACCGTGTCGGGCGCGCACCCCACCCCGACGCCCGCCTTCGCCGCCGCCTCCAGCACCGCACGGGCGGCGCCGAAGTCGGCGGCCAGCGGCTTCTCCCCGTACACGTGCTTCCCGTGGCCGACCGCGCCGAGGGCGATCTCGGCGTGGGCCGCGGGGACCGTGAGGTTGAGCACCGTGTCCACGTCCGGGCTGCTCAGCAACTCGCCGACCGTGAGCGCCTCGACGCCGGGGAACTCGGCGGCGACGGCCGCCGACCGGGAGGCGTCGAGGTCGGCGACCGCGGTGACCCGTGCGGCGGGATGGCCGATCAGTGTGTCCAGGTAGGCGCGGGAGATGACGCCGAGACCTACGACCCCGACGCGGTGCGGGTCGCCCACAGCATGCCCCTCTCGATGACGGTACGGACCGGGGGGTGCTCCAGCACGTCGAGGCTGTGCCCCGGAGTCGTCACCACCACGCGCCCGGCGCCCCACCTGCGCGTCCACACCGCCGGTGAGGTGACCGGGCGGTGCCAGGGCTGCCACGGGCGAGCCGGATGCGTGGTGGTGGCCAGGACGTCGATCAGGTCGTCGTGGAGCACCCAGTACTGCTCGGTGTGCAGTTCGAAGTCCTCGATGCCCGCGGTGACGGGATGCTCACGGCCGAGATCGGTGATGGCGATCACGTGCGGCAGGTAGTAGTCCTCCTGAACCCCCCGGCGCTCACAGGGCTCCTTGCCCGGATGGGTCGCGAACTGGCCGCCCACCAGGTGGAGATAGTCGCTGGAGGCGCGGAAGGAGTCGGCGATGCCGCCGTGCCAGCCGGTGAAGCCCGTGCCGGCCACGACCGCCGCGCACAGCCCCGACACCTGCTCGGCGGTGATCTCCGACATCGTGACGCACTGCACGACGAGATCGGTGTCCGCCATCTCGGTGGAGTCGGCGTAGACCTCGGTCGACTCCTCGACCCGGACGGTGTAGCCGTTGTCCCGGAGGAACGGCAGGAACAACTCCGTGGCCCGGACCGGTTGATGCCCCTCCCATCCACCCCGGACCACCAGCGCCTTCTTGTGTGTCATCGCGTCCCTTCGTGAGGCCGGAGCACAGCGTCCTCACTATGCGCCAGGCGCTTCGCCGTCAGGAAGAGCGGTCGGGTTCCGCGAAACTTTTCGCTCCCGGAAGGCCCGTGAGCGCTCAGATCCAGCCCTGTTCCCAGGCTCGGTGCGCGGCCGCGTGCCGAGTCGGCACGCCGAGCTTGGCCATGGCCGCGGAGAGGTAGTTGCGCACGGTGCCGGGCGCCAGGTGGACCTCAGCGGCGATCTCCACGACGGACGCCCCGGTGCGGGCCGCACGCAGGACCTCCAACTCCCGGTCGCTGAGGGGACAGTCGTCCTCGGTGAGCGCGGAGGCGGCGATGTCCGGGTCCACATAGCGGCGCCCGGCGGCGATGTCCCGGATGATCTCGGCCAGCCGGGCCGCCGGAGTCGTCTTCGGGACGAAGCCGCGCACCCCCGCCGCCAGGGCCCGGCGCAGCACGGCGGGCCGGGCGTGCCGCGTCATCAGGACGACGTGCGTGGGCAGTTCGGCCCGGATCTCCTCGGCGGCGCGCAGCCCGTCGGTGGGCGGCATCTCCAGGTCGAGGACCGCGATGTCGGGGCGGTGCTCACGGGCCAGCCGTACCGCTTCCGTCGAGGTGCCCGCCTCGGCGACGACGGTGAGGTCCGGCTCCAGCCCGAGCAGCGCGGCCAGGGCGCCGCGGAGCAGGTCCTCGTCGTCGGCGATCAGCAGTCGGATCATCGGGCGGCTCCGTCCGCGGTGGCCGACGCCCCGGGTGGCGCGGGGGAGTTCACCGGCAGCGCGGCCGTGACCACGAAGCGGTCACCGTCCCGGCGCCACGTCAGCTCTCCCCCGGCCGCACTCAGCCGCTCGGCCAGGGTGCGCAGTCCCGTGCCGTCCGGGGCCGCCGGGTGTGCGTCGGCACCGTCGTTGCCGACCCGCAGGCGGGCGAGACCCCCACTGATCAGGTAGTCGACCTCGGCATGCCGCGCCCGGCTGTGCCTGAGGACGTTGGTCGTGGCCTCCCGCATCACCAGACCGAGGAGGTGACGTGCGGAGTCCGGGAGGCCGAAGGCCACGGCGGCCGGGTCCAGCCGCAGCGCCGTGTCGATGTCGGCCGCCGCCAGCACCCGTGTCGCGTTGGTGATCTCGTCGTCCAGGGACGTCCGGCGGTACCCCCGCACCACGGCCCTGGTGTCGCTGAGGGCGTCCGCGGCCAGCCGCTGTATGTCCTTCAACTCCGCGGCGGCGCGCGCCGGGTCGGCCTCGACGAGGCGTTCCGCCAATTCGCCCTTCAGGGCGATGACCTGGAGGTGGTGGCCCTGGATGTCGTGGAGATCGGCGGCGAACCGCAGCCTCTCCTCCCGTACGGCCAGTTCCGCCTCCAGTCGCCGCGCCGCGTCCAGTCGCCGTGCCGTGTCCCAGGCCCACAGCGGCCCGAGCGTCACCCACGCCGTGAAGGCGACCAGCCCGGGCGGGAACAGCGCGGCGTACGCGAGCTCCACGTCCCCCGCGACCAGACCGACCACACCGCCGGGCAACGCTGCCAGGGCCACCGCGGCGGCGACCAGCGCCCGCCTGCGGCGCGGCGGCAGGTACGTGGCGACGACCGCCACCACGACGGCCGGGGCCACCGGCCACAGCCCGTAGTCGCGCACGGCCAACGGACATACGGCCAGCACGACTCCGGCGGCGACCGCGACGGTCAGCCGGCCCACGGGCGGGCGCGGGTGCGCGTCCGGCACCGGCAGCCACGCCAGTCGTCGGCCCAGCAGGACCCCGCTCGCTGCCAACTCGACCGCCAGGGCGGCGGCGGCCGGGACACGCGCCCACAGCGGAACGTCGCCGTCCAGGAGCCACCCGCCCACCAGCACCGCCAGGACGGCCAGCGTCGTGCCCGGCACGGTCCACCACATGTAGCGCCGAAGGCCCGTCAGCCCCGCGGCCCCCTGCTCGCCCGCGGCCCCCTGCTCGCCCGCGGCCCCCTGCTCGATCGCCCCGTCCCCCATCCGGCCATTGTGGCGCAGGCCGCATGACAAATGTCATGCGAGGTCGTGACAACCCCACCCGCCCGCATGGGGATCCGGCACTACTGGCGGACTTCGCCGGGACGGAGGCTGAAAGCGTCAGCGGACACCCCGCCCCCGTACCGAGGAGAGCCCGGCATGCACGCACACCACCCGCACGCGACGGCCCAGCGGCCGCACCCGGCCGCGATCCTCAGGCGCCGCTGGCCGACGGCACTGGCCCTCGCGCTCGCCGCCCTCAACGTGCTCGCATCCGGCTCCGAGGACCTCACCGACGCCGTCGACGGCTTCGGTGAGACCCTGCCGCTGCTGCCCCTGATCTACCTGGTCGTCCACCAGCTCGGAAACCCGCGCGCCACCTGGCCGGTGCTCGGGGCCGGACTGGTGGCCGTGTTCGTGATCCCCCTGCAGGAGGCGCTCGCGCCGTCGACGGTGCTGGTCGCCCTCGCCCTCGCCGTCCTGCTGTGGGGCGTCGTCCGCGGAACTCCGCACGGGCGGGCCGGCTTGGGGGTGCAGGCGGCGGGTGCGTTCCTCTTCGGCGGGCTGGCGCTGGCCGGGCTGGCCGTCGACCCGGACCTGGGCCGGTACCTGGTGGCGGCCGGTTGGTTCGGCCACGGCGTCTGGGACTTCGTGCACCTGCGGCGGGACGCGGTCGTCTCCCGGACGTTCGCCGAGTGGTGCGGCGTCATCGATGTACTCGTGGCGGTCCAACTGCTCTTTCTGGTCTAGCGAGCCGTACGCCCGGGACGCGGCGCCGTCCTGTCCGGACAGCGGGCCCGGTCGACGCCTCCGAGACGGCGACCCCCGGCGGTCCTCCCCGGAGTCTTCACATCCGCCCCGGGACGAGTACGGGCCGGAGGTCGGCCGGCCGGTCCGCCGTGCGGGGACCGCGGCCCCGAGAACGGGAGGTGACACGGCGCGACCTCGGCCTTTCAGCGGGTCACGGTACACACACACACTTCCTGAGAGATCTGCGCAGGAGCATCACCCGTGCTGCACACAGCCTGTCGATGGCCTCGTTAGCGTTCTGGCCGTTCGATCTCTCGTGTGAACGCGACCAGGCCGGTCGAACCGGGCCGCCGGCGCAGTCAACCCAGGAAGACCACATGGACTACTGCTCGTCGTGCCGCCGGCACCTCAACGGTGCCCTCGTGTGCCCCGGGTGCGGCGCCTACGCCCCGGACATCGCCCCCTCCGTGCCCTCAGGGCCCGATGCGCAGGCCACACCGGGCGCGGCGGCGACCGCGCCGGCGACCTGGGAGGACCCCGCCGCCGACACGTGGTACGACGGCGGCCTGCGGGACGAGCCCGCGGCACAGGCCGACGTCGACGAGCTCGCGCCCGGTGCTGTGGCCGGCTACGACGAGCCCGTCCCCGACGCCCCGTCCGGCGTCGACGAGCTCGCGCCCGGTGACGTCGAGGGCGTGCCCGTGGCCCCGCAGGGCCGGGCGGCTCGGCGCCGTCAGCGGGCCCGCTGGAAGAAGAACCAGCGCCGGGCCGTGGTGGCGACCGCCGTCGCCCTGGTCGGCGGCGGCCTGACCGTCTCGGCGATGAACCGGGGTTCCGTCGACAAGGCCCAGGCGGCCACCGCGCCGGAGATGCCGAACACGGCGGCGGCCGAGCAGCAGGAGCCGGACCTCACCCGGCCGGCGTCCACGCCTGGGGACACCCGCACCGCCCCGCGCACCGCCGACACACCCTCGAAGCCGTCCCCGACCAACGCCGCGCGGGAGCCCATCACCACCCCCCACACGACCCGGCAGTTCACCCGTCCGGACGCCGCCACCGCCACGGGTACGACGGCCCCCGAGGCCCCGCAGGCCCCCCAGGCGCAGTCGGTCTCCCCGCCCTCCGGCCCATCGGACTCCGGCGGCGGCTCCGGCACGACGACGGAGCAGGAGCAGACGCCGGCCCCGGCGGCGACCGAGGGCACGGACAGCCAGACGCCGCCGTCGCAGTCGAGCCCCGCCCCGCAGGAGGACTCGCCCGAGCAGCTCTGCGTGCTCAACGTCCTCTGCGTGGGCTGACAGGGAAGCCGAGAGCCGCGGTATCACTCGGGGGAGCGGCCACGTCGGCCGCCGCGCCCCCCTGCGGACCCCACCTGAGTGCGCCGTCACACTCCCGTATCGCCCCATGAGCGCGGTGATGCGGTCATGCTGGAACAAGCCGAAGCGATCTTCTCGCCGAGGCCGATACCAGCAGAGCAGGGACGTCGTACTCAGGAGGGAACCTTCCATGGTCGAGCAGGACGAGCGCTTCGATGTCGTGGTCCTCGGCGCGGGCCCCGGCGGCTACGTCGCCGCCATCCGCGCCGCCCAGCTGGGCAAGCGCGTGGCCGTCGTGGAGGAGAAGTACTGGGGCGGCGTCTGTCTGAACGTGGGCTGCATCCCCAGCAAGGCGCTGTTGCGCAACGCCGAACTGGCGCACATCTTCACGCGCGAGGCGAAGACCTTCGGCATCAAGGTGGACGGACAGGTCTCCTTCGACTTCGGTGAGGCGTTCCGCCGCAGCCGCAAGGTCGCGGACGGCCGGGTCAAGGGCGTCCACTACCTGATGAAGAAGAACAAGATCACCGAGATCGACGGCCGCGGCACCTTCCTCGACCCGCACACCCTCCAGGTGGCGGGCTACGACGGCGAGACCCGCACCATCGGCTTCGACCACTGCATCATCGCCACCGGCGCCACGCCGAAGCTGCTTCCCGGCACCCGGCGCAGCGCACGCGTGGTGACGTACGAGGAGCAGATCCTGGCCGAGGAGCTGCCGCGCTCGATCGTCATCGCGGGTGCCGGGGCGATCGGTGTCGAGTTCGCCTACGTGCTCCACAACTACGGCGTGAAGGTCACCATCGTCGAGTTCCTGGACCGGATGACCCCGCTGGAGGACGCCGAGGTCTCCGCCGAACTCGCCAAGCAGTACCGCAGGTTGGGCATCGACGTGCTCACCTCGACCCGGGTCGACGCGGTCGACGAGTCCGGCGAACAGGTACGGGTCACCGTCACCGGCAAGGACGGCGCCCAGCAGGTCCTGGAGGCCGACAAGGTGCTCCAGGCGATCGGCTTCGCGCCGAACGTCAACGGATACGGCCTGGACAAGACAGGTGTGACGGTCACCGAGCGCGGCGCGATCGACGTCGACGGCCGCTGCCGTACGTCCGTCCCGCACATCTTCGCCATCGGCGACGTCACGGCGAAGCTCATGCTCGCGCACGCCGCCGAGGCGATGGGCATCGTCGCCGCCGAGACCATCGCGGACGCCGAGACCATGGAACTGGACTACGCGATGATCCCGCGCGCCACCTACTGCCAGCCGCAGATCGCCAGCTTCGGCTACACCGAGGCCCAGGCCCGGGAGATGGGCTACGACGTGCAGGTGGCCAAGTTCCCGTTCACCGCGAACGGCAAGTCGCACGGCCTGGGTGACGCCACCGGCTTCGTGAAGCTGATCAGCGACGCCAAGTACGGAGAACTGATCGGCGGCCACCTCATCGGCCCGGACGTCACTGAACTGCTGCCGCAACTGACCCTGGCCCAGCAGTGGGACCTGACCGTCCATGAGGTCGCCCGCAACGTCCACGCCCACCCGACCCTCGGCGAGGCGGTCAAGGAAGCGGTCCACGGCCTGGCCGGCCACATGATCAACTTCTGAGCCGTTCAGCCGTCGAGCCACCAGCGGGCCGCCGCCCAGGCGAACGCGTAACCGAGGCCGTTGACCGCCCAGTGCAGGGCCATCGGCGTCAGCAGGCTGCCGGAGCGGCGGCGCAGCTCGCACAGGACGACCCCGGCCGCGGCCGTGGCGCCGACCGCCAGGGCGACGGTCGGCACCACGCCCGCCGGGCCGTCCCCGAAGACCGAGGCGACGGCGGCGTTGGACCGGTTGAGGCCCCGGGACGGCAGCACATGCCACAGCCCGAACAGCAGCGACGACACGGCGGTGGCCCGCGCCGCCCCGTGCCGGCGCCGGATCATGGCCCACAGCACACCGCGGAAGGCGGTCTCCTCCAGCAGCACGGTCCCGAACGGCACCCGCACCAGCGTCACCCACAGCAGCCGGCCCTCCGACAGGCCCGCCGCCCTGGCATCCCGGAACACCTCGCGGCCGGCCGGGACGGCGAGCACGAGCAGCAGGACCAGCAGGACGACCGCGGCCAGGACCGGAGCCCATCGCAGCCCCCGGCGCAGCCCCGCCGCGTCGAGTCCCAGGTCGGCCCGGGTGAGTCCGTCCCAGCGGGCGATGAGCAGCAGTACGGCCGTCGCGGTCCCGCAGACCACCACGTACAGGACGGGGCCCCGCGCGAGCCAGTTGTTCAGCAGGTTCGCGGCGGCGAGAACGGCGAGAGCACTGACGATCCGCATCCGGCTTCCAGGATGCCCCGGGCGGCGCCCGGACGCCGTGGACGACGCAGGGCACCGGTCCTGCTGCCGTGGCCGTCACAGTCGGGCCCGCACCTGTGGCGCCCACGCGCCCCATTGAGCATGCTCGATGGTACGGCCCCGCGGCCTACCCGCACGGTTGCGCCCGCCGCGGCCACCCCGCGTCCCAGGAAGGCACGACCCATGCCGGCCAAGAACCTCAGCGCCAACCGCGCCGCCCTCGGCCACCGCCTCGCCTACGCCCTGCGCCACCCCGACCGGGTGCCCCGCCATCTGGCGCGCACCGCCCGGGACATGTGGCTGCGCCGCCGGCACCCGGACCACGTCGCCTACTACCGCGCGGTGATGCGTTCCGACACCCGGGCCGATCCGGACGCGGCGGTCGGCAGTCGCAGCCGGGAGCGGTGGCTGGCGCTCGGGGCGATGCAGTTCGACTACCTGACCGGGCACGGCCTGCGCCCCGAGCACCGGATGTTGGAGATCGGATGCGGCAACCTGCGGGCGGGCTGGCGCTTCATCCGGCACCTGGAGCCCGGTCACTACTACGGCATCGACATCTCGCCCGACATCCTCTTCGCCGCGCAGGACACGATCGTCGAGATGGGACTCCAGCGGCGGTTGCCCACGCTGACCCCGGTGCGCGACCTGACCCTGCGGTTCCTGCCCGACGCCCACTTCGACGTCGTGCACGCCCACAGCGTCTTCTCCCACTCGCCGCTCCCGGTCATCGAGGAGTGCCTGGCCAACGTCGGACGCGTGCTGGCACCCGAGGGCTGGTTCGACTTCACCTTCGACCGCACCGAGGGCGAAGAACACCACGTCCTGCGGGAGGACTTCTACTACCGCACCGAGACGCTCCTCGCGCTGGCCGAGAAGCACGGACTGCGGGCCCGCTTCATGACGGACTGGGAGAAGCTGCCGCACGGCCAGTCCAAGATCCGGGTCACCCACCCGGTGTGAACCGACGACCCGTCAGAAGGTCGTCCACATCGGCCAGTAGGTCATCTGTCCCGGACTCTTGACTCGTTATCCGGTAGTGGCCATCCTCGTCGCACGTTGTGCGGGGTCATGACAAGCCGACCCCACCTCCCGCCGACCGAGGGACTTGGGCCGTGACCAGTGCCGGACGTCCGTACCGCAAACGCAAGAACGTCACCGTGGTGTCGCTCCTCCTGCTCGTGCTGTCCCTGGCGCTCGGACCCACACCGAGTTCGGCGGCCGGCACCGACTGGTGGAACCCGACCGCACGGCCCGCCCCGGACTCCCAGGTCGACGTGACCGGCGAACCCTTCACCGGCACCAACGCCAAGGGCGAGGTGCGCGGCTTCGTCGACGCGCATGACCACATCTTCTCCAACGAGGCCTTCGGCGGCCGTCTGATCTGCGGAAAGCCGTTCTCCGAGCAGGGCGTCGCCGACGCCCTCAAGGACTGCCCCGAGCACTACCCGGACGGCTCCCTGGCGATCTTCGACTTCATCACCAACGGCGGTGACGGCAAACACGACCCGGTCGGCTGGCCCACCTTCAAGGACTGGCCCGCGCACGACTCGCTGACCCACCAGCAGAACTACTACGCCTGGGTGGAGCGGGCCTGGCGCGGCGGCCAGCGCGTGCTGGTCAACGACCTCGTCACCAACGGCGTGATCTGCTCCGTGTACTTCTTCAAGGACCGCGGCTGCGACGAGATGACGTCCATCCGCCTCCAGGCCAAGCTGACGTACGACATGCAGGCCTACATCGACAAGATGTACGGCGGCACCGGAGAGGGCTGGTTCCGGATCGTCACCGACAGCGCGCAGGCCCGCCAGGTCATCGAGCAGGGCAAGCTCGCCGTGGTCCTCGGCGTGGAGACCTCCGAGCCGTTCGGCTGCAAGCAGATCCTCGACATCGCGCAGTGCAGCAGGGCCGACATCGACAAGGGCCTGGACGAACTGCACGCGCTGGGCGTGCGCAGCATGTTCCTGTGCCACAAGTTCGACAACGCCCTGTGCGGGGTCCGCTTCGACTCGGGGACGCTCGGGACGGCCATCAACGTCGGCCAGTTCCTGTCGACCGGCACCTTCTGGAAGACCGAGAAGTGCACCGGCCCCCAGCACGACAACCCCATCGGCAACGCCTCCGCAGCCGCGGCCGAGAAGAAGCTCCCGGCGGGCGTCGAGGTCCCCTCGTACAACGCGGACGCCCAGTGCAACGTCCGAGGGCTCACCGCACTCGGCGAGTACGCCGTCCGCGGCATGATGCAGCGCGGGATGATGCTGGAGATCGACCATATGAGCGTCAAGGCCACCGGCCGGGTGCTCGACATCTTCGAGTCGGCGTCCTACCCCGGCGTGCTCTCCTCGCACAGCTGGATGGACCTGGACTGGACCGAGCGGGTCTACGGCCTCGGCGGCTTCATCGCCCAGTACATGCACGGCTCCGAGGGCTTCATCGCGGAGGCCGAGCGCACCGAGGCCCTGCGCGACAAGTACGGCGTCGGCTACGGCTACGGCACCGACATGAACGGCGTCGGCGGCTGGCCGGGGCCGCGCGGGGCGGACGCGCCGAACAAGGTCACGTACCCCTTCACGAGCGTCGACGGCGGCTCGGTCATCGACCGGCAGACCACGGGCGAGCGCACCTGGGACCTGAACACCGACGGAGCCGCCCACTACGGCCTGGTCCCGGACTGGATCGAGGACATCCGCCGGGTCGGCGGCCAGGACGTGGTCGACGACCTCTTCCGCGGCGCCGAGTCCTACCTCGACACCTGGGCGGCCTCGGAGAAGCACGAGGCCGGGGCGAACCTCGCACGCGGCGCCGCCACCTCGGCCAGTTCCTCGGAGTGGAGCCTGTTCACCAGCTACCAGCCGCACCGGGCCGTCGACGGCGACAGCCGTACCCGCTGGGCGAGCGACTGGAGCGACGACCAGTGGTACCAGGTCGACCTCGGCTCCACGCACGTGGTGAACCGGGTGACGCTCGACTGGGAGCGCGCCTACGGCAGCTCCTACCGCGTCGAGCTCTCCACCGACGGCACGAACTGGCGGACCGCCTGGTCCACCACCACCGGGGACGGGGGCCTGGACACCGCGAGGTTCACCGGCACACCGGCCCGCTATGTACGCATCCACGGGCTGGACCGCGGCACCGACTGGGGCTACTCCCTCCACGAGGTCGGCGTCCACAGCAGCTGACACCCACGAGAGGGGCTCCATGGCACGGTTGCCGTCCGCCGAGCGGCGGCGACAGCTCACCGAGGCGGCGATCAGAGCGATGAGCCGGGACGGCGTCCCCAGGACGACGACCCGGTCCATCGCCGCCGAGGCGGGCGTTTCGCTCAGCGTCTTCCACTACTGCTTCGACTCCAAGCAGGAGCTCATCGAGTCCGTCATCACGACCATCACCGAGCACTACGTGACGATCGTCAAGGACGCCATACGCCCCAGAGCCACCCTGGAGGAGACGATCCGGGCCGGCTTCCAGGCGTACTGGGACCACGTCCGCACCCACCCGGACGAGCACATGCTCACCTACGAGCTGACCCAGTACGCCCTGCGCCAGCCCGGATTCGAACATCTGGCACGACGGCAGCACGAGCTGTACGCCGAGACGTACGCCGGCCTCATCGACCAGCTGCAACGGACCATGGGCATCCGGCTGCGCGTCCCGGTCCCCGTCCTGGCCCGCTACCTGGCCGCGATGACCGACGGACTCACCCTCAACTACCTGGTCCTCGGCGACGAGGCCGCCTGGACCGACATCCTCGACACGGTCACCGCGCACATCGCCCAACTCGTGGACGAGCCCTGAGGCCGTGCGTCACCCACGTACCGCGGCCCGGTCACCGGCCTCTTCCGGCGCCTCCCGCCGGAAGAGGCGGCGCATGTCCGGCTCCACCACGAAGCGCAGCGCGCGCCGCACCGGCGGGGCGCACAGCAGGGTCACCACCACGGCGGCGACCACGGTCACGACGATCGCGCCCAGCGGGCCGTGCACCCAGGCCGGGTCGTACCAGCCCCAGAACTTGGACCCCTGGGCGACGAAGCCGTGCAGCAGATAGCCGTACAGCGTGCCCGCGCCCAGCACGGTGCACCACAGCCGCCGTCCCGGCACCCACGAGAGGAAGCACGCCACCAGCAGCAGCGAGCAGGCGAACAGGACCGGCGTCATCACGACCCCGTACCACGCGGGCGCGCCCAGCTCCTCGGCACTGTCCCGGTGGTAGAACCAGCTGCCCGACATCCGGGGCACCGCCCAGTACGCCACCACGAACGCCCCCGCGAACACGGGCACCGCCACGATCCGCACGGCACGCCGCCGGACCAGCCGGAAGTGCTCGGGCCTCAGCAGCAGCCCGAGCACGAAGTAGGGCAGGAACTGCAGGGCACGCTGCAGATCGAGGTCGTTGCCGATGGACGGCGAGAGGGTGGCCAGCATCGCCACGACCAGCGCCAGCGGCAGCGGCGCCCGCACCCGCTGCCACAGCGGGGTGGTCAGCCGCCACAGGAAGAGCGCCACCAGGAACCAGGTCAGGTACAGCGGGTCCAGGAGGCTGACCGGGCGGTCCGGCTCCTGGTCGGTCCACCGGGTGTACAGGGTGTACGCCGTCTCGAAGACGACGTAGGGGACGACGAGGCCGGTCACCAGCCGCTCCAGCTGTGCGGGACGCCCGTCGAAGCTCCGGGAGAAGTAGCCGGAGACGATGATGAAGGCCGGCATGTGGAAGGCGTACACCAGCATGTACAGCGCGTCGACGGTCCGGCTGCCGTCCCGTAGCGGTTCCCACGCATGGCCCACCGCCACCAGCACGATCGCCGCGTACTTGGCATTGTCGAAGAACGCGTCCCGCTTCTTCGAAATCCCAGGTGAGACCGGTGCGGCGGGGGCGGGAGCGGTCTGTACGGCCTCGCTCACCACACGGCCCCCCGGGCACCACGCGGGCGGGCCGCGGTACCGAGCGGGGGTCTGACGGCGGGGACGGCTGTGGGGATGCGCTGGGACATCCCACGCGTCTGACCACTTCCGGAGGGCGTAAACCTCTTGCGGCGGTCATCACACCGCGGGTGCGGGTGACAGGGCCGACGGGGTGGGGTCGTAACCCGTGTGAACGCTCCGAATGGTGCGTCTCGTGGTCATGGCTGACGGTGGATCACGTCAAGGTCTGGCCCCAGTGGTGATGAAGCGTCAACCGCCCAGGCCGTGACGGAAGGACTCACCTATGCGCTCTGTCCGCATGCTGCTCGCCACCGCGACGGCCACGGCCGCCTTGGCGATCGCCCCCACCGCCTACGCCGTCACGGCGGGTGACTGGGACACGGAGGACTCGTCATCCCACAGCAAGGAGCACGACACGGACTCCGGCAAGGAGCACGAGAAGGACTCCGGCAAGGAACACGACAAGGACTACAGCAAGGAGCACGGCAAGGAAAGCAAGCACGACGATCCGCGTGGCGGGATGCACACGGGCGGCGGAGCGCTGGCTGCCGTGACCGACAAGGACGACTGGAGCAGCGAGGAGCACGACAAGGACGCGTCCAAGGAACACGCCAAGGACTCCGACAAGGAGCACGGCAAGGAGCACGGCAAGGAGAGCAAGCACGACGGTCCGCGTGGCGGGATGCGCACGGGTGGCGGAGCGCTGGCTGCCGTGAACAACGACGACGAGTGGGGCGGTGGCCACGGCGACGAGTCGTGGGGCGGCGACCACGGCAAGGACCCGTGGAAGGACGACCACGGCAAGGGGGACGACTCCTGGAAGGGTGACCACGAGAAGGACTCCTTCGGCGGTGACCACGACAAGGAGTCGTGGGGCGGCGACCACGGCAAGCCGCGCGGCGGCATGCACACCGGAGGCGGCGGCCTGGCCTCCTCGGGTGTGACCGCGGGCGGCCTGGCCGTGCTCGCGGTCGCCGGGACCGGCATGTACGCGCTGCGTCGCAAGAAGGCCGCCGGAAACATGGCCTGACCGTGCCCGACGACATAGCCGCTGTGGCCGCCGCACGTGCGCCGCTCGTCGCGGCGGCCGCGCCGTCCCTCCCCGCTGTTGTCTTCGCTGCCGTGCCCGAGTGAGGTGGTGCCCGATGGCCGCCGGCCGTCCCCCGTCCCCCGAAGCCGACCCGGCCCCCGCCGCGGCCGGTGCCACGCTCTCACGGCGCATAAGGCGCACAGCGGTGACGATGTTCTGGAGCGCGGTGGCCGCCGTGGTCATGGTCGTGACCCTGCCCGGCGGCCAGGGCGAGGCTCCCGAAGCCCGCCGGGCACCGCACGCTCCACCCGGGGTCACCTCGTCCCCGCCGCCGGCGGTCGGGCCGTCCCCGTCCTCGCGCGCGGCGGGCCCCAAGGGAAAACACCTGCCCAGGTCCCGGCCGACCCGACTGCTCATCCCCAAGATCTCGGTCAACGCGCCCTTCGTCGACCTCGCCATCGGCCGCTCGGGCCAGCTGGAAGCCCCGCCGGCCCACGACGTCAACCTCGTCGGGTGGTACGCCGAGGGAGCCTCACCGGGGGAGAGGGGCACGTCGATCATCGCCGGGCACGTGGACACGGCGACGTCCGCGGCGGTGTTCGCGAGCCTGAGCGAGCTGGACAAGGGGGACCGCTTCCACGTGATGCGGGCGGACGGGCGCAGGGCGTCCTTCGTGGTCGACAGCGTGGAGACGTTCGACAAGGACGACTTCCCCAGCGAGCGCGTCTACGGCGACACCTCCCAGGCCCAGGTCCGGCTCATCACCTGCGCCGGGGACTACGACCGCCAAGTGCGCGACTACACCGCGAACCTGGTCGTGTTCGCCCACCTCGCCTGAACCGCTCCACCGCGCTGACCTCGGTGTTCTACAGTGACTGCGACCAGATCCGGTGACTGAACCTGTGAGGTAGTCGCGACCATGCCGACCGAGACGTTTGAGTTCCAGGTAGAAGCCCGTCAGCTGCTCCAGCTGATGATCCACTCGGTCTACTCGAACAAGGATGTCTTTCTGCGCGAGCTCGTCTCCAACGCCTCCGACGCGCTCGACAAGCTGCGTCTGGAAAAGCTCCGGGACGACACGCTCGACGCCGATGTCTCGGACCTGCACATCGAGATCGACATCGACAAGGACGCCCGTACCCTCACGGTGCGGGACAACGGCATCGGGATGTCCTACGACGAGGTCGGGCAGCTCATCGGCACCATCGCCAACTCGGGAACCGCCACGTTCCTCAAGGAGCTGCGCGAGGCCCAGGACGCGGCCGGTGCCGAGGGGCTCATCGGCCAGTTCGGCGTCGGCTTCTACTCCGGCTTCATGGTGGCCGACGAGGTGACGCTGGTGACCCGGCGGGCCGGCGAGGCCAAGGGGACCCGCTGGACGTCGCGCGGTGAGGCCACGTACACCCTGGAGACGGTCGACGACGCGCCGCAGGGCACCTCCGTCACCCTCCACCTCAAGCCCGCCGACCCCGAGAACCAGCTGCACGACTACACCTCGCCCTGGACGATCAGGGAGATCGTCAAGCGCTACTCGGACTTCATCACCTGGCCGATCCGGATGGTGCCGGAGGCGGGCGAGGGCGACCCGGCTCCCGACGCCGAGACGCTGAACTCCATGAAGGCCCTGTGGGCGCGCTCGCGCGACGAGGTGTCCGACGACGAGTACCACGAGCTGTACAAGCACATCAGCCACGACTGGCGCGAGCCGCTGGAGACGATCCGGCTCCAGGCGGAGGGCACCTTCGAGTACCAGTCGCTGCTCTTCATCCCCTCGCACGCCCCGCACGACCTGTTCACGCGGGACTTCAAGCGCGGCGTCCAGCTCTATGTGAAGCGCGTCTTCATCATGGACGACTGCGAGGCGCTGCTGCCGCCCTACCTGCGCTTCGTCAAGGGCGTCGTGGACGCCGCCGACCTCTCGCTCAACGTCTCCCGCGAGATCCTCCAGCAGGACCGGCACATCCGGATGATGCAGCGCCGCCTGACGAAGAAGGTCCTGTCCACGGTCAAGGAGATCATGACCAAGGACGCCGACCGCTACGCGACCTTCTGGCGGGAGTTCGGCACGGTCCTCAAGGAGGGCCTGGTCACCGACTCCGAGAACCGCGAGGCCATCCTCGCCGCCTCCTCCTTCGCGACCACGCACGCCGACGACGAGCCGACCACGCTCGCGCGGTACGTGGAGCGGATGAAGGACGACCAGGACGACATCTACTACATCACCGGCGAGTCCCGGCAGAGCATCGAGAACTCCCCGCACATGGAGGCCTTCCGCGACAAGGGCATCGAGGTCCTGCTGCTCACCGACCCCGTCGACGAGGTGTGGGTCGACGCCGTCGGCGAGTACGAGGGCAAGAAGCTGCGGTCCGTCACCAAGGGCGAGATCGACCTCGAAGGCAAGGGGGACGAGAAGGCCGACGGGGAGCGGGAGAAGCAGACCGAGGAGTACGCCGGTCTGCTCGGCTGGATGCGGGAGCAGCTGGACGAGGACATCAAGGAGGTGCGCCTGTCGGCGCGGCTCACCGTCTCCCCGGCCTGTGTCGTCTCCGACGCGCACGACCTGACCCCGGCCCTGGAGAACATGTACCGGGCGATGGGCCAGGAGGTGCCCCGCACCAAGCGGATCCTGGAGCTCAACCCCGACCACGTGCTGGTCAAGGGGCTCAACGAGGCGTACAAGGAGCGCGAGGACCGCTCGGGGCTCGCCGAGTCCGCCGAGCTGCTCCACACCCTGGCGGTGCTCGCCGAGGGCGGCCAGCCGAAGGACCCCGCCCGGTTCGTGAAGCTGGTGGCGGACCGCTTGGAGCGCACCCTGTAGCGGGGGACGGGTCATCCGGGTGGCCGTGTGCGCGGGCCGTTGTCAGCGGCCCGCGCTAGCTTCAGCTGAGTGGGTTCCGTGGACCCGTCCCGGGAGGAAGCATGGCCTCGCGTCTCAACCCGTACATCTCCTTCGCCGGTGACGCCCGGCAGGCGATGGAGTTCTACAAGGACGTCTTCGGCGGCACCCTGGTGCTCAACACCTACGCCGAGTTCGGCCAGAAGGACACTCCGCTGGCCGACAAGATCATGCACGGCATGCTCGAAGCACCCAACGGCTTCACCCTGATGGGCGCCGACACCCCGTCGGAGGACCACCGGCCGGGCAACGACATGGCGGTGAGCCTGAGCGGCGACGACGACGCCGAACTGCGCGGCTACTGGCAGAAGCTGTCCGAGGGCGCCTCGGTGGCCGTGCCGCTGGAGAAGCAGATGTGGGGCGACGTCTTCGGCATGTGCACCGACCGCTTCGGCATCACCTGGATGGTGAACATCGCCGGGCAGGGCGGCTGAGGGCGGCGGGGCCGTCCGGCCACCGTCGTGGCGGTGAGGGGGCCATGGAGCCGCTCCGGGACGCGAGGAGGATGCGGCGGTCGGGGCAGTGACCGCCGCATCCGACTGGGTCGGGGGAGTGGTCAGAAAGTGGTCAGCTCGTAGAAGCCCCTGCCGAAGGTCGCGGCCACGAGGCGGTGGTGGCGGCCGTCGTACTCGATGTCGTCGACCGGCACCTGCGGCATGCCGCGGCCCAGACGCAGCCACTTGCCACCGCCCGTGACGCTGGTGAACACGCCCTGGTCGGTGCCGATGTGGAGGACGCCGCCACGGGCGACGACCAGGTCGTTGACGGGCGCCGCCGGAAGGTTGCCCGACAGGTTGCGCCAGT
The DNA here is from genome assembly GCF_042868655.1 of Streptomyces sp. NPDC007808. NCBI lineage: Bacteria > Bacillati > Actinomycetota > Actinomycetes > Kitasatosporales > Streptomycetaceae > Streptomyces > Streptomyces sp. NPDC007808. Next base: position 486,978 of record NZ_JBIAEQ010000001.1, read on the forward strand.
GCCGGCCGCCGTCCGTGCTGCCGTACACATGGGGCAGCGGGGAGCCCGAACGGTAGCCGGAGTGGGTGGTCCAGACACGGTCGGGGTTCTTCGGGTCGACGACCACCCGTGTCACCCAGGGCAGCCCCTCCGCCAGCTTCGTCCAGTGCGCCCCGAGGTCCCGGGTGACCCAGACGCGACCGTCGTCCGTACCGGCGTAGACGGTCCGTCCGTCGCTCGCCGGGGCGATCGAGGTGATCGTGCCGTAGTTGGTGTAGATCGGGTCGGTGCCCGGGCCGCCGCTCAGGTCGGGGCTGATGGCCTGCCAGGTGGCGCCGCCGTCCGTGGAGCGGTTCAGCACCTCCGAGCCGTAGTAGAGGATCTTCGGGTCGCGCGGATCGAAGACCACCGGCGTGAACCAGTTCCGGCGCTTGTACGTCGTCCGGTCCGCGAAGTAGGTGAGCGTGTCGCCGCCGTCGGTGGAGCTGAAGCAGTTGCCGTACTGGTAGCAGGCGACCACGTTGTTCACGTCGGTCGGGTTGATGAGGTTCTCCTCGCCGTCGCCGCCGAGGTACTCGTTGAACGACTCCCCGCCCCAGGACCGCAGCGAACCGTTGTCCTGGGCGCCGCCCGAGATCCTGGTGACGTCCTGCGGGGTGATCGCCGCGCTGTAGAGCTGGGTGTACGGCTGGTGGCGGGACTTGACCCAGCCGCCGTCGCCGCCCGAGTCGGAGCGGTAGACGCCGCCGTCGTTGCCGAGGTAGACGCGGCCGGGGCGACGCGGGTCCCACACCATCGCGTGCTGGTCGACGTGCATGCTGGTGTCGTCGGCCGTCCAGGTGGCGCCGCCGTCCTTGGTCGTCACCAGGGGGACGCCCGCCACGTGCACGTGCTCGCTGTCCCGGGGGTCGATCCACACCTTCCCGAACCACCAGCCGAAGCTCGACTGGGAGCCCGTCATGTCCTGGTCGGCAGGGGTGCGGGCCCAGTTGTCGCCGCCGTCGGTGGAGGCGTAGAAACCCTCGAAGGGCCCGCCGGCCCTGTTGACGATCGCGTAGAGCCGCTCGCCGGCCACGGCCAGCCCGATGCGTCCCACGTCGGGGCCCTCGGCGGGCAGCCCGCCGCCGAGCCGTTGCCAGGTCGCGCCGTCGTCCGTGCTGCGGAAGACGCCCGAGCCGACACCGCCGTACGTCCGCAGCTGCGGTGTTCGGCGATGGTCCCACAGCACCGCGTACAACCGGTCGCCGTCGACGACGATCTCGGTGGCACCCGTGAACTCGTTGGCGCCGGCGAGGATCCGCTGCCAGGTGGTGCCGCCGTCCTCCGAGCGGTAGACGCCGCGGTCCCCACCGCCGTTGTAGAGGGAGCCCGCCGCGGCGACATAGATGCGGCGGGGGTCGGCCGGGTCGACGGTGATGGCGCTGATCGCGCCGGAGTCACGCAGTCCGAGCGGTGACCAGGTCCGGCCGCCGTCCCGGCTCCGATACAGCCCCGTCCCCTCGTAGGTGATGCTCCCGCCACCCGGATTCGGCTCACCGGTGCCCACGTACAGCGTGCCGTCCGGGGCGGTGGCCACCGCACCCATGGACTGCGTCCAGCTGTCGGGCCACACGGAGTGGAACGTCGCCCCGGCATCGGTGCTGCGCCACAGCCCGCCGCTCGCGGCGGCGGCGTACAGAGTGTCGGCGCGCTTGGGGTCCAGGGCGAGGGAGACGATCCGACCGCCTATGTTGGTGGGCCCGACGCTCTTCCAGCGCCCGCCGACCGTGGGCAGTTCGCGGGCCTGCGCGGCGGCGACGTCATGCGCGTGGCGCGGCATCGACTCCCCGAGCAGGGTCTTCTGGAGGAAGCGGTACTCCGCGGGCGCGGCCGGTCCACGGACTGGCCGGTAGACATCGGACGGGCCGGGCGGCGCGGAGGAAGCGGGCGGCGGGGCCGGTGCGGCGGCCGCCGGTGCCGCGAGCAGCGCGGCGCCGGTGACAGCGGCGAGAACCAGTGGCAGCAGACGTCTGCCCATGAAGTCCCTTTCATCGTCATGGTCACGGCAATCGGCAACGACGGTACGAGAGAGGTGAGTTGAGCAGAAGGGTGCGGAACGGCCGTCCTGGGGTCGGCCGGAATCACCGGCCCTGGTGAGTCCCGGCCACCGGTTCACGTAACCGCCCACGCGGGTAACTACGGGGCGTAAACCGCCGGAAGGAAGGGAAAGGAGCTATACGGCATACCGCGGGGAGTGGCGGTCAGCGCCCGGATGTCGGGCCCGAAGCGCTGAGGAGGGGCCGTACATGGGCGGGCAGCCCCTGTATCTCGAACCGCGGACGGAAGCGCGGCTGCGCTCGTTGCTTGACACCCCCGGCTTCCTGCACATGCTCACCGACGCCCTCGGGTCGCCGCTGAACATTGTCGTCCCCGACCAACTGGCGGACAATCTGCGGCAGTTCCGCTCCGTCTACGGCAAGCACCATCTGTCCGGCCAGGTGTTCCTCGCCCACAAGGCCAACCGCTCCAGCGCGCTGCTGCGGCGGCTCGCCGCCACGGACGCCGGCGTCGACGTCGCCTCGCTGGAGGAACTGCAGCACGCCCTCGGGGCCGGCTTCACCCCCGACCGGATCACGGCCACCGGGCCGAAGAACCCGCAGTTCCTGTGGCTCGCGGCCCGTACGTCGGTCACCGTCAGCCTCGACACACGCGGCGAGCTGGAGCAACTCGCCGCCCTGGTGCGCAAGTACGCGCTGCCGAGGACACGCGTCCTGCTGCGGCTGTCCGGGTTCGAGGCCTCCGGTGTACGGGTGCTGAGCCGCCGCAGCCGATTCGGCACCGGAATCGCGGAGTCGGCCGTGCTCCTGGAGGCGGTCGAGCGGCACACCGACGTGGTCGACCTGGTCGGGGTCGCCTACCACCTGGACACGACGAGCCTCACCGAGAAGGCGACGGCGCTGGAAGGCTGCCTCCGGGTGCTCGAGGAGTGCCGAAGCAGAGGGCTCAGGCCCCGGGCGGTGGACATCGGCGGCGGGTTCGGTGTCAACTACCTCGCCGACGGCGGGCAGTGGGAGCGGTACACCACCGCGCTCACCGAAGCCGTACTGGGCACCCGCCCCTCCCTGACCTACGGCGGCCACGGCTACGGACTGCGCAACGAGGCCGGCACCCTGCGCGGCACCCTGGGCCTGTACCCCGCGCACCGTCAGGTCGCCGGAGCCGGCTACCTCGACGAACTGCTCACCCACCCGGTCGCCTCCCTGGGCGGCCGGCCACTGGCTGCGCTGCTCCTCGACCACCTCTACGACCTGCACACCGAACCCGGCCGGGCGCTGCTGGACCAGTGCGGTGCGACCCTGGTCAAGGTGCTGGAGGTACGCGACCAGGGGGCGGGCGGCCCCCTCCACGTTCGGCTCGCGGCCAAGTCCGACGACGTGGCGATGGAAGAGCACGGGGTGCTCATGGACCCCGTCGTCGTTGCCCGGGACCCGGCTGGAGCAGGTACCGGGGCGGAGGCCGGACCGGTCGCCGTGCACCTCTTCGGCACCCTGTGCCTGGAGTCCGACCTGATCACCCGCCGCACGGTCTTCCTGCCCCGCCGCCCCGCACCGGGCGACCTGCTGGCGTTCGCCAACACGGCCGGTTACTGCATGGACTTCCACGCCACCCGTGCCCAGCACCAGCCCGTCGCCCGCAAGGTCGCAGCCTGGCAGGAGGGCGGCACCTGGCGCTGGTGCCTGGACGACCAGTACTGGCCGACCACACCCGTGGGGGGAGCGCTTTGAGGTACGACAGCATCACCGAGGCCATCGGCAACACGCCGCTGGTGTGCATCGACCCGACCGTGCACGGCCTCAGGAACATCGACCTGTACGCCAAACTGGAACTGCTCAACCCCTTCGGATCCGTCAAGGACCGAGCCGCCTGGAACATGGCCCGCCCGCACCTGGCCGCCGCGGCCGAGAAGGGCGGCCAGGTCGTCGAGCTGTCGAGCGGCAACACCGCCAAGGCGCTGGCCGTCCTCGCGGGTATGCACGGCCTGACCTTCAAGAGCGTCACCAACCGGATGCGCATTCCGGAGATCAAGGACCTGCTGCTGTTGCTCGGCGCGCAGATCGAGGAACTCCCCGGCCAGAGCGAGTGCCTGGACCCGACCGCCTCCGACGATCCGCTCACCCTGTTCCACCGCACCCTCTCCGAGCCCGACAGCGCCTGGCTGCACACCGACCAGTACTTCAACCCGCGCAACACCGACGCCCACTTCACCGGCACCGGGCCCGAGATCGTCAAGGACCTGGACGGCCGGGCCCCGGACTGGTTCATCGCCTGCGTGGGCACCGCGGGCTCCTCGACCGGAGTCGCCCGCGCCCTGCGCGAACACGACCCCGCCGTACGGGTCGTCGGCCTGGTCGCGGCCAAGTCCGACTTCGTCCCCGGCATCCGCACCATCGACGAGGCACACGAGGTGGGTCTGTTCGACCCCGGCACCTACGACACCATCGAGGCGGTGAGCGCCGACGAGGCGATCGAGGGCATGCTGACCCTCAACCGCCGCTGCGGCATCCTCGCCGGACCCACCGGAGGCGCGGCCTACTTCGGCGCGACACGTCGACTGCGTCTCGTGGACGAAGAGTTGACCGAGCGGCAGGCGGCCGTCTTCATCGTCTGCGACCGCGTCGAGAGCTACCTGAGCTACGTCCGCCGGCGACGCCCCGACCTCTTCGGCCGCCCACACCGCAGGAACTCCCCGGCCGACCTGTCGGAAGCCGAGATCCGTACCGCGCCGGCCATCGGCGTCGCGGACGCGCAGACGTGGATCGCCACCGGGGACCCGCTCGTCGTCGACCTGCGCAGCCCCTACGCCTACGCCGCGCTGCACATCGACGGCTCGGTCAACATCGTGGACGAGCTCTTCGAGGAACTCCTGCACGGTGGGCTGCCGTTCAGCCACAACCGCCCGGTCCTGCTGGCCTGTCCCGTCGGAGAGAAGTCCGCACGCTACGCCGCCCTGCTGACCCGCATGGGCCACCCCGACGTCCGCAGCCTGACCGGCGGCGTCATCGCCTGGCGAGACGCGGGCGCACCCCTGGTGCGGGACTGACCCATGGCCGTACCCAGGGCAGACGCCCAAGGAGCCGAGGCCTTGGCGGAGCTGGTGGAGTGGCAGCGAGCCAGGCGTGTCCAGTTCCCGATCATCGCCGCCCATCCGGACCTGGCCTACCTGGACAGTGCTGCCACCGCCCAGAAGCCCCAGGCCGTGCTGGACGCCGTCCACGCCTACCTCACCACGAGCAACGCCAACGCCGGCCGGGGCACCTACCCCTGGGCGAACCGCACCACGTCCCTGGTCGAGCAGACCCGCGACCGGGTGAAGCGGTTCCTCCAGGACCCCGCCCCGCAGCGGTCGTCCGTGCACTTCACCAGCGGCGCCACCGAAGGGCTGCGCACCATCGCCCGGGACTGGCTGCCGGGGCTCCTCGCCGACGGCGACGAGATCGTGGTACCGGTCGCCGACCACGAGGCCAACATCGCACCCTGGCTGGAGGCCCGGCGGCAACTGGCCCGGCAGGGCGTCCACATCGACGTGCGGCCGATGCCGTACCAGCGGGCGTCCGGCGACTACGACCACACCGCGCTCGCCGAACTCGCCGGTCACCGGACCCGGTTCGTGGCCGTCACCCATGTCCACCACGTGTACGGCGGCGACATGAACGTCCACCGCATCCGCCGGGCGGTCGGGCCGGACGCGGTGATCTGCCTGGACGCCGCCCAGAGCGTCGGCCACCTACCGGTGTCCATGGCCGAGCTGGACGTGGACTTCGCCGTCTTCTCCGGGCACAAGGCCATGGCGCTGCCCGGAACCGGGGCGATCTGGGCGCGCCAGGAGCGCGGGCCGCGGTTCGGGCCGGCCGGCTGGGAGGGCACCCCCAACACGGTCGGCATCGCCTCGCTCGCCGCCGCCCTGGACTGGCTGGACGCCGCCGGCACCGACCGGATCGAGCGGTGGACCGTCGCCCTTGCGGCCCGGTTCACCGAGGGGCTGCGCCATCTCGGCGCCTACGAGATCCTGGGCTGCCAGAGCAGCCTGGCCGCCGATTCGCCGGTGCAGCGGCGCCAGGGCATCGTCACCTTCCGGCACCGTGCCGTCGACTCCGGCGATCTGGGTTTCATCCTCTTCAGCCACGGCTTCATGGTCCGCTCCGACCAGCACTGCCAGGGCAGCGCGGGGGAAAGGACCGGCTCGGTGCGGGTGAGCCTGCACGTGCACAACACCGTCGAGGAGACCGACCGGCTGCTGGAGGTGCTCGCCACGCTCGGGTGACCCCGAACGGGGGAATGGGAACCGTTTTCACCTGTAGGCTCGGCGCGGAAAGTGCGGACAGGTGCGGAACGGTGAGGTGCACGACGGAATGGGGCTGAGCCTGGCGACGGCGGAGCGATGGGTGGAGCGCTGGGAACGCCAGCAGCAGCGGTACGCCGTGGACCGGGAGGAGCGGTTCACGGTGATCGCCGATGTGGTGGAGCAGGCGGTGGCCGGGTGCTCGGCCGAGCCGCTGATCCTCGACCTGGGCTGCGGTCCCGGGTCGCTGGCGGCCCGCCTGGCCCGTCGTCTGCCGTACGCGCACATCGTGGGCGTGGACATGGACCCGGTGCTGCTGGAACTGGCCCGCACTCACCATGCGGACGCCGCCCACTACGTCGACGCGGTGATCGGCGAGGACGGCTGGACCCAAGCCCTGCGCCTCGACCGCCCGTTGGACGCGGCCGTTTCCACGACCGCACTGCACTACCTGGATCCGCACGCCCTGCGCCGCACCTACCGGCAGCTCGCGCAACTGCTGCGGCCCGGCGGGGTCCTGGTCAACGGCGACCACTTCCCGTCCGACGACACCGCGCTCGCGGAACTCGCCGGGTGTGTCGGCCGCCGTCACGCCGAGCGCGGACAGTCCCTGGCGCACGAGGACTGGGAGTCCTGGTGGACGGCCGTCGCGGCCGACCCCGAACTGGCCGACCTCCTCGCGCAGCGCCGGCGCCGGCAACCGGTGAGCGCGGGCGACAGCCCGAAGCCCCTGTCGGTGTCCGCGCACGAACGGCTGCTGCGGCAGGCGGGGTTCCGTCACGTGGGACCCGTGTGGCAGTACGGCGACAGCCATGTCGTCGTCGCGATCCGCTGATCCGGCTCCACGCCCGCACGCCTTACCAAGCACAGCTAAAGGATTCATCGTGCACCTTGACAGTGTGCGTGCTGTTTCGCCACGTTTGACCTCGCCACGAAGTTCGACATGGGGGGAACCGTGGCGAGGTGCTGAGAAAGCGCCTCTTGGGGGACTTTGGGGGGAGTGGTCGCCATGCGAGCCACGAGTGCCATCACCATTCACAGACCCGAGGAACTGGACGAGCCGCTGCGCCGGGCGTGGCACCGGGCGATGGACGAGTCGCCGGAGCACGCCAACCCTTTCCTGGCACCGGAGTTCACCCTCGGTGTCGGCAGGTGCCGCAGGGGAGCGCAGGTCGCGGTCCTGCACCACGGAGGCGAGGCCGTCGGCTTCCTTCCTTACGAGCGCACGGCGTACGGCGTCGGACGGGCCATCGGTCTCGGGTTGTCCGACTGCCAGGCGCTGGTGCATCGGCCCGGGGTCACCTGGGACACCGGGGAACTGCTGCGCGCCTGCGGCCTGTCCGTGTTCGAGTTCGACCATCTCGTCGAGGGGCAGCGGCCGTTCGCCCCGTATGTCACGGGGACCTTCGCCTCTCCCGTCCTCGATCTGAAACCCGGCGAGGGGGACTACGCGCAGTGGTTGCGCGCCACCTACCCGGGGCTGGCCAAGACGACGCTGAAGAAGGAGCGCCGCCTGAGCCGCGACGCCGGCGAGGTGCGGTTCGTGTACGACGAGCGCGATCCGGCCGTGCTGCGCACGCTGATGCGCTGGAAGTCCGCCCAGTACCGCAGGACGGGGCGGATGGACCGGTTCTCCAAGCCCTGGATAGTGGACCTGGTCGATCACCTCTTCCAGGTCCGCGAGGAACACTTCACCGGCGTCCTGTCCGTCGTGTACGCCGGTGACCGGCCGGTCGCCGCGCACTTCGGGCCCAGATCGCGCACGGTGTTCGCGGCCTGGTTCACCGCCTACGACCCCGCCTTCGGCTACTACTCGCCCGGCCTGATGATGCATCTGCGCCTCGCCGATGCCGCCGGCCGCGACGGTGTGACGCTCATGGACATGGGGCGCGGCGAGAAAGAGTACAAGGACTGGCTCAAGACGCGTGAACTACGGGTGGCCGAGGGCTTCGCGGCCCGACCGCACCCGGTCGCGGCCGCCCACCGGCTGTGGCGCAGACCGGTGCGCGGCCTGAGGAACACGGTCCTGGCCCACCCCGGACTGCGCGAGCCCGCGGACCGGCTGCTGAAGGCGGCCGGCTCGCTGCGCACCTCACTGCTCGCCCACGCGCCGGGCGCGGGAGCCCGCGCCCGCTGAGCGGGACCCGCTCCCACCCCTCGTCACACGTCGGCGTCGTACGCCCGGCGGCCCTTTCGCGCTCTCAACCCCCCGCGCCACGGCCTCGGTCGAGGCGCGCCCGCACGCGACGCCCGCCCCGGGCGACCCGTCTTCGTACCCTGCCACGGAAGAGGTGACCATGCCGTACGGATCGCGGCTCGCCGCGATGATGACACGGCGCGTCGGACGCGAATGCGTCTACACGCCCTCGGCCCGGCTCGCCCTGTACCTGGCGCTGCGGCGCTGGTGCCGGCCGGGCGCACGGGTGCTGATGTCACCGGTCAACGACGACGTGATCCTCTTCGTCGTCCTCGCGGCCGGACTGCGCCCCGTGCAAGCCCCCGTGTCCCGGTGGGACGGCAACATCGACCCGGCCGCCGTACCGGAGTCCACCTGGCGCGGCGTCGACGCCGTCCTCACCACGAACCTGTACGGCATACCGGACCGGGTCGTCGAACTGCGCCGCCGCTGCGACGCCTTGGGCATCCCCCTCATCGAGGACGCGGCCCACGCCATCGGCACCCACATCAACGGGCAGCCGATCGGGACCTTCGGCACCGCGGCGGCGTTCAGCCTGTCCAAACACGTGGCCGCGATGGCCGGCGGTTTCCTCGCCGTCGACGACGCACGCACCCGGCGGGAACTGGAGCTGCTGCGCGACGACCTGCTGACGCCCCGCCGCCTGCACGCCGACCTCGCCACGACGCTGCGCCCGCTGGCGCGCTCCGCCGTCCGCACGCTGCACCTGGTGCGTCCGGTGTGGCGCACCCTGCAGCGCCTGAACCTGCTGGAGCGCGACGACTTCCGCATGGCCCTGCACGCCCCCCGCCTCGCCGGCAGCGCCCGCCGGGCGCCGAGCCTCGCGGCCTACGAGCCGTGGGTCCGGGTCGACCTGCACGGCTTCCGTTCGCGTCACGGGGCCCTGGTGCGCGGGCAGTTGGAGCTGCGGATGGCCCTGCTCGACGGTGATCTCGCCCGGCGCAGGGCCGGTGTGCAGATGCTGTCGGACACCACCTGGGCCACCCCGGCCCTGCGCGAGCGGACGGCCCACGACGGCCCGCCGCCCCTCTTCCGGGTACCGCTCCTGGTCCACGACCGCGACACGCTCCTGGAGCGCCTGGTGGACCACGGCGTGGTCACGGGGTACGTCTACGACCCGCCGCTCGACGACTACGCGGGCGCCGAGTTCGTCGAACCGTCCCCCGACCCCTCCGCCGCCCGCTGGTTCGCCGCCCACACCCTGCCGGCCGACCCCCTCCTGGCCCGCAGGATCACCGACGCCCTGACGAGGGAACGGGTGCCGCCGGCCCATCCGCCACGGGTGACCCGCACAGCCGAACCCGACACCACGACGACCCCGCCGGCACCGCTGGGTCAGTAGGGGGTGCTGTGCGGGACTTTCGCACCACCCCCTCGCGGCCCGCGCCCGGACACCCGGCGGCGCCGGCCCGCGCCGCCCGGCTCCACCTTGCCTACCCTGGAGGTGTGGCTCGGCCCAACGACGAGGTCGCCGCGCTGCTCCAGGAGTACGCGGACCTGATCTCGATCACCGGAGGGGACGCGTTCAAGGCACGCGTCTACGAGAAGGCCGCCCGGGCGATCGGCGGCCACCATGCCGACGTGTCCACCCTCGACGTCAAGGGCCTGAAGGAGATCCCGAACGTCGGCAAGTCCATCGCGGAGAAGGTCGCCGAGTACTTCGCCACCGGTAGCATCCCGGCCGTCGAGGAACTGCGGGCGAAGATCCCCGCCGGGGTACGGCAGCTGACCGCGATCCCCACCCTCGGCCCGAAGAAGGCCCTGGTCCTCTACGAGGAACTGGGCATCTCCACGACCGACGAGCTGGCCGACGCCATCCACGAGGAGCGGCTGCGCGACCTCAAGGGCTTCGGGCCGAAGACCGAGGAGAACATCCTGCACGGCATCAGCCTGCTGCAGTCCTCCGGCGGCCGGGTCCTGATCGACGTCGCCATGAGCCTCGCCGAGGACATCGTCGCCGAGATGTCGCAGGTCGCAGGGTGCGAGCGGTGCTCCTACGCAGGGTCGCTGCGCCGGGCGCGCGAAACCATCGGTGACATCGACATCCTCGTCGCGGCGAACAAGGCGGAGCCGCTCATGCGGGCCTTCACCGCGCTGCCGTACGTCACGGAGGTCATCGCCCACGGCGAGAAGAAGACGTCGGTGCGCACCGGCAAGGGCCTCCAGGTCGACCTGCGGGTCGTCCCGCCGGACTCCTGGGGCGCGGCGATGCAGTACTTCACCGGTGCCAAGGCGCACAACATCCGTACCCGCGAGATGGCCCTCCACAAGAAGCTCAAGCTCTCCGAGTACGGCCTCTTCGACACCGAGACCGGAAAGAAGATCGTCTCCGAGTCCGAGGAGGACGTGTACGCCCGGCTGGGCCTGCCCTGGATCCCGCCGACGCTGCGCGAGGACCGCGGCGAGATCGAGGCCGGGCTGCGCGGCGAGTTGCCCGACCTGGTCCAGGAGCAGGACATCCGGGGTGATCTGCACACCCACACCGACCTCACCGACGGGCTCGCCCCGCTGGAGGAGATGGTCGCGGCGGCCGCCGAGCGCGGCTACGCCTACTACGCGGTCACCGACCACGCCCCCGACATGGCCATGCAGCGGATGACCGACGAACGGATCCTGGCCCAGCGCGAGCATGTCCGCGAACTCGACGGGAGGTACGGCAGGCACGGCGGGCGGAGCGGCATGCGGGTGCTGCACGGCACGGAACTGAACATCGGACCCGACGGCGACGTGGACTGGCCGCCGGAGTTCCTCGCCGGGTTCGACCTGTGCGTGGCCTCGGTCCACTCGCACTTCAACCAGGGGCGGGAGGCGATGACCCGGCGCATCGTCCGGGCCTGCGAGAACCCTTACGTCCACGTCATCGGCCACCCCACCACCCGCATCATCGGCAAGCGGCCGGGCGTCGACGCCGACCTCGACGCCGTCTTCGCCGCCTGCGCCCGCTCCGGCACCGCCCTGGAGATCAACTCCCATCCGGACCGGCTCGACCTGCGCGACGAGGACATCCTGCGGGCCAGGCGGTACGGGGTGAGGTTCGCCGTGGACAGTGACGCCCATGCCGTCATCCACCTGGCCAACCTGCGCTACGGCGTCGGCACGGCCCAGCGCGGCTGGCTCACCGGGGACGACGTGATCAACACCTGGCCGCTGACCCGGCTGCGGCGATTCCTGGACAAGTCCGCGGCCGCGTGATCGCGGTCGTCGGAGCGGGGGCGAGTGGGGGGAACGGGTGGAATGGGGCCGGAGTCAGGGTCAGGCTTTGCCCATCTCACCGCGGAGGGGTTGTCCTGACATTACATCCTTGCCTAGGGTCGCCCTCGAAGTGCAAGCGCTTTCATCCTGAGCGGGCAGTCCGCCGGCCGTCCGAGGAGACCTGCATGTCCCCAAGCCCCGCCCGCCGCCGGGCCGCCGTGATCGGCACCGGTGCCATCGTCAGCGGCAGTCATCTGCCGGCCCTGAGATCCCACCGGGACCGGGTGGAGCTGGTCGCCGCCGTGGACGTGGACCGGGCCAGGCTGGACGCCTTCCGGGAACTCGCGGGCGAGGACGTCGCCGCGTACACCTCGACCGGCGAGATGCTGGACGCCGTACGCCCCGATCTGGTGCTGATCGGAACCCCGCCGTCGCTGCACCGGGAGCAGACGGTCGCCGCCCTCAAGGCGGGCGCCTGGGTGCTCTGCGAGAAACCGCTGTGCCTGTCCCTCGCCGAGTACGACGACATCGCGGCGGCGGAGGAGGCGTCCGGCGCGTACGCCTCGGTGATCTTCCAGCACCGCTACGGCTCCGGCGCCGCGCACGCCCGCCAACTCATCGCCAGCGGTGAGCTGGGCGCCCCGCTCGTCGCGCACTGCCAGACGACCTGGCACCGTGACGCCGCCTACTACGCCGTGCCGTGGCGCGGACGCTGGGCCACCGAGGGCGGCGGGCCGACGATGGGCCACGGCATCCACCAGTACGACCTGCTGCTGCATCTGCTCGGGCCGTGGGCGGAGATCCGGGCCATGGCCGCGCGCCTGGTTCACGACACCGAGAGCGAGGACGTCTCCACCGCCCTCGTACGGTTCGAGAACGGCGCCCTCGCCACCGTCGTCAACAGCGTCCTCTCCCCGCACGAGGTGAGCCGCATCCGTATCGACTGCGCCGACGCCACGGTCGAGCTCACCCACCTGTACGGCCACCGCAACGACGACTGGGTCTACACCCCGGCGCCGCACGTCCCCTCCGAGCGCGCCACCGCCTGGCGCACCCCCGCCGCCGACCTGCCCAGCTCGCACACCGCGCAACTCGGCGCCCTGCTCGACGCCCGCGACAACGGTGTACGGCCGCCCGGCAGCGGCCCGGACGCCCGGGCAACCCTCGACTTCGCCGCCGCCCTCTACAAGTCCGCGTTCACGGGCGACCCGGTGCGCGCGGAAGAGATCGGTCCTGGCGACTCCTTCTATGCGGCCATGCACGGCGACCACCCCCACTGGGCCCCCGAGGAGCGCGCATGAGCATCCGTGTCACCCACGCGCACGGCGAGCACATCACGGTCACCGCCGCGAACGGCACCGAGATCCTGCGCTACGTCTACCGACCCGACCCGGAGCCGTTCGAGTCCCGCAAGCCCTACGCCCACCCGGTGCGGACCCTGGCCGGGCACACCGTGACCGGATACCGGCCCAGCGACCACCGCTGGCACAAGGGCCTGCAGATGACGGCGAGCCATCTGTCCGGACAGAACTTCTGGGGCGGCAACTCCTATGTGCACGGCCAGGGTTATCTGCCGCTGCCCGAGCGGGTCGGCTCGATGCGGCACGACGGCTTCACCGACTTCGCCGTCGAGGGCGACCGGCTCGCCTTCACCGAGCAACTCACCTGGGTGGAGCACGGCGGCGAGGAATGGGCGCGCGAGGCCCGGCAGCTGACCGTGCACTCGGTCGACGAGGAGGCCGGTGCCTGGGCCCTGGACTGGTCGATCCGCCTGACCAACCTCCGTGCCCAGCCCCTGGCCTTCGGCTCGCCCACCACCGCAGGGCGGGAGATGGCCGGCTACACCGGGCTCCAGTGGCGCGGCTCCCGGGACTTCACCGGAGGCACCGCCTTCGGCCCCGACACCGACGAGGGAGCCGGTGCGGACGCGGGCAAGCTGATGGGCACGCAGAGCCCGTGGCTGGCCTTCACCACCGAGCACGACGACACCGACGGCCACTCCACGCTCGTCTTCGCGCACGCGCCGGAGAACCTCGACGACAGTGCCGCGATCCACGAGTCGCACTGGTTCGTGCGCTCCGAGCCGATCCCGACCGTGGCGTTCTCCTGGGCGTTCTTCGAGGAGTTCGAGCTGCCGCCGGGCACGTCCTTCGACTACCGCTACCGGATCGTCTTCGCCGACGGAGCCTGGGACCGGGAGCGGGTCGGCGCTCACCTGGAAGGCCTGCCCTGGTGAAGGCGAACCTCCCGCATCCACTGCCCGGTGCCGTCGGCCTGTCCCACCTCAGCGCCTACGACTGGCGGGCCGCCGACGGCGTGTGCGGCGGCAGCCCGCATCTCCACCTGGTCTGCACGGAGGCGTACGTCGTCACCGGCGGCCGGGGTGCCGTGCAGACACTGACCCCCGACGGCTACCGGGAGATACCCCTGGAACCGGGCTCCCTCGCCTGGTTCACGCCGGGCACGGTGCACCGTATGGTCCAGGGCGGCGATCTGCGCATCACCGTGCTGATGCAGAACAGCGGCCTGCCCGAGGCGGGGGACGCCGTCTTCACCTTCCCGCGCGAGGTGCTCGCCGACCCGGAGAGGTACGCGGCGGCCGCGGCCCTCCCACCCGGCACCGGCCCCAGGACCGCGGCGGCCGCCCGGCGCCGACGGGACCTCGCGATCGAGGGCTACCTCGCCCTGCGCGAGTCACTCGCCGCCGGGGACGACGGCCCGTACCTGGAGTTTCAGCGCACCGCCGCCCGCCTCGTACGCGCCAAGGTGCCGTACTGGCGGGAGCTGTGGCGGGCCGGAGCGCTGGCCGCGGCCGAGCGCACGGGCACCCAGCTCGACGCGCTGGCCGAGGGGGAGGCGGCGTACCTCGCCGGCGCCACCGCCCACGAGGCCGCGCCCACCCGGCTCGGCGGCTTCGGCATGTGCGGCCGCCGCGACGAGTACGACCTGCCCGGGGCGACCCTGCCGTACGGCGGCGAATCCAGCCGCGGGGCCGTCGGCCTCGACGCTGACCGCCGTTCACGTCAGGCGGACGGGACGCCCATGAGCTGAGGGCGTACGGCAGCGCACGCGGTGTGGCCGACAGTGCCGACGACAAGAAAGGGGCGCCGCCGGTGCGGCGCCCCTTGGTACGGCGATTCAGCTCGCGGCGCGGAACGACCGCAGCCGCAGCGAGTTGCCGACGACGAAGACCGACGAGAAGGCCATGGCCGCACCGGCGATCATCGGGTTGAGCAGGCCGGCCGCGGCGAGGGGAAGGGCGGCGACGTTGTAGGCGAAGGCCCAGAACAGGTTGGACCGGATGGTGCCGAGCGTCCGACGGGAGAGCCGGATGGCGTCGGCGGCGGCACGCAGGTCGCCGCGCACCAGGGTGAGGTCGCCGGCCTCGATCGCGGCGTCGGTGCCGGTCCCCATCGCCAGGCCCAGGTCGGCCTGGGCCAGGGCGGCCGCGTCGTTCACGCCGTCGCCGACCATGGCGACCGAACGGCCCTCGCCCTGCAGCCGCTTGACGATGTCGGCCTTGTCCTGCGGCAGCACCTCGGCGTAGACGTGCTCCGCCGCTATGCCCACCTCGCGGGCGACGGACTCGGCCACGGCCCTGTTGTCGCCGGTCAGCAGGATCGGGGTGAGGCCGAGGCCGCGCAGCCGCCGGATCGCCTCCGGGCTGGTCTCCTTGACGGCGTCGGCGACCTCCAGGACCGCCCGCACCTCACCGTCCCAGGCGACCGCGATGGCGGTACGACCGGCCACCTCGGCCTCCGCCGCGGCGTGCGCGAGACGCTCCGGCAGTTCCATGGCCCACTCTTCGAGAAGCCGTGCCCGGCCCACCAGCACCGCGTGGCCGTCCACCACACCCTGCACCCCGAGACCGGGCACGTTCGCGAAGTCCTCCGGCGTGGGCAGCGAACCCAGCTTCTGGAGTGCCGCGTCGGCCACGGCGCGGGCGATCGGGTGCTCCGAGGAGTGCTCCAACGCGCCCGCGAGCCGCAGGACTTCGGCCTCGTCGGCGGTGCCGCCGGTGTGTACGGCCAGCAGGGTCATCCGACCGGTGGTCACGGTGCCGGTCTTGTCGAGGACGATCGTGTCGACCTTGCGTGTGGACTCCAGCACCTCCGGGCCCTTGATCAGGATGCCGAGCTGGGCGCCCCTGCCGGTACCCACCATCAGGGCGGTCGGCGTCGCCAGGCCCAGGGCACACGGGCAGGCGATGATCAGTACGGCGACCGCGGCGGTGAAGGCGGCGGCCGGCCCGGCGCCGTTGCCGAGCCAGAATCCGAGGGTGGCGAGGGCGAGGGCGATGACGATCGGCACGAAGACGGCGGAGATCCGGTCCGCGAGCCGTTGAGCCGTGGCCTTGCCGTTCTGCGCGTCCTCCACCAGCCTGGCCATGCGGGCGAGTTGGGTGTCGGCGCCGACCCGGGTGGCCTCGACGACCAGACGGCCGCTCGTGTTGATCGTGGCGCCTGTCACCGGGTCCCCCTCGGTGACCTCGACCGGAACGGACTCACCGGTCAGCATCGAGGCGTCCACCGCGGACGAGCCCTCGACGACGGTCCCGTCGGTGGCGATCTTCTCGCCGGGCCGGACGAGGAAGCGGTCGCCGACCTGCAACTCGGCCACCGGGACGGTCAGTTCGGTGCCGTCCGGGCGCAGGACGGCGACGTCCTTGGCGCCCAGCTCCAGCAGCGCCTTCAGCGCCGCGCCCGCCCTGCGCTTGGAGCGGGCCTCGAAGTAGCGCCCGGCCAGGATGAAGGCGGTCACGCCGGCGGCCGCCTCCAGGTAGATGTTGCCGGCCCCGTCACTGCGGGCGATGGTCAGCTCGAAGGGGTGCGTCATTCCGGGCTCGCCCGCGCTGCCGAGGAACAGCGCCCACAAGGACCACAGGAACGCGGCCGACGTACCGACCGAGATCAGTGTGTCCATGGTCGCCGCGCCGTGCCGCAGGTTGGTGAACGCCGCCTTGTGGAAGGGCCACGCGGCATACGTCACGACCGGCGCCGCCAGGGTGAGCGACAGCCACTGCCAGTACTCGAACTGCAGGGCGGGGACCATCGCCATCGCGATGACGGGCACCGCCAGCGTCACGGCGGTGACCAACCGCTCGCGCAGCGGCCGTAGTGCGTCGTCCCTGTCGGAGCTTTCCCCGGCGTCCTGAACCGGCGGGGCGGGCGGCGCGGGCTCACGGGCGGTGTACCCCGTCGCCTCGACCGTGGTGATCAGGTCCTGGACGGAGACGCCGCCGCCGTAACTGACCTTCGCCTTCTCGGTGGCGTAGTTGACGGTGGCCGTCACGCCCTCCATGCGGTTCAGCTTCTTCTCGATGCGCGCCGCGCACGAGGCGCAGGTCATGCCCCCGATGGCGAGTTCTACCTCGGCGGCGGGCCGGGACGCGGTGGTGGTCATCGCTGCTCCTCGTGCGGATCGGGCCCGGTGTCCGGCGAGGCCGGGCTCGGGCGGTTCGGGGGCCGGTCAGGCGGCGCGGCCGGTCAGCTCGTAGCCGGCGTCGTCGACGACCTCGGCGATCAGCGCGTCGTCGGGCTCGTCGGCGCTGGTGACGGTGACCTGCCCGGTCGCGAGATCGACGCCGACCCCGGTGACTCCGTCCAGGTCGCCGATGGCCTTGGTGAGGGTCGCCTTGCAGTGGCCGCAGCTCATACCGGAGACGGCGTAGACGGTCGTGGACATGGGCTCCTCCTGGGCGGTGCCGGTGCGGATCGACCCGTATACGGGCCGGGGGTATCCTTGCGGCACCATGTATACCCCTGGGGGGTAGCGAAAGCAAGGGCGAGATGCAGGTTGACTTTATACCCCCCAGGGGTATTGTGAACTGCATTGGGAGCGATACCGAAGGACCTGGACCACAGGAGACCGCCATGCATGCCGGACTGAAGATCACCGCGTTCGCCGCCGCTCTGGCCGCGACATTCGGCACTGCCTACGGCGTGGGGCAGGGCATCGGCCCCGTCGTGGAGGAGCCCGCGCCCGCCCGCCACGACAGCCACGGCGAGGCCGCACCGAAACCGGAGGCGGGCGGCGGCCACGGCGGGCACGAGGAGAAGCCGGCCGGTGGGCTCCAGATCTCCGAGGGCGGCTACACCCTCGATCTGAAGACCTCGAACGTGACGGCCGGCCGGCGTTCCGACCTGCGCTTCGTCATCCGTGACAGCGGCGGCCGGGCCGTCACCGCCTACCAGCGCGAGCACGAGAAGGAACTCCACCTCATCGTGGCCTCGCGCGACCTGGCCACCTACCGCCACCTGCACCCGACCCGCGGCGCCGACGGCACCTGGAGCATCCCCGTCGAGCTGCCCCGCGCCGGTGGCTACCGCGTGTTCGCCGACTTCACTCCGGCGAAGAAGGGTGCCCAGAACCTCACCCTCGGGGCCGACCTGGCGGCCGCGGGCCGCTATGAGCCACAGCGGCTGCCCGAGCCGAACGCCCGGGCGAAGGTCGACGGCTACGAGGTCCGCCTAGACGGCGCCCTGCGCCCGGGGCGGGCGGGCGAGCTGAAGCTGAACGTCTCGCGCGACGGCCGCCCCGTGACCGACCTCCAGCCGTACCTCGGCGCCTACGGCCACCTCGTCGCCCTGCGCTCCGGTGACCTCGCCTACCTCCATGTCCACCCCAACGGCGAACCCGGGGACGGTGCGACGAAGCCGGGCCCGGAGATCTCCTTCACGGCCACGGCGCCGAGCAGCGGGAGCTACCGGCTGTTCCTCGACTTCAAGCACGACGGGCAGGTGCACACCGCGACGTTCACCGTGCGGGCGGGCGGGGCGGCGCCCGCGCAGGAGCCCGGGCGGGGAGACGCGCAGGGTTCCGGGCATGAGGAGGCGCCCGGACACGGTCACTGAGGTGCCCGGCCGTACGTCACCGAGTGGGGCGAGCGCTCGCCGACGCGATGATTCGCAGGGAACCGGGCCCTGCGACGTCGCCGCCGGCGGGCCCGCCGTGGCACCCGGCCCGGCGGCGAGGGGCGCCCGCATCACCGGTCGGCCCGGGCCGGTTCCTCATGTGCCGATCACAAGACAGGGCGCAGAGACAGGTCCGGGACCGCTCGCGGCGTCGATGCCGCGATGTCGAAGGCCCCCACCACGTCTTCCGTGGACGTCACCGCCCCGCAGGTGTCCGCCACCCACTCCAGCGCGAACTCATGGCCCCCTGCCGAGAGATCGGCGATGGCGTCGGCGACGACGAAGGGCTCCAGGTCCTGCACCCAGGCGTCCGCGGCGGTCATCAGAACGCCGACCCGGGCGAAGAGCCCCGCTATCACCACCTGGTCCCGGTTCAGCTCGCGCAGCCGCCCATCCAGCCGGGTGCGGGCGAACGCGCTGTGCTTGCGGGTGGTGAGCACGGTGTCCCCGATGTGCGGTTCGACAGGTGTGGCGAAGACCTCCCCCTCCCCGTCGTACGGGGCGTCGGACTGCCTCACGTACAGGGCGGCTCCGCGCTCCCCGGCGGGCACCGAGTGGATGACGGGGACGTTGGCGGCGCGGGCGGCGCTCACCAACCGTCCGCTGTTCGCGAGGAGTTGGAGGACGGGGCCGCCCTGCTCCTCCAGCGTGCGCACGAAGCGCCTCTGTAAGTTCAGGACCACGAGCGCCGTCCGGGCCGGGTCGAGGGCCCACCCCGTCGTGTCGTCGGGCAGCATCACGGGGGTCGGCATGACGTAGGGGAAGATCGAGCCAGGCGTCATCTGGGGTGCCCTTCGGGTGAGTTGAGGGAACCCTTATTAGGTTAGCCTCCCCTAACTTAACTGTCCCGGGGTCCCACTTCACTGTCCCGGGATCGTCCCGATGAACTCGCCTCACCCCAGGGCGCGGTCCAGGTTGAAGGCGGCACTGATCAGGGCGAGATGGGTGAACGCCTGCGGGAAGTTGCCCTGTTGCTCACCGGTACGGCTGATCTCCTCGGCGTACAGGCCCAGGTGGTTGGCGTACGTCAGCATCTTCTCGAAGGCGAGCCGGGCCTCGTCGATCCGGCCGGCGTGGACCATGGCCTCGACGTACCAGAACGAGCAGATCGAGAACGTACCCTCGTCGCCGCGCAGCCCGTCGGGGCTCTCCTGCGGGTCGTAGCGGTAGACCAGCGAGTCCGACACCAGGTCCTGGGTGAGTGCGTCGAGGGTGGACAGCCATCTGGGGTCGGTCGGCGCGATGAACTTGGTCAGCGGCATCATCAGCACGGCCGCGTCCAGCACGTCGCTGTCCTCGCGCTGGACGAAGGCCCGGCGCTTCTCGGACCAGCCGCGCCGCATGATGCGCCGGTAGATGGTGTCCCGGCAGGTCCGCCAGCGCTCCAGATCGGCGGGCAGACCCCGCCGGTTGGCCATACGGACGGCCCGCTCGATCGCCACCCAGCACATCAGACGCGAGTACAGGAAGTTCCTGCGCCCGCCGCGGGTCTCCCAGATGCCCTCGTCGGGCCGGTCCCAGTTCTCGCACACCCAGTCCACCAGCGCGCACACGTCGTCCCACTGGTCGGCGGAGACGGGCCGGGCCCACTTGTCGTAGAGGTAGACCGAGTCGATCAGCGCGCCGTAGATGTCGAGCTGGAGCTGGTCGGCGGCGGCGTTGCCGACCCGCACCGGAGCGGAGCCGCGATGGCCCTCCAGGTGGCTCAGCTCGCGCTCGGGCAGATCGCTGCGGCCGTCGATGCCGTACATGATCTGCAAGGGGCCCGACGGCTTGCTGTCGCCCGGGGTGATGTGCCGGGTCACGAAGTCCATGAAGGCCCCGGCCTCGCCGGTGAAGCCGAGCCGCAGCAGTGCGTACACGCAGAAGGCGGCGTCGCGCACCCAGACGTACCGGTAGTCCCAGTTGCGCTCACCCCCCGGCTGCTCGGGCAGGCTCGTGGTCGGCGCGGCCACGATGGCGCCGGTGGGGGCGTAGGTGAGCAGCTTCAGGGTGAGGGCGGAGCGGTGCACCATCTCCCGCCAGCGGCCCCGGTACTTGGAGGCGGACAGCCACTGCCGCCAGTACGCCACCGTGCCGTTGAACTGCTCCTCGGCCTCGGTCCGCGCGCAGCGGCGCGGTGTCACGTCCCCGCCGACCTGGTCCAGGGCGAACACCGCCGTCTCGCCCCCGGCGAGCTCGAACTCGGCCCGCACGTCCGGGCCTTCGACTTCGAGCGGCACCGTCGCGGTCAGCCCGAGCGACAGCTTCTCGGACTCGAAGACCGTCACGTCGCCGACCATGCGGACGGTGTGCGGCTGCGCGCCGTAGTCGAAGCGCGGCGCGACCCGGGTCCGGAAGGGGATCGATCCGCGTACGCAGACCACGCGCCGGATCAACCGGTGCCGCTCGGCCTCGAACGAGCCCCCGTCGACGGGCATGAAGTCCTGGACCTCGCCGACGCCCTCCTCGGTGAAGAACCGGGTGATCAGGACGTTCGTGTCCGGGAAGTAGAACTGCTTGGTCCGGGCCGGCACCGCCGCCGCCAGCTCGAAGCAGCCGCCCTTGTCCGCGTCCAGGATCGCCGCGAACACGCTCGGCGCGTCGAAGGTCGGGCAGCAGTACCAGTCGATCGTGCCGTCCGTCCCGACCAGGGCCACACTGCGCAGGTCACCGATCAGCCCGTGCTCGGCGATCGGCAGATAGCGCGCGGCCGCCGGTGCGCCCCGCTCGGTCGGCATCGTGCTCATCGCAGCCTCCTCGGCCCGCCATGCGCTGCGCTCCCAGCCTAGGTCGAAAGGGGCGGGCGGGTACCGGGAGCGTCCCCGGGAGGGGGCAGCCGCCGACGGCCGCGTCCGCTCCGGTCGGGTCCTCGCGCGGGTCGGGCCCGCGTCCCGGCCGGGCCCGCGACTCAGACCGCCAGGACCCTCAGCCCCGCCTCCTCGAAGCGCCGTACCGTCTCCGGCGTCGCCGCCGTGTCCGTGACCAGCGTGTCCACCGCGTCGGCGGCGCAGATCCGGGCGAACGCGCGCTGGCCCAGCTTGCTGGAGTCCGCCGCCACGACCACCCGCTCGGCACGCTCGCACAGCAGCCGGTTGATCGCCGCCTCCGCCTCGTCGTGCGCGGCGGCGCCGTGCATGACGTCGAAGGCGACGACACCGAGCACCGCCACGTCGATCGTGATCTGGGACAGCACCCCGTCCGCGAGCGGCCCGATGAGCTCGTACGACTGCGGGCGCGCCACCCCGCCGGTCACCACGATCTTGAACTGGGGCCTCACGGCCAGCTCGTTGGCGATGTTGAGCGCGTTCGTGACGACGGTCAGCGCGGGCGAGCCGGACCCCAGGTCGCCCCGCACGGCCAGGGCGCGCGCCACCTCGGTGGTCGTCGTACCGCCGGTCAGTCCCACCGCCTCGCCGGGGGCGATGAGATCGGCCACCGCCTTGGCGATGCGCTGCTTCTCGGAGGCGCGCCGCGCCGTCTTGTAGCGCAGCGGCAGTTCGTACGACACTCCGTGCACGACCGCGCCACCCCGCGTGCGGACCAGCATCTGCTGCTCGGCGAGCTGATCGAAGTCGCGCCGGATCGTGGCGGCCGAGACCTCCAGCTCGGCGGCCGCCTCCTCGACGTCCAGCCGGCCCCGCTCGACGAGCAACTCCAGCAGCGCCTTCCAGCGGGCGTCGCGCGACATCCGACCTCCATCCCTCGATCTCCCGGCGACCTTAGCGCACGCCTTTCAACCGACTTGCTTGATTCTGCTCGAAAGCTAGCTATACCTTGCAAGAACAATCATTCAGCCCGCGTGGGCCGGAAGGGTGGCGTCATGACGCATGTCGAGGACGAGCTCAACAGCCAGCCCGAGTGCTGGACGCGCGCCGCGGCGCAGGCCCGCGGGGTCGGCGCGTCGCTCCCGGCGCCGGGCGAGCGGGTCGCGATCGTCGGCTGCGGGACCTCGTACTTCATGGCGCAGTCCTACGCCGCGCTGCGTGAGGAGTCGTCCCAGGGGGAGACGGACGCCTTCGCCGCCTCGGAGTTCCCGCGCGGACGGTCCTACGACCGGGTCCTCGCCCTCACCCGCTCCGGCACCACCACCGAGGTGCTGGATCTGCTGGGCCGGTTGAAGGGGCGCACGCGCACCACGGCCGTCACCGCCGACCCGGACACCCCCGTCATGGCGGCAGCCGACGACGTCGTGGTCCTCGACTACGCGGACGAACGGTCCGTCGTGCAGACCCGGTTCGCCACCACCGCCCTCACCCTGCTCCGCGCCCACCTCGGCCTGCGCACGGACACCGCCGTGTCCGACGCCCGCACCGCGCTCGCCGCCGACCTGCCCGAAGGACTCGTGGACTGCGCCCAGTTCACCTTCCTCGGCCGCGGCTGGACCGTCGGGCTCGCCAACGAGGCCGGGCTGAAGATGCGGGAGGCGTCGCTGTCCTGGACCGAGGCGTACCCGGCGATGGAGTACCGGCACGGCCCCATCAGCATCACCACGAGCGGCACCGCGACCTGGATGTTCGGAGAGGCACCCGAAGGACTCGCCGAACAGGTCCGCGCCACCGGCGGGTTGTGGATCGAGGGCCGCCTCGACCCCCTCGCCGAGCTGGTCCGCGCCCAGCGGCTCGCGGTCGCCGTCGCCGCGGCCCGCGGCCTCGACCCGGACCAACCCCGCCACCTCACCCGCTCGGTGATCCTCGCCCCCTGACACGCCGACGCGCCGAGAAAGGACAGGCCGTGCCCCTCGTGACCACCGGCGAGCTCGTCACCCGTGCCGCCGCAGCCCGCTCCGCCGTCGCCGCCTTCAACGTCATCACCCTGGAGCACATCGAGGCGGTGGTCGCCGGCGCCGAGTCGGAGAGTTCACCCGTCGTGCTCCAGGTCAGCGAGAACGCCGTCAGGTTCCGCTACGGGCGGCTCCTTCCCCTCGCCCGTGCCGCCGTCACCGCCGCCGAACAGGCCGCCGTACCCGTCGCGCTGCACCTCGACCACATCCAGAGCGACGACCTGCTCCGCCAGGCCCCGGACGCCGGGTTCAGCTCCGTGATGTACGACGCGGCACGACTGCCGTATGCCGGCAACCTCGCCGCGACGAAGGCCGCCGTCGACTGGGCGCACGACCAAGGGCTCTGGATCGAGGCCGAGTTGGGGCGGATGGGCGGCAAGAACGGTGAGCCGCCCCTCGACGCCCATGCCCCCGGTGCCCGCACCGACCCGGCCGAGGCGCACGCCTTTGTCGCGGACAGCGGCATCGACGCCCTCGCCGTGGCCGTCGGCAGTTCCCACGCGATGACCACCCGGACCGCCACCCTCGATCACGAACTCGTCAAGCGCCTTTCCGCCACCCTGGACGTCCCCCTAGTCCTGCACGGCTCCTCCGGCGTGCCGGACGGCGAACTGACCGCGGCGGTGGCGGGCGGCATCGCCAAGGTCAACGTCGGCACCGCCCTCAACATCGCCATGACGGCCGCCGTCCGGGACTTCCTGGCCGCCCACCCGGAGGCCGTCGACTCACGCAAGTACCTGAGCGTGGGACGCGAGGCGATGGTCCGGGCGGTGGCTCGCCTCATCCGGGTCCTGGCGGCCGCCTGACACGGCGGCGAACATGCCTGTTCAGGTGGGCCGATCCGAAGCGTGATCGCCCGTCCCGCGTCGACGGGGCGAGCAGCCTGACCTGGGCTGCTGCCACGGACGACGAGTGTGATCCGGCGCCGCCAGAGCGCGTCGTACCGCCTGAACGGCCCGCGGTTCACAGCGGACGGCACGACTGGCGCGCCTACCTCTTGACCGCCCGTAGCACCACGAACTTCGGGTCGCTGGCGACCAGTTGACTGTTGCCGAACAGCCGCCGCAGCTTCAGGTGGTAGCCGAGATGCCGATTGCCGATGACCCACAGTTCGCCGCCCGGCCCGAGCGCGCGCCGGGCCCCGGTGAACATCCGCCAAGCGGTCGCGTCGGTCGTCGCCTGGTGGGAGTGGAACGGCGGGTTGTTCAGCACGAGGTCCGCGCTTCCGTCGGGGACGCCCGCCAGCCCGTCCCCGACGCGGAACTCGGCGCGCCCGGTCAGCCCGTTCGCCCGGTACGTCGCCTCCGCCGACGCCACGGCCTGGAACGACTCGTCCACGAACAGCACCTCTGCCTCGGGATTCGCCAGCGCCATCGCCGTCCCGACGACACCGTTGCCGCACCCCAGGTCCACGACCCGTCCGCCGCCCTTGCCGTCCGGCAGGTGGCTCAGGAAGAAGCGCGTACCGATGTCGAGCCGGTCGGCACAGAAGACGCCCGCGTGATTGACGACCGTGCGCCCCGAGACCGCGCCGATCCCGTCGGGAAGCGTGTAGGTGTAGGGCCACGGGTTGCCGGGCCGGTCGAGAGACGGCTCGGGCGTGCAGAAGATCAGCCGGGCCTTCTTCTCCGCGAGCGAGGTGCGGGTCGGGCCGATGATCCGCTCGAACAGCCGCAGCGTCGAGGTGTGGATCTCCTTCACCATGCCCGTGCCGACGACCACCGTGCCCTCGTGCACCGCCGGCGCCAGCCGCAGCAACAGGTCCTCCAGCAGAGCCAGGCTCTTCGGCACCCGCACCAGGAGGACGTCGACGCGGCTGGGCGGCTCGTCCCGTGTGGTGAGCAGCCGGACCGTGCCGGGCTCCACACCGTGCCGGACGAGATTGGCCCGGGTCGCCTCCTGGGTGAGGTAGGAGTCCGTGATCTGCGTCGGCCGGTGCGCCGCCAGCGCCGTCACCAGGGCACCCCAGCGGTCACCGACCACCACGACCGTGCCGGACAGCGGGACCTCCTGCTGCGCCAGATGCCGCAGGAGGTACTCGTCGGAGGCGTCCCAGGCACGCAGCCGGTCGCGTGGGTCCTGGGGAAAACGGGTCAGCGCCAGCTCGCCCCAGGGCGTGTGCATACGGTCGTTCATCGTGCGTCAAGGCTATGCGACCCCAACCCGCTCCCGGACCGCCACCGGTCCACCCGCGGCTCACGGCCGGTGAGGGAGGATGGGAGGCATGGACGCCGAGCTCTTTCCACGGGGTCGTACGGAGGTCGCGCCCGGCGCGGTGCACGTGCCCGACTGGCTGGACGCCGAGCGTCAGCGCGAGCTGCTGGCGGCGTGCCGCGCGTGGGCGCGCCCACCAGCCGGCCTGCGCACGGTCCGCACACCCGGCGGCGGCACCATGAGCGCCCGACAGGTCTGCCTGGGCTGGCACTGGTACCCGTACGGCTACGCGCGCACGGTCGTCGACGGCGACGGCACCCCGGTGAAACCGTTCCCCGACTGGCTGGGCGAGCTGGGCCGCCGGGCGGTGCGGGACGCGCTGGGAGCGGGCCCGCCGGGCGAACCGGTGGCGGCGTACGACATCGCACTGGTCAACTTCTACGACGCCGACGCCCGTATGGGCATGCACCGCGACAGCGACGAGGACTCGGACGCCCCCGTGGTCTCCCTGAGCCTCGGCGACACCTGCGTCTTCCGCTTCGGCAACACCGAGACCCGGGCCCGGCCTTACACGGACGTCGAACTGCGCAGCGGCGATCTGTTCGTCTTCGGCGGCCCGGCGCGACTCGCCCATCACGGCGTGCCGAAGGTACATCCGGGCACCGCACCCGCGCAGTTGGGACTGACCGGGCGGTTGAACATCACGCTCAGGGTGAGCGGACGCTAGGTCGTGTCCGCGAAGTCCCGTCTGCCCCGGGACACGACCCAGGGTCCGTCGTTCGTATCAGGCAGGGCTGAGGGAAACCGCGCCCCGCAGGTCACTCGAACGGCGTCCGGTGCGCCGCGGACGCGCGTTCCGGACCCCGCGGCGCCGGCATGATCGGAACGACGGACCCTGGGCCTTCGCGCCTGCGGATCATGGGAGACTCGCCCTCATGAGCGGCAAGGCGGACCCCCGGGCGGCGGGGGAAGGGACCACCCCAAGGACGCGGTTGGACCGGGGGCGGGGTGCGCTCGGGCCCGCGTTGGAGCTCGTGCACACCGGGCGCGCTCCCACGCGCGCGGTCCTCACCGCCGAACTCGGGGTGACCCGGGCCACGGCCGGCGCGGTCGCCGCCGAACTGGAGGCGCTCGGCCTGATCAGGGTCGACGCCCGACCCGGCGCCGCCGCGGGTTCCCAGGGGCGGCCTTCCCACCGGCTGGCGGTCGCCGAGGACGGCCCGGTCGTCCTCGCCGCACAGGTGCACGCCGACGGCTTCCGGGCGGCCCTGGTCGGGCTGGGCGGCCGTATCGTCGCCACCGCGCCGGGCTGCGAGACCGTGGACGCCGATCCCGCCAAGGTCCTCGGGTCGGTCGTGGAAGCGGGCGCCGACCTGCTGCGCGCGACCGGGCGGCGCTGCGTCGGCGCCGGCCTCGCCGTACCGTCCGCGGTCGCCGAACCGGACGGCCTCGCGCTGAACCCGCTGCACGTGGCGTGGCCCGTGGGCGCTCCCGTCCGCCGTATCTTCGCCGAGTGCGTGCGCGCGGCCGGGATCACCGGCCCCGCCTTCACCGCCAACGACGTCAACCTCGCCGCGCTCGCCGAGCACCGGCACGGCGCGGGTCGCGGCGCCCGTGACCTGCTGTGCGTGGCCACCGGGCACCGGGGTGTGGGTGGTGCGCTCGTGCTGGACGGCCGTCTGCACACCGGCAGTTCGGGTCTGGCCCTGGAGGTCGGCCACCTCACCGTGAACCCCGAGGGCAGACCCTGTCACTGCGGGAGCCTCGGCTGCCTGGACGTCGAAACCGACCCGCTGGCGCTCCTCACCGCGGCCGGCCGTGAGCCCGGCCCCGAGGTGTCCCTGCTCCAGCAGGCCAACGACCTGATCCGCACCCGGTACGACGACCCGACGGTCCGCACGGCGACCGAGACCCTCATCGACCGCCTCGGCCTGGGCCTGGCCGGCCTGGTCAACATCCTCAACCCGGACCGCATCATCCTCGGCGGCCTGCACCGCACCCTCCTCGACGCCGACCCCGAGCGGCTGCGCGCGGTCGTCGCCGACCGCAGCCTGTGGGGCCAGAGCGGCGGCGTCCCGATCCTCGCCTGCACCCTCGATCACAACAGCCTGGTCGGCGCCGCCGAGTTGGCCTGGCAGCCGGTGCTGGACGACCCGCTCGGCGCCCTGACATAGGGCCTGCCCCCTGGGTGTGCAGTCCCGGGACGCCTGGCACGCACTCTCGCCGCACGCACCGGACGCCGCAGGGCCCGCCCTCCCTCCGGGCGGACGACGGGACTTTGCGGACACGACCTACCTCGGCCCAGCGGCACGGACCTGCGGCCTCACGCCTCCTCGGCGGTCTCCAGGATCCGCGTGTGCGGCGCACCGGCCAGCGCCGGGGCGTTCTCCGACGACGACCACACCGTCGTCCTGAGGAACCCCAGGAACCGCTCGGCGTCGGCCACCGCGTCGAAGTCCAGGTCCACGACGACATAGGCGGGGTCGTCGACCGGCCGCAGGACGCGGTGGTGCCGTACGTCTGCCTCGGCGCGCTGGGGGGCGAAGCGGTCGAAGGCCGACTTCCAGGTGGCGAAGTCCTTGATCGGGTGCTCGATGTGCAGGGTCGCCATGGTCCCTCCTCGGCCGTCCAGCCGCTCACCTCCATGCTCGGCCGCGGCCCGGGCGGACGCATGCCCGGCGGGTAGGCTCGACCCATGCGGATCTCCGTCTCCTCGGACATGGACGAACCCGTGGCCCGTCTCCTCGTCGCCGAACTGCGCGAGCGCGGCCACGAGGTGGTCACGCACGGCGCGCTGAGCCCCGGGGACAACGCCCAGTGGGCCCCCTGCTCGGAGGCCGCCGCCCGCGAGGTCGCCGCCGGGACGGCGGACCAGGCGGTGGTGTGCTGCTGGACCGGCACGGGCGCGTCGATCGCCGCGAACAAGGTGCCGGGCGTACGGGCCGCCCTCTGCGCGGACGCCTACACCGCGGACGGCGCCCGCCGCTGGAACGACGCCAACGTGCTCGCGCTCAGCCTGCGTCTCACCTCCGAGCCCCTGCTCAAGGAGATCCTCGACGCCTGGTTCGCGGCCGAGGCGAGCGCCGACGCCGAGGACCGGGGGAACGTGGCACACATCGAGAGGCTGGACGACAGCAGGTCCTAGCCCTCCCGCGAAGGCGACGCCGTCCCGCGGGGAGCCGGGGCGTCGGCAGGGGCGGGGGAGTGGGCGTACTGCGCCACTCCCTCGCCGAACGACCAGTCGAGGGGCTCGTTCTCCAGCACGTTGACGAACACGTTGCGCGGCTCCGTGTCCGCGTAGGCGTGGGCGAGTTCGGCGATCCGCCGGTACAGCGCCTGCTTCTGCTCCGGACTGCGCCCGGAGCGCATGGTGATCGTGACGTACACCAGGCCGTCGTCCCGCCGGATGCCGAGGTAGGCGGGGTCGTAACGCAGGGTGCTGTGGGTGCCGTCGTGTCCGACCAGCACCTGGAACCGGTCGTCGGACGGAATCCCGACGGCCTCCACCAGGGCGTCGTGCACGGCACGGCCGAGAGCGTCGAGGCGCTCGGGGTTCGTGCCCAGCGCGTCGATGCGGACGAAGGGCATGTCTGTGGGTCTCCTGTTCAGAACGTCATGAACGGCGGGGCCTCGCGACCAACTCGCCACCGCAGTTGGGACAGATGTCCCGCATCGCGTCGCTGCACGGCACGCAGAAGGTGCACTCGTACGAGCAGATCCGGGCAGCCGCGTCGAGCGGCAGCGCCGCCGTCTCGCAGCGCTCACAGCGATCGCGCATCTCCAGTGCCATGTTTCCTCGTCCTCCCTCGTCAGCCCGGCAGCCGGTCCCGCCCCGGCGCGGACAGGTGCAGCACCTCGTAGGTGTCACCGTCGGCCTTGGGCAGGTGGCTGTCCCAGAGGGAGAAGTGGATCACCTCCCAACGGCCGGCGTCCACGGCGGACGCGGCGAGCACCGCGCCGTCCTCGGCGGCCAGACGCTCGGTCTCCCGGGTCGTCTCCGCCATGAAGTCGGCGAGCAGCCCCCCGTCAGGCACCCGACGCAGCCGGAGCACCGCCCCGCGCGCGGGGGAGTGGGCGGCGACACCGGCCGCGCAGGCCAGCCCGGACCACTGCCGCACCGACGGCCGTCCGAAGTCGTCGACGATGCCCTGGAACGGGCCTTCCCAGAGGAAGCGGTTCATGCCGGCGACGGTGTGCCACAGATAGAACGGCGCGTACTCGTTGACCGGGGATCCGTGCACGCCCCGCTCCCGCACCAGATACGCCTTGAGGCCCAGGCCCTCCCACGCGTCGAGCAGGTGCCCCCTGGTGGCGACGCGTCGGCGGATGATCTCCATGTCGTAGTCGGCGGGCAGGGTGAGTCCGTACCGCATCGCGAGCATCGGACCGCCTTCCTATCGCGACGAGAGAAGGGCGAGCAGTCCCCGTACACCGGTGTCGAAGGCCGCGGGCGACCCCGACGCGCGGGCGAGGACGTAGCCGCCCTGGACCGTCGCGACGATGGTCGCCGCGACCTCCTCGCTGTCCAGCCCCGAGGCGAACAGGCCCTGTTCCCTGCCCTCCTCGACGATCCCGGCGAGCCGTTCACGCAGCCAGTCGAGCGTCTCGTCGACCGGCGCGCGCAACGTGTCGCTCGCCATCACCTCGGGGTCCATCGTGAGCCGCCCGACCGGACACCCGCGCAGCACGTCGCGCTCCCGCCGCAGATACGCCTCGATGCGCTCGTACGGTGTTCCCGGACCGTCGAGTACTCCGGCGGCGGTGGCCCGCATCTCCTCGGCGGTCCGCCGGATCGCCGCCAGGGCGAGGTCCGGCTTCCCCTTGAAGTGGTGGTACATGCTGCCCTGCCCGGCGTCCGCGCGCTCCAGGATCGCCTTGGGGCTGGTGCCCACGTAGCCGCGCTCCCACAGCAGTTCACGGGTCGACTCGATCAGTCGTTCCGAGGTGTCCGAGGTGCTCATGCCCTCACTGTACATACTAGTAGTTACAGAAGTCGAGGGGTGAGCGAGGCAGAAGCCGATCGCCTCGGAGCAGCGCGGTCGACCCCGCGTACTCCCCGCGAGGTACGCGCACTGCAGCTGGCTGTACGACGACCCGGACCCCACGGCCGAGCGAGTCTCGAGGCATCACCGGACGACCCCGTCCGGACCGACTCGGGAGATGACCCGACATGCAGACCCTGGCTCACTTCGCCGACGGCGGGCCCGGCCCGTGGATCCTGTTCTTCCCGCTGGCCTGGGCGGCCGTCGTGATCGGTGGCATCGCGCTGCTGCGCCGCATGGCGTGGCGCGGGCGCGGACACGGCAACCCCTGGCGCGCCACCCCCGACGACAACTCGCCCCTCACCGTTCTGGGCCGCCGCTTCGCCTCCGGTGAGATCGACGAGGACGAGTACTGGCGCCGGCTGTCCGTCCTGGACGAGCAGTTCGGCCGTACCGGCAAGGGCGGCGCCGCGTGACGACCGCGACCCGGACCGCCGCCCGGCCCGGTCCACGCCGTGACGGCGTACGGGAGCGGCGGCACCGGCGTGCGGGCCCTGGACGAGGCGAGCGTCGGCTTCCCGGCCGGCCGCTTCACCACGACCACGGGGCCCTCGGGCTCCGGCGAGTCCGCCGTGACGCACCGCGCGGCCGGTCTCGACACGCTCACCTCGGGCAGAGCCCACGCCGGCCGTGCTGCCGGCCCCTGTCGGCCGCACCGCCGGGCTCTCGCGGGCCCGCGACGGGCGAGCCGGGCGGCACACCTGGACGCACTGCGGGCCATCGCCGCCGAGTGGCCGTCCCCGGCGGAGCGCCGCGAGGGGTCACCGCCCGGTCAGCCCGCAACGACCGACCGGGCGGGAGCACGTTCCGGCCTGCGCAGGTCCACCCGCGCTCCGACCTCGGCGAACCGCCGTACGGGCTCCTCGACCGCGACAGCCGTCCGCCGCGGTGTGCGCGCACCCGAGCCCCGTGAGGCGGGGGGCGCGGGCAGCGTGAACCACACGACCTTGCCGCAGTCGCCGTCCGGCCGCACGCCCCAGCTCTCGCTGACGGCGGCCACCATCGCCAGCCCGCGCCCGCACGTGGCGAGCGTGTCGCTGTCCGCCACGGCCGGCAGCCGCGGGTCGTTGTCGCGCACCGAGACGGTGAGCCGGTCGAGCAGCAGCTCGATCTCGACGGTGCACGTCTTGTCGGGCTGGGCGTGCAGGTGGACGTTGGTCAGCAACTCGGTCACACCGAGCGCGGCGCGGTCTATCAACGGATCCAGGTGCCAGTAGCGCAACTGCGCCGATACGATTCTGCGGACCTGACCGATCCGCGACGGCAGGGCTTGGAGCTCCACCGTGCAGTGCCTGCTTGGGTAGCTGATCACGGCTGCGACTCCCCGACTGAAGAGGTCCGGAAGAACACGGAGTACGGATCCAGCAGGGTGCTTCAGGAAACGGCCGCCTGCTGTCGTGGCCGGCGGGCTGGTTCGCAGCGTTATCGCCGGTAAACCCAGAGTGACGTGAGACCAGAGTGACGCAGGAGCTGCAATACCGCAACTCGCAGTGACTCAGCCCTTACGCCCCGCAGCCTTGCGTACGGCCTCGATGAACCGGCGTGCCGCGGGCGGTCCCGGCTCTCCCGGGGCGGGGTCGTGATCGCCCAGGGTCAGGGAGTAGCGCTTGCCGTTGATGTCCGCCAGCGCCCGGTCGTCCGGGGCGAACCAGGGCTTGGAGGCCCGTACCGCCTGCACGGGTGCGCTGTCGATCTCGCTGCCGTAGCTGGTGAGCAGCTGCAGCCGACCGTCGCTGATCCGCACCTGCCCGGCCCGGGTCAGCGAGCGCAGCCGCTTCCCGATGCGCACGCCCGTGGCCGTGAACTCCGCCTCCGCCATGCCCCGCCCCCTCGTGTGCGTCGGTGTGCCGGCGTGTCCTCGCGGATGCGGCCGGCTCCAGTCGTGATCCAGTGTGCCCCCGTTCGGGATCGTCGTCCCGTCCGGTGCAGTCTGCCCCGGTCCCGCGCCCAGCACCAGTCCATGTGGTCTCCCCGAGCGGGGTCGCTCGGAGCACTCGCGTGAATGCGCCCCCAGGAGTGGGGTGAAGGAGGCGACCCAGGGGTGACTTTGAGGCTCTCAAAGGCCTGTTTATGCAGGTGAGAAGCGTGCGGAAGATGTCTATGCTCGAAGCGACGGCCCCGCGAGTCGCCGTTGCCGCCGAGCCTGAGGAGTACCGCCGTGAGCACCGTCCAGCAGACCCCCTCCGGCGTGACCCTCGACGTCGACCGAAGCGACGGCGCCTATCGCGTCTGGCTCAAAGAGGCCGTCCGAAAGGTCCAGGCCGACGCCAACCGTTCGGCCGACACCCACCTGCTGCGCTTCCCGCTGCCGGAGCGCTGGGGCATCGACCTCTATCTGAAGGACGAGTCGACCCATCCGACCGGCAGCCTCAAGCACCGGCTGGCCCGCTCGCTCTTCCTCTACGGTCTCTGCAACGGCTGGATCCGGCCGGGCCGCCCGGTGATCGAGGCGTCCAGCGGCTCGACGGCCGTCTCCGAGGCGTACTTCGCGAAGCTGATCGGCGTGCCCTTCATCGCGGTCATGCCGCGCACGACGAGCGCCGAGAAGTGTCGTCTGATCGAGTTCCACGGCGGCCGGTGCCACTTCGTGGACGACTCGCGGATGATGTACGAGGAGTCCGCACGCCTCGCGGTGGAGACCGGCGGCCACTACATGGACCAGTTCACCTACGCCGAGCGGGCCACGGACTGGCGCGGCAACAACAACATCGCCGAATCCATCTTCCGCCAGCTCCGACTGGAGCGGTTCCCGGAGCCCGCGTGGATCGTCGCCACGGCCGGCACCGGCGGCACCTCCGCGACCATCGCCCGGTACGTCCACTACATGCAGCACGACACCCGTATCTGCGTCGCCGACCCGGAGAATTCCTGTTTCTTCGAGGGCTGGACCACCGGCGATCCGGACGTCACGTGCGACTGCGGCTCGCGGATCGAGGGCATCGGCCGGCCGCGTATGGAGCCGAGCTTCGTCCCCGGTGCCGTCGACCGGATGATGAAGGTGCCGGACGCGGCGAGCGTCGCCGCCGTACGGGCCCTGGAGCAGGCCATTGGACGCAAGGCGGGCGGCTCCACGGGCACCGGGCTGTGGAGCGCGCTGAAGATCGTCGCCGAGATGGTGGCCGAGGGACGGCGGGGGAGCGTGGTGACGCTGCTGTGCGACCCGGGGGACCGGTACCTGGACAAGTACTACTCGGACACCTGGCTGGCCGAGCAGGGACTGGACATCGCCCCGTACTCGGCGGCCATCGAGCAACTGCTGGACACGGGTGTGTGGCCCGAGTGACCCGCGAACCGGGATGGCCTAGGAGGCCGCTACCGCCAGCCGTCGGTCCAGCGTCGTGACCGTGTCCCGGAACACCCGGTCCAGGCCGGCCCGCGCGAGCCCGAAGGCGAACCGGAACGGAGCCGTCCCGTCCACCGCGAACGTCCACTGCAGCCGGGTGCCGGTCCCCGCAGGGGCGAGCCGCCACTCCTCGACGACCGCCCGCGCTCCGGGCGCGTTGGTGACGTCGACTCGGTAGGCGTACACCTCGGGGCTCTTCGCCACGAGGACCGTCTCCTCGAAGCGGGCACCGCCCCGCAGCCGGACCTCGCGCCGGGCCCCGCCGTCGAGCGGCCGGGCCAGGGTGACCGCCGAGAACCACTGTGCCCAGCCGGGCACGTCCTCGGCGAGCGCGTGGAACACGGCCTCCGGCGCGGCGGACATCTCCCGCGCGAAGACGTGCCGTACGGGCGCGCGCTCGATGAAGTCGAGCCCCACCTCGCGCAGCAGGTGAGCCATGGACGAAACCCCCTATGCCGACGCCGCTCCGGGCAGCGCCACCATAACTGGCACCTCGTCAGATGTCTGCACCCTCAGACGTCTACGTCCTCGTCGGGCTCGCCCGCCACCACCAGCCGCCGCAGATGCTCCGAGATCTCCGAGCGCGCCTCGGTCGCCAGACCGGAGTCCGTCACCAGGGTGTCGACCTGGTCCAGCGTCGCGAACGAACTCAACCCCACCACACCCCACTTGGTGTGGTCCGCGACCACGACGACCCGCCGCGCCGACTGCACCAGACGCCGGTTGGTCTCGGCCTCCGCGAGGTTCGGCGTGGACAGGCCGGCCTCGACCGATATCCCGTGCACGCCGAGGAACAGCACGTCGAAGTGGAGCGTTCCGATCGCCTGGTCGGCCACCGGGCCCACCAGTGAGTCGGACGGGGTGCGCACCCCACCGGTCAGCACGACCGTGGCCGCGCCCTGGCGAGGCCCCGACGTGCGCTGCGCCGCGTGGAAGACGTCGGCCACCCGCACCGAATTGGTGACGACGGTGAGGTCGGGAACGTCGACCAGTTGATGCGCCAGCGCGAACGTCGTCGTACCGCCCGACAGCGCGATCGCGGATCCGGGCGCGACCAACTCGGCCGCGGCCCGCGCGATGTCCTCCTTGGCCGTCAGCTCCAGACCGGACTTGGCTTCGAACCCGGGCTCGTGGGTGCTCGCCTCGACCACCGGGACCGCGCCGCCGTGCACCTTCTCCAGCACTCCCTGCCGGGCCAGCGCGTCGAGGTCACGGCGCACCGTCATGTCCGACACGCCGAGCTTGCGGGTCAGCTCGTTGACGCGGACCCCGCCTCGGCGCCGTACCTCGTCCAGGATCAGGGCGCGCCGCTGCTCCGCGAGGAGGTTCTGATTCTCGCTCACGTACGCTCCGGTCCTTTCGCCTCAGTCGTCCGACACACCCGCGCAACCCCTCCGACAAGGACATTCTCGCCCTCCCCGGGGCGCGGGAGGTCCCATACTCGCACGGGTCGGTACGGGTCGCGCCACTGGCCGTCACGACGCGCTCATGTCACTTCGCCAGGGTCCGTTCCCTTGTTCGTGTCACGGATCGGGGAGATTCCGTGACGAGAGGTGTAGGAAGCCTCATCAGCGGAGATCCTTGTGCCCGCACAGACAGAAGCCGACGGCTCGTCACGGGGGAAGTGCGAACCATGGAACATGCGCAAAAGCGCGTCGCGTCGAACGGGCCCCACGGCCCGGGTCCGCGGCCCGACGAAGCCCGGATCGCCCTGGAACTGCTGGTTCACGGGGTCGGCGGCACCACGCCGCAGGACATGCTCGACGATCCGCGCACCGTGCGGATCACCGGCGACGACACGGCCGCGGTGTTCCGGCGCGCCGACGACGTCGACGCGGAGGACAGATCGCAGGAGTACCAGGGCAGACCGGTGCCCGAGGCGTATGTCTGGTGCAACCTGACCTCGGGAAACAGCGCACGTGCCCTGTGGCTGCTGTTACTGCCGTTCATGGTGGTCAACCTCGCCCACTGGATGCGCCCCACCACCCGGGGGCGCGAGCGGACGGTGCGGCTGTACGGCCTGCTCGTGCGGCTCGCCGGGCTGACGCTCACGGTGCTGCTGGTCGCGGCCGCCTGCGAGGTCGCCCTCGACCTCACGGCCTGGCAGTGCGCGGGCACGCGCGCGTGCGCCGAGCGGCACAGCTGGCTGGGCTTCCTGTCGCCCGTGGTCTCCGACGGCGGCTGGTGGAGCCACCCCGGCCGCCGGCTCGCCCTGGCCGCCCTGGTCCCCGCCGCGCTGACCGGCCTGCTGTGGTACCTCTCCCGCCGGACCTGGAGCGCCTACGAGTCCCAGCAGCCCATGACCCACGAGCCCGAGCCCGCCGAGAAGCCCGGCCGTACCACCTTGGGCCGCCCCGGCTTCTGGTACGGCCGTCGCCTGGTCGCCCGACTGCGCGCCGCGCACACCACCGCCGGCCTGCTGACCGTCGTCGCAGCGGTCGGCTCGGCCGCGGCCCGCTTCGACCGCCGGCCGGGCGGCCCCGTCCTGCTCGACGTGCTGGGCCGGCTCCTGGAGGCGGCGATCGTCGTCGGGGCCGTCGCCGTGATCTGGGTGGTCTGCCGCCGGGGCCGCAGCGAGAACCGCCTCGACCGCGAACTCGACGAGCGTCTCGTACGGCGTCTGCCGCTCGCCGCCCTCGCCCTGCTGACGCTCACCCTGGTGTACGCAGGCTGGGAGCGGCCGGGCTGGCGGTCCGAGGGCCGCCTCCCGGGCGACGCGACCTTCGGTGCCCTCGCCTTCCTCCAGGGCCTGCTCGTGATCGTCCTGGCCGTCGTCGCCCGCGTCCTGCACCGCACCGACCCCGACCCGCGCGCCGCGATGCGGGGCCTGGCCGGACCGGCCGTGGCGATGCTGGCCTGCGCCCTGGGAGGCGTGATGTCCGGCGGCGTGTCCCAGCGGGTCTCCGACTGGCTGGACGGCACGGGCAGGTCCATCGACGGCCCGCCGGTCCTGCTGACCTGGCAGGCCTCCGTCATCCCACCGCTGCTCGTCCTGCTGCTGCTGCTCTTCGGCGTGCTGGCGTGGCGGGCCTGGCGGCTGCGCCGCGCCGAACTCGGCACGGTCGAGCGCGACTACGCCGGGGAGCCCCAGGACAGGGCCCGCACCCGCCGGATCGCGAGCACACGCGCGATGGCCACCCTCACCGACCGCGCCCCGCTCGTCGTCGCCGTCACGTCCACCGCGACCCTGCTCCTGGGTGCCGGAGCCCTGGTCGGCGCGCTGACCAGTGACAAGACACCGAGCGCGGCCGCCGACGGCACGTACGCCTTCGTCCACGGAGCCGCCGAGACGTCCCAGGCGCTCGGCTCCTGGCTGATCGGCGTCGGCTTCATACTCTTCGTCACCTGGGGCAGGCGCGCCTACAAGGACGCCTCCGCGCGCCGCACCATCGGCATCCTGTGGGACGTCGGCACCTTCTGGCCGCGCGCCGCACACCCCTTCGCACCGCCCTGCTACGCCGAGCGGGCGGTACCCGATCTGACCTGGCGGATGGCGACCTGGACACGAGCCGAGCCGGGGCGTCGCCTCGTCATCTCCGGACACTCCCAAGGCAGTGTGCTAGCCGCGGCCGCCGCCTGGCAGCTGCGGCCCTCGGACCGCAAGCGGGTCGCGCTGCTGACCTACGGATCCCCGCTGGAGCGCCTCTACGGCCGCTGGTTCCCCGCCCACTTCGGCCCGGCCGCGCTCGCCTCCCTGCACAGCGAGGTCGACTGCTGGCGCAACCTCCACCGGCCCACCGATCCCATCGGCGGCCCGGTCCGCCTGGCCGGCGCCTGCGGCCCCGCCGTGGACCGCGACGCCCTGAAGGACCCGCTGGCGTACGGCCGTACCGCCGAGCACCCGCTGCCCGCTCCCATCCGCGGCCACTCCGACTACCAGGCGGACCCGGCGTTCGCCGAGGAGCGGGAGCGACTGCTGGCGCGGCTGCGACCGGAGGTGCCCGGGCAACGGCCGGAGACCGACTGCTGACCTCCATGGTTCAGGAGGGCACGCGACGGCGGCGCCGCTCGCCCTGCCCGGCCCGAGCGGCGGCCTCAGGGCAGTTCCGGCAGGTCCTCCGCGTAGAGCAGGGTCAGCTCGTCCGTGCTCGGTTCGTCGAGCTGGGCGACCCGGCTCGCGTGTCGCTCCACCATGGCCTCGAAGGTCTGGCGTGCCGTGCGGCCGTTGCCGAACGCCGGGCCCTTGGGGATGGCCGTGAAGTACTTCAGCAGGGCCTCGGCGAGGCCCGGGCCGAGCCGGTACTCGTG
Source organism: Streptomyces sp. NPDC007808 (assembly GCF_042868655.1). Classification (NCBI taxonomy): domain Bacteria; kingdom Bacillati; phylum Actinomycetota; class Actinomycetes; order Kitasatosporales; family Streptomycetaceae; genus Streptomyces; species Streptomyces sp. NPDC007808. Next base: position 525,128 of record NZ_JBIAEQ010000001.1, read on the forward strand.
CTCCTCGGCCTGCTGTTCCACGATCCGCAGCAGTTCGTCCGGGCCGTAGTCGGAGAAGGTGATGGTCCGTGAGAATCGGGACGCCACCCCGGGGTTGACCGACAGGAACCGCTCCATCTCGGCCGTATAGCCCGCGACGATCACCACCACCGCGTCCCGGTGGTCCTCCATCAGCTTCACCAGCGTGTCGATGGCCTCCTTGCCGAAGTCCCGGCCCGAGTCCTCCGGCGACAGCGCGTACGCCTCGTCGATGAACAGCACACCGCCGCGCGCCTTGTCGAACGCCTCCTGCGTGCGGATCGCCGTCGAGCCGATGTGCTCACCGACCAGGTCGACCCGCGAGACCTCGACCAGGTGGCCCTTCTCCAGGACACCGAGAGAGGCGAGGATCTCGCCGTAGAGGCGGGCGACCGTCGTCTTGCCGGTGCCGGGGGAGCCGGTGAAGACCAGGTGCCGCTTGACCGACGCCGCCTTGAGACCCGCCTGCCGACGGCGCCGGCCCACTTCGATCATGTCGGTGAGGGCGCGCACCTCGCGCTTGACGCTCTCCAGGCCCACCAGCGCGTCCAGTTCGCCGAGGACGGCCTTGGAGGTCCGCGCCGGCTTCTCCGGCTCGGCGGCGAGAAGAGGCTCCTGCTCGGTGCTGCGCTGGCCGGGGATCGCGCCCAGCAGGCCGGGGGACTGGCCCACGGTCTGCACGGCGGGTTCGGGCGTCGCCGGTGGCTGCCTCAGGCCGGCGCTCTCGTCACTGGTGCAGTCCTCCACCTCCGGGCCCGCCCCGGAGGCCGCGTCCGGGCCGCCCTCCGCGAACTCGTACCCGCCGCGCGCGCACCGCTCCGTACGGCACTTGCGCAGTGTCGTACGGCAGCCGTCGATCACGTGGAAGCCGTAACCGGCGCTGCCCCGCACCCGGCAGTTCAGGAAGGTGCCGCGCCCACCCGCCGAGACGTAGAACCCGGCCTCCGCGGGGGAGTCCACCGTGCAGCGCTCGATGGTGGGGTCGGCGCCCTTGGTGACGATGACGCCGGTCTGCATGCCGTCCAGGGTGCAGTTGTTGAGGGTGCCGCCACTGCCGTGGTCCCGGAACCAGGCGCCCGTCGCCGCGTCCCGGATCCGGCAGTCGTCGAGCTGCGCGGTGGCGCCGTCGCTCACCGACACGGCCGTGTTGCGCACCTGCGTCAGATCGCTGTCGACGACGTCCGCGCGCGAGCCGCGGTCCAGGACGAACAGGGCGTCCGGCACGTCGTGCACCCGGCAGGAGTCCAGAACCGCCGTGGCACCGTCGCTGACCCACACCGCCGGGTAGTCGCCCGTGCTGTCGAAGATCTCGCACTGGTTGGCGTCCACGCGGGTGCCCGGGTCCCACACCGAAAGGCCGTTGCGCCCGAACTGACGCACCGTCGTGCGGGTCAGGGTGAGCACGGAGCGGGACCGCAGATCGACGGCGTTCTCCGGAATGTCGTGGATCCGGCAGTCGGCCAGGGTCAGTACGGCGTCCGTGTCCAGCGTGACTCCGTCGGCGGTCGTGCGGTGCACATCGCAGTCGGTGAGATGGGCCGTCGCCCGGCCGGTGATCTGCACACCGGAACCACGGACCTCGTAGATCTCGCAACCGACCGCTTCCAGGGCGGAGTTCTCGCCGGTCGCCGTCAGGCCGGAGCCCGAGGCGTGGTGGATCCTGCAGCGCTCCAGACGAGGGTGGGCGCCGCCGCGCACGGCGATGCCCGCCTGGCCGGCCGCGACCACCTCGCACTCCTCGAACACCCCGCCGCCGCCGTCGAGTACGGCGATACCGATGCCGGCGGGATTGTCGACCGTGCAGCGGCGCACGGTCGGCCGGGCACCACCGCGCACCTCGATCCCGGCCGCGGACCGTGTGACGACCCGGACGTCCGCCAGCTCCGGGGCCCCTTCCTCGACCAGCAACGCGGGCGCCGCCGCGTCCTGGCCCTCCACATGCAGGTCCTGGACCACCGCGGAGGCACGCACCGTCAGCGGCACGCCGTCCACGGGCGCGATACGCACCGAGCCCGGGGAACCCTCGGGGCCGCGCAGGGTCACCGCCCGCTGGACGACGAGGTTCTCCCGGTACGTGCCGGGGGCGACGGTGAGGACGTCGCCGTCGGCCGCGGCCTCCAGGGCGGCGGCGAGCGAAGCGTACTCACCCGTGCGGCGCCGCCACCGCGATGTGCCGGTGTGCGTCACCTGGACCGTGCCCTGTGCCATGGCGTTGATGTGCCCCCACCTCGTAGTACGCGGGTTGTGCTGCCGAAGAGTTCGGCCGGTCCACCGTAGCGTGCGCGCGGACGGTGGGTTGACCAGAGCGGGAAGGCCGTCAGCTGCCGGTACCGGTCCGGCCCCAGTCGGGGCCCGCCTTGTCCCAGGCCTGGTCCCAACGGACGTACCGGCGAAGGACCATGCGCCACAGAACCAGCCGTCTGCCGCCCTCCACGAGGCCGGCGGCTATCAGGGCCGCGCCGAATCCGGCGAGCACGGCGTGCGTCGACGCCGTGGCGGAGTCCAGGGGACGGGGCACGGGGAGGCCCTTGCGGTCCGTCCATATCGTGAAGCGGTCGCCGGGGCGGGGGGCTTCGAGGTGCGCCGTGAGCGGTGCCCGGTGCACGGTGCCGTCCGGCGCGGTCCAGCCGGCCATGACGCGGCTGCGCGCGCTGCGACCCGTGGCGGACTCCGGGTCGGTGTCCAGCCGGGGGGCGTCCAGCTTGCGGAGCACGGTCGCGGTCACCAGGTGCCGGGACGCGCGCTGTTCGCGGACGGACTTCTGCAGGGCGTCCTGGGCCAGGCCGCCGACCAGGAAACCCGCCCAGGGCGCGACGACCAGGATCAGTGACAGGGCCGCGAGGGCGACCCAGGCCTCGACCAGATCGGTCGTACGCCGCAGCGGATTGCGCCGCCAGCGCCAGAGTCCGCTGATCGACCGCATCGTCCGGTCACCCCCCTTCCCGGTCCCGTGACAACCCCTGTCCGAGCCGTCCACCGACGAGCCCGTCGAAGACAGGGCGGCATCACCTGCGCCCGGGCCCCTCACGAATTTCTCACGACATCCCAACGCACCGGCCCCCGGCCCCGGTTCCCGGGCCGCGCGGCTCGGCGAGATCCTTCTCAGCCCAGGACCGTGACCGGGTCACCGACCCGGATCGTGCCGCGGGACAGGGGCACCAGATTCTGGCCGAACACCAGCTTGCCGTCGAGGCGTCGATGCCTGCCCAGGGTGTACAGGGGTTCCGTGCCGCGCTCGGCGGTGCTCTGGTCGGTCGTGGTCACCACGCATCGACCGCACTTCTTGGGGACGCGGAAGGCCACCTCGCCGATGGCGATGCGCGACCAGTCGTCCTCCGCCCAGGCAGGGCTGCCCGACACGACCACGTTGGGGCGGAAACGGTCCATCGGCAGCGGGCCCTCGTCCGCGTGGTCGCCTTGGGCGATGAGGGAGTTGAGGGCGTCGAGAGAGGCCGCCGAGGTGAGCAGCAAGGGGAAGCCGTCGGCGAAACCGACGGTCTCGCCCGGCAGCGCGTACTCGGGGTCCACGGGTCGGCGGGTGCCGGGGTCGTCCATGTGGACGAGTCGTACCGGCGTGCCGAGCCGGGCGCTGCACCAGGCATGCGCGGCCTCGTCCTCGGCGAGGACCGCCTCGACCTTGTCGCGGAAGATCTGCACGCGAACCGTGCCGAGCGGCCGGGGCACGGGCACGGTCAGTGGTTGCGCGTCCGGCCCGGACAGCCGGACGCCACCGCCGGGCAGCAGGTCGGCGGCGACGAGCGCGAGCCGTGGGTGCCGGCGCTGCGTCACGACCTTTCCCCCGTCGTCGATCAGCGCCCAGCGCCGGTCACCGGCCAGCCCCCAGGGCTCCACCACGGCCTCCCGGGGCGCGAAGCCCCGGCACGCCTTGACCGGATGGACGTGGATCGACAGCAGCTGAGCGTGCCCCATGGCGCCATCGTGCCAGGTGAGGCCGACAGCCCGGGGAACGGGTCAGTAGCCGCGGTACTGCTGGTTGTTGTACGGGTCCTGATAAGGAGCGGCGGGGCGCGGAGCCGCGGGGCGCATCGCCTCGTAACCCGTGCCGGGAGCCGCCGGCCGAGGCTGCTGCGCCTGCGGTCCCGGATAGCCGCGCGGCACGGCCGCCTGCTGCGGGATGTAGGCCGCGGGCGCCTGCTGCAGCGGAGAGGGCTGGGGCGCCTGCGGGTATCCGTAGGAGGGCTGGGAGGGTCCCGCGGGCAGGGCGGGCAGCGCGGACGGCAGGGCGGGCAGACCGCTGCCCGGAGTGTCGTACGCGGCGGGGACCCGGATCGGGGCGATCTGCGGGGTGCCCCGCTCGGCCACGAGCGAGTCGTAGATCGGGGTGTCCGGGAAGGAGGCGGAGTAGTAGCCGCCGCCATAGGTGGAGCGGGGGGAGGTCATGGCGCATACGTTAAGCCCACGATGTGCTGGTTGGGGAGACCGATAAGAGGGTTGTTTTATGTGTCCGTAGTGACGCGGGATCGCCAATGCGAGCGAACTTGTCAAAATGGGACGCAAACCCGGGCCTCAATCGTGTAAAGGCCGAGTTCCGGGCGGGTTACCGGCGGTTGAGCCCCCGGTTCACGGGCCCCTCATAGGACCGGCCCTGCCCGGGGAATAGGTTTGCCCAGGAGAGAACCCGATGAGCTGCCGGGGCGTGCCTGGCGCGGTGACCCGTGATGGGGGCGGACATGTCAATGCCGAAAGGATCGAATGCTCCGGTGCCGACCACGGCGCTGCGAGTCGAATTGGGCTGGCGCTCCGGGCCGGGCGTGCCCGACGCGGACGCCTCGGCGCTGCTGCTGGTCGGTGGAAAGGTGCGTTCCGACGGGGACTTCGTCTTCTACAACCAGCCCGAGCACGCCTCGGGCGCCGTCCGGCACGAGGGCAAGCAGGACGCCGGCGGCCGAGTGACCGACAGCCTGCTGGTCGACCTCGCGCGCGTGGAGCCCGCGATCGAGACCGTCATCCTCGCCGCCTCCGCCGACGGTGGTGCGTTCGGTCAGGTGCCCGACCTCTACATCGAGGTCAAGGATGCCGCCCGGGGCACCGTCGTCGCCCGGTTCGACAACCCGGGCGCCACCGTCGAAACCGCTTTCGTCCTCGGCGAGTTCTACCGCCGCCAGGGCGCGTGGAAGTTCCGCGCCGTGGGTCAGGGGTACAGCAGCGGCCTCGAAGGGCTCGCCACCGACTACGGCATCACGGTCGACGAGCCCCAGCAGCCCTCCCCGCCGGTCGCGCCCCCGGTGACCGTGCCCCCGCCCGTGGCGCCCCCGGTGACCACGCCGCCGCCCGCCGTGCCGCCGGTCCCCCCGCCCGTGCCCCAGGCACCGCCGGTCAGTCTCAGCAAGGTGACGCTCACCAAGGCGGCCCCCTCGGTCTCCCTGACCAAACAGGGCGGCACGTCCGGCGCCATGCGCGTGAACCTCAACTGGGAGGTGCGCAAGCAGTTCTCGGGCTGGGCCGCCAAACTGGGCCGCCCCGTCGCCATGCACAACGACCTCGACCTCGACCTGTGCGCCCTGTTCGAGCTCACCGACGGCAGCAAAGGTGTCATCCAGTCCCTCGGCAACGCCTACGGCGCCCTGCACCACCCTCCCTACATCCACCTCGACGGGGACGACCGCACCGGTGCCGTCGCCAGCGGCGAGAACCTCACCATCAACCTCGACCACCAGCGGGCGTTCCGGCGCATCCTGATCTTCGTGACCATCTACGAAGGAGCACGTTCCTTCGCCGACCTGCACGCCACGGTCACCCTCACACCGCAGCACGGCGCGCCGATCGACTTCTCGCTCGACGAGTGCACCGTTCCCTCGACGGTGTGCGCACTCGCCCTGATCACCAACACCGGCAGCGACCTGGTCGTGCAGCGCGAGGCCCGCTACCTGATCCCCGAGCGGGGAGTGAGCCCGCAGCGGACGGTCGACCACGCCTACGGGTGGGGCATGAACTGGACGCCCGGCCGCAAGTAGCGGGCACTCCACCGCCCGTGGTCACCCCTCGTCGGGCACCGCGTCCGGACGCGCGTAGGTACGCCCCTTCCAGGCGGCACCCCGCCCTCGGTAGTGCTGCACCGCGGAATCGACCGTCATGAGCAGATAGAGGAACGCGGTGACCGGCAGCAGCGGAGCGAGCCCCAGCGGCTGGCGGTAATGGCGGAGCATCGGCACGTACGTCCCGGTCATCACCAGCCAGGCGAGACCACCGCCGACCGCCGCGGCCGTGTCCCCGCCGACCAGACCCGCGACCGCGGCCACGGGCGGCACCAGGTACACCAGCACGAGCCCGGCGACCGTGCCGGCCAGCACGACCGGGCTGTGCCGCAGCTGCGCGTACGCGCTGCGTGAGACCATCCGCCACAGGTCGCGCAGCCGCGGATAGGGACGCACGCTGTCGACCCGCTCGGCCAGCCCCAGCCAGATGTGGCCGCCGCCGCCCTTGACGGCCCGCGCCAGCGCCACGTCGTCGATGACGGCGTGCCGGATGGCATCCGGAATCCGCGCCCGCTCGGCCGCCTCGGTACGCAGCAGCACACAGCCGCCCGCCGCGGCCGCCGTCCGCGCGCCCCTCCTGCCGATCCGGCGGAACGGATACAGCTGCGCGAAGAAGTAGACGAACGCCGGCACGACCAGCCGCTCCCACAGGCTGTCCACCCGCAGCCTGGCCATCTGCGAGACGACGTCGAAGCCCCCGGTGCGCGCCGCCGCGACCAGCACCCGCAGGCTGTCGGGCGCGTGCGCGATGTCGGCGTCCGTCAGCAGCAGGTACTCGGGGGCACGCGCGCGTGCCAGGCCGATGCCGTGCCGTACCGCCCAGAGCTTGCCCGTCCAGCCCGTCGGTGGCTCGCCGGGGGAGTCCACGGTCAGCGGCAGTCCACCGTGCCGCCGCGCGAGTGCGCGCGCCAGTTCCCCGGTGCCGTCCGAACTGCCGTCGTCGACGAGGAACACCTCCGCACGCCCCGGATAGTCCTGAGCGAGCAGCGACGGCAGGCTCGCGGGAAGCACCGCGGCCTCGTCGCGCGCCGGCACGACGACGCAGACGGGCGGCCACGCCCCCGGATCCCGCCGAGGCGGCAGCCTGGTGTCCGTACGCCAGAAGAAGCCCTGGCAGAGCAGCAGCCACACCCAGGCGGCCAGTGATACGGCGGAAGTCCACGCGATCGCGCTCACCAGCGCAGTCTGCCCCACCGGGCAGGTCCGCAAGGGCCCATCGTCTATCGTGGCCGGGTGAAGATCGCGCTGATGGACTCCGGAATCGGCTTGCTGGCGGCCACCGCCGCGGTACGGCGGCTGCGACCCGACGCACATCTCGTGCTCTCCCTCGACCCCGACGGCATGCCCTGGGGTCCGAGGACTCCGGAAGACCTCACGCAGCGCGCCGTGGCCGTCGCCGAGGCGGCCGCCGCGCACCGGCCGGACGCCCTGATCATCGGCTGCAACACCGCGACCGTGCACGCCCTGCCGACCGTGCGCGCCCGTCTCGAACCCGCAATCCCTGTCATCGGTACCGTGCCGGCGATCAAACCGGCCGCGGCCGGCGGCGGCCCGATCGCCATCTGGGCCACGCCCGCCACCACCGGCAGTCCCTACCAGCGCAACCTCATCAAGGACTTCGCCGACGGCGTGGAGGTCACCGAGGTGCCGTGCTTCGGCCTGGCCGAGGCGGTCGAGCACGCGGACGAGACGGCGATCGAGGCCGCCGTGGCAGCCGCCGCCGCGCTGACGCCCAAGGACGTGACGACCGTCGTCCTGGGCTGCACGCACTACGAACTCGTCGCCGAGCGCATCCGCACCGCCGTCCAGCGTCCCGGGTTCCCGCCGCTCGTCCTGCACGGTTCCGCCGGAGCGGTCGCCGCCCAGGCGTTTCGCCGCATCGGAGAGCAGCCCGCTCCCGGGGCCACCGCGGACGGGACCCTGACGGTGATCCTCAGCGGTCGCGAGGGAGCTCTGCCGGAGCCCGCCCTCGCCTACGAGGAAGGCCGCCTCCTCCAGGCGATCGCTTCTGCCCGGTGACCGGCGCCCCCGGCAACGGAAGCCCTCGCTCCGCCCCGCCACGGTCGGCCCAGTCACCCTCCGCAGCGCGGTACCAGCACAGCGAAACCTGAGTAACCTCATAGGCATGAGGGACCACCCCCACGGTAGGAAACCGCACCCTGATGTCTGGACCGGGCGGGCCACCAACCGGGTCCAGTGGCTGATGGCGCTCGTCGGCGCCGCCTGCATGGCGCTCGGCATCGAGCTCGCCATCGACTCGCCGTGGACGGACGGCGTCGCCCCGCTCGTCATGGCCGTCGTCGGCTGCATCGCCGCCGGTCTGCTGGTCCTCTTCGGCACCCTGGCGTTCGTGCACGTCGCGCTGAGAGTCGACCAGGAGTGCCTCGAAGTGCGCTGCGGTCACATCGGTGTGCCGCGTCGCCGTATCCCGCTGTCCGAGGTCGCCGGCGCCGACTTCGTCGCGCACGTCACCCCGCGTCACTGGGGTGGCTGGGGCTACCGGTGGCGGCCCGAGAAGGGCACGGCGGTCGTCGTACGGCGTGGTGAGGGCTTGGTGCTCCGGCTGTGGGACGGCCACACGTTCACCGTCACCGTGGACGACGCGGAGGCGGCCGTAGGAGTGATCAGGGACCGGATCCCGACGCGGGCGCCCGGCCCGGCGCACTGACCACGAGGGTTTCCTGCCTTCGCCGGGGGCGAGGCCGTCGACCATGCCGGTGTGAGGGAGGGCTCGCGGGTCGCGCCGGTGCGGGAGAGGGGGCCGCGGACCGTCACGGAAGGCGCCTCCGGTCCTCGCGCCGCCCGCCGGTGCCATGGACCGAGCCGGTCATCACGTGCGTGTACGTCCCGCTCGCTCTCCGGGCCTGTCGTTCGGATCATGCCGGTTTCGCGGGGCCCTGCTCGGGTCGGCTGAACGGAACCGTCTGTCTCAGCTCACCTGATCCGAGCGACAGGCTTTGGAGGGCTCGCCCAGGATCGGGCGTGCCGTGGCCAGGCCCGCCAGGAGGCCCGCGCCCACCGACACGGCCGTGAAGCTGAGCGCGTTGCCGACCGCGGCGATCGCCGCCAGGGCGGTGAGAGCCGCGCCCGCCGTGAGCGCGACGGGGGCGGGGCGCGCGGTGCGCCACAACGCGAACAGCATCCAGCAGAACGCCCCGGCCAGCAGGAGTACGCCGACGCCTCCTTGTTCCGCCGCCTGCTGCAGGGGCGCCGAGTGCGGCTTGCCGTCGGAGAGCAGTGTCCCGGACGCTGTCTGACTGAGCTCCCCGAAACGTCCGGGACCCACGCCCAGGACGAGATCCTCACGGGCGAGACGCAGTGCGTCCTGCCACAGCTGGATCCGGTGCGGTGTCAGCTGGTTCTCCAGCCAGGAGGCGAACCCGCCGGGCACCGCGCTCGCGGCGACCGCCCAGGTCAGGGCCGTGATCGCAGTCGCCGTCAGGACCAGTCCCGCGATCCCCGCGCCGCGTCGGCGGACGTGGCCGGCGGCGATCGAGCACAGGACGACAGCCGTACAGGTGACGAAGCCGACGGTCGAGCCGAGGACGGCCGCGGTCAGCGCGATCGCCACGGCCAGCGCGCGCAGCCCCAGTCGCAGGGCCGGTGCCGAGGCCGCCCAGGCAGCGCAGCACGCGGCACCGGCGGAGAGGGTCAGTACGGCGGCCGTCGCCCCGGCGTGGCCCAGCGGGGCGACGATCTGGGGCCCGGGGGACAGATGCGGAACGGCCAGCGTCAGCGCCGGTCCGGCCAGGGCTCCGGCGCAGGGCGCGGCCACCGGCAGCAGGGCTCCGCCGATCCGGCCGGCGGCGTAACCGGCGGCCACGGCGAGGATGGCGAGCAGGACACCCTCGGGTCGGCCGCCGTGTACGGCAGCCGAGATCAGCGACCACACGGCGCAGGCCCCCAGGACCACCACGCCCGCGGCATCAGAAACGTTTCGTCTGTCGCCGTCCTGATCCGGACCTGCCGCAGACGTCGTCTTCGTGAGACCCACCCCGCCCCCCGAACCCGGTCCCCCGACCTGTGACGGGCCTCAGCGCCTCCGCCCGGATCCGACCGGCCGGCAAGGCTGAGGCTCCGGCATACCGTAACCGCTGATGGGCGGTTTGTGGACGTCTCGTGCAGGAACGATGCGTCAGGTGGGTGCCGGGGGATCGCCGCGGACCGGGAACGGGCGCTGCGCGCTGAGCGGACGCAGACGGGAACCGCGCGCGTCGAGGACGGCCGAGGGGATCGGCCGAAGGGATCGGTCGAGGGGGTCGGCCGAAGGGACCGGTCGAGGGGAGTCGGCCGAAGGGATCGGCCGAAGGGATCGGCGCCGAGGCCGTGCGCCCGGCCGGGGCACTCCGGGTACCACGACCGCATACGCCCGCCTGGGAGCCCTGCTGTCGCCTGACCGCGCTGTCGGCGCCGAGGTCAACCGCCGTACACTCCCGGAGTGACCGTCACCGCAACTTCCGTGGACGAGTCGGACCAGGTGCAGCCGCAGATCGCCCCCGCCTCGCGGGCGGCCCGGCTCGTACGTCTGGTTCCGGCCCTCGCCGCGGCGCTCTCCGGAGTGCTGCTCTACGTCAGCTTCCCGCCGCGCACCCTGTGGTGGCTGGCCCTGCCGGCCTTCGCCGTCTTCGGCTGGGTGCTGCGCGGCCGCAGTTGGAAGGCGGGACTCGGCCTCGGCTACCTCTTCGGCCTCGGCTTCCTGCTGCCGCTGCTGGTGTGGACGGGAGTGGAGGTCGGCCCCGGCCCCTGGCTCGCGCTGGTCGCGATCGAGGCGGTCTTCGTCGCGCTCGTCGGCGCGGGAACCGCCGCGGTTTCGAAACTGCCGGGCTGGCCGGTGTGGGCGGCGGCACTGTGGATCGCCGGCGAGGCGGCACGCGCGCGTGCGCCGTTCAACGGCTTCCCCTGGGGCAAGATCGCCTTCGGTCAGGCTGACGGGATCTTCCTGCCCCTCGCCGCGGTGGGCGGCACACCGGTCCTCAGCTTCGCGGTCGTCCTGTGCGGCTTCGGCTTGTACGAGGCGGTCCGCCTGATGCTGGAGCGGCGCCGCACCCGGGCCGTCCAGCGGTCCGCCGCGGCGGTGGCACTGCTGAGCGTGGCCGTACCGGTGGTAGGGGCGGTGGCCGCGCGGCCACTGGTCAGCGACACGGCGGAGGACGGCACGGCGACGGTCGCCGTCATCCAGGGCAACGTGCCGCGCGCGGGCCTGGACTTCAACGCCCAGCGACGAGCCGTACTGGACTACCACGCGCGGGAGACCGAGCGCCTTGCCGCCGAGGTCAAGGCGGGCAAGGTCGAAAAGCCCGACTTCCTGCTGTGGCCCGAGAACTCCTCGGACATCGACCCCTTCGCCAACGCCGACGCCCGTGCGGTCATCGGCAAGGCCGCCAAGGCCATCGGTGTGCCCATCTCGGTCGGCGGCGTCGTCGAGCGGGACGGCAAGCTGCTCAACGAACAGATCCTCTGGGACCCGGCCAAGGGGCCCGTCGACACCTACGACAAGCGGCAGATCCAGCCCTTCGGCGAGTACCTGCCGCTGCGCTCGCTCGTCGGGGCGATCAACGAGAACTGGACCTCGATGGTCCGCCAGGACTTCAGTCGGGGCAGCGAGCCAGGCGTGTTCACCATGGACGGCGCCAAGGTCGGCCTGGTCACCTGCTACGAGGCGGCCTTCGACTGGACGGTGCGCTCCGAGGTCACCGACGGCGCGCAGATGATCTCCGTGCCGAGCAACAACGCCACCTTCGACCGCAGCGAGATGACCTACCAGCAGCTGGCCATGTCACGCGTGCGCGCCGTCGAGCACAGCCGGACCGTCACCGTTCCGGTGACCAGCGGGGTCAGCGCGATCATCATGCCGGACGGGACCATCACCCAGAGGACCGGCATGTTCGTGGCCGACTCACTGGTCCAGAAGGTGCCGCTGCGCTCCACCGAGACGCCCGCGACACGACTCGGCATCCTCCCGGAGATCGCCCTGGTGCTCGTCGCGGCGGGCGGTCTCGGCTGGGCGATCGGTGCCGGCGTGCGCACACGGCGCGCCGCCGACCCCGCCTAGCCCGCGCGGGAACCCGCGGGAACCCGCGGGAACCCGCTTGGATCGCCCGCGGAACCGGCCCGTACGGACGCCCCGCCCCCCGGAACTCGCCGGGGGGCGGGGCGTTCGCCCGTTAGGGTCGACGCCATGGCTACTCCTGACTTCATTCGCACGATCCGGGCCGCCGCCGGACACCAACTGCTGTGGCTTCCGGGCGTGAGCGCCGTCGTCTTCGACGACGAGGGGCGGGTTCTGCTGGGGCAGCGCGCGGACAACCGCAAGTGGACGGTGATCAACGGCATCCCGGACCCGGGCGAGCAGCCCGCGGCCTGCGCCGTGCGGGAGGTGTACGAGGAGACCGGCGTCCAGTGCGTCGCCGAGCGCGTGGTCCTCGTCCGATCCGGTGATGAGGTCACCTACCCCAACGGCGACATGTGCCAGTTCATGGACATCACCTTCCGCTGCCGGGCCGTCGGCGGCGAGGCGCGCGTGAACGACGACGAATCACTGCAGGTCGGCTGGTTCGAGGTGGACGCGCTGCCGGTGATGGGCGAACGTCAGCTGTTCCGTATCAAGCAGGCACTGTCCGATGAACCCACATGGTTCGAGCCCATGAGTTCTGGCTGAAGTATGGGTTTCGACCATATGTGGCCCAGCGACGGCGGTGCCTAGGGTCGAGCCATGACCCCGCCCAGCATCCTCCCGGCTCACGGCGCGTCCTCGCCCTCCCCGTCCTTCACGCTCGACCTCGGCGGCCGCAGCGCCCTCGTCACCGGTGCCGCCGGAGGCATCGGCCGTTCCTGTGCGCTGCGGCTCGCCGCCGCCGGGGCCAAGGTGAGAGCGGTCGACCGGGACGCCGAGGGCCTGGAGGCGTTGGCCGGGACGGCACGGACGCTCGCGGGCACGGTCGAGCCGCACGTCCTCGACCTCACCGACCTGGACGCCGCCGAGCTCGCCGCCGCCGGTACCGACATCCTCGTCAACAACGCCGGGTTCCAACTGGTGCGCCCCATACAGGACTTCCCACCGGACGTCTTCCACACGGTGCTCACCGTGATGGTGGAGGCGCCCTTCCGGCTCATCCGCGGCGCCCTGCCCCACATGTACGGGCAGGGCTGGGGGCGGATCATCAATGTGTCCTCGGTCCATGGGCTGCGCGCCTCAGCCTTCAAGTCCGCCTATGTGGCCGCGAAACATGGCCTGGAGGGGCTGTCCAAGACCGCCGCCCTGGAGGGCGCACCCCATGGCGTCACCTCGAACTGTGTGAACCCCGCCTATGTGCGCACCCCACTGGTCGAGAAACAGCTCACCGACCAGGCGCGGGCGCACGGCATCCCCGAGGAGCGGGTGCTGACCGAGGTGTTGCTGCAGGACAGCGCGGTCAAGCGGCTCATCGAACCGGAGGAGGTCGCCGAAGCCGTGGCCTACCTGTGCAGCCCCCACGCGTCCTTCGTGACCGGCACGTCCCTCGTCCTCGACGGTGGCTGGACCGCGCACTGACACACCTGACCATCGAACGTCCTGTCGACTTCCGAGTTGTCCACAGGGCTGACGAGGCGACGGGGAGTTGAGCAATCCTGTGACCATGCCCCGCGATCACGTCCACCCCGCCGAACGTTCCGCCACCGCTGCCGGAGCGCCCCTGAGCAGCGCCGAGACACCGTTCCTCGAACTGCTGGCCCGGGGCGCCTCGGCCGACGCCTACGAGCAGCCGGTGCTGCTCGCGCGGGCCGAGGGCAGACCCACCGAGCGGATCGTCGCCCTCGAACAGGCCAAGCTGCTCGCGCTGCGCGTGCGCTCCGAACTGGAGGGGCGCCGCAGACGGGAGGCCGAGCTGTCGGCCCTCTTCGAGACGGCCCACGACCTCGCGGGACTTCGAGACCTGGACGCCGTACTGCAGGCGATCGTGCAGCGCGCCCGCTCACTGCTCGGCACGGATGTCGCCTACCTCAGCCTGAACGACCCGGCGAGGGGCGACACCTACATGCGGGTGACCGAGGGGTCGGTCGCCGCCCGCTTCCAGCAGTTGCGGCTCGGCATGGGAGAAGGCCTCGGCGGGCTCGTCGCGCAGACGGCCCGCCCCTATGTGACCGACGACTACTTCAAGGACGACCGCTTCCAGCACACTCTCGCCATCGACTCCGGTGTGCGCGACGAGGGACTGGTCGCCATTCTCGGCGTGCCGCTGATGCTGGGTCACCATGTGATCGGTGTCCTCTTCGCCGCGGACCGCCGGGCCCGGGTCTTCGAGCGGGAGCAGATCGCGCTGCTCGGCTCCTTCGCCGCGCTCGCCGCGGCCGCCATCGACACCGCGAACCTGCTCACCGAGACCCGCTCGGCCCTCGCCGACCTGGAGCGGGCCAACGAGATCATCCGCGACCGCAGCGGAGTCATCGAACGGGCCTCGGACGTGCACGACCGGCTCGCCGAACTCGTCCTGCGCGGCGGGGGAGTGCACGACGTGGCCGCAGCGGTCTCCGAAGTCCTCGACGGCACCGTGGAGTTCACCGACGCCGCACCCGCCCAGGCACTGGAGGCCTCCCGCGCCGAGGGCCACGCCGTACGGCACGGCGTCGACTGGATCGCAGCGGTGTCCGCGGGCGGCGAACTGCTCGGCGCGCTCGTGCTGCGCGGGCACCCCGGCCTCGACCCCGTCGACCAGCGCACCCTGGAGCGGGCAGCCATGGTCACCTCCCTCCTGCTCCTCGCCCGGCGCTCCGCGGCCGAGGCCGAACAGCGCGTCCGGGGCGAACTGCTGGACGACCTGCTCGACGCCCGCGACCGCGACCCGCGTCTGCTGCGCGAGCGCGCCGCGCGGCTGCACGCCGACCTCGACGCCACCCATGTCGTGCTCGCCGCCCGCCTCGAAACCGCCGCGGCCGACGCCGACCAGGAAGCGGACACGCGTAGGCGCCTGTGGTCCGCCGCGTCCCACCTGGCCGCGACGCGACACGGCCTGGCCGCCGCCCGCGACGGCGGCACGGTACTGCTGCTCCCTCTCGAACCGGGCGACACCGCCTCCGCCCTGGCCCGCCGTACCGCCCGGCACCTCGGCACGGCCGTCCACGAGGCGGTCACCGTCGGCTCCTCCGCGCCCGTCGGGGACCTGGCCACCGACCCCGACACCGTGGCCGCCGCCTATGAGGAGAGCCGGCGCTGCCTCGACGCCCTGCGGCTGCTGGGTCGCTGTGGGGACGGCGCGGCCGCCGAGGACTTCGGGTTCCTCGGCCTGCTGCTGGCGGGGGACAGGGACATCACGGGCTTCGTCGGCCGCACGATCGGGCCGGTCGTCGCGTACGACGAACGGCGCGGCACCGACCTGCTGCGCACCCTCGACGCCTACTTCGCCTGCGGCATGAGCCCGGCCCGCACCAAGGACGACCTGCACGTCCACGTGAACACGGTCGCGCAGCGCCTGGAGCGTGTCGGCCGCCTCCTCGGCGACGACTGGCAGAGCCCGGCCCGTGCCCTGGAGATCCAACTGGCACTCCGTCTGCACCGGTTGTCGGGCTCGGCACAGCGCTGACCCCCGCACGCCGGGCGTACGGGGGTCGGATGCGCACAGCCGCCGGGCGGACCGCGGGTCAGACCCGGTGCGCGTCCGCCGCTCGGGTCGGCGTGGGCTCCGCGTCCGCCGAGGGCTCGATGTCGGCCAGGTCCCGGTGACGCGTCTCCTTGGCCACGCCCACCGCTACGACCGTCACGAGCGCCGCGGCCATGACGTACAGGGCGATCGGGGTGGAGCTGCCGTAGTCCTGGAGGAGCGCGGTGGCGATGAGGGGCGCGGGAGCACCCGCCGCGACCGACGCGAACTGGGCGCCGATCGAAGCACCGGAGTAGCGCACCCGGGTCGCGAACATCTCGGAGAAGAAGGCGGCTTGGGGCGCGTACATGGCGCCGTGCAGGACCAGGCCGACCGTGACGGCGAGGATCAGGTTGCCGAAGCCGCCGGTGTCGACGAGCCAGAAGAACGGGAACATCCACCCTCCCACGCCCACGGCGCCCAGCAGATACACGGGACGGCGGCCGATACGGTCGGACAACGCACCCCAGACCGGAATCACCGCGAAGTGCACGGCGGAGGCGATCAGTACGGCGTTGAGCGCGGTCTGCTTGGAGACACCGGCGGAGTTGGTGGCGTAGACGAGGATGAACGCGGTGATGACGTAGTAACTGATGTTCTCCGCCATACGCGCACCCATGGCCACCAGGACGTCACGCCAGTGGTGCCGCAGCACGGAGACCAGCGGCATCCGCTCGGCGTCGGCCGTATGCGCCGCCTTACGGGCCTCGGCCTGTGCCAGTGCCTGCCGGAAGACGGGCGACTCGTCGACAGAGAGACGAATCCACAGACCGACGATCACCAGGACACCGGAGAGCAGGAACGGGATCCGCCACCCCCACGTTCCGAAGGCGCTCTCCGAGAGCAGGGCCGTCAGCAGGGACAGCACGCCGGTCGCCAGGAGTTGTCCGGCCGGTGCGCCGGTCTGCGGCCACGAGGCCCAGAAACCGCGCCGCCGCGCGTCACCGTGCTCGGACACCAGGAGCACGGCCCCGCCCCACTCACCGCCGAGCGCGAAGCCCTGCACCAGGCGCAGCACCGTCAGCAGCACCGGCGCGGCGGATCCGATGGTCGCGTGCGTCGGCAGCAGCCCGATCGCGAAGGTCGCCCCGCCCATCAGCAACAGGCTCAGCACCAGCAGCTTCTTGCGGCCGAGCCGGTCACCGTAATGTCCGAAGACGAGCGCGCCCAAGGGCCGTGCGGCGAACCCGACGGCGTACGTCAGGAACGACAGAAGCGTGCCGACGAGCGGGTCGGAGTCCGGGAAGAACAGCTTGTTGAAGACGAGGGCGGCGGCGGAACCGTAGAGGAAGAAGTCGTACCACTCGATGGTGGTGCCGATGAGGCTGGCGGCGACGATGCGCCTGAGGTTGCCCGGCGGTGGGGGAGCGGTGGTTGCGGAGGCCATGTGCGCCACTTCCTCGTGTGCGGTGGGGACGGGTATGTGTTCGCACACCGTAGGAAGGTGCAGGTCAGGGGCACATGTGGTGGGGCAACATACTTCGGGGCGTAGTTGTGCGTGGGGCCACCATGCCCGTTCATGGACGCCGGCGGCGTCGAGTTCGCCGAGGCGGAGGTCGCCCAGGCGTTGCGTACGCCGCAGTCGAGGATGTCCCTGCTGACGCGACGCGGAGGTCCCCTCGGCCCCTCACAGCACCGCCACCGGGTTGACGGGCGAGCCGGTGCCGCCGGGGACGTTCAGCGGGGCCACGATCATCATGAATTCGTAGCGGGTGGCCTGCGCGCAGGCTGCGGAGAGTGCTTCCAGGTCCAGGTTGTCCAGCAGGGGCACGCCCATCGCGGTGATGGCGAGCGCGTGCACGGGGGAGGACACCCCCTCGACCGGGGAGGGCCGTACGTCGCTGTCGCCGTCGCCACCGAGCAGGGCGATTCGACGCTCGGCAAGCAGCGGCATGACGTCCACGTGGAAGCCGGCGCTGGCGTCGTCCGGGTTCCAGGCGCCGAGTTCCCGGCGGCGGCGAAAGTGGCCGGAGCGCAGCAGCACCGCATCGCCCTCGCCGATCGTCACGCCGAGTGCCTTCTCCGCGGCGAGGACGTCGTCGCTGCGCACGGCCCGGCCGGGCTCCAGCCAGTGGACGCCGAGGACGGCGGGCATGTCGATCAAAACGCCCCTGGCCACCAGGGGGCCGAGCGAGTCGACGGCGCCGAAGTGCGCGCCCTTGGCGTCGATGACCTCGGCGGCGGTACGGCCGTCGTAGAGCTGCCCCTGGTAAGCGATGTGGGACAACGCGTCGAGGTGGCTGACGCCCTTGCCGTGGTAGTCCACGGCGATGAAGTCCTTGTGGCAGGTGGGCTCAGGGGCCTCGATGTCGCCCAGCTCGGACATGTAGTGCAGGGCCGGCTTGCCGTTGTCCGGGCCCGGCACCGTGTTCCACGGCAGGGCCATCGGGACGACGGTCCCGGTGCGCACCAGTGCGGTGGCACGCCGGACGTGCTCGGAGGTCACCCGGTTCCAGGCGCCCCGGCTCGCGTCGGACCAACGCCCCCAGGTCCTGAGCGTGTCGAAGAGGGAGTCGAACTGCGCACGGGAGACGCGGGGTCCGTTGCCGGCCGCGGAGGGGAGAGGCGGGGAATCAGTCATGTGCTGCTCAGCGCTCCAAGGCTCACGGGTGTCGTCGACCGGCCCGGAAGGCGAGCCACGGTCGGGAATCCCGTCGGACTCCACGGCAGGGCATGCGCCGACGGCATTGTCGTCCGAGGCGACACGAGGGGCAAACGCACCGTTCCCCGACCTTGCGTGTCGGGCCACCGCGCCGAGCGCCTACTTGCCCCAGATCTCTCGGTATGCCTCCTGGTAGCCCGAGGGGTCCCACGCCGTGGCGCCGTCCGTGTTGTCGGCCGTACTGATGTGGACCGGGGCCACGTACCCGCTGGCGGGGCGGCCGGAGAAGGCGCGGTTGAACTCGTCGATGATCTGCCAGCCCTGCAGGGACAGCGGCTCGGGCACGGTGGCCGCCTGGTACTGCTCGCTGTCGATGCGCTGGAAGGCGGAGGGGTCGCCGTCTCCGGCGCCGATGTTGAAGGGTGGACCGGACCCCTTCCTGCCGGCCGCGCGGAAGGCCGGTGCGGCATCGGCGAAGTACAGGTCGTTGATGGCGACGGAGTGGGTCCACCGGTCCTGGAAGCGGGACAGGAGCGAGGAGACCGCCCGGGGCGTGCGGCTGCTCGCGTCCGGGATCGGGATGTTCTCGTACGCCAGCAGCCTGACATCCGAGCAGGTGGCCAGTTCCTTCCTGATCAGCTCCGACTTGTTCCGGGCGAAGGGGATCGAGGCGTCGGTGAAGACGACTACGCCGGCCCTGCCGCGGGACTGGGAGATCACCCATTGCGCGCTGACTCTGGCCACGTCCCGGACGTTGGTGGTGACGTTGGTGAACAGTTCGGGACGTCGGCTGGGGCCCGGGGAGGCGACCGCGTGCCAGCCGATGAGCGGGATGCGGGCCTCGTTCGCCCGTGCCACCTGCTGCGAGGTCGACTCGGGGTCGAAGCCGCCGATGATGATGCCCGACGGCCTGAGCGCCACCGCCTCGCTCATCGCCGCCTGAATGCCTGCCGGGGTGCCACCGCCGTCGATGACCCTGACCTTCCAGCCGATGACCCGCGCGGCCCTCCGCACGCCGTCGGCGGTGCCCGCGACGCCGGGGTTGGTCATGGTCTGGGCGACGTAGACGATGCTCTTGCCGGAGACCGCGGTCGGGCCGCTGGTCGGTCCGTCCCAAGGGACGTCGGTCCGTTCCGCCCGGCTGACGGCGGCCTCGGCTCTGGCGAGGGCCGCGGGGCAGCCGCTGGGGGCGGTGGCGGAGTCCTCCTGCCCCTCGGACGAGCCGCGTTCACAGCCGGCCAGGGCAGCCGCCACCACCAGCAGTGCGGCGGCGGCGGACCTCGCCCTGGGCGCTCCGGGGGTGGCCTTGAGGGTTGGGTGCACGGTGGCTCCTCGCGCAGGGATGCCGGGAGGACGCGGCAGGGAGCGGTCGCTGCGTCACCGGCCGTGGTCAGGGGGTGCTGCCGGAGGTGCCGTCGTCCTGAGTGGGGGAGGACGGCGGTTGTGTCGTCGCGGCGGGCGAGTCTCTGGCCGCGGTGGCGCCGGTGCGCAGTCGGCGGCGCGCGGCGTAGCCGGCGAGTCCGACGGCGAGCAGAAGCGTGCCGCCGTGGAACAACGGGACCGTCCAGAATTCGGCGCCCATCTGCCCGATGCCCGTGAGACCTACGGCGAGGACGGCGACGGCCACCAGGGTGCCCATGGCGTTGGGGCGCCCCGGCTTGATCGCGGTGGAGCCGAGGAGGGCGCCGACGAAGGCGGGCAGCAGATAGTCGAGGCCGACGCTCGGGTTGCCGATCTGCTGCTGTGCCGCGAGCAGCACTCC
The DNA here is from genome assembly GCF_042868655.1 of Streptomyces sp. NPDC007808. NCBI lineage: Bacteria > Bacillati > Actinomycetota > Actinomycetes > Kitasatosporales > Streptomycetaceae > Streptomyces > Streptomyces sp. NPDC007808. The sequence goes on from NZ_JBIAEQ010000001.1 coordinate 545,120, forward strand.
GGCGAAACCGACGAGCAGCCCCGACGTGGCGAAGGCGTACACGGTGTACTTGCGGACCGGGATGCCGAGCAGGTCCGCGGCGCGCGGGTTCGAGCCGACGACGTACAGGTACCGGCCCAGTGGCAGCCGCTCCAGCACCAGCCAGAGGACGGCTGCGAGCACGAGCACGTAGAAGGCGGGGACCGGAACCCCCAGGAAGGTGGAGTTGTAGACATCCGTGAAGGCGGCCGGCAGGCCCTGTGGACCGGGGACGATCCGGGCGCCGTCGGTGATCCAGCCGGTCACGGCGTACATCATGCTGCCGGTGCCGAGCGTGGCGATGAACGAGTCGATCCGGCCGAACTCGACGATGACACCGTTGAGTACGCCGACGGCACACCCGCCGATGACCACCGCGAGGCAGGCGAACGGCCAGGGCCACCCGCCGTGCACGACGAGCTGCATCACCATGACATGGGCCAGGCCGAGGCCGTAGCCGATGGAGAGGTCGAACGCGCCGGTCACGATGGGCACCATGGCGGCGAGGGCGAGCACCGCCGGGATCGACTGGGTGGACAGGATGGAGTCGACGGTGTCGAGGGTCGGAAAGGTGCGCGGCAGGGCCAGGGAGAAGATGAGGAAGAGCAGGGCGGTCAAGGCCAGGAGGCCGTAGGCGCCGACGAAATGCCCGGCCGTGTCGCGCAGCGCGGCGGGACGGCTCGGTCCGCCCCGCCGGCGGCGTCGGCCGAGTCGGCTCGGCCGCCCCGGGCGTCGAGATCGCGGGCGCCGGGGTGACGCGGGGGAGGGCGAGGCGGTCACCGGTTCGTCGCTGTCTCGGCAGGAGGCAGGGCCGAGGCCGCCCGGGTGAGCCCGGCGACGGTGAGGGACGGGCCGTTCAGCTCCGCCGCCACGCAGCCGCGGACGAAGACCAGGGCACGTCGGCAGACGCCGGCGACCTCCTCGAAGTCGCTGGAGATGAGCAGGACCGTGAGACCGGTGGTCAGTGCCTCGTCGAGCAGACGGTGAATCGTGGCCTTGGCGCCGATGTCCACGCTCGCCGTGGGCTCCTCCAGGATCAGCAGGCGTAGGTCCACCCGGAGCCATCGTCCGATCATGACCTTCTGCTGGTTACCACCGGACAGGGTGGCGATGGGGGCCTCGCCGTCGCGGGGCCGCACCGCGAATCTGTCGATCAGGGTCGCGGCCTCTCGGCGTTCCCGGCGCGGGCCCATCCAGCGCAGTGTGGGCAGACCACCCGCACGGGGGTTGGCCAGGAGGTTCTCCCTCACCGTCATGCCGCTGAGACAGCCCTCCAGTTGCCTGTCACCGGGCACCAGCGCAACCCCGCGTCGGACGGCTTCGGCCACCGCTCGGGGACGGTAGGGGCGTCCGCCGAGACTGGCCCGTCCGTCGAGGAGGGGCCGCGCACCCGCGAGGGCTCGGCCCAGTTCCAGGTGGCCCGCGCCCGTGAGGCCCACCAGCCCCAGTACCTCCCCGGCCCGCAGCTCAAGGCTCACCGGCCCCGCCCCCGCGGTCCGTACGCCGTCGAGGGTCAGGACGGCCGGCCCGTCGGCGGGCCGCCGGGCGGGGCTGTGCGGGGTCGGTGCCATGCCGATGATGTCGTGCACGAGGCGGGCCGGGCTGTGGCCGGCCGTGGAGCCGCGGCTGACGAGGCGGCCGTCGCGCAGGACGGCGAAGGCGTCGGCGACCTCGTACACCTCGTCCAGGCGGTGGGTGACGTAGAGGATGCCGTGCCCACGGTCGCGCAGGGTGTGCAGGACGTGGAACAGCCGGGCGCAGTCCGCGGCGGGAAGGCGCGCCGTCGGCTCGTCGAGGACGATGAGCTTCGCCCGTGCCGCCAGAGCGCGCGCGATCGCGACCAGGGCACGGTCGGCCGGGGTCAGCGCGGCGATCGGCGTGTCGGGGTCGAGATGTCCGGCGACGGCCCGTAGGGCCCCGGTGCAGCGCTCCCGGGTCCGCCGCCAGGAGATCAGTCCGGCGCGGCGCGGATACCCCGTGCTCAGGGCGATGTTCTCGGCGACCGTCATCCACTCCACCAGGCCGAGGTCCTGGTGGATGAAGGACATGCAGCGGGAGGTGCCGTGGCTTCCGAGCGGGTGCCCGTCCACGGTGATCTGCCCGGCGTCGGCGTGGTGGACGCCGGCGAGCACTTTGATGAGGGTGGATTTCCCGGCTCCGTTGGGGCCGAGGAGGGCGAGGACACTGCCTGGGTGGACGTCGAGGTCGACCCCGGCCAGCGCGAGGGTCCCGCCGAACCGCTTGGCGAGCCCACGGACACGGACCAGAGGTTCCACGGCCATCCCTGGTGATCGGCCTGGCGGGTTCTTCCCGACTGTCATGAGCGATATTAGCGATAGATATGCCTATATTTCAGGCATCTACGGCCTTCGTGTGGCTCCAACGGCTCAGCGGCCGCCTCATGCGGCTCGGAGCTCGCACTCGGCCCAGATGACCTTGCCTTGCGGGGTGTAGCGCGTGCCCCAGCTCTGTGAGAGCTGCGCGACGAGGAAGAGACCGCGGCCGCCCTCGTCGGTGGTGGCCGCCCGGCGCAGATGGGGCGCGGTGTCGCTGGTGTCGTACACCTCGCAGATCAGGGTGCGGCCATGGAGCAGCCGTACGCGGATGGGCCCGGAACCATGACGGATGGCGTTGGTCACCAGCTCGCTGAGCATCAGTTCGGCGGCGAACGCGGCCTCGTCGAGTCCCCAGTCGGCCAGCTGCCTCAGGGCGGATGCCCGGACCTCTCTGACGAGAGCCGGGTCGGCGGACAGCTCCCAGGTCGCGATCCGATGCGGGTCGAGGGTGTGGGTGCGGGCGACGAGCAGGGCGATGTCGTCGCAGGGAGTGGCGGGCGCGACGGTGTCCAGGATCGCCTGGCAGGTCTCCTCAGGTGTGCGCCCGGGGTGGGCCAGGACCACGCGCAGCTGGTCGAGGACCGCGTCGACGTCCCGGCTCCGGTCCTCGATCAGCCCGTCGGTGTACAGGACCAGTCGGCTGTCCTCGGGGACATGGACCTCGGCGGCCTCGAAGGGCAGGCACCCGAGGCCGAGCGGAGGCCCGGCGGGCAGGTCCGGGAAGGTCACCGTGCCGTCGGAGTGGGCCAGTGCGGGGGGAGGGTGGCCTGCACGGGCCATGACGCACTGCTGCGAGGTGGGGTCGTAGACGGCGTAGAGGCAGGTCGCGCCGATGATGCCGGCGCCGTTGGAGGAGGGATCCTCCCGGTCCAGGCGTCCCACGAGGTTGTCGAGGTGGGTGAGGACCTCGTCCGGAGGAAAGTCGAGTTCGGCGAAGCTGCGTGCGGCGGTGCGCAGGCGGCCCATGGTGGCGGCGGAGAGCATGCCGTGGCCGACGACGTCGCCGACGAAGAGGCCGACGCGGGCGCCCGACAGGGCGATGACGTCGTACCAGTCCCCGCCGACATCGGATTCGGCGGGCAGGTAACGATGGGCGACGTCGACGGCGTCCTGGTCGGGGCGGCCGTGCGGGAGCAGGCTGCGCTGCAGGGCCAGGGACATGGTTCGTTCGCGCGTGTAGCGCCGGGCGTTGTCGATGGACAGCGCGGCACGGGCGGCGAGTTCCTGGGCCAGCGAGCGGTCGTCGTCCTCGAAGGCGGCGGAGCCCGCGGCGCGGTAGAAGCCGACGACACCCAGGACGACGCCGCGGGCCATGAGCGGCACGGCGATGAGGGAGCGAACCCGGCTCAGCAACTGCTCGGGATGCTCGGGGTCCCCCGCGAGCCAGACCGCGGCGGCCTTGAGGTCCGGTTCCAGCACTGCCTGCCCGCTCGTCAGGGACCGCAGCTGCGGCGCGGTAGGTCCGAAGCCGACCTGTTTGTCGACCTGCCCGAAGAGCCCGTCGTCGCGGATGCCGTGGACCACCGTACGGCGCAGGTCGTTGCGCGGGTCTGCGGACTCCTCACCGCGCAGTACGGCCTCGGGCAGGTCGACGGTGACGAAGTCGGCCAGTCGTGGCACCGCGGTCTCGGCGAGCTCCTGGGCGGTACGGCGCACGTCCAGGGTGGTCCCTATGCGGGTGCCCGCCTCGGACAACAGCTCGAAGCGGCGCCGCGCCGCCAGGGCGTACGTCCCCACATGAGGTTCCCCCACGAGAACGAGCCCTTTCGCGAGGGACGCGGAGTCGTAGTGGTCCTCCGTCGCCTCGACGACGACGACGTCGGAGGTCGGGCGGCCGTCGCCGGGCACGTTGCCCTGGCGAGGCGCCGCGTCGGAGCGGGATCCGGAGGGCAGCGGTACCAAGGAGATCCCTCCGGACGCCGCGCCGACGGGCGGTGCGGCGAAGCCCAGTGGCTCGTCGGCCTGGTGCGGAATGGCACGGGTCACGCGCGGCGAGGCGAGGGGCAGCACGGCTTCGACGGCCCAGCCCGCCGTCCCGGAGGTGCCCGTCATCGGCAGGCTCACGAGCGTGATGTGCCGGCCGCCGGGCAAGGACACGTCGACTGCGGCGCGTTGCCCATGAGCGATCAGTTCGGCGGCCCGCTCCATGAGGATCGCCCGGTGACGGGGGTGCAGCCCGGCGGCCAGTTCATCCACGGCGATGCTGCGGCGCGCACCGGCGGCGGTCTGCGCTCTGGTGTTCAGGTAGGCCAGGAGCAGGGCCCGCTCGCGTGCCGAGCTCTGCCGCAGCAGGCGTTTCTCGATGGCCTCGGCCGCCTTGCGTATCACGGTGTCCAGCGAGGGGTCCTCGGCGCTGCGGGGATAGCCGAAGCACAGGACCCCCTCGACGCTCCCGCTGAGCGGGTCGCGCAGCGGGAGCGCCCGGCATGCGCTGCCCTGGGACCGCTCGGCGAAGTGCTCGGCCCCGTGGACCCTGATGAGCTGCCGTTCCGCCAGGGCGAGACCGATTCCGTTGGTTCCGGCGGACTGCTCGGCGAACACGAACCCGGGGACGGTCTGTATCGGGGGGAGGCTCCTGGCCAGCGACGCCCTGCCGAAACGGCGCAGCAGAACCGTCCCGCTCGCGTCGGCGACGGAGATGTTGATCTCGCTGCCGTCGAAGCGGACCTGCAGCCGGTCGAGAACGGGCACGGCGGCATGGGCGAGCCGGCTGTCGCTGTCATAGTCCTCCCGGAACGGGAGGTCGGACTGGTCCGGCGACAGCCCCAGGGCCCTGGAGCGCTGCCAGGAGCTGAGGATCAAGGGTCGGACGCCCGCGTCGACGGGCTCGCCCTGCAGGAAACGCTCACGAAAGCGGGCGGGTCCTGTGCCGCCTGTCGCACGCCCCGTCGGTATGGGTTCGCCGCCGGACCGAACCACGCTCCGCCTCACTCATCGACAACGCGATTCCGGAAAAATCTGGCATTGATGAGCATACGGGCATCGGTGTCAGGAGTCACGGTTCCTTAGGTGCTCACGCTGTCGCACAGGACGGCGCCCAGGACCTCGTTGCCCTGCGTTCCGCGCCCCGGGAAGGTGATCAGGGCGCCCGGAGCCGCCGTTCGGCACGGGACCTCGGTTCCGTCCAGGTAGACGACCCTCAGGGTGTAGGTGCTGGAGCAGTCGTTGCGGGCGAAGGTGTAGCGCCAGTCCACGGTGAGGTGTACGCAGTCGGGCGCTGCGACGGGTTCAGGTGTCGATCGCTCGGACTGGTGCGGCGGCTCTCCCGCCTGAGGTGCTGCGGGCGCCGCTGCGCTGGACGTTGCCGCACACAGAACTGCCGCGAGGGCTATGAAGATTGAACGCGTGATCCGCATGATCGAGCTGATTCCTTTCACTTCATGAACACGTGCCCTGAGCGTAGGAGGGGGTGAAGAGACGTGAAAGTTGTTGCAGTGTTTTTCGCAAAATGATGGAAACTCTTTCACTGCCCGGTGTCTCGGGCTCAGGTGCACGTGAACGCCCCAGGTCAGGGCGGTCATCGCAGGACAAGGAGGCCGGTATTGGTCTTCAGCGGGCCGAGAGACACGCGCGGCCGGGTGCCACCGCGCCCGGCGTGAAAGAGCAGAACTCACACCTGCCACCAGCGCCCGGACGGCATCGGGCGGCGACGCCCGCGATACGACCGAAAGTGATCGGTGGTGCACCGGGCGCCGCGGTTCCGGGCGGAAGCGTCAACCCGTTGCCGTGTGCCGTCCCGGCGGTGGCGTCGAACACCGCCGCTGCGCCCCCGAGTTGCGTGCGAGGATGTCGCCGTGACCGGATCGTCTTCCTCGCCCGCCGGCGAGGGCACGCCTCGTGGCCACGGCCTGGGTCCGCGTGCCGCTGCCGTGCTCGTGTTCGGGTCCTCCGCCGCGGTCCTGGTGGTCGAGATCGTCGCATTGCGGCTGCTCGCCCCTTACCTCGGCCTCACGCTCGAGACCAGCACGATGGTGATCGGTATCGCCCTCACCGCGATCGCCCTCGGCTCCTGGATGGGTGGGCGCATCGCCGACCAGGTCGATCCTCGAAGGCTCATCGGCCCCTCGCTCGGGTTGTCGGGGGCGGTCGTGGCGCTCACGCCCGCCGTGCTGCGCACCACTGCGGAGTGGGCACCGGCGATGCTCCTGCTGATCGCGTCGATGACCATCCTGGTGCCGGGCGCGTTGCTCTCTGCGGTGACGCCGGTCGTGACCAAGTTGCGGCTGACCAGCCTCGCCGAGACCGGAACCGTTGTCGGGCGGCTGTCCGGCGTCGGCACGGTCGGTGCCATCGCCGGCACCGTCCTCACCGGCTTCGTTCTCGTATCGCGGTTGCCGGTCAGCGGCATACTGATCGGCCTCGGAACACTGCTGGTGTTCGGTTCGGCGCTGGTCGAATGGCGCACGCGTGGGTGGAGCGGTGCCCCCACCCTGAGCCTCGTGGTCGTTGCCGGAGGACTCGCCACCACGGTCGCGCCCGGTGCCTGCGACACGGAGACCAAGTACCACTGCGCACGCGTCGTCGTGGATCCGGACCGGAGCGGCGGCCGCACACTCGTCCTGGACGGTTTGCGGCACTCCTACGTCGACATCGACGATCCGACCTTCCTGCAGTTCGCGTACGTGCGCGCCATCGCGTCGGTGGTCGACGCCGCGTTTCCCGAAGCCGAGCCACTGGCCGCCCACCACCTGGGCGGCGGCGGGCTCACCCTGCCCCGATACCTCGCGGCCACGCGGCCCGGGACGCGCAGCCTCGTGTCCGAGATCGACAGCGGGGTGGTGCGCATCAACCGTGACCGCCTCGGTCTGAGACCGGGGGACGGAATCGCCGTACGCGCCGAAGACGGCAGGCTCGGACTGCGGCGACTGGACGCCGACAGTCGTGACCTCGTCGTCGGCGACGCCTTCGGGGGCGTCAGCGTGCCGTGGCACCTCACCACGGTGGAAGCGATGAGTGACGTACGGCGGGTGCTCGACGGGGACGGCCTCTACGTCGCCAACCTCATCGATCACGGTGATCTGGCCTTCGCGCGTGCCGAAGCGGCCACCCTCAGCGCGACCTTCGAGCACGTCGCCGTCATCGGCGATCCCGCCGACATCGGCCTCGACCCGACCGCAGCCCCCGACGGCGGCAATCTCGTGGTGCTCGCCTCCGAACGACCGGTGGACCTCCGCGCGACCCAGAAAGCGCTGGACGCCCGGCGAACGGGCTGGAAGATCACCGCTGGTGACGACCTCACGTCCTGGACCGGCGATGCCCGAGCGCTCACCGACGACTACGCCCCCGTGGACCAACTCCTCCAGCCCTCCAGCCCACGGAGCAGCCGGTGACGGGACGCACGCCCGGGCACGACCGACGAGGAACGTGAAGATCTGTCGGCGCCGGGCCGTCACCTGATCGCCGGCGCCTCCCGGACGCGCTCCTGGCTGCCTTCCGGTCGGTACAACCGAACACCCGACTGGCGTGTCTCAGAGTGCGCACCATGCGTCGAACGCACACATGGGCCCAGGGGGGAACGCAGTTGAGAAACGTGACACGCCTCGCGCTGGCCGGCCTCATCGGTGCCGGGACGGTCGTCGCCCTCGGCGGCGCCGTTCACGCGGCTCCGGCGGCGGAGCGCGAAGCCCAGCCGGTCAAGACGATCGAGAAGGGCCATGCGCTGTCCTGCACCGGGCAGTTCGAAGGCATCACCGTAGCGGTGGACCTGTACGAGAACTCCGCGTTCGGGGCGCACACCAGCCTGTCGGTCGAGACGCCGGACGGGGAGTACGGCGGCGGTTACGGACCGCAGGACACCGCCTTGTTCACCAACGGGACGGTCACCGCCGACATCCCGCTCAGGAAGCTGGACGACACGGCCGAGCCGATGGGTGACGCCGTCGTCAGCGGCACCTACGCGGCCGCGGCGAGGCCGACACCCGTGCACGAGGTCGTCGAGGACCCGGCGGGCCACTATGTGATCACTAAGGGAACCAACACGCGGCTGCGCACGGCGGTCACGGTGGACGTGTTGGGCAAGAGGGTCCCGCTGTCCTGTTCCCCCGCCTTCGCCTTCGACCTCACGGTCTGGCGGCTGACGCCTCGTCAGAGCTGAGCGGCGGTTGTGGCTGACAGGCCGCCGGTGCACGGCAGCCGGTCAGGCACGGAACGGAAGTCCGGAGAACCTCCGGTGCCACCGCCGAGGAGAACCTGCGCACGAGGACCGGGTCAGAAGGACACCGTCCACCCCTCGCGACGCGCATCCCCTTCCGTGTACGACACCCCGTGGACCTTGAGACCGGCAGGGTCGAGCAGTGTGATCGCCCCACCGCGGTTGCCGAGCTCGAAGCCGTTTCCGCCCCGGACGACCACGGTCGCGCCTGCGGCGACCCGCTCCGCGGGCAGAGGGAGCATGTGATCGTTCTCGTCGGCCAGTTGCCAGCCGTTGAGGTCGACGGTTTGGGGCGAGGCGTTGAGGAGGGTCACCGTCTCCCGCTCGGGTGCCGGGCCCTGGGGGTTGACCATGGCGGCCAGGATGCGCACCTCCGCCTCGCGCTGGACGGGCCGGGCAGGTGCGGTCTCGATGCGATGGCCGGTCTGGTCGTCGGTGTGCCAGGCCTGGGACTGGAAAGCCAGGAACACGGCCACCCAGCGCGATTCGGCGGGGAAGTGGAGCATCAGCGCGCCGTCCTGCCAGACGCCGTTGCTGGAACGGAAACCCCCGACACTGCCCTGGTTCATGTGGATGTCGTGCACCCCATTGCCGGGCTCGAAGCCGAACACCTTGTCCCGCTTGTTGCGTTCGGGCCCCCAACGCTCACCGAAAAGGTACAGGGCTGCCGTGGGATCGCCGATGGCGCGCTCGATGTAGTGGTCCAGCCTGTCGGACAGGTCGTTGTCGGGGCCGGCCACATCAGGAGGCAGTTTCCGCATCGATTCCGGGGCGAAGAGGTTGCCGCGGATGAAGTCCAGGGCGGCCGTTCCCGGCCGTGACTGCAGTTCCGTCCACCCGCTGCCCGCCGGTGGAAGCTGGGCGGTCACGGGATGCCGGAAATCGTCGATGGCCAGGAACAGCAGCTCGGAAGGAGCCTGCTGGGACAGGACGTTGACCGCACCGCGGTAGTGCGTGCCCGTGCTGTCGGTGAGATGGAGCTGGTAGTGCGGGGTGTCGTCGGGCGCCCCTTCACGACGTCGTTCGACGACTGTGCAGGCCAGCACTCCGTAGTTCTTCAGAGGCATGACTCTTCCCTCCGCCGGTACTGGAGCCGGAACGAAGCCCGTGATGCATACGGGGATCGAGGCTCACAGATCGAGGACCACCCAGGCGGGATCGTGATCCGATCCGTCACCGCCGTGCCGGGTACGTCGGTCGATGTGGGAGCTCTTGTGTCGCGTGGTGAGGCTCTCGCTGAGCCAGATCTGGTCGAACAGCTCGTATTTCGCTGGTTGTCCGCTCTCCTTGAACCGATGGGTCCACGAACCCGAGGCAGGCGGCGGAGGGTCGTCGGGCTTGGGTACCCGGGTCTCCTTCGGGCGGTCGAGCGCCTCCTTCAGCCGCAACGGACCTGTCGGATCGGCGAGTTCGGCGAGCGTCGGTGCGTCAGGAGTGTCGTTCATGTCGCCCAGCACGATGTAACGCCCGTCGGGGCGGGTCCGTTCGCCGATGATCCGGACGATGGTCTCCGCCTGGCGGGTGCGTCGCTCGTCGGCGAGGCGCTTGCCCTCCTCGGGGTCGGTGTTCGGCTCGATGAACTGGCTCTTGAGGTGATTGTTGAAGACGGTCAGCAAATGCTTGTCGGGGTCACGCGGATCCAGTATGTGCACTTCCAACAGGTCCCGGCTGAAGACGCGTTCATCGGGTACGTCCGGATGGACGGCGTGCTGCCAGGAGGTCACCGCCCCGACCGGGAATTTGGACAGGACGGCGACGTCGATCAGGCGGGGATCGTTGCCCTCGATCAGTGAGAGGTGACGGTAGGCGCCGTCAAGGTGCTGAGAAACAAAAAAGCGCAGGGTGTCGATGTCCTCGACTTCCTGCACGGCCAGCACGTCCAGCTTCATTTCGCGGATCCGTCGGGCGAGTACTTTCTGCTCCTCGGGGTCTATCCCTTTGACCAGCTTGCCTCTGTACGTACGTATGCGTACGTTCTCCGGGTCGTCGAAGACATAGCTGGAGGTCAGCTGTCCCTCGTCATCGACCGGGTGCACAGCGGCGATCTCTGCCTGGAAGTTGAATCGTGAAAAGAGATTGTTGAGGTTGAATGTTCCGACGGCGACATCCATGGTGACCTCCGCGATCGACCATCTGTCCCCTGGCGCCTCGAACAATTCCCAGCGTATCCCGATCGCTCGGCCCGCGAAAACCGAGCCGAGGGCTTGGCTGTTGAATGGGAAACCGAGCGGAGGGCTTGGCTGTTGAATAGGAAACCGAGCGTATGAGCCCCGTCCGGGTCCGCCGGACGGTGAGCACACCGCGGGCGCGCGCACTCCGGGTGGAGTGCGCGCGCTCATGGGCGCTGCGGGGACGCGAGCGGCTCGCGTCCCCGCCTTCGCCGGGCCGCCGGGGTCAGGAGAGGTCGAACCGATCGAGGTTCATCACCTTGTCCCACGCGGTCACGAAGTCACGCACGAACTTCCCTCCCGCGTCCCGGGACGCGTACACCTCCGAGAGGGCTCGCAGCTGGGAGTGCGAACCGAAGACGAGGTCGACCGCGGTGGCGGTCCACTTGAGCTCACCCGAAGCGCGATCCCGGCCCTCGAACACGTTCTCGTCCGAAACCGACGCCTTCCACTCCGTGCCCATGTCGAGCAGGTTGACGAAGTAGTCGTTGGTCAGTGTCTCCGGCCGGTGCGTGAAGACGCCGTGGGGGGATCGCTTGAAACCGGTGTCCAGGACGCGCATGCCGCCGATCAGCACCGTCATCTCCGGAGCGGTCAGCGTCAACAGGTTGGCGCGGTCCAGCAGGAGGGTCTCCGGCGACAACTTCTCTCCCGCCCGGAGGTAGTTGCGGAACCCGTCGGCCCTGGGTTCGAGAACGGCGAACGACTCCACGTCGGTCTGCTCCTGCGTGGCGTCCGTGCGACCGGGTGCGAACGGCACGGTGATGTCGTACCCGGCGTTCCTCGCGGCCTGCTCGACGGCCGCGCACCCGCCCAGGACGATCAGGTCGGCGAGCGAGACCTTCGTTCCTCCGGCCTGTGAGCGGTTGAAGTCCTGCCGGATCTGCTCCAGCTTCTGCAGCACCTCGGCCACCTCGGGCGAGTGGTTGACCTCCCAGTCCTTCTGCGGCGCGAGCCGGATGCGGGCCCCGTTGGCCCCGCCGCGCTTGTCGGTGCCGCGGAAGCTCGCCGCCGCCGCCCAGGCGGTGGTGACCAGCTGGGAGACGGACAGTCCCGAGGCGAGGATCCTGCTCTTGAGAGCGGCGATGTCCGCGTCGCCGACGAGCTCGTGGTCGACCGTGGGGACGGGGTCCTGCCACAGCTGGGGCTCCGGGACCCATGGGCCGAGGTAACGCGTGACCGGCCCCATGTCGCGGTGCAGCAGCTTGTACCAGGCCTTGGCGAACGCTTCCGCCAGCATGTCCGGGTTCTCGTGGAAGCGCTTCGTGATCGGGCCGTAGACCGGGTCCAGCTTCAGCGCGAGGTCCGTCGTCAGCATCATGGGAGCGTGCCTCTTCGACGGATCATGGGCGTCGGGCACCGTGTCCTTGGCCGAGGGATCCGTGGGTGTCCACTGCTTGGCGCCGGCGGGGCTCGTGGTCAGCTCCCAGTCGTACCGGAACAGGTTGTCCAGGTACCCGTTGTCCCATCTGGTCGGCTCGTTGGTCCACGCGCCCTCCAGCCCACTGGTGAGCGCGTCGGCGCCCGTGCCGCTGCCGTACGTGTTCCGCCAGCCGAGGCCCTGCTGCTCGATGGGGCAGGCCTCGGGCTCCGGGCCGATGTACGCGGGATCGACGGCGCCATGGCACTTGCCGAACGTGTGGCCGCCGACGATGAGCGCCACCGTCTCCTCGTCGTTCATCGCCATGCGCCCGAAGGTCTCGCGCACGTCCCTGGCGGCGGCCATCGGATCCGGGTTGCCGTTGGGGCCCTCCGGATTGACGTAGATCAGTCCCATCTGCACAGCGCCGAAGGGAGCGGCGAGTTCCCTGTCGCCGCTGTAGCGCTCATCTCCGAGCCAGGTGTCCTCGGGGCCCCAGATGATTTCCTCGGGTTCCCAGATGTCCTCTCGCCCGAAGCCGAACCCGAACGTCTTGAACCCCATGGATTCCATGGCGCAGTTGCCGGCGAAGACCAGAAGGTCGGCCCAGGAGATCTTCTGGCCGTACTTCTGCTTGACCGGCCAGAGCAGACGGCGCGCTTTGTCCAGGCTCGCGTTGTCCGGCCAGCTGTTGAGGGGCGCGAAGCGCTGAGCGCCGCTGCCGCCACCGCCCCGGCCGTCGGCGACCCGGTAGGTGCCCGCGGCGTGCCAACTCATCCGGATGAAGAGCGGCCCGTAGTGGCCGTAGTCGGCGGGCCACCAGTCCTGGGACGCCGTCATCACCTCGAAGACGTCCCGCTTCAACGCGTCGAGGTCGAGGGTCGCGAACTCTTTCGCGTAGTCGAAATCCCCGTCCATCGGATTGGAACGGGGCGAGTGCTGGTGGAGAATCTGGAGGTCCAGCTGATTCGGCCACCAGTCCCGGTTCGTCCTGGGCCGAGTCGGCGTGGGGGTGGGGGAGGCGATTGCTGGGTTTTCGCTTTCGCTGCCGGACACGTCCGTCCTTCTTTCTGTCTGGGTGTTCTCACGCGCAATGCCGATGTCGGTGAGGTGTCGGCGTCCGTATGGTCGCTCACCGCACACCGCACCGCTGTGAAACACGCAGAGCTTCCCCGTATGACGAACGTGCGAGGAAATGCCGTCTTCTTGTCGTCTTCTTGTCGCGTGATGACGTCCGGGGGAATCCGAATCCGCCTCCTTGTGGCCTTGCAAACAACAGCTCAAGAACGTGGCCGGGCCGCGCGCCGAGCCCTGGGCCTGGGGGTGTGGGCCGTGTGGCCGTGGGTGGGGGGTGTACGACGGGGCCGGGCGTCGCGGGCCGTGCCGGCGATCTGCCGGTGGCCAAGGCGCCTGCCCGCGGCGGTCGCGCCCCGGACGGCGACGGCCGCGGGTGAGCCGTTGGTGGCGCCCACCCGCTTGCGTCGCCCTTCAGCGGCCGCTGCCTGCCGTGAGTCGGACGGCCGCTTGCCGTCGTGGCGCTGGGCGAGCTGCCGTCACTCGGACGGCCGCTTGCCGTCGTAGCGCCGGGCGAGCCGGGCGAGGGCGACCGCCCCGAGCAGGAGACCGAAGTCGCGCAGCGCGATGTCGTAGTAGTCGGGGATGGTCAGCAGGTTGACGATGATGCCCGCGAGCCATCCGGCAACCAGCCAGGCCCCGAAGCGCGGGGCCAGGGCGACGGCGATGCCCGCGACGATCTCGATGACGCCGACGGCGTACATGGCCGACTGGGCGCTGCCGGGAACGATGTCGTCGATCCACGGCGCGAGATAGGCGGGCCAGTCCACGAGCAGGTTGGCGAACTTGTCCAGCCCGAACAGGATCGGCGCCACGGCGAACCCGGTGCGCAGGATGACGAACGCCTGGTAGCCGGGGTCGGTGAACGCGGCCCACCGGGGGGCGGCGGACGTGCGGGGTGTGGTTGCGGACGACATGACGCCCTTCCTTCTATCGACAACTTTCACTATCGATAGAAGCGCGGAAACCTTCTTTAGTCAATGCCCATGTGTTTTAGACTGGTGTTCGTGGACGCCCCGAACGAAGCACTCAGCCCCGACGTCTCCGCCGTCGCCGCGCTCGACGAGCCGACCCGCAGGAGGCTGTACGACCACGTCGTGCGCCAGCCGGGACCGGTCAGCCGCGACGAAGCCGCCGAGGCCCTCGGCCTCGCCCGGCAGACCGCGGCCTTCCACCTGGACCGACTGGCCGACGAATCACTCCTCGACGTCGTCTACGAGCGGCGCAGCGGACGCACCGGCCCCGGAGCGGGCCGGCCGGCCAAGCTCTACAAACGCTCCACCCGACAGGTCACCGTCACGCTGCCCGAGCGGCACTACGAGCTGGCCGGGCGCCTCCTCGCCCAAGCCCTGGAGGAATCCGAGGCCACCGGCGAGCCGGTGCGCACCGTCCTGCACCGAAAGGCGCACGAGCTCGGCACACAGATCGCCGGACCGGAGCGCACAGACGTCTTCGCCCTGCTGGAGGAGAACGGGTTCGAACCCCGCTACGACGGTGACGCCATCGTCCTGGGCAACTGCCCTTTCCACGCGCTCGCCCGCGACCACACGCAGACCGTGTGCGGCATGAACCTGCATCTGCTGCGGGGCGTGCTCGACGGACTCGACGAATCCGGCCTGCAGGCATGCCTGTCACCCAGCCCCGGTCACTGCTGTGTACGCCTCCAGCCGGCCACCCCACCGCACGGGGCCGCACCGCGCTCGGAAGGCGCACCACCGGCCGCCGCCCCCTGACCCGGTCCGCACCCAAGGAGCACCCCATGGACATCTCCGCCTCGGCCACCGCCTCCATGCAGGACACGGCCGACCTCCCCGCCCGCTTCGCCGCGATCCCCTCGCCCCAGCCCCCGAGGGCATCCACCGCCCCGCTGCGAGTCGTCCACGACACCGACGGCGTCGACCTCGCCGAAGCCGAACGCGCCGCCGCCCGGTTCCTCGCAGCGCTCGGCATCGAGACCGACACCGAGAGCACGCGGGGCACCCCCGGCCGCATGGCCCGCGCCTACGCCGAACTGTTCAGCCCGCGCCCCTTCGACCTGACGACCTTCCCCAACGACGAGGGCTACGACGAGCTGGTGCTGGCCCGCAGCATTCCCGTCCGGACGGTGTGCGAGCACCACATGCTGCCCGTCGTCGGCACCGCCCACGTGGGGTACCTCCCGGGCCACCGCATCCTCGGCCTGTCCAAACTCGCCCGCGTGGTCGAACACTTCGCCTGCCGCCCCCAGGTCCAGGAACGCCTGACCAAGCAGGTCGCCGACTGGCTGCAGGCTCACCTCGAACCCAAGGGGGTCGGCGTCGTGATCGCGGCCGAGCACAGCTGCATGACCCTGCGCGGCGTCCAGGCCACCGGCTCCAGCACGCTCACCTCCAGCCTCCTCGGCACGCTCCGCGACGACGCCCGTTCCCGCGCCGAATTCCTCTCCCTCACGGGCATGCTGACCTGAAGCCGACGAACCGGATGAGCGAGCGGTACGGCCCGGCGCATGGGAGCGTGGTCGCATGGGGGCCATCAGCGGATCTCCGGGAGCAGGAACAGCACATGCTTCCGCGGCCGGCGGCTCGCGGCTCGGTGGCTACGTTCCGCTGCGCGACTACGCGGTGATCGGCGACGGCCGCACCGCCGCCCTGATCGCCCGGGACGGCTCGGTGGACTGGCTGGGCCTGCCCGACCTCGACTCGGCCGCCGTGTTCGGTGCCGTGCTGGACGCCGACCACGGCGGACGCTTCACGCTGGAGCCGACCGTGCCCTTCCGGGCGGAGCGCCGCTACCTGCCTCACACCAACGTGCTGCAGACGACCTTCAGCACCGCTCGCGGCGCGGTCCGCGTCACCGACGCGCTCACCCTGCACGACGAGGCGGCACTGACACCGATGCGTGAGCTGGTGCGACGTATCGACGGGCTGTCCGGGTCGGTGCCGATGCGTTGGAGCGTGCGGCCACGCTTCGGCTACGGCACGGCTCGCACACGGTTCGTCCGGCGTTCCGGCGTCCCCGTGGCCACGGCCGGCACCAAAGCGCTCGCCGTCTGCTCGTGGGACGCCGGCGCACCGGCATGCGACGGACGGGCCATCAGTGGCGCATGCGAGATTCCGAGCGGCCGCAGTGCCCTGATCGCGATGCCCTTCGCCGACCAGGAACCGCTCGTTCTGCCGGCCCGCGCCGAGTGCGAGGCACGCCTGGACGACACCAGCGCCGCCTGGCGACGCTGGGCCCGTGACCGGAGGTACCCGGGCCGGTGGTCCGAAGCGGTCATGCGCAGCCTGCTCACGCTGAAGCTGCTCGTCCACGCCCCGTCCGGAGCGGTCGCCGCCGCGGTGACGACCTCGCTCCCGGAACAGATCGGCGGTGAGCGCAACTGGGACTACCGCTTCTCCTGGGTACGAGACTCCGCCTTCACCCTCGCCGCGTTCTTGCAGCTCGGCTGCCCTGCGGAAGCGCACGCCTACTTCTGGTGGCTGATGCACGCCTCCCAGCTCACCCACCCCCACCTGAAGGTGCTGTACCGGCTGGACGGCGGCCACCGCACCCCGGAGCGGACCCTGCCCTGGGAGGGCTACCGCGGCTCGGGGCCGGTCCGCACCGGAAACGCCGCGGTCGGCCAGCTCCAACTCGACACCTACGGCGAGCTGCTGCAGACGGCCTGGCAGTACGCGCGCGCCGCCGGACACCTCGACGCCGATGTCGCACGGCGCCTCGCGGAACTCGCCGATCTGGTCTGCGCGAACTGGCGGCAACCCGACGCGGGCATCTGGGAGGTCCGCAGTGAGCCCCGCCATTTCACCCAGTCCAAGATGATGTGCTGGGTGGCCCTGGACCGCGCCGCCGACCTGGCCGAGCACGATCTGATCCCGGACCGGCACCTGGCCCGTTGGCGCACCGAGCGCGACCGGATCCGCGCCTTCGTCGAAACCCACTGCTTCTCGGACGGCCTCGACAGCTACGTCCGCTCCGCCGGCGGCACCGACCTGGACGCCTCCGTGCTCCTCGGCCACCTGTACGGATACCGGGGCGGCCACCGGCGGATGGACGTCACGATCACCGCACTGGCCGACCGGCTGCGGCACGGGCCGTACGTCGAGCGCTACTCGGGGGAGGACGGCCTCAGCGGCACCGAAGGCGCCTTTGTGGCCTGTTCCTTCTGGCTCGTCGAATCCCTCGCCCGTACCGGACGCCGCCTCCAGGCTGTCGACCTGATGGAGGAGCTGGTCGGACTGGCCAACGACGTCGGCCTCTACAGCGAGGAGATCGACCCCGCCACCGGTGACTTCCTCGGCAACCTTCCCCAGGGACTGAGTCATCTGGCGCTGATCAGCGCCGCCTGCGCGATCGATGCCGCCGACGACACGGGCGCGGCGCCGTGAGCGCCTGGGCCGGGGGGACCGCGGCAGGAGCCTTCGTCGGCACCCTGGCCCTGACGACCGCCCTGCGTGCCGCCAGCGAGCTGAGCCTGACCCGTATGGACCTTCCGTTCCTCCTGGGTACGGCGGTGACCGTCAACCGCACCCGTGCGAAGTTCGTCGGCTACCTGATGCACTTCCTCAACGGGCAGATCTTCGCGTTCGTCTACTTCGCCGTCTTCGTCGCGATCGACCGGGCGGGCTGGTGGCTGGGGGCCCTGTTCGGACTCGCGCACGGTCTGTTCGCAGGCACCGCACTGGTCAACATCCTGCTGCCGCTCGTCCACCCGCGGATGGGCAGCCCGCTGACCAGCGCTCCGAACGTCGCCCTGCTTGAGGCCCCCGGCTTTCTCCTGCGCAACTACGGGCCGGGCACCCCCCTTGTCACGGTTGTCGCCCACATCGGCTACGGCTCGATCGTCGGCGGCTTCACGGCGCTGGCGGGCTGACGGACTGGTCGGCGATGCCACCGGCCGGCGTACCGCCCGGCATGGATGCCGTCACGCACAGGGCGGCGTATTGTCCCGGTATGGGTGATGGTCCTCGTCGCTGCCGGGTGCGGGGTGGGGGGTGAGGGCATGCGCCATCACACGGATGAGGACATGCCGCGGCACACGGCCGCGTCGACCGCCTCCGGCGCCGAACGGCTCCAGGCCGTCCTGGCCGACGCCATGCGCAGCACCGGCGCGTCGCTGGGCCTGCTGTACCTGATGCTGCCGGGG
Organism: Streptomyces sp. NPDC007808; assembly: GCF_042868655.1. Taxonomy (NCBI): domain Bacteria; kingdom Bacillati; phylum Actinomycetota; class Actinomycetes; order Kitasatosporales; family Streptomycetaceae; genus Streptomyces; species Streptomyces sp. NPDC007808. Next base: position 563,349 of record NZ_JBIAEQ010000001.1, read on the forward strand.
GAGCGGGTGCTGCGGCTGGCTGCGGCGGGCGGCGTCTCTCGTCGGATCACCGCCCCCTGGCTGCAGATTTCGATGGACGACCCGATTCCGGTGGTGGACGCGATACGGCAGCAGCGTCTGGTGTGGCTGGCCGGCCAGGAGGAGATCGCGCGCCGCTATCCGCGCCTGGGAATCGTGTTGTCCTACGACATCATGCTGGCCGCGGCCCCGTTCACCGGAGGCACGCGAGCGTCGGGCGGGCTCGTGCTGCTGTGGCCCGTCCAGCACCCCCCGCAGCTGAGTGCGTACGAGCAGGACGCGATCGGCGCCTGCTGTCACCGCGCCGCGCTGCTGGTGCGGCAGGCGGCCGACAGCGGCCGTCCACTGCTGCCCGCGGACCAGCCGTGGCTGCTGCCGCCGACACGGACCCGCGTACCCGACCCCATCCGGGCGGCAGCCGCACTCGACTACGCCGAACGCGTCCCGACCGGGTGCTGCGCGCTGGACATGGACGGCCGGGTCACCTACATCAACCCCGCCGCCGGTGATCTGCTCGGCGTCGGCACCCGAGCCCTTCTGGGCACGCGACCCTGGGAGGTACTGCCCTGGCTGCGCAACCCCCTCTTCGAGGACCGCTACCGGGCAGCGGTGATCAGCCGTCGGCCCACGTCCTTCACCGCGCTGTGCCCGCCGGACCAGTGGTTGTCCTTCGAGCTCCATCCGGACGACCGGGGTATCAGTGTCCACATCGCTCCCGCCGCGACCCGGCCCGCTCCGGCCGAGGACAGCGGACAGCCCTCCGCGACCACCGAGGAGCAGATCGGGGCGGCCGCCCTGTATCACCTGACGCACCTGGCGGCCACGCTCACCGAGGCCGTCGGGGTCGGTGACGTCGTGGAGCGGGTCGCCGACCAGATCGTGCCCGCCTTCGGGCCGACGGCCATGGCCCTCATGGCGGTGCAGGGCGGCCGTCTGCACATCCTCGGCCATCGCGGTTACCCCCGGGAGCTGATGGCCCGGTTCGACGGCGAACCGCTGACTTCGCGCACCCCGGCCGCGCACGTGCTCAACGCCGGCATCCCCAGCTTCTTCGCCACCTTCACCGACCTCAAGCGGGCCTACCCGGCGGCCGTCCACGAGGACGGCATGGCCTCCTGGGCCTTCCTGCCCCTGATCACCTCCGGCCGCACCGTCGGCTCACTCGTCCTCGCCTACGACAGGCCCCGCCGGTTCCCCACACCGGAACGCGCCATCCTGACCTCCCTGGCCGGACTCATCGCCCAGGCCCTGGACCGCGCCCGTCTGTACGACGCCGAACACACCCTCGCCCGAACCCTGCAGACCGCCCTGCTACCCCCAAGCCTGCCCCGGATCCCGGGCCTGGAGGCCGTCGCCCGCTACCTCCCCGCCGATCGACGCACCGACATCGGCGGTGACTTCTACGACCTCATCCACTGCCACCCCGCCAGTGCCGCCGCCACCATCGGGGACGTCCAGGGCCACAACATCCAGGCCGCCGCCCTCATGGGACAGGTCCGCACCGCGGTCTACGCCCACGCCACGACCGCGGCACCACCGGCAGACGTCCTGGCCAGGACCAACCGCCTCCTGACCAACCTGGAACCCGGGCTGTTCGCCAGCTGCCTCTACGTCCAACTCGACCTGGCCCGGCATCGCGCCCGGCTGGCCACCGCGGGCCACCCGCCCCCGCTCGTACGCCACCCCGACGGCCGCAGCGAAGTGCTCGACCTGCCGGCCGGGCTGCTGCTGGGCATCGAGCCGGACGCCGACTACCCCGACGTCGAGCTCCCCCTTCCCCCGGGCACCTTGCTGGCCCTCTACACCGACGGTCTCGTCGAGACACCCGGCACCGACATCGACGACGCCACCAGCACCCTCGCCGAACAACTCGCCCACGCAGGACGGCACGACCTGGACGACCTGGCCGACGCCCTCCTCCACCACGCCGAAGTGTCGGCACCGCGCCACGACGACATCGCCCTCCTGCTGATCCGGGCGACCGCCTGACCCGTCCGACAGGAGTAGTGCCGGCAGGCGCGGTGGCGCACCTTGGTGCGGGCCCGCGCCCGGCGCTGATCATGCCCGGGTCGTAGTGCGTACCCGGATCGTCCGCAGCCTGAACGCCGGACGCGGCGGTGGCCGAGGAACCGGTATCCGCCTCATGGCGCCCTTCAGTTGCAGCCGTACGTATCCGCGCTGCCCCCGCAGGTCCTCAGAACGGCCCGTGCGCGCCGCAGATGCCCACCGCGCTCCAGCGCTGGGCATCTGCGCTGCCCTGTCCTCGCCGGTGTCAGGACGGCTGCCGGTCGACCTCGGGCAGGGCCTGTTCGGCCCAGATCACCTTGCCCTGCGGGGTGTATCGGGTGCCCCAGCGTTCGGCCATCTGCGATACCAGGAACAGGCCCCGGCCTCCCTCGTCCGTCGTCGCGGCGTATCGCAGGTGCGGAGAGGTGCTGCTGCTGTCGGCGACCTCGCAGATGAGCGTGCGGTCGCGGATCATCCGCACGTGGATGGGCTCGCAGCCGTAGCGGATGGCGTTGGTGAGGAGCTCGCTCAAGATCAGCTCCGTGGTGAAGCCGAGCTCTGCAAGGCCCCACTCTTCGAGCTTTTCGGAAACGGCGTCCCGCATCCCGGCGACCGCCGCAGGATCCGGCGGTACGTCCCAGTCGGCGATCCGGTCGGGCGGCAGCCCCCGGGTGCGGGCGACGAGGAGGGCGACGTCGTCCTTGGGGCGCCCGGGTCCGGGAAGCAGGCTGTCCAACACGTCCTGGCAGGTCTTCTCGGGTGGCCGTCCGGGGTGGCCCGTCAGCGCGTCACGCAGGAGTTCCATGCCGACGTCCAGATCACGCTTGCGGTCCTCGATCAGGCCGTCGGTGTACAGGACCAGCTGGGTCCCTTCGGCGAGGTACAGCTCCGCGGTCTGGAAGGGCATCCCCCCGAGGCCGAGGGGCGGGCCGGCCGGCAGGTCCGGGAAGGCGACGGTTCCGTCGGGGTGGACGAGCGCGGGTGCCAGATGGCCCGCTCGCGCCATGACGCAGCGGCGCGTCACGGGGTCGTAGATCCCGTACAGGCAGGTGGCGCCCACGACGCCCGCGGCACTCGTGGTGTCCGCCTCGTCCTGGTCGATACGGCCGACCAGGTCGTCCAGGTGGCTCAGCAGTTCGTCCGGTGGCAGATCGAGGCTGGAGAAATTGTGCACCGCGGTCCGCAGGCGTCCCATCGTGGCGGCGGCGTGGAGGCCGTGGCCGACCACATCACCGACAGCGAGCGCCACCCGGCTCCCCGGCAGGGGAATCACATCGAACCAGTCCCCGCCCACGCCCGACTGGGCGGGAAGGTAGCGGTGGGCGATGTCCACGGCGCTCTGCTCGGGCATGGCCTGCGGCAGCAGACTGCGCTGGAGGGTGACGGCGAGGGCGTGCTCGCGGGTGTACCGGCGGGCGTTGTCGATGCTGACCGCGGCGCGGGTCACCAGCTCCTCCGCCAGCGACAGGTCCTCCTCGTCGAAGCGCTGATGTCGTTCGGTGCGCCAGAAGCTGGCCATACCCAGCACCACGCCGCGGGCCTGGATGGGGGCCACGATGAGGGAGCGGATGCCGTAGTCGATGATCTTCTTGGCACGCTCGGGGTCCTGCACACGCCAGTCCGCGGCGGTCGGCAGGTCGCTCACCAGCTGGGAGAGGCCGCTGCCGTATCCGCGCGCCTGGGGCGTGGCGGGCAGGTAGTCGATCAGCCGGCCCCGTTCGTTGAGCGGATGGTCCTCCGCGAGGCCGCACACGGCCGAACGGCGCATGTCCGTCGCGGTGGGGGCCGGCTCCTCGCCGTGCAGGACGGCGTCGGACAGGTCCACGGTGACGAAGTCGGCGAAGCGGGGGACGGGGACCCGCGCCAGCTCGTCGGCCGTGCGCAGCACGTCCAGGGTGGTACCGATGCCGAGTCCGGCGTCGTAGAGCAGCCTGAGCCGCTCGCGGGCCACCTCCGCCCTGCCGGTCACCGCCTGCAGCTCGGTGGAGTCGCGCAGCGTCACCACGGTCCCCTTCGGACCTCCCGCGCGATCCGTGGGCCGCTGGTTGACCGCCAGCAGTCGGTCTCCGGCGAAGTGCACCTCGTCGCTGGCCTCGCGCCCGGAGATGAGCAGCGCCTTGGTCTCGGGATCGAGCCCCGGCAGTTCGGAGACATGCCGTCCCTCGACGTCCGCGGGCAGCTCCAGCAGCCGTCGTGCCTCGTCGTTCGCCAGCATCAGCCGACCGTCGGCGGCCACGATCACCACGCCCTCCCGGACGGAGTGGAGCACCGCGTCGTGGTGGGCGTACATCAAGGTCATCTCGTCCGGGGCAAGGCTGTGGGTCTGCCGTTGCAGCCGCCTGCCCACCAGCGCGGTCACGCCGGTGGACAGCGCGAGCGCTCCCGCTCCGGCGCCCAGGATGATCGGTAGTTGCCGGTTCACCTGGCTCTCGACGTTCTTGACCTTCAGACCGGCCGAGACCAGACCCACCACGGTGCCGTCGGATTCCTCGATCGGAACCGTGGACTGCACCTCGTGACCGAGAGGGCCGTCGACGCTCTCCACGTAGACCTTCCCCGCCAGCGACGGCTCGATCTCGCCCACGAACCGCTTGCCGATCCGGTCCGGCAGCGGGTGCGTGTACCGGATTCCCTCGGTGTCCATGACCACGATGAAGTCGACGTCGGCGGCCCGGCGCGCCTTCTCGGTGAGCGGCTGGAGGACCTTGCTGGGGTCGGGGCTCTGGAGAGCCGCCAGGACGCCTGGTGAGTGCGCGAACGTCTGTGCCACGGCCGTGGAGCGGCGCCTGGCCTCGGCGTTGGTGTCCCGCTCCGACTGCAGGACGAGGGCGATGACGCCGCAGAGCACGAGCAGCACCACCAGGGCCACCTGGAAGACCAGCACCTGGCCGGCCACGCTTCGCGTGCTCCTGCTGATCAGCCGCTTGACTGACAGGTGCCGAAAAAGGGCGAAACGCCTCGCCATGCGACCTTTCTAACATCGGTGATTCCCGGCGGCTAGGGCTCGCCGGGCCGACCCCTCTCCGATCGGCCCGGCCGGCCTCGGCCGACCTCGGCCGAACTCGGCCGATCCGCGCCCGCCGCGGCGGCCCTCGGGCGTCTGCGCGGGCATCCGCGGCCGGGCCTCGGCGCCTCCCGGAGGCCGGCCGCCGCAATCTGTCGCGCGATGTGTGATTTCTCCGCGCCCGATGTCCGCTTAGGTCGATATGATACTTTTTGTGATCATGCTTGGACGGCTGTGGCGCCGTCGTCCCGCCTATGGCGGCCGATGGGAAACTGCCCGGCTGTCACCGGTGATCCTCACCGTCCTCATCGCCGGACTGGCGTTCTCCACCCCCAGGGAGATCGCCGTCAGCCGCCTTCTGCCCGCCGCACCCGCGCTCGCCGCCGCGATGTGGCCCGTGCTCCCCACGATCCTGCTGGGGACGTTCTGCCTGCTGACCATGGTCACCCTCAGCTTCTTCTACACCGACCTGGGGACGCAGTACACGTCGGCCGCGATCATCGCGGTCACCCTGGCGGCCGCATACGCCAGTCACGTCCGCATCCAGCGCGAGGAGATCCTCTTCCAGCTCCGGCTCGTCGCCGACGCGGCCCAGAAAGTGCTGCTGCGCCCGTTGCCGCGCCGCATCGAGGACGTCGAGATCGAGTCGCTGTACCTGGCGGCCCAGGAACAGGCCAGGATCGGGGGCGACTTCTACGAGGCGATCGGCACGCCCTACGGGGTCAGGCTGCTCATAGGCGACGTACGGGGCAAGGGGCTGTCCGCGGTGGGGGCGGCGTCGGCCGTGATCAGTTGCTTCAGGGAGGCCGCCTACGACGAGCCCGATCTGAAGGGCATCATCCACCGCCTGGAGACCACCGTCACACGTCACAGCGCCGCGTTTCCCGCCCATGACCAGCCCGAGCACTTCGCCACCGCGCTCCTCGCCGAGATCCCGCACGGCGGCGGCCGCGTACGACTTCTCAACTGCGGGCACCCCCCGCCGATGATCGCGCACTGCGGGAAGGTCCGGGTCCTGGAGCCCACCACTGCCTCCCCGCCCCTCAACCTCGCAGCGCTCATCGGTGACCGCTACTGGGTCGACAGCGTCGCCCTCGCCCCGGGTGACCAGTTGCTGCTCTACACGGACGGCGTGTCGGAGACCCGGGACCACGACGGCCAGTTCTTCCCGCTCCAGGAGTGGATGGAGCAGCAGGGCCCGCAGCCGCCCCGCGAACTGCTCGACCGGTTGCACCGGGATCTGCTCCAGCACGGGGGTGGGAAGCTCGACGACGACATCGCGGCTCTCGCGCTGAGATGCTCCGGGGTGCAGGACCGGAGTGCGGTCGACCGGCAGTGCTGAGTCCCGGCGCACGGGGTGAGTCCCCAGGCAGGCGCGGCCACCGTGGAGGGCCGGGAGTGGTCCGTGCCGCCGGTCGGTTGCACCCGGGGCGTGACGCCCGGCCGCGCCTTGGCGGCGATGACCGTGGACAGGAGGCCTCCCCGCTGCCTCTCGTCCGTACCCGTTAATCCGCGGTCAGCCGGGGACGGGCACCGGGACGCCCGGTCCGCTGCGGGCCTTCGTGTCCTGCATCCTGGTCAGCGCGCGTACGAAGACGATGGCGAGAACGGCGGCGACGATGTCGACGGCGTCCGAGAACAGCACCTGCCCCACGGCCCGCCGGACTTCCGCGGCCGTCTCAGCCCTGCGGTACGTGGTGGCGGAGATCCGGCCGGCGAGCAGGCTGATCACCCACGCCGTCCACCAGCTGTTGACCAGCCCGTGCGGCCGGGGCGCGGCCCAGGGGCTGCTGGCATCCCAGACGTCCAGCGCGACGCGGCGGGGGAACCACAGGTTCACGATCGGCACGAACCAACCGCCCACGGCCCAGCCCCGCTTCTTGCGGTGCCCGAACGGATCGAACACCTCGGCGTTGACCCGCACGCGGTGGAACCAGACGAGGAAGACCACGCCGGTGCTCAGAAGGGCGACCGTCTGTGCGACCCCGGCCGCCGCGGACAGCGAGTCCGCCCGCTCCGCCCTGCGCTGCACGGCCTCGGTGAAGTCACCGTCCGCGAGGGTGCCCAGCACGTCGTACGACATGATGTCCGCCCAGACGGCGAACAGGTCGGTCGCGATGACCAGTCCGAGCAGCACGGCGACGGCCCTGCCGAGGCCGACGGGCGAGCTCAGCCGGGCGTTGTGGCCGTGCGGCGGCGCCATGAGCGGAGCCCCGGCCGCGGCGCAGTGGCTGCAGATGACGCCGTCCGGTGTCGCCTCCAAGTGGCGGCATCGCGTGCACAGCATGGTGGAGTGTCCCCCCGAGTCAGGATTCGACAGAACCGTGCGGGTCCTCCCCAGAACCTCACGCACGGTATGCGGAACATACGGCTCACCACCCCCGTACGTCTACTGGTTTCAGCAGCGACATTCTGGGCCTGACCAGGCATGAATCCCGTACGGCGGGCACGGCCGGCGTCCGCGAGCGAGGCGCCGCCCACCGACTGGAAGCGGCCGGCGCTCCACTCCGACGTCTATCGCAGCACGGCGAGGACGACAGACGCTGCGGCCAGAGCCAGGTAGCCACCGGGAAAGGCGAGGTTGTAGTAGACACGCGCACGGATGTGTACGGCGACCGCACCGATGAAGAACAGGACGAGTCCTGTACCGGCGGCGACGCCGATGACCGGCACACCCAGGAGCCCGAGCAGCAGACCGGCGGCCCCGGCGGCCTTGAGGGCAGCAAGCCCCGGAAGCCAGGTCTCCGGGACTCCTACCTCAGCAGAGTTGGCGAGGACGAACCTGGCTCCGAGGAGGTCGGCGACGGCGACCGCGGCATTGGCCAGGACGGCGACGACGGTGATGAGCGCGTAGGCGGTGAACATGTGCCTCGTCCTCCGGTCGAGCGCATCGTGAGTTCGGCGAGTCGGGTGCGCTCACCTCGACAAGCCTCTTCGCGCCACTTGAGCGGCGTCCAATACGTGCTTCCATAACCTGTGAGCATGGACGTGGACACTCGACTGCTTCGCTACTTCGTCGCCGTGGCCGAGGAGGGGACCCTGACCCGCGCCGCGGAACGACTGTTCGTGTCCCAACCGGCGCTCACCAAACAGATCAAGCAGCTGGAGACCCAGCTCGGAGTGCGGCTGTTCACCCGCTCCCGCACCGGCATGACCCTGACGGCACCGGGCCGGACCCTCGCCGACCGAGCGCCCGCCTTGCTGACCGACTGGGCCCAGGTGCTGCGCGAGACCAAGCACACCGCCGACCGGGCGGCCCGGGTGCTCAAAGTCGGCTTCATCGCCAGTGCCGCCAACGAGGCGACCCCGCGCATCATCGCGGAGTTCACCCGGCGCCGCCCGGGCTGGCGGGTGGAGATGCGGCAGGCAGCCTGGTCGAATCCGAGCGCCGGGCTCGCCGACGGAGACGTCGACGTCGCCCTGCTGCGGCTGCCTTTCCCCGGCCAGGACACTGTGCGCACGGCGGTACTGCTCACCGAGCCCCGCTGGGTCGCCCTCCCCGAGACACACCCTCTGGCCGCGCGCAGCGTGATCCCCTTCCGGGATCTGTGGGACGAGCCGTTCGTGGCCGCCCCGCCTGAAACAGGCCGGTGGCGAGACCACTGGCTGGCCACCGGAGAACGCGGCGGCCATCCGGTTCGCATCGGCGCCGTCACCGACCAGCCGGACGACTGGCTCAGCGCCATCGCCAACGGCTACGGGATCGCCCTCGCCCCCGCGTCAGCCGCCCGCTTCTACGCCCGCCCCGGCATCACCTACCGCCCGGTCAGCGGCGTCACCCCCAGTGAGGTCGGTGTCGCCTGGGCCCGCGCCGGCGACCACGATCCCGTCGTTCAGGACTTCGTCCACTGCTGCCTCGATGCATCGGAGGCGGAGGTGCCGTGAGCGGCCATGGCTGGACCGAGATTCGTTCCTCGGCGAGCACGGCCGCCACCTGCTGACCGTCCGGGACCGCAAGGCCGGCTGCGTCCCGACGGACCGGAGCCGGACCTGTCCTTGGACGTGCGGGACCTGGGCTCGGTCCACCTCGGCGGCACCGCCCCGAGCACGCTCGTGCGTGCCGGGCACATCCGAGCCCACCACCCGGACGCGGCCGCCCTCGCCGACGCCCTCTTCGCACCGATCGCCTCCCGCACTGCCTGCACTGGTTCTGACCGAAGCAAAAGGCCGACAGCTCCACCGAAGTCCCCGGGACGCCACACCGATTCCCCTACTCCGCGGCATACGTCGAGAGCAACGGCTGAAAGAAGCCGCTCTCCCGCGGCATCCGCCACCTCGGCGCCACGAACCCCGCGTTCGCGGCGAGAGCGGACAGCCGGTTCCGGCTGAGCGCCCAGTAGGTGGTGCGGTGGACCTGGACGCGCCACTCTCCGCCGGACGGCAGGAGTTGGAACAGCTCCAGGTCGTAGTGCTCGCCGTCGTCATGCCAGTGCCAGAGCTGGAAGGTGACGGCCCGTTCACGACCGTTCGTCGAACGGTGGACCTGCAAAGGCGTGGATTCGGGGCGGTTGCGCAGCAGGTCGTCGTAGGGACGTGTGCTGGCCAGCAGCAGGCCGCCGGGACGCAGCACCCGGCGCATCTGAGTCAGGGCGGCGTGGACGTCCTGCTCCGTCAGCAGGTGGGGCAGGGCGTTGTCGGCGCACACGACGACATCGAACCGGGCGTCGGGGAACGGCAGGCGTCGCATGTCGGCCACGGCTGTGCGCAGCGGCACGTTCCGGCGGGCGGCCTCACGAGCGGCGCGGGCGGCGGCGCGGCGGCTGATGTCCGTCGCGATGACGTCGTGCCCGCGCAGCGCCAGGCCGACGGCCTGTGTGCCGATGCCGCAGGAGCAGTCCAACACCGCTGCTCCGTCCCGTCCGATCAGGGCGTCCAGGGCCTGGCCCTGCCGGCGCATGCTCGCGTCCCAGTCCCCGTAGATCAGGTGGTAGTTGTCGGCCAGGTCGTCGTAGAAGCGTGCCACCGGGGTCTCAGGCATGGCCCGAGGCTACTGCGCCTCGACCTGGACACGTCGACCCAGGAACTCGCTCGTCGCCGGCCGGCGACGGCTCGACTCGCGGCTCGACCCGCCGCGCACAGGAGCCGACTCGCTTCCCGACCGCCGACTGAGGGCAGACCTTCGGCGGAGGGGCACTCGATCAGAGAGGAAGACGATGGTCCCATCGGAACGGGAACCGGAGCAGGAAGCGCAGCGGATCGGCGTACCCGCCGAGTCCACCGCGGGCGAGACCAGAGTGGCGGCGACACCGTCCACCGCGGCCAGACTCGTCGCCCTCGGGTACGACGTGGTCGTCGAACCGGGGGCCGGGGAGTTGTCCCGCTTCTCGGACGCGGCGTACGAGGAGGCGGGCGCCCGTCTCGGCGACCCGTGGCGGGCCGACATCGTGCTGAAGGTCAACGGTCCGTCGAGTGAGGAGATCGGCCGGCTGCGGGACGGAGCGACGCTGATCGCGCTCATCGGCCCGGCCCTGAACCCGGAACTGGTCGAGGAGTTGGCGCGGCGGCCGATCACCGTGCTCGCCATGGACGCCGTCCCACGCATCTCGCGCGCCCAGTCCCTGGACGTCCTCAGCTCGATGGCGAACATCGCCGGATACCGGGCCGTGGTCGAGGCGGCGCACTCCTTCGGCCGCTTCTTCACCGGCCAGGTGACCGCCGCGGGCAAGGTGCCGCCGGCCAAGGTGCTGGTGGCCGGGGCCGGAGTGGCCGGACTCGCGGCGATCGGCGCGGCACGCAGCCTCGGCGCCGTGGTCCGCGCCACCGACCCGCGGCCCGAGGTCGCCGAGCAGGTGCGCTCGCTGGGTGGCGAGTTCCTGGAGGTACGGCTCGAAGGAGCCGACCAGGAGACCGGCGCCGACGGCTACGCCAAGGCCACCTCGGACGACTACAACCGGCTCGCCGCGCGGATGTACGCCGAGCAGGCCGCCGACGTGGACATCATCATCACCACCGCGCTCGTCCCCGGCCGGCCCGCGCCGCGACTGATCACCGCCGAGGACGTGGCGCGGATGAAGTCGGGCAGCGTGATCGTCGACATGGCCGCGGCACAGGGGGGCAACGTCGAGGGGACGGTCGCCGGGAAGGCGGTCGTCACCGACAACGACGTCACGATCATCGGTTACACCGACCTGCCCGGCAGGCTCCCGGCCCAGGCGTCGCAGCTGTACGGCACCAACCTCGTCAACCTGATGAAACTGCTCACCCCCGGCAAGGACGGACGGCTCGTCCTCGACTTCGACGACGTGGTGCAGCGGTCGATGACCGTGGTACGCCACGGTGAGAAGACCTGGCCACCACCACCCGTGCAGGTGTCCGCCACGCACACTCCCGTCCCTCCCCACGGCCCGGGATCCGAGGGAGCCCCCGGCGTCACGGCGAGACCCGAGCGCTCACCGCGGTCGGGGTACGCACTCGTCGGCGCCGGAGCGCTCGCCCTCTTCCTGGTGACCGCCTTCTCGCCGCCCCGACTGATCACGCACTTCACGGTCTTCGTCCTCGCGATCGTCATCGGCTTCTACGTCATCGGCCAGGTGCACCACGCACTGCACACCCCGCTGATGTCGGTCACCAACGCGATCTCCGGGATCGTCGTGGTGGGCGCGCTGCTGCAGATCGGGCACGGAAACACCGTGGTCACCATGTTGTCGTTCGCCGCGATCCTGCTCGCGAGCATCAACGTCTTCGGAGGATTCGCCGTCACCCGCCGCATGCTCGGCATGTTCTCGAAAGGCTGATCAGGGATGACCACCTACACGGCCGCACAGGCCGCCTACGTCGTCGCCGCGCTGCTGTTCATCCTCAGCCTCGCCGGACTCTCCCAGCACCGGACCTCCCGCTCGGGCGTCGTCTGGGGCATCGCGGGCATGGTCATCGCGACGGCCGCCAGCATCGGTCTCGCCTCGCGGTCCCTCACCACCACCGGTCTGATGCTGATCGCCCTCGCCACGGTTGTCGGCGCGGGCATCGGACTGTGGCGCGCCCGGGTCGTCGAGATGACCGGCATGCCGGAACTGATCGCCATCATGCACAGCCTCGTCGGTCTCGCCGCCGCGTTCGTCGGCTGGAACGGCTACCTCGACGTGGACGCCGGCGGCCACGCCGGTGAGGAACTCACCGGCACGCTGCTGCGCATCCACCACGCCGAGGTCTTCATCGGCGTGTTCATCGGTGCCGTGACCTTCACCGGCTCCGTGGTCGCCTACCTGAAGCTGTCGGCGCGGATCAAGTCCCGCCCGCTCATGCTCCCCGGCAGGCATGCCCTGAACATCGGCGCGCTCGCCGCCTTCGCCGTGCTCACCGTGGCCTTCGTCGCGCGCCCCCACATGGGACTGCTCATCGCGGTCACCGTGGTCGCCCTCGCCCTGGGCGCGCATCTGGTCGCCTCCATCGGCGGCGGTGACATGCCCGTGGTCGTCTCGATGCTCAACAGCTACTCCGGCTGGGCCGCGGCGGCCTCGGGCTTCCTGCTCGCCAACGACCTGCTGATCGTCACCGGCGCGCTGGTCGGCTCTTCAGGCGCCTACCTGTCGTACATCATGTGCAAGGCGATGAACCGCTCGTTCATCTCGGTGATCGCGGGCGGATTCGGCGCCCCGACCGCGACGAGTGACGACGACGGCGCACGGGGGGAGCACCGGGAGATCAACGCGGAGGACACCGCGGAACTGCTGCGCGACGCCTCCTCGGTGATCATCACCCCGGGCTACGGCATGGCCGTCGCCCAAGCCCAGTACCCCGTGGCTGAGTTGGCGCGCAAGCTGCGCGAACGAGGCGTCGAGGTGCGCTTCGGAATCCATCCGGTCGCCGGCCGGCTGCCCGGTCACATGAACGTGCTGCTGGCCGAGGCCAACGTGCCCTACGACATCGTCCTGGAGATGGACGAGATCAACGACGACTTCGCCGCCACCTCGGTCGTCCTGGTCATCGGGGCCAACGACACCGTCAACCCGGCGGCCGCCGAGGACCCGGCCAGTCCGATCGCCGGAATGCCGGTCCTGCACGTGTGGGAGGCGGCCCAGGTCGTGGTCTTCAAGCGGTCCATGGCCACCGGGTACGCGGGTGTGCAGAATCCGCTCTTCTTCCGAGAGAACACCCAGATGCTCTTCGGCGACGCCAGACAACGGGTGGAGGACATCCTGCGCGGCCTCGACGCCCTCGACACTCCGGAGCCGGAGATGGCCGGCACGACCCGCTGACGGTCTCCGTACGCCGCTCGCGGTGCCACGGCAGCCCGCCTCCCGCCGGCGAGCGGCGTTCCGCGGCTGGGGCGGGTCGTCGTCGAACGTCGCCCCCCATGGACGTCATGAGGTCGTGGAGAGCCTGAGGGTCGTTGCTCGCCTGACCCCGCCGACGCCCAGCAACTCGGCCAACGCAGCGTTGAAGCTGTCGAGTCCGTCGGCCTCCAGATGGGCGACGATCTCGTTCGGCATGATCTGGCTCGCCAGCACCTTGCAGCCACCGAGGCTGTGGTGCGTCAGACGTTCGAGTGTGTCGCCCTCGCCGGCCGGCTCCACCTCGAACAGTACGTACGCACGGACCAGCATCTGCGAGCACCTCATTCCGTTCGAAGTCGGGTTCGCCAAATAGCGGGCAATGTGATCAGTTCGATGAAATTAACACTGTCGTTCGTCGGTTCCCGGCAGGCGCGGTCGTGCGGTGTGGCTGCCGGCCGCCGCCAGCCCCGCACAGAGGAGGACGTATGCGGCGAGGGCCGGGACCGGTATGTGGCCGCCGATGCGGTCGACGGCGTCGATGAAGTACCCGGAGAGCCCGGCCCAGACCAGCCCACCGACGAGTACCAGCAGCGCGTTGCCGTTCTCCCGCATCACCCGCATGCCGCCCCACAGCAGAACGGGCATGAGAACCCAGGAAGCGGCCGTGGTGAGCAGGAACTCGAAGGCACCGGAGAGCACCGCGTCCCCGCTCGCGGCCTCGCTGTCGCGGGCCCACGCGTAGCCGGTGGACATCAGCCCGTGGCAGGCCGCGGTGGCGGAGCCGGCGGTGAGGGCGCCTTTGGCTGATCGTGCGTACCGCATGGCGGGAACTCCTGGTTCGTCGTGGGCCGGTGGGCCCCGAACAGGTGTACAGGAGCTCACCGGCGCGTGCGGACGGAGGGTGACGACACAGAAGCTCCCGCACGGCCCGGTGGCGGGTGCGCATCGCTCTTCCTGTCCCGCCCTGCCGGTAGGGCCGGGCGGGCGCTTCGGTCAGCCGGCCATGATGCTGCCGAACTCCGGGTGGCCGCTGGTGGAGATGCCGACGGTGGACGGGCCGAAGGAGACCGCTCCCGCGGTGCGGATCGCGGTGCCGTCGGTGAGGAGACCGACGACGGTGCCGTCGAAGTCGTTCTCGCCGTTGGCGCCGACAGTCAGGTCGGCCTTGTGGTCACCGTTGACATCGGTCAGGAAGACCTCGCCGCCGAACTGGTCGGACTTCTCGTTTCCGCCGGGCACGCCGGCGGTGTCCTGGTGCAGGTACTGGCTGCCGGTGGCGGTGACGCCGGCGGCGGATCCGTACAGGACGGTGACCGCCCCGGTGTCGATCACCGAGGTGGCCGTCGTGGTGAGGTTCTCGCCGGGCGCTCCGACGGCGACGTCCGCGTAGCCGTCGCCGTCGATGTCGCCCACGGCCACCTCAAGGCCGAAGCGGTCGCCGGTCTCGGCGACGCTGGGGACGCCCGCGGTGTCCTGGCCGATGACGTCCGCCTGGTAGGAGCGGTAGGTGTTGCCGTAGATGACGCTGATCTTGCCGCCCTTGACGGCACCGGGGATGCCGTCGTCCCAGGGTGCGCCCATGACCACATCGTCCGTACCGTCACCGTTGAGGTCCCCGGTGCCGGTGATCAAGCCGGCCGCCAAGTCGTCCTGGGAGCCGTCTTCCAGTTTGGTGCCGGTGGGCGAGGCGTAGATGAGGACGTTGGTCCTGTACCGGGTGTCGGCGTCGAAGCCGCCCACGATCAGGTCGTCGCCGCCACCTCCGTTGAAGTCGCCGGTGGTCAGCTGCGTGGCACCGGCGTTGCTCGCTTTGACGATGTTCGGCCTGACGTAGTAGGTACCGCCGTTGCCTCCGGCTCTGGTGAAGCCGCCCCGGAAGATCCAGACCTTGTCGGAGGTGCCGCCCGCCGCCAGGTCCGTCTTGCCGTCGGGGTCGAAGTCGCCCGTGGCCAGGGACTGGCCGAACCTGTCCTGGGCCGAGGCGTTCGGGTCGGCGACGGTGGTGCCGCCCGCCAGGCCGGAGGCGGAGCCCCAGACGATGGTGACGGCGCCGCCGTCGGTGTCGCTGCCGACGTCCTCGCCGGGGGTGCCCACGGCGAGGTCGGCGTACCCGTCACCGTTGAGATCTCCGGCCGCTGTGGTGGCGCCGAACATGTCGTCCGTCTCGGCACCGCCCGGGATGCCGGTGGAGTCCTGGCTGATGAGAGTCCGGTTGGTGGCCTTGAGACCGCTCGCCGAGCCGTACATGACGGCGATCTGACCGGCCCGGGACCTGCCGCCGACCGCGGCGAGCGGAGCCGAGACGGCGACGTCGCGGTAGCCGTCGCCGTTGAAGTCGCCCTGCAGGCCGGAGCCGGCGGCGACGGCGGTCCCGGCACCGACCGTCAGCAGGGGGCCGGTCAGCGCGGCCGCCACGGCCGAGGCCATGACGATGCGTACACGTGTGGGCATGCGGCGTTCTCCCGAGCATGCTGGGGACACCGCGTGGTGTCCCGGGCCGTTGGACGTGCCATGGTCCGCGGGCGCGGCGATGGCATATGCCAGACCGTCGAGGTGCGTCGGTGGTTGTACGCGATTCGGTGCGACTTCCAGGGCGCCCGGGGGCCGTGGGGGAGGGCTCGGGCAGGCGAATGCGGGTGGACCGGAACGGGGGCGCGCAGAGGGATCAGCCGTAGGGCGTGAGCGACGGGCGATCTGGCGCACCGACAACCCCCACCCGCACGCCTCGTGGCCCTGCGCCGGACGCCGTGTGACCGAATCCCGCTGACCGACCGATGGTGCCTTCGTCGTACACGTAGTCTCTGGAGACGCGCGGTCGGCCGATGGTGCGTTCGGGCATTGCCGGCCGGGCGGATCGCCGAGTACGGCGGGGCTACCGGCCCACGGTGTCGGCTTCGGCCCTGTCGGTCCTCGTGCGCAGCATCGCGTGGCCGCCGTGATGCAGGGGCGTGTCCAGCTGCCACCGGGCTGCCTCGCTGCCCGTTCGGGTGTCGAAGAGGTGCACCTGGCCGTGGCCGCCGCGGGTGACGGCGACCCAGTCCGCGCCCGGTGAAGCCGCCACCGCACGGCGCTGGACGCCCTCCCAGGGGGTGCCGCCGCGGCGGGGCGCGCCCCGCATGGCCGGGAGGGGAGCGCGGTGCGCAGTCCCGGCTTCGGTGTCCAGCAGGATCAGTTCGTCGCCGTCCGGGTGGATGCGGGTGAAGGCGGTGTGGTTCTCGGCGAGGGCCAGTCGGAAGACCAGTCCGGGGCCGAGGTCCGTCAGGGTCGTACGGTCGGCGTCCAGGTCGTGGTGCCATGCCTGGTTGGTCCACTCCGGCCATCGCAGGGGATCCGCCGGGCCGCCCCGCAGGGTCGACCACAGTGCGGGTCGCCGCGGGTCGAGCCGCAGATACCAGCCTCGGGCGGGCGCCCCCCACCCGATCACCGGCTCCGCGACCAGCGCGTCGCCCTTGCGGCGCGCCCGGTGCACCCCCTCGCCGGTGGCCGCGAACACCAGGCCGCCATCCGGGTCCTGCGCGTCTCCGTGTCCGTCGTCGGGCAGTGCGAGATGCGTGTGGGCGGATACGGCGGGGCAGCCGGGCGGCGCGGCGAGCAGGTCGGCGAACCGGTGGACGGCCAGGGCGCCGGGCTCCCTGTGCCGCAGGACGAGGAGAGGATCCCCGTCGCCGAGCACGGTCACTCCCGGCTCGCCCGCGCGCGTGCGGACGCGGGCCGCGTCCCCCGTGGCGAGGTCGACCACCGTCAGCAGATCCGACCAGGGCTCGCTGTTCCTGCCCAGGCCCGTGGTGACGGCCGCCCACCGGCCGGACGGGTCCACGGCGAGATGCTCGGCCGGCACGGCCACCGGAACGGACTTCTCGACCAGCTCCGGACCGAACGGGTCGAGCACCAGCAGCTCGCCCCTGCGGTCGTCTACGCATGCCACCCGCCCGCCGTGCAGTGCCAGGAAGCCCGCGTGCTCGGAGAGGTGACGTCCTGTCAGGCGAGCTGTCTCGGAACCGTCCGGCACGGTCAGGACATGGAGACACCCCTCCATGTGGTCGGAGACGAGCAGCAGTGGACCGGCGGTCATCGGTGCCTCCCTCATCGGAACGAGATCATAATGAAAACGATTATCATGTATGTTCGGTGGGTCCGGGGAACATCGGGGAACTTCAAGGAAGAAGCGAGGGCATCGATGCTGCGCTCACCGTCGAGATTCGTTCGTAGCTGCGTCGCCGCAGCGGTAGTGGGATCTGTCCTGGCCGGATGCGGCGCGTCCACCGAGCCGGCGAGCGAGCGGAGCGCTGCCGCGGCCGGGCCCAGGACCGACGTGACCGTCGAGAACATCAAGGCCACCCTGCAGTTGACGGACGCGAACGGGGTCAAGATCTCGTTGCGGAAGAAGCCCGAGCGTGTCGTCTGCCTCTTCGCGCTCTGCGACGACATCCTGACCGAGCTCGGCATCGTCCCCACGGCCACGAACAGCGCGCTGCTCGCCCACCCCCGCTTCCTGGGCGCGGCGAAGGCGAAGGAAGTCGACATCATCCCCGGCGGTTTCATAGCCCCCGAGGTGGAGGCGATCCTCTCCCACAAGCCCGACCTGGTGATCGGCCTGCAGGACACGCACGGCAAGCTCGCCCCGGCACTGAAGGGCGCGACCACCTTCTGGCCCATGCAGCCGGAGACATGGCAGGACAGCGTGGGGTACCTGCGCGACACCGCCGCGCTGACCGGCCGTACCGCCGAGGGCGAGAAGGCGGAGAAGACCTTCCGGACCAAGCTCGCCGAGGCCGAGCAGGCCAGGAGCGACAAGACCGCCCTGGTCATCTACGGCAGCGACGAGAACTTCGGTGTCGCCACCCCCGAGACGGACGTGGCGGCCAGCCTCTTCCCCAAGCTCGCCGAGTACCCCTGGAAGTCGCGTGGCGTGGAGGGCAGTTACAGCCTGGAGGAGATCCTCGCGGCCGACGTCGACGTGATCTTCTCCGAGACGATCAGCTTCGGCGATGCGGACGGCAAGCTGTCGCAGAAGCTGGCCGAGAACCCGCTGTGGGGGAAGATCCCGGCCGTGCGCAACGGCGATGTCCACGAGGTGAACTCCGAGGTGTGGGCCAAGGGGCGTGGCACCCGCTCGCTGGGCATCGTGCTCGACGAGGCCACGGCCGCGCTGCGGTGAGCGCACCTCCTGCGACAGGGGTACGGCGGGTGGCCGTGCGGTCCGTACGGACATGGCGACTCGTGGTGCTGCTGGTCCTGTTGGCGGCCTCTTCCGGATGCGCGCTCAGTCTGGGCACGCCTCTCGTGCCGCCGCACCAGCTGCCCGGTGCCTTCCGGGACGCCGACACCACCCTGGCCGGGATCGTCGTCACCGAACTCCGCGTACCCCGGCTGGTGCTGGCCCTGGTGGCCGGTGCCTGCCTGGGCGCCGCGGGACTGGTGCTGCAGGAGGCGCTGCGCAACCCCCTGGCCATCCCGGAGATGCTGGGGGTCTCGTCGGGAGCCGCGTTCGGGGTCGCCGCGCCGTTGGTGCTCGCGGTGTCCGTCCCCGCCGTGGTCCAGCCGATGCTGGCGATCGGCGGGGCGGTGGTGGGCGGCGGACTCACGCTGCTCGCGGCCGGTATGGGACGCAGCCCGTCGGCCGTACTGCTCACCGGAGCGGCGGTCGCCGCCGCGTTGCAGGCCGCGCTGCTCGTGCTCATGGTGATGGCCGACCAGCTCGACCTCCAGCTGATCTACCGGTTCCTGCTCGGCTCGCTGTCCGCCCGTACCTGGGACGACGTCACCGGACTGTGGCCCTGGCTGCTCGTCGCGGTCCCCGCTCTCGTGCTGTGCGCGCCGGTGCTCTCGGTGCTGCGGCTGGGGGACGAGGACGCCGAGGCGCTGGGTGTTCGCGCCCAGCGGGCCCGGCTGGCGGCGCTGGCCATCGCCGTGGTGCTGATCGCACCCGTGACGGCGGTGTGCGGACCGGTGGCATGGGTGGGGTTCCTCGCCCCCCACCTGGCGCGGCGGTTCGACCCGGCTGCGGACGCGGTGCGTTGGCTGCCCTGGTCGACGGCCTGGGGGGCGGTCGTGGTGGCCGTCGCCGACGTCCCGGCGCGACTGGCCCTGGCGCCCGTCGAGACACCGGTCGGCGCCTGGACGGCTCTGCTCGGCGTACCGGTCGGCGTCGCCCTTCTTCGGTCGGGCCGGCGGAGGCCGGCCGGCCGGCGACGCGTATCGCGATGCGCCTCGGCAACCGCCGAGCCGCACGGCAGCGGGCCTCTCCCGCACATGTGCGGGGACGGCCGAGGACAACAACAGCCGGGGGCCCCGTTCGACGGAGTGCCCGGAGCGGGGGAAGCCCGATGAGCCGACGCATCCGGGCACTGGTCGCCCTCGTCGTCGTATGCGCAGGTGCCGGGTTGGTCGCCGGGCGGGGCATGTCCCCGGCCGCGGTCCTGGACGTGCTCGGCGGAGGCGGCGACGCGACGCAACAGCACATCATGTTCCAACTCCGGCTGCCCAGAGTGCTGGTGGCCCTCGGCGCCGGTGCCTGCCTCGGGGTCGCGGGCCTGGTGCTGCAGTCCGCGCTGCGCAATCCCCTGGCCGGACCGGAGGTCACCGGTGTGACGCCGGGCGCGGTGCTGGGGGCCGTCACCGCGACCGGACTCGGCCTCGCCGGGTGGGAATCGCCCATCGCCGTGGTCGTCGCCGCATGTGCCGGCGGGTGCACGGGGGCCGCGCTGTTGTGGCTGCTCGCCGGGCGGGGCCGTGGCGACCCGGCGCAGACCGCCCTGCACGGGGTCCTGGTGTCGGCGGTGCTGGGCGGGCTGACCGCCATGGTCCTGCTGGTCGCGCCGGGGGAGCTGGGCAGCGTCGTCCAGTGGCTCGTCGGCACGACGGAGGGCCGGGTGTGGCAGCACTGGCACCTGCTGTGGCCGTGGGCGCTGGCCTGGGGTGCTGTGGCGTGGCTGCTCGCCGGGCCGCTGACCCTGTTGCGCTGCGGGGACGAACTCGCCACCGCGGCGGGGCTGTCGACACGACGCGCCCGCAGCCTCGCCCTGCTGTGCGCGGTGGCCCTGACAGCCGGTGCGGTGGCCGCCGTCGGTGCCCTGGGGTTCGTGGGACTGCTCGTTCCGCATGTCGCCGTGGCCCTGTTCGGCGCGGACCTGAGGGTCTCGCTGCCCGGTGCCGCTCTGGTGGGCGCGGCCGTGGTGTGCGGGGCGGACGCGGCGGCGCAGCTGCTGTCGAGGCTGCTTGCCGTCGCGTTGGACTTCGGCCGGCTCACCTTGCCGGTCGGGGCGCTCACCACCTGCCTCGGGGCCGCCCTGCTGCTGGTCGTGGTGCGTCGCGCGCCGGACCGTACGTTCTGAAGTCGACGGAGGAAAGCATGACCGAGTCCGTGGGGATCCGCGTGGAGGGGGTCCGCTTCGGCTATCCGGGCCGACCCGTGCTGCGCGGCGTCGACATGAGCGTCGAACCGGGTGAACTGACCGCCCTCATAGGGCTCAACGGCTGTGGCAAGTCGACCTTGCTGCGGCTGTCCGCAGGACTGCTGCGACCGGACGAGGGGCGGGTGCTGCTCGGCGGGGACGATGTCGCCCGGCTGTCCAGGCGTGCCACCGCCCGGCGGGTGGCGTTGTTGCACCAGTCGGCGCCGGCCGTCCCGGGTATGACCGTGCGTCAGCTGGTCCGGCAGGGGCGCTACGCGGCCCGTGGTCCGCTCGGCATGCTGCGTGAGGGGGACGACCCCGTGACGCGGCGTGCCCTGCGCGACGTCGGGGTGGAGGAGTGGGCCGAGCGCGACGTCGACGCGCTGTCCGGAGGCGAGCGGCAGCGGGTGCGGCTCGCCATGGCCCTCGCCCAGGACACCCGCATCCTGCTGCTCGACGAGCCGACCACGTACCTCGACCTGCATCACCAGCTGGATGTGCTGCGGACGGTGGTGCGGCTGCGCGAGGAACGGGGCCTCACGGTGGTGATGGTGCTGCACGACCTGGCGCACGCCGCGCGGTTCGCCGAGCGGATCGTCGCGCTGCGGGACGGCCGTGTGGTGGCCGACGGGGCGCCGAAGGAGGTCGTCACCCCCGGGTTGCTGGCGGACGTCCTCAACGTGGCGGGCCGGGTCGGTGAGGATCCGGAGGGTGGCTGGCCGGTGTGTTACCCGGATCACCCACTCCCCACTAGTAAATGATAATCATATTCATTAGGTTCTCTTCTGCGGCGCTCGTCCGAACGCCGCATCTCCCCTGGAAACAAGGAGAGTTCATGGAGAACGAGCAGGTCTTCGCGCCGATCGCCGACCCGGGTCAGCTGGCCCACGACTCGGCCTCCCACTCCAACGCGCTCGTCGAGAACCCCTTCGACGACACCGAGGAGTGACCAAGGGCTGAGTGCTCTTGACCGGTGGGCCCGCCCGCACTGCCCGGGCGGGCCCACTCCCACCTCCCACGGCCCTTCCTGACAGGAGAATCGACGTGTCCCGCAGCCAGCTCGCACCTGGGGTCGAGGTCGTCACCGTGCCCGGGCGTGGTCTCGCCGTCCGTACGGCCGACGGGGAGTTCCTCAGCGTGCGAACCGGTGAGACGGACCAGGACGCGCTGCTCGCTCGGCTCGCCGGCGCGGCGACCGACGACTGTGACGCCGAACTCGCTCGTCTCGTCGGTGCCTTCGAAGACGCCGGATACCTGATCGACCGCGTGCTGCCCACGACCTGGCCGGCCGAGCGCCGGGACGTCCGGCTCGTCGGCGACCCCGCGGTCACCGGGCCCTTGGCCGCGTACCTGCGGGCCGAGGGCGCCGAGCCCCGGCCGGCAGCACCCGAGGAAGCGACGGAGGGCCGGCCCGCCGCCGTGGTGTGGTGCCTCGACGGGCCCGTGCCCGAAGGGCTGTGGGACGCGGCCGACCGGCTGCCCGAGCGCGGTGTCGCCTGGCTGCGCTGTCACCGCGAGGGCTGGCAGGCGTACGTCGAACCCCTCGCGGCCGCCGCCGGAGACGTCACCTCGGCCCACGTACGGGCGCGCAGACGCGCCGCCACGCCCGCCCACCGCGAACTGGACGCCTACTGGATCGGCCCTCGTACGTCCGGCGGCACCGTGCGTCTCACGGCCGCCGCGGCGGGACTGCTCGCCGCCCTGCTCGCCGACGACCTCACCCGGTGGGCCACCGACACCCCCGGCCCCGGCGGTCTGCCCGCCAGGCGTCGACTGCGCAGGATCGACCTGCGCACGCTCACGGTCACCGACCATCCCGTCCTGCCCGTCCCCGACGTCGCGGCCATCCCCGAGCAGGCCGGATGAGCCTGCTCGGCGCGGCCGTGGACGGCCTCGCCACCGACGTCCAGCTCCCGGACGGCGCCGGCCCCTTCCCGGCCGTACTCGTCCGCACGCCCTACGACCGGCGACGCCACCGCGCCGAACTGCACGGCTGGGCCCGGCGCGGATTCGCCGCGCTGGCCCAGGACGTGCGCGGCCGACACGCCTCGGCGGGGGAGTGGCACCCGTACGAGAACGAGGCCCCCGACGGAGCGGCGACCGCCCGCTGGATCCGCCGACAGCCCTGGAGCGACGGGCGGTTGGTCGCGGCCGGCGCGTCCTACGCGGCGCACTGCGCGCTCACCCTGGCGCTCGACACCCCCGAGGACGCCCGCCCCGACGCCGTCATCGCGGCCGTACCGGCCCTGGGCATCGCCGAGACGGCACGCGAACCCTCGGGCGTGGAGCGGCTGGCGGCCCGTGCCGGGTGGTGGGCGGCCCACGGCGACCGACGCGACTCCGACGAGGAAGCCCTGGTGAAGGCCCTCGCCGCGGACCCGGGACTGCTCACCCACCTGCCGGTGACGGACCTGCCCGCGCGCCTCGGCCGCGACCTCGCTTCCTGGCCGGGCCTGTGGCGCCCTCACGAGCGGGACCGGTTCGCCTCCCTGGCCTCGGACGCCCGCGTGCCGCTGCTCGCGGTGGGCGGTCACCACGACCACTTCGCCGAGGACACCGTCACGCTGTGGAACCGCTGGGGCGGGCCCTCTGCGCGCCTGCTGACCGGTCCCTGGGGCCACGGCCTCGTCGCCGCGCCCGGTCCCGACGCCACGCCGGCGCACCGGGTGAGCCTCGGCGACCTCTACGCCCGCTGGGCCCGCCTCGCCCTCGCCGGCGGACTCGGGCACGGGCGCCGCGGTGCAGTCGGGCTCGGCGGCAGCGCTGTGTGGATGCCCGCCGGCGTCGAGGGCGCGCCGTACCGTCCGCACCTGCGCACGGTCCACGGTGCCTCCTTCACCGCCGACCCCGAACGCCCCCTCGCCTCCGACGGGTTGCGTGTCCCCACCGACGTCACGCCCGACCGCTGCCTGCTCGTCTCCGCGCCGCTGCCGCGTCCGCTGGACCTCGTCGGCCCCGCCGAGGTACGGCTGCGGGGCACCGCCGACACACCCGCCGCGGACTGGTTCGCCAGACTCGCCGCGCTCACCCCGCAAGGCGGGGCCGAGCGGCTGGCCGTCGGCGTCGTACGGCGTGCCGACCCTCCCGGCCGTGCCGCGGAGTTCGGCGTGGCGCTCGGCGGGATCGCACGGCGGCTGACGGCGGGCACGCGGCTCCGCGTCGAGATCGCCGGGCACCACTTCCCGGCCCACGCCCGCAATCCGCACACCGGCGAGGACCCCGTCACCGCCACCCGGTTGCTCGCCTCCCGGCGGGCCGTCGACCCCGGACGGGTGGAGCTGCGGCTGTCCGTGCTCCGTGCCCGTCCCGTCCCCATCGACCCCGCAGAGGAGATACTGCGATGACGGCACTGCCGTGGGAAGCTCTCGTCGACCCCGTCTGCGGCATCGTCCGCAAGGTCAAGCCCGTCGAGCACCCCGTCGGGGCCCCGCCCCGCTACACCGCGCTCACCGCCGAGATCGCCGACGCGCGCAAGCTCGGGCTGTGGCCCGCCGACCGGGTCTCGCTCGGCACTACCTTCGGTGATCCCGAGGGCGCCCGGATCGCCGCCATAGCCGAGGGCGTCGAACGGTACTGCGGCAACCGCGTACCGCCGCCCGGTCACCCCGACGCACCGCTGCGGGCCACCGCCGCCGAGCTGGCCGACAAGGGCCTGCGGCTGTACGGGCCTGACGAACTGCCCGCCTACGCCGACTGGCAGTACGGCCGTGAGAAGTTCCCCTACCGCCCGCTCACCCCCGACACCCCGTCCCTGTGGACGCGCGGCCAGGAACGCCTGCCCGGCGGGGAGACCGCCGAGGTCTGGGCACCGGTGGCCCTCACCCACCTCAACTGGCGCCAGGGGGAGCTGCGTTTACTGCCCCGCACCCACCACCTCAATTACGCGGGCATCGCCACCGGGCAGGGGTTCGACGACGCCGTCGAGCGCGGGCTGCTGGAGGTCGTCGAACGGGACGCGCTGGAGCTGTGGTGGCACCTCGACGGCCCGACCCACGGCATCGACCCCGCCGGCGTGCCCGGACTCACCGACGACCTCGCCGGATCCGGGCTCGACGTATGGCTCGTCGCGATGCCCTCGGAGTTCGCGCCGTGTATCGCCGCACTCGTCCACGATCCCCGGCTCGGCATCCACGCCGCCGGGTTCGCCTGCAAGTACGACCCGGCCGAGGCCGCCCGCAAGGCCGTCCTGGAGGCCGTGCACACCTGGGTGTTCACCCAGGGCCTCACCGACCCCGACGGCTGGGTCTTCCAGGCTGTCGAGGCCGGGCTCCTCGCCCGCGGCCTCTATCTGGACCACCGCGGGGACGGCCGCTACCTCGACTCCTGCGGCGAACACTTCGCGCACGTCAGGGACCTGGGCGCGCACGTGCAGGTGTGGCTGGACGAGCGGATGGCGGCACAGGCGCGGCGGTTCACCGAGCCCGCGCACGGGGTGGTGTCCATCGATGCGGTGGAGCCCGGCAGCCCGGACCGGCTCCGCCGTGCGCTCCAGGACGGCGGCCATCGCGTCATGACCTTCGACGTCACCACCGAGGACGTGGCCGAGACCCCGCTGCGCGTCGCGCGGGTGCTCGTCTCCGGCCTCCTGCCCAACGCCCCTGCCGCCTTTGGGTACTTCGGCTGCCCGCGTCTCGGCGAGGCGGCCCTCGAACGGGGGTGGCGTACGACCGCGCCGTCCGGGCCGGAGGACTTCACGCTCGCTCCTCCGCCCCACATGTGAGGTCGGCCCGTGGATCTCGTCGGCGCTCTCGCGCGCGCCCGTTCTCCGGAGCGGCCCGGCCCGGACACACCCGCCGGTCCCGCCGTCCGCGCGTGGCCGGGACCGGCGGCCCCGTTGCCGCGAGCGGGTGCCGGGCAGCTGGACCTGAGCGAGCTGCTCCGGCTGTCGCTGGCGGCGTCGGACACTGCCGGGCGGCTTCGGCCCGCGCCCTCGGCGGGCGCGCTGCACCCGGTGGACGCCCAGCTCGTCGTGGGCGCCGACTGCGCTGTGCCGCCGGGGCGTTACGGCTACGACCCGCTGGCCCATCGCGTACACCGGCTGGGGCCGGCACCCGACGACACGCCGCCCGGAGCGAGCGTGGAACTGTCCGTCACCGCCCGCCGCACGGTCTCCCACTACGGCCACCGCGCCTGGCCGCTGACGCTGCTGGACACCGGGCACGCGGCGGCGGCGCTGGTGCTCGCCGGCCGCGCGCTCGGGGTCGCGGAAGCCGTCCCGCACCTGGACGGGCTCACCGAAGAACCCTTGGCCGTGGTGCGGTTCGGCCTGCCGGAGCACGCCGCCCCGGACGGGCCACCGAGTCGGGGCGCGTCCGCGGCCGTATCGAACTCGGCTGTCGCGTCTCCGTCCGTCTCGTCTCGGTCCGTGCCGTCCCCGGCTGTCGCGTCTCGGTCCGTATCGTCCGCGGCTGTCACGTCTCCGTCTGTGCCGTCCGCGGCTGTCGCGTCTCGGTCCGTATCGTCCGCGGCTGTCGTGTCTCCGTCCGCGCCGTCCCCGGCTGTCGCGTCTCGGTCCGTATCGTCCGCGGCTGTCGCGTCTCCGTCCGCGCCGCCCCCGGCTGTCGCGTCTCACCCCGTCCCGTCCCCGGCCGGGTTCCGTCCCGCGCCCCACGAGCTGCTGGCCCGCCGCAGTGCCCCGCCTCCGCTGCGGGGCCTGCCTCCCACGGACGCTCTCACGACGGTGCTCGCCACCGCCGTGGAGGCGGGCGCCGGTGAACTCTCCTGGTGCGCGGCCGTCGGCGGACCGCGGCCACAGCTCGTCGCGCCGACCCCGGACGGCGGCCTGCGGCGCCTCGCCGCAGGGGAGGCGCGGCCGACGCTCGCCGCCTGGGCGGCGGGACAGGCGTGGATCGCCGAGACCGGTGCCGTCCTGCTCGGCTACGGCTGCCCGACGGACGCCGACGCCCCCCGGATCCGGCGGACACACCTGCGCGCCGGGTTCGCCGTCCATCTCGCCCATCTGGCCGCCGTACGGCACGGCCTGACAGCCCGCCCCGTCGGCTCCTGGCAACAGGCCGACCTCGGCGCCGCGCTCGGTGCCGCACCGGGCGAGGCCTGGATCGTCCACGGCCTGGCCCTCGGCACCACCCACCCCGAGGAGAAGACCTCGTGATCGTCCACCCCGAGCTCCGCCGCGCCACGCGGCACGCCCGGCGCCCTCTGCTCGCGGCCACCCTCCTGCAGGGGACCGTCACCCTCACGCATCTCGCCCAGGCAGTGCTGCTCGCCCTCGCCCTCGCCGACCTGGCCCGGGGCGCCACGGCCCGGCTCCCCCTGCTCCTCGGCGCCGTGCTCGGCGTCGTCGCCGCCCGGGCCGTTCTCGGCAGCGCGCAGCGGCGTACCGCCACCCGAGCCGGAGCGGAGGTGAGGGTGCGTCTGAGGGACGAACTCCTCACCCACCTCGGACGGCTCGGGCCCGCGCATCTCACCACCGCCCGCGCCGGAGCAGTGCGCACCACGCTCGTCGACGGAGTGGAGGGTGTCGACGCCTACGTCTCCCGCTACCTGCCCCAGCTCCTGATCACCCTCACCGTGCCGCCCCTGCTGCTCGCCGTCATGACCGTCGTCGAACCGCGCGCGCTCCTGGGCCTCGTCCCCGCACTACTGCTCGCCCTGGCCGGTCCGCGCGCCTGGGACCGGGCCCTCGCCAAGCGCGGCAAGGAACACTGGGACACCTACGAAGGGCTGGGTGCCGACTATCTGGAGGCGCTGCAGGGCATGCCGGCGCTGCGGGCCGCGGGCGCCGTCGGGCGCACCCGGCAGCGGCTCCAGGAGCGCTCGGCGGCGCTGCACCGGGCGACCGTCGCCAAGCTCCGCGCGTCGCTGGTCGACACCGGCCTGACCGATCTGGCCATCCAGGGCGGCGTCGTCGCCGCGGCACTGATCGCCTGCTGGTCGGCCGTCACCGCAGCCACCGCGGCGACCGGCACCTACCTGGTACTGCTCCTCGCGTCCGAGTGCTTCCGACCCGTCCGCGACCTGTCACGCGAATGGCACGCCGGGTACCTCGGCGTGTCGGCCGCGGACGGGCTCGCGGCACTGCGCACCACCGAACCCCCCGTCCCGGACACCGGAACGCTGCGGGCACACTGGCCGACCCCGCCCCAACTACGCTTCGAAAACGTCGAGTTCCGCTACGACGGGGCCGACACCCCCGCCCTGCGCAACGTCACCTTCACCGCCGAGGCGGGGCGCACCACGGCGATCGTCGGTCCGTCGGGAGCGGGCAAGTCCACGTTGCTCGCCCTGCTCCTGCGCCACCGCGACCCGCAGCGGGGCCGGATCGGCATCGGCGGTCACGACGTGTCCGCGTACACGCTCGACTCACTGCGGCAGGGCATCGCCGTCGTCTCCCAGGAGACGTACCTCTTCCACGCCACCATCGCCGACAACCTGCGCCTCGCACGGCCGACCGCCACGGACGGCGAGCTCGTGCGGGCTGCGCGCACGGCCGGTGTCCACGACGAGATCGCCGCCCTCCCGGACGGCTACGACACCGTCCTCGGTGAACGCGGCGCCACCCTGTCCGGCGGCCAGCGCCAGCGACTGGCCCTGGCCCGCGCCCTGCTGGCGGACGCGCCCGTACTCGTCCTCGACGAGGCCACCAGCGCGGTCGACGAACGACGCGAGGCGGACATCGTGCGCGAGCTGCTCGACGCCGCGGGCGGCCGGACCGTCGTGGTGGTCGCCCACCGGCTGGCCGCCGTACGGCACGCCGACCGGATCGTGGTGCTCGACGACGGACGCGTGGACGCCATCGGCTCGCACGCCGCCCTCGTCGCAGCGGGCGGCCTCTACGCCGAACTCGTCGCGGCCGGCCGCACTCACGAGGAAGGGCTCGCCGCATGAGCAGCACCACCCAGGACGGCACCGCCGTGGCCGTCGTGCCCGGGCGCGGCGCACTGCGCGCCCTGCTGCCCGCCCTCGCCGGGCACCGGGGCATGATGGCCCGCACCTGTGCCGCCGCCCTGCTCGAACAGGGCTCCCTCGTCGCGCTGCTGACGCTGGCCGCGCACACCGTCGGCACGGCCGTCATCGAGGACCGTGCCCCCTCGGCCGGCACGGTCACCGCCCTCGTTCTCCTCGTCGTCGTACGGGCCCTGACGACCTGGCGTGAGATGGACCTCTCGCACGACCTGGCCTACCGGGTGCTGGCCGAACTGCGCGTGCGGATGTTCGACGGGCTCGCCCGCAGCGCACCCGCGCGCGTGGCCGGCCGGCGCAGCGGAGACCTGGCAGCCACGGCGATGGCCGACGTGGAGGCACTGGAGTTCTTCTACGCCCACACCACCGCCCAACTCCTCGCCTCCGGCGTGGTGTTCACCGGGGGCGCCACGGCGCTGGCCATGGTGGAGCCGTGGCTGTTGTCGGCGGTGCTGCCGGTCGCCGCGCTGCTCGCCGTGGCGCCCTTCGCCGACGCGCGCGGCCGCTCGGTGCGGGGAGCCCGCACCCGGACGGCCACCGCGAAGCTGTCGGCCGACACCGTGGAAACCGTCGACGGGCTGCGCGAGCTGCTCTCCTTCGGCGGGCTCACCGAGCGGCGCCGTCAACTCGCCACACAGGGCCGCAAGGTCGGCGAGGCTCAGCGCGCCGAGGCCGTGTGGGAGGCCATGGCCGCCGCCGTCCGTGACGCGCTCATCGTGCTCGCGCTCCTCGGGGTGGTGGCCGCGGCGGCGCAGTCCGTGACCTCCGGGCGGCTGCACGGCCCTTGGGCTCCGGCGGCGATGGCGCTGGCCCTGTCGGTCCTGGGCCCGGTCGCCGAGTCGGCTCGGGCACTGAGCCAGGCCGTGGGGCTGCGTGCCGCCGCCACCCGCGTGGACGCCGCCCTGAACGCGCCCGTACTCGCCCCGCCGCCCGCCTCTGCCCGCCGGCTCCCGCCGGGCCCGCTGGGGGTGCGGCTGCAGGGGG
Organism: Streptomyces sp. NPDC007808; assembly: GCF_042868655.1. Lineage (NCBI taxonomy): Bacteria > Bacillati > Actinomycetota > Actinomycetes > Kitasatosporales > Streptomycetaceae > Streptomyces > Streptomyces sp. NPDC007808. The sequence continues at coordinate 592,892 of NZ_JBIAEQ010000001.1, forward strand.
TGAGCTTCGACTACGGAGGCCCGCCCGTGCTGGACGGAGTCGACCTGACGGTTCCGGCGGGGCAGACCCTGGCCCTGACCGGCGCCTCGGGGGCCGGCAAGTCGACCTGCGCCCACCTCCTGGCCCGCTTCTGGGACCCGTCCACGGGAGCGATCCAGCTGTTGCCCGAGGGCGGCGACCCGGTCGATCTGCGCGACCTGGCCGACGCCCGACTCCGCGCCGCCGTCGCCGTGGTGGGGCAGGACACCCCTCTCTTCCACGGCACCCTCGCGGAGAACCTGCGCCTCGGCGCACCGGACGCGGACGAACGCCTCCTGGCCGAGGCGGCCCGGCTGTGCGGCGTCGACCGGATCGCCCCCATGGACACCCGCGTCGGGGAACGCGGCGCCACCCTGTCCGGCGGTCAGCGGGCCCGTATCGCTCTGGCCCGCGCCCTGTTGGCGGATCCCGAGGTCCTCGTCCTGGACGAGACCACCGCTCACCTGGACAACGCGGGAGACGCCGAACTGGCCACCGCCCTCGGCAAGGGACACCGCACCACGATCGTGATCGCCCACCGTCCCGCCACCATGCGCCGCGCCGACCGCATCGCCGTCCTCGACGCCGGCCGTATCGCGGAGGAGGGCACCTGGGAGGAACTCACCGCCCGCCCCGACAGCGCGCTCAACCGCGTACTGGCCACCGCCACCCCGTCCTGACGCCGCCAACCATGGGCGAGGGCCGTCCGCCGCGGGCCGGGCGGCCGTGGAGGTGGGCGGGTTGACGCTCCACCACGCAGTCCGAAGTGCACCGGAGACCGGATCCCGCGGCGCCCTCGTCTCGCGCGAACCGACGGAGGTGAATGGAGCAAATCGGAGTAAAATAGACACTGCTCGGGTGATCTGCCGATCACGCACGGTGCGTCGACGCACCCGTGCCGCAATCGAACGCATCCCAAGGCAGAAGCGATGAACCCGTCCCTCGACCCTCAGGGCGGCGCACCTCGCGGCCGCCCTCCCGTGCCTCCACCGCCCCCGCGGCCCGACTGGTCCGTGCCCGACAGGGCGCGTGCGCCGGTTCCTCCCCCGCCTCCGCCACCTCCACCCCCGCCTCCGCCGCCCATGCCGCAGTCGCCGTCCGCGGGGCTGGCGCCCGCTCACTTCTCCTACGACGTCACCCGGTACCTGTGCGCCGCGATGCACACCGACCTCGGGCTCGCTCGCAAGGCGGTCGCCCGGATCGTCCACGAACCGCGGCGTGCCGCCGCCTCGTCACCCGGGGTGGACCTCGGTTGCGTGCTGCGACACGCCCTCGCGGCCTGCGCCCGCCAGCGGGTGAGGGACGTCGTTCTCCTCCTCCTGCTGCTCGCCGTCCTGATCACTGCGCCGCTCACCTACGGGGCGTTGCTCCTCCCGGCTCTCTTCGTGGCCTGGGTGGTCGTGCTCACCGAGATGGTCTCGGTGCACTACGGCGTCGTCTCCCGCAACTTGAAGCGGGAGAACTTCGACCCGAGGTACGTCCCCCGGCAGCCAAGGCGCAAGGACGCCGCGCGTCTTGAGGCCATCGAACTCCGTGACCGCGGCAACGTCATGGTCTCCTCGGTCTACGAGCCCTTCGTGGGGCACGGCGGGACCTACAGAACATGGTCGTTCGCCTTGAACACCGGGCGTCCCGAGGCGGGCAAGCAGGTCATCCCGTTCACCGTCCACGAGCTCAACGCCCATGTCTCCACCAGGGTCCGGGCCCTCGAACTGCCCGGCATGGACATCGCCGACGTGCTCCTCGTCAACGGGGCCGACCTGCTGATCGGAATCGACGACCGCACCCGCGCCGAGGTTCTGCGCAACCCGGCCGGCCCACCCGGGGCACAGGTCTCGGGCGCCCTGCTGCGCGAGCTGCGCGAGGACGCCAAGGGAAGGGCCCGGCCCTATCTGGCGATACGGGTCACCGGCTGGAGCGGCGAAGTGGTCAGCACCCTGTTCCTGCGATGCGCGCTGCTGTCCGGCGGTGACACCGCGTTCATCGAGGGCACCAGCTGTCTGCTCGCGCCTGTCCGGGAGAAGTACCGCGCGGTGGACCGGCTCCTCGACGCCCCCACCTTCCGGCAGTGGTGCCGGCTGGCCGTCGATGCCGGCGTGCGCACCCCCTTCCTTCTGGTCCGCGCGCCCTTCGTGATCGTCAAAGACCTCTTCGAGCCGCTCGCCGGACACCGTGCCCAACGCAGGCAGGAGCGCGAGATCCGGCTGCGGACCTTCGACTACGGCGCCCGGTTCAGCCTCCGGGAGGAGGCCAGCGACTGGCTCTTCTACCGGTACTTCCAGCAACTGGACAAGGAGCTGTACTTCAAGACGATCGAACACCGGGTTCTGGACGCCCTCGTGCAGTTCCTGGAGGACCACGACATCGACTCCAGCGACCTCATCCAACGGCAGACCACCATCTACAACTCCGGTCTGATGGCGGGACGCGACATCTCCATCAAGGGGTCCAGCGTGCGCGCCGGAGGAGGCGGCGGCCCGAAGAACACGCCACAGCCGGTGAAACAGAGGTGACGTCATGTCGGATCACGGGACACACAGGCCGGAGGGGAACACCGGCATCCAGGCCGGCCGCGACGTGCGGATCGAGCAGAGCATGGTCGCCCTCGGGCACGCCACGCTGACCGGGACCCAGACACCGGCCGAGCATGCCGAGGCGGTCGCGGAACTGCGTACCGCGGTCGGGCTGCTGCTGGACGAACTCCGCCGCAACGAGGAGCACTACGAGGACGGGGCGGAGTTGGTCGAGGCCGCCGAACAGGTGCAGACGGAGCTCACCCGCGACGAGCCGCGCCGCAACATCCTGCTGCGCTGGCTCGGCTTCATCGCCCCCGGCGTCCAGGCCACCGCCTCGCTCGCGTCGGACGTGACGACCATCCAGGAGAGCGTGAACGCCCTGTTCTAGTCCCGTTCCGGTGCAAAGGCGGTTCACAGCGAGGCGGTCCGCGACGCGGTCCACGCGAAACCGTCGGGGTCGGTGAACGGCCCGGCTTCACTGCCGATCGAGAGCCGGTGCGAGCCGCTGCCCTCGGGAGCGACGCCGGCGACCTTGGCCAGGCCCCGGCGCTTGTACAGCGCCAGCTTGACGGATCCCGACTCGGTGGCGAACTCGACGTACTTGCCGCCGAAGCTCTTGGCCACGGTGAGGCCGTGCTCGACGTAGAACTGCTTGGCGGCCCTCACGTCCGCCACGCCGAGCAGCAGCACGATCTCGTCGATCCGCCCCGTGGCGGGGCCGGTGTCCTTCTTCGACGACGACGCGATCTGCCAGATCGTCCCGTCCGGGGCCTGCACCACGCCGCCGTAGCCCCACAGCGACTTGGAAGGGGGCTTCAGCGTGGTGGCGCCGGCGTCCACGGCCGCGTCGACGAGTGCGTTGACGTCCGCCGGCTGGGAGACCACCAGTGACAGGGTGAACCCGCGGAAGCCGGTCGTCGGCGCGTCCGAGGCCCGCAGCCGCACCTCGTCGGCCAGACCGAAGGCGGTGGCGTAGAACCGGGCGGCGGCGGTGGCGTCGGTCACCTCAAGGGTGACGAATTCGATGGAAGTCATGAAGAAGACGCTAGTCAGGGCGGTGACACCGCGCTTCTCGATTCCTGACCGGATGCATGATCACCGAACCCGGCGCGCCAAAGGGAGATTTGGGCAATTCTTACTTAATCTTCCTGAGTCGTAAGAATTTGCTCCTTTACGGGCAGTATTCACCTCACTTCCTCGGAGATGGCATGCACAAGCTTCGCAAGGTCGCCGTCCTCGCCGCCGCCCTCGGCAGCGTCGGGCTCCTGACGGCCGGGACCGCCCACGCCGACGGCTGGGGCCGGGGCGACGGTCGTCCGGGCAACAGCTACCACGTCCAGCAGAGCACCCAGTGCAAGTCGCACGACCTGAACATCAGCATCCTCGGTGTGGTCGGCCTGCTCAACGGTGCGCTGGGCAACGCGCTCAACGGCGAAGGCGACGCGGGCAGCCAGGGCACCCACCTCGGCTCGACGATGGGCTGCAACAACAGCGCCTTCTGAGCCTGCAGTTCAAGCGAGCCCTCCGTCGGTGACGGAGGGGGCGGGCGGTCAGCCGGCGGCTGGCCGCCCGTTGGTGCGCACGTCGTCCTGTGCGTTCCGGCCGTCGGGAACCCCCGTGTCCCGCGGTGTCAGCCGGGCGGGCGAGCGGTGTGCCGAATGTGATCCACAGGCGTGTCACCGCGCGTGACGCGGGGACATGCGGCCGGCTCCCTCGGATGCCCCACCGTGTCGTCGATCCGCCCCACCGGCTCGTGCACGGTCAGCCTGCCGTCGTCCATGCGCCAGACCACGTCCGCGCGTGCGGCGAGCGCCGGCTCGTCGGTGACGTAGATGACCGTCCCCGGATACCGCCGGAACAGGCGTTCCGCCAGATCGGAACCGAGCGCCTCCTCGGACCGGGCCTCGTCCAGCAGCAGGACCCGCGGCCCGCCGCGCAGCGCCCGAACCATCGCCACCTGGTAGCGAGCGGCCATGGAAAGGCCGTGCCCGCCCTCGCCCACGCGGGTGCCCAGGCCCTCGGGCAGGGCTTCCTCCAGGGCCTCGACGAACTCGTCGTCCGCATGCCCCCGGCCCGCGTCCCCGCCCTCGTCCCGGGGGTCACCGAGCCGCAGGTTCGTACCCACGCTGCCGCGCAGCAGGGGCAGTTCGGGGCTGGCCAGCCTGATCGCCCGGCGTACCGACTCCGGGTCGTGCCGGGCGAGGTCCTGGCCGTCGAGCAGCACCGCCCCCGCGTGCGGATCCTGCAGCCGCGCGATGAGACGCAGCAGCAGTGACTTTCCCGAGCCCGGAGGGCCCTGCAGCACGATCCGCTGCCCTGGGCGTGCGACGGCCGACGCCTCCAGGACACCGTCCACGCGTACGTCCGCGAGTTCCAGTTGCCCGGGCCCGTCCGCGAGCGGCTCGGCTCCGCGCAGTCTGCCCAGCGGCGCCGGTGCCGCGAGGACCTCGGCGATACGCCGCCGCGCGACGCGCGACAGCTGCCAGTGCTCCTGCACCCGGACCAGCGACGACAGGGGTGCGCCGAGGAAGTTCGCCACCGTCAGCAGCGAGGCGAGGGCTTCCCACCCGGTGCCCGCCAGCAGGCCCACCGTGACCACGATCAGCAGGATCCCGATGCCGCACGCCTCGGCCGTCGCCGACATCGCTCCGGTGAGACGGGCCTGGCACACCATCGCCCGACCGTACTCACGGCTGCGCCGGCGCATGACCCGGCGCTCCTGCTCGACCCGGCCGAGGGACTGCATGACGGCGGTGTGGGTGACCCGTTCGTTGACGAAAGCGGCCAGTCGGCCGTTGTACCGCCTGGTCTCGCGTACCCGTCGGCGCAGCCGCCGCCCCAACACCGCGACGGTGGCCGCGGCGAGCAGGACCAGCGCCGCCGACAGCGCGCCGACCACCGGAGCCACGACGGCCAGCACGCCGAGTGCGCACGCCACGAACACCCCGTCCACCAGAATCGGCGCCACACCCTTGCTGATCCACAACCGCAGCGCGGAGGCGTCCCCGGTGAAGCGCAGCACGGTCACACCGACCGTGCGCCGGTACGGTCCCCCCGCCTCGCTGCCGGCGACGTGGTCGAACAACCGCATCCTGATGCTGTGCACGTAACTCTGGGCCAGTCGCTCGGCGAGCGGTTCACCGGCCGCCTTGAGCAGCACGGTCGCGCAGGCCGAGATGACTAGCCCGACGGCCAGCGCGGTGGGCGGGTAACCGGCGACGTGCATGTACAAGGTGCTGCGGTCGTGGCCGGAGCCCGCCTCCCCACCGTGCGTGATGCGGTAGGCCGCACCGTGCACCAGGAGAGCGAAACCGACCACGCACACCGCCTGGCCGAAACCCGCGAGCACCAGCAGCAGCATCAGACGGCGCCGCACACCGCCGAGCGTGTGCGGCATCCGGACGCGCTGCCGTCCCGCCGCCGTCACGCCACGGTTTCGGCCGTCAGAGGGCCGTCGTGGTCCGTCAGCCGCCCGTGCTCCTGCGGCAGTCCGCCGAGGTCCGTCAGCCGGCCGGCGTCCGCGCACAGCCCGCCGCCCGCCACGACGCTCCCGCCTGTGACCCCGCCCGCGAGCACATGAGTGGCGACGGCAGGGTCGGAGAGGGCTGCCGCCGCGTGCACGGGGATGTCCACGCTGGTCAGCGCCTCGGCCGTGGCGAGCGGAGAGGCCGTCAGCACCCCGCTCAGGGCGGCGACGGGAAGACCCTCCTCACGCAGCAGCCGTACCCCCGCCACCGCGCTCACCGAATCACCGGCCGCGAACACGATGGCGTCCACGCCGGCTCGGAACTCCGGCGTCCGCATCAGCGCCGCCGTCTCCCGTTGCAGGATCCCGTCCGCGACCTCCAGCACGATCGCGTCCGCCTGGTGACTCGTCAGATCCGTGATGGCGCTGCGCAGAATGCGGATCACCTGCGGCATCGGCAGTTGGTACGTGGTGGGGAAGCCCATGTCGGTGAAGTCGATGACCCGCGCCGCGCCCGCGTCCGCCATCAGCGTCGGATCCCCCGGCGCACCCGTACCGGTCACCTTCGCCGCGCCGACCCGGTGGCCCGCCAGGCTCAATCCGCGGATGAGGGCGGCCGCCACGGTCGTCTTGCCGGCGTTCATCGAGGTGCCCAGCACGGCGATGGTGCGCGGGCGCGGAGCGAGGGCCGGCACCACGGGCCGGGCCAGGCGGGCGAGGTTGATGACTTCGCCGTCCTCGTCGCAGACCAGGCCCAGGGGCTCCACCCGGGTGGGGGACTTCATCCGGGAGTGGGACGACACGACCCGTCCCGCTATGCCGCCACCCGCGACCAGGTCGCAGGGTCCGAGGTCGGCGGGCACCTCCGCCTCGAACTGGTCGGGGGCGTAGCGCGCGCCGTAGGAGACGACGATCCGGTCGCCGACGAACAGCCGGTTCCGCTTTCCGTGCACCTGCCCGAGGAACCGGTGCTGACCGATCTCGGCCACCCGGCACAGCACCAGGTCACCCATCCGGGGAGGCTCATTTCCCGTGCTCAGCCCCAGTGTTCTCGTGCTTCCGTAACCCAGTTCGACAAGGCGGCGAGCCGTGTAGGAAACCTTCGCCACCTCTTGTCGACCGGAAGAATCGAACCGCACGCTCTGCATGGATTTCTCCTTGTCCCGAGGTCCCGCGGAGCACCAGCATCCGCCGCGTTCGCAGACCGCGCACTCCGGCCTCCGTCATATGCGGCAATCCGGAATCCCCCCGGCTCTCATGAGCGCCAGCCATCCGAGTGAAGGACGACAAGAGAGCCGTTCGTGCCGTTCGTGCGGCGAGGGCGGCCTTGCGCTGCGGCGCCGTCAGCCCGGTTCGTCGGTCGTGAAACGCCGGACGCCCAGGTCCTCCTGACGTGCCGCCAGCGGCTGTTCGGCCCAGATGGTCTTTCGCTCGCGGCCGTAACGGGTTCCCCACCGTTCGGACAACTGGGCCACCAGGAACAGGCCCCGGCCGCCCTCGTCCGTGCCACGGGCCTGGCGAAGATGCGGCGAGGTGCTGCTGGTGTCGGAGACCTCACAGATGAGGTGCCCGTCCCGGATCAGGCGCAGCAGGACCGGTCCCCCCGCGTACCGGTAGGCGTTCGTGACCAGTTCGCTCACGATCAGCTCGGTGGTGAAGGCATGGTCCTCCAGGTCCCACTGGGCCAGCTGGTCCCGCACCAGCGCCCGGGCCCGGCCGGCGGCGGTGGGCTCGGCGGAGAGCTGCCAGGTGGACACGTTCTCCGCCGGCAGCACCCGGGTCCGGGCCAGCAGCAGCGTGACGTCGTCGGCGGGGCGGTCGGGCAGCATGGCGTCCTCGACCGCTTTGCAGATGTGCTCCAGGGAAGTGGCTGGACCGGCCAGCGTGGCACGCAGCACCGCCAGGCCCCGATCCATGTCGCGGGTCTCGGCCCTGAGGAGGCCGTCGCTGTACAGGGCGATCAGACTGCCCTCGTCCAGTTCGAGTTCGACCGTCTCGAACGGCAGCCCGCCCACGCCGAGCGGCGGCCCCGCCGGGATGTCGATCGCGCGCACCCGGTTGTCCGGGCCCAGCACGGTCGGCGGCGGGTGCCCGGCGCGAGCCACGGCGCAGTGCCGGGAGACCGGGTCGTAGATCGCGTACAGACACGTCGCGCCGACGATCCGGGGAGTACCTCCGTCGGCCGCCTGCTGTTCGAGGGCCAGTTGGTCCACCAGGTCGTCCAGCCGGGCGAGGACCTCCTCGGGGGCCAGGTCGAGGTGGGCCAGCGTCTGCACGGCGGCGCGCAGTCGGCCCATGGTCGCCGAGGCGTGCATGCCGTGCCCGACGACGTCCCCGACGACCAGTGCGACACGCAGCCCCGACAGCGGGATGACGTCGAACCAGTCACCGCCGACCCCGGTGGAGGCCTGCGCGGGCAGGTAGCGGTGGGCCGTCGCGACCGCCGGGTGATCGGGCACCTCGCTCGGCAGCAGGCTGCGCTGGAGCGCCTCGGCGGCGTTGTGCTGCTGGGTGTAGCGGCGGGCGTTGTCAATGCAGACCGCGGCTCGTGCCGCGAACTCCTCCGCCAGGGTGAGGTCGTCCTGCTCGAACGGCTCGGCCTGCTGCGAGCGCCACAGGCAGACCAGCCCGAGGACGACTCCGCGGGCGGCCAGCGGTACGACCATCAGTGAGTGGACGCCCAGCGCCAGGGCCCGCTCGGCGCGCGCCGCGTCAGCCTTGAACCACCCGCGGTTGGCCTCCAGGAGGGGCTCCAGGACCGGACGCCGTTCGGCCAGGCAGCGGGTCGGCGCGGTGTCCTCGGGGAAGGTGAAGAGATGGCCGACGGGATACATCAGCTGCTCCGCCTCGGGCCGGACGCTGCGTACCGCCGCCCTGCGCAAGGGGCCCATGGCGTCCGGCGCGGGCTCCTCCCCGCGGGTCACGGGTTCCAGCAGATCCACCGAGAGGGCGTCGGCCAGGGTGGGGACCGCCGCCTCGGCCAGCTCGCGCGCCGTCCTCGCCACGTCCAGGGTGCTGCCGATGCTCGCGCCGGCCTCGTTGAGCAGCGCGAGCCGGCGGCGGGCCCGATGGCGGTCGGTGACGTCCTCGACGATCTCGGTGACCCCCAGCACCCTGCCGGAGGGGTCCTGCATGCGGAACGCCGACACGGAGACGATCAGTTCCTTACCGGGGTCCCGCAGCAACCGGCAGGTCTGCTCGGCGAAGATCAGGGGCTCACCGGTCTCCAGCACCCGCCGGAGCCTCTCCTCGATCAGCTCCGAGTCCGGGCCGAGCAGGAACTCGGAGGTGCGATGCCCGTGGTACGCCTCCGTCGGCAGCCCGCCGAACCGTGCGATCGCCCGGTTCACCCGCAGGACGCGCAGGTCCGGGCCGAGCACCGCGACACCCACCGGCGAGCGGATGAAGAACCCGTCCAGCACGGCCCGGTCGATGTGCCACTGGACGATGTCCTCGGCGAGGGAGCCGACGAGGAGCCACTCGACGGTGGAGTCCAGCCGTTGCACCCTCCGTGCCCTGAACCCCACGTACACGCGGCGTCCCGCGCGGTCGCGGACCGGCAGCAGCCCGTACCAGCCGCCTTCCTCCAGACACGCGTCGGTCGCCTCGTCGACCAGATGCTCGTCGTGGCTGTCGACCAGGACGTCGCGCACCGGGCGGCCCAGCACCTCGTCGGCCCGGTACCCCAGGAGCGCGGTGGCCTGCTCGCTCCAGGCGACGATCCGCCCGCGGCCGTCCAGCACGGCCGACGCAGATCGGTGGATCGAGAACGGATCCTCCGGGCTCTCGCTGAGCGACGTCGGGGGTGTGTTGTGCATCGCCCACCCATCTCGCGCAGTTCACGGGGCCGTGGTACACGCCCCGGGCGCTCCTGCCGTTCCGCATGCTGCCTTTGCAGTGGCTCATTCCAGTATCGGCTGTGGGCGCCTCGTCGGCGCGGCCGGAGCGGTCCCCGGGTGATGCCGCTGCCGGTCCGGGTCCCGGTCACCGGGGCAGTACCCGGGCGAGAAGCACCGCCACGTCGTCGTCCGCGACCTCGGGCATGACATGGGCCAGGAGGTCGTCGCAGACCTGTTCCAGAGGACGGCCGGGCCGCCGCACCGCGTGGGCCAATCGGCGCATGCCCTGGTCGAGATCCGTGCCCCGGGTCTCGATCAGACCGTCGGTGTAGGTCACCAGGAGGCTGTGCGACGCGAGGACCAGCCGTTCCACGTCCCAGTCCTGCCTGCCCACGCCGAGCGGCGGTCCCGCCGGTCCGTCCAGGAAGGCGACCGTCCCCCGCTCGTCGACGACCACGGGAGGCGGGTGGCCGGCCCTGGTGATCAGGCAGTGGCCGGCGATCGGATCGTGGACGGCGTACAGGCAGGTGGCCATCTCGTTCTCGCCCAGGTCGGCCACGGCGGCGTCCAGGGAGCGCAGCACCTGGTCGGGCGCGGTGTCCCGGCGGGCCAGGGTCCGCACCGCCGTGCGCAGCTGGCCCATGACCGCCGCGGCGTGGATGCCGTGCCCCATCACGTCCCCGATCACCAGGGCGGTCCGGCCGTCCGGCAGGGCCACGGCGTCGAACCAGTCCCCGCCGACCTCGTGGTCACCGGCCGGCAGATAGCGCCCGGTGAGCTCCAGCCCGCCGACCGTGGGCAGGGAGGTGTTCATCAGGCTGCGCTGGAGCGTCAGGGCCGCGTCACGTTCGCGGCTGTACATGCGGGCGTTGTCGATGTTCAGCGCGGCCCGGGCGACCAGCTCATCGATCAGCAGGACGTCCTGGTCGTCGAACGGTTCCCGGTCGCGGGTGCGGGTGACCACCACCGCTCCCAGCACCGTGCCCCGGGCCACCAGCGGGATCAGGCGCGCCGCGCCCACACGGGCCCGCAGATACCCGCGCAGCCGGTCGGCGCCGGGCGTGTGGATCAGCGGTCCGATGTCGGCCAGATACAGGTTGATGGGCCGCCCCGCACTCATCACCTGCTCGTACACCGAGCCGCGCGGAACCTGGAAGGTCATGCCCACCGCGAGGTCGTCGGCCGGCGCGTCCGGGTCGGTGAAGACCGCCGCGATGCGCCGCACCACGCCGTGTGCCGACGCGGCGGTCTCATCCGGGGCCACCGCCTCCTCCAGCAGCTGGACGTCGGCGGAGTCGGCCAGCCGCGGCACCAGGACACGGACCACCTCCCGCGCCGTCTGCGCCAGATCCAGCGTGGAGCCCATCTGCGTACCGGCCTCCGCCAGCAGGGCGAGCCGCCGCCGGGCCCGCTCGGCCTCCAGGTGGGCCCGCTGTCCCTCCGTGACGTCGATCAGCGAGGCGATCACCCCGATGCGTTGGCCGGCCCCGCCGAGCAAGGGGGCGTACGAGCACGACCACGTCCGCTGCCGCTCCGGGTCACCCGCGCCGGAGGTGTGGCGGAAGTCCACCACCGCCTCACCTCGGTCGAGGGCCCGCCGCATCACCGACTCCAGCGCGCCGGCGCCGGGGGCGACGTCGGTGACACGCCTGCCGACGTGTGCCGCCACCGGGACGCCGTCCATCCGGGCCAGCGCCTCGTTGACCCGGAGGAAACGCAGGTCGGGGCCGAGCATGGCCAGCCCGATCGGGGACTGGGTGAACAGCCCCTCCAGGGCGGCCAGTGCGTCCCGCATCCGCTCCACCGCGGACGTCTCCGCCGCGATGGCCAGCACGCCGGTACCGCCGCGCCCGTCCGCTATCGGGCAGTGCCACATCTCCATGGCGACGAGGGTCCCGTCGCGATGCCGGACCGGCAGCCGGGCGACCACCGCCGCGCCGGTGGACACCGCTGCGGTCAGCCGGTCGGCCAGCTCCCGGTTCTCCTCGGGCACCAGTACGCGCCTGGCGTCCTGCCCCAGCATCTGCTCCGGGGTGTGACCCAGCAGGTCCTGCGCGGCCAGCGACCACTGCACCAGGAGCCCGTCGGCGTCGACCACCCACAGGGCGAGCGGAAGCAGGTCCTGGAAGACCCCGGCGTGACCCATCGCGAACGTGCGGCGGTCCGGCGTTTCGCCGATCGCATCGGGGGCACGTGCACCGCGGTGACTCGCGCCGGTCATGAGGGCACCTCGCTCACACCACCCTTGACCACATGGGGCTCAAGGACAGCCTAGGTCGTGTCCGCGAAGTCCCGCCTGCCCCGCGACGCCCGGCACGCACTCTCGCTGCACCGGGCGCCGCAGGGCCCGCCCTCCGGGCGGACGACGGGACTTCGCGGACACGACCTGGGCCGGAAGTGGCCCGGCTCACATGGCGTGAACGCAGTCCCACCGACACCATGGGTGCTCCGTCACCGGCAGGCTGAAGGGATCAAGATGTTCCGCAAGGTGCTGGTAGCCAACCGCGGCGAGATCGCCATTCGTGCGTTCCGCGCGGGCTACGAGCTGGGCGCACGCACCGTCGCCGTCTTCCCGTACGAGGACCGCAACTCCCTGCACCGGCTGAAGGCGGACGAGGCCTACGAGATCGGCCAGCCGGGGCATCCGGTGCGCGCCTATCTGTCCGTGGAGGAGATAGTCCGCGCGGCCCGCCGTGCGGGAGCGGACGCCGTCTACCCGGGCTACGGCTTCCTGTCCGAGAACCCCGACCTGGCCCGCGCGTGCGAGGAGGCCGGCATCACCTTCGTCGGTCCGAGCGCGGACATCCTGGAGCTGACCGGGAACAAGGCGCGCGCGGTGGCCGCCGCACGGGAGGCCGGCGTACCCGTCCTGGGTTCCTCGCAACCGTCCAGGGACGTGGACGAGCTGGTCCGCGCCGCGGACGGCATCGGGTTCCCCGTCTTCGTCAAGGCGGTGGCGGGCGGTGGCGGGCGCGGCATGCGGCGGGTCGAGGAGCCCGCCCAGCTGCGCGAGGCCATCGAGGCGGCGTCCCGCGAGGCGGCCTCCGCCTTCGGTGACCCCACCGTCTTCCTGGAGAAGGCCGTCGTCGAGCCCCGCCACATCGAGGTGCAGATCCTCGCCGACGGCGAGGGCGACGTCATCCACCTCTTCGAGCGGGACTGCTCGGTGCAGCGGCGCCACCAGAAGGTCATCGAACTCGCCCCCGCGCCCAACCTCGACCCCGCCCTGCGCGACCGCATCTGCGCCGACGCCGTGCGCTTCGCCCGGCAGATCGGCTACCGCAACGCCGGCACCGTGGAGTTCCTGCTCGATCGCGACGGCAACCACGTCTTCATCGAGATGAACCCGCGCATCCAGGTCGAGCACACCGTGACCGAGGAGGTCACCGACGTCGACCTGGTGCAGTCGCAGCTGCGCATCGCCGCCGGCGAGACCCTCGCCGACCTCGGCCTCGCCCAGGAGACGGTCACCCTGCGCGGCGCCGCCCTCCAGTGCCGTATCACCACCGAGGACCCCGCCAACGGATTCCGCCCGGACACCGGCCGGATCAGCGCCTACCGCTCACCGGGCGGCTCGGGCATCCGCCTCGACGGCGGTACCACCCACGCCGGTACGGAGATCAGCGCGCACTTCGACTCGATGCTGGTGAAGCTCACCTGCCGGGGCCGGAACTTCGACACCGCAGTGGGCCGCGCCCGGCGTGCCGTGGCCGAGTTCCGCATCCGCGGCGTGGCCACCAACATCCCCTTCCTGCAGGCCGTGCTGGACGACCCGGACTTCCAGGCCGGCCGGGTCACCACGTCGTTCATCGAGCAGCGCCCGCACCTGCTCACCGCCCGCCACTCCGCCGACCGCGGCACGAAGCTGCTCACCTACCTGGCCGACGTCACCGTGAACAAGCCGCACGGCGAACGGCCCGACCTGATCGACCCGCTGACCAAGCTGCCCGCGCTCCCGGCAGGCGATCCGCCCCCCGGTTCCCGGCAGCGGCTCACCGAACTCGGCCCGGAAGGCTTCGCCAGCTGGCTGCGTGCCTCGCCGACCATCGGCGTCACCGACACCACCTTCCGCGACGCCCACCAGTCGCTGCTCGCCACCCGGGTGCGCACCAAGGACATGCTGGCCGTCGCCCCGGTGGTGGCCCGCACCCTGCCCCAGCTGCTGTCCCTGGAGTGCTGGGGCGGCGCGACCTACGACGTCGCGCTGCGCTTCCTCGCCGAGGACCCGTGGGAGCGTCTGGCGGCGCTGCGGGAGGCCGCGCCGAACATCTGCCTGCAGATGCTGCTGCGCGGCCGCAACACCGTGGGCTACACGCCGTACCCCACCGAGGTGACCGACGCGTTCGTGCAGGAGGCTGCGGCCACCGGCATCGACATCTTCCGCATCTTCGACGCCCTCAACGACGTCGACCAGATGCGGCCCGCCATCGAGGCGGTACGGGAGACCGGGACGGCCGTCGCCGAGGTGGCCCTGTGCTACACCTCCGACCTGTCCGACCCGTCCGAGAAGCTCTACACCCTCGACTACTACCTGCGCCTGGCCGAGCGGATCGTCAACGCCGGTGCCCACGTCCTGGCCGTCAAGGACATGGCCGGCCTGCTGCGGGCGCCGGCCGCCGCGAAGCTGGTGTCGGCGCTGCGCCGGGAGTTCGACCTGCCGGTGCACATCCACACCCACGACACCGCGGGCGGTCAGCTCGCCACCTACCTCGCCGCGATCCAGGCCGGCGCGGACGCGGTGGACGGGGCGGTGGCCTCCATGGCCGGCACGACCTCGCAGCCGTCGCTGTCGGCGATCGTCGCCGCGACCGACCACTCCGAACGGCCCACCGGCCTCGACCTCCAGGCCGTCGGCGACCTGGAGCCGTACTGGGAGAGCGTCCGCAAGGTCTACGCCCCCTTCGAGGCGGGCCTCGCCTCGCCGACCGGCCGCGTCTACCACCACGAGATCCCCGGCGGGCAGCTGTCCAACCTGCGCACCCAGGCGGTCGCGCTGGGCCTGGGCGACCGCTTCGAGGAGATCGAGGCGATGTACGCCGCCGCCGACCGGATGCTGGGCCGCCTGGTGAAGGTCACCCCCTCCTCGAAGGTGGTCGGCGACCTGGCCCTGCACCTGGTGGGTGCCGGCGTCTCCCCGGCCGACTTCGAGGCGGAGCCGGACCGCTTCGACATTCCCGACTCCGTCATCGGCTTCCTGCGCGGCGAGCTGGGCACCCCGCCCGGCGGCTGGCCCGAGCCGTTGCGGAGCAAGGCGCTGCGGGGCCGGGCCGAGGCCAAGCCGGTGCAGGAACTGAACGGCGACGACCGCGAGGGCCTGGCCAAGGACCGGCGGGCGACGCTCAACCGGCTGCTGTTCCCGGGCCCGACGCGGGAGTTCGAGACGCACCGCGACACCTACGGCGACACCAGCGTGCTGGACAGCAAGGACTTCTTCTACGGGCTGCGCCCCGGCAAGGAGTACGGCGTCGACCTGGAACGCGGCGTGCGGCTGCTGATCGAGTTGCAGGCCGTCGGCGACGCGGACGAGCGCGGCATGCGGACCGTGATGTCGTCCCTGAACGGCCAGTTGCGGCCGATCCAGGTCCGCGACCGGGCTGCCGCCTCGGACGTCCCGGTCACCGAGAAGGCCGACCGGGCGAACCCCGGCCATGTCGCGGCGCCGTTCGCCGGCGTGGTGACCCTCACGGTCGCCGAGGGGGACGAGGTGTCGGCCGGGGACACGGTGGCCACCATCGAGGCGATGAAGATGGAGGCGTCCATCACCGCCGCGAAGTCCGGCACGGTGGCCCGCCTGGCCATCAACCCCATCCAGCAGGTCGAGGGCGGCGATCTGCTCGTGGAACTCGCCTGAGGCCGTCGCGGCCCGAGTCGCCGAACGCCGCCTGCGCCCCGCGGAGAGGAACCTCCGCGGGGCGCAGGCGTTCTGACGGGGTATCAGCAGTGGGTGCCGGGTCCGTGGGCGCTCGCCGTATGCCCCGCCGCGCACCGGAACCGACACTGACGGTATGACCCGTACTCCCGTGGACCCGAACTCCGTACCGGCCGAACTCCGCCCCTACCTCCAGGAACTCGTCCACCGCACGCGGGCCGTGTGCGGAACTCACCTGGTGAGCGTCATCGCCGTCGGTTCGGTCGCGCTCGGCGACTACCGGCACGGGCGCAGCGACATCGACGTGACCGTGGTCGTGGACGGGGCGCTTCCCGGGGCCGCGCCGCCCGAACTGGCCGCCGTACTCGCGCACCCCGCGCTGCCCTGCCCCGCGGCGGGCCTGGAGCTGGTGGTCTACGGCGCGGACTTCGCGGCCCGGCCGTCCGGCGAGGCCGGATACCTGCTGGACCTCAACACCGGCCCGTCGCTGCCCGGCAAGGTCAGCTTCGATCCGGCCGAGTCCCCGGCGTTCTGGTACGTCCTCGACCGTTCCGTCGCGCACCGGGCGGGGCGTGTGCTGTACGGCAGGCCGGCGGCGGAGGTGATCGCCGAGCCCGCCCGTGCCGACGTGCTGAGCGCGGTCCGTGCCTCGGTGCGCGAGCACAGCGCCGGCGAAGGCCATCTCGCGGACAACCGGGTCCTCAACGGTTGCCGCTCCGTGCAGTTCTGCCGTACGGGCCGCTGGCAGGCCAAGCGCCGGGCGGCGAAGGCGGTCGCGGCGGCCGAGGAGCCGTTCCGGGCGCTCGTGAACGCCGCCCTGCGCAGCTATGAACGCCCCTCCCGCGGCGACGCGGCCGCTCTGCCGACCACCGATGTGCGCGCCTTCCTGGCCTGGGTGGCCGAACGCGTCGACGAGACGGCCGAGAGGTGCCGGACCCGCTGAGGCAACGGCGCCCGCCTCCCGGCCCCGTGTGCGTCGCGCGGTC
This sequence comes from Streptomyces sp. NPDC007808, assembly GCF_042868655.1. Taxonomy (NCBI): domain Bacteria; kingdom Bacillati; phylum Actinomycetota; class Actinomycetes; order Kitasatosporales; family Streptomycetaceae; genus Streptomyces; species Streptomyces sp. NPDC007808. Next base: position 609,586 of record NZ_JBIAEQ010000001.1, read on the forward strand.
CCGCCGCCCGAACGGCTCAGTGATGCTGCGCCGGAGGGGCGAGGAGGAGTGAAGGGTGTGACCGTGGTGGAAGGGATCGGCGTGCACACGGCGGCGAGGAGGCGCGATGTCCGAGGGATTGGCCGAACGCGGCACGGCTTGTGCTGCCCCGAGCGGCGGCACGGACCTGCCGTCCGATCCGGCCCTGCGCGCCTTCGAGCAGGTGAGTGCCGTCGCCGACGCCGTCCTCTACGAGGGGTATCTGCTCTACCCGTACCGCCGCTCCTCGGCGAAGAACCGGGTGCGATGGCAGTTCGGTGTGCTCTTCCCCCGGGACTGGGTGGAAGCGGACGGCCCGGTGGTCCCGGGGCTCTCCGGTTCCGCCGACTCCTGGTACCAGCAAACCGAGTGCCTGGTGCGGATCCGGCGGCCCGACGCCGAGGTGCGGGTCAGGCTCCGGTACCTGCAGATGCAGCGCAAGCAGGTGTGGGAGGCGACCGGCCGGGCCGGGGACCACCGCGCCGTCGAGTCGCTGCGCACCGACGACGGCACGGTGCACCTGACGTTCGACGAGGCGGTGCCGCGTGAGGCCGACGTCACCGTCCCCCTGGCCGATCTGCTGCACGGTGAGCACACGGTTCCCGTGGTGTCCGAGGCCGGTGCGGAGATCGAGCCGCTGCCGGGACACGCCGGGCGCGTGGAGCGGTGTCGCGAAGAGGTGCGGGCGAGCGTCACGGTCGCCGCCGAACCGCTGACGCCGGAGATCTGCCGGCTCCAGGTGCGCACCGCGAACACGGGGCCCGCGCCGCGGCCGGGCACCGCGCGCGACGAGGCGCTGCGCCGCGCGCTCATCGCGACCCACACCCTGATCGGCGGTGGCGCGGTGGAGTTCGTCTCGCTGATCGACCCGCCCGAGGACCTGGCCGCCCACGTACGCGCCTGCCGCAACGAGTTCACCTTCCCCGTCCTCGGCGGCACCCTCCCCGGTGCGGAACCCGCCCCCTCGCCCGACGGCGAAGCCGGCACCGGCCCCGTGGTCCTGTCGGCCCCGATCATCCTCCCCGACCACCCCCAGGTGGCCCCGGAGAGCCCCGGAGACCTGCACGACGCGGCCGAGATCGACGAGATCCTCACCCTGCGGACGATGCTGCTGACCGACGAGGAGAAGCGCGAGGCACGCGCCACCGACGCACGGGCCGCCGCGATCCTCGACCGGGTCGAGACCATGCCCCCGGAGGTCTTCGCACGCCTGCACGGCGCCGTCCGCTCACTGGCCCCGGCCGCGCCGGTGCCCGCGTCCGCCCCGCCCGAGCGCCCGGCCTGGTGGCAGGAGGGCGCCGACGAAGGGCTCTCCCCGACCACCGACACGGTGCTGGTCGACGGCGTTCCCCTAGGCGGCGGCAGCCGGGTGCGGCTCAGCCCGCGACGCAACGCCGACGCCCAGGACATGTTCCTGGCCGGGCGGACCGCCGAGGTCGCTGCCGTCTTCCACGACGTGGACGGCAGCGTGCAGTTCGCGGTCACGCTCGACGACGATCCCGCGGCCGAACTGCACACCTGGTACGGCCGCTTCCACTACTTCCGGCCCGACGAAGTCGAGCCCCTGGACCCCGCCCCGAAGTCCGCCCCATCCGAATCCCCCGCAGCCGGAGGCCGATGACATGACGACGCACAGCAGTACCACGGAGGTCAGCGGCGAACCCAGTCGCGCCGAGGACCGGCAGGGCATCGACGAGATCACCATCCTCTGGATCTCGGAGGGGATGAGCTGCGACGGCGACACGGTCTCCCTGACCGCCGCCGACCAGCCGTCGATCGAGGACCTGGTGCTCGGTCTCATCCCCGGCCTGCCGAAGGTGAACCTGGTCAACAAGGTGCTGTCGCCGAGCCTCGGCGGCGAGGACTTCCTCGTTCCCTACCGGGCGGCGGCTCGGGGCGATTTGTCACCGTTCATCCTGGTCATCGAGGGTTCGATCCCCAACCAGAACATCATCAAGGGCGACGGTTACTGGACATCCTTCGGCAACGACCCGGAGACCGGCGAACCGCAGACCCTGAACTGGTGGATCGACCAGCTCGCCCCGAAGGCGTGGGCGGTGGTGGCCGCGGGCACCTGCGCCACCTTCGGCGGCATCCACGCGATGGCCGGCAACCCGACCGGCTGCATGGGTCTCGCGGACTACCTGGGCTGGGACTTCAAGTCCAAGGCCGGCCTGCCCGTGGTGAACGTGCCCGGCTGCCCGATCCAGCCCGAGAACTTCATGGAGACCCTGGTCTGGGTCCTCTACCACGCGGCCGGCTCCGCGCCCCCGCCACCGCTGGACCACATGCTGCGCCCGCAGTGGCTGTTCGGAAAGACCGTGCACGAGGGCTGCGACCGCGGCTCCTACTACGAGCAGGCGAGCTTCGCGAAGGACTACAACTCGCCCAAATGCCTGGTCAAGACGGGCTGTTGGGGTCCGGTCGTCAACTGCAACGTGCCCAAGCGCGGCTGGATGGGCGGCCTGGGCGGCTGCCCGAACGTCGGCGGCATCTGCATCGGCTGCACCATGCCCGGCTTCCCCGACGCGTTCATGCCGTTCATGGACGAGCCGCCCGGCGGCACCCTGTCGTCGCTCGCCATCAAGCCGTACGGCGCCGTCATCCGCCGCCTGCGCGGCATGACGAACGAGCTGGTCAACCACGAACCCAGGTGGCGCCACAACAAGCGCAAGCTCACCAGCGGCTACAACCCGCGCTGGCGTCCCTGACACCGGACGCCCAGCCACCCCACCCACCACCCGGCCACCGAACACCTACAGCGAGGGGCAGTACCGCAGATGACGACCACCGAGGCCCGGCCCACGGAGCGCAAACCACCACAGCTCGTGGACATGTCCTGGGATCCGATCACCCGGATCATCGGGAACCTGGGCATCTACACGAAGATCGACTTCGCCAACAGGGAAGTCGTGGAGTGCCACAGCACCTCGTCGCTGTTCCGCGGCTACTCGGTGTTCATGAAGGGCAAGGACCCGCGCGACGCCGGGTTCATCACGTCCCGCATCTGCGGCATCTGCGGAGACAACCACACCACCTGCTCCGACTACGCCCAGCAGATGGCGTACGGCGTCAAGCCGCCGCTGCTCGCCGAGCACATCGTCAACCTCGGCGAGGCGGCCGAGTACATGTTCGACCACACGATCTTCCAGGACAACCTGGTCTTCGTGGACTTCTGCGAGGCGATGGTCAAGGCCACCAACCCCTCGGTACTGGCCCGCGCGGAACGCACCGAGGCCCCCCGCGGCGACATCCACGGCTACCGGACCATCGCCGACATCATGCGGGCCTTCAACCCCTTCGAGGGCGAGATCTACAAGGAAGCCCTGAAGGTCAGCCGGATCACGCGCGAGATGTTCTGCCTGATGGAGGGGCGGCACGTCCACCCGTCCACGCTGTACCCGGGGGGTGTCGGCACGATGCCGACACCCACCGTCTTCACCGACTACCTCAGCCGGCTCATGCGGATCATCGACTTCATCAAGAAGGCGGTGGCCCTCAACGACGACGTCTTCGACTTCTTCTACGAGGCCCTGCCCGGCTACGAGGAGGTCGGCCGCCGCCGCGTCCTGCTGGGCTGCTGGGGCGCCTTCCAGGACCCCAAGGTCGTCGACTACCGCTACGAGACGATGAACACCTGGGGCAAGGCGATGTACGTCACCCCGGGCATCGTGGTCGACGGCGAACTGGTCACCAACAACCTCGTCGACATCAACCTCGGTCTGCGCATCATGCTGGGCAGCTCGTTCTACGAGGACTGGGTGAACGAGGACCCCTTCGTCACCCACGACCCGCTCGGCAACCCCGTCGACATGCGCCACCCGTGGAACCAGACGACGGTCCCGGTGCCGCAGAAGCGGAACTTCGACGACAAGTACAGCTGGGTGATGAGCCCGCGCTGGCTCGACCCGCGCACCGGGGACCACCTCGCCCTGGACACCGGCGGCGGCCCGCTGGCCCGGCTGTGGTCCACCGCGCTCAGCGGCATCGTCGACACCCCCTACGTCAAGGCCACCGGCACCAGCGTCCGCATCTCGCTGCCGAAGGGCGAGAGCCTGCCGGAGACCACCCTGGAGTGGCACATCCCGAGGTGGAGCAACACCCTCGAACGGGACCGCGCCCGCCCCTACTTCATCGCCTACGCGGCCGCCATGTCCCTGCAGTTCCTCGAAGAGGCCATGGGCCTGGTCCGCGCCGGCGACACCAAGGTCTTCGAGAACTACGAGGTACCCGACGAGGCCATCGGCTGCGGCTTCCACGAGGCGGTGCGCGGCGTCCTCTCCCACCACCTGGTGATCAAGGACAAGAAGATCGCCAACTACCACCCGTACCCCCCCACCCCGTGGAACGCCAGCCCCCGCGACATGTACGGCACCCCCGGCCCGTACGAGGACGCCGTCCAGGGCCAGCCGATCTTCGAGGAGAACGGCCCCGACGACTTCAAGGGCGTCGACATCATGCGCACCGTCCGCAGCTTCGACCCGTGCCTGCCGTGCGGTGTCCACATGTACGTCGGCAAGGGCAAGACCCTGACCACCCTGCACTCGCCGACGTACGGAGCGAACCATGGCTGAGTCCGGCGCGCCACGACTGGCCGCCCCGGACGTCGAGGCCCGGCTGGCCCGCCTCGACGAGGTCCTGGAGAGCCTGGAGTCCGCGCCCGGCCCCACCACCCGCCCGGCGACCGAGGCGGTACGGCTGCTCACCGAGGTCTACGGCGAGGCACTGGCCCGCGTCCTGGACCTCGCGGACGCCGCTCTGGCCGAACGCCTCGCCGACGACGAGCTGCTCGACCACCTGCTGGTGCTGCACGACATCCACCCCGAGCCCGCCGAACGCCGGGCGGCCCGCGCGGTCGAGCGGCTGCGCCCCGCGGTGCGCGAGCGCGGCGGCGACGTCGAGTGGGCCGGTGTCGAGGGCGAGGTGGCCCGGGTGCGCCTCAGCTCCGGCGGCGGGTGCGGCTCGGGGTGCGGCTCCGGCACGGACGACGTCACCGACGCGGTGCGGGCGGCCGTGCTCGCCGCCGCTCCGGAACTGGCGGCCGTGGAACCGCTGCCGGCCGCCCCCGACCGGCGGCAGGCGCCGGCCTTCGTCCCGCTGGCCACCCTCACCCACCGGGGCACACCGTGACCACGGACGGCGCCCTGGCCCGCCTCATCCGCTCCTCGGCCGACCGCACCGCGACGGCCGAGGCGGAGGCGTGCGACCTGTGCGCCGCGCCGGTGGCCGGTGACCACGCCCACCTCTACGACACCGCGAAGGACGAGGTGCACTGCGCCTGCGGCCCCTGCTCGGTGCTGTTCGACCGGGGCGGGGCGGGCGACGGCCACTACCGGCTGGTGCCCCGGCGCCGGATCCGGTTGCCCCGGGTCGACACGGCCGTCCTGGGCGTACCCGTCGGACTGGTCTTCTTCGTGCCCCGGGCGGACGGCACGGTCACCGCCCAGGGGCCCAGCCCGGCGGGTGCCATGCGGTGGGAGGTGGACGCCTCGGCCTGGCAGCGGCTGACCGAGACGTGTCCGCAGCTCGCCGGCGTGGAACCCGAGGTGGAGGCACTGCTGGTGAACACCGTCCACGGCCTCGACCACCACTGGATCGTCCCGATCGACGACTGCTACCGGATGGTCGCCGTCGTACGGCGGGAATGGCGGGGCCTGTCCGGCGGCGGCCGGATCTGGCCGGCCGTCGAGCAGTTCTTCGGGGAGCTCGCCGAGCGGTCGTGAGCGTACGCCGCACGGCGCGGACGAGGAAGGAGATCACCCATGGGCACCATCAGAGTGGGCAAGGCCCAGGCAAGGCCCGACACCCCCCGGCACGTGACCGGGATGCACCAGGGCAACAGGGGCCGGTACAAGGACCAGACCGGTCACCACGCGGACGGCACCTCCGACGCGCGCCGGTCCACCGGGATCCATTGGAAGCGGCACGACGCCCTCGCGGAGTCCATGCCGAACATCTCGCCGGGATGACACACAGCTGGGAGTCGCCGCAATGAACGTCCAACTGGCACGTACGTCCGCCACCGCGGGCAGAGGAGCCGCGATGAGCGGCCGACGGGTGCTGAAGGCGGAGGCCGTCGTGATGGGCGCCGCCGCGCTGGCCCTGCTGGCCTGGGAGCTGCCCAGCCTGCGGCGGGAGATGCGGATCTGGCGCATGGCCGGCGGATTCCGCGCCGGCCACCGCTACCCGTGAGCCGGCCGTGCACGAACTGTCCGTCGCGACCGCGATCGTCGAGCGGGCCGGGGAACTGGCCCGGGCCGACGGGACGGACACCGTTGCCGCGGTGACCGTCAGAGTCGGCGAACTGGCCGGGGTCGTCCCCGACGCCCTGGACTTCGCCTTCGAGGTGGCCCGTGACGGCACCGCCCTCGCCACGGCACGCCTCGTGGTCGAGCAGGTGCCCGCGCAGGCCTGGTGCGAGCCCTGCACCGAGGAGTTCGCGGTGGGCATGCCGCCGTTCTTCTGGTGCCCGCGCTGCGACCGGCCCTCCACCGAGCTGCGCAGCGGCCGGGAACTGGAGATCACCGCGATCGAACCGGCCATGCCCTGACATGACGGGGCCCCGCCGGTGCACGCACGCACCGGCGGGGCCCCGTCACGCCCGTCAGCAGATGCGCGGCAACTGCTCGCCCAGCGGCAGGTCCACCACCCTGGTGCCGCCGAGCCCGGTGGCGACCACGACCATGCCGGGGTGGTCGGCGACGCACTCGCCGATCAGCGCGGCCCCGGCGCCCTGCGGATGGGCGCGCATCGCCGCGAGGACCTCCTCGGCGGCCGACGGCGGCACGAAGGCGACCAGCCGGCCCTCGTTGGCCACGTACAGGGGGTCGAGCCCCAGGAACCCGCAGGCGTTCGCCACCGCGTCCGGCACCGGAACGTCCCGCTCGCGCAGCCGCACACCGGTCCCGGAAGCACGGGCGATCTCGTTGAGGGCCGCCGCCAGACCACCCCTGGTGGGATCCCGCAGCACATGGATGTCCGCGGTGACGGCCAGCATCGCCGCCACCAGATCCGCCAGCGGCGCCGTGTCGCTGGCGACCTCCACGCCGAACTCCAGCCCTTCCCGGACGCTCATGATCGCGACTCCGTGCAGCCCGATCGGCCCGCTGACGATGACGGCGTCCCCGGGCCGCGCCCGCTGCGGCCGGATGTCCACCCCGTCGGGCACGAGCCCCACACCTGCCGTGGTGACGTACACGCCGTCACCGTGCCCGGACTCCACCACCTTGGTGTCACCCGTCGCGATCGTGACCCCGGCGGCCTCGGCCGCCGCCCCCATGGCCCGTGCGATGCCCTCGACCACGGTCAGCTCCACGCCCTCCTCCAGCACGAAGGCGGCGGAGAGGTACGCGGGCCTGGCACCGCTCATCGCCAGATCGTTGACGGTGCCGTTGACCGCGAGGTCACCGAGGCAGCCGCCGGGGAAGAACAGCGGCCGGACCACGTACGAGTCGGTGGAGAACGCCAGCCGCGCCCCGCCCAGCTCCAGGACGGCGGAGTCGGTGAGCGCGGCGAGGGTGGCGTTGCCGTAGGCGGGGACGAAGACCTGCTCCATCAGCTCGGCCGACAGGGCCCCTCCGCCACCGTGTCCCATCACCACGACCGGCTGGTCGCGCAGGGGAGCGGGGCAGGTCCAGCCGGCCGGGTCGACCACATCGGCGAGTCGTTCAGGCAACGGGGTTCATCTCCTCACGCGCGGACCGGTCGGCCCTCGGCGTCGTCGCGCTCATCCGGCGGTACAGGTAGTAGGCCGCGCAGGCGCCCTCGCTGGAGACCATGGTGGCGCCGAGCGGGGTGCGCGGGGTGCAGGTGGTGCCGAACGCGGCGCACTCGGTCGGCTTGATCAGCCCCTGCAGCACCTCGCCGCTGCGGCACTCGGCGGGCTCCTCGGTACGGATGCCCGAGACGTCGAAGCGGTGCTCGGCGTCGTAGGCGCGGAAGGCCTCCGTCAGCCGCCAGCCGCTCTTCGGGATCGGCCCGATCCCGCGCCAGTTGCGGTCGGTGACCTCGAAGACCTCCTCGATCATGCGCACCGCGGCCGGGTTGCCCTCCTCGCGCACGGCACGCGGGTAGGCGTTCTCCACCCGGTGCTCCCCGCGCTCCAGCTGGCGGACCGCCAGGCGGATGCCCTCCAGGATGTCCAGCGGTTCGAAGCCGGTCACCACCATCGGGACGCGGAACCGCTCGGCGAGCTCCGGGTACTCGGCGGTGCCCATCACGCTGCACACGTGCCCGGCGGCCAGGAAGCCCTGCACCCGGCAGCTCGGTGCCGTCATGATGGCCTCGACGGCCGGGGGCACCCGCACGTGGGAGACCAGCAGACTGAAGTTGGCCAGGCCCTCCCGGCGCGCCTGGTGCACGGCCATGGCGTTGGCGGGGGCCGTCGTCTCGAAGCCGATGGCGAAGAACACCACCTCGCGGTCCGGGTTGCGCCGGGCCAGCTCCAGGGCGTCGAGCGGTGAGTAGACCACCCGTACGTCACCGCCCTCGCCCTTGACCCGGAACAGGTCGCGGTCGGTGCCCGGAACCCGGAGCATGTCGCCGAAGGAGCAGAAGATCACCCCGGGCCGCGCGGCGATCTCCAGTGCCTTGTCGATGACCTCCAGGGGCGTGACGCACACCGGACAGCCGGGTCCGTGGATCAACTCCACCTGCTCCGGCAGCAGTTGATCGATGCCGTGCCGGATGATCGAGTGCGTCTGCCCGCCGCACACCTCCATCAGGGCCCAGGGCCGGGTGGCGGTGGCGCGGATCTCCTCCAGCAGCCGACGGGCCAGCTCGGGGTCGTTGAACTCGTCGATGTACCTCACGCGGTTCCCGCCTCCTTCGCCGCCTGCTCCCAGGCGTCCCCGAACTCCTCCTCCAGCAGCCCCAGTTCCTCGAAGAGCTTCAGCGAGGCCAGGGCCGACTCCTCGTCCAGACGCTGGAGCGCGAACCCGACGTGCACGATGACGTACTCACCGACCCGCACATCGGGGACGTACTCCAGGCACGCCTGTTTCTGCACTCCGCCGAAGTCGATCAGCCCGGTGAGCGGGTCGGCGCCGACCTCGATGGCCACGACCTTGCCGGGCACTGCCAAACACATGGGTCACTCCTTCTGTCGTCCGTGCGCCGCGACCACCAGCTGGCCGAGGGCCAACCCGCCGTCGTTCGGCGGGACTTCGCCGTGCCGCAGCACCGTGAAGCCGTCCCCGGCCAGCAGCCGGGTGCACTCCTCCTCCAGCAGCGCGTTGGCGAAGACCCCGCCGGTCAGGGCGACGGTGGCCAGACCGGTGTCCCGGCGCGCCCGCCGGCAGATCTGCTGAACGGCCCGCGCGACGGCCCGGTGGAAACGGGCGGCGAGGACGGGCGCCGGGGTGCCCCGGCGCAGGTCGGCGACGAGGGCGCCGAGCACGGGTGCCGGGTCGCATACGCCGTCCACGAGACCGAAGTCGTACGCCGGCCCGTCCGCGTCCCAGGCCGTCACGGCCGCCGACTCCAGCTCCAGGGCCGCCTGGGCCTCGTACTCGGCGCGATGGCAGACGCCCACCAGGGACGACACGGCGTCGAAGAGCCGGCCCATGCTGGAGGTCGCCACTGTCGCCACCGAGCGACTCAACTGCGCTTCCAGCAGGAGGAGTTCCCCGGGCTCGCAGGCGGCCACGCAGGGCAGGTCCGGGTCCCAGCGCAGGCCCGCGGCCCACAACCGCGCCAGCGCCAGCCGACAGGGGTTGGCGACACCCGCGTCCCCGCCGGGGAGCGGGGCAGGGGTCAGATGACCGTAGCGCCGGAAGCCCGTGTAGTCGGCGAGCAGGATCTCGCCGCCCCAGACGGTGCCGTCGTCGCCGTAGCCCGTGCCGTCGAATGCGACACCGATGACGGGGGTGGTGCCGTCCAGGCCGTGCTCGGCCATCGCCGAGGCGACGTGCGCGTGGTGGTGCTGGACGGACACCGCAGTGGCCACGGGCATCCGGGACGCCCGCCGCCGCGCCCACCGCGCCGAGTGGTACCCCGGGTGCCGGTCCGCGGCGACCAGTTCGGGGCTCACGCCGGTCAGGCGGGCCATGTGGGACTCCGCCAGCCGGGCCGCCTCCAGCGTGGCCAGGTCGCCCATGTCGCCGATGTGCGGCCCGAACCAGGCCTGGTCGCCCTCACCCACGCACAGCGCGTTCTTCAGGTCGCCGCCCACCGCGAGCGCCGGCCGCACCGTCACCGGCAGCCGCAGCGGACGGGGCACGTACCCGCGGGAGCGGCGCAGCACCTGCTCGGCGCCGTCGGCGCGCACCCGCAGCAGGGAGTCGTCGCACGGCGAGGCGATGACCCGGTCGTGGGCGAGCCATGCGTCGGCCAGCCCGGCCAGCCGGGTCAGCGCCTCGTCGTCGTCCGTGACGATCGGCTCCCCCGAGCGGTTGCCGCTCGTCATGACCAGCACCCGCGGGCCCGGCGGATCGCCGGGCAGCCCGAAGAGCAGGGTGTGCACAGGGGTGTACGGCAGCATCACGCCGAGGTGCGGGCTGCCGGGACACACACCGGGGGCGAGCACCTCGTGCCGTGCGCTTCGGCGCAGCAGGACGATGGGGCGCCGGGGGCCGGTCAGCGCGGCGAGTTCGGCGGGGGAGGGCGCGGCGATCCGGCGGACGGCGTCGAGGTCCGCGCACATCACCGCGAACGGCTTGCCGCCGCGCGCCTTGCGGGTGCGCAGGGTGTCGACGGCCCGTGCGTCGGTGGCGTCGCACGCCAGGTGGTAGCCGCCGAGCCCCTTGACGGCGACGATCCGACCGGCCGCCAGCAGCTTTCGGGCCGCGGCCACCGCCTCGGTGTCCCGCGCGGCGCGGACATCGCCGCCGGCGGCGGGCGTGAGGCGCAGCCGGGGACCGCAGTCCGGGCAGGCCACCGGCTGGGCGTGGAAGCGGCGGTCGCCGGGATCGCCGTACTCCCGGGCGCAGCGGGGGCACATCGGGAAGTCGGTCATGGTCGTGACCGCCCGGTCGTACGGCATGGCCGTGGCGATGGTGAAGCGGGGCCCGCAGTGGGTGCAGGTGATGAAGGGGTGCCGGTGGCGGCGGTCGGCCGGATCGGCCAGCTCGCGCAGGCAGTCGGCGCAGGTCGCGGTGTCCGGCGGTAGGAGCGTGCGACCGGGGGAGCGGTCGGTGGACCGGATCGTGAAGGTGTCGTCGGCTCCGACGACGGGCAGGTCCTCGAACCCGACGGCGGTGACCGCGGCCAGCGGTGGCGGCTCCGTGGACAGCCGCGCGCAGAAGCGGGCGACACCGTCCGGCGGACCCTCCACCTCGACGACCACGCCGCTCGCGGTGTTGCTCACGAACCCGGCCAACGCGAGCTCGGTGGCCAGCCGGTGCACGAACGGGCGGAACCCCACTCCCTGCACCGTGCCGCGCACCGTGACCCGGCGGCGTACCGCCTGGGTGACGGGCGCCGTCACGAGACGGGGCTCGCCGCGTGGACGTGTCCGTGCGGGTGCGGCGCGAGCGGGGGCCGATGGACGGGGGAACCGTCCCGTACGGCGAGCACCAGCTCCAGGAGCGCGTCGACGCCCTCACCGCTGCGGGCACAGGACCGCAGCACCCGTACGCCGGGATTCACGCGCTGCACGTTGGCCTCGAAGGCCGCCGCGTCGAAGCCGGCGGGCCCGGCCAGATCGGTCTTGGTGAGCACCACCAGATGGGCGGAGCCGAACGCCGTGGGGTACTTCAGCGGCTTGTCCTCGCCCTCCGTCACCGCCATGAGAACGATCCGCATGCTCTCGCCGAGGTCGTAGGAGGCCGGGCACACCAGGTTGCCGACGTTCTCCACGAACAGCAGCGTGGTGTCCCCGGGCAGCCAGTCCTCCACATGGCCGCGCAGCTGCCGGGCCTCCAGATGGCACAGCCCGTCGGTCAGCAGCTGCTTCACCGGCGCCCCGGAGCGGGCGAGCCGGTGGGCGTCGTTCTCGGTCGCCAGGTCCGCGGTGAGGGCGGCCACCGGGACGTGCCGCTCCACCGCCCGGGCCAGCACACGGCCGAGCAGCTCGGTCTTGCCGCTGCCCGGACTGGACAGCAGGTTGACCACGCCGACCCCGCGCCGGGCCAGTTCGGCGCGCAGGCTCGCGGCCAGGCCGTCGTTCTTCGCCAGGACGGCCTGTGTGACCTCGTCCACGGACTCGCACATGGGCGCTGCTCCTCGCGGTCGAATGCGGTACGAACCGGGGTACCGGTCCGCTATCGATCCTGCGTGCCACCGCCGACCGTGCCCCGGAGCCCGGCCGGGGACAGGGCGGCGGATTCGTCCGGGCGGCTCAACGAAGCAGTGGCCGCCGGGTCGGCCAGCAGTACCGGGACCATGCGGTGCAGGGCGACGACGGCCCGTTCCACCGCGTCGCGCACCGTCGCGCTCATCCCGGGGGCGATGTCCTCGTCCCCGCGGGGCAGCACCTCGGGTTCGCAGGCGAGGACGAGGACGCGGGGGAGCGGTTCGTCGCCCAGGTGGGCCGCCAGGGCCAGGACCTTCGCCGGATCCATACCGTGCGCCTCGGGCGGGCAGCCGCCCGCGGCACGGTCGGGGAGGTCCGGCTCGACCAGCGTGAGGGTGCCCGGCCGGTGCCCCCGGGCCGCCGCGTCGACCAGGAGCACCGTGTCGTGGCCGGCGAGGAGTTCGTACGCGAGATCCATCCCGCGGATGCCGAAGTCCCGCACCCGCACCTCGGGCGGCAGCGGGCGCCGGTCCAGGGCGCGGATCACCTCGGGGCCGAAGGCGTCGTCGGCGAGGAAGATGTTGCCGACCCCCGCCACCAGCAGCCGCGCGCTCACCGCGCGCCCGCGATGGCCAGCGGATCGGGGGAGCCGCCCGGCTGCTTGCGGACGAACGCCGAACGCAGGGCGTGGTAGGGGGCGTGCGGATCGAAGAGGATCGCGCGCATACGGGCCAGTTCGTCCCGCCGGTACTCGGCGAGCGGGTGCCGCTCCTCGCTCGCGCGGCGGACCGCGGCCTTCGCGGCGACACGGCGCGCCAGGTCCGGCTCGTCGGCGAGCGCGGCCGCCAGGTGCTCCACCTCGGCGCCGAACTCCTGCGCCGACACATGCACCAGACGGTTGACCAGGCCGATCTCCAGGGCGTTCGCCGAACTCAGCGGCAGTGCCTCGGTCACCAGCCGCTCCGCCGTCTCGGCTCCGACGCGGCGCGGCAGCGTGTACGTCCAGAACTCGGAGCCGTACAGGCCCATCCTGCGGTAGTGCGGGTTGAGGACGGCGCCCGAGCGGCACCACACCTCGTCGGCGGCCAGGGCCAGCATCACGCCGCCGGCCGCGGCGTTGCCGCCCAGCGCCGCCACCACCAGGCGGTCGGTGGTGCGCAGCACGGCTTCGACCAGGTCGTTCAGGGCGTTGAGGTTGGCCCAGGATTCGCCGGCCGGGTCGGCGGCCGCCTCGATGACGTTCAGATGGATGCCGTTGGAGAAGAAGTCACGGGTGCCGCCGAGGACGAGCACCCGGGTCGGGCGGGTGAGCGCGTACCGGTAGGCGGCGAGCAGCCGGCGGCAGTGACTGGTGCTCATCGCCCCGCCGGGGAACGAGAAGGCGAGGAAGCCGACATCGCCGTGCTGCCGGTAGCGGATGTCGGACCAGGTGAGCCGGCCGGGGGAGAGTTCGAGGGGCGCGGCGACCTCGGTGAGCCGCAGCTGTGCCGCTTTCGGGAGCGAGGCCAGCACGGAGGCGGCCGGGCGGCGGAACGGCGCCGGGTCGCCGGAGTTCTTGCGGGGGCGCAGCTCGGGGATCCACACCGCGCCGTCCACCGTGGCCCGGCAGATCGCTCCGGCGCGTGTGGCGAGCAGTTCACCGGGGCGTCCCCGAAGCCGGTCCTCGGGGTGTCCGCCGTGCAGGAACACCTCCTGGCCCAGGAGTTCGTCCAGCACCCCCGGCTGGGAGTCGGCGCCCCGGAGCTTGCGCAGGACCGTCGCGGTGCTGTCCTCGTCCCAGTCGATCCGTCGCCGCTCCTGGCGCAGGAAGTCCCGCCACACCACGCGGATCGAGGGGTCGCTCTGGGCCTGCGGCTTGAACGATCCTTCGGCGTAACGCCGCACGGCCAGCAGGACCGCGGCCGAGGCGGCGTCGGACACCTCGCCCCGGTACAGGTCGCTCTTGCCGACCGGCGGCACCGGGAAGGTGCGGGCGGCCCACACGTCCCCGGCGTCCATGGCCGCCTGGGCCTGGAGCACCGTCACTCCCCAGTGGGAGGCCTCCTCGGCGATCGCCCAGTCCAGCGACGACGGGCCGCGGTCACCGGGTGGTCCCGGATGCACGATGAGGCAGGTGTGCTCCCGCCACACGTCCTCCGGCAACGCCGTCTTGAGCATGGGAGCGATGATCAGCTCCGGGCGGGAGGCGCGTACGGCGGCCCGCACGGCATCGGCGCCGTGCGAGGCGAGCACGACGTCCACCCGGTGCCCCTGGTCCGACAGTTCCGCGTACACGCGCTGGGACAGGCTGTTGAACGCGCTGGCGACGAGCAAGATCTCCATGACGGGGATGTTCGCCGGTTTACCGAGGGGCGAGAAGGACCACGGCGGCGTTTCGCCGGCCATGAGGGCATCTCTTCCGCCAATCGGATTGCATGAACGGACACGGGGGCCGTTCGCGTACGTCCTACTTGCTGTGCACGATCTGGATGAGGTTGCCGCAGGTGTCGTCCAGGACGGCGGCGGTGATGGAGCCCATTTCCAGCGGCTCCTGGGTGAAGTGCACGCCCAGTGCGCGCAGCCGCTCGAACTCCGCCCGCACGTCGTCCACGGCGAAGGAGGCGGCCGGGATGCCGTCCTGGGCCAGCGCCGTCTTGTACGGCTGCACCGCGGGGTGACCCGAGGGTTCGAGCAGGAGTTCGGTCCCGTCGGGATCCTCCGGCGAGACCACGGTCAGCCACCGGTCCGTGCCCACCGGTACGTCGTGCTTCTTCACGAAGCCCAGTACGTCCGTGTAGAAGCGCAGGGCCTGCTCCTGGTCGTCGACGAAGACGCTGGTGATGTGGATCCTCATGAGGTGCTCTCCGGGGTTTCGGGCCTGAGCCAACGGGTGACGAGGCGCTCAAGCGGTTCGGTGGTGAGGTCGTGGAACTTGTAGCGGCCCTGGCGCCGGGTGCGGACCAGTCCCGCGGCTTCCAGAACGGCGAGGTGCTGGCTGATCGCCTGGCGGGACGATCCCAGGCCGTGCTTGGTCGTGAGCCGCGCGCAGATCTCGAACAGTGTCTGACCGTTCCGCTCCGTCAGCTCGTCGAGGATCTTTCTGCGGGTCGGGTCGGCGAGGGCTTTGAAGATGTCGTCCGGCACGCGCCCACCATACGCAAGTGGCTACTTGCCTATCAAGGTCTGCCCCGTCGTGGCGGGCTCGATTCGGCGGACCGCACACCGCTCACCTCGCCGGCCGCCTCACGGGACCTGCCGAGGCCCGGTCCGTCGTCGCAGGCATGACCGCGTTCGGCCCCGTTTCGTGGGGGTGAAGGCGGCACGACCATCCGGACGCGGACGGCGCGGCGTGTGGTGCGGCCGTGTCACGTGTGGTGTGCGCTGGGGCATCAGGACGGTCCAACCACCAAGGAGGCACACGGCATGCTCGGACAATCGCAGGCGTTCAGCGGCTTCTCGGTCGACGACCTCGACGAGGCCCGCCGGTTCTACGGCGAGGTTCTCGGCCTGGACGTGGAGGAGACCGGGCAGGGGGAGATGCGGATGCTGACCCTCAAGCTCGGCAGTGGTGCGCGTGTCTTCGTCTACCCCAAGGAGGGGCACACCCCCGCGACGTTCACGATCCTGAACTTCCCGGTGGACGACATCGAGACGGCCGTCGCCGAACTGGAGCGACGGGGCGTCGGCCTTGAGCGCTACCCCGAGTTCGACCACGACGACAAGGGCGTCGTCCGGGTCGGCGACGGGGGTCCCGCGGCGATCGCATGGTTCACCGACCCCGCCGGGAACGTGCTCGCCGTACTGCAGGAGGACTGATCGGCCGAGCAGCGCGGGCCGCGCGTGAGCCGTAGCCGCGAGCCGCCGCACTCCGCCGTCGTGGCGGGGTGAGGGCTCGGCCACCGCACGGCGTGGGACCACCCGGAGGCCGGAATCGACCTCGGCCGTTCCTGCGGCACGCGGACGAGGAGCCTTGCCGTGGCCCGCGGCCCCGTCGCCGCGCTGCGCGCGCACGGCAGCGGCACCCCGTGGAACACCGGAGGGAACCCGGTCGCTCCTCGGCACCGGCCCGGCACGGTCACCGGCCCCGGCACGGTCACCGGCTCCCGCGAGGCCCCGGGCCCCATCGTGTCCCCGCATTCCCGCCTGCGGGCGACGGCGCGGACGCGGGGCCCGTTTCCGATCCTCGGGCACCTCGGGTTCGGTGCGGAAGCCGGCCGGGAACCGCGCCGAGGCTACCGAGCCCCGTACACCGGCTGCGGCGCCTGCGCCCGAGCCAGCAGCTTCAGCGCTGCCTCGCCCGCCTCGGCGGGGCTCCAGCGGGCGCCCTTGTCCGCCGTCGGCCCGGGGCGCCAGCCCTCCATGACGGTGATACGGCCGCCCTCCGCCTCGAAGACCCGGCCGGTCACGCCGGCCGACGCGGCGGAGCCCAGCCAGACCACGAGTGGGGAGACGTTCTCCGGCGCCATGGCGTCGAAACCGCCGTCCGCGGGGGCGGCCATGGTGCCCGCGAAGGTCCGCTCGGTCATGCGGGTCCGGGCCGCCGGGGCGATGGCGTTGACCTGCACGCCGTAGGGGCGCGTCTCGGCCGCGGCGACCAGGGTCAGGCCGACGACACCGGCCTTGGCGGCCGAGTAGTTGCCCTGGCCGACGCTGCCGAGCAGCCCGGCACCGGAACTGGTGTTGATCACCCGCGCCGAGGGTGTGCGGCCCGCCTTCGCCTCCGCCCGCCAGTGCGCGACGGCGTGCTTCAACGGCAGGAAGTGGCCCCTGAGATGCACCCGCATCATCGCGTCCCAGTCGTCCTCGTCGAGGTTGACCAGCATGCGGTCGCGCAGGAACCCGGCGTTGTTGACGAGCGTGTCGAGGCGGCCGTACGTGTCCAGGGCGAGGCGCACGAGGGAGGCGGCGCCGTCGGCCGTGGTGATGTCGCCGGTGTGGGCGACCGCGTTCCCGCCCAGCGCCCGGATCTCGTCGACGACCCGCTGTGCGGGCCCGGCGGTTCCCCCGCTGCCGTCCAGGCCGACGCCGAGGTCGTTGACGACGACCTCGGCGCCCTCGGCGGCGAAGGCGAGGGCGTGTGCGCGGCCGAGCCCGCGGCCCGCCCCGGTGACGGCGACGACACGGTCGCTGCACAGTCCGGTCATGGTGGCGAAGTCCTTCCGACGATGGGCACGTGACGGGACGGCCCGGCTGACGGGTCGTGGCGCTCCTCGGCGGCGGTGGCCGCGTCCAGGAAAGCCGGCCGCTCCCCGCCGCCGTGCACCAGGAGGCTGGCGCCGCTGATGTAGGAGGCGTGCGCGGAGGCGAGAAAGACGCAGGCGTCCCCGACGTCCGACGGTTCGGCGAGGCGGCCCAGCGGCACGGTGCGCCCGACGGCCGCGACGCCGTCCTCGTCGCCGTAGTGCAGAGGGGACGACTCGGTGCGGACCATTCCGACGACGAGGGTGTTGACCCGTATCCGCGGGGCCCATTCGACGGCCATGGTCCGCGCCAGGTTCTCCAGACCGGCCTTGGCGGCACCGTACGCCGCCGAACCGGGGGAGGGGCGGCTGCCGCTCACACTGCCGATCATCACGATCGACCCGCCGCCGGACTGGCCGCGCATCACGTCGTACGCGGCGAGCGAGGCGGTGAGCGGGGCGAGCAGGTTCAGCTCCACGACGCGGGCGTGCCGGACCGCCCCGCCCTCGTCGAGCATGCGGTACGGGGTGCCGCCGGCGTTGTTGACCAGCGTGTCCAGGCGGCCGTGATCCTCCCGGATCCGGTCGAAGAAGGCGACGGTCGCCTCCTGGTCGCGCAGGTCGACCGGTAGGTACCGGGCCGTGCGCCCGCCCGACTCGACCGGTTCCCGCGGGGCGCGGCGGGCGCAGACGACGACCTCGGCACCCGCTTGCAGCAGGGCCCTGGCGATACCCGCACCCACACCCCGGGTGCCGCCGGTGACGACGGCGACGGACCCCGACAGATCGATGACCGATGCCATAGGACACCTCCCGCAGTGCGTGGACCGCTGCTATCTTCCACCTAACAAACGTTTGGTGGGAAGGGTGCTGATCCGCTCATGGGTGTCTCCGCCTCCGCGCCGGAAGAGGGCGTCGCCGTCGTCGCCGTGGACTTCCCACCCGTCAACGCGCTGCCGGTGCGGGGCTGGTACGACCTCGCCACCGCGATCCGCACCGCCGGGGCCGACCCCGACGTGCGGTGCGTGGTGCTCACCGCGGCCGGACGCGGCTTCAACGCCGGTGTCGACATCAAGGAACTGCAGCGCAGCGCCGACAAGTCGGCCCTCGTCGGCGCCAACCGCGGTTGCTACGAGGCGTTCGCGGCGGTCTACGACTGCGCGGTCCCGGTCGTCGCGGCCGTCCACGGCTTCTGCCTGGGCGGTGGGATCGGCCTGGTCGGCAACGCGGACGCGATCGTGGCGAGCGACGACGCGACCTTCGGGCTGCCCGAGCTGGACCGGGGCGCGCTGGGTGCGGCCACCCACCTGGCCCGCCTGGTCCCGCAGCACCTGATGCGGGCCCTGTACTACACCTCGCGCACGGTCACCGCCGCCGAGCTGCACCGGCACGGATCGGTGTGGCGGGTGGTGCCGCGCGACCAACTGCACCTCTCTGCAATGGAGTTGGCCCGGGAGATCGCCGCCAAGGACGGCCGCCTCATCCGCCTCGCCAAGGCCGCGATCAACGGCATCGACCCGATCGACGTCCACCGCAGCTACCGCTTCGAGCAGGGCTTCACCTTCGAGGCGAACCTCAGCGGCGTCGCCGACCGCGTACGCGACACCTTCGGCACCACCGGCGGCGCCGGGACCTCGGGGAAGGGGCAGCGGGCGTGAGCAGGGACAAGACGATGACCGCCGAGCAGGTCGTCGGCCGGCTGGACAGCGGCATGACGATCGGCATCGGCGGCTGGGGATCGCGACGCAAGCCGATGGCCCTGGTACGGGCGCTGCTGCGCTCCGACATCACAGACCTCACCGTCGTCTCCTACGGCGGCCCGGACATCGGCCTCCTCGCCGCCGCCGGGAGGATCCGCACCCTGGTCGCCGCCTTCGCGACCCTGGACTCCATCCCGTTGGAGCCGCACTTCACGGCGGCCCGGCAGCAGGGCGGCCTGGAGCTGGTGGAGCTGGACGAGGCCATGTTCATGTGGGGCCTGACGGCCGCGGCACACCGGCTGCCCTTCCTGCCGATCCGGGCCGGTCTCGGCTCGGACGTCATGCGGGTCAACCCCCGCCTGCGTACCGTCACTTCGCCTTACGAGGACGCGGAGGAACTCGTCGCGGTCCCGGCCCTGCGGCTGGACGCGGCCCTCGTCCACCTCAACCGTGCGGACCCGTACGGCAACGCCCAGTACCTGGGTCCCGACCCCTACTTCGACGACCTGTTCTGCCAGGCCGCCGATGCCGCCTATGTCTCCTGCGAGCGGATCGTGGACACCGCGGACCTGCTGAAGGACGCCGGCCCGCAGACCCTGCTGGTGCAACGGCCCTTCGTGACCGGCGTGGTGGAGACACCGAACGGAGCGCACTTCACCTCCTGCGTCCCCGACCACGACCGCGACGAGTCCTTCCAGCGGGCCTACGCCCGGGCCGCCCGCGACCCGCGGTCCTGGCGGGACTTCACCGAGCGCTTCCTCTCCGGGGACGAGGACGCCTACCAGGCGGCGGTCGCGGCCTTCCACGAGGAAGCAGCCGAGGACACAGACGCAGCCGGGGAGGTGGCCCGATGACGGCCACCCGGGCCGAGTACTGCGTGGTGGCCTGTGCCGAAGCCTGGCGGGACGCCGGTGAGATCCTGGCCGCGCCGATGGGCACCGTCCCGGCGATCGCGGCCCGGCTGGCGAAGCTGACCTTCGCCCCCGACCTGCTCCTGACCGACGGTGAGGCACTGCTGACGGCGGACGTCCCGGCGATGGGCGCCAGGGCCCAGGTGATCGAGGGCTGGCTGCCGTACCGCCGGCACCTGGCCCTGGTCGCCACCGGGCGTCGGTACGTGATGATGGGCGCCGCCCAGATCGACCGGTACGGCAACCAGAACATCTCCTGCATCGGCGACTGGGCCCGCCCGAAACGGCAGCTGCTGGGAGTGCGCGGCGCCCCCGTCAACACCCTCAACAACCCGACCGGTTACTGGATCCCCCGGCACTCCACGAGGGTGTTCGTCGCGCGCGTCGACATGGTCTGCGGTGTCGGCCACGACCGTGCCGCCGAGGCCGGCCCCTCCGCGACCCGCTACCACCAGCTGACCCAAGTCGTCAGCGATCTCGGCGTGTTCGACTTCCGGACACCGGATCGGACGATGCGGGTACGCTCCCTGCACCCCGGCGTCACCGCCGAACAGGTCACCACGGCCACCGGCTTCGCACTGACCGTGCCGCGGGAGACACCCCGCACCCGTGAGCCCACGTCCGAGGAGCTGCGGCTGATCCGCGAGGTCATCGACCCCGGGCGGCTGCGCGAGGGCGAGGTGCCGGCGGCATGACCGGTCCGGCCCTCGGCACCGCGCTGACCGAGCTGGTCGGCGTACGGCACCCGCTCGTGCAGACGGGCATGGGCTGGGTGGCCGGCCCCCGCCTGGTGTCCGCCACCGCCGACGCCGGGGCGCTCGGCATCCTGGCCTCCGCCACCATGACCGTGGCAGGGCTCCGCGCGGCGGTCCGTGAGGTCAAGTCCCGTACCGACGCGCCCTTCGGGGTCAATCTGCGGGCGGACGCGGGTGACGCGGCCGAGCGGGTCCGGATCATCGTCGACGAGGGCGTGAAGGTCGCCTCGTTCGCACTGGCGCCCTCACGGGAGCTGATCGCCCGGCTCAAGGACGCCGGTGTCGTCGTCATCCCGTCCGTCGGCGCGCGTCGGCACGCGGAGAAGGTCGCGGAGTGGGGCGTGGACGCGGTGGTGGTGCAGGGGGCGGAGGGCGGCGGACACACCGGCGCCGTCGCCACCAGTGTCCTGCTCCCGCAGGTCGTGGACGCGGTGGACATCCCGGTGATCGCGGCGGGCGGCTTCCACGACGGGCGCGGTCTGGTCGCGGCGCTCGCGTACGGGGCCGCGGGCATCGCCATGGGCACCCGCTTCCTGCTCACCTCCGACAGCACCGTCCCCGATGCGGTCAAGGCCCGCTATCTGGCCGCCACCGTCCAGGACGTCACCGTCACCAGCGAGGTCGACGGCCTGCCCCACCGGATGCTGCGCAGCGAACTCGTCGACGCGCTGGAGCGCTCCGGCCGGGCCGCGTCCCTGTGGCGCGCGGTCCGTCACGCCGCCGCCTTCCGGCACGAGACCGGCATGACCTGGGCGGCGATGGTCCGCGACGGCCTGGCGATGAAGCACGGCAGGCAGCTGACGTGGAGTCAGGTCCTGCTCGCCGCCAACACCCCCATGCTGCTCAGGGCCGCGATGGTCGACGGCCGCACCGACCTCGGCGTGATGGCGTCCGGACAGGTGGCCGGGGTGATCCACGACCTGCCGTCCTGCGCCGAACTGGTGGACCGGATCATGGCCGAGGCGCACGCCACGCTCGACCGGCTGCCCCGATCGGCGTGAGCCCCGCGGGCCCTGCCCCTGGCTTCCTTGACCTGAAGCGAAGTCGAGGTTCTAGCGTGCGGGGACATCGGCGTGAACAACGGCCCGCGACAGGAGAAGGACGATGACGATCCTCGTGACCGGGGCGACCGGAAACATCGGCTGCGCTCTGCTGAGGCAACTGCACCGGCGGGGTGCCGCGCCGGTACGGGGCCTCACGCGTGACGCGGCCCGGGCCTCGTTCCCCGAGGGGGTCGAGGCCGTCGAGGGGGATCTCGGGCGGGCGGAGTCACTGGGACCCGTGCTGGAAGGGGTGCGTTCGCTGTTCCTGCTGTCGGGCGCGGGCGGGACGGAGGAGGTCGTGACCGCGGCCCGGCAGGCGGGTGTGGACCATGTGGTGCTGGTGTCCTCGATCACGGTGCAGACGCATCCGCACCTGCCCGCGGCCCGGGAGAACCTGGCCGCCGAACGCGCACTGCGCGGCAGCGGCATGGACTGGACGATCCTGCGGCCGACGCAGTTCGCCTCGAACACCCTGTGGTGGGCCCCGGCGATCCGGGAACACGGTCAGGTGCGGGCGCCGTACGCGGACGTCGGACTGCCCGCCGTCCACCCGGCGGACGTCGCCGCGGTGGCCGCCACGGCCCTGACCGAACCGGGCCACCGCGGCCGGACGTACGCACTGACCGGACCCGAACGCGTCACGGCCCGGCGGCAGAGCGCGGCCATCGCCGCCGCCGTGGGCCGGGACGTGTCCTTCGTGGAGATCGGCCGGGAGGAGGCGCACACCTGGATGGCCTCCTTCATGGGGGACGAGACCGCGAGCGCCGTGCTCGACCTGATGGGCGGTGACGTCAACGACGAACTGCTGAAGGTGCGCGACACGGTGCCCCGGATCACCGGCTCCCCGGCCAGGTCGTTCGAGCAGTGGGCCGCGGAGAACGGTGCCGCCTTCCGCTGAGCCGCCCCCCGCCCGCGCCCCGGTCGCCGGACGACGCGGGCGCAGGCCATGGACCGGATCAGAGCCGTTCGATGATCGTGACGTTGGCCTGGCCGCCGCCCTCGCACATCGTCTGCAGTCCGAACCGGCCGCCCGTGCGCTCCAGTTCGTGCAGCAGCGTCGTCATCAGCCGGGTGCCGGTGGCGCCCAAGGGGTGGCCCAGCGCGATGGCGCCGCCGTTGACGTTGACCTTCTCGGGGTCGGCGCCGGTCTCCTTCAGCCAGGCCAGCACCACCGGCGCGAACGCCTCGTTGATCTCGACCAGGTCGATGGCGTCGAGGGTCATCCCGGACTTCTTCAACGCGTACGCCGTCGCCGGTATCGGCGCGGTCAGCATGCGGATCGGGTCCTCGCCGCGCACCGAGAGGTGGTGGACGCGGGCGCGCGGGGTCAGGCCGTGCTCGCGCAGGGCCCGTTCGCTCGCCAGCAGCATGGCGGACGCGCCGTCGGAGACCTGGGAGGAGCAGGCGGCGGTGATGCTGCCGCCCTCGATGACCGGCTTCAGGGCGGCCATCCTCTCCAGGCTGGTGTCGCGGCGCGGCCCCTCGTCGGTCGTGACGTCCCCGTAGGGCACGGTCTCGCGGTCGAAGCGCCCCTCGTCGACGGCGCGGACCGCCCGCCGGTGGGAGCGCAGCGCGAACTCCTCCATGTCGGTGCGGGAGATGCCCCACTTCGCGGCGATCATCTCAGCGCCGGCGAACTGGTTGACGGGCCGGTCACCGTACCGGGCCCGCCAGCCCTCCGAGCCGGCGAACGGGCCCTGGGTCAGACCGAGCGGCTCGGCGGCCTGGCGGGTCGCGAACGCGATCGGGATCATCGACATGTTCTGCACGCCGCCGGCGACGACCAGGTCCTGCGTGCCCGACAGCACCGCCTGGGCGGCGAAGTGCACGGCCTGCTGCGAGGAGCCGCACTGCCGGTCCACCGTCACGCCCGGCACCTCCTCGGGCAGGCCGGCGGCCAGCCAGCAGGTACGGGCGATGTCACCGGCCTGCGGTCCGACGGTGTCCAGACAGCCGAGGACGACGTCCTCGACGGCCGCCGGATCGACGCCCGAGCGCTCCATCAGGGCCTTGAGCACGTGTGCGCCGAGATCGGCGGGATGCACGGCGGACAGTCCGCCGCCCCGCCGGCCGACCGGGGTGCGGACCGCTTCGACGATGTATGCCTCGGCCATGACGACTCCTCTTCCCTCACCGTGTCATTCGCGCAGCGTGATGCCCTCCAGCACCATCGACAGGTACTGACGGGCGATCTCCTCCGGGCTGTGCTGTCCGCCCGGCCGGTACCAGGACGCGGCCACCCAGACGGTGTCGCGCAGGAAGCGGTACGTGAGCCGGACGTCGAGGTCGGCGCGGAAGGCCCGCTCGGCCACTCCGCGCTCCAAAGTGCCCAGCCATGCCTTCTCGAACCTCACCTGCGACTCGACGAGATAGGCGAAGCGCGGCTGGTTCCGCAGGTGCTTGGACTCCTTCTGGTAGATGGCCACGGCGGCATGGTGCCGGTCGATCTCCCGGAAGGACTCGGTGACGAGGGCCTCCACCGTCTCCCGGGGACCGAGACCGGCGGCGAGCACGGCGTCGTAGCGGGCCCACAGGTCGTCGAGGAAACCGGAGAGGATCTCGTCGAGCATGGACTCCTTGGAGTCGAAGTGGTAATAGAGGCTGCCCGCGAGCATCCCGGCCTCGTCCGCGATCCTGCGCACCGTGGTGGCGCGGTAGCCCTGCGCGGCGAAGACCTCGGCGGCGGTGGCCAGGATCTCCTCGCGTCGCTCGGGGGCGGCGCTCATCGCCGTCTTCTTGCGGTCACTGTTGCTGTTCGGCACCGGATCATTGTCGCCTCACGCATGCCGGCTGCTGACCGAGACGACCTCGCCGGTCATGTACGACGAGTAGCCGGAGGCCAGGAAGACGATCACGTTGGCCACCTCCCACGGCTCGGCGTACCGGCCGAACGCCTCCCGGGCGGTCAGCTCCTCCAGCAGCTCGGGGGTGGTCACCTTCACCAGGTGCGGATGCATGGCGAGACTCGGTGCGACGGCGTTGACGCGGACACCGAACTCGGCGGCCTCCACCGCCGCACACCGGGTGAGCGCCATGACCCCGGCCTTCGCGGCGGCGTAGTGCGCCTGCCCCCTCTGCGCCCGCCAGCCGACCACCGAGGCGTTGTTCACGATCACCCCGCCGCCTGGGCCACCGGCCTTCATTCGGCGCAGAGCCGCACGGGTGCAGCGAAAAGTGCCGTTCAGCGTGACGTCGAGGACCTTCGCCCACTGCTCGTCCGTCATGTCGACGAGATCGGCCGTGCCACCGAGCCCGGCGTTGTTCACGACGATGTCCAGCCGGCCGAACCGCTCCTGCGCGAGGTCGAACAGCGCGGCGACCTGCCCCTCGTCGGTGACGTCGCAGGGGAGCGCCGCCACCCGGTCCGCGCCGAAGGCGTCGGCCAGCTCCGCCGCGGACGCCTTCAGCCGGCGGGCGTGTGCGTCGGACACGACGACCCGCGCGCCCTCCTCCAGCAGCCGCCGCGCGGTCGCGCCACCGATCCCGGCGCCCGCCGCGGCGGTGACGACGGCACCGCGCCCGCTCAGCAGCTCGTGGCCGGGCACGTACGGCGGCGGTGTGGTGACCAACGCGCCTCCTCCTTCGGCAGGTCGAGCACCCGGCGATCCCGGGGCGGCTCTCGACGGCCGACGCCCCGCCGGATAATCTACCAAACACTTGTTAGGGAAAGGAGGGGTCGATGTCGACCGCCCGGACGGCCCCCGAGGAGCCGGTGCGCTACGAACGCCGCGGACCCGTCGCCGTGGTCACGATGAACCGCCCCGAGTACCGCAACGCCCAGAACTCGGCCATGACCTACGCCCTGGACCACGCCTTCTACCGGGCCGCCGAGGACGACGCGGTCAAGGTCGTCGTCCTCGCGGGGGAGGGGCGGCACTTCTCGGCCGGGCACGACATCGGCACCCCGGAGCGCGACGCCCACCTTCCGTTCGAGCGCAGGGCCGGGCTGTGGTGGGACCACTCCGACAAGCAGGGCGCGGAGAGCCGCTTCGCCCGGGAGTCCGAGGTGTACCTGGGCATGTGCCGGCGCTGGCGGGAGCTCCCGAAGCCGTCCATCGCCTCCGTGCAGGGCGCGTGCGTCGCGGGCGGGCTGATGCTGGCCTGGGTGTGCGACCTGATCGTCGCCTCCGAGGACGCCTTCTTCGCCGACCCGGTGGTCCGCATGGGCATCCCCGGCGTGGAGTACTTCGCCCACCCGTGGGCGATGCCGCCCAGGATCGCCAAGGAGTTCCTGTACACCGGAGACCGTATGAGCGCGTGCCGGGCGTACGAGATCGGCATGATCAACCGGGTCGTGCCGGGCGCCGAACTCACCGACCGCACCATGGAACTGGCGGAGCGGATCTGCGAGATGCCCCGGATGGGGCTGGCCCTGACCAAACGCGCCGTCAACCAGGCGGAGGACCTCCAGGGCCTGCACGCCGGCCTGGACTCCGTCTTCGGCCTGCACCACCTGGCCCACGCGCACAACGCCGAGACCTCCGCCGACCCCCTCGGCGGCATGGACGTCCGGGCGATGAAGAAGGCGGGGTCCTGATGGACCTCTCCTTCTCACCCGCCGAGGACGCCTTCCGCGCCGAGGCGCGTGCCTGGCTCGCCGCCCATGTGCCCCGCACCCCGCTGCCCTCCCTGGAGACGGCGACGGGCTTCGAGGCCCACCGCGCCTGGGAGCGCACCCTCTTCGCGGACCGCTGGTCGGTGGTGTCCTGGCCCGAGGAATACGGCGGCAGGGGAGCCACGATGCTTCAGTGGCTGATCTTCGAGGAGGAGTACTACGCGGCCGGCGCACCCGGACGGGTCGGCCAGAACGGCATCAACCTGCTGGCCCCCACCCTCTTCGAGCACGGCACACCGCGGCAGTTGGCCCGTGTCCTGCCGCCCATGGCGAGCGGCGAGGTCGTCTGGGCCCAGGCCTGGTCCGAACCGGAGGCCGGTTCCGACCTCGCCTCGCTGCGTTCCACCGCGCGCCGGACCGAGGGCGGCTGGCTGCTGTCCGGACAGAAGGCCTGGTCCTCCCGTGCCGCCTTCGCCGACCGGGCCTTCGGACTGTTCCGCAGCGACCCGCACACCGACAAGCCCCACCAGGGCCTGACGTACGTGATGTTCGCGCTGGACGCCGACGGCGTGACCGTACGCCCCGTCCGGCGCCTGGACGGCAAGCCGGCCTTCGCCGACATCTTCCTCGACGACGTCTTCGTACCCGACGAGGACGTCATCGGCGAGCCCGGCCACGGCTGGCGGGTCGCGATGAGCACGGCCGGCAACGAGCGCGGCCTCACCCTGCGCAGCCCCGGCCGTTTCACGGCCGCCGCAGCCCGCCTCACCGCTCTGTGGCGCACCACCGCCGGTCCTTCGGACACGGCACTGCGCGACCGGGTCGCCGACGCGGTCATCGCAGCCCGCGCCTATCAGCTGTTCGCCTACGCGACCGCTTCCCGGCCGGCGGGCGGCTCGATCGGGGCGGAGGCGAGCCTGAACAAGGTCTTCTGGTCCGAACTGGACGTCGCCCTGCACGAAACCGCCCTGGACCTCCTCGGGCCCTACGGTGAACTCGCCGACAGCGCCGCCGAGTCGCCCGCGCACGGCAGCTGGGCCGAGGGGTACACGTTCTCCCTGGCCGGCCCGATCTACGCCGGCACCAACGAGATCCAGCGCGACATCATCGCCGAGCGGCTGCTCGGGCTCCCGAAAGGACGCCGGTGATGCGGTTCCGACCGGACGACGAGCAGCGGGAGTTCGCCCGCTCGCTGGACGGCATGCTGGCCGCGGCCGGGACGCCGGCGGTCGTACGCGCCTGGTCGGTGGGGGACCACGGCCCCGGGCGCACGCTGTGGACCCGTCTGGCGGAGGCGGGCGTCTTCGCCCTGGCCGTCCCGGAGGCGTACGACGGGCTGGGTCCGCGTCCCGTCGAACTCGCCGTCGCCTTCACCGAGTCGGGGCGGCACGCCGTGCCCGGCCCACTGGTGGAGACGGTGGCCGTCGCCGCCCTGCTCGACGGACTCGGTGACCCGACGCTCGCCGCCGACCGGCTGCCCGGCATCGCCTCCGGCAAGACGGTCGCCTCGTTGTGCCTGACGGCGTCCGGGGTCCCGTTCGCCCTGGACGCGGACGCCGCCGACGTGGTCTTCGTCGTGACCGACGACACCGTACGCGTGGCCGAGTCGACGGGGCCCGTGCAGCCCTCGGCCGACCCGGCGCGCAGGCTGGCCCGGCCGCTCGGCGGCACGGTCGTGGCGCGCGGGCCCGCGGTGCGGACGGCCGCCGCCCGCGCCGCCGACCTCGCGGCGCTGACCACCGCCGCCCAGGCCCTGGGGCTCGGCCGGGCCCTGCTCGACGGCGCCGTCACCCACGTCAAGCGGCGCACCCAGTTCGGCCGGCCCATCGGGTCCTTCCAGGCGCTCAAACACCGCCTCGCCGACACCCTGATCGCACTGGAATTCGCCGAGCCGCTCGTCCACGCGGCGGCGGTGGCCCTGGCGACGGGCCGGTCGGACGGCGCCCGTGACATCGCGGCGGCGAAGGTGGCGGCGGGCGAAGCGGCCTGCCGCGCCGCCCGCACCGCCTTGCGCTGCCACGGTGCGCTGGGCTACACCGAGGAACTCGACCTGTCCTTGTGGATCCGCAAGGCGCGCGCCCTGCGCACCGCCTGGGGAACACCGGCGGACTGCCGTGCCCGCGTCCTCATGGAGTGACCGCCGCGCAGCCGCCGCCACGCGGTTCCCCGGCTCGGGCCCTCGGCCGCGGGTTGCGTGCCGACAGCCTGGCAGGAGAACGTGGATCGATGATCAACCCTCCTTCGTCCGCAGACCAGTTCGTGGCGCAGGTCCGTGTCTCCCACGCCCGGCTGCTGGAACTGCTCGCCGGTCTCGACGACGAGCAGGTGGGTCAGGCCGTCGACCTGCCCGGCTGGACACGGGGCCATGTGCTGGCGCATCTCGCGGACAATGCGCGGGCTTTCGCACGGCAGGCGCGCCGGGCATTGCGCGGCGCGCTCGTCGACCTGTACGACGGCGGCCCGCGCGAGCGTGACCGGGCCATCGCCCGGGGCGCCACCCGCACTGCGGTGGAGCTGCGCGAGGAGTTGCGGAGCGCGCAGAAGAGCCTCGAAGCCGTCTGGGACATGTGCACGGCCGACGACTGGGCCCGACCGGTCCGCTTCCGCCATGCCACCGTGCTGGACACCGTGCAGGCGCGGTGGCGGGAGGCGGAGATCCACGCGGTGGACCTCCGTGTCGGCTACTCACCCCGTGACTGGTCCGCCCCGTTCGCGCTCCACGCCCTCGACTTCCTCGCCCCCAGGACACCCGAGGGCATCCGGCTCGTCCTGCGGGCGGACGACATCGCCTTCACGCGCGCAACAGGTACCGGAGCCCTGGTGGAAGTCAGCGGGGCGTCGCACGATCTGGCGGCGTGGATGGCGGGGCGCGCCCCGGCCGGGCAGCTGCGGTCCTCGACCGGAACGCTGCCGGAACCGGGGCCCTGGCCACCCGATCCCGCGGACTGAGCCGGGCGGCGCGCTCGCCGGGCGGCAGGGTCGCACCCCACGGAGCGGGAACCGGCGCCGGGGGCGACCCGGGCCCGCTACTCCAGCAACCGTCGCCTGATCAGCCCCAGCACCTCCGCACGGCTGCGACTGCCGTTGTCCGAGGCGTACAAGTGGTGGCCGAGGCGCACCGACACGGTGAGCAGACAGCGGACCTCGACCTCCGCCTCGTCGGGGCAGAAGGCGGCGAACAGGGAACGCAGATAGTCCATACGGCGGTTGTCGACCCGGCGCAGCCGCTCGGCGACGCCCGGGTCACGGCGGGCCCAGTCACGGACCGCGAGGTCGGCGGTGATGCCCCGTACCGGCCCGTCGGTGGTCTCGGCGACGAGGTCGAACAGCCGCCCGAGCTTGGCCCGCGCATCCCCGCCACCGCTCTCCACGTGGTCGATCACACTCGCGGTGACCTCGTGCTCCCAGGTGTCCAGCATCTCCGTGAGCAGCGCGGCACGGTTGCGGAAGTAGCCGTAGAAACCGCCTTTGCTGACGCCCAGTTCCTGCGCCAGCACCTCGATCCGCACGGCCTCGGGGCCGCCCGCGGCGAGCGCCCGCAGACCTTCCTCGATCCACTTGCCCCGTGGCGTGCGGGTCGCGCCCATGGTGTGTGCCTCCTCACGTCACCGCCGAGTATACGGAGGCGTACAGATGGCTCTACGCTCGATCTATACGCCACCGTATAGACAGGGGTTCTGCTCATGCGACTTCCCCGGACCGCCCACACCGACCGCCCCTGGCGGATCCACGAGATCGCCGGCGACTTCACGGTCGAGGACGTGTGGGAACTGCCCACCCCCGGCGGACGCGACGACCTGGTGTGGCTGGTCCGCCAGTTCGCCGGCGGAATGGGAGGCGGGGTGAACGGCGACAGCTTCGTCTCCCGGGCGCTGTTCGCCGTCCGATGGAAGCTCGGGGCACTGCTCGGCTGGGACAAGGCGGAGGCCGGTCTCGGGGCGCGGCTGCCGTCCCTGGGCGACCGGTTGCCGGCCGACCTCCGGGACGGCCCCCGAGGCCCGGACCTCGGACGGTCACCGTTCACCTCGCTCTACCAGACGACGGACGAGTGGGCCGCCGAGATGGGCAACAGGACCGTGCACGGGGTGATGCACATCGGCTGGGTGCCGGACGGCTCCGGCGGCTACCGCGGTCGGATGGCCGTCCTGGTCAAACCCAACGGGTTCTTCGGGACCCTCTACATGGCCGCCATCAAGCCCTTCCGGTACGTCGGTGTGTACCCGGCGCTGATCCGGTCCATCGGCCGCGAGTGGCAGGCCGGCGCCGCGGCGCGGGGTGCGCGATGACGGCCTCGGTGTTCACGGTTCCTGTCCCGCGGGTCCAGGGAGCAGGCGGTCGTGGGGCGAGGCCGTAGAAGTCGACAAAGAACCAAAGGCGCCTCGGATCGTGCACATGTGGCAAGCGCCGCACACGCTGCCGATCGCACTACGCGCATAGCGTTCCGACTCTCGGTCCGAACCGCTCCTGCCGGCCTCCCTCTGGGCCTGTGACCAGGTGCTTCACGGTCCGACGCAGTGGTCGTGCGCTCCTGGTGCGGCTTCCGTGCCGGCCCGGGCGCGGACCGGCACGGCAGGCCCTGGGGTCTCTCCCTGCCACGACGCACCGTCGGCTCCTGCCATCCCGGACGCGTATCCGAGCGCTGTCTGGGAACCAGCAGCGGTGGAAGTAGCACGACGACTCACCACGGCCGACGCCAGGCGGCCGGAGAAGGTGTGATGGGGACCGAATCGCGTGGAGACGGTAAACCGTCCTCCGAAGAGATCAAGGACTGCGAGGTCAGGTTTGACGGAGGCTTCGGTGACGTGACGGGAGCGCGCCTGAGCGCGGAGGAGTATCTGACCACGCTGGCGCGGTCGTCACCGCCCGCGACGCCTGAGTATCGCGACGACATATTGCTGGTGGTCGCGGAGCTGGCCGCCAACGCGATCCAGTACGCTCCGGGGCCGTTCACGCTCACGATGCGCAGGGCGTTCGACGGAGTGCACGTGACGCTCAGCGACACGAGCACCACCCCGCCTGCGCCGCGCCCCTTCCACCCCGGCACCGGCAGCGGCGGCGGCATCGGCTGGTATCTGATCCACACGCTGTGTGACCAGGTCAGCGTGGTGGTGCGGGAGGACGGCAAGGACGTGCACACGTTCCTGCCCTGGTGAGCGCGGGCTCACGTCAGCGGAACCAGCACGCTGACCGTCTTGCCGCCCTCTCGGCGGCGCTCGATGTGGATCTCCCGTGCCAGGCGGATGATCAGAGGCCACCCGTATCCGCTGCCCTCGTGCGTCTGGGGCAGCGTGCCCGGCCCGTAGGCGGCGGACGGGACGGTGTCGCTGTAGTCGTGCACGCTCAGCCGCACGCCCTCCGCGAGGAGGGTCACGTCGAACCCCGCGAGGCCGCGGCCGTGCCGGATGGCATTGGTCACCAGTTCCGACACGACCAGCAGAAGATCCGTGACGGCTCTGTCGTTCGCCGGCCCGGACGGGGCACGCCAGTGCTCCGTCACCAGGGACCGTACATAGCTGCGAGCGGTCGCCGCACTGCTGATCGGGACCGGCCGGGCGCTCGCCGTATCACTGACCCCGGCCGGTCGGTGCTCCGCCGGCTTCACGGTTGCTCGTTCGTCGCCCACGAGATGCCCCTGACCGGCTGGGCATCGCAGGCGCGCATCAAGAGGACTGCGGCTGCCGTCACTTCACCATTCCTCGCACGCTGTCGTCTCCGCTCCTCGTCGTCATGTCCGGGTTCATGAGGCGTTCATGATGCCTCCGCTACCCGCTCTCGCCCGAACCATGGCTCAAAGAGGCGTAGTAGGCACCGACGGCGGAGAGGTACTCGGGATCGAGGGTCTCGCGGTCGGTCCGGAAGCGGGGAGCCGCCTTGGCTTCCTCGCGGGTGCAGGCCACGGTGACCACGCGGGACTCCGTGTCGACGCCGGTGACGGCACCCGCCGGTATCAGCAGGCTCCTGCCGAACACCCAAGCGCCCGTGTCGACGACCAGGTGCCGCCGGGGAGGGTCATCGGCCTGGCGGTCCACATGGCCGATGACCCCGTCGGTCGCCTGCACCGTGAACCCGGTCAGCGTCCGGCCCTCCTGGTGACCGCTGCCGGGAGGGTACGACCAGAGTCCGTCGGTGCTCACGGAGCTTCCTTCCTCCTCAGGTACTGACGTCGTTGCTGCCCTCGTACCCGCGCGGGTAGGAGCATGCGCGGCTCAGCCGATGGCCGCCGGCCGCTCCGCCGCGTGCTCCTTCACGTCGGACGTGATCACCCGCCGCTTCACCGGCACGACCGGGTCGGGCGCGGCGGCGAGCAGGCGGCGGGCCGTCTCCAGGGCCTGCCCCACCTCGCGCGTGCCGGTCGACACGCACAGCGTGTACGCCAGGTCCTGTGCGCGCAGGTCCCGCCGGCTCCTGTCCTCTTCCCCGCCGCCCTCGTGGGCCATGAGCGTCTCGTACTCGTCGACGAGCCTGCGCAGCATCGCCGGATGGGGCATCAGCATGTGTCCTCGCTCCTGGGTGAGTGGTCGTGCCCGCCGGCCGGGGCGGTCGGGCCTGGGGGGAACGGGTGAGGGACGAGGCCCTTCCGCGTCATCGGGTCCGGCCGTCGCCCGCCGGGCTTCCCGGCCGGGAACCCTGGTCGAGCGCCTGCTCCCGCACCTGTGCGCAGCACCGGCTGATCAGACGCGAGACATGCATCTGGGAGATGCCCAGACGCTCGGCGATACGGCTTTGCGTCATGTCCTCGAAGAAGCGCATGTAGAGGATGGCGCGCTCACGTTCGGGCAGCCGCCGCAGCCCCTCCTTCGCCGCCTCACGGTCGACCACGACGTCGAACGCCTCGTCGCACGCGCCGATCGTGTCGGCGAGGCTGAAGCCGTCGTCGCTCGTGGACATCTCGGCGTCGAGGGACAGGGTGCTGAAGCTCTCCAGGGCCTCCAGGCCCGCGTTGACCTCCTCCTCGGTGAGCCCCGTGTGCGCGGCGATCTCGGCGACCGACGGTGTCTCGCCGCCCGAGCCGGCGGCGAGGTCGCGGCGGGCGACCCGTACCTTGTTGCGCAGTTCCTGGATCCGGCGCGGGACCCTCAGGGCCCACATACGGTCGCGGAAGTGGCGCTTGATCTCGCCCGTGATGGTGGGCACGGCGTAGCTCTCGAAGGCACCTCGCCCGGGTTCGTAGCGGTCGATGGCCTTCACCAGACCCAGGGCCGCGACCTGACGCAGGTCCTCCAGCGACTCACCGCGGTTGCGGAACCGACCCGCGATGCGGTGGGCCATGGGCAGCCACGCCTTGGTCAGTCGGTCGCGTACCGCGTCGCGCTCGGGCCCTTCGGGCAGAGCGGCCAGGTGGGTGAAGTCGGCCGCGGTGTCGGGGGCGTCGTCGTGGACGCGGCCGCCGGACACGCGGGGACGGGCGGAGATGTCGGAACCATGTGCGGACGTCTCAACCAGCATGCAGAACAGCTCCAGAACAGCGTTCTCAGGGGGATTGCCGTGGGAAACGGTGCACGGGGCACTGAGGCCCCGGAACGGTCACACCTGTAGCACCGGTGCGCCTCTGGTCCGAAGCACGAACTCCCGCATGCCCCACGACCCGGCCCGCAAACGAGCACGAGTCGAAGAGAGTTGACACGAGGTCCGGTCGGGAGGGGAGCGACCGACGAACGGCCGTGCGTATCGCGCCAAAGGGCGACTTCAGGTCAGAACCCGGCCCGGTACCGAGTTCCCCGCGACGTCAAAGGCATGACTCGCGCAAGTCGGGGCACGCGGGGGACGACAACAGGCTTCGGCGATCGGGAGGGCGGCATGGCAGCCGTGACGGTGGCGCAGGCAACGGCCACGGCACAGGAGACGGTCAGGACGGACGGGGCGGCGCTGCCGCTGATCGACGATCCGACAAGGGTGAGCCCCAAGGACGCGCGGGAGCTGTCGCGTCAGTTCTTCGACCGACTGGTCATGCTGGAAGAGGGCACGCACGAGTACCAGTACGTCCGCAACACGCTCATCGAGATGAACCTGTCGCTGGTGCGGTACGCGGCCTCGCGCTTCCGCTCCCGCGGGGACTCGCTGGAGGACATCGCCCAGGTCGGGACCATCGGGCTGATCAAAGCCATCGACCGTTTCGAGGTCTCCCGGGAAGTCGAGTTCACCACGTTCGCCGTCCCGTACATCGTCGGCGAGATCAAGCGCTTCTTCCGCGACACGAGCTGGGCGGTCCACGTCCCGCGGCGGCTGCAGGAGGCCCGCGCGGAACTGGCCAAGGCGACGGAGGAACTCAGCTCCCGTCTTGGTCGCACGCCGACCACGCGTGAGCTGTCGGAGCTGATGTCGCTGTCCGAGGAAGAGGTGATCGAGGCCCGCAAGGCCTCCAACTGCTACCAGTCCGCCTCCCTCGACGCGGCCGTCTCCGCGGACGCGGAGAACGGCGAGTCCGTCCTGGCCGACCTCCTCGGGGAGGAGGACCCCTCGCTGGAACTGGTCGAGGACTTCCACTCCTTGGCGCCCCTGATCGCCGGGCTGGACGAGCGTGAGCGGCGGATCATCCATCTGCGTTTCGTCGAGGAGCTGACCCAGGCACAGATCGCCGAGCGGATCGGTGTCTCCCAGATGCATGTCTCACGGCTCATCAGCCGCATCCTCAAGCAGCTGCGCGCCGGTCTGCTGGAGCCCGGGGTGGCCTGAGCGGCGGCGACGAGCGAACGAACCAGGGGCGGAGCACAAGGGTGGGCCGCGGCCGTACGGTCGCGGCCCACCCGGCCGTCCGGTCAGGTTCTGTCGACCGGGTGCCCCCACTCCGCCGACAGCGGGATCACCGCGGTGACACGCTTCCCGCCGGCCGGGAGGTCCGACACGAGTACGTCGCGCGCCAGCCGGCAGACGATCGGCCAGCCGCGGCCTCCGCAGCGGTACCGACCGTGCCGGTCGAGCGGACTCTTGACGACCGGCCTGCGGCGCTCCCGGTCACTGACGGACAGGTACAGGTTCTCGCCGACGACCTCGGCATCGAAGTCGGTGACGCCGCCACCGTGCAGCATCGCGTTGGTCGTCAGTTCCGACGCCACCAGCAACGCGTCCGAGAGCGTGTCCGGCGCGCATGTCGCGCCCTGGGCACGTGACTGCTCGGACAGCACCTGCCGCACGGTTCCGCGCGCCTCGGCCGGACTGCGCGGGCCGCGCCGCGCACCGCCCGCGGCCGCCGAGCCCCTGATCGCGTCCGTCCGGTATGTCTCACTCATCCTTTCGCTCCCTGACACAGGCGAGGGAACGGAGAACCCGCCGTACGTCCGTGACGGACCACGGTCGGACCCGGTCTCCCATCCCTTCTCCATTTCCCGTGGTGCCTTCCTTCTCTTCGCGTGACCAGTCGGCGAGCCGTCAAACCGGCCTCGGGGGCCGAGGCGCGCAAAAGCGGCCAGAAGTGGCTGCGCGTGCCGCTACTCGCGCGAGCGCCGTGTGTTCAGGGGATTCGGGGGTAGGCGGCCGAACGCGAAACGCGGGTTCTGAAAATTCTTCGCTCGGCGATGCATCGAATCCGTCCGCCGGGGCACCCGTCCCGGTCGCCAACATCTGTGGGAGGTACTTGTGTCCGTTGCCCAGAATCCCTTGTCGATCAAGGTGGAACTGCCCCGGGAGGACGCCGTGCTGCTGACGGTCGAGGGCGACCTGGACATGGATACGGCAACCGAGTTGCAGCACCATCTGGCCAACCAGTTGCATCACGGCCGACGGCATTTCCTGCTCGATATCGCCGGCGTTCCCTTCATGGACTCGTCCGGTATGAACATCGTCCTGCGGGCCTACCAGGAGGTGCGGGAGATTCCGGGCGGTGTGTACGTCATCTCGCCCACGCCGGCCGTTCGGCGGATCCTGGATCTCACCGGGGTGAGTATCACCGTACCGATCGTGGGCAGTGTCGAGGAGGCGCTCGAAGTCGCGGACGCCGGACCGGTGGATCACGGGCCGACGACCCCGTCGCAGGAGTGAAGACGGCTTGCTGAAGAGGTAGTTCGAAGATCGCGTACCGCGCCCGCAGTGCAACAGTTGCCGTTTGACAACTATGGCCATGAGGCAACAGAGTGAGCGAGTCCAAGAGCGGGAGGGGTGTGGAACGTGCCGATCGGCAACGACGACAGTCTGCGTCGCCGCGCGGCCCGGGCGCGACCTCGTCCCGCTGTCGCGCCCGGGAGGGCGTGCGCCTCAGGCGGTCCTTGCGTCGGAGGCGTCCTCGCCCTCGTGGATCTGCGCGGCTGCCGTCGCGCAGAACGCTTCGAGGCCCTCCAGCAGGGCGGTCCGCTTCGTGGCCGGCATCTGCTCCAGGACGGACTGCAGTGCGGCCTCGCGCCGGGCGCGCAGCTCCGTCAGGAAGGTCCGTCCGCGTCGGCTCAGGCGCAGGCGCAGTTCGCGGCGGCTGGAGGCGCTGGGTCCGCGCTCCACGAAACCC
Source organism: Streptomyces sp. NPDC007808 (assembly GCF_042868655.1). Taxonomy (NCBI): domain Bacteria; kingdom Bacillati; phylum Actinomycetota; class Actinomycetes; order Kitasatosporales; family Streptomycetaceae; genus Streptomyces; species Streptomyces sp. NPDC007808. The sequence goes on from NZ_JBIAEQ010000001.1 coordinate 646,331, forward strand.
ACCGCCTGGAGGCGGTCGCACAGCCGGCTGGTCGACGGCGGCGTGGAGCCGAGAGCCTCGGCGAGGTTGCGCAGATTGATGCCGTCACTGTGTTCCAGGATGAACAGCACACGGATCTGGGAGGCGGACACCGGTGCCGTCGAGGCCCGACCCCACAAGACCTCCAGCAGCTCAGCGGCCTCCGAGGTCACACGCGCCACCTCGTCCGGCCGCGGATGCGAGTAGGAGGAAGTCACGCTCCCACTCTTTCAGGCTTCGCGGACACTGTCAGCCCACCGCTTCGGACAATACGCACACAGCGTTAAATACCGGCAAGAAGGTACCGACGGACGGCGTCCGCGGCAGCGGGGGGCCGGCGCCGTCACCGTGACGAGAATGGCGTATCCAACATCGTGAACAGATTCGTGGCAGCCGAGCGGGCGCTTCGCTCTGCCGCCCCGCACCAGCTGGTGGACGCGGTCCGCGAGGTACTGCGCGAGGCCTACGGGGCGAAGACCGTCCAGCTCTTCCTGGCCGACTACGGCCTCGCCACACTCCAGCCCGTGCAACCGGCTCCCGGCCCCCAGGAGTCGGTGTCCGTGCACGGCAGCCCCGCCGGACGGGCGTTCGGATCCCAGGAACCCTTCGTCCAGACGCCGGCCGACGGCGAGGTGCGCCTGCATCTGCCGGTGAGCGTACGCGGCGACCGGCTCGGCGTCCTGACCCTGACGATGCCCGCGGACCGGGCGGAGGAGCACCTGGCCGAACTGGCCGAGGTGGCGCAGGTGCTGGGCCACGAGGTGATCGTCGCCGACCGGGACACCGATCTGTACCGCCGGGCACGCCGGACCGACCGGCTCACCCTGGCGGCGGAGATGCAGTGGCAACTGCTGCCGGGCCGGTCCTGCAGCCGCCCCGAGTACGCACTCGGCGCCCAGCTGGAGCCCGCCTACGCGATCTTCGGCGACAACTTCGACTGGTCCACGAGCGCCGACCACCTGATGCTCTACATCACCAACGGGATGGGCCAGGGCATCGAGGCCGCACTCCTGACCAACCTGGGCATCAACGCGCTGCGCAACGCCCGGCGGGCCGGCCTGTCCCTCGCGGACCAGGCGGCCCTCGCCGACCAGGCCCTCTACGCCCAGTACCGCGGAGAGGCCCACCTGTCCGTGCTCCTGGTCGACCTCCACCTGCGCACGGGCCGGTTGCAGGTCGTCGATGCCGGCTCCCCGCGGATGCTGCGGCTGCGGGGCCGTAGTGTGACGTCCGTGGACTTCGAGGCGCAGCTCCCCCTGGGCATGTTCGAGGAGACCGACTACGTGGCCCAGGAGTTCGACGTCGAGCCCGGCGACCGGCTCGTCTTCGCCAGTGACGGGGTCTACTCCGTCGCCGCGCCCGGCGGTGAGCAGTACGGGGAGCGCGCGCTGGCCCGGGCCATCGCCTCCACCAGCCTGCTGCCCGCCGCCGAGGTCCCCCGAGCCGTCCTGAGAGAACTGTCCGGGCACCGCGGCACACCGGTGGCCGACGACGACGCGCTCGTGGCCTGTCTCGACTGGTTCGGGCCGCGGCAGGCCCCTTGACCGTACCGTCCGGCGCTCCCCGACGGCCGGGGCGGCGCCATCACGCAGGAGGAGGGAAGTACGTGCCGGAGCAGCAATCGGCAGAACATCAGACGGACTTGGCGCAGGAGGTGGCCACCTTCCTGCGCGAGCGGCGCGAGCAGATCGCCCAGCGGTGGGCCGACGCGGCGCTGTTCCGCACCGTGTTCACCGTGTCCCGGGACGAGGCGGTGGAAGCCGGCCGGACCGTGGTGGAGGCGCTGGCCGCGGTGGCCGCCGCGGGACGCGTGGAGGACGCGGAGGCCGACGGGTTCGCGGTCGTGCGCGAGCAGCTGGCGCGCATGGCGCAGGCGCGGGCCCGCGCCGGTGCCACCATGGCGCAGATCTCGGCGGAGATGGACGCGCTGCGACCGTCCGTCACCGACCTCCTGCTGGACGAGCTCTCCGACACGTCCGCCGAGCGGCTGCGGGAGTGCGCCACGGCACTGACCGTGCTGATGGGCACCCTGCGCCTGGTCATGCTGGAGACGACGACGGTCGCCGGGCAGGAACTCATCAACCGCCAGCGGCTGGAGCTGCTGGAGATCGCCACCCCGGTCATCAAGCTGTGGGAGGGCATCGTCGCCGTACCGCTGATCGGGACGCTCGACAGCGCCCGCAGCCAGGTGGTGATGGAGACGCTCCTGGACGCCGTCGTCGAGCAGAACGCCCGGATCGCGATCCTGGACATCACCGGGGTTCCGACGGTCGACTCCCTGGTGGCGCAGCACCTGATGAAGACGGTGGCGGCGGCGCGCCTGATGGGAGCGGAGTGCATAGTCTCCGGGATCCGGCCGGCCATCGCGCAGACCATCGTCCACCTCGGGATCGACCTCAGCTCGGTGCTCACCCGCGCCAGCCTCGCGGACGCACTGGCCTACGCACTCCAGCAGCAGGGCGCCCACATCGTGCCGAACCCCGCCTCGGCCGCGGAGCCCCGGTGACAGGCGCCTCCGTCTCCCCGTACGAAGGGCACGTTCCCGTACTGAGGCTCGGCGGAATACTGCTGGTGACCCTGCAGGGAGACCTGTACGACAGTACGGCGGAACAGCTTCAGCAGGACATCGGTGAGACCGTCTCCGACAGCACGGTCACCGGGGTGGTCATCGACCTCTCCGGGGTGGAGATCGTCGATTCGTTCATGGGCCGGGTGCTCAGCGACGTCGCGGCCATGACCAAGCTGCTGGCGGCTCAGACGGTGGTGGCGGGCATGCGGCCGGCGGTGGCCATCACCCTGGTGGAACTCGGCCTGACCCTGCCGGGGCTGCGGACCGCGCTCAACACCGAGGACGCCATGCGCCTGCTCGGCGCCCAGGTGTCGGCCCTGCCCCGCAACGGGCGCGCACGCCGGGAGAGCCCGTGACCCACAGCACCGGCAGGGTCTCCGCCTGCCTGCCGATCCACTCGGACCTGGACCTGGTGCGAGTGCGGCAGCACGTGCGGCAGATGACCGCCCAACTCGGGTTCGGTCTGGTGGAGCAGACCAAGCTCGTCACCGCCGCCAGCGAGCTGGCCCGCAACGCCCTCGTCCACGGCGGCGGCGGCCAGATGGAGTGCACGCCGGTGACCAGCGGCAGCGGGGCACAGGGACTGCGTCTCGTCTTCAGCGACGAGGGACCCGGCATCGCGGACCTGGACCAGGCCCTGTCCGACGGCTACACCTCCGGTGAGGGCCTCGGGATGGGCCTGGGCGGTGCCCGGCGCCTGGTCCACGAGTTCTCCGTCGACAGCCGACGCGGCATGGGCACCACCGTTACGGTGACCTCATGGACGTCCCGGCCACCCCGCCCACGCGAGGCGCCTTGATGCCGCGCGTCTGGGAGGTGCCGGTGCACGACTCGACCCGGGTCCGCGACGTCCGGGTGGCGGCCGCCGACGCGGCCGGGCACGCCGGGCTGGCCGGGGACCGGGTCGCCGCCGCCGAGCTGGTGGCCACCGAACTCGCCACCAACCTGCTGAAGCACGCCGGTGGCGGGCGGATACTGCTCGACCTCGTGGAGCCGGCCGTCCCGGCCTACGGCGACGAGCGCACGCCCCTGGTGCAGATCGTGGCGATCGACCACGGGCCGGGCATACGTGACACCTCCGTGGCCCTGCGCGACGGCTACTCGACCGCCGCCTCCCTCGGCGCCGGTCTCGGCACCTGTCTGCGTACGGCCGACGACTTCGGCCTGCACAGCGCACCCGGGCGGGGAACGGTCGCCCTGGCCAGGATCACCTCCCGCCCGAACCGCCGCACCCAGGGCCCGCGCTCCGGGCCGTTCCCGGTACGGGTCGGCGGGATCAACCTGCCACTCGCGGAAGCGGAGTTCTCCGGTGACGCCTGGACGGCCGTCCGCACGGGGGACCGCGTGACACTGATGCTGGCCGACGGCCTCGGTCACGGCCCCCAGGCGGCACGGGCCTCCTCCGCGGCGGTGGAGGAGGTGCGGTCCGCTCCCCACCTGCCGCCGGCGGACCTGCTGCGGCGGCTGCACGGCGCCCTGCGCGGAACCAGGGGCGCGGCCGTGGCCGTGGCCCAGCTCGACCTCGACACCGGGCAGCTGTCCTTCGCCGGGGTCGGCAACATCGGCGCCCGGCTGCTCCGCGGCGACAGCTGGCACGGACTCGTCTCGCGCCCCGGCATCGTGGGCGCCCACCTCCCCACGCACCTGCCGCCGCAACGGCAGCCCTGGACGGACGACTGCCTCCTGGTCCTGCACAGCGACGGACTGCCCAGCCGCTGGAGCCCCGGCCCGGCCGTCGCCCCCTCGTCCCTCGACCCCGCCGTGATCGCCGCCTCGATCGTGCGGGACGCCAGCAGCCCCGCCCGGCCGGTACGTGACGACACCGCCGTCGTCGTGCTGAGCCCCTTCCCCTGGGACCGCTCCTCATGATCCGCACCTGGTACGTCCGCACCATCACGGACGCCGCGCAGGCCCGTATCGTCACGGCACGGCTGGCCGCCGCATGCGCGGTGACCACCGTCGAGCGCACCCGGCTGGTGGCGGCGCTCACCGCGCAGCTGCGGCAGTGCCTCACCAAGGGCGGCGAGTGGCGGGTCGACGTGGAAGTGGTCGTATCACCTCCGGGGGGCGAGTTCCGCGTCGAGGTGACACCGGCGAAGCGGCGGCCGGAGGACCGCCGGCCGGCATGGCGCGTCTCCGTCCCCTGCGCCGAGGACGCCGACCTCTCCGGCGACGAACACGCCGACGACGACCCGGCGACGCTGGCCGAAGCCCTGTTCGGCGCCGACGAGGACGCGGCACTGCTGCTGGAGCGGCTCGACGAGCAGGAGGCTCTGGTCGCGTTCCACCGCGAGGAACTGCACCAGACCAACCAGGGCGTACTGGCGCTGCACGCCGAGCTGGACGCCGCCGGGCGCGCCCAGCGCGAGCTGTTCGCCGCCGAGCAGAAGGCCCGCAAGGAGGCGGAGAACGCCCGCGGCCGGCTGACCTTCCTCGCCGACGCCAGCGCGGCCCTGACGGCTTCGCTCAACCACGAGGCCATCGTGCGGCTGCTGCCCACACTGCTGGTGCCGCGGTACGCGCGCACCGTCGACGTCTGGCTGTTCGACGGTGTGGACGAGGCGCGACGCAGCGGTCCGCGTCCGGCCGCCGCCGTCGTCGCGGCCCGCCGCGGACGCCCCCAGTACGCCGCCGACCACCCCGGCAACCTGCCCGGCGTCGACGACCAGCCGCCCTCGGCCCTCGACCCCGGCCGCCCCCTGCTGTGCATCCCCCTGCTCAGCCGCCGGGCCTCGCAGGGCGTCCTCACGCTCTCGCCGCCCGACGAGCGCTGGGACCCGGACGACGCCGTGATGCTGATCGAACTGACCCGGCGGGCCAGTATCGCCCTGGAGAACGCCCGGCGCTTCGAGCACAACCGGGACATCGCCGAGACGCTGCAACGCGCCCTGCTCACCGAGCTGCCCACCACACCGGGCCTGAGCCTGGCGGCGCGCTATCTCCCGGCCACCCGGGGCCTGAACATCGGCGGCGACTGGTACGACGCCTTCCGCCAGCCCGACGGCAGCCTCATCACCGTCGTCGGAGACGTCACCGGGCACGGGCTGCACGCCGCCGTGATGATGAGCCAGCTGCGCACCGCCCTGCGCGCCTACGCCGTGGACGGCAGCAGCCCCGGCCACCTCCTGACCCGGTTGCACGAGTTCCTGCACCGACTGCGCCTCGACCTCTACGCCACCGCGGTCATCGCCCGCGTCCACCCGGACGAGGCCACCCTCACCTGGGCCGCCGCGGGTCATCCGCCACCGGTGCTGCGCTCCGCCGACGGCCGGGTGCGGACGCTGGACGCCAAGCCCGGCGCGATGCTCGGCATCCCGCTCAAGCAGCAGATCCGCGACCACACGGAGCCGCTCCCGCCCGGATCCACGCTGGCGCTGTACACCGACGGGCTGGTGGAGCGCCGCTCCCGCGGGATAGACCCCGGCATCGAGCGTCTCGCCGAGGTGCTGGGCGAGTTCGGCCCGGCCGAACTCGACGAGGATCTGGAGGGCTCGGCCGACCGGCTGCTGCACCCGCTGCTGCACGACTCCGAACACGACGACGACGTCTGCCTGTTGCTCTGCCATGTGCGCGGCGACGCGCGGCGGCCCGGGACGCCGGAGCCCTGAGCGGGGCCCTCAGCGTTCGCCGCCGGCGTCCGCACCGGGCTCGGGGTTCTCGCTCTCGGCGCCGGGAACCGGGTCGGCCGGGAGCCCTTCGTCGTGAAAGGCGCGCAGCATCTGCTCCAGCCGCAGGCGTTGGGCAGGGGCGACGCCGTCGAAGACGTCGGCCAGGTTCAGCGACAGCCGCTCGGTGACGTCCGCGAGGAACCGCTGTCCCTGGAGCGTGACCTCCAGGCGTACCTCGCGCCGGTCGTCGTGCTGTGCGTGGCGCCGCAGCAGCCCGGCGCTTTCGAGACGGTCGCACAGACGGCTGGCGGTGGGCAGCCCGATGCGCAGATGCTCGGCGAGGGCGGTGACGTTGAGCGTGGGCTGACGCCGCACGGCCCGCAGAGCACGTACCTGGCGGGGCGGCAGGCGCGGACGAACGTCGTCGACAGCCGCGAACCACAGCGTCACCAGGTTCTCCACGGCTTCGACCATCTGCCGGCCCACGACTTCGGAAGGGATCTCGGGATCAGGTTCCCGCCGCATGGCCGTCATCCTCCGAAGGCCGGTGTCGATTCCCCACCCGAGCGCCCGGACAGCCTTGCAGCGATACGCACGAACAATTCTCTCTCGGTCGACTCCGGCCAGGGCTCCATCAACGCATCGCCCTACCCGAAGCGACGGAGACTACACGGACATGGCGCGGACGTGCGCGATATCGCCACGCCGACCGTCGGCCGCACGCGCCCCGGGCGGCCTCAGCCGGGTTCCCCCTGGCGCTCGCGGCCCCGGGCGACGCGCTGTCCGCCCCGTGCGAAGAAGTCGGAGCGGGGGAGGATCGCCGCGCCGACGGTGACCGCGTCCGGACCGATCTCGCCGAGGCCGATCGCGGCGCGCTAAGGCTTCACTCACCTGGGCCGGTTCGCCGCGTACTACCGCGAGGCATTATGGGCAGGTGCCGTCCCGCACCGCCGAAAGGCGCTGGACCCTGCTGGTTCGAGGCGTACTCAGGACCGTTTCACGAATGGATTCCGGCATTCCCGGGGGCTTGTTTCCATTCCGAGGGTGTATCCACCGGGGCGTGAAAGGCCCAGTCCGTTCCGGCCATCCGATATGCGCGGAACACTCGGCGGGGAACGGATAGACGGCGGTCGCCCACCATTCATACGTTGTAACCAAGCTCAGAACACGGCATTTCCCGATGAGCTTTCTCCTACCCCGGCCTGAAAGGCGCAGCATGTCCTTGCAGAAAGACAAGAACCGGAAGACGCGCCGGAACCAGAGGGGTCGGCTGACCCTGCGCGGCCTCGCCCTTGCGGGCGCGGGGGCCGTTCTGGTGACCGCGATGTCCGCCGCGCCTGCATCCGCCGCCTCTGGATCAGGCGCCCGCCGGATTCAGTGGGGCACGGGCATCCTGGGCGTCCAATGGGACGCCCAGTCGCCCAGGTTCCTCAACACGATCAGCGGGAGCTTCCTCTCTGCCACGGGCGTGGGCAATCCACGCCTCCACGTCCGGGTCCTGGACGCCCAGAACAAGGAGATGTTCGGCAGGGACCGCTCGTGGAGCGGCAACCGGCGCGACGAGCTCGCCACGTTCGAGGTCACGGTCCTCATGCCCCGCGACGCCGCGCGCGTCTGCGCCACCCTCTACGAAGCGGGCGGCTACATGGACACCGCTTGCTCCCCGGTCTACTTCTGAGCCCGGCACGCATCGGCCCGGATCGTTCGTCCCCTCTCCGAAAGGAACAACGACACTGTGAAGCGCATGGCCGCCGCGATGGCCGCGGGAATCGTCCTGGCGGGAACCGCCTCCGCCTCCGCCTCCGCGGCCGAGGCCGCCGACATCCGGACAGTTTGCCAGTCGACCACGCTTTTCGTGTCCCACGAGTTGTGTGTGACCTTCCAGAACGTGGCCGACGCCGACGTCGAGAAAATGGAAGTTCGTGCCACCACCAGCACCGGCAGGGGCCACTGGGAGCTGTTCGGCCCGCGTGGCACCATCAGAAACAGCTACGACGGGGAATGGAAGAACATCACGCACTCCTGGTCCGGATACCAGGACGGTGCGAACGGTGACCTGTGGTGCGCGGTCTTCTGGAAGGACATGGGCGGCGGGAGCGGCTACATCAAGGGCACCCAGCCGCTGTGCGTGAAGGCGACCAACCGGTGGTGAGTAGCCTTGGCACCTGGAGCATGTCTCTTTGATGGATTGGTCGGTTGATCGGATCTGTCCGTCCGATCAATGATCACCGATGCGATGTGGGACCGGATCGAGCCGCTGATGCCGGCCGATCCGGTCCGCGTGCGGCGACGTGCCGACCACCACCGCCGCACGCTCGAAGCCATCGCGTGGGAGTACCGCACCGACTCGCCCTGACGGGACGTCCCCATTGAGCTCGGCTCCTTAGTGCGGACTCCGGATTCTCCGGGGTCCGTTCATGAAACGGTGCTGAGTACACCCCGAACCGGCGGGCTCTGTGGCCTTCTGGCGGTGTGGGACGGTACCTGCCCGTACGCCTCGCGGTAGTACGCGGCGAACCGGCTCAGGTGGGTGAAGCCCCAGCGCGTCGCGACCTCGGCGACCGTCTCGGAGGCGGAACCGTCCGCGATGCGCAGCAGGTCCTGGTGTGCCCGGTCCAGCCGTACGCGCCGCAGGTGGGCCGACGGGGTGGTTCCGAGATCGATCCGAAAGCGGTCCTGCAGGGTTCGGGGACTGACGCGCGCCGCGGCGGCCATGTCCGCGACCGACACCGACTCACCCGCGTGTTGCTCGCAGTAGGCCATGGCCCGTCGCACGGCACGCGGCAGCGCCGGACGGGCTTCCGTGGGGTGGGTGGTGGGGTGGTCGTGCAGGGGGTGGGCGGTGGAGTGGTCGTGCGGCTGGAGGTCCTGCTGGCCGTGCGCGAGGGCCTGTTCGGAGTGTGTGCCGGACAGCGGTGAGCGGGCCGCGAGCGGTGGCGCGGTGATCGGAGCGAAGACGCGCGCGGTGCCTGAGCACACGGCCTCCGCCGGGTCGCCGTCCGCGAGGGTGGAGGCGAACCGCAGGGCGGAAGCGAACCGTAAGGCGGGGGTGAGCCACAGCGTGGGGGTGAACGGCAGGGCGGGTGCGGGCGGTTCACCGGTCCGCAAGGGGAGCGCGTTGGCCACCGCCGCCCGCGGCAGACACAGGATGAGGGTGTCCGCCCCGGCCGACAAGGACGTGCCCAGGGCCATCCCGCACCCGGCGACCGACCACGGCGCGTTGGGCTGACGGAGCACCACCAGGGTCACGCCCGTCAGCGCGCCGGCCCCCGAGCCCGGCTCCCAGAAGGCGTTGTACATCTCCGCGGTGACGATGGGCAGGGCGGAGCCCCGTTTCCCTGCCTGGCACGCGTGGGTGGGCGGCACGAGCAGCGCTGACACAGTGTGAGCCTCTCCTTCTCCCCGGACCTGCGACGGGGACACACAGGAGGCTCACATCGGTCCGTGACCGGTCCGTCCGGCGAATGTGACCGGACCATGACCGTTCCTCACCCGTCGCCGTCACACCGCTCGACGGCGGCCGGCCTCGGTTCTTCGGCGGCGGTGCGAGCCTCCAGCGCCCGCAGCACGGCCACCATGTCCTCGCCACCATGGCCTTGTGCCACGGTCTCGGCGAAGAGGGAGTGGCAGACGTCGAGGAGCGGAGAGGCCAGGCCGGCCTGCCGGGCGGCCCCGGCGATCAGCCGGTTGTTCTTCAGGACGTCCCTGGCCGCCGCCTGCACGGCGAAGTCGCGGGACACCAGTTTCGCCCCCTTCACGCGGGAGACGGCGCTGGACATCGGGCCCGCGTCCAGGACGTCCCGGAGCAGCCGCTGGTCGAGCCCGTGCCGGTCGGCGAAGTGGAACGCCTCCGTCAGACCGGTGACGAGCGTGATCAGGAACAGGTTGACCGCGAACTTCATCAACAGGGCGCCAGGGACGCCACCGCAGTCGAACGCCTCACGACACATCGGTGTGAGCAGCGGCCGTACGGCCGTCACAGCGGCCGCCTCCCCGGCCAGCATCGCCACCAACTGCCCCTGCTCCGCCGGGATGCGGGATCCCGAGACCGGGGCCTCGACGTAACAGCCACCCGCGTCACGGATGTCGTCACCCAGAGCGCGCGAGTGCTCCGGCGAGGTCGTGCCCATGTGGACCACGGTGCGTCCGGCGACGTGCGCGGCGAAGCGGGGGGTGCCGCGCGCCAACACCGCGTCCAGGGCGGCCTCGTCGGCCAGCATGAGCATCACCGTGCCGGCCCGGTCGAAGACCTCCCCGGGGTTCGCCGCGACCACGGCACCGGCGTCGCGCAGGGGCTCGCATCCTGCCGCGGTGCGGTTCCAGACCACGAGGGGTGTGCCCGCGCGGGCGAGGTTGAGCGCCATGGGCCGGCCCATGACCCCGAGACCGATGAAACCCACGTACGTCACTGTGCACCGCCGTTTCCGCCTAGTGCTCCGCCTGCGCCGGAAGGCCGAGGCCCAGCCGCGGCCCGACTATGACAGCGGTCATAGTAGCCCCGGCTATGACGGCGGTCATAGAGTGGCGTCGCACCGTCCGAGCAGTGGGAGGCCGGGACATGGCAGCGTCCGAGCGGGGGCCGCGCGAGCGGATGGTCTTCAGCGCGGCCCAGCTCATCCGGCGCGACGGCGTCGCCGCCACCGGGATGCGTGACGTCGCCGCCCACGCCGGGGCACCACGCGGTTCGCTCCAGCACTACTTTCCCGGCGGCAAGGAGCAACTCGTCAACGAGGCGGTGGGTTGGGCCGGGCGGTACGCGGCCAGGCGGGTCGAGCGGTTCCTGGCCGCGCTGGACGAGCCGACGCCCAGCGGGCTGTTCGCCGAGATGGTGCGGCAGTGGACCGACGAGTACGAGCGGGGTGGCTTCGCGGGAGGCTGTCCGGTCGCCGCCGCCACCGTGGACTGCTCGCAGAGCACGGTCTCCGCACAGGAGGCCGCGTCCGCCGCCTTCGGCACCTGGAACGACGCGGTGGCCGGGGCGCTGTCGGGCATGGGCGTACCGCGGGAGCGGGCAGCACCGCTCGCCACGGTCATGATCAGTGCCCTGGAGGGAGCGATCCTGCTCGCCCGGGCCGAGCGCGACGTCCGCGCCCTGACGACCGTGGCCCGCGAACTCGGGCCCCTGCTCGACGCCGCGGTGGAGCGGGACCCTGACCGTCCACCGCCGGGCGAGAGCCCGTGACCGTCCCCGCGGCCGGGAATCGGCGCCCCGGCACCGGTGTTGTCGTACGGCATGACGACGAATGATCGACTCGGGGACGTGCTCCACTACACCGCGTTCTCGTCCCACCCGGACGGCGGCAACCCGGCGGGCGTGGTGCTGGACGCCTCCGGTCTCGACGACACCGCGATGGCGGCCATCGCCGCCGACGTGGGGTACAGCGAGTCGGCGTTCCTGACCGGCCCGCCCGAGGGACTGGCCGGGACGCCGGGGCGGGCCTTCACCATCCGCTACTTCAGCCCGCGGGCCGAGGTGCCCTTCTGCGGCCACGCCACCATCGCGACCGCCGTGGCACTGGCCGAGCGGATCGGCCCCGGAGACCTGGTCTTCGCCACCCGCGCGGGCACGGTGCCGGTGACGGTCACACGTGAGGCGGACGGCACGCTCCGGGCGACGTTGACGAGTGTCGAGCCCCGGATCGAGGAGATCGGCCCGGAGGAACTTGCCGAGGCCCTTGCGGCCCTGGGCTGGCCGCCGGCCGATTTGGACCCGCGGTTGCCGGCCCGTATCGCCTTCGCGGGCGCCCGGCACCTGGTGCTCGGTGCCGGCAGCAGGGAGCGGCTCGCCGACCTCTCCTACGACTTCGAGCGGCTCGCCGCCCTGATGGGGAAGCTGGACCTGACCACGGTGCAGCTGGTGTGGCGGGCCTCGGACACCGTCTTCCACGTCCGGGACCCCTTCCCGGTCGGGGGCGTCGTCGAGGACCCGGCGACCGGTGCCGCGGCCGCCGCGTTCGGGGCCTACGCGCGGGAACTCGCCCTGGTTCCGGCGGAGTCGGTCCTCACCCTGCACCAGGGCGAGGACATGGGCCGGCCGAGCGTGCTGACCGTGACCCTGCACGCCGGTGACCCGAAGGTGCGGGTCGGCGGCGCGGGCGCACGCATGCCGCGGTGACCGGGCGGTCGACCGGTTGCCGGCCGGGACGCCGCGGGGGCCTGCTACGGCGACCCCGCTCGCGGGGGCTCCGGACGCCCCGGGACTGAACGGGCCCTGGCCCAGCTGCTCCCCGATGCCGCCGAGTTGAGGGCTCCGCGCCGGCGACTCGGCGGTCCGGCCGCTGCCCGAGGTCGAGTGGTGGGCGCCGCCGGATCCCGCGGGCGGAAGTGCTCGCCGCCGTCGACGCGGGGTGACCCGGGCCCCGGAGGACGCGGGGTGACCCGGGCCCCGGAGCACGAGCGGCCCCGAGCCCGGCCCGTAGGTCACATCCCGTCGCGCACCATCCTCGTGCCGGCCGCGGCGCGAGGAGCGGGACCGTCCCCTTCCTGAACTCCTGCCGGTACGGGGACTGGTGTCCGGAGCGGAACATCCCTCCCCGGCGGTACAGATCCGTTGGCGGCGGGGGGTGTTCCCTGCGCAGGGTCGGCCTCGGGGGCCAAGGAGCCCTTTCCCCCCGATGCTGGTGACGGCCGCTCAGGCGGGGAAGGTTTCGCCGGCGGCGGCCATGTCGCGGAGGCACTGCGTGGGGCGGAGCTGCTCGCCGTACCGGTCGGCGAGTTCGTCGGCGCGCCTGATGAACGCGGCGAGCCCGATGGAGCCGTCGGGGGCCTCGTAGCCGGTGATGAACTGTGCTGCGCCGCCGGTGGCCGGGGGGAAGCCGAGGCCGAGAATCGAGCCGATGTTGGCGTGGGCTGCCGAGGTGAGCACACCTTCCTCGAAGCACTTCGCGGTCTCCAGCGCTTCACGCACGAGCAGGCGCTCCTGGGCGTCCTTGAGCGGAATCTGCTTCCCGGCGACCGGGATCAGGTCGGCCAGGCCCGGCCAGATCTGCCCCCGCCTGCCGGCGGTGTAGTCGTAGAAACCGGCGCCCTTGAGCTTCCCCGAACGGCCCCTGTCGATCATCGGGCCGACGACCGACTCGGTGACGGTGGGGGTGTCTTCGCCGGCCGCCTCGCGGGTCGTCTTGGCGATCTTGTGCATGAGCTCGAAGTTGAGTTCGTCGGCGAGTTGGAGGGGGCCGACGGGGTAGCCGGCCTGGGTCGCGGCCCGCTCCAGGGAGTAGGGAGCCATCCCTTCGTGCAGCAGTGCCAGGCCCTCCTCGATCCTGGTGCCGATGACGCGTGAGGTGTAGAAGCCGCGGCTGTCGTTGACGACGATCGGCGTCTTCCCGAGTTGCAGGGCCACGTCGTAGGCCCCGGCCAGGGTCGCGTCGGACGTCTCCGCGCCGCGGATGATCTCGATCAGTGGCATCTTGTCGACGGGGGAGAAGAAGTGCAGGCCGATGAAGTCGGCCGGCCGGTCGATGCCCTTGGCGAGGTCGGTGATGGGCAGCGTGCTGGTGTTGGTGCACAGCAGCGCGTCCGGCTTGACGTGCGGCAGGATCTCGGCGAAGACCCGCTGCTTGAGCGAGACGTCCTCGAAGACGGCCTCGATGACCAGGTCGCAGTCGGCCAGGTCGGCCGGGTCGGCGGTGGCGGTGATGCGGTCGAGCAACTCGGCGGCCTGCTTCTGGGTGAGCTTCCCGCGGGAGACGGCCCTGTCGTTCAGGTCCGCCGTGTAGGCCTTGCCCATTGCGGCGTTCTCCACCGTCACGTCCTTGAGCACGACCTGCATGCCGGCGCGGGCGCAGCTGTAGGCGATGCCCGCACCCATCATGCCGGCGCCGAGGACACCGACCTTGACGGCCGTTTTCTTCTCCACGCCGTCGGGACGCAGCGCGCCGGAGTTGATCGATCCCAGGTCGAAGAAGAACGCCTGGATCATGTTCTTCGCCTGCTGGCCGGTGACCAGTTCGGTGAAGTAGCGCGATTCGACGCGCGAGGCGGTGTCGAAGTCGACCTGAGCCCCCTCGACGGGGCCTCGGGCGAGGGCGGTGCGAAGGCCGACCGCGCCGGGGATTACGTACGGGGGGACGAGCTTGCGGACCTTCGCCACCATGGTGTTGACCAGGACCCGCTTCCAACTGCCGAAGAGGTCACCGGCCTCGGTGACGATCACGTGCTCGATGCCTGAGCCGGGCAGGATCTCGGCGACCTTGCCGGCGAAGTTCGCCAGGACCACGAGAGCGCGCGGTCGGGCGTCGGCGACCACCTTGGCCAGTTCGACCGGGGTGTAGAGAGGGTTGGCGTTGACCACGATCAGCCCGGCCTTCTGCGCCCCGAACAACGCGACCGGATACTGCAGAAGGTTGGGCATCTGCAGCACGATGCGGTCTCCCTCGACCAGGCCCAGTTCCTTCTGCAGGTAGGCGGCGAAGTGGTCGCTGAGCTCATCGACCTGAGTGAACGTCAGCCGAACCCCGCGGTGGGAGAACGCCGTTGCGGGGCCGAAGCGTCTCGCCGTGCTCCGCACCATGTCCGGGATCGACGTGTACGCCACGGGGGGAATGTCCGCGCCGACGCCGGGCGGGTAGAACCGTACCCATGGGCGCTGCGCGAGGTCCGCGCCGTCAGGCGTCGGGGCGAGGCTCTGGTCATGGGCCCCGGGCGGCGGCTGCGCTGATGAGTGTTCTGGAGATGTGCTCATGGAGGGTGATGTCCTTCACTCTGAACGTCGTCCGAGACGGAGTCGTGGGTCCACGCCGTTCGGCCGGCTCTGGCCCTGGAACGTCTGCGGCGCCGGTCGAACAGGGCGGGCGGCCCCGAAAGGCCGACCGTGCCTGCTTGGTGGCAGCGCGCCGGCGCATGCGCAACGGCGTGCGCCGAGGTGAGCGGAACGGGAACCGGCGCTGCGGTCCGCGGCGCCGGTTCCTTCGCACGGCGCGAGTGATGCGGGGTCAGGCCGTCAGCGGGTGGCGTTGATCCCGCCGTCGACGGGAATGACTGCCCCGGTGATGTAGCTGCTGGCGGGGCTCATGAGGAAGACGGCGATGCCTGCCATGTCTTCGGGTCGGCCGATGCGCTTGAGGGGGATCTGCCCGGCGACGGCCTCCGCGCCGAGGCTGAGGATGCCGGCGGTCATCTTGGACTCGAACAGGCCGGGTGCGATGGCGTTGACGAGCACATCGGGGGCGAGGGTTCCCGCAAGCTGCTGCGTGAGCATGTGCACGGCTGCCTTGCTGGCGCTGTAGGAGAAGTTGTCGAAGCCGGGGGCGGGGGCGCGCAGGCCGTCGATGCTGCCGGTGTTGACGACCCGGGCGGGGTCGTCGGGCGTCGAGGCCGCCTTCAGCAGCGGCAGCAGGGCCTGGGTGAGGGCGAAGACGCCCTTGACGTTGAGGGAGAGCACCCTGTCCCAGGCGGAGTCGGGGAACTCCTCCAGGGGTGCTCCCCAGTTGGCGCCGGCGTTGTTGAACAGGGCGTGCACGCGACTCTCGCGCTCAGCGATGTACGAGGTCAGGGTCTCGACGCCGTGGGCCGTGGAGAGGTCGGCCGACACCGCGTGAACGTCGCCGAGAGGGCTCAGTTCCTCGACGGCCGACTTCAGATCGGCTTCCTTGCGGCTGGAGATGTACACCGTGGCGCCTGCTTCGAGGAGTCCTCGGGTGATCATCTTGCCGATGCCGCGACCGCCTCCGGTGACGACGGCGACCTTGTCGGCGAGCAGGGGCGTGTGGGTGCTCATGGGATGCTCCGGGTACGGGTGGGGTCAGAGGCGGCCGGGCAAGGCGATGGCGGGTCTGCCTGGCCGGGGGATGCGCTGTGTGCGGGGCGTACTGCGCGCGGCGGGGTGGTGCCGGGGCGCTTACCGGATGCGGCGGCCGGACAGGGCGCGGCTGATGGCGAGGCGCTGGATCTCGCTGGTGCCTTCGTAGATGGTGAAGATCTTGGCGTCGCGAGCCCAGCGTTCGACGGGGTAGTCGCGGGTGTAGCCGTTGCCGCCGAGGATCTGGATCGCGCGTTCGGTGGTGCGGACGGCGACCTCGCTCGCCTTGAGCTTGGCCATGCTGCCCTCGGCGCGGGCGAAGGGCTTGCCGCGCGTCATCATGTGGCTGGCTCGCCAGACCAGAAGGCGGGCGGCGTCGATCTCCATGGCCATGTCTGCCAGGGTGAAGGCGACGGCCTGGTTGTCGATGATCGGGCGGCCGAACTGTTCGCGGATGCCTGCGTATTCGAGGGCGTACTCGTAGGCGGCGCGGGCCACGCCGACGGCCATCGCGCCGATGCCGGGCCGGGTCATCTCGAAGGTGGCCATGGCCGCGGGGACGCGGACACGGGATCCTTCGCGGGCTGCCGCCAGACGCTGGTCCAGGGCCTCCTTGCCGCCGAGGACCAGGTCGGCGGGGATGCGCACGTCGTCGAGGACGACCTCGGCGGTGTGGGAGGCGCGCAGGCCGTGCTTGTGGAACTTCTGCCCTTGGCTGAGGCCGCGGGTGCCGGGCGGGATGAGGAACAGGGCGTGGCCGCGGGCGCCGAGGGCGGGGTCGGTGACGGCGTTGACGACGTGGACGCTTGCGATGCCGCCGTTGGTGGCCCAGGTCTTGGTGCCGTTGATCACCCATTCCTTGGTGGCCTCGTCGTAGCGGGCGTGGGTGCGGATGGCGGCGGCGTCGCTGCCGGCGTTCGGCTCGCTGGCGCACAGGGCGGCCACGGACAGGTCCCCGGGGGTGCCGAAGAAAGCGGGCAGCCAGGTCGCGATCTGCTCCTTGGTCGCGGCGCCGAACAGGGCCGCGGTGGGCAGAAACGTGCCCAGCACAGCCTGGCCCATGCCGCCGTCGCCCCAGAAGATCTCCTCGGCGACCACCGGCTGCAAGAGCCCAGTGGGGTCGGCTGCCATCTGCAGCGCGAACTCGGGGGTGTAGAGGCCGATCCTGGCGGCTTCCTCGATCACGGCCCAGGGCATCTCCTCGCGCTCGTCGTACTCGGCGGCGACCGGCCGCACGTACTTCTCGGCGAAGCCGTGGGCCCACTCACGGGCCTCAGCGATGTCGGGCGGAAGATCGAACAGGTTCGCAGTGGTCACAGCAAGTCTCCTGAAGATGTCGGTCGGGCTGGTCAGCGGCCGGTGAAGGCGGCGTCGCGGCGCTCGATGAAGGACTGGATGCCTTCGGCGCCGTCAGCGGTGGCGAAGAGGCGGGCGATGTCGGGGCGCAGCCGCTCGATCGCGGCCCTCTCACCGCATTCGTGCGCCAGGTGGGCGGAGTCGAAGACGGTCCTGACCCCCAGTGGGGCCGACTTCTCGGCAATGACCCGGGCGATCTGGATGGCGCGCTCGAGCGTGGCCGGTCCGTCGTCGGCGATTTCCTGCACCAGGCCGATGCGGTGGGCCTCAGCGGCGTCGAACTCCTCGCCGGTGAGGATCCAGCGCATGGCGTTGCCCCAGCCGGCCTGCTGGGGGAACCGGAAGGTGGCGCCGCCGAAGGGGTAGATGCCGCGGCGGATCTCGTACTGGGCGAAGCGCGCGTCCCGGGACGCCACGCGGATGTCGGCGGCGAGCAGCAACTCGATCCCGAGGGTCATCACCCAGCCCTGCGCGGCGGCGACGACCGGCTTGGTCCAGGGTCCGTCCAGGCGCCAGGGGTCACGGCTGCCCTCGGGTGCGTCGAACTTACCCGAGGCCAGTTCCGCGCCGACGTCGAGCATGTCCAGGCCGCCGGTGAAGTGGTCGCCGTGGGCGAACAGCACCCCGCACCACAGGTCGTCGTCGGACTCCAGCCGGCCGTAGGCGGCCGCAAGCTCGGCGAGCATGCGCCGGGTGAACGCGTTGCGTTTGGCGGGGCGGTTCAGGCCCATCAGCAGGACGTGTCCGTCCCGCTCGACGGTGACCTCGGCAGCGTCCGCAGATGTGGACATCATCAGACCTCCTCCTCAGTTGCATGATGAGACTTACCGGACGGTAGCCGCCTCCGGCGATCGGCACAAGTTCATCTCATGATGAGACTGATAAGGTGGACGGCATGAGACGGACCTCGTTCGATGGCTGGCCCTGCTCCATCGCCCGCACCGTGGACATCCTCGGCGACGGCTGGACGCTGCTCGTGCTGCGTGACGTCTTCTACGGCGAGTCGCGCTTCGACGGCTTCATCGACTCACTCGGCATCGCCCGCAACACCCTCGCCGACCGCCTGCGGCGTCTGGAAGGGATGGGAATGCTCCAGCGCCGCGCCTACCAGACCGAGCCCGTCCGCCACGAGTACCTGCTGACGGACAAGGGACGTGACTTCTTCGGCGTCCTGGCTGCGATCAACACCTGGGGCGACCGCTGGCAGACCGGCGACGAGGGCGTTCCGGTGATCATGCATCACGCGACCTGCGGCCACGACACCCGGGCAACGGTGGTCTGCTCCTCCTGCAGCGAGCCCCTGCGCCACGAGGACATGGCCGTGCGCACCGGGCCCGGCTACCCGGACCGGTTGCTCGGCAACCCCGCGGTGCGCGCCCGCTTCAACGCTGATGCGAACACCTCCTGATGAGAAACCGGCCCTGACTCGCAGCGAGCGCCGCCACGGCCGTGGCGGGACGGACACCGGCCTGGGCCGGTGAGGCACCGCGCGGCGCGCCGAGGACGTCGCCGCCGCACGCCGGATGTCCACCTGCGGCCGCTACGACCGACTGCAGCAGGACGCGCTTCCAACACCCGCGCAAGGCAGGGCAGTTCGGAAAGGGCGGCGCAGAACCGTGATCCGTACGTGATCAGTACGCCGTAGGCTCTGCTCGACCAGGGGGCTGACGGAACGACGGACCAAGCGGGGGACAGGACATGGAATACCGGCGTGCGGCGATACCGGCGTTGGTCGGAGGGGTGCTCCTCACGGCACTGCTGTGGTGGGCCGGGGAGAGCGCGAACGCGCTGCGGCTGCCCGGCACTTCGGGCGCGCTCGGGGGACGCGTCGCCGCCGAGTTCGAGCGATGGCTGACCCCTTGGTCCTACGACCCTCCGAACTCGGTACGGTTCGGCACCGGGGTGATCGGAGAGATCGGTGAACCCGCGGGGGCCGACGGCTCGCGCTATCTCTCGCTGTACGAGACCGCGCTGCAGATCCGGTTCGCCGCGGTCTTCGCCTTCTTCGTGCCGGGCGCATTGCTCCTGATCCGCAGACTGCCGCCGGTCAACGGCCGGACGTCCGCCGCGCTGCTGTGGGCCTGGGGCCTGGTCGCCGGAATGCTGGCGGTAACCGTCTCCGCGCCCTGGTTGATCGCCTCGTCCGGGCACGGCAGCTACCGCTTCCTGCCGCAGCTGGCGAGTGCGATGGCCGCCGGCCGGCAGATCGTCGTGCTCACCGCGCTGGTCGCGGCGGTGGCGACGGTGCTCGTGGCCCGGGTCGTCACAAAGGGCGACGAGCCGCTGCCACGGCGGCACGTCCCGGCCCGGTCCGCCCGCCTGGCCGCCACCGTCGGGACCGCGGTGGTCGCGCTGTCCCTCGTGGTCCTCTCGTACCAGTCGGTCGCCGCCGCGCTCCAGACGAGCTTCACGGGGGGAGGACTGTTCGCGGAACCGGGGGACCTGCTGCGGCAGTGGCTGCTGCTCGGCGCCTGGACCAGCCCGGCGGGCGCCCCGCTCGGGGACTGGCTGCTGTACCGGGCGGTCGACGTGTTCCTGCTCGCGCTGTTGTGGTGGGCCCTGCGAGTCCTGCCCGGACTGCTCACCCGGGCCACCGTCCCGGCGATGGCGGTCGGCACGGTCTGCGCGACCGTCCTCGCACTGCTGGCGAGCCAGGTGGTGAGGGTGGTCCTGGACGGGTCCAGCCTGCGGTGGGACCTGATGTACCTGTCGGCCGGCATCGGCGGCGGCGTCCCCGCCGCCCTGCTCTGGGGTCTGATCGGGGGCGCCGCTGCCGCGGTGACCCTGCGGGCGACGGCCGGCGGGTCCGAGGACACCGACGCGCCGGCTCCCGTCCGGACGCCCGCCGGTTCGGGGACGGCCCCGCAGCGGTCATGAGCCGCGCCGCTGTCCTTGGCTCTGTGGTGGGGCGTGCGTCCGGGATGCCTCGTAGCGGTTATGAGCCGTGCCGCTGTCCTTGGCTCTGTGGTGGGGCGTGCGTCCGGGACGGCCCCGCAGCGGTCATGAGCTGCGCCGCTGTCCTTGGCTCTGTGGTGGGGCGTGCGTCCGGGATGCCTCGTAGCAGTTATGAGCTGCGCCGCTGTCCTTGGCTCTGCGGTGAGGCATGCGGCAGGGGTGCCCGCAGCTGACAGGCGACCGGACTCATGGAGCGTCCGGCCCTGCCGAGGCTGCCGCGGCTGGATGCCGGGCGTGCTGCCGGACGAGCCCGCGACACGTCTCGGCGTCCGCTTGCGTCGTCCGACCTGGGCTGACGTATCCGTCCGCACGGGGTGACCTCGTCACGCGGACGTCATCGTGGAGGGCCTCGTCCCTCGCGCCGCGCACGGGCTCAGCCGGGGCGGGGCCGGCTGTCGCTGACGGGGGGCGATGCCAAGGGCCGGCCGGACTCGGAGGTCACCGGCCGCGGTACCGAACCTCAGGACCAGCCGAACCGCCGGTCGACCACCGCCGCGAACTCCTCCAGGGTCAGTTCCTCGTCCCCGTTCTGGTCAGCGGCGTCGAACAGCGCCGAGGAGGCTTCCTCGTCCCCCAGGGCCCAGAACGGCAGATCGCCGGACGCGGCCAGCGACGGGCCCTTCGTCCGCAAGGCGGTGATCACCTCTACGCGGGTCAGGGTCCCGTTGTGGTCGAGGTCGAGTGCCTCGAACAGCTTCCGGGCCTTGTCGCTCATCGTGTCACCCTCGTTCCCGTCGGCGGGCGGGGCGCCCGCCGCATCCTCAGGAGAAGACGCCTGCCCCACCTCTCAGGTTCCCTCTTCCGCCCGGACATGCCGACCGGACGGTGAACGCGGGTCTCCCCGGCGCCCGGCCGACGGGACACCGGGGAGCGCGGCGCGCGGCGCGGCTCAGGCCGACGAGCAGGCGGAGCCGTTCAGCGAGAAGGCCGCGGGGCTGGGGTTCGCAGTGCCTTTGCCGGCCGTGAAGCCCACGGTGACCGAGCCGGCCGGTGCGATCGTCGCCGTGTACGACGCGGAGGTGACGGTGACGTCGGCGCCGCTCTGCGCCACCGTGCCGCCCCACAGGTTGCTGACGTGCTGGTCGCCCGGGAAGGTCCAGCGCAGGGTCCAGCCGTTGATCGCGGAGCTGCCGGTGTTGCGCAGGACGACCTCGCCCTGGAAACCGCCGGGCCACTCGTTCGCCACCCGGTAGGCGACCGCGCACGTCGTCGCTGAACCGCCGGAGGACGTGGTCACCGTCACCGTGCCGGAACGCTGCGAGCGGTTGCCGGCGGCGTCGCGGGCGTACACGGCGAAGGTGTGGGCGGTCGCCGGGGCGAGGCCGGTGACCGTGGCGGAGGTGCCGGTCGTGGAGGTGGCCGCGGTCTCGGTTCCGCCACTGACCCGGACCACGTCGTAGCCGGTGACGCCGTGGGCGTCGCTGGAGGCGGACCAGTTCAGGGTGACGGACGAGGACGTCACGGCGGAGGCGGTGGGTGTGCCGGGCGCCGTCGGGGGAGTGGTGTCGCCCCCGGAGGAGTAGATCGCGGCCTCCTCGGAGGTGGCCGCGATGCCGTCCGCGCCGTTGAAGAGGCGCTGCCCCCACGACGTGAGCCGGTTCGGGTCGAACCCGGTGACCATGTCCAGGTACTCGACCCCGCCGCCGTTGCCGCTCCACGACCAGCCCAGGTACCCCAGGCGCAGCTGCCGGGTCACGGCCAGGATGGCGTCCTCGTCGGGGTTGCCGTCCGAGTGGTCGTGGCCGAACTCCCCGACGACGACGGGCAGTTTCGCCGCGACGAAGCGGTTCAGGTAGTCGCTGATCTCGGCGGCGGTGTCGAAGACGCCGTACATGTGGATGGAGAAGACCGTGTTGGCGTCGGGGTCGGCCGCGAAGACCGAGGCGGCGTTGTCGCGCATCGTGAACGCCCAGTCCTGCCCCCAGTTGGGTGCGTCGACCATGAGGGTGTGCTGGAAGCCGGCGCCGCGCAGCTTCTGGACGGCCGCCTTGGTGTCGGCCGTCCAGGCCGCGTAATCGATGTTGCCGTACGGCTCGTTGCCGATGTTGACGATGACGTAGTCCTCCTGGCCGCGCAGTGCGTCCCGCACGCCGATCCAGTAGTCCGCGGCGCGGGAGAGGGTGACGGCGCCGCTCTGCTCGCCGTAGCCGGTGGTGTCGTGGACCTCCAGCACGCAGATGAGCCGGTTCTGCTTGCACTGGCGTACGACGTTCGTCACGTCGGCGGTGTCGTTGCGCGTCCAGCGGTCACCGCTGGAGAGGACCACCCGGACCGTGTTGGCACCCTTGGCCTTGATGTGGGCGAGGGAGCTGATGCGGTCCGGGAACCAGGTGTGGGCGTGGTTGACGCCCCGCATGACGAAATCGTTCCCGTTCGCCTCCAGCAGCCGGCCGTCGGCGACGCGGAAGCCCGCCGGCGCGGCTTGAGCGGGCGTGACGAGGGCGAGCAACGGCAGGAGCAGCCCCAGGAGGGCGGTGACGACGGTGGTCGTGCGTGGGAGGGCCGTGGCGCGGGGTCTCATGGCGGCTCCAGGAGGACGGAGGGGGGAGGGGTGAGGGAGCGAGCGGCGTCAGGCGGTTCTCGTCGTGCAGGTGACGGCCGCGGCGGGGTCGCCGGTCGAGGCCGGCGTACGGGCGATGAAGCCGAAGGCGGTGCTCGCGCCGGGTGCCAGGGTGCCGTTCCACGTGGCGTTGGTCACCGTGGCCGTGCCGTCGGCACCGGTGGCGAGGGTGCCGTTCCAGAGCTGGGTGAGACGGGCGCCGTCCGCCGGTACGACGGTTGCGGTCCAGCCGGACGCGGGGGAGGCGGACGCGTTGGTGACGGTCACCTCGCCCTGGTAGCCGCCCTGCCAGGTGGAGACGGTGCGGAAGGACGCGGTGCAGACGGCCGGATCACCGGGATCTCCCGGGTCACCGGGGTCAGCGTCGAGCAGCGCCGCCAGTGCCGGGTACCAGCGGGCGGCGATCTTCGCGTCGCCGGAAGCGCTGGGATGCACGCCGTCGTAGGTGTCGGTGGCCGTGTCGAAGCCCGTCCACTGGTCGACGACGGTGATCGGGGAGCGGGCGGTGCTCGTGGTCCGGGCCCACTCGGGGATGTGGGCGTTGAAGTCGACGACGCGCCGGGCGCAGGCCGCGCACTGGCTCGGGTTCATGGGGATGAGCTGCGCGACCAGGATCTTCATGTCCGGATCGGCGGCCCGCATCTGACCGACGAGTTTCGTGTAGGCGGTGAGGATGCGGTCGGGGGAGACGCTGCTCCACACGTCGTTGGTGCCGAAGTGCATGACAACGATGTCCGGGCGGGTGGCGGCCAGCCGTCCAGGAAGCAGGTCCTGGTCGGCCACGTGGGTCACCAACTCGCCCCCGTGGCCCTCGTTGTCGCCGTCGTGCGCCTGTGCGCAGCCCTGGTGGCTGAGGGTGCCGACGAAGTCGACGTCGGTGTACCCGGCGCTCTGCAGCCGGTTCCAGAGCAGGGCGCGCCAGCAGCCGGGTGAGCCGGTGATGGAGTCGCCCAGCGGCATGACGCGCACGGGTGCTGCTGCCATCGTCGCTGTCGCTGTCGCTGTCGCTGTCGCTGTCGCTGTCGCTGTCGCCGTCGCCGTCGTGGCGGCCGCGGCCGGTGGCGCGAGCGTCGGGCCGGCGGTCAGGAGCAGGGTGCCGAGCAGGGTGAGCAGCGGGATGATCCGTAAGGGCACGTGGCGGGTGTCGCGCATGGTGGTCCCTTCCCTGGGTGAGGTGGGAGCGCTCCCATCGGACATGAAGCCATCGTTGTCATTGACGCGTCAAGAGGTGGGGCGGTACCTGGGAGCCGGATCCGCGAGCACCGACCGTTCGAGGAGTCGCCCATGTCCGGGCCGTCCGCCCTTTGCGCGCTGGTGAGCGGGGTGCGCGGGCGGCTTCCCGCAGACCGCCGGGCGGCACCGCTGACTGGCTGGCGCAGCTGACGGAGCGGGCGGTGGTGCGCGGGTTGCGTCGCGAGGTGGCTCGATCGAAGACATCGATCGCACGGGGGAAGGCCGAACGCCGACCCGGCTGTCGGCACCGCATTGCCGGCAGACGGGTCGGCGTTGGCCGGGCGGGATCAGACCGCTGGTGCCGGGAAGGTCGGGTACTCCACCCCGGAGACGTGCTGCACGACGCGGATGACCTGGCACGAGTAGCCGAACTCGTTGTCGTACCAGAGGTAGAGGATGGCGTTGTCGCCGTCCACCTTGAGCGCGCCGGCGTCGACGATCGAGGCGTGGCGCGAGCCGATGAAGTCGCTGGAGACCGCGTCAGGGGCCGAGATGAAGTCGATCTGGCGGCGCAGCGGTGAGGTCAGCGACACGTCGCGCAGGTAGTCGAGGACCTCCTCGCGGGTCGTCTCGCGGGCGAGCTGGAGGTTCAGGATCGCTATCGAGACGTCCGGCACGGGGACGCGGATCGAGCTGCCGGAGATCTTCGCCTTGAGGTCCGGCAGCGCCTTGGCGACGGCCGAGGCGGCACCGGTCTCGGTGATGACCATGTTCAGCGGCGCACTGCGGCCACGGCGCTCGGACTTGTGGTAATTGTCCAGCAGGTTCTGGTCGTTGGTGAACGAGTGGACGGTCTCCACGTGGCCGCGCTGGACACCGAACTCGTCGTCCATCGCCTTCAGCGGCGGGACGATGGCGTTGGTGGTGCAGGAGGCGCAGGACAGGATCTGCTCGTCCGGCTTGATCGTGTCGTGGTTGACACCGTGCACGATGTTGGGGACGTCGCCCTTGCCCGGCGCGGTCAGGACGACCTTGTCGACGCCCGGACGCAGGTGCTTGGACAGGCCCTCGCGGTCGCGCCACTTGCCGGTGTTGTCGATGAGGATGGCGTTCTTGATGCCGTACGCCGTGTAGTCGACCTCGCTGGGGTCGTTGGCGTAGATCACCTTGATCGCGTTGCCGTTGGCGTTGATCGTGCTGTTGGCCTCGTCGACGGTGATCGTGCCCTGGAACTGGCCGTGGATGGAGTCCCGGCGCAGCAGCGAGGCCCGCTTGACGATGTCCTGCTCGCCGCCGCCGCGCACGACGATGGCCCGCAGGCGCAGTCCGTTGCCCGAGCCGGCCTTCTCGATCAGCAGCCGCGCGACGAGGCGGCCGATGCGGCCGAAGCCGTACAGGACGACGTCGCGGCCTTCGCCGCCCTCGATCTTGTTGGCGCCGGTGGCGCCGGCGACGGCCTCGGCGGTGAACGCCTCCACGGACAGCCCGCGGTCGTCGCTCTTGTACGTCGCGGCCAGCATGCCGATGTCGATCTGCGACGGGCCGAGGTCGAGCGAGGTGAGGGCCTGCAGGAAGGGCAGCGTCTCGGTGACCGAGAGCTCCTCACCGGCGATCTGCCGGGCGAACCGGTGGGTCTTGAGGATGCTGACCACCGACTTGTTCACCAGGGAGCGGCTGTGGAGGAGGACGGTGACGTCCCGCTCCCGGTGCAGCTTCCCGATGAGCGGGATCATCGACTCCGCGATCTCCTCGCGGTTCTTCCAATTGGTGAACGAGTCGTCGTTGACAGTCACGGGCCTATCTTTCGAGCTAGGTGGCGCTCATATGCTAACCGCAGGGTGCGACGATCGTTCAAAGGGGGGTCTGTGCAGTACGAGAACGCCCGATAATGCAGGGGTTTGCGGCGATGGGCCGGCGGTGGTCGTACCTGGACGGAGAAGGGATGAAGGGGTGGAGCTGGAGCTACGGCATCTGCGCGTCCTGTGTGTGATCGCGGACGCGGGGAGCGTGGGCCGGGCGGCGGCGGAGCTGGGGTACTCGCAGCCCGCCATCAGCACCCAACTCCGCCGGATCGAGCGGTACTTCGGCGAGTCACTGTTCGAACGCGGTCCGTCCGGAGTGCGGTTGACGCCCTACGGCTTCGAGGTCGTGGCCCAGGCCCGTGACGTCCTGGCCCGTGCCGACGCGATCGGCCGCCGTCCCGCCTCCGGCGCCGGGGCCGCGCGCCGGACGCTGCGGGTGGCGGCGACCAACTCGCCGATGCTGGCGGGCATGATGTCGGGCGTCCGCACCCGCCTGCCGGACGTCTCGCTCGCGGTGAGCAGCGTGTACGCCTCCTCGCGGATCGTCGAGCTGCTGGAGGAGGGCGCGGCGGACGCCGCCATCGCCGCGGACTACCCCGGCAGGGAACTGGAGCACTCGGACGCGGTGGCCCACCGCGGGATCGTCACGGAGCCGACGTTCGTGGCGCTCCCGTCCCGGCATCCGCTCGGGCAGCGCGCCCAGGTCGCGCTCGCGGACCTGGCCGAGGAGGCGTGGTTCCTGACGCCGGACGACGGAGCCGGCTGGCCGGGCGTGTTCTACTCGGCCTGCGCGGCGGCCGGGTTCACTCCCGCGGTCGCGCACGAGTTCCTCGGTGACCAGCAGCAGTTGCAGGGAATGATCGCCGACGGTCTGGGGGTGGCCGTCGTGCAGCCGACGATGCGGCCGATGCCGCACGTGGTGGTCAAGCCGCTGACCGGCACGCCGTTGTGGTGCCGGTACGTGCTCGCCTGGCGGCGCTCTGCGGTCTCGGAGGAGCTGGCGGACGCCCTGTTCCAGTCCGCCGCCGAAGCCCACCGCCAACTCGTGGCCCGGTCGCCGCACTTGAGGACCTGGGCAGCGCGGACCTGGAGCACGCCCGGCGTCTAGGTGCGCTGTCCGCACAGTCCCGCCTGCCCCGCCGGGCCGACGACGGGACGGTGCGGACACGACCGACGACGTTATGACCCCCCGGCGTCATGTGCTATGTCACACACCATTGTTGGGGGAGGGCGGCGTTGAGACAGTGCCTCACACGCCTCAGCACCCCATCTCCGAGGCGCATCCGTCCGTGGAGGAACTTAGATGCGCTACCGCATCGTGCTGCCCAGACACCTGGCGTCCGTGCTCGCCGCCTGTGTCGCCCTCATAGGCCTGCCGTCGACCCCGGCACTCGCCGCACCGCCCGACGCCGACCCCACCACCGCATCCCGCACCACGGCCCGTACCACGACCCCCTCCCCGACCGGCTCGACGCCGGCCGCCGCCGCCCGCCCCGCCGTGCAGGAACGGCCGCTCGTCCGGGCCCATGTGCCTCCCCTCACCCCGACGCGCCTGCCGACCCCGCCGAACGTGCAACCCGGCGCCCGGGCCGCCTCCTGCACACCGGCCGACTTCGGCAGCAGGACCGGCGCCGCGCTGGTGGCCTTCGTCAAGGCCTCGACCACGGACTGCGTCAACACGCTCTTCGCGGTCACCGGCACGGACGCGCGCGCCGTCTTCCGCGAGTCCCAGATGGTCACGGTCGCGCAGGCGTTCACGAGCGCGGCACGGCACTACCGGGGCGACAACTCCCTGCGTGTGTGGCAACTCGTCCTGTTCCTGCGGGCCGGCTACTACGTGCAGTTCAACAACCCGGCCGACGTCGGCGCGTACGGCCCGTCCCTGGCCCGGAACACCGTCCGGGGCCTGGACACCTTCTTCGCCCGCCCGCACTCCAGGGACGTCAGCGCCGCGAACGGTGACGTGCTGAGCGAGGTCGTCGTCCTCACCGACAGCGCCGACCAGCAGGCCCGCTATCTGCGGGTCTACCAGCGTGTACTGAAGGACTACGACAGCTCCTACGACACCATCCGCAGCATGCTGGCGGCCGTCAACGCCGTCCACACCCCGCTGTGGCGCGGCAACTGGAACCCCGAGTACGTCAGGGCGGTCGTCGCCGACCCGTCCGTCACCCGGACCCTGCACTCCTTCGCGCGCGGTCACCTGGACCTGCTCGGCACCGATCGCGCCTACCTCACCTCCAACGCCGGGATGACCCTGGCCCGGCACGTCGAGCACGCCCCGCTCCGGGCCACGGTCCGCCCCCGGGTCAAGCACCTGCTGGACATCACCCGCATCACCGGGCCCACCGCGGGCCTCTGGGTCGCCGTGGCCACGCAGGCCGACGCCTACGACGGCGCCGACTGCGCGTACTACGGCGTATGCGACCTCACCGGCCAACTCAAGCGCGCGGCGCTGCCGATCAGCCACAAGTGCGACGCCACACGCACGATCAGGGCCCAGTCGCTCACCCCCGCCGAACTCGCCGCGGCGTGCGCCAGCGTGCTGGGCCAGGACCGTTACGTCCATGACCTGGTCAAGGACGACGGACCCATTCCGGGCCAGTACCTGTCGACCCTCGAACTGGTCGTCTTCGCCGGACGCGACGACTACCGGACCTACGCCGGGGCCATCTTCGGCATCAGCACGGACAACGGCGGCATGACCCTCATCGGGGACCCGGCGGACCCGGCCAACGCGCCGTTCGCGGTCATGTACCAGAAGAGCCGGGACGACGGGCACGCCGCCAGGATCTGGAACCTCAACCACGAGTACACCCACTACCTCGACGCCCGGTTCAACATGAAGGGTGACTTCGCCCAGCAGACGTCGGTGCCGGACGTCTGGTGGATCGAGGGCCTGGCCGAGTACGTCTCCTACGGCTACCGCGGCATCACCTACGACCAGGCGGTCACCGAGGCGGGCAGGCACACGTACCGGCTGAGCACGCTGTTCCGGAACACGTACGCCAACAGCGACGTGACCCGCACCTACCCCTGGGGCTACCTCGCGGTCCGGTACATGGTCGAGCGGCACCCGGACGACGTCCAGCGCATGCTCGCCCGCTTCCGCGTCGGCGACTACGCCGGGGGGCACGCCGTCTACGCCACCGACATCGGCACCCGCTACGACGCCGACTTCGACGAGTGGCTCACCGCTTGCGCGGCCGGCGCCTGCGCGGCCCAGCAGCGGCGCTGAACACGCCACGTG
The DNA here is from genome assembly GCF_042868655.1 of Streptomyces sp. NPDC007808. NCBI lineage: Bacteria > Bacillati > Actinomycetota > Actinomycetes > Kitasatosporales > Streptomycetaceae > Streptomyces > Streptomyces sp. NPDC007808. The sequence goes on from NZ_JBIAEQ010000001.1 coordinate 675,361, forward strand.
GCCGCGCCGGTTCGCCCGCGCGGCCACAGCGGCGGTCGGTTCAGCAGGTGGGGCGCCGGGCGTGGGCGGGGTCGAGGGCGTTCAGCACGAGGCGATGGGCCAGGTCGCTGAGCTTCCTCGCGGCACGGCTGCGTTCGGAGGGCGAGGTGAAGCGAGCCCGCCGGGCCCTGGTGGAGCGGCTGCCGGAGCAGCCGAGAGGGCGCGAACGCGCACCGCTGGGGCCGCTGGCCGAGCGTGCCCGGTGGAGGCTTCCCGGCGCCGTCGCGTGCGTGGTGGTGCGCTCCGCGGGAGGCTTGTCCGTGCCCGGCGCCGACGCGGAGCTGCTGTCCGTCAGCCGGGGAGGCGATCTCGTCCTGGTGGTGCCCGAGCCCGAGACGAGCGGGCTGGTCGACCGCGTACGGGCGGCGGCCCGGGACCGTGTCACCGTCGTGGGCCCCGCCGTTCCCGCGCCCGAGGCGTGGCTGTCCCCGCAGTGCGTCCGGCTCGCCCTCGACCGTCGTGCGGACCTGCCCGCGCACCCTGACGGCGGTGTCTTCCTGCGCCTCGACGACGAGTTGGCCGAACTGCACCTGCTGCGGGCCGCGCCCATCGGCCGGTTGCTCGGCCTACGGGTGCTGGCCGTCTTCGCCGACCTCCCCACGGGACGGGCCGGCCGGCTCGCCGAGACCCTGGACGCCCTGCTGATGTCCTGGGGCCGTACGGCTCCCGAAGTGGCCCGGGCGCTCGGAATCCATCCTCAGACGGCCCGCAAACGACTGCGCCGGCTGGAGGCCCTGTTCGGCGCCCGGCTGGAGGATTCGCGCTTCCGCTTCGAGGCCCTGCTGGCGCTGCGCCCCCACGCGCTGCGCCCCCACGCGTTGCGCCCCCACGCGCTGCGCCCCCACGCGTTGCGCCCCGACTCCGGCGGAGCGCGGGGGAGTTGCCGGTACGCCCGCGTCCCGTCCTCGCCGACGGATCTTCCCCGGCGACGTGAGCGGTGCGACGATGCCGGGGTGATCGCATCCCCGGACCCGCTCACCGGCACACCCCCGAGCCGGATACCGCAGACGGAGACGCACGGCCTCGACGTGATCGCCGACGCCGAACGCAAGGGCACGCCGCGCACCCTGTTCCGACCCTGGTTCGGGGCCGATGTGTCCGTGCTGGGGCTGAGTCACGGGGCGTTCGCGTTCGGCTTCCTCGGCTTCCTCGGCTTCCCCGGCTTCCTCGGCACGCTCGTGACGCGGCGCGGTCACGTCCGTGCGCAGGTGGGGCGGGCGGCGCCGGCGGACGAAGGGCTACGCGCATGACCACCGGGCTGCTCACCGTCATCGACATGCAGCGTGTCTTCGCCGACCCCGGCAGCCCGTGGGCCGCCCCGAGGTACGCCGAGGCGGCGGCGGGCGTACGGCTGCTGCTGCCGGCCTTCGGGGACCGGGTCACGTTCACCCGTTTCGTGGCACCCGGCGCACCCGAGGGCGCGTGGCGCGCCTACTACGAGCGCTGGCACTTCGCGCTGCAACCCCCCGACGCCGAACTCTGGCAGCTGACCGACGAGTTCGCGGGCGACGCACGGCATGTACTGGACGCAGCCACGTTCGGTAAATGGTCGCCGGAACTGGCCCGGCGCGCCGCTCCGGAGGGCCGCCTGGTCCTGACCGGCGTCAGCCCGACTGCTGCGTCCTGTCGACGGCGCTCGCGGCCGCCGACGCGGGCGTCGAGGTGTTGGTCGCCGCCGACGCCTGCGCCGGCGCGAACGACGACTCGCACGTCACGGCACTGCGGATCCTGAATGCGTACCGGCCGTTGATCCGGGTGACGACGGTCGCCGAGTTGCTTCGGGAGGCGCCGTGAGCCCGCCGCGCCGTCTGGCCCTCCTCGGCGGAGGCTTCTCCACCGACGAGGACGGGCTGCTGGACGACTGGGTGCTGGGACACGCGCGCACGCCTCGCCCCAAGGTGTGCTTCCTGCCCACTGCGAGCGGCGACGCCCCGGCGTACGTCGAGAAGTTCCTCGCCGCGTTCGGTGATCGGCCGGATCGCGAACCCACCGTGCTGCGCCTGTTCGACAGGAGCCTCGACGACGACGCACTGCGCGCGTTCATGCTCGCGCAGGACGTCGTCTACGTCGGCGGCGGCAATACCGCGAACCTCCTCGCGGTGTGGCGCGTGCACGGTGTGGACCGGCTGCTGCGGCAGGCCTACGACCAGGGAACCTTGCTGTGTGGGATCAGTGCGGGCGCCAACTGCTGGGCCGAGGCCTCGCACACCGACTCCTTCGGCCCGCTCACCTTCCTGCCGGACGGACTAGGTGTGCTGCCGGGATCGGTGTGCCCTCACTACGACGGCGAACCCGGGCGCCGCGCTTCCTACCGGTCGGCAGTGGCAGCCGGCGACCTGCCCGCCGGGTGGGCCCTCGAGGACGGCACCGGCGCCCTCTTCACGGACGGCCGGCTCACGGAGACGGTGTCCCGGGCGCCGGGCGCTTGCGTGTACCGGGTGGCGCGGGACGAGGCCGGACGAGCCGGTGAGCGCGCGCTCGCGTGCCGGACGCTGTCCCACGGCACCGGCACCGGCACCGGCACTGGCACCGTGGACGGGCGATGATCGTTCACGGTGTCGTGGTCTCGGATTCGAGGGAATCCCGGGTGGCGCCACCGTAGCCGCCCGATTCGTCGGTGAGAACGACACGGGTGAGCTGGTGGGCGCGCACCGCGCCTTCGACCTCGCGGTCGTGGTCGCCCTCCCCGCCGTAGGGGCCGTTACGCGGACCGCCGGGGTGTCGTCGAGGTGGGCCGGCCGAGGTGGGCGGTGAACCAGTCGCGGGCCAGCTCGGCGACGGTGCCGAGCGTGCCGGGTTCCTCGAACAGGTGCGTGGCACCCGGGACCACGGCGATCCGGTGCTCGCAGTGCATCCGGTCGGCGGCGAGGCGGTTGAGGCTGAGCACCTGGGTGTCGCGGCTGCCGACGATGAGCAGGGTCGGGGCCCGCAGCCGGCTCAGCGCCGCCGGTGTGGCCAGGTCGGGCCGGCCGCCGCGCGAGACGACCGAACGGATCTCGGAACCGGACAGCGCCGCCGCCTCCAGCGCGGCGGCCGCTCCGGTACTGGCCCCGAAGTAGGCGACGGGCAGGCCGGTCTCCCGGCGCAGCCACACGGACGCGGCGTGCAGGCGCCGGGCGAGCAGGAGGATGTCGAAGACGTTGTGCCGGTCGTTCGCCTCGTCGTCGGTGAGGAGATCGAGCAGCAGGGTGGCCAGACCCCCGCGGTTGAGGGCGGTGGCTACGTACTGGTTGCGCGGGCTGTGCCGGCCGCTCCCGCTGCCGTGCGCGAACGCCACCACCTCCGGCGCCCCGTCCGGCACGACCAGCCGGGCGCCCACCTGCGCCCCCGCGGCCGGGATCAGCACCTCGCCGTCGGACGGCGCGGCGGTGGGGGAGCGGGGCGGGGACGGGGCGGCCGCCGCGAGCAGGGCCGTGACCTCGGCGTCCGTGACCTGGGTGAAGTCCCGGTACCAGGCGCCCACCGAGCCGAGCATGCGGTGAGGCTGCGGGCAGACGACCACGTCGGCCACCTCCCGCAGCCGGGCGACGCTGCGGGCCGCGCCGACGGGCACGGCGAGCACGACCTGGGCCGCGCCCCGGCCGCGCACGACCCGGCAGGCCGCCTCGGCCGTGGCCCCGGTGGCGAGCCCGTCGTCGACCACGACGGCCGTACGCCCGGCGACCGGCACCGCCGGCCGGTCCTGCCGGTACCTGCTCACCCGCCGTTCCAGCTCGGCCCGCTCCGCCGCCTCCACGGCCTCCTGCTCGGCCACGTCCAGCCCGGCCTGGTCGATCACGTCCAGGTTGAGGACGCGGACCCCGTGCTCGCCGATCGCCCCGAAGCCCCACTCGGGCTGGTGGGGCACGCCCAGCTTGCGCACCACCAGCACGTCCAGCGGGGCACCCAGCCGCCGGGCCACCTCGGCGGCCACGGGCAGCCCGCCCCGCGGCAGCCCCAGCACCACCACATCGGCGCCGCTCAGCTGCTCAAGCTCCTCGGCCAGCAGCCGCCCTGCCATCCTGCGGTCGTCGTAACGCATACACGCCTCCCGCGCCCACACGGACGGGAGCCTGTCCCTCCTCTTCAGGCTACGACTGTTCGTGCGCGGGCCCGCCACCTCCTCCAGGGCTCGTGTTCCGGACGGCCGGTTCCCGGCACGCGCGCGAGGGCGAGCGGACGCAGCGCTGCTTCTGGGACGCGACCACGTACCGAGCCCACGCGGGCCCCGGCGGGGCGGAGCCGCTCGTCCGCCGGGTCGGCTGCGGCCGGCTGGGGCGCGGCCCTTCGCCCGCATTCGGTGGATCCCCTGGAGCGTGCCCATCGGCCCATCCCCTGGACGGCCATAGGAATGCTCCACTCCGGATCGGGTACGCGAGCAGAACCGCCACGGGGACCAGCACGCCCCTGGCGGGCCGCACGACCGCCGCTACCAGGGGATTCGCCATGGAGACACCCGCGAACGACAACACCGCCACACCGGCACGGCAGGCGCTGGACGCGCTGGCCGAGAACACCGAGGACAGGGCGGCGATGGACACGCTCGCGAGCAGCGACGTCCTCGTCCCCGTACCCGACGACGCGGTCGGGGAGGACGCCATGGACCCGGGCGCCGTGGCCCTGCCGGTCATCGAGCGGCCGGGCGGCGACCCGGTCGTCCCCGTGTTCACCTCCGAGCCCGCGATGGCCGAACTGCTGCCGTACGTCTCCCGCTACCGCCTGGTGCCGCTGGGTGCGCTCGCCTCGCAGTGGCCGGCCGACGAACTGGCCCTGACCATAGACGCCGGCTCCACCCACCCGCTGACGCTGACGTCGGAGGGCGTACGGACGCTTCTGGCGCGGCCGTAACCCGCCAGGGCGGGCAGCGCCGAGGAACGGCGACAACGCGAAGGGGATGGGCGACGGCACCCGAGCCGTCGCCCATCCCCTTCGCGACGCCACGGCGTCCGCCGCCGTCAGCCGCCCAGGGTCCGGGCGAGCGCGTCCCGCTGCAACGGCAGGACCTCCGCGTGCAGATCGCGGCCCTTGCGGGTCAGGGCGACGAACACCCCGCGCCGGTCCTCCGCGCACACCGAACGCTCCACCAGGCCGTCCTTCTCCAGGCGGCCGATGAGCCGGGACAGCGCGCTCTGGCTGAGATGGACGCGTCCGACGAGGTTCTGCACCCGGCACTGGTCGCCCTCCTCCGGTGAGGCGGAGGCCAGGATGTCGAGCACCTCGAAGTCGCTCGCGCCCAGGCCGTGCGGGTGCAGGGCGCGGTCGATCTCGCACATCGTGCGCGCGTGCAGCGACAGGATGTCCCGCCACCGTTCCTCCAGCCCCGCGCCGGCCGTCTTCGCTGCCATACCGGCACGGTAGCACCGATCCGGCCATTTGTTGACTATGCAACTAATGTGCGTACAACAGTGTGCGCGGCAAGGAGCCGGCCCGGCCGCTGGGGGCGCCCCCGTGGGCGCGGTCGCCCACCCGTCAGGTGGAGTCCCGCTTCACCAGCTCCGTCGGCAGGATCACCGCAGCCGGGTCCTCGCCGCCGATCTGCGCGAGCAGCAACCGCACCATCTCGTTGCTGATGCGGTCGTACGGCTGGCGGATCGTGGTGAGGGCCGGGCTGGCCTCGGTCGCCGCGACGGAGTCGTCGAAACCGCCCACCGACACGTCCTCGGGCACCCGGCGGCCCGCCCGGCGCAGCGCCGCGAGCGCGCCCTGCGCCATCAGGTCGGACGCCACGAACAGAGCGTCCATGTCCGGTGCCTGGGCGAGCAGCCGCTCGGTGCCCGCCTCGCCGCTGGCCCGGCTGTAGTCACCGGAGACGACGAGCCGCTCGTCGATCTCGACGCCCGCCTCCGTGAGCACCTCCTTGTACCCGGCGAGACGGTCGACGCCACCCGGCGTGTCCAGCGGACCGCTCACCACGCCGATGCGGCGGCGGCCCAGGGACAGCAGATGGCGCACCATGTCACGGGCGCCGTCCCGGTCGTCCGCCGCCACGTAACTGACCTTGGAACCCGGCCCCATGGGCTTGCCGCACTGCACGAGCGGCACGCCCGCCTCCCGGAGTTCCTCGGCGACCCGGTCACCGGAGTGGCTGGAGACCAGCAGCACCCCGTCGACGTGACCGGCGGTGATGTAGCGCGTGATGCGCCGCCGTTCGTCCTTCGTGCCCGCCAGCATCAGCAGCAGCGGGATGTCGTGCGCCGCGAGCGCCTGTGTGCAGCCGCTCAGCAGGACGTTGAAGTTGGGGTCCTCGAAGAACCGCTCCTGCGGCTCGGTCAGCAGGAAACCGATCGAGTCGGAACGGCCGGTGATCAGGGAGCGGGCGTGCCGGTTGACGACGTAACCCGTCTTGCGGATCGCCGCGTCGACCGCCTCCCGGGCGGCCGGGCTGACGTAGTGCCCGCCGTTGAGCACCCGCGAGACCGTGCCCCGCGACACTCCGGCCTCGCGGGCCACGTCGTGGATGGTCGGCGGTCTGCGTCGGCCCCCCGTGCTGCTCATGGTCATGACTTTACGGCCCCGGAGAGCAGATCCAGACTCCAGAACCGCTGGATGACCAGGAAGAGCGCCACCAGCGGGACGACCGCGAGGAACGCCCCGGTGATCACCAGCGTGTACAGCGCCGGCGTGCTGGCGCCCTGTTCGAGGAGCGTGAACAGGCCCAGTGTGATCGGGAACTTCTCGTCGTCGCTGAGCATGATGTACGGCAGCAGGAAGTTGTTCCAGACGGCCACGAACTGGAACAGGAACACCGTGACCATGCCGGGCACCATCATCGGCAGCGCGACCCGGGTGAAGATCCGCCACTCGCTCGCCCCGTCCATCCGACCGGCCTCGACCACGTCGGCCGGGACGGCTGCCGCGGCGTAGATCCGCGAGAGGTACACGCCGTACGGCGAGAGGATCTGCGGGAGCAGCACCGCCAGGTAGGAGTCCGTCAGGTCGGCCTTCGCCAGCAGCAGGTACTGCGGGACGGCGAGGATGACCGGCGGCATCAGCACACCGGCCAGCAGCACGTTGAACATCGTCTCGCGGCCGCGGAAGCGGTAGATCGCCAGCGCGTAGCCGCTGCACGCCGACACACATGTCGACAGCAGGGCGCCGAGACCGGCGTACAGGGCGGAGTTGCCCATCCACTGCCAGTACACGCCGTCGCGGTAGGCGCTCAGGTCCGAGAAGTTGTCGGCGAAGCCCGTGCCCGGCAGGAAGGTGAACGTGGAGAACAGCTCACCGCCGGACTTCGTCGCCGCGATCACCACCCATGCCACGGGCAGCAGGCAGTAGATCGCGCCGAGCAGCAGGGTGACGGTCGGGATCAGCGCGATCCGGCCGCGCAGCGGCGGGCGGTCCTGGACCGTGCCGGGTGTGGTGCCGGCGGCCGGCCCGGTTTTGCTCACAGCAAGAGAACTCATCGTGCTGCCTCCCGCTTGTGACGACGGTTCGCGGCCCGCAGGAACCCGAAGGACAGCAGGAGCGTGGCCAGGGCGATGATCGTGGCCTGCGCGGCCGCCGCGTGGATGTCGCCCTTGCCGAAGGCGTCCTGGTACACCTTCATCAGCGGACTCCAGGTGGTGGACACGGAGTTGGTGAGCGGCTTGAGGGTGGTCGGCTCGCTGAACACCTGGAGCGTGGCGATGATCGAGAAGAAGAAGGTCAGCACCAGGGAGGGCGCCACCATCGGGATCTTGATCCTCAGCGCGATCTGCAGCGGGGTGGCGCCGTCCAGCTTCGCCGCCTCGTACACCTCGGCCGGGATCGCCTGCAGCGAGGTGTAGATGACGATCATGTTGAAGCCGGTGCCGCCCCAGACCGCGATGTTGGAGAGGGCGAGGTACAGCGGGCCGCCGTCCAGCAGGTCCGGCTGCGGCAGGCTCAGCTTCTCGAGCACGTGGAAGAAGGGGCTGACGTCCGGCAGGTACAGAAAGCCCCACAGCAGCGCGGCCACGACGCCGGGGATGGCGTACGGCAGGAAGATCGCGAGCCGGGTGAAGGGCGCGAGCCGCACCTTGTCGGAGTCGAGCATCAGCGCGAACACCAGGGCGAGGCCCAGCATCACCGGCACCACGATGCAGCCGTAGCCGAGCACGCGCAGCGCGCCGTCGACCAGTTCGCTGTCGGTGAGGGCGTCGGTGTAGTTCTCCGGACCGGCCCAGACCTCCTTGCGGGCGCCGGAACCGAGCCCGAGCCCGGAGACCTTCACCTTGTGGAAGCTGAGCCAGATCGCGTACCCGATGGGCAGCGCGAAGAAGAGCAGAAAGAGGATCGTCGCGGGGAGGAGGAAGGCGTACGGGGCCCCCTTCACCCCGTACGCCTTCCGGCTTGCTCTGGTCACTCGGAGACCTCGAAGCCCTGCTTCTTGAGGTCGGCGACCGTGTCGTCCTGCATGGCCGCCAGCGCGGCGAGGAAGTCCGACCTGTCCTTGGCGGCCTTGCCGAAGGCGTCCTTGAACGTCGTGTAGGCGACGTTCACGTTCGGGCCCCAGGCCGACGGCGCCGTGGTCTCGGCGATCTCGGCGGCCTTGGAGTAGAAGTCGGGCTGGTTGGAGAAGTAGGCCGGCGGGTCGGCGAACGCGCCGCTGAGCTGCGCCGAAGTCGAGGCCGGGTAGATGCCGCTCTCCTTGGCCAGCGCGTTGAGGGCGTCCCCGTCGGTGTTCAGCCAGGCGGCGAACTCGGCGGCGGCCGCCTTGTGGTCGGAGTCCGTGGTCACGGCGGTCGAGGAGCCGCCCCAGCTGCCGGTGACGTTCTCCGAGTCCGACCACTGGGGGAGCGGGGCCATGGCCCACTTGCCCTTGGTGGCGGGCGCGGCCGTGGTCAGCGTGCCCGGCGCCCACACGGCGCTGACCCAGGCGATCTGCTTGCCGGTGTTGAGCGCCTTGTTCCAGGCCGGGGTGTACATCGGCTGGTTGTCGATGGCGCCCTCCTCGACGAGGCCGCCCCAGAACTTCGCGACCCTGCCCGTCGCCTCGTCGTCGATGCCGACCTTCCACGTGTCGCCGGAGGTCGTCCACCACTTGGCGCCGGCCTGCTGGGCGAGCCCGGCGAAGAGGCCGGAGTCGTTGGCGGAGAAGGTGGTCAGGTCCTTGTCCGGTGCCTTCTTCTTCAGCGCGCGGGCGGTCTCGGCGAACTCCTCCCAGGTGGCCGGGACCTTCAGGCCGTACTCCTCGAAGAGGTCCGCGCGGTAGTAGAACATCATCGGCCCGATGTCCTGCGGGACCGCGTAGACCGCGTCGGTGCCCAGCGTGGTCTGCTGCCACACGCCCTCGGCGAACTTGTCCTCGGCGTCGCCGACCTCGCTCGCTATGTCCGCCACGGCGTCATTGCTGACCAGCGTGGGCAGCGCCTGGTACTCGGCCTGGACCAGGTCCGGGGCCTTGCCGGCCTTGTGCGCGGTGAGGATCTTGGTGACCAGCGTGTCGCCGGACGCCTGCTTCTTCACCGTGACCGTGATCCGGTCCTTCTTGCCCGGGCCCTTGTTCCACAGGTCGACGACCTTGTCCATGCCGGGCGTCCAGGTCCAGTACGTCAGCGACACCGGCCCGGACGGTTCCCCGCTCGTGTCTTCGGTGCCGCACGCGGCGAGGGCGGTGGCACCGAGGGCCACGGCGATGGTGGATGCCACGAGGCGGGTGCGCTTCGTGATGGGCATGGATCTCTCCCCTGACCTGGGCCTCCGCCTGCTGCGGAGACCTGCCATGCGTCTGTGAGCGTTCACAGTAGAGAAACATCCCGGACTCTTGTCAATGGTTGTCGCTGTGCGGTTATGTTGGGCTCTCGGTGCTGCCGCTGTGTGTGCACGTTCCCAATTGATCGACCACTCGGGAGAGAATTCATGCCGGAGACCACCCCCAGGGGCCTCACCAGGCTCGCTTTCGGCGGGGACTACAACCCCGAGCAGTGGCCGGAGAGCGTCTGGCGGGAGGACGTCCGGCTGATGCGGGAGGCCGGCGTCACGATGGTGAGCGTCGGGATCTTCTCCTGGGCGCTGCTGGAGCCCTCACCGGGCGTCCACGACTTCGGCTGGCTGGACCGCCTGGTCGACCTGCTGCACGAGCACGGCATCCGCGTCGACCTGGGCACGCCCACGGTCTGCCCACCGGTGTGGTTCTACCGCGCCCACCCCGAGGCGCTGCCCGTGACGGATCAGGGCGTGCGCCACGAGTTCGGTTCACGCGCCGCGATCTGCCACAGCAACGCCGATTACCGTGCGGCCGCCGCGCGCATCACCACCGAACTCGCCCAGCGCTACGGCGACCATCCGGCGCTGGCGATGTGGCACGTCCACAACGAGTACGGCGTCCCCGTCTCGGCCTGTTACTGCGAGTCCTGCGCCGCGCACTTCCGTCGCTGGCTGGCGGCCACGTACGGGACGGTCGACGCGGTCAACGAGGCCTGGGGCACCGCCTTCTGGGGACAGCGCTACAACGACCTGGAGCAGATCAACCCGCCACGAGCGACGCCGACGGTCGTCAACCCGGCCCAGGCGTTGGACTACAAGCGCTTCGCCGACGCCACGATGCGCGAGAACTTCCGTATGGAACGGGACATCCTGCACCGGCTCTCACCGGACGTCCCCGTCACGACCAACTTCATGACGGCCCTCAGCCAGTGCGACTCCGTCGACTACTGGGCCTGGGGCCGTGAGGTCGACATCGTCACCAACGACCACTACCTGATCACCGACGGCCGCCGCACCCACGTCAACCTCGCCATGGCCGCCGACCTCACCCGCTCGGTGGCCGGCGGTGCCCCCTGGATCCTCCTGGAGCACTCCACCTCGGGCGTCAACTGGCAGCCCCGCAATCCCGCCAAGGCCCCCGGCGAGATGGCCCGCAACTCCCTGGCCCACGTGGCACGCGGCTCCGAGGGCGCCATGTTCTTCCAGTGGCGGCAGTCCCGGCGCGGTGCCGAGAAGTTCCACTCGGCGATGCTGCCGCACGGCGGAACCGACACGCGCGTGTGGCGCGAGGTGGTCGAACTGGGCTCCTGCCTCGACTCGTTGGGCGCCGTGCGCGGCACTCGCACCCAGGCCGACGTGGCCATGCTGTGGGACTGGCACTCCTGGTGGGCCCAGAACCTCCAGTGGCGCCCCAGCGAGGACCACGACCCCCGCGAGCGCGCCGACGCCTTCTACGAGGTGCTCTACGACCGCCACCTCACCGTCGACTTCGCCCATCCGGAAGCCGACCTGTCGGGCCATCCCCTCGTCGTCGTACCGGCGCTGTACCTGATGACCGAGGCGGCCGGCCGCAACCTGCGCCGGTACGTCGAGAGTGGCGGCACCCTCGTCGTGTCGTACTTCTCCGGCATCGTCGACGAGCACGACGCCGTCCACGAGGGCCCCTACCCGGGCGCGTTGCGGGACGTCCTGGGCCTGACGGTCGAGGAGTTCTCACCGCTGCTGAAGGACCGGTCGGTGCGCCTCACCGGTCCCGACGGCTCCGAGCTCAGCGGCGACGTGTGGACCGAGTTCGTCGTCCCGCGCGGCGCCGAGACGATCTGGACGTACGCCGACGGCCTGACCGCAGGCCACCCGGCCGTCACCCGGCACCGCCTCGGCGACGGCACCGCCTGGTACGTCTCCACCCGCCTGGCCGCCGAGGGACTCGACGCACTGCTCGGCCGGGCCGTCGAGGACGCCCGCGTCGCACCGCGGGCCGACCTGCCCCGCGACGTCGAGGTCGTGCGCCGCACGGGCCGCTCCGGCACCTATCTGTTCGCCGTCAACCACACCGCGTCCGACGCCAAGGTGCCCCTGGAGACGCCCGGGACCGAGCTGCTGACCGGTCAACGCGCCGCGGGCCTGCTCGAAGTGCCCGCGGGGGCCGTCCGGGTCGTACACCTCGACGGCTGAACCGACTCCCCTTCGCCCGCGCGAGCCGTTCGAGCCGCGGGCGGAGGGGCTCCTCACCGCCCCGGTGAGGGAACCCCACACCCTTACGTCGAAGGGACGACGGACGACGATGTTCCATCCCAGACGCACCCTCCGGGCCCTGCTGCTGCCGCTCGCGGCCGGGCTCGCCCTCACCGCCCTGCCCGCCCGAAGCGCGTCCGCCGCGAGCACGCTCACCAACGGCGGTTTCGAGTCCGGCGGCACCGGCACCGCGACACCGGCCGGCTGGTCCACCTACTCCGCGGCCGGCCAGAACTCCGCCTCCTTCACCGAGGCCGGCGGGCACGGCGGCGGCTACCGCTTGACCCACTGGGCGTCCTCGGCCTACAAGGTGGAGACCTACCAGTACCTGTCCGGTCTGACCAACGGCAGGTACAAGCTCACCGCGTGGGTCCGCTCCGGCGGCGGCCAGAACGCGGCGTACCTGGCGCTGAAGAACTGCGGCGGCGCGGAACAGCGCACCGACCTCCCGGTCTCGGCGAGCGGCTGGCTCCGCATCGTCGTGCCGGTCGACGTGACCGCCAACCAGTGCACGATCAGCATCAACAGCGACGCCAACGCGGGCAACTGGATCAACGTCGACGACCTGACCTTCACGCCGGGAACGTCCGGCACGTCGATCCACGGCGCCGACATATCCTCCCTGCCCAAGAGCGAGGCCAAGGGCGGCCTGTACAGGACCGCCTCCGGCACGACCGGCGACGCGGTCACCATCCTGAAGAACGCCGGGATGAACTACGCGCGCCTGAAGGTGTGGGTCGACCCGGCCGACGGCTACAACAACAAGGCGCGCGTCCTCGCCATGGCCAAGCGCGTCAAGGCCGCCGGCATGAAGCTGCTCGTCGACTTCCACTACTCGGACTTCTGGGCCGACCCCGGACGCCAGGACAAGCCGGCCGCCTGGGCGGGCCACTCGTACAGTCGGCTCAGGACGGACGTGTACAACCACACGTACGACGTGCTGAGCGCGCTGAAGGCGCAGGGCACCACCGCCGACATGGTCCAGGTGGGCAACGAGATCAACGGCGGCATGCTGTGGAACGAGGGCTCCACCGGCAACTGGTCGCAGCTCGCCGGACTGCTCAACTCGGGCTACGACGCGGTCAAGGCGGTCCACTCGTCCACCGCGGTCGCGCTGCACCTCGCCAAGGGCGGTGACCTGTCCGGCACCCGCTGGTGGTTCGACAGCGCGGTCGCGAACGGCGTGAGGTTCGACGCGATCGGCCTGTCCTACTACGGCTACTGGCACGGCTCGCTGTACGACTTCCAGACGACCCTGGACGACGCCGCCTCCCGCTACGGCAAGCCGGTCTTCGTCGCCGAGACGGCCTACCCGTTCCGGCTGGACAGCGAGGACGGGCACGAGGAGATCATCGACACCACAGGCGAACTGGTCGCCGGCTACCCGGCGACCGCGGCCGGGCAGCGCCGGTGGATGAACGACGTGGCGAGCATCGTGGAGGCCGTCCCCAACGGCCGGGGCCTCGGTGTCTTCTACTGGGAGGCGACCTGGACCGCCGTCTCCGGCAACGGCTGGGACCCGACCGACGCCTCCTCCGGCAACGGCTGGGAGAACCAGGCGCTGTTCGGCTACGACGACAGGGCCCTGTCGTCGATGGCGTGGTTCCGCCACCGCTGACCCGTCCAGGACGAGCGGTGCAAGGGGCCCGGCCGCGCCCGGCGGCCGGGCCCGCGACCTTCCGGGGCGCCTGTCACACGGCCGAGCGCCGCGCCCGGCCGTGCGACGGCCCGGCCGGAGGCAGCCCGGGCCCGCCGACCACCCTCCGGTGCCGGCGTCGCCTCCGAGGGTCTGGCGCGGACGCCCCCGCGGGTGGGACCGGTATCGGACAAGCCGCCGCGAAGTCCGTACGCCGGGGCCTGGACTGCGGGACAGTGGGAAGACGCGGCACGAGGAGGCCGGATCCGAAGGGGGGCGACATGCTGAGGACTCCCGTCGGTGAGCGACGGCTGGACATCCTGGAATGGCTGAAGGACCCGGTCGCGCACTTTCCGGCGCAGCGTCACGGCGATCTGAGCGACGACGGCGTCACCGCGCACGCCGTGGCCGCGAAGCTGGGCGTACCGCGTGACGTCGCCGAGACCCACCTCGGTCTCCTCGTGACCATCGGCCTGCTGCGCACGAAGCGCATCAAGCGGCGTCTGTACTACCGGCGTGACGAGGTACGGATCGCCGAAGTGGCCCGCATGTTCGAGAAGGGCTGGTAACAGGCGCACATGCACGAACCCACCGCTCTCGTCCCCGTCCGCTACTTCGCGATCGGCGGCCGAGGCCCGGAGGACGTGGTCGCCGACGCGCGCGGCCGGGTCCTCACCGGCGTCGAGGACGGCCGCGTCCTGCGCGTCGACGGCCTGACGGAGCCGGCCGAGCCCCGTGTCGAGGTGCTCGCCGACACCGGTGGCAGGCCGCTGGGCCTCGAACTCCTCCCGGACGACGCCCTGTTGGTGTGCGACGCAGAGCGCGGACTGCTCCGCGTCGACCTCACCGACGGCACCGTGGACGTCCTCGCCGACTCGGTGGCGGGGGAGAGGCTGCGGTTCTGCAGCAATGTCGTCGCCCTGGCCGACGGCAGCGTCTGCTTCACCGTCAGCAGTCGCCGCCATCCCCTGGAGCACTGGATAGGCGACGTCGTCGAGCACACCGCGACGGGCCGCCTGCTGCGGCTCGCCCCCGGCAGCGACACTCCCGAAGTGCTCCTGGACGGGCTCCGGTTCGCCAACGGCCTCGCCGTGAGCGGCGACGGATCGTTCCTGGTGGTCGCCGAGACGAGCGCGTACCGCCTCACCCGCTACTGGCTCACCGGACCACGGGCCGGCCGGAGCGAACCCTTCGTCGAGAACCTGCCGGGCATGCCGGACAACGTCTGGCGCGGCAGCCCGGACGGCCCCATCAGGGTCGCGCTGGCCGGCCCGCGCGTCCCCGCGCTGGATCTGCTCCACCGGACCGCCCCGGCCGTGCGCCGAGCCGCCGCACGCGTCGCCGTGCACGCCCCCTTCCGCCCGACCGGCACGATCGGCGTGCTCGCGGTCGACGACACCGGGACGGTCGTCCACCACCTGGCCCGCCGCCACTCCGGGTTCCGCATGGTCACCAGCGTCTGCGAGAGCGGGGGCCGGCTGGTCCTCGGGAGCCTGTGGGAGCGGGGCGTGGCAGTCTGCGAGCTGCCCGACCCGAAGTGACCCGCCGGCACCCGCGGAGTTAGGCTTTTCACCGGCCGCGACCTCCTCGCGGCGCGGCGGTGGGGCCCGCCGTACCCGAACCGCGGCATGCGCCGCCAACGGTCCCTACTTGCGATCCGCGCCCGTATGCCCGGGCCCCGGCGAGTAGGAGTCGTACGACCATGACAGTCCCCGAGACGGACAGCCTGCGCGTGGCCGCGCCCGCCCGGCGCCGGCCCGACTGGCGGGGCCAGGCACCGGTCGTCGCGGTGGTGGCGCTCGGCGGAGCCGTCGGCGCGACCGCCCGCTACGCGGCCTCGCTCCGGTGGCCGGTCCAGCCGGGCGGCTTCCCCTGGGCGACCTTCTGGACCAACGTCGTCGGCTGTGCCGTGATCGGCGTGTTCATGGTGGTCATCACCGAGGTGTGGGCCGCCCACCGCCTGGTACGCCCCTTCTTCGGCACCGGAGTGCTCGGCGGCTTCACCACTTTCTCCACCTACGCCGTCGACATCCAGAAGCTGGTGGACAGCGGCCATCCGCGCACGGGCCTGGCCTATCTCGCCGCCACCCTCGTCGCGGCGCTCACCGCGGTCCGGCTCGCGGCGACGGCGACCCGCCGCGTCCTGAAGTGGAGGCGGTCATGACGAGACCGACCGGCAGCGCCCTGCGCCTGACGGTGTACGTCGGCGAGCACGACACCTGGCACCACAAGCCCCTCCACTCGGAGATCGTGCACCGCGCCCACACGGCCGGCCTCGCGGGTGCCAGCGTCTTCCACGGCATCGAGGGCTTCGGTGCCTCCTCCCTGGTCCACACCTCGCGGCTGCTGTCCCTGAGCGAGGACCTGCCGGTGGCCGTCGTGATCGTCGACACGGAGGAACGCGTACGGGCCTTCCTGCCTCAGCTCGACGAACTCCTCACCGAAGGGCTCGTGACCCTCGACCACTGCGAGGTCGTCCGCTACCTCGGCCCCGACACATCCCCGCCCGCACCGGACCCGGAAGGTGAGAAGCCGACGTGAACTGGCTCCTGGTGATCGCGGGCGCCGTGGTCGGCGCCCCCTTGCGCTACCTCACCGATCGCGCGGTGCAGTCCCGGCACGACTCGGTGTTCCCCTGGGGCACGTTCGCGGTCAACGTCACCGGCTGCCTGATCCTGGGCCTGCTGACCGGCGCCGCGGCGGCGGGAGCCGCGAACTCCCAGGTACAGCTGCTGCTGGGCACCGGGCTGTGCGGGGCGCTGACCACGTACTCGACCTTCTCCTACGAGACCTTGCGGCTGACCGAGACGGGGGCCGGACTCTACGCCCTCGCCAACATCGCGGGCAGCGTGACGGCGGGCCTCGGCGCCGCGTTCCTGGGCGTGTGGCTGGCGCAGGGGGCGTGGTCGTAGCCGGCCCGCCTCCGCGTCGGGGCCCCTCGGCTCGCCCCTCGCGGCTGGTCGGACGGTGCGCGCCGGCGTCGTCCCGGTCGCAGTACCGATGTCCGGGCCGCTGGATGCGGGTGTCCTCCACGGCTGCGCCGGGAGCGGGTGTGAGATCCGCTTTCATGCGTCACACTCGGTGAATCTCTCCGCCGGACTCCCTTGACACCACGCCGGGCTCACCCGGAGTATCTCTCCCGTGAACCTGTCAGACAGCCGGACAGCCGGACAGCCGCCGCGACGCGTCAGCGCCATGGAAGCCGTCCTGGCGCACCTGCGCAGCGCGATCGAACACGGGGAGTACGCCATCGGCGACAAGCTCCCCTCCGAGGCGGAGCTCTGCCGCACCCTGGAGGTCAGCCGCCCCGTGCTGCGCGAGGCCCTCAGGGCCCTGCAGACCATGGGCCTGACGGTCTCCAAGACCGGCAAGGGCACCTTCGTCGTGGCCAGCGCGGTCGAGGACCCCACCTTCGGCGACTACGCCGCCAGCGACCTGCTGGAAGTACGCCGCCACGTCGAGATCCCGGTCGCCGGGTACGCGGCGCTGCGCCGCACCCCGGAGAACCTGGACCACCTGGCTCACCTGCTCGACCGCATGGAGCGGGAGACGGACACCACCGCGTGGGTCGCGATGGACACCCTCTTCCACCTGGCCGTGGCCGAGGCCGCCCAGAACCCGGTCTTCCGCCGGGTCATCGAGGAGATCCGTGACGCACTGGCGCGTCAGTCGGCCTTCCTCAACGAGCTGGGCGGTCGCCGCGAACAGTCCAACCGGGAGCACCGGGCCATCGTCGAGGCGCTGATCGACGGTTCCGAACTCGACGCGACCGACGCCATGGCGCACCACCTCGACCGCGTCGAGACGACCCTCACCGACATCGTGCGCCCCGCGCGCACGGACATCCCCACGGAAGGCGGACCCGAGGCGTGAGCGAGCAGCACCTCAAAGAAGAGACGCGCCCCTCGTCCGGTCACGTAGACGCCGGAGACCACGGCTACAGCAAGTCGCTGAAGGCCCGGCACGTCAACATGATCGCCATCGGCGGTGCCATCGGCACCGGCCTGTTCCTCGGCGCCGGCGGCCGGCTCGCCGACGCCGGCCCGTCCCTGTTCATCGCCTACGCGGTCTGCGGCGTCTTCGCCTTCCTGGTCGTCCGCGCCCTCGGCGAACTCGTCCTGTACCGCCCGTCCTCCGGCGCCTTCGTGTCGTACGCCCGGGAGTTCATGGGGGAGAAGGGCGCGTACACGGCGGGCTGGATGTACTTCCTGAACTGGGCGACCACCGGCATCGCCGACATCACCGCGGTCGCCACCTACACCCACTACTGGGGCATGTTCTCCGACATCCCGCAGTGGGTGATCGCGCTCATAGCCCTCGCGGTCGTCCTGACCGTGAACCTGATCTCGGTGAAGATCTTCGGCGAACTGGAGTTCTGGTTCGCCATCATCAAGGTCGGCGCGCTCGTCGTCTTCATGCTGATCGGCATCTTCCTGCTGGTCACCCAGCAGCCCGTGGACGGCCACACCCCCGGCCCGTCCCTGATCACCGACAACGGCGGCGTCTTCCCCAACGGCCTGCTCCCGATGCTGCTGATCGTCCAGGGCGTCGTCTTCGCCTACGCCTCCGTCGAGCTGGTCGGCGTCGCCGCCGGTGAGACCGAGAACCCCGAGAAGATCATGCCGAAGGCGATCAACTCGATCATGTGGCGCGTCGGCCTGTTCTACGTCGGCTCCGTCCTCCTGCTGTCGATGCTGCTGCCCTGGTCCTCGTACAAGGCGGGCGAGAGCCCGTTCGTCACCGTGCTGTCCAACATCGGCATCCCCGCGGCCGGCGGTGTCATGAACCTCGTCGTGATGACCGCGGCGATGTCCTCGCTCAACTCCGGCCTGTACTCCACCGGCCGCATCCTGCGCTCCATGGCGATGTCCGGCTCCGCCCCGAAGTTCACCTCGGTGATGAGCCGCAGCCAGGTCCCGTACGGCGGCATCCTGCTCACCAGCGGTATCTGTGTCCTCGGCGTCGGTCTCAACTTCGTCGTCCCCGCCGAGGCGTTCGAGATCGTGCTGAACTTCGCGGCCATCGGCATCCTCGCCACCTGGGGCATGATCATGATCTGCCACCTGCTCTTCTGGCAGAAGACCCAGAAGGGCGAGCTCACCCGCCCCGGCTACCGACTGCCGGGCTCCCCCTGGACCGAACTCGTGACGCTGGCCTTCCTCGCCTCCGTCCTGGTCCTGATGTACGCCGACGGAGGCGCCGGCCGCACCACCGTGCTGTGCCTGCCGCTGATCGTCGCAGCGCTGGTCGCGGGCTGGTACGGCATCCGCAGCCGTGCCCGGCGTGCCGCCGGCAAGGCCGACGCGTGACATCCGCGTCGGTCGACGACCCCTCATCGACCCACCCCCAGGAAGTGATGTACAGCAGCTCCGCAGCGGACGCACCCCTTGTCCGCGAACCTCTCCACGCCCCCGTCGCCCACCTCGTACGCGGCGGAATGATCGAAGGCACCCACTACGGCTCCGTCGTCGTCCTCGGCGCCGACGGCGACGTACGGTTTCAACTCGGTGACATCGAGGCCGCCTTCTACCCGCGCTCGGCGCTCAAGCCCGTCCAGGCCGTCGCCATGGCGCGGGCCGGGCTCCCGCTCGACGGCGAGCTGCTCTCGCTCGCCGCGGCCAGCCACTCCGGCGAGGAACGCCACCTCGCCGGAAGCCGGCGCATCCTCGAACTCGCCGGGCTCACCGAGGACCACCTGCGCAACGTCCCCGACATGCCGTTCGACCCGGTCGTGCGGGACGCCTGGGTACGGGAGGGCCGCCTGCCCTCCCGGCTCGCCCAGAACTGCTCCGGCAAGCATGCGGCGATGCTGTACACCTGCGCCCTCAACGACTGGCCCCTGGAGAACTACCTCGACCCCGCGCACCCCCTCCAGCAGGCGATCGCCGAGATCGTGGAGGACCTCACCGGGCAGCGGATCGCACGGGTGACCGTCGACGGGTGCGGGGCGCCGCTTTTCTCCGTCTCCCTGCACGGTCTCGCCCGTGCCGCCGCCCGCATCACCACGGCGGCGCCCGGAACGCCCGAGGCGCGGGTCGCCGACGCGATGCGGGAGCACGCCGAGATGGCGTCCGGCTCCGGGCGGGACGTGGCCGCGCTCATGCGGGCCGTGCCGGGGCTGCTCACCAAGGACGGGTTCGAGGGCGTCCAGGTCGCCGCGCTGCCGGATGGGCGT
Organism: Streptomyces sp. NPDC007808; assembly: GCF_042868655.1. Taxonomy (NCBI): domain Bacteria; kingdom Bacillati; phylum Actinomycetota; class Actinomycetes; order Kitasatosporales; family Streptomycetaceae; genus Streptomyces; species Streptomyces sp. NPDC007808. Next base: position 695,094 of record NZ_JBIAEQ010000001.1, read on the forward strand.
GCCGTGGCGGTGAAGATCGCCGATGGCGCGAATCGGGCGAGGGTGCCCGTGGCCGCGGCGGCGCTTGCCTTCGCCGGAGTCGATCCGGAGCTGCTCACCGAGTTCCGCGGTGAGGCGCTTCTGGGTGGCGGTCGGGAGGTCGGGTGCGTGCGGCCCGTTCGATCCCTTGAGCCTGTCGTGGTTCCGGCTTGCGCCTAAGGGCGCGCCGAGTTCTGTCCTTCCGCGACTGCGGGCCGTCAGTGGCTGGTCGCGCTGTTCCCCGCCCCCCTGAAGGGGCGCTCATCCTCACTCCCTTAGAAAGAGGACCCGCACCATCATGAACGCCGTCCGCAGTGAGCACGATCTGCTTGGCGACCGCGATGTTCCCGCCGAGGCGTACTGGGGTGTCCACACCCTGCGCGCCACGGAGAACTTCCCCATCACCGGCACCCCCATCTCGGCCTATCCGCATCTGATCGACGCGCTGGCCGCCGTGAAGGAGGCGGCGGCTCTGGCCAATGAGGAGCTGGGGTTGCTGGAGCCGGTGAAGGCGGCCGCGATCGTGGCCGCGTGCCGGGAGATCCGCTCCGGGAAGCTGCACGAGCAGTTCGTCGTCGACGTCATCCAGGGCGGTGCCGGGACGTCGACCAACATGAACGCCAACGAGGTGATCGCGAACCGGGCGTTGGAGTTGCTGGGCCACGCCAAGGGCGAGTACGGGTATCTGCATCCGAACGAGGACGTCAACCTCGGTCAGTCGACGAACGACGTCTACCCGACGGCAGTGAAGATCGCGACGGTGTTCGCGGTGCGGGGGCTGCTCCGGGCGATGGCCGTGCTGCAGGACTCCTTCGCGCGCAAGGCGGTGGAGTTCCGTGACGTGCTGAAGATGGGCCGCACGCAGTTGCAGGACGCGGTGCCGATGACGCTGGGGCAGGAGTTCTCCGCGTACGCCGTGATGATCGAGGAGGACCGGTCCCGGCTCGCGGAGGCCGTCGAGTTGATCCATGAGATCAACCTGGGTGCCACGGCCATCGGTACCGGCCTGAACGCCCCTGCCGGGTATGCGGAGTCGGCGCGCCGGCACCTCGCGGAGATCACGGGGCTGCCGCTGGTCACCGCGGCCAACCTGGTCGAGGCGACCCAGGACTGCGGGGCGTTCGTGCAGATGTCGGGTGTGCTCAAGCGGATCGCGGTGAAGCTGTCCAAGAGCTGCAACGACCTGCGGCTGCTGTCGTCGGGGCCGCGCGCGGGTCTGGGGGAGATCAACCTGCCGCCGGTGCAGGCCGGTTCGTCGATCATGCCGGGCAAGGTCAACCCGGTCATCCCGGAGGTCGTCAACCAGGTCGCCTTCGAGGTGATCGGCAACGACGTGGCCATCACCATGGCCGCCGAGGCCGGACAGCTCCAGCTCAACGCCTTCGAACCGGTCATCCTGCACTCCCTGTCGGAGTCCATCACCCACCTGCGGGCCGCCTGCCTGACCCTCGCCGAGCGCTGCGTGGACGGCATCACCGCCAACACCGAGGCGCTGCGCCGGACTGTGGAGAACTCCATCGGTCTGGTCACGGCGCTGAACCCGCACATCGGGTACACGGCGGCGACCGACATCGCCAAGGAAGCCCTCGTCACCGGCCGGGGCGTGGCCGAACTCGTCCTGGAGAAGGGCCTGTTGCCCGCCGACACCCTCGCCGACCTGCTCCGCCCGGACATCCTCGCGGGCAGCGGCCGGACCCCGGCCTGACCCAGCTCTCATCCGCGGACGCGCACCGGGACCGGCACGGAGGCACAATGGTGATCATGGCAGCGTCGACGTCGTCACTGACCTTCCAGCCGATCCTGGAGCGCATCGCGGACGAGATGGGGCGGACTCCCGGCCGAGGCCGGCCCGCCGACTACATCCCGGCACTCGCGGCCCGCGACCCGCGCAGCTTCGGCATGGCCGTCGCCGAGCTGGACGGGACGGTGTACGGCGTGGGGGACTGGCGCGAGCCGTTCTCCACGCAGTCCATCACCAAGGTCTTCACCCTCGCGCTCGACCTGGCCCGCGAGGGCGACGAACTCTGGGAGCACGTGGGCCGCGAGCCCTCCGGCAACCCCTTCAACTCCCTGGTCCAGCTGGAGTACGAGAACGGCATCCCGCGCAACCCGTTCATCAACGCGGGCGCCCTCGTCGTCACCGACCGCCTCCAGACCCGTACCGGCGACGCGGCGGGCGAGCTGCTGGCCTTCCTGCGTGCCGAGAGCGGCAACGCGGCCCTGGACTTCGACAAGGACGTCGCCGCCTCCGAGTCGGCGCACGGCGACCGCAACGCCGCCCTCGCCCACTTCATGGCGTCGTACGGCAACATCGACAACCCCGTCCCCGCCCTCCTCGACCAGTACTTCCGCCAGTGCTCGGTCACGGCGTCCTGCGCCGACCTCGCCCTGGCCACCACCTTCCTCGCCCGTCACGGCATCCGCGCCGACGGCACCCGGCTCCTCACCCGCAGCCAGGCCAAACAGGTCAACGCGATCATGCTGACCTGCGGCACGTACGACGCGGCCGGCGACTTCGCCTACCGGGTCGGGCTTCCCGGCAAGAGCGGCGTCGGCGGCGGAATCATCGCCGTCGTACCGGGCCGCTGCACCCTGTGCGTATGGAGCCCCGGCCTGGACGAGCGAGGCAATTCGGTGGCCGGCGTGGCGGCCCTCGACCGCTTCACGACGCTCACCGGCCTGTCGGTCTTCTGAACGGCCCTGCGCGGGCTGCTGCCGTTCCGCTAATACGCTTGAGCCGGATGCGGGTCCTCGATGAAGATCCTCCCCATGTTCTCGCGCAGGAATCGCCGACCGAAGACCCCCGAACTCCTCAAGGCATGGGAAGCGCTCGACGAGGGCGACATCCCCGGCGCCCTGCGCCAGTTGCGGCACGGCGCGGACGACCTCCCGCTGGGCGAGGTCGCTGTCGTGGTCGCCCGGGCAGCCGCAGCGGCCGGCTTCCAGGATCTCCACGAGGCTGCCGACGCCCTCGCCGCCCGTCCCGAAAAGGCCCGTGCACTCTACGACTTCGGGTACGCCTGCATCGAGCGCGGTGTGCCCCACCTGGCGATACCCGCCCTGCGCGAGGCACTGAAGCAGGCACCGGACGCACTGCCGGTCCTGCGTGAGCTGGTCTGCGCGTACGAGCGCGAGGAACGCCACCGCGAGGCGACGGACCTCCTGGCCGCGCGCGAGAGCGGCCTCACCGACTGGCCGGACCGCTACCTGCTGGTGCACAACGCCCTCATGTCCGGCGACCTCGCCCTGGCCCGCCGCCACCACGCCCTGCTGTCCGACCCCGACGACGCGATGTGGCTGCCGACGCGGACCCGCCAGCGCCACATGCTGGACCGCGCCGCGAGCGCCGAGCCTGCGAGCCCGCTGGATCTCAGCGACCTGCGCGGCTGGCAGTACGTCCTCGGCGGCACCGTGCTCGGCACGCTGTCCCCGTACGGCTTCGACTCGGGCATGACCGGGCGGTACGCCTGGCTCCAGGACTCCCACGACCAGTGCCTGCGAGGCCTGTTGCGGCTGAAGGCGGTCCTCGACGCCGCCGGGGTACGCCCCACGTCCGTGTCGCTGCTGCCCGACCGCAGCAGCAGGATCCTCGGTCTGGCCGCGGCCGGGCTGCTCCAGCTGCCGGCCGAGCCGTTCGCACCCGACCGCCGGGACACCGTCGTCATCGCGTACGACCTGAACGAGCTGGCCGGCGCCGACCGAGGGCCGGACGTCATCGGCGGGCTCTTCGAACGCACCGCCGGACAGGTGCTGCACGAGCACGCGAGCAACTGGACCGACCCGCCGGCCGTCACCGCCGACTCCATCACCCTGCTGCACCAGTCGGCGACGGCACCCTGGGAGGGACAGCTGCGCGCCGACGACGACGGGAACGTGGAGCGCTGCGCCCCCGACGACCGGCCGGAGCAGGAGATCGCCGCCGACATCCTGGCGGCCGACGCCTCGCCCGACGAGGGTGACGGCGAGACACCCCCCGACCCGGTCGCGACCCTCACCCACTTCGTCACCACCATCCGTGACACCTGGCTGCAGGGCGACCGGGCGGGCCTCACCTCGTCGGGGCCGGTGGCCAGCTCGCGGTTCCGCTGACGCGCCGGCCCGGACGGCTCACCCGGCGGTCACGCACAGGCCGCCGCCCCGAGGGCCCGGCGTCGCTTCCCGGCCACCCGGCGTCGACACGCTGACCGAGTGTTGGCCATGGCTTTCCCCGTCGATCTCCGCCGCTGCCAGGTACTCGGTCTGGCCGGTACCGCCTTCCTCGCCCTGGGCGGTGAGACGTCCGGCGCGCTGCCGGTCCGGGAACTCCTCGCCCCCGACTCGGCCCACGCCGCCCTGGGCCTGGTCGGCGCGTACTTCGGACTGGTCCTGCTGATAGCGGCCTGGCTGCTGCTCGGTCGGCTGGTGCGCGGCGCCGACCCGCCGACCCCGCGCGCCCTGCTGCTGGTGCTGGCGGTCTGGGCCGCCCCGCTGCTGATCGCGCCGCCGCTGTTCAGCCGGGACGTCTACAGCTACCTGGCCCAGGGGGCGATGGTGGACGCCCGCATCGACGTGTACGTGTACGGCCCCGCCCACCTCGGCGGCCCCCTCGCGGACGAGGTCGCCCCGCTGTGGCGGCATACGCCGGCACCCTACGGCCCGGTCTTCCTCGGCGTCGCCTCCGCGCTGTCCGGCCTGACCAAGGGAGAACTGCCCGCCGGGCTCCTCGGGATGCGCCTGGTGGCGCTCCTCGGGGTGGCGCTGATGGCGGCCGTGCTGCCGCGCCTCGCCCGGCACAGCGGTGCCGACCCGGCCGCCGCGCTCTGGCTGGGCGCCCTGAACCCGCTCGTGCTGCTGCACCTGGTCGCGGGCGCCCACAACGACGCCGTCATGCTCGGCCTGCTCGGCGCCGGCCTGGTCGCGGCCCTCGGCCGGTGGCCCGTCCTGGGCGCCGTACTCGTCACCCTCGCCGCCCTGGTCAAGGCTCCCGCCGCGCTGGGGATCGCCGCGGTGGTGGCGCTGCGGATACGGGCCGGCCACCGCCCGGCGAAGGCCGTGCTGACCACGGCGGCCGCGTCCGCCGCCACCACGGTCGCCGCAACGGCCGCAGCGGGCACGGGATACGGCTGGACAGGCGCCCTGGACACCCCGGTCTCCTCGCAGAACTGGGCGCTCACCAGCCTGCTCGGCCGAGCCACCGCCGCACTGCTCGACGAGGCGGGCAGCGATCTGGCACCGCTGGCCGTCCCGGCGTGGCACACCTTCGGACTGGTGCTGACGGCGGTCCTCGTGGTGCTCATCTGGTGGCGGCGGCTTCCGAGCCCTGTGTACGCGCTCGGCCTGAGCCTGGCGGCCGTGGCGGCCTTCGGGCCGGCGATCCGCCCCTGGTACGCGCTGTGGGGCCTGTTCCTGATCGCCGCGGCCGCGCCCAGCACATGGGTACGGCACCGGGTGGCGGCCCTGACGGGCGTGCTCACGCTCGCCGTCCTGCCCAGCGGCGGGCCGGCGGGCACCGACCAGCTGGTCCTGGCCGTGTCCGGGGGCGCCCTCGCCGTGGCCGTCCTGTGGCAGGCCCATCTGGCCGCGCGGGCCCCGGCGTCGGAGCGCACGGCATGAGGCTCACGCACACCGACCGCCGCAGGCTCGCGCTGCTGGTCGTCCTCGTCGCCGCCGTGACCGTCTTCACCGCGACCGTGCCGCTGCTGCGCGACTGGTTCGACCTGCGCGTCTACCACGGCACCGTCGACAGCTGGATCCACCACGGCGGCCGTATCTACGACTACCGGGTGCCCGGCACGACGTACGGCTTCACCTACCCGCCGTTCGCCGCGGTCGTCATGATGCCCATGGCGCTGGTCGACCTGCACACGGCGATCGCGGTGGCGCTGCTGCTCGACGTGGCCGCCCTGGCCTTCGTGCTGTACGTGCTGGCGGACGGTGTGTGGCGGCGCCACGGATGGTACGGCTGCGCCCTCGCGGTCTGCGCACTGGCTCTCTTCGAACCGCTCCGGGACACCTTCAGCTTCGGCCAGGTGAACATCCTGCTGCTGGCCCTCGTGCTCCTCGACTGCCGGCTCCTGACCACGGGACGGCACCGCTGGGCGGGGGTGGGCATCGGCCTCGCGGCCGCGATCAAGCTGACGCCCGCCGCCTTCATCGGCCTGCTGCTGGTGGCGAGACGAGGGCGAACCGCCGCCGTGGCGACGGCCGTCGCCACCGCCGCGACGGCACTGGCGGCCTGGACGGCGCCCGGGGCATCCCGCTTCTACTGGACGCACGCGATGTGGGACACCACGCGGGTCGGCCGTCTCGACTACGTCTCCAACCAGTCGCTCCAGGGCGTCCTGGCCCGGCTCGGCCTCATGGACCGGGGCTTGTGGGCGGCGCTCGTCCTGGTGGCCCTGGGCGTCTGGGCGGCGCGCACCCGCCGGGCCGTGGCGGCGGGTGACTGGACGGCGGCCTTCGCCCTGACCGGACTGACCGCCAGCCTGATCAGCCCGATCACCTGGGTCCACCACCTGGTGTGGCTGCTGCCGTCCCTCGCCGTCCTGGTCCGCGCCGGGCGCCCATGGGTGGCGGGCGCCCTGTACGCCGTGCTGTGCACCAGCGTGGTGTGGCTCTGGTTCGACGACGCCTCAGGGGTCGACGGCTTCGTCGGCAGCAACATCTATGTGTGGATCACCCTCGGCCTGCTGCTGCGCCTGCCGGTCGCTCAGTCCTGCTCGGCGCGCTCGACGCCCTTGCCGCGCAGCACCAGTGAGGTGGCGCCGGCTCCCATTCCGGCGGCGCCCGCGATCGCCCAGGCCTCCGCCCAGCCCGCTCCGGCCACCCCGCCCGCTCCACCACGCGCGGCCGCCTTCGAGGCGGGCTCCGGCACCGGCCCCGGTCTCGGCTTGGCCCGCAAGGCGTCGAGCGACCCCACCGGCTCCACCCGTCCCGCCGCGGCGAACCCCCAGTCGAGCAGCTCGCCGGCCTCCTCGTAGACCGCGAGCCCGCCGCCCGCCCGAGGCTTCAGCACCGTGACGACGAGGGTGCGATCGCCCCGGCGGGCGGCGGCGATCAGTGTGCTGCCCGCCTTGCTGGTGTAGCCGTTCTTGACCCCGATCAGCCCCGGATACCGCTCAACGCCGTCCGCTCCGGTCAGCAGCCGGTTGGTGTTGCGGATCTCGTACGGCGAGCCGTCACGCCCGGGGAACCAGGCCCGGGCGGTGCCGCAGTACCGCGAGAAGTCGGCTCTGCGCAGCCCCGCCCGGCCGAACACCGCCAGGTCGTACGCCGACGAGACCTGGCCCGGGGTGTCGTAACCGTCCGGCGACAGCACCTTCGTGTCCAGGGCACCCAGCGCACGGGCCTTCTCCTGCATGCGGTCGGCCGTGAAGCGCCACCCGCCGTTCAGAGCGGCCAGTACCCGCACCGCGTCGTTGCCGGAGCTGAGGAACACCCCGCGCCACAGATCGGCCACCTGGTACACCCGCCCCTCGGCGATCCCCACCAGGCTGCTGCCGGGCCCGATCCCCGCCAGCTCCTCGTCGCTCACCCGGTGCCGGATGCCCCCGGGCAACGTGGGCAGCACTGTCAGGGCGAACAGCGCCTTCAAGGTGCTGGCGGGCGGGAGCTTTCGGTGCGCCTCGCGCGCGGCGAGGACCTCGCCGGTGTCGGCGTCGGCAACCAGCCAGGACAGCGCCGAGACGCGTGGGACCCGGGGCGCCCCGCCCTGCGGTCGCACCAGGGTGCCGGACCGGTACAGCAGCGCGGGCTCGGGGGCCGCCGCCCGCGGTGCGCCGGCGCCGTCGGGGGCGTGCCCGGCGTGGGCGGCCGCGGCGGGGGCGAGCGCCAGGAGGCCGGCCGCGCACAGCGCCCAGGTGGACACAAGGACCCGGGAGGTAAAACCGATCTTCATACCGTCAACGTAGGAAGTGAGCCGCCGTACACCGCGCTGCCCGGGCCGCACACGGCGCGCCTGCACCCGGACGGGCGAGGGCCGGCCGGCGGTCAGTCATTGGGCAGGGTCGGCTGGATCCGCCGCAGGAACGCGGCGTTGTCCGGCGTCTCACGCATGCGCTCCAGCAGGGTCTCCAGGCCGGTCTGGCCGTCCCGCCCCCGCAGCACCCGGCGCAGACCCCGCACGGCGGTCAACTCGGCCGGATCGAGCAGCAGTTCCTCGCGCCGGGTTCCCGAGGGGGTGATGTCCACGGCGGGGAAGACGCGGCGGGAGGCGAGGTCCCGGCTGAGGCGCAGCTCCATGTTGCCGGTGCTCTTGAGCTCCTCGAAGAAGAAGTCGTCGGCCCGGGAGCCGGTCTCCACGAGGGCTGTGGCGAGGATGGTGAGCGAGCCGCCCTCCTCGGCGCAGCGCGCGGCGCCGAAGAACCGCTTCGGCCCGTGCAACGCGGCGGCGTCGACACCGCCGCTGAGGGTACGGCCGCCGGATCCGGCCGCGTTGTTGTACGCGCGGCACAGCCGGGTCAGGGAGTCGAACAGGATGACGACGTCCTCACCGGCCTCGACGAGCCGCTTGGCCCGCTCGATGACCAGTTCGGCCAGCGCGATGTGCTGCTTGGGCGCCCGGTCGAAGGTGGAGGCGTACACCTCGCCCCGCACCGAACGCCGCATGTCGGTGACCTCCTCGGGGCGCTCGTCGAGGAGCACCACCATCAGTCGGCACTCCGGGTGGTTGCCGGTGACGGCCGCCGCGATCTTCTGGAGCAGCACGGTCTTGCCGGTCTTGGGCGGGGCCACGATCAGACCCCGCTGCCCCTTGCCCACCGGGGCGACGAGGTCGGTGACCCGGCCTGTCGGACCGGACGCGGGGTGTTCGAGCCGGATCCGCTCCCACGGGTGAAGGGGCGTCAGCTCGCCGAAGACGCGCCGGTTCCGCTCGGGTGCGCGGCCGTTGACGCGGGCGACCTCGGTCAGGGTGCGCCGGTCGCCGCGCACCCCGTCGACGAGATCGCCCTTGCGCAGGCCGTGGCGGCGGATCAACGCGGGCGGGACCTGGAAGTCGGCGGGGGAGGGCAGGAGGTTCTCGGCGCGCAGGTGCCCCTTCCCGCTCGCGTCGATGTCGAGCACACCGGTGAGGGCGGGGGCCGCAGGCTGCTGTCGGACCGGGGGGCGTTCGAGTGTGGTGGTCATGGTGGTGGGTCCTTTCACGGACGGAAGGCATGGGACATGCGGAAGGAAGGGGAGTGCCGCGGACATCGGGAAGGCGGACGAAAGGCGCCTTCGGGCGGCGGGAAACAGCACCTCGGAGAGGGCGGAACCGCTGATCACGAGGTGGTGACGAGAAGCCGGTGCATCGACCGGCGAACTGAGGAGGAACTGGCACCGGCGCCCGCAGTCGGGCGTACACATGTGCTGTCAGGACCGTACCACGGAGATTCAGCGCGTGGCGAGCAGTGCGTAGAGCAGCGGGATGCGCGGCTCCGGCAGTCGCCACCAGCCGGACGGCCGGCGGACCATCTGCGGCCAGCGCGGCCAGGGGAGCTCGTCGCTCTCGGTGAGTCGCCGGATGGTGAGGCCCGCACCCACCAACGCGTTCACGACCTCGCCTGTTCCGTGCATCCACTCGAAGCTGTCCGTGGCGCCCTCGACGGCCGGCCCGTCGGTGTAGGTGTGCGTGGCGTCCCGGTGGACCGCGCCGCGGCCGCCCAGGTAGTCGTGGCGGAGCAGCAGTTCGGGGCCCTCGCCGGGGGCGGGCTTCGGGCCGAGCGAGTTGAGCAGCGGATGGAACTCGACGACGTACAACCGGCCACCCGGGCGCAGGAGTCGGGCGACCACGCCCGCCCACCGCTCCAGGTCGGGCAGATAGCACAGCGCGCCCTTGCCGGTGTACACGATGTCGAACTGCCGGCCGCCCAGGGCCTCCACCGCGTCGTACACATCGGCCTGTACGTAGTCGACGTCGAGCCCGGCCTTCTCGGCGATGCCGCGCGCGGCGGCCACCGAGGCCGGGGAGAAGTCCAGCCCGACGGCGCGAGCCCCGCGCTGGGCGAACGCGATCGTCTCGGTGCCGAGGTGGCACTGGAGATGGAGCACGTCCCGGCCCGCCGGATCACCGAGGTCGTCCCACTCGAAGGAGGCGAACCATCGGCCGGGATCGAGGTCCTCGTCGAGGCCGTAGAAGCGGCTGGCGAGGTGGACGGGGGTGCGGGCGTCCCAGTTCGCCTGGTTGGCCGCCATCATCCGCGCGTGCTCGTCGCTGGTCATGAGGACATCCAACCGCGGACGCGCGCAGCGCCGCGGCAGAAATCCGGACAGACCCGTCCTGTCGACGGCGCTACGCCGACCGTGCCTCGGCCTCCTTGAGGATCTGGTCGAACCGCGCCCCCATGGCCTCGGCCAGCGCCTGCGCACCGGACAGCGGGCGGACCATGACCATGAACTCCTCGATCAGGCCGTCCGCGTTCAGCCGGAGGAAGTCGCAGCCGGTGATCTCCCGGTCGCCGACCCGCGCGGTGAAGACCAGCGCGTGATCGCGGCCGCCCGTGTCGTTGATCTCGCGTACGTAGCGGAAGTCCTCGAAGACCCGCACGACACCGCGCAGGATGGCCGCCGTGATCGCCTTGCCGGCGTACGGCTTGAACACCACCGGGCTGGTGAAGACGACGTCCTCGGCCAGCAGAGCCTCCATGGCGTCGGCGTCGCCCGCCTCGACCGCCTCGCGGAACGCGCGCATCGGATCACCTCATAGTCAATTAGTTGAGTAGGTGCGGATGACAATAGTCACCTGCTGTTACCGTGTCCATATGTCCCTCAAGTACGCCGTTCTCGCCGCGCTCCTCGACGGCGAGGCCTCGGGCTACGAGCTGTCCAAGGTCTTCGACGTCTCGTTCGCCAACTTCTGGCCCGCGACTCCGCAGCAGCTCTACCGGGAGCTGGAGCGCCTGGAGGGGGACGGTCTCGTGGCGGCCCGCGTCGTGCGGCAGGAACGGCGGCCGAACAAGCGGATGTTCACGCTCACCGAGGCCGGCCGGGCGGACCTCAGGGCCTACGCGGCCGAGCCGCCCCGGCGGCCCACAGCCGTCCGCGACGAGCTTTTGATCAAGCTCCAGGCCATGGAGGACCCCGAGGCCACCCGCGCCCTGATCGAGGAACGCAGGGCATGGGCGCGCGCCAAACTCGACCGGTACGAACGCGTCCGCGACCGCCTCCTCGACGGGTGGACCGAGGAGCGGTACCTGAGCGAGTCCGGCCGCGTCGGGCCCTATCTGACGCTGCTGCGCGGCATCTCCTTCGAGGAGGAGAACCTGCGCTGGTGCGAGCGTGTCCTGACCGTGCTGAAGCAGCGCGTGGCCGCGGGGTGAGGGGGATGTTCGGTCCGCACGGCCCCTCCTTGCGCGAACTCGCCGTTCAGGCGCTGTCGTCCGTCGAGCGCGGATACGACCTGCTCGCCCCGAAGTTCGACCACACCCCCTTCCGTACACCCGACTCCGTGCTCTGCGCCGTCACCTCCGCGCTCGCGCGCACCGGCCCGTACGACGACGGCCTCGACCTGTGCTGCGGCACGGGCGCGGGCGTGGAGGTGCTGGCCGAGGTCTGCCGGCGCAGCGTCACCGGCGTCGACTTCAGCGACGGGATGCTTCAGGTCGCCCGGCGGCGGGTGCGGGGACAGGAGCCACGTCTCGCCTGGGTCCGTGCGGACGCGCGTGCCCTGCCGTTCGCACCCGCCTTCGACCTCGTGGTGAGTTTCGGGGCGTTCGGCCACTTCCTGCCGCGGGAACTGCCGGGGCTGTTCGCCCAGGTCCACTCCGTCCTGCGGCCGGGGGGACGCTTCGTCTTCCCCGCCGTGGCCCCACCCCGCCCCTCGTCGCCGGCCTACTGGATGCTGCTGGGCTTCGACGCGGCGATGCGGGTGCGCAACGCCGTGTGGCGGCCGCCGTTCGTCATGTACTACCGCGCCTTCCGGCTCGGGGAGGTGCGGGGTGAACTGGAGCGCGCCGGCTTCCGGGTGGAGCTCCGAGCACTGAGCGAATTCGGCAGGCGGCGCGACGGGAGCCCGCACGTACGGATGGTGGTGGCACGACGCCCGGGTGCCTGCTGAAGGGGGAGCTCACCCCGCCGCGGGCAGTGTGAACTCGTAGACCAGGGCGTCCCGCTGGGCGTCCACGACGAGATCGGTGATCTCCAGCGGGCGGGCGTACTGGTCGTGCACGCGCCGGGTGACCCGCACCGAGGGTGCGCCGGGGAGCCGGGTGATGGCGTCGCGGTGGTGCAGGGTGAGACCCGCCCTGCGCATCCAGTCGTAGGCGCGCCGCAGTTGGGCCGCCCCGGTGCCGTCGGCGCGGCCGCGGTAGCGGCCCAACTCCGCCACCTCGGCGAGCGCAACCGCGGAGAACGACGTCACGGCGGTGCGCCGGCCGTGCCCGTCGGCGCCCGCGGACTCGTAGCGATGCACCAGGGTCGGCCGGTGCGGGGCGAGCCCCAGCGCCTCGGCGTGCTCCCGCGGGGGAGTCTCCCAGGCGACCGTGGCCCGGTCCGCCGCGCCCGGCGGCGAGGTGCGGGCGCCGACCGGGAAGGTGAGGGACGTCGACGTCTCGACCGGCAGGCCGGGCAGGGTGGCATGGCTGCCCCGCCGGTCGGTGGCGACCAGGCCGCTGCGGCGCAGCACCTCCAGCGCCTGCCGTACGGTCTCCCTGCTGACGCCGAAGTGCTCCGCCAACTGCCTTTCCGCCGGCAGCCGTTCACCGGGTGGAATGCTTCCGTCGCGCAGCTCGCCGAGCAGTCGGGTGGCGATCCTCCCGTACAGCGGCTGAGCTTCGGCGAGCGGGCGGTCGTGCGGGGTGGTGCGGGCCATGCCGCGCCTCCTGTTGGTGACGTGTGGTAGTCGTGCGGGTTCGTTGCGCCACCAGGTCTAGCATTGGTCTAAACCAACAAGGAAGGGCGGCCTGTCACTTCGGCTGAAACGGTCCACGTCGACCGACCGTCACAGAGCGCTGTACAGGGCGTCGATCAGCGTCGTCTTCCGCGGGTCATCGGCGATATGAGGGCCCATCCGGTTCATCACGTAGCCCAGCGACACGCCGGCGTCCGGATCCGCCAGGCCACAGGAGCCGCCGAATCCGTCGTGTCCGAAAGCCCGCGGGTTGGGGCCGTACGAGCCGTGCGGCCCACTGAGCCACAGGCCGAGCCCGATCTCGGTCTCGTGCTCGAACCCGGCTCCGAGAACCAGGTCGCGGCAGCTGCCCTGTCCCTCGCGCACCCGCTCGGCCGCCTCCGCGGAGAGGATCCGGAGGCCGTCGAAGGTCCCGCCGCCCGCGAAGATCCCGTACAGGGCGGCAACCGCGCGCGCCGTGCCGTGCCCGTTGGCCGCGGGTATCTCGGCGGCCCGCCACTCGGGCGAGTTGGCCTGCGCGGCCCCCACGGCGGGGTTGGCCAGCGCGGCCAGTGCCACCGGCGTCAACCGGTCGAAGACCGCCGCCTGTCCACCGGTCGCCCCGACCGGCGGTTGCGTCAGCTCGGCCGCCCGCGCGGCCTCCTTCGGCGGCAGCCCGATCGCGAAGTCGATCCCGAGCGGCCCGGTCACCTCCCGCTCCAGGAAGGCCCCCGGCAGCAGCCCCGACACCCGCCTCACCACCTCCCCGACCAGGAAGCCGAAGGTGAAGGCGTGGTAACCGGACCCCCTGCCCGGCGTCCACCACGGCTCCATCGCCGCCAGCCGCTGCGTCGTCAACTCCCAGTCGAACAGCTGTGGAAGCGAGTGCGGCTCGCGCAGCCCGGACAGACCGGCGCGATGCGACAGCAGATGCCGTACGAGGATCCGCTCCTTGCCCGCGGCGGCGAACTCCGGCCAGTACGCGGCCACCGGCGCGTCCAGATCGAGCAGTCCCCGGTCGGCGAGGATGTGCGCGCACAACGCCGTCGGACCCTTCGACGTCGACCACACGTTGACCAGCGTGTCGCGCTCCCAGGGGCGGGTGCGCGCCCCGTCTGCCCACCCGCCCCACAGGTCGGCCACCGTCCGGCCGCCGACCGTGACGGCGACCGCCGCACCCAGCTCCCCGCGCTCCCGGAAGTTCGCCTCGAACGCCGTCCGCACCGCCGCGAACCGCGGATCGCAGTGACCGTGCACCTGAGCCTCGTGCTCCGCCATGGGCCGCCCTCCGTCGTCAACCGGAAAACCCGGGCCGCGCCGCCGCGCTCCGAGCCGCACCGAACGTACCGACTGGTCGGACCGGGTGGAAGGTGCGGAACGCGCCGAACAGGCGCGCCCGCGGGTGCCGGCGCTGAACCTCTCAGGCGTGCGCGCGCAGCCAGTCCAGCTTGGCCGCCTCGTGGAACGGGCCGCCGCCCTCGTGGTCGTTGAACTCGTACACCTCGATGGCCTTCTCGTGGTGCGCCCAGGCGTTGAAGGCCGCGAACACCGTGGACGGCGGGCACGTCTGGTCCTCCAGGGCCGCCGAGAAGAAGGCGGGCGCCCGGCCGCGGGACGCGAAATGGACGCCGTCGAAGTACGAAAGGGTGCGCAGGACGTCCGCGCCGCGGCCCCGGTGCGTCTTGAGGTAGAGGGCGATCTCGCGGTACGGGTTGCGGTCCGTGACGGTCGTCGCACGCGGGAAGTCGCACAGGAACGGCACGTCCGGCGCGACCGCCGTGAGGTCCGGGACCAGACCGCCGACGGCGATGGCGATCCCGCCGCCCTGGCTCGCCCCGGTCACCACCGTGCGCGAGGCGTCGGTCAGCGGATGCGAGCGGGCGGCCTCCACGGCACGTACGGCGTCCGTGAACACCCGGCGGTAGTAGTAGTCCTCGGGCGCGTCCACGCCCCGCGTCATGAACCCGGGGTACGCGGGTCCGGCCCCGACCGGGTCCGCGGTCTCGCCGCCGGCGCCCCAGGCGCTGCCCTGACCGCGTGTGTCCATCATGAAGTGCGCACGGCCCGTGGAGGCCCACAGCAGGTTCTCGTGCGGCAGGCCCCGCCCACCGCCGTAGCCGACGAACTCCACGACCAGCGGCAGGGGTTGTGTGGTCCCGCTGGGAAGTCGCAGCCAGCCCTTCACCGGGTGACCGCCGAACCCGGAGAACGTCACGTCGTACACCTGCACGGTGGACAGCCCTGCGTCGACCGGCGTGAAGCGGGCGTCCAGTTCATGCGCACGGGCCTCGTCGAGGGTCTCGGACCAGAACGCGTCGAAGCCCTCGGGCTCCACGGACCCGCTGCGGTAGCCGCGCAGTTCGTCGAGCGGGAGGTCGAACAGAGCCATCTGGGACCGCCTTTGCCTGGAGTGACTGCGGATGATCACACCGTACGCGGAAGATCGGATGTCTCGCCAGGTCCCGCCGCGCAGATCCCGTGCGAAGTGGCCATGGCCTCCGTCGTCCACGGACCCGTCAGGAGTGCGTCGTTGCTGGCCGGGGAGCTGAAATGATCTTCCTGAGCCATCGACTTGAGAGCCCGGGCGGCTGGCCGGCCGTCATCGGAGGTCGGGTCACTGGTCCAGGGACATGAACGGTGGAGCAAGCGCGAACGAGCTCTGCAGACGCGGGTGCCGCCTGGCCGCGGGGTCACGCCCGGCGGCCCGTCCACTGCGGCTCCGTGCGGGCCCACGCCCGCTCCCATTCGTCCAGACGACGACGCATCGCGGCACGTCGCACCACTCCGTGGCCCGCCAGGATCGCGGCGACCGCACCGCTCGTGGCGCAGACGCCGATGATGACGGTGTTCTGCCAGACCGCCGCGCCGCCCGGCGGCGGCCCGACCGTCCGGCCCCGGGAGTCGAGCCACACGTCGACGGTCTCACCGGTCTGTGTCCCGGCCGGGACACGTGCCGCGGCCGTACGGGGAGCCTCGCCCGGTTCCGTCCAACGGACCGTCACCCTGGCGGCCGGGTGCCGTCCGCTCTCCGCCACGGGGAGCGTGTCGGACGCCCTGCCGACGACCTCCGCCCGCACGGAACGGCGGTCGGCCCGCTGCTCCCGGACCATGTGCCGGGCCTCGTCATGGGCCCAGACGGCGGCCACCAGCCCGACCAGGGGCGCACCGACGAACGACAGCACGACCACCGCCAGCATCACCCACGACTCGACGACATCGGACCGGCGTCGCAGCGGACTGCGTCGCCAACGCCACCCACGCACCCGGCTTCGCATGGCGGTCAGGTACCCCGTACGGGAGACATCGTTCCTGACGAGCCCGCACGGGCACGCGTCGGCGTCCGCGGCGGGGGCGATGGTCAGCCGAAGCGCTCGATCCGGATGCGGTCCACGGGCTGACCCGCCGCCACCAGCAGCCGCGAGGCGTGTTCCGCGAACCCGTTGGAGCCGCACACATATGCCTCCCACCCACCCGGAGGCCGCTCGGCCAGGAGGGGCGCCACATGTGCCGCGGCAATACGTCCCACCGGCACACCTTCCGGTGCGTTCCGCGTGAAGACGGGCGTCGTCTCCGCGCCGTACTCGCTCGCGTAGATCAGCTCCTCCGGACCGCGCGCCGACACCAGCAACCGCAGGGGGACGTCCAGGCCGCGTGCCCGGTGGTGCCGCACCATCGACATCAGCGGTACGACACCGGAGCCGGCGCCGACCAGCAGGGCCGGCCGGTCGCCGGGCCAGGCGAAGAAGCCGCTGACCGGGCCGCGCACCTCGACCGTGTCACCCACCTCCGCCACCGTGTGGAACCAGCCCGACACCTCACCGCCCTCGACATGGTCGAGGGTCAGCTCGATGTGTCCGGACTCGTCCGGCGCGGACGCGATCGAATAGTGGCGCTGGGCCACATAACCGTCCTCGGCGGTCAGCCGCAGCAGCAGGTGCTGGCCCGGCAGATGGCCCGCCCAGGAGGGCACCGCGAGACGGAAGGTGGTGGCCCGCGCGGTCTCGCGCCGGATCCCGGCGATCGTGGCGATCTGCCACACCGCCGCGGCCTGGTCGCTCACGGCGATCCTCCCGGGCACGGCGAACCGCGTCGGGGGAGTGAACCTTTCGGCCGGCTCGGCCGGCTCGGCCAGGTCAGTCACGTCGAACACCTCAGTCACCGGAGTACCGCTGCTCCTCCCAGGGGTTGCCGCGGGCGTGGTAGCCGTTCTGCTCCCAGAACCCCGGCTCGTCGTGGTCGAGGAGCCGCAGCCCCGCGATCCACTTCGCGCTCTTCCAGAAGTACAGGTGCGGGACCAGCAGCCTCGCCGGGCCGCCGTGCTCGGGGGCGAGCGGCTTCCCGTCGTACTCCCAGGCGATCCACGCCCGCCCGCCGGTCAGGTCGGCGAGCGGCAGGTTGGTGGTGTACCCCGTGTGCGCATAGGCGACGGCGTGGGTGGCCGACACATGGGGGCGGACCACGTCGAGGAAGGCGTCCAGCGAGACGCCTGTGAAGCGGACACCGAACTTGGACCAGCTCGTCACACAGTGGATGTCACCCTCGTACACCGAAGCCGGCAGCTCGTGCGCCTCCTCCCAGGTCCAGCCGCGCGGCTCCGCCACGAGCCCGTCGATACGGAAGGACCACTCGGCGGGCGTCAGCTCGGGTGTGACCTCCGCGGACAGAACGGGCCAGTCGTCACCCGCGTCGTACTGACCGGGTGGCAGCGCGGGGGCGGGGGTGCCCGCCACGCCGTCTGCGCGGTGGGGCAGGGCGCGTGGGCGGCCGGTGAAGCCTCGGGTGACGTTCATGCGGGTGGTGCCTCCAGACCGCCGTCGGTGACGGCCCGCGGTCGCGTGTGATCTGTACCTGTCCGTACAACCGTACGCGTGCCCGCGAACGCACCGACCGGGGGCCGGTGGGTGCCGCCGCATCGCTTCGTCGACGCACGGGAGCGCTGCATGATCGTTGGGGTAGGGTGGCCGTCCGGCCGGGACGGTCCCGGGCGTGCCGAATCCAGGAGGTGAGACCCATTACCGCTGTGTCAGGTCGGGTGCTCTTTCTCCGTATCGGCGCGGACCACCGCCACTAGGCGACCGCGAGAGCACCCTTCGGCTTCCGAAAGGCTCTCGGCTTCCATGCCCCCTCTCTCCGCTTCCTCGCCCGCGTCCTCCTCGCCGCTGCCACCCGACGCCGTCGTGCGCGCACTTCGCGCCGCCGGTTGTGTGTTCGCCGAGGACGAGGCCCGGCTGATCCTGGCCGCCGCCCGCACCCCGGACGAACTGGCCGCCATGGTGGACCGCCGTGTCACCGGCCTCCCCCTCGAACTGGTCCTCGGCTGGGCCGAGTTCCGCGGGCTGCGCATCACGGTGGAACCAGGCGTCTTCGTGCCCCGCCGCCGCACCGAGTTCCTGGTGGAGCAGGCACTCGCGCACGCGTCCGGGGCGTCCGTCGTCGTCGACCTGTGCTGCGGCTCCGGCGCGGTCGGCGCCGCCCTGGCCGCCGCGGTCGGCCCGGTCGAGCTGCACTCCGCGGACATCGACCCGGCGGCGGTGCGCTGCGCCCGCCGTAACGTGACCGCGTTCGGCGGCCAGGTCCACCAGGGCGATCTGTTCGGGGCGCTTCCCGACGGCCTGCGCGGCCGGGTGGACCTCCTCACGGCGAACGTGCCGTACGTTCCCACCGGTGAGGTCGCCCTGCTGCCGCCGGAGGCGCGCGACCACGAGCCGCATGTGGCCCTGGACGGCGGCCCGGACGGGCTGGACGTCCTGCGCCGGGTCGCCGCCGAGGCACCCCGGTGGCTGGCACCGGGCGGCTGTCTCCTGGTCGAGACGAGCGAACGCCAGGCGCGGAAGGCTGTGGAGGCCTTCACCGGCAGTGGACTCTCCGCTCGCCTGGCCTTCTCCGACGAACCGCACGCGCATGTCGTGATCGGCTTCCACCAGGCTCCGTCGACGGCGGGCTGATCCGGGGGAACGCGCGGGATCGGATCCGGGGGCCGCGCCGCCCTTCGACGGACCGTCCGAGGGGCGGATCGCCGTTCACCTGGACCGTGGGGCGAGGTGCCAGGGGCTCCGTCACCGGGACGGACGCGACCAGGCGCCCTGTCCCCGACGGCTCCGGCCCGGCCGTCAACTCGGCGTCAGCACCCGGGCGATGAGCAGCGCGACGTCATCGGAGTTGTCGGGCCGGTGCAGGGTGCGCAGGAGGAGGTCGCAGCACTCCTCCAGGGGGCGGGCGGGGCCGTCGAGCAGCTCCAGGAGCGCGTCGAGACGTTCGTCGAGCGGGTGTTGACGGGTCTCGACGAGGCCGTCCGTGTAGAACACCAGCCGGTCGCCGGGTTCCAGATCGATGGTCGTCGTGGAGAAGGCGACGCCGCCGACGCCCAGTGGTGCCCCCGTGGGCAGTTCGAGGAGCTCGGGGGGACGGCCGGGACGGACGCGGACCGGTGGCAGATGCCCGGCGTTGGCGATCCGGCACTGCCGCAGCCGCGGGTCGTGGACGGCGTAGACACAGGTGGCGATGGAGTGGTCGAGGTTCTCGGTGATCTTGTCGAGGTGTTCCAGGAGGCGGGTCGGTTCCAGGTCGAGGGAGGCCAGTGTGTGCGTCGCGGTGCGCAGGCGGCCCATGGTCGTGGCGGCGTCGATGCCGCTGCCCATCACATCGCCCACGACCAGCGCGGTCTTGCCGTCCTCCAGCGGGATCACGTCGAACCAGTCCCCGCCCACCTCGGCGGCGGCCCCGGCGGGCTGGTAGCGGGAGGCGACCTCCAGGCCGCCCGTCACCGGCGGATGACTGGGCAGCAGGCTGCGCTGGAGGGTGAGCGCGGTGTCGCGGGCGTTCTGGTACCAGCGGGCGTTGTCGATCTGCACCGCCGCGCGGGCGGCCAGTTCACGGGCGAGCAGCAGGTCGTCCTCGCTGAACGGCAGCGGATTGCGGGTGCGCTTGAGGTCGAGGGCGCCGAGCACCTCGCCGCGCGCGATCAACGGCACCGCCAGGTACGAGTGCACCCCCGCACGGCCGAGCTGCACGGCGGCCTCGGGGGAGCGGGCGATGCGGGGCAGGTCCTCGTCCGAGACGTGGGTGATCATGACCGGCCCACCGGTGCGCACGCACTCGGTGACGAGACGGTCGGGGCCGTAGCGGGCGACCTGCCCGGGCGGGTCGGCGGCGCTCAGCGCCTCCGTGGCATGGCCGGCCCGTACGGCCAGCGCGCGGATCACGGCCGGTTCGGAGGGCTGCAGGCTGCTGGCTCTGCCCTCGACCACGGCTTCCAGCAGGTCGACCGCCGCCACGTCGGCGAGTTCCGGCACGGCAACGTCGGCCAGTTCGCGCGCCGTCCGGTCCAGGTCCAGGGTGGTGCCGATCCGCGCGGAGGCGTCGGCGATGAGAGCCAGGCGCCGCCGTGCCGTCTCGGCCTCGACGGCGGCCTGGTGCTGCTCGGTGACGTCCACGGCGATACCGGCCACTCCGAGCACCGTCCCGGCCGTGTCCTCCAGGCGGTACAGCGAGATGGAGAAGAAGTGCTGCTGGTCCGGGTCGGCCGGCGTGCGGTCCACGATGCGCTGGTTGACGAGCGGGTCACCGGTCCGCAGCACCTCGCGCAGAGCGTCCTCGATGGCCGCGGCGGCGTCGGAGTCCGGCAGCAGCTCACGGGGCGTACGGCCGACGTGGTCCTCGGCGGAGATCCCGTTCAGCCGGGACAGCGCGGGATTGACCGAGACGTACCGCAGTTCGGTGTCCAGGACGGCCAGTCCGACCGGCGCCTGCGCGATGGTCCGCGTGGACAGCGCCACGTCCCGCTCCACCTGGCGGACCGTCGCCTGGTCGGCGCACAGGCCCAGGGCGTAGACGTCCCCCTGGTCGTCGAGGAGCCGCATGTTGCGGAACTCCACCAGGCGGGTGCTGCCGTCCTTGCGCCGGATCGGGAAGGCCCCGGCCCAGCCCTCGCCGGTCTCCATGACGTCGGCGAACAGCTTGACGACCAGGTCCCGGTACTGCTCGTGGACCATGACCCGGGCCGCGTACCGGCCGAGTGCCTCCTGCGCCGGGTACCCGAACAGTTCCTCGGCCTGAGGGCTCCACAGCACGATGCGCCCGTCGGTGTCCAGCACCACCGATGCCACGCCCAGGACGTCGAGCAGCCCGCTCGGACCCACTGGCCCGTGCACCCGCTCGTCGTCCTCGGGCACGGGGCGTTCGGCTGCAGCCATCCCACGCACCGCCTTCACCCATTGTCGCGGCACGCCGTTCCCCCGTGCCGACTCCCCTTGTTGTACCGCGCTCAACCGTCTTCGGGCCCCCCTCGCTCGTCCTCCTCCACCATCTCTCAACACGACGAGGAACGTCCGCCGAAGTCGTCGTGCGGGCACGTGTCCGTGGCCGACATGACAGCACGAGTCCGTCTGGTTGGCCTGTACATGACTGCACTGTCCCGCCAGACTGTCGCCCGACACGCCCCCCTCCCCCGAGGAGTCACTCCCATGGCCCTGCGTGCCCGGCAACGTTGTCACACCCTCCTCACCGGTCTCCTCGCCCTCGCGTCCGCGGCCGTGCTGGCCACCGCGGCGCCCGCGCAGGCCGCCGACACCTGGACGGAGGTGGGCTCCGACCGCGTCGACCCGCTGACCGAGAGCCAGGGCCTCGCCTCCGTGGAGGTGCCCGCGCACAGCGCCAACCGCTACACCGGCATCGGTACCATCCCCCTCTCGGTGTCCGGCCGCGGCTGGAACCATGTGGGTGACCCGGACGCCTCCTACGACGGCCACTACATCGAGCCGTACCAGGCCGACTCGGGCGGCGCGAAGATGTTCCGGGTGCAGGCGCCGGACGGGACCTGGTCGGAGTACGTCCACACGCTCGGCCCCGGTGAGGCGCTGAACAACTCCTTCGTCGCCGTCACGCCCGGCGGCCGGTGGATGGTCTCGGGCGAGTGGGGCACCATGACCCGCCTGCTGGTCCATCCGACACCGGGCGTCCACCCCGACACCTCACCCTCGGCGAATCTGCCCTGGTCGTCCACCATCCGGCTCGACCGCGCCGTGCGTGACGTCCAGGGTTGCGACTTCCTGACCGGCACGGCCCTGCTGTGCTCCTCCGACGACCCGGCGGGCACCCTCTTCGGCATGACCAAGCCGCTGCTGCGGATCGACCTCTCCGCGGAGCCGGGCGCCACCGACGTGACCGGCCGTGTCACGGCGCTGCGTCAGCTGCCGCTGCGCAGCTCCTGCTCCGGGCGGTTCGAGACGGAGGGCATCGACTACGACCGCCGTACCGGCACCCTGCGCGTGATCGTGCTCTCGCCCGGCTTCTGCGTGCTGACCGACAGCAAGACGTACCGCTTCACCCGGAGCTGACACCGAGCGGCCGGACGGCACTGTTCCGCCGGTAGTGCGGGGCCGTCCGGGGTGCTTTTCTTGGGTTGGGGTCCGTTTCGCGGGCAACCCGTGGTACCGCGGTGCGGCCACGAGAGGAGCGATCACGATGGACCGTGAACGACTGCACGAGGAACCCGTTTCCGTCGAGATCAGCGGGTGCAGCAAGGAGGACGCCCGGATCGTGTTCGACGCGCTGTGCACGTGCTTCGAGTCCGATCGGAAACCCGAGGACGTGCCGCAGCAGCTCCATGAGACCCGGCCCATGGTGTGGCTCGGCACGTTCGAGGTCACGGACGCGCAGGAGTGCCCGCCCCCTGCCCGGCTCTCGTCGTCCGTCGAGGCCGACGCGCAGGGCGGCTACTGGGCCATCGAGCGGCTGCGCACGACGCTGGACTCCCTGTTCACGGTGCACGACCTCACCTCG
This sequence comes from Streptomyces sp. NPDC007808, assembly GCF_042868655.1. Taxonomy (NCBI): domain Bacteria; kingdom Bacillati; phylum Actinomycetota; class Actinomycetes; order Kitasatosporales; family Streptomycetaceae; genus Streptomyces; species Streptomyces sp. NPDC007808. The sequence goes on from NZ_JBIAEQ010000001.1 coordinate 717,676, forward strand.
GCCTCGGGCGACCAGGAGCGTGAGCTGCACGTGGTGCTGGAGAGCCGCCCCGGCGCCTCATGACGCGCCCCGCCCTCGACGACGCGCCCGGGCCTTCATGACGCGCCCGGGCCATTCATGAACGTCCCCGGCCCAACCTCACGCGAGAAGAACCCGCCCTTCTACGACGACCCAGCAGGCTGAGCACGGCACGCCGGTAGACGGCGTGGACCGGCGGGCAGGTCCTGGACACAGGCCCGCTCGCCGGTGCCGTGCAGCCCCGCGTACCGCACGCCGAAACCCGCCCTGGCCGGAATGCCCTCGCCCGCGAGCAGGCTGCCCATGTTGGAGGGCCCGGCGCTCTGCGGCCGGACGGTCAGCCCCTCCGCGGCGACGTCCAGCAGCGCGGCCGCGGGCTGCCGCCCCTCGGTCAACCGGTACGGCGGCCAGACGGCCACCCGGGTGACGGTGGTGGGCCGGGGCGTGGGTACGCGCGCGGGCGTCGAAGGCCGGGGTCGTGCGGATGTCGACGCCCAGCTCACACAGGTCGGGCACGACCGGGAAACCCTGACCGCTGTGGCAGGACGCGGCCGTGCAGTCACGGTCCGCGGCACGCTGCACCGGGGCCTGCTGCACGCCGGCGGCAGCGCTGTTCGGACAGGACGAACGCCAGAGGCTGGGAACGGTCGTCGGCCACCAGGTCGATCTTCGTGGCCGGTCCGCCGCGGGACAAGCCGATGGCGTGATCGTCCGGCTCGCCGCCCGGGCCCCTTCTTGCGCCGCGGCCGTGTGCTGGTGGGCGCGCACGATGGTGGAGCCCACGGAGACGGCCCAGGTCGAGGTCTTCGTCGGCGTCGGGGCCATCAGCGCGGTGACCACTCGCTCCCAGGTGCCGTCGACTGCCCACATTCGCAGCTGGTTGTGGATGCCTCGCCGGTTGCCGTACGTCTCCGGCAGGTGGACCCACTGGGTTCCGGTGCCGCGACCCGATCACCACGACCTTTGCTGCGGAGCTGGTTCTGCGCGGTGTTCAGGCGGTTGCCGGACGCGGTGAGTCCGGTGGGCCGTCACCGGTCGGCAGTGGCCCGTGGATCGACCTCGCAGCGAGCGATCTCGTCCAGGCGCCCTGTGCTGGCCATGGCCACACGGTAGGTTGTCGTGTCCTTCGCCGGCACCGACACTTGATTCCCAGTGTCGATCATGGTGGATCCGTGCTTGTCCTTAGCGTTGATCTTCACAGTGAAGACGGCGTCGCGTCCGTTCGGATTCCTGATTTCGACCGTTGCGTACGGGTCATCCGGGCTCGCGCAGCTGATGAGCACCGCCGTGCCGTCCTTCAAAGGCGGGGCGGTCTCGCTGGGGGAGGTTGTGGGGGTGGAACGGCGAGTGGGCGTCTCGCCGCCGCTGCCACCGGTAGTGGCCCCCGAGTCATACGCGGCACTGCTGGACGAGCCGCTGGACGAACTGCCGTGTGCGCCTTGGGCATCATCACTGCGGCTCCCGTGACCGCAGCCCGACGAGAACCCGGTCAGGGCTAGCACGGCCATCGCCGACACCGCTGTGAATCTGAGCCTGCGCCCCCGCGTGTACATGCCGTCACCTTACCCACAGCCGTCACACCGCCCCGGCGACGTCCGAGCGATGGCACGGGCAAGCCTTCTTCAGAGGCGGGCTCGTACGTCACCGTCTCCTCGGGACAGCCTGCCGCTGCACATTCAGGCGGCAGCCGCCACCGAAGGTGTGTGGGTCGACCGCTTCGCACCCGCTCCAACCACGCACCTGAATCACGTGACGACAGCCCGGCCGGGGACGCCGAGGCGCCCAACGGCCGGGAGGCGGACCGTGGGTGCTCAGCAGGTCAGTTTGCGGCGCAGACGTTGTGGGTGGTCCAGATGCCGTAGGAGCCGGTGACGTAGGAGCCGTTGTCGACGAGGCCGACCCGGAAGAGGAAGCAGGCATCCTCGTCCATGTTGGTGTTGTAGGTCCACGCGTTGTCCGTGTTCCACCCGGTGTACCCACCGGTGTAGTCCACGGTGACCTTCGCGTCGTCCTTGGAGGGCATACCCGTCGTCGGGTTCGTGTACTGCAGACGCACGCCTCTGCCGTCCGAGCAGGTGTCGAGGAAGCGGAAGACGTCACCGTAGTCGGTGAACGACACGACTCCGCAGGAGTTGTCGGAGGCCTGGGTGGTGGTGGTCGCGGCGTGGGACGACGTCGCCATCGCAACGGTGAGCACAGCGGCGGTGAGGCTGGGTATGACGACGCGTCTGAACTTGGGCATGCTGGTATCTCCTCGCACAGCGGGCTGCGTGGAAGGCGTTCACGTGCCCGCCACGATGTGAACGGACTATGCTCCTTATTTGATCTTTATACAAGGCTCCCCAGTCTGGTTGCTGTCGCTGACCGGCGACTGGCGTCCGCGCAGCGACCCCTTCGTCGGCATCCAGGCCCAGCGCTGGGGCTGCGCCGCCGGCCGTCCCGACGGCGAGGTCCACCTGATCTTCCACGGCGCCGACGCCAGCCTTGCCGAGGGTCCGCACGGCCGCTGCGTCCTGGGCTGGGAGGCGGCCCTCCAGCGGGTGGACCGCTCATATACCGTCCGCCAGGGCCCCTGTGGCGTTCCGGCAGGTCGCGCCACGGAGTACCGGTCCGCAACCACCCAACGCCCCCGTAGAGACTGCGTCCTCCCAAGGTGCTCAGCATGATGCCGAGTGCGGCGATGGGCTGGGCGAGGTCGATCACCTCGGCGTCTGCGGTCATTGGGTCCACTGTGCCCCGGCGTGGTCTGTGTCACCTGTGTCCGGGCGTGGCCCGTGTCACCCCTCCCCCCTTGTGCAACTAGTTGCATAAACATCTCGCGGTCCTCTACAACTGGTCAGGCACGACACCCGCGCATGGAGGGGCCCGATGAGCCGATACCCGCACCTGCTGAGCCCGCTGGACCTGGGCTTCACCACGCTGCCCAACCGCGTCCTCATGGGCTCCATGCACGTGGGCCTGGAGGAGGCCGAGCGCGGCTTCGAGCGCATGGCCGCCTTCTACGCCGAGCGGGCGCGCGGGGGAGTGGGCCTGATCGTCACCGGCGGCATCGCCCCCAACGACGAGGGTCGGCCGTACGAGGGCGGCGCCAAGCTCACCACGGAGGCGGAGGCCGAGCAGCACCGGGTCATCACGGAGGCCGTGCACCGCGAGGGCGGCCGGATCGCGATGCAGATCCTGCACTTCGGCCGGTACGCCTACCACCAGGACCTGGTCGCCCCCAGTCCGCTCCAGGCGCCCATCAGCCCCTTCCAGCCGCGCGAGCTCACCGACGCGGACGTCGAGCGGACCATCGACGACTACGCGCGCGCCGCCCGCCTCGCCCGTCAGGCGGGGTACGACGGCGTGGAGATCATGGGCTCCGAGGGCTACCTGATCAACGAGTTCATCGCCACGCAGACCAACCGGCGCACCGACCGCTGGGGCGGTTCGTACGAGAACCGCATGCGCTTCCCGGTCGAGATCGTCCGCCGGGTGCGCGAGGCCGTCGGCGAGGACTTCATCATCGTCTACCGGCTGTCCATGCTGGACCTCGTCCCCGGCGGGTCCACGCTGGACGAGGTGATCACGCTCGCCAAGGCCGTCGAGGACGCCGGGGCGACGATCATCAACACCGGTATCGGCTGGCACGAGGCGCGCATCCCCACCATCGCCACCTCGGTGCCGCGCGGCGCGTACACCTGGGTCACCAAGCGGCTGATGGGCGAGGTGTCGGTCCCGCTCGTCACCACCAACCGCATCAACACCCCGGAGCTGGCCGAGGAGTTGCTGGCGGACGGCTGCGCCGACATGGTGTCCATGGCCCGCCCGATGCTCGCCGACCCCGACTTCGTCGCGAAGGCCGCGGCCGGCAAGCCGGAGGCCATCAACACCTGCATCGGCTGCAACCAGGCCTGCCTCGACCACACCTTCAGCGGCAAGATCACGTCCTGCCTGGTCAACCCGCGCGCCTGCCACGAGACGGAGCTGGTGCTCTCGCCGACCCGGCGGCGCAAGCGGGTCGCGGTGGTGGGCGCCGGACCCGCCGGGCTGGCCTGCGCGGTGAGCGCGGCCGAACGCGGCCACGCCGTCACGCTGTTCGACGCCGCGAGCGAGATCGGCGGCCAGCTCAACGTCGCCCGCAAGGTGCCGGGCAAGCAGGAGTTCGACGAGACGCTGCGCTACTTCCGCCACCAGCTCGACTGGCAGGGCGTCGACGTACGGCTGAACACCTGGGTGTCGGCCGACGACCTCGCCGGCTACGACGAGGTCGTCGTCGCCACCGGCGTCACCCCGCGCACCCCGGACATCCCCGGTGTCGACCACCCGAGCGTCGTCGGCTACCTCGACGTGCTGCGCGACGGCGCCCCCGTCGGCGACCGCGTCGCCGTCCTCGGCGCGGGCGGCATCGGCTTCGACGTCGCCGAGTTCCTCACCGACGGCGGCGACAAGGCGAGCGAGGACCCCGAGACGTACTTCCGCCTCTGGGGTGTCGACATGGACTACACGGGCCCCGGCGGCCTCGCCGCCCCCGAGCGCCCCGCCTCGCCCCGGACCGTCCACCTGCTCCAGCGCAAGACCAGCAAGGTCGGCGCGGGCCTCGGCAAGACCACCGGCTGGATCCACCGCACCGAGCTCAAGCACCGGGGCGTCACCATGGTCCCGGGCGTGCGCTACGACCGTATCGACGACGCCGGGCTGCACGTCACCGTCGGCGAGGAGAGCACGGTCCTCGAAGTCGACACGATCGTGCTGTGCACCGGGCAGGAGCCGCGCCGCGACCTGTACGACGAGCTGCTCGCCGCGGGCCGCAGCGCGCACCTCATCGGCGGTGCCGACGTGGCCGCCGAACTGGATGCCAAGCGTGCCGTCAAGCAGGGCACGGAGCTGGCGGCGGCCCTGTAGGGGCGCGGCAGCGCGTCCCTAGGATGAGCCCATGTCACTCCCGCACGCGATCCTCACCGCCCTGCTCGAAAGGCCGTCCTCGGGGCTGGAGCTGACCCGCCGGTTCGACAAGTCGATCGGCTACTTCTGGTCGGCGACGCATCAGCAGATCTATCGCGAGCTGGGGAAGCTGGAGACCGAGGGGTTCATCCGCACACTGCCGAGCGAACAGCCGGCCCGCGGGCAGAAGAAGAGTTACGAGGTCCTGCCCGCGGGGCGCGCCGAACTGGCCCGGTGGACCGCCGCCTCCCAGGACCCCCGGCCGCACCGCGACACGCTGTTGCTGCGGATGCGTGCCGCGGCCGTCGTGGGGACGGAGGGCGTCGAGAACGATCTGCGACGCCATCTCGACCTCCATCGGCGGCAGTTGGCCGAGTACGAGGAGATCGAGCAGCGCGACTTCCCGCCGGGCCGGGACAGCTCCCAGGATCGGTTGCGGCACCTGGTGCTGCGTGCCGGCATCGATCTGGAGACCTTCTGGATCCACTGGCTCACGCACGCCCTGGAGGAGTTCGCCGAGCTGCCGGGACCCGAGACGGTCTGACCCCGGTCCTCAGAGCCGGTACGGCTTCGACTTGCGGCGCAGGAACCACACCGTGGCCAGGGCGCCCGTACCGACCAGAGCGCCTCCTCCCACCAGCGTCAGGGTGCCGTAGTCCTTGGTGGCGCCGCCCACGCCGCCCATGACGCCGCGCGAGGGCGTGGGGGAGGGCCTGGGCGTCGGGGGTGCCGTGACGATGACGGACTGGGTGCCCGCCGTCGAGCCGTTGGAGCACACCACGATGACGGTGTACGTGCCCGGGCTCACCCCGGACCAGGCCGCCGACTGCAGGTTGGAGGTACCCGACAGGGAGACCTGCCGGCCCTGGGCGAAGTTCGCCTGTCTGCTGGTGAGCAGCGAGGCGGTGCCCCAACTGCCGTTGATGTTGGTGCAGGCGCTCGTCGTGACCGAGACCGTGGACCCGGTCGTGCTCACGGAGATCCCCGAGACCGCGCCGGCCGAACCGGCGGCCAGGGCGAGGGGGAGAGCGGAGGCGGCTGCCACGGTCAGACCCGAGCGGAGGAGGAGCGATAGCGATGAGTTGCGCATGTGGACTGCCCTCCGGCGGCACGGTCGGCGGTACATCCGGTGCGCCGCCGGGGATCGGGAACGCCCGTGCTGCCTCAGGGGCAGCCAACGCGCCCCGGGCCCGCCCCGCATGCGGGCCTCACCCGGACAGGTGACGTACTGCTGCATTCGAGGGGCCCGGGCACCTGGTCAGTCCCGCGCCCCGGTCGTCACCGTCCGCTCCGTCGAGAAACCGCCCCAGGTGCCGTCCGGCAGCCTGCCCCGGATCCGCACCCGGTGGACCGCCCCGTTCTCCGGCCCCAGGTAGAAGCTGTAGGTGGCCCGCTCGCGCGGCGCGCTCCCGCCGTACACCAGTGAGGTGGCCCTGCGGCCGTCGAGGTGCACCTCGTACTCGACGACCACCCCGTCCGTCCGCGGCGGCACCCAGCTCAGGTCGAGGTGGTGGGCCCCGTCCTCGCGATGGGTGGTCGCCCGGAAGCCGGTCGGCGCGGTGCCGCGCCCGTCGTCGGTGCCCGGCGTGGTGACACGGACGGTCCCGGTGGCGGCGGAGAGGTTGTCGGCCGCGTCCCTGGCCCTCACGGTGAAGGAGTAGCGGGTGCCTGGCCGCAGCCCGGTGACCACCGTCGCCGTCTGGTTCCCGCCCACGCTGTGGATCTTCGTGTCGCCCTGATGGATGTCGTACGACACCACAGCCCGGTCGTCCGTCGCCCCCGACCACGACAGCTGGACCGCCCGGCTGCCCACCGCCCGTCCGCGGAGCCCGCCGGGGCGCGTCGGCGCCGAGCGGTCGGCGGCCGCGACCGCGGGGGTCGTGGCCCGCACCGCCCTGCTCGGCGGCCCGAGGCGCCCCTCGGTGTCACGGGCACGGACGGTGAAGGCGTACGAGGTGGACGGCTTGAGCATGGTGACATCGACCATGTGTGCGGAGCCCGGCACTTCCTTGACCTTTGTGGGGCCTCGATACACCTCGTAGACGCGAACACCGTGATCGGTGGAGACCGCGTTCCACATGACGTGCACGCTGGTCGCGCTGCCCGCGGCGGCCGTGACGCCGGTGGGTGCCCCCGGTGGCCGGCCGCCGCCCTCGTCCGCCCCGCCCCAGGCGCAGGCACAGAGCGATACGAGCACTGCGCACAGGACGGACACGAGAACGAGAACGCGTCGCACGACTCTGCCTCCGGGGGCGGCCTCGCGGCAATGGTCCGGACCAATATGGCGCGATTGGCGCGCTCACATCAAGAGGGTGGTCGTCGTCGGCGTCCTCGGGGAGTTACGTATGCTGAAGCTCCTCACGGCTGAACTCGCCACGGGGGCCCTGGAGTTCATGCTGCCGACGCGGGACCGCTGTCGTCGCTGAACCCGCGCCGGACACGGGTGGCCGGGGGCTCGGGTCCGACACGGACTCAGGCTCCCGGCTCCTGCCGGGTGGTTCGGGGACGCGCCGCTGTCAAATCGGGATGCGCCGTTTGGGGCCCAGTGATGGCAGCATGACCGAAACGGCGCACATGGGTCGTATGTACCTATGGGTGGCCGTTCGGGCTGAATGCCGGTCAGTGTCCCCGAGGAGAGGGCCTCTTGTAGTGCGAGTCCAGTCGCTGACGTTGGCGGTGGCGAGTGCCGCCCTGCTCGCTCCGACGACGCCGTCCACCGCCCCGCCCACCCCGCAGGAAGGGCCCGCGGCGCGCCGCGAGACCGAGGTCAGCGCCGCTGACCTGTTGGCGAAGGTGCGTGACTGTGACGCCGTCTCCCGCGGGCGCTACCGCACCGACCGCGGTGCGCCCGCCCGGATTCCGGTCTGCTCGATGCGGGGGGCGGTGTTCTGGAAGGCCGACATGGACATCGACTGCGACGGGCGGCCCACCCACCACTGCAACCGCCGTACCGACCCCTACTTCTCCGCCGCGACGGCGTACCAGCAGTCCGACGGCCGGTACCTGGACGCCGAACGCCTCCCGTACATCGTCGTGCCCGCGCCCAGTCACCTCTGGAACTACCGTGAGGACGGTATTCGAGGCGGGTCCGTCGCGGCCGTCGTGTACCGGGACCAGGTGCGGTACGCGGTCGTCGGCGACGTCGGCCCGCGCGACATGATCGGCGAGGCGTCGTACGCCACCGCCAGGGCCCTCGGCATCCCGGCCGACCCGCACAGCGGCGGCACGCCCTCCGGAGTCACCTACATCGTCTTCAAGCAGGGGCCGGTGACACCCGTCGAGAACCGCGCGGCCGCGGCGGCGGCCGGGGAGAGGATGGCGAGGGAGTTCGTGAACCGCGGGTGAGCGGGGCTGCGACCGCCGACCAGCCTTTGCTCCTCGGGCCGGGCCTGCTTGCCGAGGTCGACGAGACACCCCCCTGGTGCCGTCGGCCCGTGGGCCTCCTGAGCGGCGTCCACGACGATGCCGGCCCGCGTGCCGCCCGGGGCGATGACGCCGGGGAGCGCGGCCGAAGGCCTCGTGGCGCGAAGGCGCGGCCACGGGGCCGCGCGACCGGCGAGGCAGGCCCCTCTCGGACCGGCGAGGCAGGCCCCTGCCGGACCGGCTGCCCGGCCCTCCTCACACCTTCCGGTACGCGTACGCCTCCGCGGCCGCCGCCTCCACCGCCGCCAGGTCGGCGCCGGTGCCCGCCGTGACGACCGCGGCCACGGCGCCCTCGACGAACGGGGCGTCCACCAGCCGGGTGTCGTCCGGCAGTTCGTCGCCCTCCGCAAGCAGCGCCTTCACCGTGAGCACCGCGCTGCCCAGGTCGGTGAGGACCGCGACCCCGGCTCCTCGGTCGACGGAGGCGGCCGCCGCCGCGATCAGCTCGGCGCTGGTGCCCAGCCCGCCGGCCTCGTTGCCACCCGCAGGGGCCACCGGCACGGCCTTCCCACCGCCCGCGAGCCCCTGAGCGAGTTCGGCCACCGACGCCGCCACCTGCGCGCTGTGCGAGACCAGCACGATGCCGACGAGCCGCTCGCCGCTCACCTTGTCCTCACTCACCGTCGGCCTCCGTCAGTCCCGCGATCAACAGCGCCGAGGACGTCGCCCCGGGGTCCTGGTGCCCGATGCTGCGCTCCCCGAGATAACTCGCCCGGCCCTTGCGGGCCTGCAACGGAGTCGTGGCCAGGGCGCCCTCCTCGGCGGCGGTCCGTGCCGCGACGAAGCCCCCTTCTTCGAGGGCGTCCACGGCCGGCACCAACGCGTCGATCATGGTCTTGTCGCCCGGCGCGGCACCCCCGAGGGTCATGACCGCGTCCACCCCCGTCCGCAGCGCCCGGGCGAACTCCTCCTCGCTCACCTCGCCGGCGTCCCCGAGGGCCTTGCCGGTCCGGCGCAGCAGCGTCCCGTACAGCGGCCCCGACGCCCCGCCGACCGTCGAGATGAGCTGCCGCCCGGCGAGGGTGAGGATCGCGCCGGGCGTCCGTGGGGCCTCCTTCTCCAGCGCCGCCGTCACGGCGCGGAACCCGCGTTGCAGGTTGCTGCCGTGGTCGGCGTCCCCGATGGGCGAGTCGAGGGCGGTGAGCCGGTCCGCCTCGCGGTCGACGGCAGTGGCGGTCGCCGTCATCCAACGGCGGAAGAAATCGGCGTCGAGCACGGAATCTCCTTGCGTGGTCGGTACGTCGGCACCTCGGTGTCGCAGGTCGCGAGGTTCTACACGCCCCAGCGCAGCCCCGGCGTCTTCACCGGCGCGTTCCACAGCCGCAGCAACTCCTCGTCGACCTGGCACAGGGTGACCGAGGCGCCTGCCATGTCGAGCGAGGTGACGTAGTTGCCGACGAGGGTGTGGGCGACGGCGACACCGCGCTCGGTGAGCACCCGCTGCACCTCGGCGTTGAAGCCGTACAGCTCCAACAGCGGTGTGCCGCCCATCCCGTTGACGAGGACGAGGGTCGGGTTGCGCGGGGTCATGTCGTCCAGGAGGGCGCTCACCGCGAAATCGGCGATCTCGCCCGAGGTCATCATCGCCCGCCGCTCCCGGCCGGGCTCGCCGTGGATGCCGATGCCCAACTCCAGCTCACCGGGCGGCAGATCGAAGGTGGGCGTGCCCTTGGCGGGCGTGGTGCACGCGCTGAGGGCGATACCGAAGCTGCGGGAGTTCTCGTTGACCTGCCGCGCGATCGCCTCCACCCGTTCCAGCGGCTGCCCTTCGTCGGCCGCGGCGCCCGCGATCTTCTCCACGAACAGCGTCGCGCCCGTACCGCGCCGCCCCGCCGTGTAGAGGCTGTCGGTGACCGCCACGTCGTCGTTGACGAGGACCTTGGCGACCCGGATGCCCTCGTCCTCGGCGAGTTCGGCGGCCATGTCGAAGTTCAGCACGTCGCCCGTGTAGTTCTTGACGATGAACAGCACACCCGCGCCGCTGTCCACCGCGGCCGCGGCCCGCACCATCTGGTCGGGTACCGGCGACGTGAACACCTCGCCCGGACAGGCCGCCGACAGCATCCCCGGGCCCACGAATCCACCGTGCAGAGGCTCGTGCCCCGAGCCGCCGCCGGAGATCAGCGCGACCTTCCCCGCCACGGGGGCGTCCCGCCGTACGATCACCCGGTTCGCCACATCGACGACCAGTTCGGGATGGGCGGCCGCCATACCGCGCAGCGCGTCCGCGACCACGGTTTCCGCGACGTTGATCAGCATCTTTATGGGTACCTCCCGGTGCGGCTGGCAGAGGGCTCGTGCTCTGCGTCTCAGCGGGTCGGACTGGGTCGGGCCGGTAAGTCGATCCTATGGTCCGCGGGGGTCGGCGGTGGTGTCGGACACAAAACGCCGCTGTCGGCAGTATCGACCTTGCGGCAGCGGAGGTCACGTGGGCGGCCGCTCCCGGGCGGCGTGAGGCCGGCGGGTGGCCGGCGGGTGGCGGCCCGGCCACCGACGCGAGGCGCCGACCGGGCGTCCGGCCGACGCCTCGTCGTTCCCCATGGCCCGCGACGGCCTCCCCCCTCGCCATCGGCCGCACCGCACACCCCGAGGGCGGCCGGTGGGCCGCCCGGAGCACACCGCGCCGGCGGCCTCCGGACGACGTCTCGGGTCTCGCCGGGGTGCGGGGCCGGTGCTCGACCGCGGGGAGATCGGCGGTGCGAGCAGGTGGTGCCGGGCGGGCACGTCGGGAGGGGCGGGGGCCTTCGACGTACAGCGCGACGGCCCGGCGGCCTCTCCTCGGCCGGCCCGTCCGCCGCGGTGGGCTGACCTGTGCGTGGCGGATGCTTCACCTTCCGGCACCGAGTGCCACGTGGGGAAGGCGGGCACACCGGTCCGCGCCGAGACCGGCGGTGAGGTCCGGGCGGCACGCCCGACCCGTAGGCCCCGGCCCCGTAGGCCCCGGCCCGTAGGCCCTGACGGAGCCTGTCCACGGCCGGTGAGCGGTCCGAATGATTGCCTGAGGCAAGCGGAGCGTGCTTGAGTGACTCAAGGATGCTCAGCCGCCCGACAGGTGAGGACGGACGATGACGACAGCCGGACCCCGGGACTCCACAGCCGAAGACCTCGTCGTGCGCACCACAGCCGGTGCGGTGCGAGGACGGGGCGAGGGGGGTCTCGCCGTCTTCCGCGGCATCCCGTTCGCACAACCCCCGGTGGGCGAGGCCCGGTTCGCCGCCCCGCGTCCCGCGCGCGCCTGGGACGGGGTCCGGGAGGCCCACCATTTCGGCCCGCCGCCCCCGCAGGAGGCGGTCTTCCAGGGCCTTCGAGGCGAACTCGACGCGCCCACCGGTGACGACTGGCTGACGGTCAACGTCTGGACGCCCGACGCGGACCCGGCGGCCCGCCGACCGGTGATGGTGTGGATCTACGGAGGCGCCTACAAGCTGGGTCACGCAGGCAGCCCCGGCTACGACGCGCAGCATCTCGCGCGGGCCGGTGACCTGGTCGTCGTCTCCTTCAACTACCGCGTCGGCGTCGAGGGGTTCGCCCGTATCGACGGGGCGCCCGCGAACCGGGGCCTGCTGGACCAGGTCGCGGCGCTGGAGTGGGTGCGGGACAACATCACGGCGTTCGGCGGCGACCCGGGGCAGGTCACGGTCTTCGGGGAGTCGGCGGGGGCCGGATCCGTCGCCTCGCTGCTCGCCATGCCCGCCGCACGGGGCCTGTTCCGGCGGGCGATCGCGCAGAGCGTGCCCGGCACGTTCTTCTCCGACGAACTCGCCCGGGACATCGCGCACGCGATCGCGGCCGAGGTCGGACTGCCGCCGACGGCAGCCGCACTGTCCGCCGTCGATCCGCGTCGACTCACGTCCGCCGACACAGCCTTGAGCGCGAGAATGCGGCAGTACCAGGACAGGTGGGGTCGAGCCGCCCCCACCGTCACGCCCTTCTCGCCGGTCGTCGACGGAGAGGTGCTTCCCCGCACGCCCTGGCAGGCCCTGACCGAGGGCGCGGCCCGGGACGTGGAGCTGGTCGTCGGACACAACCGCGACGAGTGGCGGCTGTTCCTCTTCCTCGCCGACCAGCTCGACAAGATCGACGAGGAGCAGGCGGCGTGGGCGCTGCGAACCTTCGCGCCCGGCCCGGACGGCGAACGGGCCTACCGCGCGGCCTTCCCGGACGCCACGCCGGGGGAGCTGTACGAACGCGTCCAGACGGACTGGCTGTTCAACCGGCCCTCGCTGCACCTGGCCGAGGCGCAGACCGCGGGCGGCGGCCGGGCCCACGTCTACGAGCTGACCTGGCAGGCCCCGGGATACGGCGGCGTACTCGGCGCCTGCCACGGCTTGGACGTCCCGCTGCTGTTCGGCACCTACGAGGCGGACCTCGGCCGGCTGCTGTTCGCGGGCACGGGCGTACCGCCGGAAGCCGAGGCGCTGGGCGCCCGCTTCCGGGCGTCGTGGACGGCGTTCGCACGCACCGGGGACCCGGGCTGGCCGGCGTACGACAGCGGGAGCCGACTGACGCAGGTCCTGGACGGGGTGCCGGAGGTGCGGCCGTACCCGGAGGAGGTCTCACGACGCCTGTGGGACGGGTACGACTTTCCGGTTCTGCCTCTGCTGAAGTGACCGGGCAGGCTCCTACGCCTCCGCCGGGCGGGCACGGTGTGCCCTCTGCGCGAGACCGGTGCGGGGCAGGGCGTGCACGTGGGCTCGGTCGCGAACCGCGCGTATGTGACGTCCTGTTCGGCCGAGTCGACGTCTTTCACCCTCAGGGTCGCTCCGAGGTCGGCCTGCGAAGCTCCCGGCGGCGCCGGGTCTGCCCAGGCGGCGCCCCCGATGCCCGGTGGCGGTCGAGCGAGCCGGTGCCGTCCGCCTGGCGCCACGCACGCCGGGTGGGGCACTGAACGTCGGCCGGCCGCTCGAACACGCCGTGACGGACGGCGTCCTCGTCCGCCGCCCGACGGAGGAGCCCAGGCTTGCGGTGCGGGCCACGGCCCAGACGTACGGCGCTCTCAACGGCGACCCGCCGCCCGTGCGAGCCACCCCGGCCCGACACGCCCCCCAACCCTGGAAGGGAAACCTTCGCGCTCAGGAGGTGCCCGGCGCCGTCCCGAAGTCCTTGAGGGCCCCCAGAATGCGCTCGGCGGCCAGCGTGGGGGTCAACTCGCCGTCCCGCACCCGCTGTTCCAAGGCGGGCGCGAGAGCCCGTACCGCCGGGTCGGCGTGCAGACGCCCGAGGAGCTCGTCGCGGACCATGCTCCACGTCCAGTCGACCTGCTGGTCACGGCGCTTGTCGGCGAGGCGTCCGGTCGAGTCCAGGAGGGTGCGGTGCTGTTCCAGGCGCTCCCAGACGGTGTCCAGACCGGTCGACTGCCGTGCGCTGCAGCTCAGCACGGGCGGCGTCCACACCGCGTCCTTGCCGTGCATCAGCCGCAGCGCGCCCGCCAGTTCGCGCGCGGCGGCGCGGGCGTCGCGTTCGTGCGGGCCGTCCGCCTTGTTGACGGCGATCACGTCGGCCAGCTCCAGGACGCCCTTCTTGATGCCCTGCAGCTGGTCGCCGGTACGGGCCAGGGTGAGCAGCAGGAAGGAGTCGACCATGTTGGCGACGGCGGTCTCGGACTGGCCGACGCCGACCGTCTCCACCAGGATCACGTCGTAACCGGCCGCCTCCATCACCACGATCGACTCACGGGTCGCCTTGGCGACACCGCCGAGCGTGCCCGCCGTGGGGGAGGGGCGCACGAAGGCAGCCGGGTCCACGGCCAGGCGTTCCATGCGCGTCTTGTCGCCGAGGATCGATCCGCCCGTCCGGCTGGAGGACGGGTCGACCGCGAGCACGGCCACCCGGTGTCCGAGCGAGGTCAGCATCGTGCCGAACGCGTCGATGAACGTCGACTTGCCCACGCCGGGCACGCCGCTGACACCGATCCGCCGGGCCCGGCCGCTGTGCGGGAGCAGCTCGGTCAGCAACTCCTGGGCGAGCGCCCGATGTTGGGGCCGGGTCGACTCGACGAGCGTGATGGCGCGAGCGATGACCGCCCGCTTGCCGTCGAGTACGCCCTTCGCATACGCGTCGACATCGATCACAGGTCGTGCCCGAGGTCGTCCGACAGTCGCTTCACGAGGTCGTACGCCGCGTCCGGGATCACCGTCCCGGGCGGGAAGACGGCCGCCGCGCCCATCTCCAGCAGCGTGGGCACGTCCTGCGGCGGAATCACGCCGCCCACCACGATCATGATGTCCTCGCGCCCCTCCTCGGCCAGCGCCTCGCGCAGCGCCGGTACGAGGGTCAGGTGCCCGGCCGCCAGCGACGACACACCGACGATGTGCACGTCCGCCTCCACGGCCTGACGGGCCACCTCGGCCGGCGTCTGGAACAGCGGGCCGACGTCCACGTCGAAGCCGAGGTCGGCGAAGGCGGTCGCGATGACCTTCTGGCCGCGGTCGTGGCCGTCCTGGCCCATCTTGGCGACCAGGATGCGCGGACGGCGTCCCTCGGCCTCGTCGAAGGCGTCGACCAGAGCACGGGTGCGGTCCACGGACGGGGACTCGCCTGCTTCGTTGCGGTACACACCGGAGATCGTACGGATCTGGCTCGCGTGCCGGCCGTACACCTTCTCCAGGGCGTCCGAGATCTCCCCGACGGTCGCCTTGGCGCGGGCCGCGTGCACCGCGAGCTCCAGCAGGTTGCCGTCGCCGCCGGCCGCGCGGGTCAGCGCGTCCAGCGCGTCCTGGCACGCCCTCTCGTCGCGCTCCTCGCGCAACCGCCGCAGCTTGGCGATCTGCTGGGCCCGCACGGAGGAGTTGTCGACCTTGAGGACCTCGATCTGCTCGTCGCTGTCCACGCGGTACTTGTTGACGCCGATCACCGGCTGGCGGCCCGAGTCGATCCGGGCCTGCGTGCGGGCCGCGGCCTCCTCGATGCGCAGCTTGGGGATGCCCGCGTCGATGGCCTTGGCCATACCGCCCGCGGCCTCGACCTCCTGGATGTGCTGCCAGGCCCGGCGCGCGAGGTCGTAGGTCAGCTTCTCCACGTAGGCGCTGCCGCCCCACGGGTCGATGACGCGGGTCGTCCCCGACTCCTGCTGGATGAGCAACTGGGTGTTGCGGGCGATGCGCGCCGAGAAGTCGGTGGGCAGCGCGAGCGCCTCGTCGAGGGCGTTGGTGTGCAGCGACTGCGTGTGGCCCTGCGTCGCCGCCATCGCCTCGACGCAGGTGCGCGTGACGTTGTTGAAGACGTCCTGCGCGGTCAGCGACCAGCCGGACGTCTGCGAATGGGTGCGCAGCGAAAGGGACTTGTTGTTCTTCGGGTCGAACTGCCTGACCAGCTTCGCCCACAGCAGGCGGGCCGCGCGCAGCTTGGCGACCTCCATGAAGAAGTTCATGCCGATCGCCCAGAAGAACGACAGCCGGGGCGCGAACGCGTCCACGTCCAGGCCCGCCTCGCGGCCCGCCCGGATGTACTCCACGCCGTCCGCGAGCGTGTACGCCAGCTCCAGGTCGGCCGTCGCACCGGCCTCCTGGATGTGGTAGCCGGAGATGGAGATGGAGTTGTAGCGCGGCATCCGCTGCGAGGTGAAGGCGAAGATGTCGGAGATGATCCGCATCGAAGGCTTCGGCGGGTAGATGTAGGTGTTGCGGACCATGAACTCCTTGAGGATGTCGTTCTGGATGGTCCCCGCCAGCTTCTCCGCCGGAACGCCCTGCTCCTCCGCCGCCACGATGTACAACGCGAGCACGGGCAGCACCGCGCCGTTCATCGTCATCGACACGGTCATCTTGTCCAGCGGGATGCCGTCGAAGAGCTGCCGCATGTCGTAGATCGAGTCGATGGCCACGCCCGCCATGCCGACGTCACCGGTCACCCGCGGGTGGTCGCTGTCGTAGCCGCGGTGCGTGGGCAGGTCGAAGGCGACCGACAGGCCCTTCTGGCCGGCCGCGAGGTTGCGCCGGTAGAAGGCGTTGGACTCCTCGGCCGTGGAGAAGCCCGCGTACTGGCGGATCGTCCAGGGCTGGTTGACGTACATCGTGGGGTACGGGCCGCGCAGATAGGGCGCCGCGCCCGGATACGTCTCCAGGAAGTCCAGGCCCTCCAGGTCCTGGCCGGTGTAGAGCGGCTTGACCGGGATGCCTTCCGGGGTCTCCCAGAGCAGGTCGTCCCCGCCGGCCGCGTTCTTGACCGCCGTACGCCACTCGTCGGGGCCGCCGCCGGCGGCCGGGGTGCCCAGCTCGATCCCGGAGAAGTCGGGCACGGCGGAGCCGGAAGGGGCGGTCATCGGGACACTCCCATGCGGTCGAGGGTCGCGGACAGCACGGCCACGGCGTCGCAGCCCGCGAAGACGTACGAGTCGACGGCGGCGTACTGCCCGGGTCGCCCGGCGAGGAACACGTGCGCGGCGCCTGCGGCCTTCAGCTGCGCGGCCACCGCCTCGGCCTGCTCCTCGTACAGCGCGTCACTGGAGCACAGCACGGCCTCCGCCGCGCCGCTGTCCTCGAAGGTGCCCTCGGTGACGGGCTCGATGCCGCCCGCCTGGAAGAGGTTCGAGGCGAAGGTGAGGCGGGCGGTGTGCGCGGCGGCCGGGCCGAGCGCGGCCAGGAAGATCCGCGGCCGGGAGCCGGTCGCGGCGAGGTGGGCGTCGGAACGGCTGCGCAGCTCCTCGAACGCCTCGTCGCGGCGGACCCGCGGCAGGCCGCCGGACGGCTGCTCGGGCGCGCTCGCGCGGTCGACCGGCTTCTCCGCGAGGTGCGGGAACTCACTGACACCGGTGATGGGTTCACGGCGCCTGGCCAGCCGCTCGGTGCGCGCCTGCCAGGTGTCGGCCAGGTCCCGCGCGAGGTCCCCGGAACGCAGGGCGGCCGCCTGACCGCCGAGCCGTTCGATCCGCTGGAAGAACTCCCAGCCCGCGTGGGCGAGTTCGTCCGTGAGCCGCTCCACGTACCAGGAACCGCCCGCGGGGTCGATGACCCGCGACAGGTGCGACTCCTCGATGAGGATCGTGGAGGTGTTGCGGGCGATGCGCCGCGCGAACCCGTCCGGCAGACCCAGCGCGTGGTCGAAGGGCAGCACCGTGACCGAGTCGGCCCCGCCCGCCCCCGCGGCCAGGGTCGCGATGGTCGTGCGCAGCATGTTCACCCACGGGTCGCGACGCGTCATCATCACCGGCGAGGTCACCACGTGCTGGCGCTGCGCCCCCGCGGCAGGGGCGCCGCACACCTCGGCGACCCGGGCCCACAGGCGACGCGCGGCCCGCAGCTTGGCGATCGTCAGGAACTGGTCGGCGGTCGCCGCGTACCGGAACTCCAGCTGCGCGCAGGCCTGTTCGACGCTCAGACCGGCTGCGGTCAGCTCTCGCAGGTAGGCGACGCCGGTGGCCAGCGAGCAGCCCAGCTCCTGGGCGGCCGAGCCGCCGGCCTCGTGGTAGGGCAGCGCGTCCACGGTCAGCGCCCGTAGTCCCGGGTACTCCTCGGCGCACCGCCGCGCGAGTGCGGTCACCGGCGCGAAGTCGTGCCCCTGTCCCGTGCGGGCCTCGAAGCCGAGCGGATCGGCACCCAGGTTGCCGCGCGCCGCACTCTTGGCGACGCCGCGCTGCTCGTACAGGCTCAGCAACTCGCGGGCGGCGGGCTCGACATCCCGACCGGCGTCCAGGACGACGGGGGCCAGGTCGAGGTAGACGCCCTCCAGGGCCGCGCTCAGCGAGGACACCGAGATGCCGCTGTCGCCGACGACCAGCCACAGCGAGGTGACGCCGTTCTCCAGGTCCGTGAGGATCGCGCCGTCGGCGGCGGTGGTGTGCCGTTGACGTACGTCCCAGCCGCCGACCGTGTTTCCCTCCGCCCGACTGCCGCGCACAAAGGGGGTGAACCCGGGCAGGCCCGACTCGGGCGCGGTGTCGTGCGCGGTGTACAGGGGCCGGGTGCGCAACCCGTCCTCGAGCGCGGTGGACAGGGCTTCCTCGGCCTCCGCCCCCTCGACGTCCTTGCCCGACTTGCGCAGCACGCCCGCAACGAGGCGCTGCCACTGCTCGTGGGTCACGTCAGGGAACTCGGCGGCCAGCTCAAGCCCGTCGTCAGGCAGGACCGTCATGCTCGGATGCTAGGCCACAAGCGCAAAGGAGCAGCAGGGGGCATGGCTGTGACCTTGCCCTCCCCGTCGCTGTGACCTGGCCCTCTTCGTGCCGATCTTGAGGGGCTGCCGCGCGCGCCGCCGCAGCGCCACCCGCGACCGGTCCGTCCATGGGCGGGCTCGCACGCTCCCGGAGAGGAGGACGGGGTGAGCGTATGGCCTCGCGTCAGTTCCGTGACGTCGCGTGCCGACCGCGTCGGCGGCGACGATGGCGCCGATGCCCGCTCGCTCCGGTCCGCCCAGGAGTCCGGGTCCCGGTTCCGGCGGCACCGTTCGGCGCTGCCGAGTCCGGCGCTGCCGAGTCCGGCGCCGGTCCGCCGCGTACGCTCAGCCGGATCTCCGGCAGGGGCCACCGGCCCCGCGCCGCCGCCGGCCCGGCGTGACGGTGACGGTCCGCCTCAAGGTCACGTCCGCCGTCAGGAGAGTCGGGGCAGACGGGGGTGGATCTCGAAGACGTCCGTCAGCCCGACGATGCGCAGCAGTCGCAGGAAGCACGCGTCACGCGTGATCAGCCGGAGCCGGCCCTGTCGGGCCAGGACGCGGTTGCGGGTCCGGCACAGGACACCGAGGCCCTGGCAGTCGATGAAGGACACGGCACTCATGTCCAGCACCAGATCAGGGCACGTGGCGGCGGTCAGCGCATCCAGCCGGGCCGTCAGCGACTGCGCCACGAGGAGGTCTATCTCACCGCTGAGCTCCGCAACGGTCGTGCCGGTGGCCACGCGCACCGCCAAGGGGGGAGCTGTCTGGGTGAGGTTCTCGGTCATGGTGCGAGGAAAGCCCATGGCTCCGGTCCTTCGAAAGGGCCGAACGGCCCCTCCTCGGCGATCCTCCCGGGGCCGTGCGGACCCTACCCGCGCGTATGCCCCTCCGGTCGGCCGATCGGGGCCGATCGGCCCAAGTCGGACAATGGAGGAAGCAGACAAGCTGGTAGATGCCCCGTGAATCCGGCGCCCGTCCGTCATCCGGTCGGCAGCGACACCTCAGGGCGGGCGCCGGACGCGACCGAGGAGGAGAGGATCGCCATGAAGGGCTTCGTCTTCCACGGCTCCGGACACGCCTCCTGGGAGGAGATCCCGGACCCCGCCGTCAAGGACCCCACAGACGTGATCGTGCGCGTGGACACCGTCACCATCTGCGGCACCGACCTGCACATCCTCAAGGGCGACGTGCCCGAGGTGCGTCCCGGCACGGTGCTGGGGCACGAGGCGGTCGGCGAGATCATGGAGACCGGCGCCGACGTACGCACCGTACGGCCGGGGGACCGGGTCCTGGTCTCCTGCATCACCGCCTGCGGACGCTGCGCCTACTGCCGCACGGCCATGTACGGCCAGTGCCGGGGCGGCGGGGGCTGGATCCTCGGCCATCTGATCGACGGCACCCAGGCCGAGTACGTGCGCGTGCCGCACGCCGACCTCTCCGTCCATCCGCTGCCCGGCACCCTGGACGGCAAGGACGCCGTCCTGCTCGCCGACATCTTCCCCACCGCCTACGAAGTGGGCGTGCTCAACGGGCGGGTGCGCCCCGGCGACACCGTCGCCGTCGTGGGCGCGGGCCCCATCGGGCTCGCCGCGATCGCCACGGCCCGGCTGTTCGCCCCGGAACGGATCGTCGCCGTGGACCTGGCCGCCGCCCGGCTGGAGGCCGCCCGGCGGCTCGGCGCCGACGCCGTGGCCGACGCCCGGGAGGACCCCGAGCAGCTGATCGCCGACCTCACCGACGGACTGGGCGCCGACGTCGTCGTCGAGGCCGTCGGGATCCCGGAGACCTTCGAGATGTGCACGCGCATGGTGCGGCCCGGCGGACACGTCGCCAACGTCGGCGTGCACGGCCGGCCCGCCACGCTGCACCTCGAAGACCTGTGGATCAAGAACGTGACCATCACCACCGGCCTCGTCGACACCCACTCCACCCCCACCCTGCTGCGCATGGCGGCGGCCGGCCGGCTGCCCACCGCGGAGCTGGTCACGCACACCTTCCCGCTGGACCTCATGGAGGAGGCGTACGACGTCTTCGGCCGGGCCGCGGACACCGGGGCCCTCAAGGTCGCCCTCGGCGGAGAGCGGCACGACACGGTCGCCGTCCGCGGGGCCTGACGACCGTGACGTCACCGGAAGACGGGCCACCCCGTGATGAGGGGCCGTTGTCCGGCGGGATCGGGACCCATGGCCCTTCGCACAGACCCCTCGGCCGCCCGATCGTGGGGAGACGACCCACCGACCGCGTACCGAGAGACGGACTGGTCCATGTACCGCAACGACGGATTCCGCGAACTGGAACGACAGGAGTGCCTGCGCCTGCTGGCCAAGGTGCCCGTCGGCCGGATCGTGTACACGCGCCAGGCCCTGCCCGCGGTGCTGCCGGTCAACTTCTCCCTGGACCACGACGGCGCGGTCCTGCTGCGCACCGCGGCCGACTCGCAACTGGTTCGCGCGATCGACGGCGCGATCGTCGCGTTCGAGGCCGACGAGGTCGATGCGGCCGCGCACTCCGGCTGGAGTGTGATCGTGACCGGAGCCGCCGCGGTCGTCGGCGATCCTCACGAGCGGGAGCGTCTGTCGCGTGTCGGCCCGCGCTCGTGGGTGCCGTCGCCCGACGAGGTGTTCGTCCGCATCGAGCCCGACCTGGTGACCGGCCGTGCGGTGGTCGGCGGGCGCAGCGTGTACGGGTTGGACGTCTCGTCCTGAACTCCCTTGCCCGGAGCGCTCGGCCGAGCGCCCGTCCACCGGGCCGAACGGCCCCTCGCGAGGGGCCACCAGCAGATCCGGGGCTCGCGCGACAAGGAGGAGGAGTCGGCCCAGGACTTGGGGACAAGGCATGGGGCCGGTCGGACCCTGTCGTAGGCCCTTCGGTCCTGTCGCTCCCGTGGCCGCGGTGCCAGGCTGGAAGTCGGCCGTGAGGCGCGTCGGCGGATGGGGGACGCCTCGTACGGCCTCTCGGGGAAGGGCAGAGCGGCCTGCCCGTGCCGGACCCGCGTCAGGCCGACAGCGGTCACGCCGGGGACGTGTGATCCGTCCGCTCGGCGGGTCCGGCACCATCCCGGTACGGCCGGTGGTCGCCTTCGGCGGTCGAAGGGGCGGCGGCGCGGCGGTCGAGGGGGCGGCGGCGCGGCGGTCGAAGGGGCGGCGGCGCGTGGCGCCGAGCCCGGCGGAACCACCGCGCAGCCGCGGAGGAATCGCAACCAGCGGCAGCCCCAGGACCAGGTGCTTCGACCCCGTGGCGCGCGGCCCGTCGCGGCGGTGCGAGGCACGGACGGAGCAGGGCCCGCCGGTCCTCTCGGCGAGATCTCCGAGGCCCGCCGTGGAACAGTGGAGGAAGGGGCCGAGGCGTCGCGGGACGGTCTCGCGGACATGCGCGGCGGGCGAAGGAGGGCGCGATGAGTCGTCCTGTGCTGGCGGGTGTCGACGGATCCGAGCGCAGCCTGGCCGCGGCCGACTGGGCGGCGCGGGAAGCGGTGTCACGTGGCGTCCCCCTGCATGTCGTGCACGCCTCGCCGCCGCTGCTGGGCGGTGTCGTCCCGGGCACGGCCGCTCAGACGCTGCGGCAGGTGGGTGAGCGCATGCTCCAGCGGGTGACCGCCGACCTCGGCACCCGCCACCCGGACCTGGAGGTGCGGGGCGAGCAGACCGCCGACGCCCCGCCCGACGCGCTCCTCGCCAGGGCCCACGAGGCCGGACTGCTCGTGGTCGGCGCACGGGGCTCGGGAGGCTTCGAAGGCCTGGCGGTCGGCTCGGTGGCCCTGCGGGTGGCGGCCGCGGCAGCCTGCCCCCTGGTGCTGGTGTCCGAGCGGCCGCTGGCGGCCTTCGGCCGGGGGACCGGTGCGGTGGCCGGTGCCGCCGGGATCGTGGCGGGTTTCGACGCACACCGTCCGGTCGGTGAGGTGGCGGACTTCGCGTTCGCGGCCGCGCGGGCGCGCGGGGTCCCGCTGCGGGTCGTCCAGGCCTGGCGGCTTCCCGCCGAGGCGGTGTCTCCCCGGACGCTGTTCGTGACCGAGGAGGACCGTGCCACCTGGGAGGACCAGGAAGTCCTGCTCATGGCCGACGCCCTGCGCGCCTGGCAGGACAAGTACCCGGAAGTGGCCGTGCACGCCGACGTCGTCCTGCTGCACCCCGCTGAGGCGCTCGTCAACGCGTCCCAGGGGGCGGACCTGCTGGTGGTGGGGCGGCGCACCGGCCCGGACGCGGCAGCGAGCAGACTGGGCCCGGTGACCCATGCCGTGCTGCACCACGCCCGCTGCCCGGTGGCGGTCGTACCGCACACCGGATGACGGCGCGGGGATCAGCCGAAGAACACCTCGAACTCGTCGTACAGCGACGGATCGACCACCTTCGTCGTGGTCCTGGTCTCGGTGAGCGGGACCCGGACGATCCGGGTGCCGCGCAACGCCGTCATCGTGCCGAAGTCGCCGTCCTTCAGCGCGTCGACCGCGTGCAGCCCGAAACGGGTGGCCAGCCACCGGTCGAAGGCGCTGGGAGTGCCGCCGCGCTGGATGTGGCCGAGGACCGTGGTGCGGGCGTCCTTGCCCGTGCGCTCCTCGATCTCCTGGGCCAGCCACTCCCCGATGCCGGACAGGCGCACATGGCCGAACTCGTCCAGCGACTGGTCCTTGAGGACCATCTGCCCCTCCTTGGGAACGGCTCCCTCGGCGGCGACGACTATCGGCGCGTAGTTGGTCCGGAAGCGGTTCTCCACCCACGCGCAGACCTGGTCGATGTCGAACGGCCGCTCGGGGATGAGGATCACGTTGGCGCCTCCCGCGACGCCGGCGTGCAGGGCGATCCAGCCGGAATGCCGCCCCATCACCTCCACGACCAGGGTGCGCATGTGCGACTCCGCGGTGGTGTGGAGACGGTCGATGGCCTCCGTGGCGATACCGACGGCCGTGTCGAAGCCGAACGTGTAGTCGGTGCCGGACACATCGTTGTCGATCGTCTTCGGCACGCCGACCAGACCGACCCCCTGGGCGCTCAGCTCGGTGGCCACGCCGAGGGTGTCCTCCCCGCCGATCACGATGAGCGCGTCCACCTGGTGCTTGGCGAGGGTGTCCTTGATACGCCGCACCCCGTCCTCGTGCTTGAACGGATTGGTGCGGGAGGAGCCGAGGATGGTTCCGCCGCGGGGCAGGATCCCGCGCACGCTGGAGATGTCCAGCGGCACGACGATGTCCTGCAGCGCACCGAGCCAGCCGTCACGCAGGCCGACGAAGTCGAAGCCGTACTCCTGGACGCCCTTGCGGACGGCGCTGCGGATCACGGCGTTGAGGCCGGGACAGTCACCGCCGCCGGTCAGCACTGCGACCTTCATGGCTTCCTCCCTTGCCGGCGCGGAGCCACTGCGCGCCGTCGGGACGGTGGTCGAAGGGATGGTGACGATGAGGTCGCCCTCGGCGAGAGGACGTCCACGGCCTCGGCCGGTACGGCACGGGCGGCGGCGCCGTCACTGCGAGCGCTCCGCGCTGCCGGCCCGTACGAGAGCGGACGGGTCGCGCCGCGCGCCGGGTGGCTCTCCTTCCATCATGAGCGCCGACGGCCCCGGCGGCGACCCGCCTCGGGGTCCGGTCGGACGAGGCACACGGCCGCTGCGCGCACTACGCCAACGAAAGGAACAGCTTTTCCAGCCGGGCGCGCATCGCGTCCGTGTCCTCGCCGTTCCTACGACCTGACTCGATGTCCGTCACACACCGCTGCAGACCGGTGGCGATGATCGCGAAGCCCGCTCGGTCCAGAGCCCGGGATGCGGCGGCGAGCTGCGTGACCACGTCCTCGCAGTCCCGCCCCTCCTCGATCATCCGGATCACACCGGAGATCTGGCCCTGTGCGCGGCGCAGCCGGTTCAGCACGGCCTTCAGTTCCGCGCCTTCGAGCTCCAGTTCCACGTTCACTCCTCGAAGAAATACCCCTAGGGGTACTGTACGTCCCGGTTCGGGACGGCGTCGACCGTCAAGGATCGACATGCGCGTCCGCTGAGCGTCCTCGCGAGTGCCGGGCGGAGCGCCGAAGTCAGAGCGCGGAGGGGGCCTTTCGCGGCCGTCCACCCGCCGCGGCGCCGTGTTCCGCCAGCCCCGCGTGCAGCAGGAGGAGGCCGGCCAGGTCACGTGCCTCGTCGGCGGTGAGCGCCGCCCACACCCCCGGTTCTCCGCCCTGATCCCGGCCCACGTCCAGGGCGATCCGGCGGACGGGCCGGTCCGCGGACGCGAGCCGCAGACACCGCACGGCGATCCGCCGCCCGCAGGTGGTCACCAGGGACGCGTCCTCGGCCGCGGCGGTTCGGTCCTGTCCTGCCTGCTGCATGGTGCTCACACTCCTGTGAACGGGCGGCGGGCCGTGGCCGGCGTCGCCCGGGGAACTGATACCGGGAGGGGTACGAGTGTCAGCGCCGGGCGGACCTGGAATGTTCCCGCCCGAGGGGCGCTCGGTGGTCCTCGGACCGGCAGGGGTGGCGTCGGCGCGACCCAAGGGGCGCCGTCAGCACGAGAGCCTTGACGGCGGGCACGTCCTCATGGGTCGCGGGGCGGCGGAGCCGAGCCGCTCCCGCGGGACGGCGGCGAGAACACGCGCCCCTCCTCGCCGCCCGTGGGGCGGGCCGGGTCGCCGGGGCGGTCCGGCCCTCGTCCGAAGCGGCGCGGCACGAGCCGGCCGACCACGATGCCCGCGACCACGGCCGCGCAGCCCCAGCTCCAGGGGCTGGTCAGCAGCATCTGCCGCAGCCCGGAGCCGGTCTGCCGGGCCAGGACGAGGGCACCCATGACGGCGACGAACCAGCCGAAGGACCTGCGCAGCGCGTCCTGAGGGATCCGTCCGGCGATCCGCCCGCCGAGGAGACCGCCGACGACGGCGGACGCCGTGACGAGAGCGGCCAGAGCCGGGTCGATGTGCGCGTCGGCGAGATGACCGGCCAGCCCGGCAGCCGACTTCATGGCGATGACCAGCAGGGAAGTGCCGACCGCGACGTTCATCGCAAGCCCGCCGAGCAGGGCTAGGGCGGGCACCACCAGGAAGCCCCCGCCCGCACCGACCAGTCCGGTGACCAGGCCCACGACGACGCCGTCCACCAGGAGGCGCGCGGTGGGCAGTTCCCGACGGCGTTGTCCCGGCGCGGTGCGGCGGCCGCGGATCATCGCGACTGCGGTGCCGATCATCATCACGGCGAACAACGTCAGCAGGACCGGGCCCGGGACGAAGGCGGCCAGCCGTCCGCCCCCGTAGGCGCCGATCATGCCGGCCAGGCCGAACAGCAGCCCCGTACGCCACCGCACCCGCCCGGCGCGGGCGTGCGGGACCACTGCGGCCGCGCTCGTGACGCCGACGACGAGCAGCGAGGTGGCGATGGCCTCCTTGGTGTCCACGCCCGCGAGGTAGACCAGCACGGGCACCGTGAGGATGGACCCGCCGCCGCCCAGGACGCCGAGGCTGACCCCGATGAGCAGCGAAGCGGCGACGACGAGGGTGATCACACGACGCTCCGCGTGCCGGTCGCGCGCGAAGCGAGACCAACACGCGGCTCCGGGACCCGGGGCGGCCTCGGCCGCGACAGGCTCTCGGCGCCGGTGCCGGTCGGCTCGGCCTCCGTGACCCCGGTCGTGAGGAGCGGGGCGCCGGCGGACGGTCTGGCGGTCATGGCAATGCCTCGCTGTCGGGGAGTTGGCCGGGCGTCGGTGGGTGGTTGATTCGGCTCGTCGCCGGGAGCGCGATGGTCAGTGTCGGCGGGTGGTTGATTCGGCTCGTCGCTCGGAGCGTGACGGTCAGCGTCGGCGGGTGGTCGATTCGGCTCGCCGCCCGGAGCGCGACGGGTCAGGCGTCGGCCGGCGCGGTCCGGGTGGCCCAGGAGCCGTAGCCGCCCAAGAGGTCGGAGACATCGCTGAGCCCCCGGTGCCGGAGCAGGGCGGCGGCTACGGACGAGCGGTGGCCGCCCGCGCAGTGCACGACGACAGGGCGGTCGGCGGGTATCTCCCCGACCCGGCGCGTGAGTTCGGCCAGGGGGATGTGCAGCGAGCCCGCGATGAGGCCCGTCTCGCGTTCGGCGAGGTTGCGTACGTCCAGGACCAGTGGCGGCTCGTCGCCCGCCAGCGCCCGGCGCAACTCGTCCGCCGTCAGCCGGCGCGCCTGCCGCATCTCGTCCGCGAGCAGCACGAACGCGCCCTCGGGGTCGCGCAGACAGCCGCCGACCTCGTCGAAGCCGATCCTCGCGAGCCGCGTGACGAGCTCCTCCTCACGGCCCTGGGGCGCCACCACGACGACCTCCTGCCCCGGGGCGACCACCATGCCGGCCTGCTCGGCGAAGCGGCCTTCGGCGGGCACGTTGAGCGAGCCGCGAAGGTGACCGGCGGCGAACTCCCGCGGTGAGCGGGCGTCGATCACGACCGCGCCTGCGGCCCGTCGACGCGTGAACTCCTGGACGGACAACGGCCGGGCCCCGGCGGAGGGATCGAACAGGCCGTGCTCCGTGCGGTTGAGCGTGGCGTCGTGGGCGAAGTAGGCGGGCGCGGCTGGCTGTCCGGCGGTGACCAGCTCGACGAACTGCTGCTCGCTCATGGGCCGGCAGGCGTAGTTGGTGGCGCGCTGCTCGCCGATGGTGGACTGCCGCCGGGTGGAGAGGTTCCTGCCGCAGGCGGAACCGGCGCCGTGGGCGGGAAAGACCCGCACCGTGTCGGGCAGCGCCATCAGCCTGCGCTGGACGCTGTGGTGGAGCATCCGGCCCAGCGCGTCGGCGGTCGCGCCGAGCGAGGCGAGCAGATCGGGGCGGCCCACGTCGCCGATGAACAGGGTGTCCCCGGTGAGGACGCCGTAGGGGACGCGGTCGGCGGCGTGCTCGTACACCAGGATGCTGATCGACTCGGGTGTGTGGCCCGGGGTTTCGAGGATCTCCAGCTGGACGTCCCCGAGGCTGATCCGCTCGCCGTCCGCCAGCCCGCGGATGGGGTACTCGGCCTCGGCGTGCCGCCCGTAGCCGATCCAGGCGCCGGTGCGGCCGGCCAGTTCCAGGTGGCCGGCGAGGAAGTCGGCGTGGAAGTGGGTGTTGATGACGGCCTCCACGGTGAGACCGTGTGCGTCGGCGTCGGTGAGGTAGTCGGAGATGTCCCGGCGTGGGTCGACGACCACCGCCCTGCCCGTCTCCTCGTCGGCGATCATGTACGACGCCTGGGAGAGGCAGTCGAGGTAGTACTGGACGAAGAGCATGGTCGGGTCCTCCGTGGGAGACGGATGCGGGATTCGCGGCGGCCATACCCCAGGGGGTATCGAGAGTTCCGTGTCGGGTCCTCCTTGCCGAGGGTGGTCGCGAGGGAAAGGAGGCCGGCCCGGTCGGGGGAGGCCCGGGCCGGCCGGTCAGAGGCGGCCGCGGAGCATGCCGTGCCAGTACACCCGCGGCAGCGCGTACCGCTTGAACAGCCACATCGAACGCCGCTCCTTGAACGGGTCGAGCAACGGGAACGTGGGGGCGGGTCGCAGGTCGTAGTCGAACTCGGCGAGCAGCATCCGGTCCCGGGCGGTCACCAGCGGGCAGGACGTGTACCCGTCGTAATGGTGCGACGGAGCGCGGCCGTTCATGACGTCGAGCAGGTTTCCGGTCACCACGGGGGCCTGTTTGCGGATCGCCGCACCGGTCTTGGAGGTCGGCAGGTGTGCCACGTCGCCGATGGCGAAGACGTCGTGGTGCGTGGGGTGTTGCAGGGTGTACTGGTCGGCGGCGACGAAGCCCTGCGGGCTGGCCGGGTCGGCGAGCGGGCTCGCTGCGACCCAGTCGGGGGCGCGCTGCGGGGGCACGGCGTGCAGGAGGTCGTAGCCGATGGTCTGCGCGGTGCCCGTCGCATGGTCGGTGACGGTGATCTCGCGGGCGCCGCCGTCCACCGCGGTCATCTCGGAGCGCAGTCGCACCTCGATGCCGTAGCGCTCGGCCACCCGCTGAAGGACCTCCGACCAGGCGGGCACCTTGAAGAGGGTCTGATCGGGGACGACGAGGACGACACGGATGTCGTCGAGCACCTTCTGCCTGCGCCAGTGGTCGGCGGCCAGGTAGGCGATCTTCTGCGGGGCGCCGCCGCACTTCAGCGGGGTCGCCGGGTGGGTGAAGACCGCTGTGCCCGAACGCATCCGCCTGATCAGCTCCCAGGTGCGCGGTGCGTACTCGGGTGAGTAGTTGCTGCTCACCCGGTCATGACCGACGGCCTCGGCCAGGCCCGGCACACCGTCCCAGTCGAGCTGGAGGCCGGGCGCCATGACCAGGTGCTCGTAGGCGAGTACGGCGCCGTCGGCCAGGTTCACCGTACGGGCCTCGGGGTCGACGCCCAGGGCGCGGCCACGGATCCAGCGCACGCCATCGGGTATGAGGGAGCCTTCCGGGCGGCGGCTGGTGCGCAGCGGGGCCTGGCCGCCGCCGACGAGGGTCCACAGCGGCTGGTACCAGTGCGTGTCGGACGGCTCGACCAGGGCGATGCCGGTGACGCCGGCGCGGTGCAGACGGGCGGCGACGCTGATCCCGGCACTGCCGCCACCGATGACGACGACGCGGTGACGGCCGGAGGTCGGCTCTGTGCCGCCGCCGCGGGGTGCCGGCGACGTCGGGTGCTCGGATGCGGGTGGGGGAGTGGCGGGCAAGGCGGTGCTCCTTTCCGGTTGTGGCATTTCGTTGCCTCCTCAAATACCCCCGGGGGTTTCCTGTTCGGGAGAGTAGGACGGGCCTTGGAGGCCGTCAAATACCGGGCGGGGTATTTGCCTGTCAGGCAATGTCCGGAATGGCGCGCCTCTCGGGAACCGGTCCGGACGACCGGCGGAGGACCGGCAAGCGGAATGCGGACCGGCGTCAGGAGTGGGACCAGGTCAGCAGTGGGACCGGGCCAGGAGGGGAACCGACTCGGGGGAGGGCAGGGCCAGGAGGCGCGAGTCAGATGTCCGGCCCGAGCGTGACGGGGCACCGCCCGGCGCTCGGGAAGGCGAACGCGAGCATCCCCTCGCACGACCGCGCGGGCTCGAAGCCCATCACGGCGGATGGCAGGACAGGAGAAAGGGGCGGAAAGGACCCATCCACTTCTCGCGGATCCTGATTGCGCGGTGCGCGGCCCGAAGCCGCTTCCCCGCGCCTGGGGCGTGGGCCCTTTCCGTCACCTCCAGCACACCACACACGGCACGGCACGACCAGGGCCGGTGCGCCCTGCGGCGGGAGACGAACGGCCCGCCCGGCCGGGGGCACGGTCACCGTCGTGGTCTCGGGCGCCTGATGCGGGGACAGGCCGCGCACAGCGCCGCGGAGCGCAAGCCTCCCGACGGACCCGGGCCGGGGCCGAATGGCCCCACGCCGATCCCGGGACGGGCGTGCGACGGTGGAGTGGGAGCCGCGCCGCATCACGCCGCGGCCTGAGGAAGGCGGTGGCCGCGATGGAGCTGCCCGAGGTCATGGGGGTCGACGGATCGGAGCCGAGCCCACGGGCGGTCCACCGGGCCGTGGACGAGGCGGCCCGGCACGCTGTGGCCCCGCGCCTGGTGTACGCGTCCTTGTGGGAGCGCTGCGAGCAGGGCGAGCCGCGCTCGTACGGCGGCCCGCAGAGCCCGTCCGGGCAGCTGACGGCGGACACCGTCGTCCCCCGAGCGGCGGAACGCGCCCGCCGACGCGCTCCCGATGTGCAGGTCTCCGTCGACGTGGTACCCGACGAGCCGGTGAACGCGCTGCTGAATGAAGCCCTCCATGCCTTCGCCGTGGTGACCGGGTCCCGGGGCCGCGGCGGGCTCAGCGGCCTGCTCCCGGGTTCGGTCGGCCGCACCGTGGCCGCCCGCGCGCCCGGGCCGATGAGCGTCGTCCGCGGTGACAGGGCCGGCCCGGAAGGCACCCACGAGCGGATCCTGCTCGCTGCCGCCGATCCCGCCGTCGCCGGTGAAGCGACGCGGTTCGCCTTCCGGGAGGCGGAGACACGCCGGTGCACGCTCGACGTCGTACGCCCCTATCGGGCACCCGCGCACCGGACCGCCGACCATGTCCCGCTCACCGGGGAGCCGGCCCACCATCAGGAGGAACAGGCCTCCGCCCTGATCGACGCCGTGCTCCATGACGCAAGGGTCGACCACCCCGGCGTGCGGGTGCGCCGTACCACCGCGCGGGGCCCGGCCCACCGGCTCCCGCTGCACCGGTCGGCCGCCGCGGACCTCGTCGTCATCGGTGCCCGCCGCCGATCGGGCCGTTTCGGGCTTCAGCTCGGTCGGGTGGGGCACACGCTGCTGCACCACGCCGACGCCCCCGTGGCCGTCGTACCGCATCCGGAGTGATCATGGAGCCTCCCCTCACCCCGACCACCTCCCACCCCGCGCTCGCACCCGCGCTCCGGGACATCCGGGCAGTCGTCTTCGACACCGACGGAGTGATCACCGACTCGGCCCGGGTGCACGCGGCCGCGTGGAAGACGGCGTTCGACGCCTTCCTGCGCGAGCATCCGCCCGCGGACCCGGCTCAGCGGCGCCCGTTCGACGACCGGGACGACTATCTGCGCCACGTGGACGGCAGGTCCCGCCTCGACGGGGCAGCCGCCTTCCTCGCCTCGCGCGGCGCCGACACCTCGCAGGAGACGGTGCGGCAGGTCGCCGCCGACAAGGAGCGGCTGTTCACCGAGCGGCTGCGCGAGCACGGCGTGGCCGCGTTCCCGGGAACGGTACGGCTGGTGCGCGCCCTGCGCGGAGCGGGGACATCCGTGGCGGCGGCCTCGGCGTCCCGGCACGCCCGTGAACTGCTCACCCGGGCGGGGGTGCTGGACCTCTTCGACGTGCTGGTGGACGGCGGCGAGGCCGCCCGGCTGGGACTGCCGGGCAAGCCGCGCCCCGACCTGTTCCTCACCGCGGTCGAGCGGCTCGGCGCAGACGCCGGCCGGGCCGCCGTCGTCGAGGACGCCCTCGCCGGCGTGGAGGCGGGGCGCAACGGCGGCTTCGCCCTCGTCGTCGGCGTCGACCGGGCCGGCACCGGGGACTCGGGGGAGGCGCTGCGGCGGCACGGCGCCGACCTCGTCGTACGCGATCTCGCGGAACTGCTGGTGTGAGGAGCGACCAAGTGACGGGCTGGACCTGGGAGTACGAGGGCTACGAGCCCGCGGACGAACGGCTGAGGGAGTCCCTGTGCACCCTGGGCAACGGCTACTTCGCCACCCGGGGCGCGCTCCCGGAGTGCGACGCCGACGACATCCACTACCCGGGCACCTACATCGCGGGCATCTACAACCGGCTCACCTCCGACGTCTCGGGCCGCAAGGTCGAGAACGAGGACATGGTCAACATGCCGAACTGGCTGCCGCTGCGGTTCCGCCTGCGGCACGGGCACTGGCTCAGCCCGGACACCGCCCCGGTCCTCACGCACAGCATGGGCCTGCGCCTGTCCTCCGGCATCCTCGAACGCCACACCCGCTTCGACGTGGGCGAGGGGCGGGTGCTGTCGGTACGCCAGCAGCGGCTCGTGCACATGGGCGATCCGCATCTGGGCGCCCTGCGCACCGAGTTCACCGCCGACAACTTCTCCGGCGAACTCGACGTGGAGGCCTCCATGGACGGGGGCGTCACCAACGACGGCGTGCCGCGCTACCGCGACCTGGACGGCCGTCACCTCACCCATGTGCACGCGGGCATCGCCGGACCGGACACGGTGTGGCTGCGCTGCCGCACCCGCACCTCGGACATCCGGATCGGCATGGCCGCCCGG
The DNA here is from genome assembly GCF_042868655.1 of Streptomyces sp. NPDC007808. Taxonomy (NCBI): domain Bacteria; kingdom Bacillati; phylum Actinomycetota; class Actinomycetes; order Kitasatosporales; family Streptomycetaceae; genus Streptomyces; species Streptomyces sp. NPDC007808. Next base: position 749,812 of record NZ_JBIAEQ010000001.1, read on the forward strand.
CTGACCGCCGACGCGCCCGTCATGTTCCGCAACAAGAACCCGCGCACCGCCCAGCATGTGCGCCTGCACCTGAGCGAGGGCGACACCAGGACCGTCGACAAGACCGTCGCCCTGCACACCTCGCGGGACCCGGCCATCAGCGACCCCCTGTACGCCGCCGTCGACCGGGTCGGCCGGGCACCCGACTTCGACGCCCTGCTGGAGTCGCACCTCACGGCCTGGAACCAGCTCTGGCGCCGGGCGGAACTCGATGTCGAGGGGGAGTCGGGCCGCATCCTGCGGCTGCACCTGTTCCACGTGCTCCAGACGCTCTCACCGCACACCGCCGACCTCGACGTGGGCGTACCGGCCCGGGGGCTGCACGGTGAGGCCTACCGGGGCCATGTCTTCTGGGACGAACTCTTCGTCCTTCCCTACCTCAACCTGCACTTCCCCGAGGTCTCCCGGGCCCTCCTGCGCTACCGCCACCGGCGCCTCGAACCTGCCCGCAACGCCGCCCAGGCGGTGGGCCGCAGAGGCGCGCTGTACCCGTGGCAGAGCGGCAGCGACGGCCGGGAGGAGACCCAGCAGCTCCACCTCAACCCCCGCTCGGGACGCTGGCTGCCCGACCACTCCCACCTGCAGTACCACGTCGGCTCGGCCATCGCCTACAACGTGTGGCAGTACTGCGAGGCCGGCGGCGACATGGAGTTCCTGCACACCAAAGGCGCCGAGATGCTGTTGCAGATCGCCCGCTTCTGGGCGGACTCGGCCACCTACGACGAGAGGATCGGCCGGCATCGCATCAGGGGCGTGGTCGGCCCCGACGAGTACCACGACGCCTACCCCGGCGCCACGGCGCCCGGCCTCGACGACAACGCGTACACCAACGTCACCGCCGCCTGGGTGCTCGCCCGCACACTGGAGCTGCTGCACGCCCTCCCGGAGCCCCGCCTGCGGGAACTCGTCGAGCGCACGGGACTCGACGGGGGCGAGCTCGACCACTGGGAGGACGTGTCCCACACCCTGTACGTGCCCTTCCACCGCGGCGTGATCAGCCAGTTCGACGGCTACGGCGAACTCGCCGAGCTCCCCTGGGACGAGTACCGGCAGCGCTACGGCGACATCCGCCGACTGGACCGGATCCTGGAGGCGGAGGGCGACACCGTCAACCGCTACCAGGCGTCCAAGCAGGCCGACGTCCTGATGCTCGGCTACCTGTTCTCACCCACCGAACTGCGGGGCCTGTTCGACCGGTTGGGGCTGCGCCTGGACGACGATACCTGGCACCGCACCGTCGACTACTACCTGCACCGCACCAGCCACGGCTCCACCCTCAGCGGCCTGGTGCACGGCTGGGTCCTGGCCCGCGCCCGGCGTGCCGAGGCGTGGCAGTTCTGCCAGGAGGCCCTCCAGGGCGACATCGCCGACGTCCAGGGCGGAACCACCGGCGAAGGCATCCACCTGGGCGCCATGGCCGGCACCCTGGACCTGGTCCAGCGCGGACTGACCGGCCTGGAGACCCGCGACGGCGCCCTCTGGCTCGACCCGGTGCCGCTGCCGGAACTGTCCTCCTACGGCTTCTCCCTGCGCTACCAGGGGAACTGGGGCGTGCGGCTGCGCCTGGAGCGAGGCAAGCTGGAGATCGCCGTGCCCTCGTCGGACGCGTCCGCGATCGACGTACGGCTGCCGGACCGAGCGGTCGTCGTCGAACCAGGGGAGACGACCCGGCTGGAACTGCGCGACTGACGCCCGCCCCAAGGACGCCGACGCGGACGACCGCCTCGACGCGACCGGCACCGGGCCGAGGTCGGCCGTACGGCCTCGGGGCCCCGGGGCCGTACGGCCCTGTGCGGGATGCCGTCGGCGGAGTGAGGCTGGGAGGAGGACGAGACGACGGCGGCCGGCCGAGACCGCCGGATCCCGGGCCCGGCCGTACGGTGCCGCCCTCGCCCCGAGGTACGAGGACCGGCGGTCCCGGCACGGGGAGACCGCACGGAGCCCACGGAACTCGCCCGGAAAGGGGAGTGCGATGAACGGCCCGGTTGTGGTGGGGGTGGACGGCTCGCCGTCGAGCATGGCGGCCGTGGAGATCGCGGCGCGCGAGGCCGGGTCGCGGGGGGTGGGGCTCCGGCTGGTGCACGCCTTCGGGTGGCCGGCCGCGCACGTCCCGCCGGGTCGGCCCTGGGACCCGAGCGGTGCCGGGCTGCGCGAACTCGTCGACGGCACCCTCGCCAAGGCGGAACGGCGCGCCCACCAGGCCGCGCCCGGCACCGACGTGATACGCGAGATCGTCGTCGGCGAACCGGTGATGGTGCTGGAGATCGAGTCGCGCACCGCGTCCCTGGCGGTGGTCGGCAGCCGGGGTCTGGGCCGGTTCGGCAGCCTGCTGCTCGGCTCCACCGCCGGTCATCTGGCCGCCCACGCCGGCTGCCCGGTGCTGGTGGTGCGGGGCCGGACCAGCCCGCAAGGGCCCGTCCTGCTCGCCGTCGACGGGTCACCCGCCGCCCGCGGAGCCGTCGAGTTCGCCTTCGCCCAGGCATCCCGGCACGGCACCGACCTGATCGCGCTGCACGTCTGGAGCCCGCGCACCGAACGCGCCTACGACGGCCCGGGCGACCCGCCCTTCGTGACGTACGACGAGGACCGGCTGCGGGACGAGGAGCAGCGGGTGCTGGCCGAGGCGCTCGGCGGGCTGGGGGAGAAGTACCCGGACGTCACCGTGCACCGCGAGCTGGTCCGGGGCCGGGTCCGGCACTCGCTCATCGAGGCGAGCTCCGACGCCGGGCTCGTCGTGGTCGGCGCGCGCGGCCACGGCGGTTTCGCCGGGCTGCTGCTGGGCTCGGTCAGCCAGGCCCTGCTGCACCACGCGCACTGCCCGGTCGCCGTCGTCCGCACGGGCGAGGAGTGACGTGCGAGGGGCGGGGCGTCTCGGCCCAGCCCGCCGTCAGCGCGCGGCCGTCGACCCCGGCGGAGATCGGCGGATGCAGACGCTTGACCCCGGCCCGGGCCATGGTGCGGGCGGCCTGCGCGAGCGTCGCGTCGGGCAGGACGGTCAGGGCAGGTCACGTCATCAGCTCGTCCGCGGTCACCGAACCGGCCTTCTCCAGGTCGGACCCCGAGGAGCCGGCCCGCGCCGACCACCACCGGCAGGGCGCTGACCCTGCGGTCCTGAGCCTCTCGGTGGGCTCGTTCGCGGGACGACCGTGTCCTCAGCGCGGGCCGCCACTGCCGTACGGGCCGTACAGGTCCAGCAGCCGGCCACGGGCCGCCTGCAGGCGGTGGGCCACGACCTCGCCGACCCACCGGGCGATGCTGCGGCCGAAATCCGGGTCCGCCTGGCACATCGAGCGCACCGTCGTCGCGTCGAACTCGTACGTCCGCAGCGGCGTGGCCGCCTCGGCGCCCAGGTGCCAGGTGTACGGCGGATACAGCCAGGACCAGCCCACGAGTTCGTTGTGCCCGAGGGACTCGATGACGGCCGGCCGGCGGCCGGGTACCCGCGTGTCGAGTTCGACCGTGCCGGTCCGGATGATCCAGAACCGGTCGGCGTGACCGCCCTCGTCGAAGAGCCGTGCGCCCTGCGGGAACGACACCTCACGGGCGATCCGCAGCAGCCGGTCCCGGTGCTCCACGGGCAGCGCCCGGGGCATGCTGGCAGTTACCGGTGCGTTCATGGCGTGCCTCCAGGTCGGGCGTACGGAGCTACCACCTCCAGCGTGGACACCCGCCGCGGGCGTGGCCATGGGCCGTCCGGCCCCAGGGACGGGCCGACCGGCGGGCCGCGGGCGCCCTTCGGGCCCTGGGGCGGCCCACCGCCCGCCGTCCGATGATGAGAACGGGGACACTCGCGGAGAGGGGCGAGGCCATGCGCATCGTCGTCGCACTGGGGGACAACGCCCTGCTGCGCCGCGGCGAGCGCCCCGACGCGGACGTGCAGCGCACGAACATCGTCCGCGTCGCCACCGCGATCGCCGCCCTCGCCCATGAGCACGAACTCGTGATCACCCACGGCAACGAACCCCAGCTCGGCCTCCTCGCCGCCCAGAGCACCGCCGACGCCGCCCTCAGCGCTCCCTACCCGCTGGATCTGCTCGGCGCCCAGACCCAGGGCATGATCGGCAGCCTCCTGGAGCGCACCCTGCGGGGAGTGCTGCCCGGGCGCAGGGTCGTCACGCTGCTCACGCACACCCGGGTACGGCCCGACGATCCCGCCTTCGCGCATCCCTCCGCGTTCGTCGGACCCCTCTACCCGCAGCGGGCCGCCCGGTTCCTGGCGGCGAAGTACGGCTGGCTCATGGCGCAGGACCGGCACGGCTGGCGGCGCCTGGTCCCCGCACCCGACGCCGAGCGGATCCTGGAGGCCGACGTCGTTCGCGTCCTGCTCGACGCGGGGACCGTGGTCGTCTGCGCGGGAGGCGGAGGCGTTCCCGTCGTCCGCGATCGGGCCACCGGCGCGCTGCACGGCCTCGACGCGGTCGTCGACAAGGACCTCGCGGCCGCCCGGCTGGCCGAGGAAGTGAAGGCCGACTTCCTGCTGGTCCTCACCGACGTCCCCAACGTGTACGCCGCTTACGGCACCCCCGACCAGCGGCCGGTCCTGGACGCCACGCCCGCGGAACTGCGTGACGCCCACTATGCCGAGGGCTCGATGGGTCCCAAGGCCGAAGCCGCGGCCCGCTTCGTCGAGAACACCGGCCAGCTGGCCGGCATCGGGGCGCTGGACGCGGCGTACGAGATCGTGCACGGCCGCTCCGGAACCCTCGTGCAGCCCGATCTCCCGGCGACCGATGTCAGTTGACGCGACCGTCACCGACCGCGGCGCCACGTCCGGCGAGGACAGGCACCGGCTGGTGCCTTCGAAGCGGACGTTCAGTCCCCCGGCCCCGGTCTTCCCTGCTGCGACATGTCCGCACCCGCACCCGCGTTCGGCCCCGGGTCCGGCAGCGGCCCGACCGACGGCGGCCCGCCGGCCGAGGGCTTCCCGAGCGCCACTCCCGGCTGCGCCGACCGCGAGGGGCCGTGGGGCCGGTCGGTCCCGGCCGGGGACCAACGGCCCCTGCAACCACGGCCCGCCGGATCCGACGCTTGAAGCAGACCCCCTGAGGAGGAAGAACCATGGTCCGCACTGTTGTGGCAGGTCTCGACGGATCGGCGGAGAGCCGGGCCGCCGCCGAGTGGGCGGCTCGCGAGGCGACGTTGCGCCATCTGCCGTTGAAGATCGTCCACGTCTGGGAGCCCGTACCGGAACCGATGGCCCAGGCCCCCCTGCTCGGCGCAGAGACCCAGCAGCACTGGAGCGAGCGGATTCCACGTGAGGCCGCCGAGGGGATCCGGCTGCGTCACCCCGGTGTCGAGGTGACCACCGAGCAGGTGACCGGCGGGGCCGTCGACGCCCTGGTCGAGGCCGCCGCGGACGCGGAGCTGCTGGTCCTCGGTTCGCGTGGTCTCAGTGGCTTCGGCGGGTTCATGGTCGGTTCGGTGGGCCTGTCCGTGGTGGCCCGCTCCGAGCGGCCGGTCGTCCTGGTCCGCGCCGGCGAGCAGGCCGCCGACGAGCACGAACCGGATCGCACGGGCATCCCGTCCGCCGCCACGCCCTACCGGCCCGTCGTCCTCGGCCTCGACGCCGCAGCTCCCGACGACACCGTCATCGAGTTCGCCTTCGAGGAGGCCGCCCGGCGCGGGACCGGCCTGCGGGCGATCCACGGCTGGAACCTGCCGCCGTACTACGTCTACGGCCTCGCGGTCGACAGCCGCTTCCACGACGAGATCGCCCGGCAGCAGGCCGCCCTTCTCGCGGAAGCCCTGCGGCCCTGGCGGAAGAAGTACCCGGACGTCGAGATCACCGAGGAGACCCCGTCCGGCAGCCCGGGCATCCGGTTGGTGGACGCCGCCAAGGAAGCATCCCTGGTCGTCGTCGGCCGCCGTATCCGCCGCAGCCCCTTCGGCACCCACATCGGCCCCGTCACCCACGCCGTCCTGCACCACGCCACCGCCCCCGTAGCCGTCGTCGCCCACAACTGATCGCCGACTTCCAGGAGTTGACCTCATGAAGGCAGCGGTCGAGGAGCCCGGACCCGCCCTGGCACGCGAGTGCCGGGCCGGCTGCGCGCTCGTCGTCGGCAACCGCGGGCGCAGCGGCATCGCCGCCGCACTGCTGGGCTCCGTCAGCCGGACTCTGGCCGCGCGCGCCGACCGCCCGGTCGTCGTACCGCGCGGCAGCCACGACAACCAGGCCACGCCTGCGGTGCGCGGCCGGATCGTCGTGGGGGTCGGCGAGGGCGCCGCGGGCTCGGCCGCCGTCCGGTTCGCCCGCGAAGAGGCGCGGCGCCGCGGTGTCGCCCTGGAGGCCGTACGGGCCTGGCGCCGCCCGGCGCACGAGACCGGCGACCACCCGCTGCCGGCCGACGACCCGGCCCGACCGCAGGAGCGGCACGCCGACGAGATCCTCACCGAGGCCCTTCGCGACACCCCGCCCGGCGTTCAGGTGCACCGCCGTACCGTCGAGGCTCCTGCCCGCCGCGCGCTGGTGGACGCCTCGCACGGCGCCGACCTCCTGATCGTCGGATCGAAGCGCCGCACGGGACATCCCGGGCCGTCACTCGGCCGCATCGCGCACGCGGCCCTGCTCCACTCCGTCTGCCCGGTCGCCGTCGTCCCGCAGCAGGCGTGAGCGCCGTGGCCGGTTCACAACGTCGCCGCGTGGTCCCTGACGTAGGTCTGCAGATCACGCGGCGTCCGCTGGTAACCGGTGGGTTCCGGCCGTTCCGGCAGCTCCAGCACCGGCGGGAGCACATCCTCGTACGGCACGGACTCCAGCAGGTGGGCGATCATGTTCAGCCGGGCCCGGCGCTTGTCGTCGCTCTCGACGACGAACCAGGGTGCCTCGGGGATGTCGGTGTGCACCATCATCTCGTCCTTGGCCCGGGAGTACTCCTCCCACCGGGTGATCGACTCCAGGTCCATCGGGGACAGCTTCCAGCGCCGCAAGGGGTCCTCCAGACGGCGGCGGAAGCGCTCCTGCTGCTCCTCGTCGCTCACCGAGAACCAGTACTTGCGCAAGAGGATCCCGTCCTCCACCAGCATCCGCTCGAAAATCGGGCATTGACGCAGGAAGAGCTGGTACTCCTCCCTGGTGCAGAAGCCCATCACGTGCTCGACGCCGGCCCGGTTGTACCAGCTGCGGTCGAACAGCACGATCTCCCCGGCGGCCGGCAGATGCTGGATGTACCGCTGGAAGTACCACTGGGTGCGCTCGCGCTCGGTCGGCTTCGGCAGGGCCGCGATACGCGCCACGCGCGGGTTGAGGTGCTCGGTGACCCGTTTGATGGTGCCGCCCTTGCCCGCCGCGTCCCGCCCCTCGAAGATGACGACAAGGCGGGCACCCTCGGTACGCACCCACTCCTGCAGCTTCGCCAACTCGCTCTGCAGACGCAGCAGTTCCTTCTCGTACACCTTGCGCGGCAGCTTCTCCGCCTGTTTGCCGGCCATGCCGCCTCCCACCGCCCGTCGACCCCGTCGACGACCCACTCGACGACTTCCGGAGTCACCGATGCCCGAGCTCGAACACCAGGACAGCACCGTACTGACCGACGACGAGCTGCGCACCCTGGACGCCCACTGGCGGGCCGCGAACTATCTGGCCGCCGGTCAGATCTATCTCCTGGCCAACCCGCTCCTGCGCGAACCGCTCAGGGCGGAGCACATCAAGCCGAGGCTGCTCGGCCACTGGGGCACCTCGCCCGGCCTGAACCTCGTGTACACGCACCTGAACCGGGTGATCAGGGCCCGCGACCTGAACGCGCTGTGCGTGTGGGGACCGGGCCACGGCGGCCCGTCCGTGCTCGCCAACTCCTGGCTGGAGGGGTCGTACAGCGAGACGTACCCGGACGTCGGGCGGGACGCGAGCGGCATGGGACGGCTCTTCAGGCAGTTCTCCTTCCCCGGCGGCGTGCCGAGCCATGTGGCGCCCGAGACGCCGGGCTCCATCCACGAGGGCGGTGAGCTCGGGTACGCGCTGTCGCACGCGTACGGCGCCGCCTTCGACAACCCGGACCTGGTGGTCGCCTGTGTGATCGGCGACGGCGAGGCGGAGACCGGGCCGCTGGCCGCGTCCTGGCACTCCGACAAGTTCCTCGACCCGGTGCACGACGGTGCCGTCCTGCCGATCCTGCACCTCAACGGCTACAAGATCGCCAACCCGACCGTTCTGGCCCGTCTGCCCGAGGCCGAACTGGACGCCCTGCTGCGCGGCTACGGCCACGAACCGATCCATGTCACCGGCGACGACCCGGCCACCGTCCACCGCGCCATGGCGCGGGCCCTCGACGACGCGCTCGACCGCATCGCCCTGCTTCAGCGCACGGCCCGCGAGGAGGGGGTGGGTGAGCGGTCGCACTGGCCCGTCATCGTCCTGCGTACCCCGAAGGGCTGGACCGGTCCCGCCGAGGTCGACGGTGTCCCCGTGGAGGGCACCTGGCGTGCCCACCAGGTCCCGCTGGCCGGCGTCCGGGAGAACCAGGACCACCTGCGGCAGCTGGAGGCGTGGCTGCGCTCGTACCGCCCCGAGGAACTGTTCGACGCCGACGGCAGGCCCGTCGCGGACGTCCTCGCCTGTGTCCCCGAGGGCACTCGACGGCTCGGTGCCACCCCGCACGCCAACGGCGGCCTCCTGCTGCGCGAGCTGCCGCTGCCGTCCCTCGACCGTTTCGCGGTGCCGGTCGACAAGCCCGGCACGACCCTGCACGAGCCGACCCGCGTCCTCGGCGACTACCTCGAACAGGTCATGGCGGACACCTCGACCCGCCGCGACTTCCGCCTCGTCGGCCCCGACGAGACCGCCTCCAACCGCCTGCAGGCCGTGTTCGGCGCCAGCGGCAAGGCGTGGCAGGCGGAGACCCTCCCGGTCGACGAGCACCTCGACCGGCACGGCCGGGTCCTGGAGATCCTCTCCGAGCACACCTGCCAGGGCTGGCTGGAGGGCTACCTCCTCACCGGCAGGCACGGGTTGTTCTCCTGCTACGAGGCGTTCGTGCACATCGTCGACTCGATGGTCAATCAGCACATCAAGTGGCTGAAGACCTCCCGCGAGCTGCCCTGGCGGGCCCCCGTCGCCTCCCTCAACTACCTGCTCACCTCGCACGTGTGGCGCCAGGACCACAACGGCTTCTCCCACCAGGACCCCGGCTTCGTCGACCACGTGCTCAACAAGAGCCCCGAGGTCGTCCGCGTCTACCTGCCGCCGGACGCCAACACCCTGCTGTCGGTCGCCGACCACGCGCTGCGCAGCCGGGACTACGTCAACGTCGTCGTGGCCGGGAAGCAGCCCTGCTTCGACTGGCTGTCCATGGAGCAGGCCGTCGCCCACTGCGCGCGCGGTGCCGGAATCTGGGACTGGGCGGGCTCGGAGAACGGCGGCGAACCGGACGTGGTCCTCGCCTGCGCCGGCGACGTCCCCACGCAGGAAGTCCTGGCCGCCGCCCAGCTGCTGCGCCGCCTCCTGCCCGACCTCGCCGTACGCGTGGTCAACGTCGTCGACATGACCCGGTTGATGCCGCGTGAAGAACACCCGCACGGCATGACCGACTTCGAGTACGACGGCCTGTTCACCACCGACAAGCCGGTGATCTTCGCCTACCACGGCTATCCGTGGCTGATCCACCGGCTCGCCTACCGGCGCACCGGCCACCCGAACCTGCACGTGCGCGGCTACAAGGAGTCGGGCACCACCACCACGCCGTTCGACATGGTCGTCCGCAACGACCTGGACCGCTACCGCCTGGTCATGGACGTCATCGACCGCGTTCCCGGCCTCGCGGTGCGCGCGGCGGGCGCCCGGCAGGAGATGGCCGACGCGCGCACCCGGCACCACGCGTGGATCAGGGAGCACGGCACGGATCTGCCCGAGGTCGCTGAGTGGACGTTCGCGCTCCGCTAGGGCCTGTCGTTTGGATCATGCCGGCGTCGACACGGCGATTTCCGATGGATCATGCCGGCGTCGAGACGGCGCTTTCCGAGCCGTGTCTCGCGCCGCGGATTCTTCGCCGCGAGCCGTGGCGCCGCCGGGACGGCCCACCGACGGGCCCGCACCGAGATCTCCCTCGCGGGCACCGTCGGACCGCAGCCATCGGGACGCCGGCACCGTCCTGTCGACACCTCGCCCCCGCCGCCCGCGTCGGGGCATCACGCCCCGGGCACGACACGACGGGCCCGCGCCGGAGCGCGGGCCCGTCGAACCTCCCCGGCGCGGATCACGGGAGGCCCCGTGCCGACATCGGGAGGCGTACGGTCACGTACGTCGGGATACGTACGATCACGTACGGTCGCTCTTCGGCTTGCCGCGCTGGTCCGGCGTGCCGTGCGGCGGCGGACCGGACGGCTGGGGCGATGTGGCGGGGGAGACCGGGGAACCGGCGTGGCGCGTGCTCTGCTCCGGACGCAGGGCACCGGGGTCGCCGGACGTGGGCTCGGCACCGGACCTCAGCTGCTCCAGCCGGGCGGACAGCAGCTCGGTCACCGGCAGCCGGTCCGCGTGCGACCGCTCGTAGGCCAGCAGTTCCTCCACCTCACCGGTGTCCAGCGACCGCACGCGGCTCTCCAGTCCGCCGATCGGCAGGTGGTCGTAGTCGGGCAGCGGCAGCGTGCTGCGCGCGTGGTCGGCCATGGTTCTCACTTCCTGTGTACGGACGGCCCCGGACAGGGCCGGACGGTGCGGGGCGTGGCGGGGCGGCGGCCGACGGAGCGGTCAGCCGGGCGGGCGCCGGGTGTCAGCCCGGGCCCCCGCTGCCGAACGACCCGCTGCTGCCCTCGTCCCAGCGCGGCCGCTCCTTCGACTCGCTGGGTCGCGAGGCCATGTTGCCGTGGGCGGGCATCTCGTGGGCGGTCAGCCGGTGGTCGCTTCTGGGCATCTCATGGGGCTCGCGGTTCTCCCGGACCTCGTGGACCGGGCCCTCCGCGGGCAGACGGGGCTGCTCCTCAGGGCGTGGCGGCGCCGGCTCCCGACGCCTGATGCGGGCGCCGAGGACGAAGGCGCCGATGAGCAGCGCCACGACGACCAGACCGGCGACGATCAGTCCGATGCCGAGCGCACCTTCCGCGGCGATGTTCATCGATGCGATGTTCATGGCCCCGCGAGTACCCCCGGCGTCCCGGGTGAACCCGCTCACCTTGATCGTGCCGCGCGGGTCCTGGAACGGTTCGCCCCCCGGATCGCGTCGATCAGTTCCGCCTTCGACATCCGGGAGCGGCCGTCGATGCCGAGGTCACGGGCCAGGTCGTAGAGGTGCTGCTTCGACGCCTTCTCGTCGACGCCCTCGCCGCTTCGGCCGCCCCGCCCGCGGGGCCGGGCCGACCGCGGGTCGGAGGGCCCCTTGCGGCCACCCTCCTTGCGCTGCCAGTGGTCGCCGACTTTCTCGTACGTGTGCTTCAGCGCGCCGAACGCCACCCGGTGGGCCCTTTCCCCCTCGCCGTACGTCTCGACGGCCGAGTCGTGCGCCTTGATCCAGGTCCGCCGGGCGTCCTCGGGGGAGCGCTCCAGGGTCGACGGCAGTTCCTGTCGTCCGGGCATGTCGCCCACCTCCCTCCGTCGTGATCGGACCGGCCGTCCGAGTGCCCGGCGCGATGGGCGGGAAAACCGGCCCGAGCCCCTGCGAGCACCGGGTTTGGCGGCACCCCGACCGGCTACCCGGCGGATGTGACATCGACAACGTCCCAGCAGCAGCTCGTCCAGTTCCTGGAGGACCGCTTCACCTGCGCGCAGGCGTGCACCGACTGCGCCCGGGCCTGCGCCCTGCGTGCCAGCCTGGTGGATCCGGACGGAACCGAGGAGCAGGAACAGGTGCGGCGCAAGGGCATCCTGTGCGCCGAGGTGTGCGACGCGACCTGCCGTGTGCTCGCCGAGCAGAACCAGATGGACGAGGCCGCGCTCCGCGCCCAGCTGGAGTGGACCCGGACGGTGTGCCTGGAGTGCGCCCACGCCTTCGACCGGTACCCGGGTGCCGAGGACGCGGCGCAGGCGTGCCGGGACTGCGCGCAGGCATGTACGGAGTTCATGGCCACGCTCGACTGAGGGGCCCGCGCCACCGGCCCGCGAGGGGCCACCGACGCCCGCGACGGGCCACCGGCGCCCGCGAGGGCGGCAGCGGCCGCACGCCGGTTCGGGCATCGCCATTCCCAATTTCTGAAACACGTTCTACGGTGTGCGCCGTCAGGACCGCCCTTGGGGAGCCTGGAGGCGCCGTGCACCTCGAATACACGCCCGAGCAGCAGCGGCTGCGCACCGAACTGCGCGCCTACTTCGCCGGACTCGCACCGCACCCCGACCGCACCCCGCCCCAGGACGGGAAGGGCGCGACGGGCACCCCCGTCGCCGACCCGGGCGCTCAGAAGCGCCACTACCGGGCGACGATCCGCCGGCTCGGCGCGGACGGCTGGCTCGGGGTGGGATGGCCTGAGGAGTACGGCGGACGCGGCCTGACCGCGATGGAACAGTTCATCTTCTTCGACGAGGCGGCCCAGGCGGGCGTACCGCTGCCCCTGATGGCGCTCAACACCGTCGGACCGACGATCATGCGGTACGGCACGGACGAGCAGAAGGCGTACTTCCTGCCGAAGATCCTCTCCGGCGAGATCGACTTCGCGATCGGCTACAGCGAGCCCGACGCCGGAACCGACCTGGCCGCCCTGCGGACACGTGCCGTACGCGACGGCGACGAGTACGTCGTCAACGGCCAGAAGATCTGGACGACCAACGGCGACACCGCGGACTGGGTGTGGCTGGCCACGCGCACGGACCCCGAGGCCCCGCCGCACAAGGGCATCACCATGCTCCTCGTCCCCACCACCGACCCGGGCTACTCCTGCACCCTCATCAACACCCTCGCCTCGCACGACACCACGGCCAGCTACTACGAGAACGTCCGTGTCCCCGTCTCCCGCCGCGTCGGCGAGGAGAACCAGGGCTGGCGCCTGATCACCAACCAGCTCAACCACGAGCGCGTGACCCTCGCCGCCCACGGCACCATGGCCGTCCGTGCCCTGCACGACGTCCAGCGCTGGGCCATGGAGACCAAGCTCGCCGACGGCCGCCGGGTGATCGACCTGCCCTGGGTGCGCCGCCGCCTCGCGCAGACGCACACCAGGCTCGACGCCCTCAAGCTCCTCAACCGGCGGATGGTCGGCGCCGTCCAGGACGGCACCCTCACCCCGCAGGACGCCTCCGCGGTCAAGGTCTACGGCTCCGAGGCGCGCCGCGACGCGTACGCGTGGCTGATGGAGGTCGTCGCGGCACCGGGGGCGCTGAAGGAGGGCTCGGCTGGGGCGGTGCTGCGCGGCGAACTGGAACGCGGCTACCGCTCGGCCGTCATCTTCACCTTCGGCGGCGGCAACAACGAGATCCAGCGGGAGATCATCTCGTGGATCGGCCTGGGGATGCCCCGGGTCCGGCGGTAGCCCGCGTGTGACGAGGATTTTTAGTTGGCACAAAAGAGGGATAGTTGGCACCAAGATCACGATCCTTTCAGAGGTGTTGGCGCAGCACCTCGATGCATGTGGCTCGGGCCGCGTTCGATCGGTCCCGGGGGTACGGGATACCGAGGTTCATGCCGCTGTCGGTAGTGATCGGTGGTTGCTGCCAGGCGAGGCTCATCTGCGCGCCGGCTTCCGCTCGCGCCGTGGCCACGAGGGTCGCGTAGGGGCCCGCGGCGGTTGGGGCCTCGATCTGGAACCACGCTTGGTGGAAGGCCATTCGCGCCAGCAGACTGCTGACCTCGTCGGTGAGCTGCTGTCGTATGGCGGACGAGGACTCGGGGCGGCGCCGGGCGGCAAGGTCGCATTCGAGCCGCTGCCGACCGTCTGGTGATAGCTGACGAGCCTTCGGCGGAGGGGCAGCCTGCTCCTACGGCGATGGGGACAGTGGAGCCGGCCCCGCGGTGCGTGGGCTCCTCACCCCGGTCCGCCCAGCATGATCTTCCATACCCGGGTGGCGACCTGCAGGTTGAGGCGGTCCTCCACGCTCGTGAGGTCATGGCCGCTGATCTCACGGATGCGCTGGAGCCGGTAGCGCAGCGTGCTGCGGTGGATCGCCAGGGATTCGGCGGTCTCGGCGTAGTTGCCACCGCAGTCGAAGTACCGGGACAGGGTCTCCACGAGAGCCGTACGGTGCCGGCCGTCGTAGTCGACGAGGGAACCGAGCCATTCCCGAACGAACGCCTCCAGCTCCTGGTATTCGTTTCCAGGCCCCAGGATGCGATAGAGGCCCAGATCGTCGAAGAACGTCGTGCCGTATCGCCTTCGGGACCGGAGGCGAACCTCCAGGGCGCGCAGTGCTTCCTGGTAGCGGCCGGGGATACCGTCCGGGGTGTCGCAGCGGGCGCTCACCCCGATCGTCCCGTCCGGTGTTCCGGTCTCCCGGGCGAGCGTCTCGTACAAGGCGTGGTCGTGGGGGCTGCCCTCGGCGATCAGAACCACGTGGTCGGAACGCCGAGTCACCAGCGACGGCATGCCCACGGCCGAAGCCGCCCGGCCCACGGTCCGCGCGAAAGCGTCGTCCGCGGCCTGGTTCCTCCACTGCACGACGACCACGTACTGGATTTGATGCAGGTCGTGTCCGAACGCCTCGGACCGGGCGTAGGCGCTCGCCTCGTCCGTGCCCCCCAGGAGATCGTCGACCAGTTCGCGGCGCAGTCGCAGCTCGGCCTCCGCCAGATGGCGCAGGTGCGACAGTTCCACGGCGAGTGACGTGGTGGCGTGCTCCAGCGCGAACACGGTGTACTCGTCGGCGTCGTTCTCGGGATCGACCAGGGCCAGTACTCCGAGGACCTCACCGCGGGGGCGTACCAGGGAGATCAGCCGGTCGTTGATGCGCACGGGCCCGCCTCTCCGGGCGACCCCCTGGAGCATCTCCTCATGGCGTGCGGGGTCCGGTTCCGGATAGGGGTCGGGCCGGCCGGGACCGGTCCAGGACCGCAGTCGGCCGAAGCGATCCTCCACCAGCACGGGAAATCCGGTGAGCTCATGCAGTGCGCTGGTGATGGCCTCCTCGCCGCCGCCCGAGGCCGCGACCTCGGCGAGGGCCTCGTGCACGGCCCGCCGATATCTCAGCTCGACCACGAGAGAGATCAGCCGCCCCTGGAAGGCTGCCCGTTCCCGTCGCAGTCGGTGCAGCTCCAGGGCGTCTTCCCGCTGCCTGCGGTGCGCGACGGCGACCGACAGGGCCGCGGCGGTGAGGCGTACGAGCGTGGCGAGCAGGAAGTGCTGGGCTTCGGTGGGCCGGGAGCGAGACGTCACCACAAGGTAGCCGTGCAGGCCCCCGGGTCCGTGCAGGGCCAAGGCCCGGCCCCTGGACCGGCCGGGAACGGTCACGGGGACGTCCCGCCCTGTCAGCTCTCGCACCGTCCGGTCCACGGCTGACACATGACCCGGCCCGACCTGCGGGCTGGGGACCATATGGCCGTGCACCCTGAGGTATCCGGCCTCGGCTCTGAACGGGCCGACAGTCGACACGTGGCTCATGGCCAGGCGCAGGATCTCGCTTTCGTCCCGAGTGTCGAACAGGGCGCGAGAGACTGCCGGCCACTGGTGGGATGCCAGGGGGGAAAGCGGCGGGCGAGCCTCGCGCCGCGAGATCGTGGGGTGCTGTCCCAGACGGCCCGGCGGAAGGCCGCCTTCCCGGTGGGGACGGCGTCGGTACACGCTCCGGCCCCTGAAGCTGGCCATGGGATTGCTCCCTTCCCTGAGCCCCCAGAGAGGTGACAGCGACTCTTCCTCTGCGCCGTCCCCGACCAAAGTACCCGAGATGTCCGGTGTGTCCCTCTCGTGCTCGCGGGGGGACGGGCTCCGTTGTTCTTTGACCTGCCGGGTGCAGGCGCAGAGCTGCTCGGCTCGCGAGTCTGGGGGCGTGCCGGGGGCCGCCGTGCACACGGGCAGGAAGGACTGGGTGATGAGCGAGCAGCCTCGTAGGCCCGTCGCCACGTACGAGACGTACCAGGAAGCCGAACGCGCCGTCGACCACCTCTCGGACCAGGGGTTTCCCGTGCAGAGGGTGGCCATCATCGGACAGGACGTCAGGCTCGTCGAGCAGGTCGTCGGCCGTATGGACTACGGCAGGGCCGCCCTGCACGGAGCGGCGAGCGGGGCCCTTCCCGGGGCGCTGATCGGCTGGCTCTTCGGCCTGGTCGACTGGGTGGACCCGCTCGTCTCCGCCCTGCTCGTCGCCCTCTACGGCCTGATTTTCGGAGCGATCGTGGGGGCGCTGTTCGGCCTGCTGCTGTACGCCCTGCAGGGCGGCCGACGGGACTTCGCCTCCGTCCGCTCGATGCAGCCCAGCCGGTACGACGTCGTCGTGGACGAAGCGGTCGCCGACGAGGCGGTACGGCTGCTCGGCGGGTTGCCGACCGCCGGTGCCGGGGGACGTCCCGCCCATACCTGAACGATCGGATCCGCAGTGCCGGCGCTTGCCGCCGCACGGGAGGAGTTCCTCATGGCCAAGGCAGTGGGCATCGACCTGGGCACCACGAACTCGGTGATCGCCGTGTGGGAGGGCGGCGAAGCTTCCGTGGTGCCCAACACCGAGGGCAACCGTACGACGCCGTCCGTGGTGGCCTTCACCGACACCGGGGAACGGCTGGTGGGCCAGCTGGCCCGACGCCAGGCGATCCTCAATCCCAAGGGCACCATCTACTCGGCCAAGCGGTTCATCGGCCGGCACTTCGAGGAGATCCCGGACGAGGCCAGAGCGGTGGCGTACGACGTCGTCGAGGGTGAGGGCGGCGTCGCCCGCTTCAAGGTGCGCGACAAGCTCTACGCGCCTGAGGAGATCAGCGCCCAGGTGCTGCGCAAACTCGCCGACGACGCCTCCAAGCAGCTCGGGGAACGGGTCACGGAGGCGGTCATCACCGTGCCCGCCTACTTCAACGACGCCCAGCGCACCGCCACCAAGGACGCCGGGCGGATCGCGGGACTGGAGGTGCTGCGGATCATCAACGAGCCGACCGCGGCCGCCCTGGCGTACGGCATGGACAAGAAGCAGCACGAGACGGTGCTGGTCTTCGACCTCGGCGGCGGGACGTTCGATGTGAGCATCCTCGACGTGGGCGACGGCGTGGTGGAGGTGCGTTCCACGGCGGGCGACAGTCACCTGGGCGGTGACGACTTCGACCGGCGTCTGGTGGATTACCTCGCGGACGACTTCCAGAAGGAGAACGGCATCGATCTGCGCAAGGATCCGCAGGCCCTGCAACGCCTGTTCGAGGCGGCGGAGAAGGCCAAGACCGAGCTGAGTTCGGTGACGCAGACGCAGGTCAGCCTGCCGTTCATCACGGCCGATGCCTCGGGGCCCAAGCATCTGACCGACTCGGTCATGCGGTCCACGTTCGAGCAGATCACCAGCGATCTGGTGGAGCGTTGCCTCGGGCCGGTCCAGCAGGCCATGGCCGATGCCAAGGTCGGCGAGAGCGACATCGACGAGGTGATCCTCGTCGGCGGCTCCACCCGCATCCCCGCCGTCCAGTCCCTTGTGCGCCGGCTGACCGGCGGCAAGGAACCCAACATGAGCGTCAACCCCGACGAGGTCGTGGCCCTGGGTGCCGCGATCCAGGCCGGGGTGCTCAAGGGCGAGGTCAAGGACGTCCTGCTGCTCGACGTCACACCCCTGTCTTTGGGTGTCGAGACACGCGGCGGCGTGATGACGAAGATCATCGAGCGGAACACCACCATCCCCGTGCGCCGCACCGAGACCTTCTCCACCGCCGAGGACAACCAGCCCGCCGTCGACATCGTCGTCCTGCAGGGCGAGCGCGAACGGGCCGCCGACAACCGGGTGCTCGGCCGCTTCCAGCTCACCGACATACGCCCGGCGCCGCGCGGCGAAGCGCAGATCGAGGTCACCTTCGACATCGACGCCAACGGCATTCTCAACGTCAAGGCCCGAGACCGGGACACCGGCAAGGAACAGGGCATCACCATCACCGAGAGCTCCAACCTCGACCGTGGCGAAGTCGAACGCATGGTCCAGGAGGCCGAGCGCAACCAGGGCCAGGACAAGGCCCTGCGCGAGGCCGTCGATGCCCGCAACGAACTCGATGCCGTCGCGTACCAGGTCGAAAAGCGCCTCGCCGAGCTGGGCGACGGCGCACCCGCGCACGAGAAGGCACGCGCCGAGATGCTGGTGTCGGACGCCCGGGCGGCGGTCAAGGAGGAGGCAGGTGTGGAGCGGGTGCGGCCCCTGACCTCCGAACTCCAGCAGGTGCTGTCAGGGCTGGTGGCGCATCAGGCCGGCGCCACCACGGGCGGTCCCGACCAGGACACCACCGGGGACGGTGCGACCGGTGGCGGCCCGAGCGGCGGTGGCGGTGACGACGACGTCATCGATGCCGAGTTCGACAAGGACTGAGGAACCGCCATGCCGATCCACCCCAGGGAATCCGACCCCGCCGTGCCGGACCCGGCCCACCCGGCTCCGGAGGGCGCCGTACGCCCTCCCCGAGGGGATCTTCCGCGCTCCGGCCCGCCGACCGGGCCGGGGCCTGACACGGACGAGGAACCCGGCCCCGACGCGGCCGGCGGCTCCGCACCGCCCGAGGACGAGCACACGGCCGAGCTGAAGGAACTCGAGGACCGCTGGCGGCGCGCGCTCGCCGACCTCGACAACCTCCGCAAGCGCCACACCAGGGAACTGGAGCGGGAGCGGACGGCCGAGCGGTCCCGCACGGCCGCCGCCTTCCTGCCCGTCCTGGACAACCTCGAACTCGCCCTGACCCATGCCGGATCCGACCCCGGCGCGATCGTGGAAGGCGTCCGAGCGGTCCGCGACCAGGCGGTGAACGTCCTCGAACTGCTCGGCTACCCGAGGCACGCGGAAACCGGCGTCGCCTTCGACCCCGCCCGGCACGAGGTGGTCGGCGTCGTCCAGGACCCCGCCGCCCCACCGGGCACGGTCGTCGAGGTGCTGCGCCCGGGCTACGGGGACGGGGAACGGCAGCTCAGGCCCGCCGCCGTGACTGTCGCGAAGCGGGAGTGACCCGTCATGGCACAGGACTTCTACGAGGTGCTGGGTGTGTCACGGACCGCGAGCCAGGACGAGATCCAGCAGGCATATCGCCAACTCGCCCGCAAGTACCACCCGGACGTCAACAAGGACCCGGGGGCGGAGGAACGCTTCAAGGACCTCAACGAGGCATACAGCGTCCTTTCGGACCCCAAGACACGGGCCCGTTACGACCGCTTCGGAGAGGACTTCCGCAAGATCCCCGAGGACTTCGACGAACGGGTCGCGGCCGGAGCGGGCGGCGGCTTCCGCACTCGCAGGACTGCTGGTGCGGGCGGCCCCCGCGTCCGGTACACGGGCTTCGGCGACGACTTCGCAGCGGAGGGCGTCGACATCGACGACCTGCTCGGCTCGCTCTTCGGAGCAGGCGCCGCCCGCGGCGGTGTACCGGGGGCCGACCAGGAGGCCGAACTGCCGCTCACCGTCGAGGAGGCCTACCGGGGCGGACGCCGCACCGTCACCCTCGCCGGCCCCACCGGGCAGCCGCGACGGTACGAGGTCGACGTACCGCCCGGGGTCACCGACGGGCAGCGCATCCGCCTGGCGGGCGAGGGCGGCCGGGGCAGTGGTGACGCACCCGCGGGCGACCTGTACCTGCGGGTGCGAATCCAGCCCCACCCCCGGTTCCGCCTGGACGGCCGCGACGTCCACGTACAGGTCCCCGTCACCCCCTGGGAGGCGGCCCTGGGTGCGACCGTGCCGGTGCCCACCCCCGGCGGCGGCACGGCCAAGGTCACGGTGCCCGCGGGCTCCTCCAGCGGCCGGCGGCTGCGGCTGCGCGGCGAGGGCATGCCGAACCCGCGCGGTGCGAACGGCGACCTGTACGCCGAACTCCGCGTCATGGTGCCGCCCGCCCTCGGCGACCGGGAGCGCGAGCTGTTCGAGGAGCTCGCCGCCACCTCTTCGTACGACCCCAGGAGGACGTGATGAGCGACCGACCCTCATGGGCGGCGACCGGCGGTCAGGCCGCGCGGGCCGACGCGGGCGGGCGTCCCGTACGGACGAGCGCCGGGTCCACGACCGTGCGGTACGCGCTCGTCCCCGTGCCCAGGCTTTCTCTGGACACCGTGGCCCGCCGCTCGGGCCTCCATCCCGACCTGGTCCGCCGGTTCGTCGCCCTCGGCCTGGTCGACGCCGAACGCGACGCCGCGGGGCACCTCGTGTTCGACCCCGCGGCCCCGGCGATCCTCGCCCGCGTCCAGCGGCTGCGCTCCGGACTCTGCCTCAACTACGCATCCATCGGTCTGGTGCTCGACCTGCTCGACCGCATCAGCCTGCTCGAAGCCGCACTGCGCGACCGCGGCAGGAGGAGTGACTCACCCCCATGGACATGAACCGTCTCACCCAGAAGTCACAGGAAGCCCTCCAGGAGGCGCAGACCGCCGCCGTCCGCATGGGCCAGACCGAGGTCGACGGTGAGCATCTGCTGCTCGCGCTCCTCGACCAGGAGGACGGCCTGATCCCGCGGCTGCTGCAACAGGCGGGCAGGGAGCCCGGGGAGCTCAGTGCGGCTGTGCGTGAGGAGCTTTCCCGACGGCCCAAGGTGACCGGCCCGGGTGCGGCGCCGGGCCAGGTGTTCGTCACCCAGCGCCTGTCCCGGCTGCTGGACGCGGCCGAGCGGGAGGCCAAACGCCTCAAGGACGAGTACGTGTCCGTGGAGCACCTCCTGCTCGCCCTGGCCGAGGAGGGCTCGTCCACCGCCGCCGGACGGCTCCTCAAGGAGCACGGCATCACCCGGGACTCGTTCCTGAGCGCGCTCACCCAGATCCGCGGCAACCAGCGCGTGACCTCGGCCAACCCCGAAGTGGCCTACGAGGCGCTGGAGAAGTACGGCCGCGACCTGGTCGCCGAGGCCAGGGACGGCAAACTCGACCCGGTCATCGGCCGGGACGCCGAGATCCGCCGCGTCACCCAGATCCTCAGCCGCAAGTCCAAGAACAACCCGGTCCTCATCGGCGACCCCGGCGTCGGCAAGACCGCCATCGTCGAGGGCCTGGCCCAGCGCATCGTCCGCGGCGACGTCCCCGAGGGCCTGCGCGACAAGACGGTGTTCGCACTCGACATGGGCTCCCTGGTGGCCGGGGCTAAGTACCGGGGCGAGTTCGAGGAACGCCTCAAGGCCGTGCTGTCCGAGGTGAAGGCAGCCCAGGGGCACATCCTGCTCTTCGTCGACGAACTCCACACCGTCGTAGGCGCGGGCGCCGCCGAAGGGGCCATGGACGCGGGCAACATGCTCAAGCCGATGCTCGCCCGCGGCGAACTCCACATGATCGGTGCCACCACCCTCGACGAGTACCGCAAGCACATCGAGAAGGACGCCGCCCTCGAACGCCGCTTCCAGCAGGTCCTGGTCGAGGAGCCGAGCGTGGAGGACACCATCTCCATCCTGCGCGGACTGCGCGAACGCCTGGAAATCTTCCACGGCGTGAAGATCCAGGACACCGCGCTGGTATCCGCGGCCACCCTCAGCCACCGCTACATCACCGATCGGTTCCTGCCCGACAAGGCCATCGACCTCGTGGACGAGGCGTGCGCCCGGCTGCGTACCGAGATCGACTCGATGCCTGCCGAACTCGACGAGATCACCCGCCGCGTCACCCGCCTGGAGATCGAGGAGGCCGCCCTCTCCAAGGAGACCGACCCCGCCAGCAAGACGCGCCTGGAGGAGCTGCGCAGGGAACTGGCCGACCTGCGCGGCGAGGCCGACGCCAAGCACGCCCAGTGGGAGGCCGAACGGCAGGCCATCCGCCGCGTGCAGGAGCTGCGCCAGGAACTGGAGCAGGTGCGCCACGAGGCGGAGGAAGCAGAACGCGCCTACGACCTCAACCGCGCCGCCGAACTCCGCTACGGCCGCCTCCAGGACCTGGAGCGCCGGCTCGCCGCAGAGGAGGAGCAACTGGCCGCGAAGCAAGGGGAGAACCGGCTGCTGCGCGAGGTCGTCACGGAGGAGGAGATCGCCGAGATCGTCGCCGCCTGGACCGGCGTCCCCGTCGCCCGCCTCCAGGAGGGCGAACGCGAGAAGCTGCTGCGCCTCGACGAGATCCTGCGCGAGCGCGTCATCGGCCAGGACGAGGCCGTCCAGCTCGTCGCCGACGCCATCATCCGCGCCCGCTCCGGCATCCGCGACCCTCGCCGCCCCATCGGCTCGTTCATCTTCCTCGGCCCCACCGGCGTCGGGAAGACCGAGCTGGCCAAGACCCTGGCCCGAGCCCTGTTCGACTCCGAGGAGAACATGGTCCGCCTCGACATGAGCGAGTACCAGGAGCGGCACACCGTCAGCCGGCTGATGGGGGCCCCGCCCGGATACGTCGGCTACGAGGAGGGCGGTCAGCTCACCGAGGCCGTACGCCGCAAGCCGTACTCGGTCGTGCTGTTCGACGAGATCGAGAAGGCGCACACCGATGTCTTCAACACTCTGCTGCAGATCCTCGACGACGGCCGCATCACCGACGCCCAGGGCCGCACCGTCGACTTCCGCAACACCGTGATCATCATGACGTCCAACATCGGCTCCGAGCACCTCCTCGACGGCGCCACCGCCGAGGGTCAGATCAAGCCGGATGCCCGCGCCCTGGTGATGGGTGAGCTGCGCGGGCACTTCCGCCCGGAGTTCCTCAACCGCGTCGACGACATCGTGCTGTTCAAGCCGCTCGGTGAGCGGCAGATCGAGCGGATCGTGGAGCTGCAGTTCGACGAGCTGCGGCAGCGGGTCGCCGAACGCCGCATCACCGTCGAACTCACCGACGCGGCACGAGAGTTGATCGCCCACCAGGGCTACGACCCGGTGTACGGCGCTCGGCCGCTGCGGCGTTTCATCTCCCACGAGGTCGAGACGCTGGTCGGGCGCGCCCTGCTGCGCGGCGACGTCCAGGACGGCGCGAAGGTCCGCGTCGACGCCGAGCACGGAGAGCTGGTCGTCACCTACGACCAGCCCGAGGACGTGAAGGGAGCGAGGGCGGCATGAGTACCGTGCAAGCCACCAACGTCACCTGCCCGCACTGCGGGCGCACCAACCGGGTACCCGTGGCCGCCGAGGGCCGCCCCAGGTGCGCCAACTGCAAGCAGCCTCTGCCGTGGATGGCCGACGCGGGCGACGACGACTTCACCGAGGTCGTCGAGCAGGCCACCGTGCCCGTCGTCGTCGACCTGTGGGCCACCTGGTGCGGCCCCTGCCGCATGGTGAGCCCCGCGCTGGAGAAGGTCGCCACCGATCTCGCGGGAAAGATCAAGCTGGTCAAGGTCGACATCGACCAGAACCCGCGCCTGGCGCAGCGGTTCGAAGTCCAGGCGGTACCGACGCTGTTGGTCCTCGACAAAGGACAGACCATCGCCCGGCAGGCGGGTGCCGCACCTGCCCCTGCCCTGCGGCGGTGGGTGGAGCAGTCGATCGCGGGCCGCGAACCGGCCGGGAAAGGGTGATCAGCCATGACCGTACGAACCGACCCCCACCTCGCGCTCGTCCGGCCGGTCCAGCCACGGACCCCCGAAGGATGTCAGGAGTGTCTGCTGCTCGGCTCTCCGTGGGTCCACCTCAGGCTCTGCCTGACCTGCGGCCACGTCGGCTGCTGCGATTCCTCGCCGAACCGGCACGCGCGCCGTCACGCCGCCGCCGACGGCCATCCGATCGTGGCGTCGCTGGAGCCCGGCGAGGACTGGCGATGGTGCTTCGTCCACGAGGCGTTCGTGTGATGCCCGGCGACGAGACGCGGCCGAGCCCGGCGCCCGTGCCGGACGAGGCGGAGGAGAGCGTCCCCTTCGAGACCGCCGACATCTACGGCGCCTATCCCCGCCTGCCGGACGACCAGGTGTCCCGCCTGGCGCAGCACGGTCGGCGGCTCGCGGTTGACGCCGGTGATGTGCTGATCCGGGAGGGCGAGCCGTGCGAGACGTTCTACGTCGTCCTCAGTGGTTCGGTCGCCATCGTCGAGGGCTACGGCGCGACCGGTGAACGTCTGCTGCGTGTGCACGGCCCCGGCCGCTTCATCGGCGAACTCGGCCTCCTGCATGGGCAGGTGGCCTTCTACACCGCCGTGGTCAGGGACCCCGGTGAGGTCCTCGCTCTGTCCATGGACCAGCTGCGTGACCTGGTGACCCGGGACTCCGTCCTTGGTGATGTGGTGCTGCGCGCTTGCCTGGGCCGGCGTGCTCTGCTCGTCGGGCAGGGTGCAGGTTTCCGCATCGTCGGCTCGCGCTATTCGCCTGACACCCGGCGGCTGCGTGAGTTCGCCGCCCGCAACCGGCTGCCGTACCGCTGGATCGATCTGGAGGCCGACGAGGAGGCCGAGGAACTGCTGCGCCGCTTCGGCGTCGGCCCGGAGGAGACACCGCTCGTCATCTGGCGGGACACCACTCTGTTGCGCAACCCCAGCAACGCGGAACTGGCCCGGCTCATGGGCCTGCCGTCGCTGCCCGCCAAAAACCATCACGGCGATCTCCTGATCGTCGGCTCCGGCCCCGCCGGTCTCGCCGCCGCGGTGAACGCCGCCTCGGAGGGCCTGGACACGACCGTCGTCGAGGCCATGGCCAGCGGTGGCCAGGCCGCCACGTCGTCCCGCATCGAGAATCTGCTCGGCTTCCCCTCCGGCATCTCCGGCGCCGAACTCACCGAACGCGCCGTGCTCCAGGCCGACAAGTTCGGCGCCAGGATCAGCGTCCCGGCGGAGGCGGCTCGGCTCGAACCGCGGGGCGGGCACTACGCCGTCGGGTTCGCCGACGGCAGCGAGATCACCGCCCGTACCGTCGTCCTGGCCACCGGCGCTCGTTACCGCCGCCTCCAGGTGCCCGGCATCGAACGCCTGGAGGGAACGAGCGTCCACTACTCGGCGACCGTCTACGAGGCCCAGCAGTGCCGCACCGACCCGGTGGCCGTCGTCGGCGGAGGCAACTCCGCGGGCCAGGCCGTGCTCTTCCTGGCCGGGTACGCACCGCAGGTGTATCTGCTCGTCCGTGGGCCGAGCCTCGAGGCACACATGTCCCGCTATCTGATCGATCAGGTCGAGCGCCACCCGCGGGTGCGCGTGCTGCTGCACACCGAGACGACCGAGGCACTCGGCGACAAGGTGCTGGAGTCGGTCACCGTGGTCGACCGCCGTACGGGTGAGCATCGGCACCTCGCGGTGCGCGCCCTGTTCGTCTTCACCGGCGCCGAGCCCCACACCGAGTGGCTGTCCGACGCGCTCGCCCTCGACGCGCGCGGTTTCGTCCTCACCGGGGCGGAGGCGCAGGCCTGCTCCGTCCCCGGACTGTGGCAGAGCCAGGGCCGCGACTGCCTGACGTTGGAGACCAGCCTGCCGGGCGTCTTCGCCGCCGGCGACGTCCGCAGCGGCTCGGTGAAACGCGTGGCCTCCGCGGTCGGCGAAGGTGCGATGAGCATCCACTTCGTGCACCGCTACCTGGGCCACACGGCCGCGCCCGGCGGCACCGACAGCTCCCCGCACACCCGCCCGAAGGAGTCCGCTTGGCTCGGATGACGTCAAAGAGAGACGAGATCACGAGAAGGAGAAGGAGGCGACGGCAATGACTACGCCCGTCCGGCACCAGCGGGGTGCCGCAATGCAGGCCAGGCCGCTTGGCTGGGCACGCAATCCGCTGACGGAGTTCGATCAACTGCTCAGCGAGATGAGCGGACTCATCGAATCCACGGTGGGAGGCGCGGCGCCCGCAGTCGCGTGGACACCCCTGGCGGACGTCACGGAGGCCGACGACGCCTTCCACATCGAGATCGAACTCCCCGGCGTCAAGAGCAAGGACATCGACGTCGAAGCGAACGGCCAGGAGTTGGTGGTCACCGGAGAGATCAAGGAGAAGGAACGCAAAGGCGTCCTGCGACGGAGCACCCGCCGCACCGGAGCGTTCGAGTACCGGCTGCGGCTGCCCGGAGAAGTCGACACCGAAAAGATCAACGCGCGGATGTCGGACGGGGTGCTCACCATCAGCGTCCCCAAGGCCGAGGTCGCAAAGCCCCGGCACGTCGAGATCAGCGAGACGAGTGAAAGCACCGGGAGCAGCGGCTGAGACGCGAACGCCGCGGTTCCGGACATCCGTCCGGCACCGCGGCCGGGCCGGCGAGGTTCGACACCCGGGGTGACTCATGAACGACGTCTCGTACCACAAGCCCTCACCGCGGCGGAGGGTCGGCATGTGGCTCGCCACCCGCTTCTTTTCGGCTCCGCAGATGCCAGGCGCGCAGCAGCCGAAGGGGGAGCAGACCCAGCGGGGATCGCCGGCCCATGTCCGCCTGGTCCTCGCGGTCGAATGCCCGTGCGTAACGCTCAGCGTTCTGGGCTGTCGGATATCGCTTGCTTCCCTCCTCTCCGCACCCGCGCGCGCAGCGCCAGAGCATCGTGTCGCCCGCATGGCAAAGCGCTCGGCGGGCTCGACAGCGCACCGGGCGACCCCATGACCAGCGATGACCGGCGCAGAAGGAGGCAGCGATGAAATACGACGGATTCCTCGCCCACGTACGCGAACGAGGCGAATACAAGAACCCGGACGAAGCCGCAGACGTCACCAACGCCGTGCTGGAAGTGCTGGCCCAACGGATCAGCCCGGGAGAGGTCAAGGACCTCGCATCCCAGATGCCCGGCCCGCTGGGACAGGTTCTGGACCATGCAACGCCCCAGCGGGCGCAGAGCTTCGGGATCGAAGAGTTCTACCGCCGGGTCGCCGAGCGCACGGGTGCCCGGCCGCGTACGGCACAGTGGGACGCCAGCGCGGTCCTGACCACCGTCGCCGACGCTGTGACCGGCGGAGAACTGAATCAGATCATCAGCCAACTCCCCTCCAGTTACGCGGTCCTGTTCGGAAAGGCCGACCTCGCGGACTGAGCTTGTGCAGCGCTCAGAACGAAAGGCCCACGCAGCGGCGCCCCGGCCGCCCCAGTACCAGGTCGCGGGCGGTCACGGATCAGGGGGCTGCCACTCGAACAGCAAGATCGTGGCGTCGTCGCTGAGTTCGTTGTGCTGATGCTCGAGGATGGCATGGATGAGCAGGCGCAGCACTTCCGGGGCGCTCTGCCCTGCTGCGGTCGACCGGATGATGTAGTCGGTGAAGCGCTCCAGGCCGAACTCCTCGCCCGCCTCGTCGCGTGACTCCACGACGCCGTCCGAGTAGAGCAGTATTCGGTCACCGGGTTCCAGGCTGACGTCGTGCACCTGACGGGCGGTCCCGGCGAGATCGGCGGGCAGACCCAAAGGAGGCTCCGGTGGCCGCTCCAAGGCCTTGTGGAGCAGGCGGTGTCGACGGATGAGCAACGGAGGCGGGTGGCCGCAGTTGCACCACCGCAGCACACCGGTGGGCATGTGCAACTGGGCGAAGACACCCGTGCAGAACTGCTCCGGAAGCCACTTCGCCAACGCCTCGTCCATGGTGCCCGCGAGTTCGTTCAGATCTGCCCCGCTGCGTCGGGCGTTACGGCAGCCTGCCATGGCGACAGAGGTGGCAAGTCCGGACGCCAGATCGTGCCCCATGCCGTCAAGGACTGCGGCGTGCAGAACGTCCTCGGTGAACGCATGGTCGAAAGCATCCCCGCCCAGTTCGTACGCAGGCTCCAGAACCGCCGTCGACACGACCCGCCCGGTGCCGATCGACCGGGGAGGGAGAAAAGCCCTCACCATCTCCGTGGGCAGGTGCATCGGCCTGGTACGCATACGCTGCGCTATCGTGTCGCTGTAGGTGCGCTTGGACGTGATGATCAGTGCGAGGAGCAGCGCCGTCGTTCGGCAGCGCCGTAGCTTGAGCCCGTCCAGGGTGCTCACGTTCAGCTCCACGACGCCCAGCCGCTCCGCCCCGTCGGCCAGGGGCAACCACACCTTCAGCCCTCCGGAGAGGTCTTCTTCCATGCGGAGAGAGTCGGTGCGGTAGGCCCATCCGGCCAGCGAAGTGTCGAGCTCCAGTTCCGGCTCGCCTTCGGCGAACGGCACCAGCAGTCTCTGCTGGATGTCGACCAGATAGACAACGGCCCTGCCCAAGCCCATGGCCTCGGTGTACCGGTTCAGGACCGCGGGCAGTTCCGCAGGTGATGCCAGCTGGGCGGCCCTGACCAGTTCATCCAGCAGCCGCTCCCCGGACCCGACGGACACGTTCCTGTCCATGCCTTCGATGATCCCTTCGAGGACGAGCTGTCACCATCTGAGCTCTCCGACACCCGAGCCGGGGGCCGGTCAGGTCGCTGCGCAGCCGAGGGAGCAGAACGCGCTGACGCTGCTCGGCCGTGGCCTGCACCGCTTGTTCCGGTCGCCACTCACAGCAGGAGGTCGAAGACGGCTCGAGCCTCGTCCCAGTGCTGGGTCTGGGGGTTTTTCAGGTCGGGGTGGAGAATCTTGAAGCTCTGGGCAAGGGCCAGGCTGAGTCCGCCGATGATGTCCGGATAGGCCGACTCGGTCTCCTCATCGGGCGTGCGGTCCAGAGCGGGGTGGGTGGCGAGCTGTTCCAGGATCGGCTTGAGTTCTATTTCCTGGTCGATCTTCCGGAAGTGGTGAATGCTCTCCTGCAGGCCCTTCGTGATCGGCAGGTCACTGGTCCGGATGATGTCGCGCCCGTTGGCCTTGGCCGTGGCCTGGGCGACGGTGAGCAGATCGTAGAGCTTGGCGTCGACGAAGTCGCTGTGGCGCTTGAGATCGTTCTTGTCGACGTCCAGCCCTGCGGCCGCACGGAAGAACCTCTCGAACCTGGCAATGGACATCACGGTCATGACGACAACCTCCGGCTGCGGGAGCCGGGCGGCTCCCGGCCCCAGGGCTTCCCAGTCAGCCTGGCCGACGAGGGCGCGCGAACGCATGCGCATGTCGGGCCCAATTGGCCTCCCTGTATTGCCCTGCCAGGCCCAGACGTCCGACTGCCCGGGTTGTCGGACGGGCGTGCGGACCGACAGCAGGGCCACCGAGCGCTTGGCAGAGGCCGGCCGGCGGCAGCCAGGCCCGGTTGACGCGCTCCACCCCGCCCACCAGCCGCCCCGACGCCGGGCAGGACGTAGCGCTGTGCCTCGCAGGCGTTCTGGAACTTTCCCGTGTGGCAGGACTCTGCCGGACTCCGGCTCCGGGACAGACACCGAAACGGGGTGGTCGGTGGCGCGGCGTGCGGGCGTGCCGCGGGCGCGTGAGCGGGTGTTCGCGGTGGCGGACGCGATCGCGCCCGGTCGTGGGAGCAGGCCCCGTGCTGGGAAGATGAGGAGATCCGGCCGTACCGCCCGCACCTGCTGGCGGAGGTCGGCGTGTCACGCGGCGTCGGCGTTACCTCGGTGGCGTCTGTGGGCCCTTGGGATCGCGGGGCAGCCGACGAGGAAGGTTCCCTCATGCGAGTGTCGTCTCAGGGCGTTACGGTCGTGGCTCTCCTGGCGGATCCGGACGCGCCGACGGAGATCGCGCAGCGCATGGCCCGGACACTCGCTGCTCGGCTCGCCGACAAGTCGGGCCAGGGGCGACGGTTCGACGTCGAGGTGGTCAGTGAGCCCTTCACTTCGGGGACGGAGGACCCGCCCGCTTTGATGCGCCGGATCATGGACCGTGGCAGTGCGGAGAACTGGGACGTCGTCGTTGCCCTCACCGACCTTCCGCTGCACTCACACGGACGCAGGCTCGCTGTGAATCT
This sequence comes from Streptomyces sp. NPDC007808, assembly GCF_042868655.1. Taxonomy (NCBI): domain Bacteria; kingdom Bacillati; phylum Actinomycetota; class Actinomycetes; order Kitasatosporales; family Streptomycetaceae; genus Streptomyces; species Streptomyces sp. NPDC007808. Next base: position 779,420 of record NZ_JBIAEQ010000001.1, read on the forward strand.
GAATCACGAACACGGCTTGGCGCTGCTCTCTCTTCCCTCACTGGGGGGTCTGCGGCTGCAGACGAGGGCCCGGCGGGCCGTCGAAGAAGCCGTGCTCGACTTGGTAGGCCCGCACACCACCGGGGCTGAAGCACCTCCGCGAAGGAGGCCGTTTCTTGGGCCCTTCGTCAATCGTCTCGCGCCTGTTCATCCGGGCCCGCTCGGTGAGAGGGAGACCGACGGTCTTCGGTACGTCGTCGGCGGGCCTCGCGGCTACCTGCGAGTGCTCTTCGGCATGGTTCGCGCCAACCGGCCGTGGCGGTTGGTGACGGGCTTGTCGAAAGCCCTGGCGGCCGCCCTCGCCACGGGGGCCATCGCCACCCTGGACTCCACCACCTGGAGCCTCGCTGGGGCCCTGAGCGCGCCACGCCTTGTGATTGCCATGGTCGGGTCCGTCGGGCTCATGATCGGCTGGCTGATCGTGGACGGGGAGCTGTGGCATCGATCAACAGAAGGCTCACCGGAGGCGAGGCAGAGGGCCAGGCTCTACAACGCCTCGACGGTCGCGACCGTGGGTATCGGCGTGCTCGTCTGCTACCTGGGTTTGATGGTCATCAACTTGGTGTGGGCACTGTTCATCCTCAACGACCAAGTGTTCGCTTCCATGACGCGAACCCCGCTCCACGCCACGGAGTACTTGACGCTGTCCTGGTTCGTCGCTTCGGTCGCCACCGTGGGCGGCGCGCTGGGATCAGGCTTGGAGAGCGACGACGCGATCCGGGCAGCCGCCTACTCCAAGCGCGAACAGGAACGTCGTCACGCCCTCCAAGACGACCACGGTGACCAGCCTTCGACGTGAACCGATACCGGCGCAACCGGCAGCGCGACGTCGGCCCGGGGCCGCGCGTCCGGGCGCGGTGCCGTCAGGAGGTGGCGGCGGGCCGACGCGCCCCGGCGGGACGTTCCGGCTAGGCTCACACGGGTGAGGTGGCTGCGGACCTTCGGGGAGGTCGTGCGATCCGGGCTCACGATCGAGGAGGCGCGGCTGGAGCCCCTGCTCGCGCTGCGTACGGCTGCTGGGGTGGCGATCGTCATCGGGTTGGCGCTGTGGCTGGTGTCCCCTGCGTACGCCGCGTCCGCCGCCCTCGGTGCCTACTCCGCGGGTGCGGCCACCTTCCAGCGCACTTGGCGTCCGCGCAAGGTGATCGCGCTCGGCGCGGGCGCGGGTCTGGCGCTCAGCACCTTCGTGGGCTACCTGGCGGCGGGGCGACTCGTGACGCTCCTCCCGCTGCTGGCCGTATGGGCCTTTGCCGCGGGGATGGCGTGGTCCCTCGGATCGACTGCTGGGATCGTCGCAGCGACGACGGTCGGCAGCATGTTGGTGACCATCACCCTGCCCACCAGCGTCGGGCGGGCCCTGGAACATGCCGGGGTCATCGCGCTCGGAGGCGTGGCGCAGGCCGCGCTGATCTTGCTGTTCCCGATTCGCCGCTGGGGGGCGCATCGTGACGCGCTGGCCGAAGCTCTGGCCGCCGTGGCTGACTACGCCCGCCGGCTGCGGCACGACCCGACCGCGCCGTTCGACCCGGAGCCGCTGATGACGGCCCGGGACGCGGCCGCCGTGACGCCATCACAGGCCCGCACCCGGCCTCCCGTCCTCCACGGCCCGAGGGGCCTCGCCGAGCGCATTCTGCCGGTCGTCGCCGCGCTCGCCGACCCGGACGTCGGCGCCCCGGCGGAGGGATCCGGGCGGGACCGCGCACGGGAGTTGCTCGATGCGGCCGCCGACGTCCTGGACGCGGTCGCCCGTTCGATCCGCCGCGGCACTCTCGCCGAGGTGCCGCCCGCGAGCGCGGAGGTCCTGCGCGTCGACGAGGAGGGCGAGGTGTTGGAGGGGCCCGCCCGGCAGGCTGCCGAACGGCTCGTGGAACTGCTCGCCGAGGCGTTGGAGATCGCCGGGAGCGGTGGGGCGCGCGACAAGGCGCCTGCGCCGCCCGGGCCCGCGAGCGCTCAGTTCTTGGTGCGCCCGACCATGTTCCGGCTGCTCACCGGTCGTCGTCCGGGCGGTTCGCCGGGAGCTGCGCCGGGACTCGCCCGTGTTCCGGCATGCCGTCCGCCTGGCGGCAGTGGCCACGCTCGGCTATCTGATCGCTTCCCGGCTGCCCCTGGAGCACGGCTACTGGGCGCCCATCGCCTCGGTGATGGTGATGCGGCCGGACTTCCACCGGACGTACGCGCGTGCGGTGGGCCGTCTCGCCGGGACCCTGGCGGGGGTCGCGCTCGCCACCGGCATGGTGCAGGCCCTGGGCCCGGACGCCCCTGTGTTCGGCGCACTGGCGGTGGTCTCGGCGGCTCTGTCGTACACGCTGCTCCGTACCGGCTACGCCTACTCCCAGTGCTTCACTGCCGCGTACGTCGTCTTCCTGCTCGGCATGGGCGGCCAGGCATGGGAGCAGACGGTGCCGGAGCGGGTGGTGCTCACCCTGCTCGGCGGGGCCCTGGCGATGCTGGCGTACGTGGTGTTCCCCGCATGGGAGACCCCCCGGCTGCCGGGCCGTCTGGCGGACTGGCTCGCCGCCGACGGCCGCTACGCGGCCGCAGTGCTCCGCAGCTACGCCGAACCGACCCGGGAGCATCGCGCCGACATGCGCAGGGCCTTGCTGGCGAGCAGGGAGGCACGTGCCGCCTGGCAGGCGGCCTACGACCAGGCAAGGCAGGAACCGGTCGGCCCCAGAGGTCTGACATCGCGCGAGGCGGAAGAGGCGCAGGAGGCGCTCCAGGGACTTGACCGGGCGGCGATGCTCATGGAGAGCCACGTCCCGCGGGCCGGCAGTCGTTTCGCCCCCGAGGCGGAGCGGTTCGCCGAGGCATTGGAGGCAGACACCGCGCGGGCGGCAGTCGATGTGCGTGAGCACAGGAATCCGGACTGGGGGCGCGTGGAGGAGGCGCTCCACGCGTGGGAGGGCGCCGCCGGGGACCGGAGCCCGGTGATACGGCGCGGGGCAGAGCTGCAGAAGCGGGCCCTGGAGGACCTCGCGGCAGCAGTGAGCCGCACACCCCTGGAACGGGACGTCAGCTCAGCTCGCGAGGAGCAACGGGTGCGGGCGGCCGTGGCTGGGGAAGGTGACGGATCAGGACCCGCGCACCGGGGTGGGTGACGGTTCCGGCGACCGTGAGCGCCGCGCCTCCTGGAGCGGGACGTAGTCTCCCGGCCGTGTCGAGCGCCGCCACACGTACACCGCTGCCGCCATCACGAGAATCAGCCCCGCCAGGACGAGCAGTTCGATCCCCTCGACGTTCCACCGGAAGGACTTCTCCGCCTCGGCCGTCACGATGAGCACCTTGCGGATGCCGGCAAACAGGCCGACGACGAGGAACGGCTCCGCGTAGAGGGTCCGGTTCCTGATGGTGAGGCGGACTGTGTGGAGCAGCTCGGCCACGATGAACAGCACCAGGCTGCTGTCCAGGGCGGAGAGACGACCGTCTCCTCGCGGTACGGCCCTTGGACCGACCGGATGACGTCATGGACGACCCCGACGGTCAGGATCCCCGCGAGCAGTACGAGGAGCGCCGCGACGACGAGGTGGATGCCGTCCTCGATGAGCTGTAGGAGGCCCTGTACCCGGCCGCCCTCGATCTTCGGGAGAATGGGTGGCACAGTCAGCATGTCAGGAGTGCCCCGGCCCGGAGGCGCTGCCTGCTGGGCGAACGGGTGGACGGGCGGATCCCTCCCTGTCGTGGCAGCCTGGGGAAGCGGCGGAGCACGACAGGCCTGCCATGCAGCAGGGACCACCAGGTAACCCGACGCGGTCACAAACGGCAGGAACCTGCGGCCCGTCCTGGCGCCGACCCGGGGTCTGCCCTCCGATTCGGCCCGGGACCTCGCCCCGGCCTGCGGGAGGAACCGCGCTGCCGCACCGCCAGGCGGACACCGATGGTGCCCCCTCGCGGCGAGCGAGCAGGTCGACGTGTCCGACGTGGCCGGAACGTCGGCACCGCCTGGAGGACGGCGGCTGGGACATCGGCGTCTTCCTAACCCAGGCCGACCATGAGGGCAGAGCGCACTCCGTGGCGGGCGCACCGTGCCGGAGGACGCAGGGGCACTGGAGGTGTGTGATGAGAGCTGACCGCTCCCACGAGAGCCGTGATGGTCACGTACTGGTCCTCGATGCCGGTTCTTCGAGCCTCCACATCGCTCTGTTCGCGGCGGACGGTGAACGGGTGGCGGAGCGAGACGCCTCGGAGCCTCCGGGGCCTGCTGCGGCGGCGGAACTGCGGAACTTCCTCAGCGAGGTGCCCGCTCCGGCGGCGGTTGGTCACCGCATCGTCCACAGCGGTCCGCACCTGACTGGACATACGCTGATCGACACACCCGTACGGGCTCTGCTGGGGGACGTCGCCGATCTCGCGCCGCTGCACGTGACCCCTGCCCTGCGTGTGGTCGATGCCGCACGGGAACTCCTGCCCGACGTTCCTCATGTCGCCTGCTTCGACACTGTCTTTCACAAGGATCTGCCGGCACAGGCGCGCACGTACGCCGTGCCGGAGCGATGGCGAGCCGAATACGGGCTGCGCCGGTACGGCTTCCACGGGCTCTCCTACTCGTGGGCACTGCAAAGGACGGCGCAGGCGTTGGGCCGACCCGTCGACAACCTCCAGGTCGTGCTCGTGCACCTGGGCGGCGGCTGCTCGGCCTGCGCCGTCCGGAACGGACACAGCGTGGACACCACCATGGGCCTCACTCCGCTGGAGGGCCTGGTGATGAGCCGGCGCAGCGGCAGCCTCGACCCCGGCGCGCTGCTGTGGCTGCAGCGGCGGCACGGTCTGAGCACGGCCGAATTGGATGACACACTCCACCGGCATTCCGGTCTGCTCGGTCTCTCCGGTACCTCAGGAGACACCCGGGACCTGGTGCGCGCCCGCGCGGAGGGTGATGCCGCGGCCGCGTTGGCGCTGGCGACGTTCACACTCAGCTGCCGCAGGGGCATCGCCTCGATGGCCGCCTCGCTGGACCGGCTGGACGCGCTGGTCTTCACCGGCGAGATCGGCGAGGACCAACCCGAGGTTCGCGAGGAGATCTGCTCGGCCCTGACTGTTCTCGGTGTACGAGGCGGGCTACTCGTCCCCGAACTGGAGGATTTGATGCGTGAAGGCCTCCGGCGCATCGATCAGGCGGTGAGAAGTGTCCCGGTCCTCGTGGTCGCAACCGGCGAGACACAGCAGATCGCCGTCGAGACCCGACGGGTGCTCGGCGTTGCTGACCGGACACGGTAGCTGTCACCAGTTGGACAAGTTTGTTGTCATGTCTGGTGCGTGGCCAGTCGTGTTGTTACCAGATAACGGACGTCGCCTTCGAGGACGACCACCTGGACGAGGCCCGGAGCCAGGGCTGTAGCGTGCTCGCCGTGGGCCCCACGAGCGTCGTCACGGACCCCCACGCCATGAGGGCAGATCGACACCCACAGTTGCGCCGGGCACAGCTGCGCGCGGTACACACCTGGCGGGTACCGTTCTCCCACGGCTTTGCCGACGCCGAAACACGTGCCCGGTGCACGGCGGAGGAGAGCGCGAGCTGGCGGAGCTCGCACCGCGGCACGAGAAGTACCCGCGCCGCCGTCGTGAAAGAAGAGCTCCACGAGGGATGGCTGGCGCCGCCCCTACATTGCCTGCTCGGACCGGCGTGACTGCCCTTCCAGCGGTAGGTCGATGCCGGCGAGCGTGAGATGGCTGTTTTCCCTTCGCTCTCCGGTGTCACCCTGGTGCCACATCGACCGCTTGTCCGCTGATACCGATGCCTCCGGCAGCAGTTCCCAGTGCAGATCTCCCGAGCTGGAGACAACGTGCCAGCCGATGAGACATGTGGCCAACCGATCGAGCACAGCGATGAGCTCCGCGGGAACGAGTCCGCACTCACGCGCGATCCGCTCCAACTCGGCACATCCTCGACCAGCGGAGGCATCTGTGTGCGCCGCAAGGCAGAGAGCGGTAAGCCGCAGAGACAGGTTGCCGGCGGCCATACATCCACCGCTCGCCATACGGAGAGCCCAGTCAGCGGCGCTCCTGCGGTCCGGACGCGCGGGACTCTGAGTAAACAACACGCCGTCGAGGAGCTGGGCGGTCACCACGCCGTCGGCTGCCCCGGTCGCAGTAGGCGTTCTGCGGAGCCAACGTGACTGCTCCAACTCACTCCACGGAAGCGGGTCACGGCCCAGACGAAGACTGCGCATCACGCCGGCCGCCAGCCGGACTTTCGCCTCTGAATCCATGCGTAGGGCGCACTGCACGGCGAGCAGCCGGGCCGCAGCACCGGTGTGGCTGGGCAGGGCAGCGGCCAGGTAGCTGAGCATCTCGCGCACCCGAATCTGGTCACCCGGACCCTTGGGCCGCCGGTTGCGACGCCGCGCGACGCTGCTTCCGGAAGACGTCATGGTCACACGCGGGACGCTTTCAGGCACCACGGCGGCCTGTTCCGTCACCGACGCGCATGCCGTACATGCATCCGCAAGCCGCCAGAGGCGGCCGCCCCGCTCGCGGGTGAGAAGTAGACGGACAGGTCCTGCACAGCCACGGTGGCGTGGGTGCCAGCGGCAGCCTCGCTCACGGCACTGGCAGATCCGCATGTATGACGGCAGAGCGTCACGCCGGGCATGTCCCACTAGATGCTCGAGCGCCGCTGAGCGTGCGGAGGCGGCCACGAGCACCATGCCCCCGATGCCGCACTGCCGACAAACAAGCTGCGGCCCGCCTGAACCGGTCCGCAGTTCCACTGTCCAGGCACGCTGCTTCGCTGAGCGTGTTGTACGGAGTCTCATGGAACGCGCGCTCCTCCCAATCGATCCCGCGCTGTCGTCCTCTCGTGCGAGAGCGACGGCCGCACACGGTAGTGCAGACCTCTGCCCTCTCGCTCGCATCCTCACCGGCAGAAATAGGGCAGAGGTCTGCACTGACAGGGCAGTGGTCTGCCCCGTCGGATGGTCAGGTGACGATCTTCCCGCCCGATCCGGACTTCGAGGCCCTGCGCCTGGAGCTCGCGCGCCTCCGGGCGGTCCGCGGATGGAGCTATGACGAGCTTGCTACCCGCAGTGGACTCGCCCGGCGCACGCTCATCGAGATCGAGCAGGGCCGCACGATTGGGACTCTGAAGTCCTGGCATGCCCTTGCGCATGCCTTGAACACCCCTCTCGATGAACTCTTCGCCGCCCTGTGCAATGGGCATCAGCCCCCCAAACACGCCGACGGGTGACGGGGATTGCGAGCGGCGGTTGCCATCCGCCCGGATCGGTGACTGGCTACGAACCCGTGTTCGGGCGCTCGAAAATCAGTGTCATCAGATGCGGCAGTCCGGGGGACATGAGCGGTGTGACGCCGGCTGGTCGGCGTGTTGCCTGGCAGGTTCGCCCGCATGCGCTCAACACCCCTTCCTTCACGCCATTGGGACGGCAGCCTCTTCCATGTCCGTAGGAGGCGTTCCCTGCGCCTGAGCAGCGACAGCGCAAGCCGTCTGCTGCGATGCGGTCAGGGTGACCGGTGCCGGGATTGCGGCAACCGAATCGAGTGGTACCACAGCACCAACGAACGGCCCGTCCGCCTGCATCCTCACGAGCTGCCTGCTGAGAAAGTGCCGCCATCGTGCCATTGGCACGTCAGCAGTGGCGTCGCACATCCAGCAGGGGACGGCAGCGGCTGGTGCCGCCTGCCGCACGCCATGGTGTGTCCGGCTCGCGACACCAATCCGGCCGCGCCGGAACTGACAGGGCTGCGTCGCGCTCTGGCGGTCAACACCCGTCGCCTGATCGACAGTGGCGCATTCGTTCCCCCTCCCGCCCTGCCGGACACCAAAGCGTCAGCGAGCACTACCTGCCGTCCGGCCCGTCCCGTCGTGCAGCTCCTGTATCTCCGCTACCTCGCCAATCACCCCGTGGACGAAATCCAGTGCGTTGCCCAGACCCGCCGACGTCACCGCTGCACCAGCCCACTCCTCACCCATGACACGCGGGCAGGTGTCTGGACTCTCCTGCCCTCCACCACATCGCACGGCCAACTTCCCTTGCCTGGCGAGTTCATGGCCGTCTACTCACTCACCGGTCTGTCCTATGCAGAGCAACTTCGCTGGCGGGCTCAACGCTGCCCTGAGCACGCCGCCATTCCGACGGCCGCCGATGTGGCGCTGGCCGAATGGGAGCCCTTCGACCCGCTTCTTCACCACGAGCACATCCGCACCCGGCTCCCGACGCTCGCCCGACGCCGGGCGCCTGCTGGCTATGGCAGCAAGGCACCCCGAGCTGACCGCGCACCGCACCGTGGGAGCTGATGAACTCGAGGACCTTCCCCAGCCGTCACAACAGCCCGTTTCAGCGCTCCGTCCCGCTCCGCCTCTTCCTGAGGAGCCCTTGTGCCTACCCCGACCGACGAACAAGTCCGAGCCGCCGACACCTTCCGGGCGGGACACCACCTCGTCCTGCAAGCGGGAGCCGGTACCGGGAAGACGACCACCCTCGCGATGCTCGCCTCCAGTACAAAACGCCACGGTCGCTACCTGGCCTTCAACAAAGACATCGCTCGTGACGCCGCCGCACGCTTCCCCCGCACGGTGATGTGCAAAACGGCCCATGCGACCGCGTATGCGGCGCTCGGGCACCGCTATGTGAGGCGACTCAACGGCCCACGCCAACCAGCCTGGAAGACCGGCCAGGCCCTCGGTATCACCCGGCCCGTCCGCATCGGTGATCACGAGATCAGTCACAAGACGCTCTCCCACACGGCGCTACGAACCGTGACACGCTTCTGCTACTCCGCCGATCGAGCTCTGGCTCGCCACCACGTGCCGCGCCTTCGCCGACTGACGGCGAACGACGAACACGCCGAGCTCACGGACGTCGTCATGCCGTTCGCGACCAAGGCCTGGGCCGATCTACAGGATCCCGAGCAGGGCGTGGTCCGCTTCGAACACGACCACTACCTGAAGATGTGGGCCCTGACTGAGCCCAAGATGGCAGCGGACTTCCTCTTCCTTGACGAGGCCCAGGACACCAACCCGGTGCTGGAGCATGTCTTCAACGCCCAACGCGATCATGCCCAACTCGTCATGGTCGGCGATTCTGCCCAGGCCATCTACGGCTGGCGCGGCGCACGCGATGTGATGACTGACTTCGACGCCACTGCCCTCACGCTGACCTGCTCATTCCGCTTCGGCCCACGTCTCGCCGAGCATGCCAACCACTGGCTCGAACTCGCCGAGGCACCCATCCGTCTCACCGGCAGCGAATCCATCCCTACGGAGGTCGGCGACGTCACCCACCCGCACGCGGTGCTGTGCCGCACCAACATCGGCGCCATGGCCGAAGTCATGCGTCTCCTTTCCGCAGGCCGCCGAGTCGCTCTGGCCCGCGGTGGCCACACGCTTGCCGCACTTGCCCTGGCGGCTCGTGACCTCAAGGAAGGCCGCCGCACCAGCCATCCGGAGCTCGTCCTCTTCGCGTCTTGGGGAGATGTGCAGGACTACGCGGCGTACGACCCCGCTGGCGGAGACCTCCAGCCCTTCGTCGACCTCGTCAACACGCATGGTCCGGACGCCATTCTCACCGCGGTCAACGAGCTCACCGGCGAGGACCGTGCTGACGTCATTGTGTCCACCGCCCACAAGGCCAAGGGCCGAGAATGGCAGACCGTCCGCATCGGTGAGGACTTTCCACCGCCCAAGGACACTGACCAATGCGACGCCGAGGGCCGCCCAATTCCGGAGCCCATCAAGGACGCTGACGCACGCCTCGCATACGTAGCCGTGACCCGGGCACGCCGCCGCCTCGACCTAGGGGGGTTGTCTTGGGTCGAACCGCCAACAGTTTCCAGCATGGTTGCAGGCTGATGATTCTGGCGGTCAGCGAACCCCGAGCCACCAGGTAGCCCCTTCTTCCTCTCGGCCCTGCACATGTTGCTCAGCAAGGACAGCGTCCGTAATGAGCTGGCTGCCGCGCGTCTGATCGCACACGAGTGCCAGACGACTTGCGAAATGCCCCAGCCGATCAGCCAGCAGTGCTTTCTCCCCCTTACGCCGGCAGGCAGCTCGGAGGACCTGGTTCAGGCTGGCGACCACGTACTTGGTGTCGCCTCCGGACGCACGCAGGTCACGGAGAACAGGACTGTGCAGGTAGTCGCCTTGAGTGACTTGAGCCCAAACCAAGACGGTCGCGGCTGCCGGGCTAGGCGAGGTCGGTGCGCCACTGAACGTATTGAGTCCATCGGACAGCTCGCTCCATGCTGCTTCGGACAGGCGCCAAGAGTGCAAAGCGCGACGTCGCTTCGCGTAGTCGATGCGTTGTGGATCTGAGTCCAGGTCACAGGCGATTCGTTCAACTGATCGGTCGAATTCCGCCCGCGACTTCGTCGGATCCAGTACTTGCTTGAGGACTCTGAGGCTCTGCTGTGCTGTGGCCCAGGGAATACCGAGGGCTTCAGCGCACTCGGACCACGTGCCACCTGCCGCCATCTCTGCAAGCTTCAGTGAGGTGGCCCGGCGCAGATGGCGGATATTCCAGTTTGTGAGGGGACCCAGGCGTTCCTGGAGCGGGGTGAAGTGAAGGGCCGCACTTGCTGTGGGCAGTAACGCTGAAACGTGCTCGATACGGAAGACGCACTCCCGCGATGGTGTTCTGAGGCTGGAGCCACGGTGGCCGCCCGCCCGGTAAAAGCCGTTGAACTTACGAGCCAGTGCACGGGCGAGAACCGGTGAGAAATCCATACGACGGAAGCCTGCGGCCTGGTTCGGCGTCAGCCGCTCGAGTGCTGTGCGCGCCAGCGGGTGCACTCGGTCCCGGAACTCTGCATCGCCTTCATCCCGGTGGCTGAGAACCTGGGCGGCCGCAACGAGGAGGGCGGCGCATTGAGCTGGATCGTCAGGAGCAGGCCACGGACTGGATGACCGTTCGCCCCGGTCGTGCGCCAGATCCAGCTGCCGGGCGATTACCGTTGCATGGCTGTCGATCAGTGAGCACAAGCGTGCCGAGCCGACCAGGGGAGCACCTAACGGCCAGCTGCATTTGATGAGATGAGCGACGGCGACCAGATCGAGGAAGAAGTAGGGATCATTCTTTGTGCGGTGGGAAGGCCCGGTGAACAGGTTCCGTTCGATGCGGAGCTGAAGAGCGAGAACGCGATCAAGTTCCTCGGGCGTCATCATCGGTGCCTTGCTGGGTGACCGATCGAGCCGGGCTCCGCAACAGCGGTGGCTCTCGGTCGTGGCCGAGTGGGCGCTGTCCAGCGGCTGACGGCATTGTGCCGGATGGAGCCCGATCGCGGCCCGCTGCATGAGCAGGCCGGAGCGCTCCGTTCCGGGGGGCCGGTTGGCCAGATTGCCGCACTGTGGGCAGGCACTGGACAACAGCGTCGCGTGCTTGGTACATGCGAACACGACGGGGAGGTGCCATCGGAGCTTCCACGCACCACCAAGTGCATCCTGTACTGGGCTTCCGTTGCCGGCCAGGCATTGGGGGCAGAAGCGGCTGGACAGGTTGATCGCCCAGCGCCGTCGCGCTGCGGCATGGTTACGACCTTGGTCCAGACGGGTCGTGCGGAGCGGCGCGTATGTCGAGGCGAGCCCCGACCCAGCGAGGGTGAGCCCCTGTGCTTCGGCAGAGGAGAGCCGTGTGGCTTCACCGAGGGTGGCAGCGGGCTGCGGAGGCAACGTGAGCAGATAGTCGGCGGGCAGGCGACGGTGCATGGTGCTGAGCCCGCACAACTTGCCGATGCGGGCAGGCGACCGTTCCAGTCGGCAGGCGAGTCGGAGCAGGAAACCGGGCAGCGACTCTTCAGGCAACGGGGCCAGGCTGCGGGCTAGTGCCCGGCTCTCCAGCCGGTTCACCCCGCCGACCCGGCGGCTTCCGGACCAACGTCGTCAAACACGGTGTTGCGGCCCTTGGGCTTCTTCTTCGCCGTTGCTTCGTGCGGCGGGATAGTGGGCTGTTCGCCGGATGCGGCGTCGAGGTCGGGCATGTCGCCGGGGGTGACGGTGAACTGGTTGAGAAGGCATTTCGTCAGCCGCTCGCTGCCGTCCTCAATGGCGAGACGTAGTCCGCGCTGGATGAGCTTTTCCAGTACTCCTACGATGCCCCCGGTGCGGCGGAACAGGTACTCCGGCATGTCGCCGTCGGTGAGCATGCCTTTGGTGTCCGCCAGGAGCCGCATGTGGCCCTCCAATCCGCGCAGATGGGTAATCCAGGCCTTCATCTCCTTTGCAGTGCCGTACCGAAAAGGACCCATATCGACCACCTGGAAGCGGCGCTCGTGCTGACTGGCGGCGTGGTCGTTGGGGCTGCGGCCGCGGTCCCTCACCGGCGGATAGATCCACTCACCCGTCTTCGGATCACGACTGCCATCACGCAACAGCCCTGAAGTGGGGATGCCGACGCCGACGAGCACGAGCGTGACGGGCATGCTCATCATCTCGCGGATCAGGTCCAGGACGTCCTGATCGGCTTCTCGATGGAGCTTGAGGCGGGTGATGTCGTCGATCACAAGCGCCTTCGTGGCGTGCTCGATGATCGCCGTTTTGACGGTGCGGATCAGATCCTCAAGCCGCATGCCCTTGTAGTCCTCGCCGTAGAAGTCGAGGATGCGCTGACAGGTGGAGATGGGCGTGGCCTTCACCGGGCAGCGTACGTAGGCGACCGGTGCGACCAGATCGCGAGTGCCGGGCATCGCATCCGGGTTCATGTAGTTGTGCAAGTGCAGCCACTCCTCCATGAAGAGTGCCATCGCCTCGCACACTGTTTCCGTCTTGCCCTGGGCGCCGTCCCCATTGACCATGATCCCGCCGCGCGTGCCGGCCTTGTGGCTGAAAGCGCCTTCCTCGACCCTGGCTCGTACCGCGTTGGCGACTCTCTCGCTCATCGGGGTGGCCTCGATTGGCAGGCTGCTGTGCGTGGCGATCCGGTACAGGTTGTAGAGGCGCTGCTGGCGTCGTGACATGCGAGCAAACTCCTCTGCTGTGAGCACGGGAGCGGGAATGAAGTCCTTGCGGGTCTCGCACCAGCGCTGCCAGCCTTCCCAGGTGGTGCGATCCAGCGGGGGTCCGGGCAGGAAGGAAGGATTGCTGCATTCGAGGCTCACTGGCTGGCTTCTTCCTCGGTCCTGGCGGTCGGCTGGCCAGGTTCCTCATCGTCGAAGTCGTCATCAGGCAGGGCCATAAAACTTGAGGCACGCAGCCGTTCGGACAGATCCTGGGGCGGAGCGGGCTGCTCGGGCACAGCGGCCTCCCGGCGGCGTCGGCGTTCGCGGGTCACCGCATCCTCGCCCTGCTGAGCGCGCTCCTTCCAGCGCAGGGGGACGACCTTGCCGTCGCCGGAGCCGGCTCGAGCTGTCGGAACGGCGACGACGGGTGAAGGCATTGCTTCTTGCTTGGCTTTCTTCTTGGCTGTGGCGCCTGTGGGGCGGTCGGCTGCTGCCGCGGCCGCCTGAGCCACCTCACGTGCATGCTCGGTGCGCTCTTTCTTCGACAACTGCGTCGGCCATTGGTCGACCGGGACATTTTTCCCGATCAACTCCAGTAGTACGGGAAGTAGTTCGGTATCCGGCTTGGGCGCGAGGCCCCGTCGGCGCAGCTCCCGCATGGCTTCGCGTACCCGGGCGTCGCTGAAAGCCGGCACCTTGCCCTCGTCGGGCAGCCCCGTCCAGCGCAGAGTGTGCCAGTCGTGCGTGCGAGGGTCCTGGAAGAACACGAAGCACGGATCGCGCGGGTCACGGTGGATGACGTATCTGTTCTTGTGCCGCCCACCGCGACGTGAGAGCTCACCGCGGTAGGGACCCAGGGCGTCGCCGTCGTACCAGAGGTTTTTGATCTTCACGCCGCGCTTGCCGTGAATCACGACTTTGTGCCGCGGCAGCAACTGGTAGTACAGCTCGGCAGACGGAATCCGCAGTGCGAAGCCGCCCTGGGCCATGGCGGCGGCGAACAGGCTGTTGGGACTGTGAGCGCCGCCTGGGTCCCAGCTCGGCGCGTACGAGTCGAAGCGCCGGTTCTGCCAGACCTTCACGATCCACGTGGCGATAAGATGTTCCAGCTCCGCCATCGTCAGGCAGGCGTCGGCCTCCGGGTCTACGCCGCGGTCGGCGGTGTCCACGCCCTGATAGCCGGGCAGGATGCCGAACACCAGTGACTGGATGGCGCCGAACGTCCGCTCCACGGACCACTTGTCGGTGGGACGCAGTACGCGACTGGGCTTGATGTTCGCTTTGATGACGCGCTGTACTTCGACCAGATGATGGTTGCGGTAGACGGCGCCGTGGTCGGTGGTGACGGTCTCGGGGGCGAAGAACGGAAGCCCGGCCACCTCGTGCCCGGCGAAGTCCGCGACCACCGTGCCGGGGACACCGGGATAGGCCCATTCCATGTCCTGGCCCCAGTCCGGACGCATCGGCAGCGGCATCATCATGTCCCGCAGCACCATCGCCACGTCCATCGAGGTGTCGGAGACAAGACTCAGCCGGAACGCGACGATCGAGCGCGTGTAGACGTCCAAAGCCAGTGTCAGGTACACCGACACCGGATCGCCGAACACGTTTTCCAGGACTTTGACCGGCAGTACCGTGGTGTCCAGCGCCACCACCTGTCCGGGCCGGTGCACGACGACGTGTCGGCCGGTCGCGTACCCCTTCGCCTTCGCGGCCGAGCGCGCATAACGCTGCCGAGCCCCGTTGGAGCCGAACCATTCTCTCCAGATGGCCCGCAGGGTGTCGTAGCCGGGGATCTGCCCGTGCTGTTCGTCAGCGGATTTGGCATTCTCCGAGCCGAACACCTCGCGCATGTATTGGCGGATGAGGCGTTCTTTCTCCCGCATGGTCAGTTTCGAGCGGTGCTGCGCCTCGGCGTACACCGCGTACAGGGCCTCGCGCAGTTCGGGCGAGATCTGGTGGCCGGTCGCCTTCCGCAACCACCGGTCATCTGCCACGCCTACGGGACCGCACTTGCCTCGTCCGGTATCCCAGCGCACCAGCGTGCGCAGACTCACCCGGTGCAGGCCGTTCGCCTTCGCCTGTGTGGGTGCTTCAGCAGCGGCTCGGCGTAGTTCCTGTACTTTCGCGAGCCGACGCTGGGTGAGCGTTGTTGTGTCCGGGTCGTACTGCGGGCGCGGTTCATGCGGCAGCGCGGCCAGCGGGTCGCCGCTGCGGTAGCCGGTCTCGACCTCGCGCAAGTGCTCCAGCCGGAGCATGACGATGGTGCGCTGCACCGGTTCCAGGTCGTCCATCGACTTCGGCTGGCGACCACGGTCAGCGGCCGGCAGGTCTGTACGGGTCCGAGTCGAAGGGCGGCAGTCCGGACGATGGATCAGTTCGCTGACTGAAGTCTTCCACGACTCGCCGTCGTCATTGACGAGCGTCACCCGACCCAAGTGAGGCAGACAGGACTGGATCCGCCACGCGGCGCCGCTGACGATCAGCTCTGCGCCCGGTTCCAGGGTCCACATGGCCTCCACTGCGGTGCTCACCGCTCAAGCCCCCGGTGGTGCTGCCGCGGAGTCAGCCGGATCAGGCTCGCGTCCCCGAACGGTACGGAGAAATCCACGCCCAGACGCCGACTCCACAGCAGATGCAACGCATGCGCCCGGCCGATAGCCGGCAGGCAGCAGCGCTCGACCAACTCTGCGTACGACAGGGGCCCTTGCGCGGCCGTCTCCTGTAATTGCGTCTGGATTCCGAGTACGTCCGGCAACGGGCGCCGCTCCGCCGACAGTGCGTCCACGTTGGTCAGCACATGCTGGCGCCACCCCACCACGACGCCATACCGCCAGCCCGCTGACAGCGCGGCTTCCGCTGAGGCGGCGAACTTCAAAGCGTCTTCCGCTTTAATCCGGCCGGCCGGACGTACATCGATCAGGAAAAGCCCGGAGTCAGTCACCAACAGGAAGTCCGGCGTGTGCTCGATCTTCCTCCCCTCGGCGGTGAACCGCAGCCGGAACGGCTGAGACAGGGCCTCCACCAGCCCGGAGGCGAAGTCTGAGACCAGCAGCAGACACTCTTCCTCATGGCTCTCAAAACCATGGTGTCTGTCCGTTGCCATCAGGTACTCGAGCCCCGGACGGTGGGACTGGTCAGTGCGCCACGTGAAGCGGCGGACAGGAGCGCTCCGCCCGACGTCTACCTTGTCCAGGTCGCGCACCGGGCCGGTTACGAGATTCCGGCCGAACTTCCACGTCGTGGTCCACCGTACGGGCCAGTTCTCATCAAGATCTAACCACTGCACGTAGTCCATGAACCCGGCATCCAGAACTGCAAGATCCTCAAGACGGCAAGCGTCAGACCACGCGGCGTCGGAGGAGCGCACTGACGATCGGCAGGACCAACCGTCCTTCGGATCCGTCGAGTTCACCTGCTGCGACTCCCCTGACCGACTTCACCGACATCGCCCCATGATCTGTGCGCTAAGAGCATTAGGACGGTACGGCTTACCTCGCGATCTGAGGTAGTCAGTCTTTTCGAGAGTCACACGATTGAGTGAATGTCATCCCGTGTGTCTTCCGTGACGACAGGCGAGCTGTTCTGTTGGGCTGGGAGGGCGTTGCGCGATGCATCGAGATGATCTATCTATCGTTGAAGCGACGTGGGCGTGATCATGCGATCTCCCAGGCAACCTGGTCGGCCCAGCTTTGACCTCGGTGCACCTATTGAAGGCGCGTGGATGGCAGTCATGAGCTCTAGGCAGTTGCCCCGAAGTCTGGACCCTCTACCGCAGGAATCTTTAGCGGGCTTCTTGCTCCGCATTTCCTACCGTCTAGGTCTCTCCCCTTCACGTATTGCCAGTTTATGCGAGCTCGTAACGCCAGGGCGCGCTTGCTCATACTCCAGCCTCCGAAGTCTGCCGCAACATTCGGTAACACATGTGGCACACACATTGCGCCTTACTGCAGACGAGGTGAATGGTCTCACGCTGCGGGGATTCGCGGACACGTATCCCGCACTGGGTCGGCTTAGGGTGGGTGAAAAGCGCGTTGGCACCGGTGCAACACATAATTGGGCGGTTTTACCCAGCAGTCGTTATTGCCCTGATTGCCTACTGGGCGATGGGAGTCCCGTGCAGAACGCCCTTGGAGGTCCTTGGAGTACTCTCTGGCATCTGCCTGTTGTTTTCGCCTGCATCCGTCATGGTCGGCTGCTGGAACACCTTTGTCCGAGCTGTGGACAGCTGATCAACGGATCAAGCGGAGAGAAACAGGAGATTGTAAAGAACCCGTCCATGATTGGCATCCATCCGGTGGCGTGTCGAAATAGGGTTCCTGTTCTCGGGCCTCTTCGGAGTCTCGGAAAGCGGCATCGGAGCGTTCCTTGCGGCTCCCTCCTAGACCGAAGTCGGAACGGCATTGAAGCGTCTCGTTCTAGTGCCGAATTGAAGATGCTGATGGACTTGCAGAGGCGCCTCCTGGACCACCTTCATGGTCGGCAACAGGAGAAGGCGGATAATCCGCTCACTCGGTCAATGATCTTCCCGGATTTGATCGCCGTGACCCATCTTGTCCGACTGACGTGGCCACTGGCGGCGGGCCACCTGCCTTCATCGCGCCTGGTTGGCTGCATCGATCACCACGTTGAAGATCTATTCTCGGGCCTCGGTGAGGCCGACGAAGAGAACAGGTGGTCAGGGCGTATGCTGATGAAGGGAGCCCCTGGGGACTCGGAAATCTGTGGCGCACTGTTGGTCGCTGCAGAGTCAATTCTAGGGGATCGGGAACCAGAATCCCTCCGCGCTCGCATAGAGCCAATCGTTCGTGAGGCGTATCGTAGATCACGCAGCTTGGCGAATCGTGTGTGTAATCACAAGGAACTCTCACCCGCACTTGTGCGTGCGACATCACTCCGGCTTCACGGCGCAACGTCTCGTGTGAGGCTAAGAGTCACGCCAACTGCTCATACGTATAAGATCACTGAAATCCCATCATTTCTCCCTCGGCTTTGGCTCGAAGCTCACTTCTCAGATCTCATTAGTCGCCTACCGGCGTTCGATGGGCTAATGGAGCGCCGCCTTCGACGTTCCGCATCATTGCGGCTTGTCCAGCAAGTCTCAGGGCTCCCCTGGAGTGAATGTGCATCTATCTTGGATATGAAGCAGAGTCGAGCACTGCAGTCACTTAAGTGGCTCCAAAGTCAACTGGATGACCTTGGATTGATGGCGATGTTCGATACGGCCGTCGAAAATGTGGCGCAACATCTTGATGCCGCGACAACACGGGTGGACTTTGCTAATCGGCGCGATCGAATGGCGGATTACAGCCTAAGCGTGGCTGATTGGCTTGTATTGCTGGATGGTTTACCGCGCCTTGACGGGCTGAGGAAAGCTAAAGATTCTACGATCGGATCAGTGCTCCTATGGAGTGGGGTTACGCAGGGTGAGCGTATGTGTAGTCCCGCGGCTGAAATGATGCGCCGACAAGGCAAGAGCACTCAAGACCTCTCGTCGCAGTTGACGCGCATGACCTACATGGATTCTCGGGGTTCCACGCTGCGTCTTATGCGGCGTGTTGAACTGTATTCGGGCCTACTGGCGAATGCCTGCGATGAAGGGCTGGATCTCAGGGTTGCGGCAATTGACTGCATCGCTGACGAGCCCAACATCGAATCACGCGGCGCGAATGTTGGAGGGGAGCCGCAGGCCACTCTGCCTTATGCAGCTCCCACTACGCTAACCATGAGTTCAGATCGAATTCCATGTAATGTGGGAGATGTCCGTGCAGAGATTCTCTCCGATTCTGTATGGCGCCTATTTGCAGGTGTAGCGCTTTGCGGTGAGAGCCAACGATTGCGACGGACGAGTGATAGGGATGCGTTGGCGGCAATCCTATTTGTCGCGACATCTGGCTGTTCGTGGCTAAAGCTTCCGCCGGACTTCGTCGTGTCAGCGCAAACGACGTTCCGGCGATTTAGCGAATGGTCTGATGCTGGAGTTTGGGGGCCTTTTTATCAAGCCGTGCTTGACGCCGCTACCGATGGTGATGACCTAGGGTCAGCCCTGGCTTCGATTCAGATGGTAATGCGCCGTAGCGCAAGGAGGGGGCATTCTAAGCGCGCCGGCCCCACGAATCACAGTCCGGCGGATGACTGAGACATTCTCGCTCCGATGAGGCAGTCCGGTGGAGTGGGAAGGCTGATCGCCGGGTCAGGTGAGGCTCACGGTATGGCGAGTATTCGACCTCACCGACGGCTGGCTCCACCTGCCCTGCCTACCGTGCTGCGTAGGCGACAACTGGGCAACCGGGTAGACGGTATCGGTATCTGACTTCCTAGTACTCCAGCCGTAGATCGTGATCTTCATGGGTGAAGGGTGGCTTGGTGGCGTCGAGGCCAGGTTGACCAACGCTGTCGGTGGGCGGTGTCGCGGACTGGTTGAACGGTCATGGCGATGAACAGGCGCTGCGGTGGTCGGCGCGCTGCGAGCCGGCCGGGGTGGGGCAGCGGTTGGGGCACGAGGCCGCGAGCATGTAGCCCAGTTCGCGTGTCTCCAGGGCGACTCGGAGTTTCGGGTTGTCGCCGTAGACCTCGTCGGCGGCTGCCCATGCGGGCCGGAGCCCCGGTGTCCAGGGCGCGTTCGACCATCTGCTGGGCGAGCTGCGGCTTGGTGGTGACGTCCACCTTGTCCGGGACGGCGGCCTACTCGCGGCGTTCGACGTCGCCGGTCCAGGACTTGGGCAGGTGCAGGGCACGGTCGATACCCGCGTGCCCGTGCCGGGAGGTGTAGGTGAGGTAGACGGCGCCCTGGGCGTTCTCGGTCGTGCCGGCGGGGCCGGTGTACTGGCGTTGGACGCCAACCGTGTGCGTGCCCTTCTTCAGATCATGCGACGTCGACTCCATAGGCGCGGGCGAGGCCGTCAAGCCCGTCTGCCCAGCCCTGGCCGAGGGCCCGGAGCTTCCATAGCGGGTGGCCGTCGACACTGTGCCGATAGAGCTCGGCGATGACCATGGCTCGGATGGAAGGGTCGGCGGGAGGCCTGAAGGTCCATCCGACGCCGCCTGCGCAGTCGAGATCCAGGGCTGCGTGGGTGAGGGATCCGCAGGTCAGACCGGTTTCGACGTCCATGTTGATGGCGATGGCGACCCGCTGCACCCCATCGGGCAGGGCGGACAGATGGACGATGGCGCGTTCGACTGTCTGGTGGCCCTCCTGCTGTTTGCCGAGGAGGCGTGCGCCACCGTCGGCAGCGGACGGCTGGTTGTAGAAGACGAAGTCCTCGTCACCAGAGACCCGGCCGTCGTTTCCGACCAGGAACAGGGTGAGGTCGGCGTCGGCGCCGGCGAAGTTGAACGAGACGCGAAGTCCCTGCCAGGCTTCCTCGGGCAGGACGAGGTTCTGGCCCGGAATGAGCGCAGTGGACGCCGTCGGGGGAACATGGGGCGTGGGGTGGGACGGGGAGAGAGTCCGCTGCTTCCACTCGGCGAATGACCTGATCCGGTACGGGTCGTCGGCCCTGGCCGGGGGCTCGGAGGGTGCGTTGGCGCCGAGGGTGATGTCCAGGCCGGCGAGGGAGGACTCGCCGGAGTCGGAGGCGTCCTGGGCGCCGTCCAGCAGGTCTTGGAGGCCAGGTACGCGGGTGGTGTCCAGAGGCTTGAGGGTGCTCGAGAAGTTGCCGGAAGCGGTGGTGGTGACGGAGCAGGCCAGGTCCTGACCGATGTCCAGGAAGCGCAGGGCGTCGTCCGGCTCCCGCCAAGGCGTCGAGTCGATCGCGTGCCGTGTCCAGCGGCCGTAGGCGACAAAGCCGAGTCGCTGAGTGTCGGGCAGGCGAGTGAGGACGGCCAAGTCGATGGCTTCGATGCCGGGCGCTGTTGCGAAGCCCTCTTTGAGCGTGGCGACGATATTGGAGCCCATGGCCGTCAGCCACCACAGGATCCGGTCGCGTTTGGTGAGGTTCTTCAGGGTGGGGCGCCCGCTGGTTGTGAGGCCGGCGGTTTGGGTGGGCATCGTGTCGAGGTCCTGCTGTCGCATGACGACCGACAGGACGGAGCCGTCCACGCCGACTGCGCAGCCGGCGGCAGGGTTGTCGGAGAAGGCGGTGTTCACTGCCTCGCAGACGGTGGCCTCGTCGTTGGAGAGCAGTGCCTGCCACCACTGGCCGGCCTCAGTGACCATCTGTTCCCGGGCGGCGTGCAGACGTTCCGTCTCCGTGGCCAGGTATTCGGGAGCGTCATGCTGGGCGCGCTGTTTGGCGGCAGCGCGCTCGGCCCGTGCCAGGCGGCCCACTCCTTGCAGGTGGAAGGTTTGGGCCTCGGCGAGTGCCCATGGCAGACCGAGATGCGGAGCGGCTGGGATCAGGGGCGGTTGCGCGGCGGCGAAGGACTGCAGGTGGACGCTGGTCATCTGCAGTCTCAGCTCTTGCAGTTGAGCGATGGCGGCGTCGCGCTCCGCCTCCTGTTGTGCTCTTTCTGCCTGGCGGCGCGCTCGCTCCAATTGGGCGGCCGAAGGAGTGACCGACCGGGTCTGCGTGGTACGCCGTGTGGTGGTACGTCGACGACCGCCGCTTAGGGAACTGGACGCGTAGAAAGGGCCGAGGCCCGTCGACACCCTTGCTCCGCCGCTGCCCACAGTGAGCCTCGCCGCACGTGGCCCCAGAGAGGTCCGCACACCGCGTGTTGAGACACGCACACTCATCCCAGGCACACCGACACGGAATCCGAATCCCATGGTCCACCCCTTTCCCGGGGGCACAGTGTGGCACTAACAGATGCTTCTGGAGTACGAGCGAGGCTCATCGGCCCCTGGGGAAGTTCGGCAGGGGCGAATTCTGTCCAAAGCCGGGACGGTCGGGCGTCAGAGGTCTACCGTTTCCCTCTCGGCGATCAAGGGGGCGAGGATGCAGACGACGTCGTTGCGTAAAGGAGAGAACACCGGGCTGTTGACGGCGCCGGTGGTACTGACGGTGTCGGTTCAGGGGTTGGCCGCGGATGTCTCGGCACTGTTACTCGGAGCGAACGGCAGGGTTCGGACCGACGACGACTTGGTCTTCTACAACCACCCGGCTCAGGACGGCGTATCAATCACCGGCTCGGCGGTCACGGCCGATCTTGTGCGCGTGCCGACTGACGTGGACAGACTGGTTGTCGTCGTGAGTGCCGATCCGCTGCAGCCGGGCGCGGTCTTCACCCGTGCACCGATTCTTTCCATCTCCCAGACAGGCTCGCCGACCAGGTCGTTCACAGCGCCGGACTTCACGTCCGGGGAGACGGTCGCGGTGCTGGCGGAGCTCTACCGACGAGATGGCGGATGGAAGATCCGCGCAGTGGGACAGGGCTACGCCTCCGGTCTGGCTGGTCTCGCGACCGACTACGGCGTCGATGTCGAATCCGAGCCAGCCGCAACCCCTGTGCCACTTCCCGCCCAAGGACGCCAGAACTCCAGTTCTGCGGGGCCATCGGTGGACCTGTCCAAGGTCGAACGGCTGGCCCCCGGACTGCTCTCTCCAGCACGACAGGCCGGCAAGGCCCTTGCGGACCGGGACATCACGAACCGGCGGGCTGCGGTATATCTGATTCTGGATCACGACTGGCACATGGAAGAGCTGTACGAGTCATTCGCAGTGCAAGCTTTCGCCGAGCGCGTCTTGGCGCTATCGGCCAACCTCGATGACGACGGCACCGTGCCCGTGGTCTTCTCCAGCGGAAGGGAACCATTCCTGGAGGAGATCCGCCTCGACAACTACCGCGGTCGCATCGGGCAGCTGCACACTCAGGTCGACTGGGGGTGGGGCAATGTCGCCGACGCCATGCGTCGTGCAGTAGGGCATTACCAGGAGTCCGGGGCCGCTGATCCCGCCTTCATCGTGACTCAGGTCGGTGATGAGCCCTGGGACAAGGCCGAGGTCCGTTCCCTGTTGCAGAACACCGCATCCCTCGGGGTCTTCTGGCTGTTCGTCGGGTTCGGGCGCGGCAAGCTCGCGTTCTACAAGAACCTCAACGCATCCGTCTCCGCTTCCTTCACCAACGTCGCCTTCTACGACGCGAGCAAGAATCCGGGATCGGTGCCCGACGAGCGGTTCTATGCAGGGCTCGTCGATGCCTTCGCCCTCTGGTTGCGGCATTGAGCCAACCGCCACTTATCCACCGACTGACTAGACTCATCACCTCTGATCAGGCCGTATCCAATCTCCGCCGCTACTACGGCACCGGCCAGCTCGGTGAAGCAGCGCCGTTCACGGTAGGCGTTTTGAGCATCTGGCCGGCGGAGGGGGCCGTCAGGCGGTCGCGAACGTCGTGACCGCCGATGATCTGATCGCTGTGCAGACCCTGTCGGTCAGGATTCCCGCACAGGCCGCCCTCGACCTCCTTGAAGGCGATCTCGGTGTCCGGTTGTCCAAGTTGCTGAGCAGCGTTCCCTTCGACATCGACATGGCGGAAGCCGAGGCTGCCGACCTGGCCGAAGGGTCGCCGGCCCACACTGCCTGGCGCGTCCTCTGCAACGAGACCGGAATCGGGTGGGTGACGGCCGGCAAGCTCCTCGCCCGAAAGCGGCCGCGGCTGCTGCCCGTCTACGATCAGGTCGTTCGCTGCATTCTCGGTCGGCCGAGGTCATTCTGGCTCGACCTGCATGGCGCGCTGAGTGCCGACAATCACGCGCTGCACCGCGAACTGTTGGCCCTACGGCAGTCCGCCGACCTCCCCGCGACAGTCAGTGCGTTGCGGGTGTGCGACGTGGTGCTCTGGATGCATCACCGTACGGACCACCAACAGAGAAGCTGCGTCGGGACCTGAAGTCGTCGGCCACACACGAGGGAGACCTCTGCCCGGAGAGCAGATGCCCCCGCGCTCCCGGCGAGACACCCTGTGACCTGCGGTGTACCAAAGTGCCAACTATCTCTCTGATTCCGTACCTGCAGGTGCTGAACCTAATTGGCATCGGTGCAGGTCACGAAGGTTGTCCAGTGCCAACTACCGATCCTGGTCACACCGCGTGTGACCAGGCTTCCTGGTCGACCCAGGGTCAGGGGGTCAGCGCAAACCTGGGTCGTGCGGGGCTTCGGCCCGTGTGACGTCGCTGCGGACGATGATCGAGGCGATGCGGGAATCAGCCGTGGTACGCATCCGCGTGAGTCCGGGCAGCTCTCCAGCCGTGGTACGCATACGCGTGAGTCCGGGCAGCTCTCCGAAGTGGCGGCGCCAGTGGCCGTCGGCCGTACTTCACCTTGCCCTTCTGCGGCGTCGGTCGGCATAGCGGGTCCGATGCGCCGAGGCGGGAGTACCGGGGGCGCGGAGTCTGCCACGCACCAGGAGTCCGGGGTGGTGGGTTCGGCGGCCCGTTCGAGACCGCGCGCGGCCAGGACCGGGGCCACGCCTTGAAGCCTCTGGCCGCCTCCCGCTTGGGCCACTGGAGACCGGCGGACAGCTGTACCACCAGGGCCATGACGCCGACATCCGTGCGGCACAGCTTCGCGTCCGCGTGGATGACGAGGCGGGCTCGGTAGCTACGGCGCCGGTGCCCGTCAGGCGCGAGGGAGTGTCGGCGCGCGCGAGCCACCGGTTGACTTCGGCGGCCAGGCGCGCGGGGCCGAAGCGGGGGGCGACTGTGCCCAGACGTTGAAATGTGCTCGAAATGTGCGGCGCAGGCGCACGCGCGTTATGGGAGCGCCCCCATCGCGTCCCCCCTGCGGCAATCCCCTCAACTGGCGGCAGGGGAAAGCGATTTCCCAGGTCATGGGTTTTCGTAGGGGTCGCAAAAAGGGATTGCGCACCTCTTGACGTTCGGTAGATCGAACCGCTCTCATGGGGTCCACTGTTTGATCTAGTTTGATTCTGATTGACCTTGTGCCCTTGCGGTCTGATCCCGATGGTCGCTGCTCTGCTCCAGGAGTCGTCATGCACCTCTCTTCCTCCGGTCTCTCCTCTCCCGCTCCAGATCGCCGCACGCTGCTGCGTGGGTTGGGCGGGGCGGTCGCGCTGGGGGCCGGCATTCCCCTGCTGAGCGCCTGCGGCGGCAGTGCCACGGCGACTGACCCGAAGACCGTCACGGTCGGCTCCAACGCGTCGGACGCCGTGCCGAAGAAGGCGTACGCGGACATCTACGCGGCCTACAGGAACAAGTCCGGCGTCACGGTCGACGTGAACATCAAGGACCACAACACCTTCCAGGAGCAGATCAACTCCTACCTGCAGGGCACGCCGGACGACGTGTTCCACTGGTTCGCCGGGTACCGCATGCAGTTCTTCGCGGCCAAGGGCCTGGCCACGCCGATCGACGACGTGTGGAAGACCATCGGCGGCAACTTCCCCGTCGCGATGAAGGTGCTCAGCCAGGGCGAGGACGGCAAGCACTACTTCGTCCCGCTGTACACGTACCCGTGGGCGATCTTCTACCGCAAGAGCGTCTTCAAGGAGAAGGGTTACGAAGTCCCCACCAAGTGGGACGACTTCGTCGCCCTGTGCAAGCAGATGAAGAAGGACGGGCTCGTTCCGATCGCCTTCGGTGACAAGGACGCCTGGCCCGCGATGGGCACCTTCGACCAGATCAACTTCCGTGCCAACGGTTACGACTTCCACGTCGAGCTGATGGCCGGCCGGGCCTCCTGGACCGACGCCAAGGTGCGCAAGACCTTCGACCTGTGGTCCGAGATCCTCCCGTTCCACCAGGAGGGCGCGGTCGGCCGCACCTGGCAGGACGCGGCCCAGACACTGGCCTCCAAGAAGGCGGGCATGTACCTGCTGGGCACCTTCGTGGCCCAGCAGTTCACCGACAAGGCGGCCTTGGAGGACCTCGACTTCTTCGCCTTCCCGGAGATCGACCCGGCCCACGGCCAGGACACCGTCGAGGCGCCCACCGACGGCTTCATGCTCTCCAAGGCCCCGAAGAACAAGGCCGGTGCCGTCAAGCTGCTGGAGTACCTGGGCACGCCGGAGGCCGAGGCGCTCTACCTCAAGTCGGACCCGAGCGTCGTCGCCGCCTCCAGGACGGCGGACACCTCCTCCTACACCCCGCTGCAGAAGAAGGCGTACGAGATGATCTCCGGCGCGAAGTCCCTGACGCAGTTCATGGACCGTGACAGCCGCCCTGACTTCACCTCCACCGTGATGCAACCCGCGCTGCAGAAGTTCATCCGCGACCCCAAGGGCGTCGACAGCCTGCTCTCGTCCATTGAGCGCCAGAAGAAGACGATCTTCGCCACCTCATGACTCTCACACGGAACACCGGTACCGGGACCGAAATCACCAACACCCCGGCGGCGCCGAACCCCCCGCCCCCGGGGCCCCCGGAGACGCAGTCGACAAAGGGGAGGAGCCGGCGAGTACGACAGGGCCACCGACGTCTGCTGACCCGGCGCGACCGGCTCACTCTCTGGCTCATGGCCGGCGTGCCCACCATCCTGCACATCGCCTTGGTGTGGGTCACCGCGCTGGCCTCGATCGCGCTGGCCTTCACCACCTGGGACGGCATCGGCTTCAACTCGATCACATGGGTCGGGCTGGACAATTTCAGGGAACTGTTCACCACCAACCCGCAGTTCTGGCCCGCCGTCCAGCACAACGTCATCTGGCTCGCCGTTCTGATCCTCGTACCCATGCCGTTGGGGATGTTCCTGGCGGTACAGCTGGACAAGAAGATCCGATTCAGCAGGGTCTACCAGACGGCCTTCTTCCTGCCCGTCGTGATGTCCTTCGCCGTCATCGGCTTCGTCTGGCAGCTCGTCTACAACCCCGACACCGGCCTGATCAACAGCCTCATCGGAGCCAACGAGCCCGGCCACTACATCGACTGGATCGGCGACCCCGACCTGAACCTCTGGGCCGTGCTGGTCGCCGCCTCCTGGCGGCACACCGGCTACCTCATGATCCTTTATCTGGCCGGTCTGAAGGGCGTAGACCCCGCGCTGCGGGAAGCCTCCGCGCTCGACGGCGCCAACGAATGGCAGACGTTCAAGAACGTCGTCTTCCCCACCCTGCGGCCCACCAACACCATCGTCCTGGTCGTCACCATCATCGAGGCCCTGCGCGCCTTCGACCTGGTCTTCGTCTTCAACAAGGGCGCCGAGGGCACCGAACTGCTCTCGATCCTCGTGACCAACAACATCATCGGCGAGTCCAGCCGCATCGGATACGGCTCCGCGATCGCGGTCGTCCTGCTGCTGATCTCGCTCGCCGTGATCATCCCGTACCTGGTGGCCACCTTCCGGAAGGAGCGGCGCGTATGAGCATCACCGCGATGACCAAGCCCCGTACGCCGATCCGCCCCGCCCGGATCCTGCTGCACGTCTTCCTCGCCGGAGCCGCACTGGCCTGGCTCGCCCCGCTGCTCTGGGCGATCCTCGCCGCCCTGCGTCCGTACGGAGAGACCAGCGCCAAGGGCTACGTGTCCTGGCCCGACACATTGAGCTTCGACAACTTCACCGACGCCTTCCAGCAGTCGGACATGCTGCGCTACTTCGGCACCACGCTGCTGATCGCCGTGCCGGCGGTGCTGCTGACGCTGTTCCTGTCCTCCATGGTCGCGTTCTACGTCAGCCGCTTCGACTTCCGCCTCAACCTGGCGCTCCTGCTGGTCTTCACGGCCGGCAACCTGCTGCCGCAGCAGGTCATCATCACCCCGCTGTACCGGCTGTACCTGCTGATCGACCTGCCCGGCATCACGATGAGCGGCAAGCTCTACGACTCCGCCCTCGGCCTGGTCCTCATCCACGTCGCGTTCCAGTCCGGCTTCTGCGCCTTCGTACTCAGCAATTACATGCGCTCCCTGCCGCACGAGCTGACCGAGGCCGCGCTGGTGGACGGCGCCTCGGTCTGGCGGCAGTACTGGCAGATCACCCTGCCGCTGTGCCGTCCGGCCATGGCCGCCCTGGCGACACTGCTGTCCATCTGGATCTACAACGACTTCTTCTGGGCCATCGTCCTCATCTCGACCGGCGAGAACATGCCGATCACCTCGGCCTTGAACAACCTCTCCGGGCAGTACTTCACCGACCCCAACCTGATCGCCGCCGGTGCCCTGCTCACCGCGATCCCGGTTCTGATCGTGTACTTCGTGCTGCAGCGCCAGTTCGTCAGCGGGCTCACCCTCGGGGCCAACAAAGGCTGAGCGTCGGCCGCGCTGCACCCGTCCCGCCCTTCCCACCCCGTCATCCTGGAGCCGGTTTTGAGCACGCAGCGGCGGCTGTCCCTCCCCAGCACGAGTACCCACGCCCCACGACACCCCTCCCGATCAACAGCAGGAGACTCCGGGCAGATGAATGCCGACGTCTGCTTCAGGTGCAGCCGCTGGACGGACGCCCCCGTATCCGTGGGCCTCATCCAGCGGTCGAGCGCCCCCGACCGGACGCTCTCCGTGTGCCCGGACTGCGTCCCTCGTTTGATCTGAGCCCCTCTCACAGCCCACCGACCCCATCCGCCCCGCACCAGCCAAGGCCGGCTGGGCGCCGATGACGGCGTCGCCGACCGCGGTGACGACGGCCTCGCCAGACTCCTGGCGGGCTGCCGTCGAACACCTCGGGGAAGTCCGCTGAACGGGACCCGGCCGAAGGCCGGCAGCGGACGCACCCCACTGCCAAATCCCTCGATCTTGGCCCCACCCCGCACGGCATGTCAGCCCCTGACCAGAGTGGGGTCAACGGGTCAACCCTCATTCCCGATCAAGCTCAGCTCAGATCGACGAATGGGACCAAGAGCCGCCCGAGGGCGGGTTCGACTCTCCTTCCCCAAGCCGCCCTCCCGTTCACGAGGAGCAATGATGCTCAGACGTGTTCTCACGCCGTTGCTGGCTGTCTGCGCCAGCGTGCTCGCACTACTGTTGGTCGCGCCACCCGCCCAGGCGGCCCCGGTCACCCTGGACGATCCGCACGACTTCATCGGGACCAATGGCGACCCCGTCGACGCACACGGCGGCGGGATGATCAAGCACACCGATGGCTACTACTACTGGTTCGGGGAGAATCGCCACCCGAACTACACCTTCAAGGCCGTCTCCGTCTACAAGTCGGCCGACCTGAAGACGTGGGAGTGGGCAGGCGATGCCCTCAATCAGGCGAGCGATCCCGAGCTGCAATCCGCCAAGATCGAGCGTCCCAAGGTGATCTACAACAGCACCACCAAGAAGTTCGTCATGTGGATGCACAAGGAGAACGCCACGGACTACGTCGAGTCGAGGGCCGCCGTCGCCGTCTCCGACAAGATCGAGGGTCCCTATGACTATCTGGGCAGCTTCCGGCCGCCGAACGGCAACGACACCACCCAGACCACCGAGTCCCGGGACATGACGCTGTACGTGGACAAGAACGCGGACGGAAGTGAGACCGCGTACCACGTGACGGCCACCAAGGACAACGCCGACCTGCGCATCCACAAGCTCAACGCCGACTTCACCGGGTACGCCGACCATCCGTTGGTCGCCAACCCCTGGCCGGGCCAGAACCGGGAGGCCCCGGCGCTGTTCAAACGTTACGGTGTCTACTTCATGCTGACCTCCGGCCTCAGCGGCTGGAACCCCAACCAGCAGATGTACGCCACCGCTGCCGGCATCGCCGGCCCCTGGTCGGAGATGAAGGAGGTCGGTGACGGCATCGGCTACAACTCCCAGACGACGTTCGTGCTGCCCATCGAGGGCACGTCGGGCAACACCTCGTTCCTGTACATGGGCGACCGATGGGCCGGCGCCACCATGAACGGGAATGGCCCGGTCAACGACTCCACGTACGTCTGGCTGCCGTTGACCTTCCCGACCAGGACCACCATGAACCTGCCCTGGTACCCGAAGGTCGAGATCGACGCGGCGGCGGGGACGGTCAAGGGCGTGGGCGGCGGCCCCTACTACAACCTCGTGGCCCGGCACAGTGACAAGTGCGTCGACGTCCAGGACAACTCCGCCGCCGACAACGGCCACGTCCTCCAGTACGCCTGCAACGGCGGCCTCAACCAGCAGTGGCGTCTGGAGGACGCGGGCGACGGCTACTACCGCATCCTCGCCCAGCACAGCGGCAAGTGCCTGGATGTCGAGGGTGGTTCCACCGCAAAGGCCTTCGTCAACCAGTACAAGTGCGGCAGCGGCCAGAACCAGCAATGGAGGTTCGAGGACCAAGGCGATGGCTACTACCGCCTGGTGGCCCGGCACAGCGGACTCTGCCTGGACGTCACGGAGGGCTCCTCCAAGGATGTCCGCCTCATCCAGTACAAGTGCGGGACCGGCGCCCATCAGCAGTTCAAGCGGCTCACCGTTTGACCCGCTGGACCGACGCGGTTGTGCACACCGCCCGATGCGGGTGCCGGGCCGACCCCGGACCGGCACCCGCGTCGGCCGCCCCGAGCCCGTGGGCCATGTTCATGCCTCTGGCCATGCAGCACGCCCAGGTCCGGACTCGACACTGCGAGCCGTACGAGTGCCAGTCCTGCCACGGACGGCTCGCCGCCGCGGCCCGAACCCTCAACGGTGGATACAACCAGAAGTGGACGCAGCTGGCCGACGGCGGCCTCCGCGCCACCCGGTCCGGCCGATGCCTGGACGTCCCGGAGTTCGCCACCAGCCCTGTCGAGGTCGAGATCTGCACCTGCAGCGGCGGTAACAACCAGGGGCGGAAGCTCCCCGTCCAGAACATCGCGCCGCTCTCCGGGGGCCGTTGCGCAGTCCACCGCACCCGCCTCCACTCGATCCCCACCGACGGCAAGTCCCTTTGCTTCGCCATCCCCGGCCCTGCCCACTGAGCCCCGCTCCTTTGAGTGCCGTTGTCCCGGTGCAAGAGGTGGACTGCCGGACCTTCGGATGCCCGCGTCGCGTCCCTCCCACGCAAAGACCCAAGAAAGCAGTTCCCATGCGCATAACAATCCGTCTCGCGGTCCCGGTCGGCCTGGGCCTCGCGGTGTGCGAATGTCGCGAGCAAGAAGCTGTGACGGGTGCACCCGGGGCGGTCGAGGCGAGTCCGCCGTGAGTCAGCGTTCCTCGCCGCCGTACTCGCCGTCGCCGGCCTGGCCACCCTCGACCGGCCGGAGTCTTCGGCGCCTCTGCCCGCCGAACCGGCCGCCGTGAGCACCTCTCAGACAGATGTCACCCCGCCGCCGAGGGGCTGGGCGTCGTGGAACAGCTTCTTCTCGGTGAGCACATCATCAGGCCGGGGGCGCTGTCGGTGCGCGGATGGCCTCTCCGGCTGGAGAGGGTCGGGCGATGGTGTCGCCGCCCTGATCGTCACCGGCCGTCGTCAGTCCAGGGCGTCGCGGACGGCGGCCAGGATGGCTTCGGTGTCGGCGCCCAGCGCACGGGCGGCAGAGGTGAAGTCCCGGGCCAGTGTGGCGAGTTGGTACGGAGCGAGGCGAGGTGGCTCGGACGCGGGCGCCGCCACCCGGGTGCCTGCCCCCCGGCGGGTGCGGATCAGCTTCGCGGCTGACAGGTGAGCCGGCCCCGCCGCTGGAGTGTGCTGTCGAAGCCGGCCGGCGGCGCGGCTGCTCGTCTGGCGCGGCGAGCGCCCACGTGACGGTCAGGCGGCGTGGCCCAGCACCACCGGCCCGGCGGGTGCCGCGGCACGGGCCGCGGTCGCGTGCACGGGGCGGGCGGTACGGACGGTGGCCGCGACCCGCGAGCGGCCCCGCGCGAAGACGACGAGGCGCAGCATCGCGAACCGCGCGATCCCGGCGAGTGCGGAGGCGGTCAGATAGACGGCCTGCTGGAGCGCCACGCCGGGTGCCGTCACCAGTTGCTGCAGGGAAAGCATCGCCACGGAGGTCACCGCATACGCGGCCGCCGCGGTTCCGGCCGACTGCGCGTGCTGGCGCCGGGTCGCGCGCCCGCCCGCGCCGAAGGTGAAGCGGGCGTGCAACTCGGTGGCGAGGAGGGTGGAGACCACGGTGATCAGAGCGTTGGCCAGGCCCCAGTACATCCACGAGGCGAGGGCCGCCACGGCGAAGCTGGAGGCGAGCCCCACGCCGCCGCCGAAGAGTACGAAGCGGGCGAAGGCGGTGAAGGTGCCGGGTGCCGTCCGCTGCTGACTCCCCGCGATTTCCATGATCCGACCTCCTCGACCACTCGCTCTTGTGTGATGTGACCGTCTGATGGCGTTCACCGAGGCCATCCGAGAAGAAGCCACCGATGCGGGAGCTGACGGTGCGTCATGCTGCTACGGGGTGAGCCGCACGCGGATGCCCAGCGTGCTGTCAGCGCCCCGCAGCCGGCTCTGGAGGATCATGAGGCGGCCGAGGATGCCGTACTTGCGGGCGATGAGTTTGCGGTAGCGGGCACCGGTCGCCTCGTCGGTGATCTCGGCGGTGGCCGGGATCTGCTCGCCCGTCGGGTTGCCGTTCAGGTCGCAGGGGCCGACGAGGATGTCGCGGCGGGCCCGGATCCGCTTGACCTTCCAGGAGTCGGCGGGGGTCCGCACACCCAGCGTGTCGCCGTCGCGGACCACCCACACCGGGGTGGCGACCGGGGTGCCGTTCTTGCGGTAGCTGGTGATGAGCATGTATTTGCCGGCGCCGAGCCGCGCCAGCGTGTCGTTCATGGTGTGTTCGTGCTCCTCGCTCTTGCGGCGATTGGCTTCGGGGGCGTCGGCCACGTGGGCGGCATGTCGCATGGGGTGCCTTCTTCCGGGTTGGCTCAGCCCAGCGGGACGTCGAGGACGGCCTTGCGGTGGCTGAAGGTCTCGATGGAGTAGCGGCCGTGGTAGTTGCCCATGCCGCTTTCGCCGACGCCGCCGAAGGGGAGGGTCGGTACGGCGAGGTGGTGCATCGGCAGGCCGAAGTTGAGGCCGCCCGAGGAGGTCTCGGCGGCGAGGCGGCGCTTGGTGGTGTCGCTCTCGGTGAAGGCGTACAGGGCGAGCGGCTTGTCGCGCTCGTTGATGAACGCGATCGCCTCGTCGAGGTCCGCCACGGTGAGGATCGGCAGGATGGGACCGAAGATCTCCTCCTGCATCACGGGCTCGTCGGGGCGGACGTCGGCCAGCACGGTCGGGGCGATGTACGTGTCCGCGCGGTCGGTTTGCCCGCCTACGACCGTGCGGCCGGAGGCCAGCAGCGCGGACAGTCGGTCGAAGTGCCGCTCGTTGACGATCCGTCCGTAGGCGCCGGACGTCTGCGGGTCCTCACCGAACAGCCCACTGAGCGTGACGACCAGGGCGGCCTGCAGTTCGGTCGCGGTGTCCGGGTCGGTCAGGACGTAGTCGGGGGCGACGCAGGTCTGTCCGGCGTTGGCGAACTTCGTGGCCGCCAGGCGCTGCGCGACGGTCACGATGTCGGTGTCGCGGTCCACGAACACCGGTGACTTCCCGCCGAGTTCGAGGACGACCGGGGTGAGGTTCTTCGCGGCGGCGGTCATCACGATGCGGCCGACCGTGCCGTTGCCGGTGTAGAAGATGTGGTCGAAGTGCTGCGCGAGGAGCGCGCTGGTCTCCGGCGCGCCGCCCTCGACGACCGCCGTCGCATCGGTGTCGAGGTACGCGGGCAGCAACTCGGCCAGCAGGGCCGAGGTGTGGGCGGCGTGGTCGGCGGGCTTGATGACGACCGCGTTGCCGGCGGCGAGCGCGCCCGCGACGGGCACGAGGAGCAGATTGACCGGGTAGTTCCACGCCGAGATGACCAGGGTGACGCCCAGTGGGTCGAAGACGGTGCGGGCAGTGCTGCCGGGAATTCCGGGCACCGTGACGGGGGCAGGCTGCGGGGCGGTCCACCCCTCCAGGTGCTCCAGGTAGTCGTCGATCTCGGCGATCGTGGTGTCGATCTCCATGGCGTCGGCCTCGGCGCGGTTCTTGCGCAGGTCGGCGTAGAGGGCGTCGGCGATCGCCGCACGGTTGTCGGTGAGCAGGTCGCGCAGGCGGGTCAACTGCTGCCGACGCCAGGCCAGGGGCCTGGTGCGGCCGGTACGGAAGGTGGCGCGCAGCCGGTTCACCAGCGCGGTGGCTTCGGTGGCGGTGAAGGTGTCGTCGAGGGTGAAGGCTGCCTTGGCGTCGGTCACAGTCGTGTCCTGTTCGGGCTGTCGGGTGCGAAGGGAAAGCCGGTCGGCATCCGAGGGGAAGAAGGTCGCGGCCCTGGCGTTCGGGGCGAGGTCAGACCGTGACGGCCGTGCGCGCGGGCGCGGTCTCACCGTCGCCCGACGGGGCGGGCGCGTCGGTGGCGGACGAGGGGGACCTGCGGCGGATCGCCAGGCCGACCATCGCCACGCCGATGACCAGCAGGAACGCCATACCGGCGAGGGCGAAGGTCAAGGTGTACTGGCTCTCGGCGGGCAACGCGGGCACTCCGGCGGGCAGGTTGTCGAGCGTCCGGGAGGCGAGCAGCGAGGTGACGACGGCGCTGCCGATCGCACTGCCGGCGGAGCGGGAGATGGAGTTGATGCCGTTGGCGATGCCGGTCTGGTGGTGCGGGACGCCGGCCACGATCAGGGCGGGCATCGCGGCGTAGCCGAAGCTGATGGCGACGCCGACGACCATGCCGGCCAGGACCACCGACGCGGTGGTGTCGTGGGCGAGGGTCAGCCAGGCGAAACCGATGACACCGAAGGCGGCACCGACGGCGAGTGTGAGACGCGCGCCGATACGGCGTACCAGCATGCCTCCGAACTGGGCGGCGACGAGCGAGACGAGGGCGGAGGGCAGCAGGTAGACGACGGAGGCGCGCAGGACGGAGGCGCCGAAGCCGTAGCCGGCGATCTCATCGGGCGTCTGGACGAGGTAGGACACGCCGATGAACTGGGCGAACATGGCGAATCCGACGAGCAGTCCGGCGACGTTGGTGAACAGCACCGGCCGGTGGACGAACATCTTCATGTCGACCAGCGGGTCGCGGACCCGGCGTTCGATCACGACCCAGACGACGGTCATGACGGCGGCACCTGCGAAGAGGGCGAGCGTGCGGGCCGAGGTCCACCCCCAGGTGTGGCCCTGTGAGATGGGCAGCAGGAGCAGGACGAGCACCAGGGCCAGGCCGGTGGCGCCGAGCCAGTCGGTGCGCCCGCCGGTCCGGGTGCGAGGCGCGGGGACGGCCACAGCGACCGCGATGAGTGCGGCGGTGGCGAGTGCGGCGGCCAGCCAGAAGACCTGGTGGTAGTCGGGGTCGGCACCCTGGGAGAGGAGTCCGGCGCTCACCAGGGCGAGGCCGCTGCCGAACCCGAGCGTTCCGCTGACCAGGGCCATGGCTCCGGGCAGCCGCGCGGGAGCGACCTCTGCCCGCAGCACGGACAGTGCGAGCGGGAAGATCGCGGTGGCGGCGCCCTGCATCACACGGGCCACGATGAGCCACAGCATGGAGCTCGTGGTGGCGGCGAGCACGGATCCGGCGACCATGACCACCAGCACGCCGAGCAGGGTCGGCTTCGTGCCGTGCTGGTCGCCGAAGCGGCCGAGGAGCGGCGTGAAGACCGCGGCCGACAGCAGCGTGGCGGTGGTGACCCAGCTGACCTGCGCAGTGGTGGCGCCCAGGTCGTTCTGGATGATGCCGAGGATCGGGATGACCAGGGTCTGCATCATCGACACGACCATGGCGGCGAGGCCCAGTACCAGGACGAGGCTGAGGCTGCCGGTGCGGCGCTCCGGCGCGGCGGCAAGGGAGGACTTCACGGTCTTCTTTCCGGTGGAAGGGATGCCCGAAGGAGGGGAGCAAGGATGTGTGCATCGATGGTCGAGGAGTCAGACCATTGAGGTACTCGATGCTTGAGGACATCAAATAATAAGAGCTTGGTGAATGTCAAAGGTTGGGAGGTTCAAGCTTTTCGCGATACCCTCAAGGCATGTCCCCGATCCCGTCCAAGCCGCAGCTCATGGAGCTGCTCGCCCATGCGGTCAGTACGCATTACGCCGACTTCACGACAGCCGCCGCCGACCTGGGCCTCACTTCCAGCCAGGCAAAGACCCTCACGGTGCTGCGCCGCGGGCCCGCTTCGATGCGCTCGCTCGCCCACACCCTTGCCTGCGACGCGTCGAACATGACCGGAATCATCGACCGGCTCGAAAAGCGCGACCTGGTCCACCGCGAGGTCAGCACCACCGACCGCCGTGTGAAGAACGTCGCCCTCACCGAGGTGGGCGAGAAGGCCATCGACACGATCCGCGAGCGCATGGAACAGACGCAGACCGGCCTGGACCAGCTGTCCGGCGAGGAGCGCGCCGAACTCTTCCGCCTGCTGACGGTCGTCTTCCCGCGCTGAGCTGCCCCGTACGGGTGCTGGTCCGCCGGGAGGTCGAGCGGTGACTGGAGGGCCGTCCGTGTTCCGCGAGTGATCTTTGCGCGCAGTTGGACGGTGGCGCAGGCGCATTCGACGGGGCCGGAAGTCCGTGGACGGTTTCAGTGTTCGGGGGATGGTGCAAGCCGGCGACTCGGCCCTCTCGTCGATGATTTCGTGACCCCAGGGGTGCTTCGCGCTGCCGTGGCGGAGCACCGCTTGATCGTCTGGGGCACGTCTTGCGGTTCCTGGCGCTGTGAACGCCAACCCCGACGCCAATCCGACGCCGACGCCGACTCGACGCCTTCGGGCGGGAGGCCGACGTGGCCTCGCGCGAGGCCTTCCGGGGGCCGAGAGATTCGCCCCCGCCTGCCGGGACCGCAGCCCGCCGCCTCCCGTGGGCGCAGCGGCAGGGTGGGTCTGCGCAGGGCTCTCCCCGGCTCGCGAGGGCCGTCGTTGAGCGCCGCGAAGGTATTCCATCGGGGTGGCGAGTGGCGCGGAGCCTTCGGGGGCGCTATCTTTCAGGTAGAACGACCGGTCTTTCTGCTAAAGCTCGGGAACATCGCGCCGGCTCGCCTGCAGGCGGAGCAGTGCCGCGGATCCCGGTGCACCGTAAGGGCCTTGTTCACACCGACCCGATCTGACCACCGCACTCCCCGACAAGGCCTCGACATGACCACCAGCACCGCGCCCCGAAGAGCCCGGCACTGCCGTCTCTGCAGGTCTCCGCACGAGGCGAACGACTACACCCTCTTCCTGCGCCAGTGGGTGCGCTCACCTGCCCGTATGGGGGCCATCGCGCCCAGCTCGCGCCACCTGGCCGAGGCGGTCTGTGCCACCGTGCCGGAACGCGGCGAGCCCGTCGTGGTGGAACTGGGGGCCGGCACCGGACCTTTCACCGCCGAGATCCAGCGCCGGCTCGGCGGGCGCGGCCGCCACCTGGCCGTCGAGATCGATCCACTCCTCGCCCAGCGCCTGCGCGACCGCCACGCGGGGGCCGAGGTGATCCAGTGCGACGCCGTACACCTGCGCAACCTGCTGGACGAGCGCGGCATCGAGAGCGCCGACGTGGTGGTCAGCGGCCTGCCTTGGGCGCTCTTTCCCACCGCCGTCCAACATCGGCTGATGGACGCGACGTCCGCGGTGCTCGCCCCGGCGGGTGCATTCACCGCGTTCACCTACCTCCACGCGGTTCCCCTCAGCCCCGCTCGCCGGTTCCGAGGGCTGCTGGCCGAGCGCTTCGAGGAAGTCGTCCCCAGCCGCACGATATGGCGCAACACACCCCCGGCCTTCGTCCTCCACGCCCGCAGACCGCGCCCGTAACCCCTGCTTCCCGTGGTCCTCGCCTCCGGGTACACGGGGTGGCCCAGCCGAGTCGAGAGGGAGCGCTCGAACTCGCGACGAGTTCGAACTCGCGATGGGCTCGAACTCGCGACGGGCTCGGCCTCGCCACCCCTTCCCTCGCTCGTCTCTGACGAGGTGGTGACCGAGGCGGTCGAGGTGGGCGCCGTGCGACCCAGCCATGTCGCCGGCTGCGCGAGCGACGGCGGGGGCTCGTACCCTCCGCGGCCCGCTCCGGGCCGCGGACGGTGGTGCCGAGGCGGGCGCCCAGGTGGCCGGAGGGGTCATTCGGTCTCGGCCACGGCAGCGAGAAGCAGGTCGCCGACGGCCCGGACTCTGTCCTGTGATCAGGCGGCCGCCCCGCACGGCGCGGGGCCATCGGACTGGTGGAGCGCATGTACATGGCGCCAGCTGGCGCGCAATTCGTTCTCCAGCGGTTCTCCAGCAACAACGGCCCCTGACCGCACCCGGCCGTCTCTTCCTCGACCGTCGAGAAGTCGGTGACGGTGCGGTCCTGTACGAGCGCGTCTCCGTCGGCGTCGCGGAGGTTGATGAGGGTGCGGGCGCCGTGGCGGACCGAGGAGCGATGCCGCCGCCGGCGGAAGTGGACGACTTCAGCCGAGCGCGGGCCGGTCAGGTGCGCGCTTCCCCGAACTGTGCCGAGCCTCGACCTGCTTATGTCCGTGCGGCTCCACCAACCCGCACACGAAGCGCCGAGCCTCGACGTGCGCATCGTCCGCGCGACTCCACCAACCCGCACACGACACTCGTCCGCGGCACCTGCAGGCCGCGCCGCGCCAAACCCGTGAGCCGTCGCGGCGCCAAGGGCACACCTCGGCACTCGTGTGCGACGGCCGGGCAGCCCACGACGGGTACTTCAGGCGGCCGCCCCCACCCGCCTGGACCTGAGTGCGGTGCTGTGCGCCCGGACGATGACGATCGAGAGGGTGAAATCCAGGAGGGCGGAGGCGAGGAAGATTCCGACCGGGCTGGGGATGCCGTTCTGGGCGAACGACACCAGCCGGCCCACGCCTCCGAGGAAGATCGGGACTGCCAGGAAGTAGACGAGCACTCCCTGCCGGTGGATCGTTGCCGCCGTCCAGAAGAACAGGGGAGCCCAGCCGATGTAGACGCCCGCCATGAAGCGGTGCACGTTGTCCGCGTCCGTGGGGCTTCCCTGTGCCAACAGTTGCAGACCGTCTCCGAGCGCGATGGCGGTGGCGAGCAGCAGGCAGACGCGGACGACGGTGTCGGCTGCTGTGACAGGGGCGCGGGCCGCCATCACGACTCCTTGCGTGTCTGGGAGTTGGCCTCGGAATGGGCGGTCAGGCCTGCTCGGTGGGGCGTACGAGCAGTTCGGCGACGGCCACGTGCCGGGGGCGGGTGACGATGTAGCCGACGGTGTCGGCGATGTCGTGGCTCTGCAGCCGGTCGATGTCGCCCAGGGCGGAGACGATGTGCTGCTGGATGACCTCGGGGTTGTGCGTGCGGAGTTCGGTGTCGACGCTCCCCGGCTCGATGACGGAGACGCGGACGTGCTGGCGTGCCAGTTCCTGGCGCAGCGACTCGCTGAAGGCGTTGACGCCGAACTTGGTGGCGCTGTAGACGGCGGACATGGCGTAGGCGTTGCGGCCGGCGAGCGAGCTGATGTTGACGATGTCGGCGACCTGGCGCGGCTCATCGGCGGCGGCCTTGACCAGGTGGGGGACGGCCGCGTGGGCGGTGTACATCAGGCCCATGAGGTTGATGTCGATCATGCGCCGCCAGTCGTTCAGGTCCGCGCCGGGGGTGGGACCGAGCAGCATGAGTCCGGCGTTGTTGACCAGGATGTCCAGGCGGCCCAAACCGTCGACGGTCCGCTCGACCGCCTCCGCGGCGGCCTCGGCGGTGGTGATGTCGGCGGGCACGACCAGGGCCTTCCCGCCGGCGTCCGTGATCTGCGCGGCGAGGTCGGTGAGTCGGTCCTCGCGCCGACCGACCAGGGCCACGGCGGCGCCCTCGCCGGCCAGCTCCAGAGCGGTGGCGTGGCCGATGCCGCTGGAGGCTCCGGTGACCAGGGCGGCGGTTCCTTCGAGGCGACGAGTCATGGTTCAAACCTTTCGATGAACGGCCACGCCGTTGCGGGCCGTAGAGATGGGGAGTGACAGCCCGGGTGCGGCCGTACGGGGGTGGAGGCCACTCGGGGCCGGGCCACGGGCAGAATGGGGAAGTGAGTACTACTGGGCAGAAGACAACCAACGCCAAGCGTCAGAACAGCACGAGCGAGGCCGACCTGCCTCCTCGCGAACGTCTGGTCCGGGCCGCGTCGCGGCTGTTCTATTACGAGGGTGTGCGCGCGATCGGCGTGGAGCGGCTGATCGCTGAGGCCGGCGTGACGAAGGCGACCTTCTACCGGCACTTCGCCTCCAAGGACGACCTGGTCGTGGCCTATCTGCTGACCAAGGACGCCTACTACAAGGGAGTGGCCGAACCGCTGGCCGCCGCGCATCCGCCCGCGGAAGCGATCGACCTGATCTTCGAGGCGATCGCCGAGCACGCCCGCGAGCGTGGCTTCCGCGGGTCGCCGTTCATGAACGCCGCCGCCGAATACCCGGACGCCGACCATCCGGTCCGGGGTCTGGTGGCGTCCCACCGGGACTGGATCCGTGCCCTCTTCCAGGACCTGCTCACACGGCTCGGGCACGGCGCCCCGGAGTCGGCTGCCGGTGCGCTGCTGATGCTGTACGACGGCGCGATGGCAGCCGGCTATCTGGACGACTCGACGGCCGCCCACAAGACCCTTCTGGACGCGGTCCGGTTGATCCGGTCGGGAGGCTGACCCCGTCGGGGTGGCATGGAACAGCGACTCTGTGCGGGGCCCCGGCTGGGGGCGCGGATTGGCTTCACGGAAATCTTGATCTCTCTTCGACGTGCACCGGCGACCTACTGGCATGTCCCGGCCTGGGGGTGGCCCGGTCAGG
The DNA here is from genome assembly GCF_042868655.1 of Streptomyces sp. NPDC007808. NCBI lineage: Bacteria > Bacillati > Actinomycetota > Actinomycetes > Kitasatosporales > Streptomycetaceae > Streptomyces > Streptomyces sp. NPDC007808. The sequence goes on from NZ_JBIAEQ010000001.1 coordinate 819,773, forward strand.
AAGTCCGAGCGATACCCTCCAGGAGGTAGGAAGACCGGTCGTTCTACCCTCTGACGATAACTCCCCAGACGTCCGCGCGCCACTTGTGGACCTGCTTGTGGGCTCCCTCACGCGCTCCTGCTTCGGCTGGGTGGTGACGGGGCAGGCAGGTTCGGTTCCCGGTTCTTCCTCGCCGACTTGCTGACACCGAGCCGGATTTCGGCTGCCACGCTTACGGCTCGACGCGAGATGACTCCAACGGGCTGTGCCTCGGAACATAGGAGTTCCACAGGGCTTCTGCAAGGGGTTGGAGGAAGTCGCTTCCATGCTCTCGGAGCCGCGTTCGGGAGTGGCTCCTGCGCGCCCTGTCGCTCGACGGTCCCGCGACTGCACGGCCCGGCAGCGCATTCACGCCATGGGAGCGCGCCCATCACATGCGGCCAGCGCGGATCCATCAACGACCGTCCAGGGGGAGCGATTTCCCCAGCCCCTCCCGTTTTCGTAAGGGTCAGAAGAAGTCGATGCACGACTCTTGACGTTCGGCAGGCCGAACGGATTTCATGGGCGGCGCCGTTCGGATTCGTTTACTTCTGATTGAAGCTGTGTTCTCGAAGGAGGGGCCCACCCGCAAAGTCTGCCGGGGGCAGGAGTTGTTCGCCGCGCGCTCCTGCCCCCGGTACCCAGCCCCCCGATCCACCCATCCGCGCAGGGCGGACGACTACGCCGAAAGGCAGCGGTGGCGCGCACCGGCGTCTGCGCCACTGCACATCACGTGGGCACCACAGACGAAGCCTGCTTACAGCGGCCCCCTTGAGCCGACAGCTGCCACGGCTCGAACGACGTCGGCCCTCGGCCTCGGTGCCCGTCCGCCACTTCGATCGGCGGGTTGGCACGAAGCCGTATGTACAGAGCCGCAAGCACAGGAAGGGACACGACATGCTCAACTACCAGCGCACCCGGCCCAGTCCTCACTCCACCGCACCCCCTTCCGCGGGTACCCGTTCCCCGCGGCGCGCGGCAACTGCTCTGCTGGTCGGGCTGATCACCATGTCGATCGGTGCCGTGTCAGGGGCGTCACCGGCCGCCGCCGAAGAGCCCACGCTGGACGCCGGTCAGTTCCAAGGCGTGAACTGGGCCAGAGTGGGAGACAACTTCACCTACGGCGCCGTTGTCCCCGAAGGGCTGAACGAATCCGACAGCTACGAGACCGTCAAGGTCAAGGCCGACGCCATCCTCAGCGGGTTCCGGAGCACGCTCGGCGCCAACACCGTACGGCTGCCGATCAACAGCCACTCCGTCCCGGGCACGACGTGGGGCGACAGGTACGCCGGCGCCATCGATGCCGCGACAGCCAAGGGCTTCAAGGTCATCCTCTCCTACTGGGAAGGGGACGGCGAGGACAGGAACAACGACGGGAAACCGGACGGGCCCGGCTGGAGCGGCAAGGTCGTCGACGCGGACGCGTTCAAGTCGATGTGGAAGGCCGTGGCGGACAGATACGCGTCCAACGGGCTGGTCTACTTCGAGCCGTTCAACGAGCCCCATGGGCACAGTGCCACCGAGTGGGCGGACATCGCCGCCAAGTGGATCGCCGACCAGCCGTCGGTCCCCAGGAACCGGATCATCGTGAGCGGGCCCGGCTACAACGACTACGTCACGAGCGTGTGCGCCGACTCCCGCCTCGACGGGACCTATCTCTCGCTCCACCACTACGCCTTCAGTAAGCCGGCGAGGACCTACGGCGAGTGGGTCACCGACTTCAAGAGCAAGGTCGGCACCTGCGCCAAGCGCACCGTCCTGGACGAGTTCGGCGCACCGATGGGCGGCGCAGGCGCGGACGCCGGCAAGGACTACAACGACGCCGACAGCACCGACAACTTCGTGCGGTACCTGCGCGCCGACACCGACACCGTCCGCGAACTCGGCATGGGCGCGGTCTACTGGCCTGCCATCGGCGGCAAGTACCAGGAGTACCCCGACCACGACTACTACTCGCTCTTCGACCTCAAGGGCAGCGGTGCCGACCTGACGCTCGGCATCCGCAACATCAGCGGCATCGACGCCGTCAAGCGTGCCTGGGGTGCCGACCCCGGCTCACACACGAGCATCCTGCGCAACGCCGACGGCAACGGCTGCCTCGACGTCCCCTACGTCAGCCGCGACAACGTCCAGGTCCAGGTCTACGACCAGTGCTCGGGCGGCGCCAACCAGCAGTGGACCCTGACGCCCTCCGGGCAGCTCACCGTCTACGGCGGCACCAAGTGCCTGGACGCCTACCGTGAAGGCACGAGCAACGCCACCCAAGTCGGCACCTACGACTGCAACGGGCAGAACAATCAGAAGTGGATGTTCTACTCCGACGGCACGATCCGCTCAGTGAAGTCCGGTCTGTGCCTGGACAAGGACCTGGCCACCGCCAAGGTCCAACTGTGGTCCTGCTGGGGCGGCGACAACCAGAAGTGGAAGACCAGCTGACGGACGTCCCCCCGGGGCACGCCCCGGGCCGGTCGCGGAAGCCAGGAGCCGCGACCGGCCTCCGGGGGGCGCGGGGAGTGAACGAGCCGGCCGCGGCCCCGGAGCAAGACGGGGCCGACGGGCCCAGAAGGTCATCCCACCCGGTCGGTCGACGTGACAGAGCCGTCCCGGTGGGCCGGCGCGGTGATCTCCCTTTTCAGGATCTTGCCGCTGGGGCCCGTGGGCAGTGTGTCCACGAGCCACACCTGGCGCGGGTACTTGTACGCCGCAACGCGGTCCTTGACGAACTGCTGGAGCTCGTCGGACGTGGCCTGCGCCTTCGGGCGCAGCACCACCGCGGCCGCTATCTCCTCGCCCAGATGCGCGTCGGCCACGCCCACCACCGCGGCCAGTGCGACGGCCGGGTGCTCGTGGAGCACCTCCTCGATCTCGCGCGGGTAGACGTTGTAGCCGCCGCGGATGATCATGTCCTTCTTGCGGTCGACGATGTACAGGTAGCCGTCCTCGTCCTGGCGCGCGAGGTCGCCCGAGCGCAGCCAGCCGTCCTGGATGGTGGCCGCCGTCTCCTCCGGGCGTTTCCAGTACCCCTTCATCACGTTCGGCCCGCGGACGGCCAGTTCGCCGATCTCGCCCTGGGCCACGTCCTGGCCCTTGTCGTCGAGGAGCCGGACCTCCACGTCCTTGATCGGGGTGCCGATGGACCCGGCCTTCCGCGGCCGGTCAGGGTGGTTGAACGTGACCACCGGACTGGTCTCGGACATGCCGAAGCCCTCCAGCACCACACAGCCGAAGCGGCGCTCGAAGCCGTGCAGGACCTCCACCGGCAGTGAGGCCCCGCCGGAGACGCACATCCGCAGCGTCGACACGTCCGCCTCCGAGGGGTGCTGGAGCAGCGCCGCGTACATGGTCGGCACGCCCTCGAAGATCGTCGCCCGGTCGCGGGCGATGGCGTCCAGCACGGTCTGCGGGTCGAAGCGGGGGATCAGGGTGAGTGAGGCACCGGCGCGGAGGGTCACGCTCATCGTGCAGATCTGGCCGAAGATGTGGAACAGCGGCAGACAGCCCACCACCACGTCGTCCGGCGTCACCTGCTGCACGTGGACCGCGTTGACGTCGGTGTTGTGCCGCAGCCCGGCGTGGGTGAGCGTCGCCCCCTTGGGGCGGCCGGTCGTACCGGAGGTGTACAGCAGCACGGCCACGTCCTCGCCGTCCGGCTCGCTCACCTCCGGCAGCGGCTCATGACCGGCCAGCAGCTCCGCGAAGGCGGCGGGCTCGACGGCCATGTGCCGCACACCGGCGGCGGCCGCGCCCTGCGCGCCCTCGCCCGGCGCCTGGTGCCACTCGCAGAGCATGACCGCGCCGGAGTCGCGCAGGTGGTACTCGGTCTCCCGGGTCTTCAGTAGCGGGTTCATCGGGACGACGACCGCGCCGGCGCGCAGCGCGCCGTAGTACAGGACGACGAACTCGGGAACGTTGGGCAGCATCAGGGCGACCCGGTCTCCCGGTCGTACGCCCTCGGCCCGAAGCAGCGCGGCGGCGCGGGCGCTGCGCCCGTCGAGCTCCGCGTAGCTGATGACCTGGTCCCCGAGTCGCAGCGCGGGGCGTTCCGGCTGCCGCCGTGCCGTCTCCACCAGAAACTCAGCCAGATTGGCCATGACCCGCCTCCACGAACGTCACCGTTGAAATCCGTTGTTCACGTTGACGACATGGTGCTGATGTCCGCGCCGACGGCCTATGTGCGGTGGGACAGCGCGTGTACTCCAAGATTGTTCCTGATGACAAAACACGGGCATTAAGCTGCTGGAATGGACATCTCGGGGGTGGTCTCGGCGCTTCATGCAAGGCTGCCGGAACTGGGCGAGCGGATGGCGCAGCGCATCCGCTCGGACGTCGATGCCTACAGGGACGAGTCGCTGATCCCCTTCGACTCGCTGCGCCGCTCGTGCACCGCCAACGCGGACATGCTCCTGAAGCAGCTCGGCCGGGCGGGCGAGCAGGACCCGAGCCCGGCCCGGGAGACCGGCCGCATCCGCGCCGAGCAGGGCGTGCCACTGGCGGACACCCTGCACGCGTACCGGATCGGCTTCGAGCTCGTGTGGACCGAGATCCTCATCGAGGCACGCACCCATCCCGAGGTCTCCGACGCCCGGCTGGTGTCCCAGTCGGCCGAGATCTGGGCGCTGTTCGGCCGCTACGCGGAGGCGGTGGCGGCGGCCTACCGGGAGACCACCGCCGAACTGACCTCGCGGCGTCAGGCCCGCCGCTCGGCACTGGTGGAAGCGCTGTTCACCGGCGCCATCGCCGACCACACGCTGTGGGAGGCCGCCCGCGAGCTGGGACTGCCCGACCGCGGGCCCTACGTGGTCGCCGCGGCGGCGGCCGACGCTCCCGGCGAGGAGCCGCTGGCGGGGACGGAGACGGCGCTGCGGCAGGCCCAGGTCCGCTTCGCCTGGCGGCTGCTGCCCGACCAGCAGATCGGTCTGGCCGCCCTGCCCACCGCGGCCGCGGAGGGCACCTGCCTGCGCATCCTGCGTCGCGCGGGCGCCCGCGTGGGCGTCAGCCCGTGCTTCGACTCGTTGCGGGACACCCCACGGGCTCTGCGCTTCGCCCGGCTTGCACTGGCCGGCCTCCCGGGCACCGGGCCCGGCGTCGCGCGCTTCGACGACGACCCGCTGGCGATGGTGGTTGCCGCCGCCCCGACCGAGGCGGCGCACCTGGTGGAGGTGGTCCTCCAGCCCCTGCTCGATCTCCCGGCCGCCGAGCGCGCCCGGCTCCTGGAGACCATGGAGCACTGGTACGCCGCCGCCGGCTCCGCCACGGACGCGGCGCGCAGCCTGTTCGTCCACCCCAACACCGTCCGCTACCGGCTGCGGCGCGTCGAGGAGCTCACGGCCCGCTCGCTGTCCGATCCACGGGCGACGGCGGACATCCGCGTCGCGCTCCTCGCGGCACGCCGGGCGAGCGCGTCGTTCAGCGACGTCAGTCAGTAACGACGCCTGTGTACTGCTCCGCACACGGCGTGGGGTGAGGCCCGGCGCCTCGGGCCGCGCGGGCGCCGGTACACCTCGCGGGACCTGCGCCGGACCACGGTGCCACCGGTCTCGGTGACGCCGTACCTGCGGTCGCCTCACCCGGTCGACATCGGCAGAGGTCATGAACGTTGCCTGGTGCCGGCCGGGGATCCTGGTCACACTGCTGAGGTGGACGCCATACACAGAGGTGACCCCGGTCTGTTCGGGCCCCGTTCCGTGACCTGGCAGATGCACGGCGACCCGATGATGTGGGTCGCGGGCATCCGCGCGCTCTACCTCCAGGCCCTGCACCCGCGTGCCGTACGCGGTGTCATGCAGAACTCCGACTTCCGGCGGGACGCCTGGGGCCGGCTGCTGCGGACGGCCGACTTCGTCGGGACGACGACGTACGGCACCACCGAGGCCGCCGAGAAGGCGGGCGCCCGGGTGCGCGGGATCCACCGCAGGCTGCGGGCCACCGACCCGGACACGGGGGAGCGGTACGGCGTCGACGAGCCCGGACTGCTGCTGTGGGTGCACTGCGCGGAGATCGACTCGTATCTGCGGGTCGCGCGGCGCTCGGGCTTTCGCCTCACCGACACCCAGGCGGACCGCTACATCGCCGAACACCGGGTCAGCGCCCGCCTGGTGGGCCTCGACCCGGACGCCGTACCGGCGAACCAGGAGGAGATGGCCGCCTACTTCGACACGGTGCGCCCCGAGCTCGCCTGCGGACCCGAGGCACGCGCGGTGGACGACTTCCTGCTCCGTCCGCCGACCCACCCCCTGCTCGTCCCGGCGCGCGAGGTCCTCTGGCGGCGCGTGGCCGACCTGGCGTACGCCGCTCTGCCGCCGTACGCCCACGAGCTGTACGGCAGACCGGCGCCCGAACCCACCACCGTCACCCGCCAGTTGCGTGCCACGGGCACCCTGCTGCGCTGCGTTCCCGCACGTCTGCGCTGGCAACTCCCGCCCAAACACATCCTGCGCGCCATGGCCCGGCTCGGCCCGGAGACCCGCCCGGCGCCGTACAAACCAGGGCGATAGCCCGCCATACTGGACGGGCCGGGGGAGGGTGGGGCGGACCGTCACGGGGGGCGATCGCGGGAGATGGGGGACAGCAGGCTGATCCAGGGCCGGTACCGGCTGCTGGAACCGATCGGGCGCGGCGGCATGGGCGAGGTGTGGCGCGCCCGCGACGAGTCGCTGGGCCGGCAGGTCGCTGTGAAGTGCCTCAAGCCGCTGGGACCGCACCACGACCAGTCCTTCACCCGCGTCCTGCGGGAGCGGTTCCGTCGCGAGGCCCGGGTGGCAGCCGCGCTCCAACACCGCGGGGTGACCGTCGTGCACGACTTCGGTGAGTCCGACGGCGTTCTGTTCCTCGTCATGGAACTGCTTCAGGGCCGCAACCTCAGCCAGCTGCTGGAGGACAACAAGCAGCATCCGCTGCCCGTCCCCGACGTCGTCGAGATCGCCGACCAGGTCGCCGCCGCCCTCGCCTACACCCATCAACAGGGCATCGTGCACCGCGATCTGAAGCCCGCGAACATCATGCGGCTCGCCGACGGCACGGTGAAGATCTGCGACTTCGGCATAGCCCGCCTCGGCCATGACATCGGCTTCACGTCCCGGCTGACCGGCACCGGCATCGCCATGGGCACCCCGCACTACATGTCGCCCGAGCAGATCGGCGGGGAGGAGGTGGACCAGCGCAGCGACCTGTACTCGCTGGGATGCGTGCTGTACGAGATCGCCACCGGCGTACCGCCGTTCGACCTCGACGACCCCTGGGCGATCCTCGTCGGCCACCGGGACACCCCGCCCCGGCCGCCCCGCGTCCACCGGGCCGAGCTGCCCGAGTACTTCGAGAAGATCATCCTCGACCTGCTGGCGAAACGACCCGAGGAACGCCCCCACGACGGGCGCGAGTTGGGCCGCCGGATCGATCTGGGCCGTACCACACCGGCGTACGTGCCCACCGTGGTGAGCCCGCGACCCGACCTGCGGCCCCCGGAGCCCGTGGCCCGGGAGCCCCGCCTGCCGTCCTGGACCCGCGGTATGACCACCGGCCACAAGGCCACCGGCGCCGGACTGCGCACCACGCCCCCCGACGCCGCGGCCGGCCTCACCGGCGAGTGGATCCCCCGGCCGGCCACCGGCCGGCCCGAGGAGACCGCGGCCCCCCACGAACCGCCCGCCCCGTCCGCGGCGACGCTCTCCGCGCTGGCGGGACGGCACAACGCGGGCCTCAGCCTCGGCCGGCTGGGTCGCTGGGCGGAGGCCGGTGAGGTGCACCGGGCCGTCGCCGCCGAGCGCGAGCACCTGCTCGGCCCCGACCACCCGGACACCCTCGCCAGCCGCTACGAGGTCGCCTTCACCCTCAGCCGCACCGGCCGCGCCGCCGACGCGCTGCGCGAGTACAAGCACGTCGCCCGCGTCCGCAGCCTCGCCCTCGGCCCGGATCACCCAGACACCCTCGCCGCCCGGCAGGAAATGGCCTACGTCCTCGGTCAGTTGGGCCGCCACTTCGACGCCCACCAGGTGTACCTGTCCGTGCTCACCGCCCGTGAGCACGCCATGGGCGCCGACCACCCGGACACCCTGCGCTGCCGCCACAACCTCGCCTTCAACCTCAGCAGACTCGGCCGTCTGGAGGACTCCTACCGCATGGCCGCCGAGGTCGCCGTCGCCCGCGCCCGCGTCCTCGGCCCGCACCACCCCGACACCCTGGTCACCCGCTACGAGGTGGCGTACGCCCTCGGCCAGTTGGGCCGCTGGGAGGAAGCCCTGCGGACCTACCGGGAGGTCGCCGAGGCCCGCGCCCAGGCCCTCGGGCCCGACCACCCGGACACCCTGGCCGCCCGCTACGAGGTCGGCATCAGCCTCGGCCGCCTCGGCCGCAGCGCGGAAGCGCTCCGGCTCTACCGCGACCTCATCGAGGACCGCACCCGCGTGCACGGCCCCGCCCACCCCGAGACCCTCCGCGCCCGCCACGGGTTCGGCGTCAACCTCGGCCGCCTCGGCCGCTGGGAGGAGGCCCTCGCCGAGTCCCGTGACGTGTGCGCGATCCGCGAGCGCGTCCTGGGCCCCGATCACCCGGACACCCTGGTCAGCCGCCGCGAGGTCGCCGTGAGCCTCGGCTGGCTGGGCCGCTGGCCCGACGCGCTCACCGAGTACCGCCGTGTCGCCGCCGCCCGCGAACACGTCCTGGGCCCCGCCCACCCCGACACCCTGGCCAGCCGCAACGACGAGGCCCACTGCCTCCAGCAACTCGGACGGGGTACCGAGGCGGCCGAGCTGTACCGGAGGGTGGCGGCGCTGCGGGAGCGGGGAAGCACCGGCGGGGGGTGAACCGGGCGCGTCCCCGGCCCGTGACCCCGGCGCGTCCCACCTATGGCCGACCTAGATCATCACGTGTTACGAAGAACCATGCGTGCACACGAGGGACACCCCGGACACCGTACGTACGACGCCGTCATCGTCGGTGGCGGCCACAACGGCCTGGTCGCCGCCGCCTACCTGGCCCGCGCCGGCCGGTCCGTGCTTGTGCTGGAGCGGCTGGACCGGACCGGGGGCGCCGCCGTGTCCACCCGGCCGTTCGCCGGTGTCGACGCTCGGCTCTCCCGCTACTCGTACCTGGTCAGCCTGCTGCCCAGGAAGATCGTCCGCGATCTCGGCCTGGACTTCCGGGTCCGCACGCGCAACGTCTCCTCGTACACCCCCGTGGAGCGCGACGGCAGGCCGACCGGACTGCTCGTCGGTGGCGGCGAGCGGCGCACCCGGGAGGCGTTCGCCCGGCTGACCGGCGGCGAGCACGAGTACGCCGCCTGGCGGCGCTTCTACGGCATGACCGGCCAGGTCGCCAAGAAGGTGTTCCCGACCCTCACCGAACCCCTGCCGAGCCGTGACGAACTGCGCCGCCGGGTGGACGACGAGGAGGCCTGGCGGACCCTCTTCGAGGAGCCCATCGGCGTAGCGATCGAGGACCGGTTCGCGGACGACCTGGTCCGGGGCGTCGTCCTCACGGACGCCCTGATCGGTACCTTCGCCGACGCCCACGATCCGTCGCTCAAGCAGAACCGCTGCTTCCTCTACCACGTCATCGGCGGCGGCACCGGCGACTGGGACGTCCCCGTCGGCGGGATGGGCGCGCTCACCGACGCCCTGGCCGCGGCGGCACGCGCGGCCGGCGCGGTCCTCGCCACCGGGCACGAGGCGGTACGCATCCACACGGACGGACGTACGGCGGAGATCACCTACCGGACGGCCGACGGCGAAGGCGTCACCGCCGCCCGGCACGTCCTGGTGAACGCCTCCCCGCAGGACCTGGCCGCGCTCACCGGGGACACGCCCCCGGACCCCGCCGAGGGCGCCCAGCTCAAGGTGAACATGCTGCTCAAGCGTCTGCCCCGACTGCGGGACAGCTCCGTCGACCCCCGCGAAGCCTTCTCCGGCACGTTCCACATCGCCGAGGGCTACGACCAGTTGGCCACCGCCCACGCCCAGGCCGCGGCGGGGGATCTCCCCGCCGCGCCGCCGTCGGAGATCTACTGCCACTCGCTGACGGACCCGACCATCCTCGGCCCCGACCTCGTCGAGAAGGGCTACCAGACCCTCACCCTCTTCGGACTGCACACCCCGGCCCGCCTCTTCGCGCGGGACAACGACGCCGTCCGCGAGGAGCTGCTGAAGTCGACCCTCGCCCAGCTGGACGCCCAGCTCGCCGAGCCGCTCGCCGACTGTCTGGCGACCGACGCCGAAGGCCGTCCCTGCATCGAGGCGAAGACCCCGCTGGACCTGGAGCGCGACCTGCGCCTGCCCGGCGGCAACATCTTCCACCGCGAGCTGGCCTGGCCGTACGCCCAGGAGGGCACCGGGCGCTGGGGCGTCGAGACACCGCACCCGAACGTGCTGCTGTGCGGGGCCGGTGCGGTACGAGGGGGAGGGGTGAGCGGAGTGCCGGGGCACAACGCGGCGATGGCCGTCCTTCAAGCGGACGCATGATTGCAGGGTGCAGCGCGCGCGAGCACGGCAGGAGCTGTGCGCGGGCCGCCTGACACCGATGCGAGAGCCCGGGTGATCAGTCCGAGGAGCGGCTCCAGCCGGTCGCCGTGATCCGCGTCGCGTCCGCCGGCCGGGCCTCGTCGAAGAGGACGGTGCCCGCCGCGTCCACGCGCAGTGCGTCGACGTAGGCCCCACGGCCCACGTACAGCCGATCGGTGGTGTATCGCCAGCGGAGCTCCAGCTGCCGATGCGTGGGCAGTCGGGCCGTGAGCCGGTGCCAGACGCGGCCCGACCAGCCCGTGACGGTACCGGTCGGGTGGTCCTGGTACGGCTCATGGCGACGTGCCGTGGCGAAGGGGAGCGGCTGCCAGGTGGCGCCCCCGTCGGTCGTCGCCTCCAGCGCGAGGACGTCCGCCCGTGGTTCGGTGTCCCACCACAGGGCGCAGTGCAGCCGGGCGCCGCCCGCGGACGTGTCCAGCGGGGGCAGCGCGAGGGTGGCGGCCGTCGCGTTCGCCATGCCGGAGAACCAGGCGGTACGGCCGTGCCGCGGGCGGACCGGGACGGCGCGGGCCAGGTGGTTGGCGGCGGCCACCCTGGGCGCCGAGCCGGAGCGCCAACTGCGCACCGGGTGGACCGAGTTGCCGAGGATCACCAGAAAGGAGTCGGTCGTCGGGTCGAGGACCAGCGAGGTGCCGGTGAAGCCGGTGTGGCCCGCGGTGCGCGGGGTGGCCATCGCGCCCATGTACCAGTGCTGGTGGAGCTCGAAGCCGAGGCCGTGCTCGTCGCCGGGGAAGGCGGTGTTGAAGTCGGTGAACATCAGCTCCACCGACTCCGGCCGAAGGATGCGGGCCCTGCCGTAGGCGCCGCCGTCGAGGAGTGTGCGGCCGAGGATCGCGAGGTCCCAGGCGTTGGAGAACACGCCCGCGTGGCCCGCGACGCCGCCGAGGCTGAAGGCGTTCTCGTCGTGCACATCCCCCCACACCAGCCCACGGTCCAGGCCGGACCAGGGCCTACGGGCGTCCTCCGTGGCCGCGATCACCGGCTTCCAGGCGGCGGGCGGGTTGTAGCGGGTGCGGTGCATGCCCAGCGGGGCGGTGATCTCCTCGCGCAGGAGGGTGTCGAGCGTGCGGCCGGTGACCTTCTCCAGGACGAGCTGGAGGGAGATGAGGTTCAGGTCCGAGTAGAGGTAGGCGGTGCCCGGAGGGTTCAGCGGGGCCTCGTTCCAGATGAGCTGGAGCTTGGCCTCGTACGTCGGCGCGTTGTACAGCGGGATCCACGCGCGCAACCCCGAGGTGTGCGTCAGGAGCTGACGGATCGTGATGTCCTGCTTGCCCGCCCGGCCGAAGTCCGGGAGGTGGGAAGCGACCGTCGACTCCAGCGCGAGCGCACCCCGCTCGATCTGCTGGACGGCGAGGACGGAGGTGAACAGCTTGGACACCGAGGCCAGATCGAAGACGGTGTCCTCGGCCGTCGCGATCTGCCGCTCCGCCGGGAACTCGACGCCCGTGCCGGTTTGTTCGTCGTACGCCTGATAGCGCACCGCCATCCCGATGGGCCGGTGCAGGGCAACGGTGTGGCCGCGCCCGGCGAGCAGGACGGCGCCCGCGTACCAGGGGTGCGTGGGGGAGGGGCCGAGGAACGTTTCAGCGTCGGTGACCAGGCGGCGCAGGTGGGCGGCGAGGAGGCCGGCCCGCTCGGGGGAGCCGTGGCGCAGTGTGCTGCGGCCCGGGGACGCGGTCGCCCGGGCCGGACCGGCAGGGAAGGGCGCGAGGGCCAGGGCGCCACCCAGGGCCATGGTGGCTCTGCCCAGGTGCCGCCGGGTCAGTCCGCTTCGGTCGTCGGTCATCGAGGCCTCCCGCGGCTCCGCCTGAAAGAATCTTTCCGGGATCACCTTGCGTGGTGAAACTTTCGTGTCAGGTGTGGACCGTGTCAACGGGGCATGCGGCGCAACTGATCTGACGGTGTATCAGAAAAGGCCTTCCGTCGTCCGGAGGACTGCGGCATCCTGCGCCCATGCAGACGGAGCTGAGCAAGAAACTGGGAGTCGAGCACGCCGTCTTCGGCTTCACGCCGTTCCCCGCCGTCGCCGCGGCCATCAGCCGGGCCGGCGGCTTCGGAGTGCTCGGCGCGGTCCGCTACACCGCCCCCGACGACCTCACACGCGACCTCGACTGGATCGAGGCCCATGTCGAGGGCAGGCCCTACGGCCTGGACGTCGTCATGCCCGCCAAGAAGGTGGAAGGCGTGACCGAGGCCGACGTCGAGGCGATGATCCCCGAAGGACACCGGCAGTTCGTCGAGGACACCCTCGCCAAGTACGGCGTGCCCGAACTCGCCGAGGGCGAGGCGTCCGGCTGGCGCATCACCGGTTGGATGGAGCAGGTCGCCCGCACCCAGCTCGACGTCGCCTTCGACTACCCGATCAAGCTGCTCGCCAACGCTCTCGGCTCACCGCCCGCGGACGTGGTGGAGCGCGCCCATGATCAGGGCGTCCTCGTCGCCGCCCTCGCGGGCAGCGCCCGCCACGCGGAGAAGCACAAGGCCGCGGGTATCGACATCGTCGTCGCCCAGGGGTACGAGGCAGGCGGGCACACCGGCGACATCGCCTCCATGGTGCTCACACCCGAGGTCGTGGAGGCGGTCGACCCGCTGCCCGTGCTGGCGGCCGGCGGCATCGGAAGCGGCCGGCAGGTGGCTGCCGCGCTCGCCCTCGGCGCCCAAGGGGTGTGGCTGGGGTCCATATGGCTGACCACCACAGAGGCCGACCTCCACTCACCGGCCCTGACCCGCAAACTGCTCGCCGCCGGATCCGGCGACACGGTCCGCTCCCGCGCCCTGACCGGCAAACCCGCACGCCAGCTGCGTACCGAGTGGACCGACGCCTGGGACGACGCGCACGGGCCCGGCACCCTCCCCATGCCCCTGCAGGGCCTGCTCGTCGCCGACGCCGTCTCGCGCATCCAGAAGTACGAGGTCGAACCGCTGCTCGGCACCCCCGTCGGGCAGATCGTCGGCCGGATGACCGCCGAGCGCAGCGTCCAGGCCGTCTTCGACGACCTCACCAGCGGCTTCGAACGAGCCGTCGACCGCATCAACCGCATCGCCGGAAGGAGCGGCCAGTGACGAACACACCGCCCGTGGGCTTCTGGGCCCAGGCCGCGGCCGACCCCCACCGCACGGTCCTCGTCGCCCCCGACGGCGAGGCGTGGACCGCCGGACGGCTGCACGCCGACGCCAACCGCCTCGTACACGGCCTGCGCACGGCCGGTATGGAGCGCGGGGACGCCTTCGCGGTCGTCCTGCCCAACAGCGCCGAGTTCTTCACCGCCTACCTCGCCGCCAGCCAGGCCGGGTTCTACCTGGTGCCGATCAACCACCACTTCGTCGGCCCCGAGATCGCCTGGATCGTGGCCGACTCCGGCGCCAAGGTGCTCCTCGCCCACGAACGCTTCGCCGCCCCCGCACGCCACGCCGCCGACGAAGCCGGCCTGCCCGGCAGCCACCGGTACGCGATCGGCACGGTCGAGGGCTTCCGGCCGTACGCCGAACTCCTCGACGGGCAACCGGAGTCGGCACCCGGCGACCGCACCCTCGGCTGGGTCATGAACTACACCTCGGGCACCACCGGCCGCCCCCGCGGCATCCGGCGCCCCCTGCCGGGCAAGGCCCCCGAGGAGGCGTACCTCGGCGGTTTCCTCGGCATCTTCGGCATCCGCCCGTTCGACGACAACGTGCACCTCGTCTGCTCACCGCTGTACCACACCGCCGTCCTGCAGTTCGCGGGCGCGTCCCTGCACATCGGCCACCGGCTGGTCCTCATGGACAAGTGGACACCGCAGGAGATGCTCCGTCTCATCGACACCCACCGGTGCACCCACACCCATATGGTCCCCACCCAGTTCCACCGGCTGCTGGCACTTCCCGAGGACATCCGGGCCCGTTACGACGTGTCCTCGATGCGGCACGCCATCCACGGCGCCGCGCCCTGCCCCGACCATGTGAAACGGGCGATGCTCGACTGGTGGGGGCCGTGCGTGAAGGAGTACTACGCGGCCAGCGAGGGCGGCGGCGCCTTCGCCACCGCCGAGGACTGGCTGAAGAAGCCCGGCACCGTCGGCAAGGCCTGGCCGATCAGTGAACTGGCCGTCTTCGACGACGACGGCAACCGGCTCCCACCGGGCGAACTGGGCACCGTGTACATGAAGATGAACACCGGCGGATTCGCGTACCACAAGGACGAGGCCAAGACACGCAAGAACCGCATCGGTGACTTCTTCACCGTCGGCGACCTCGGCTACCTGGACGAGGACGGCTACCTCTTCCTCCGCGACCGCAAGATCGACATGATCATCTCGGGCGGGGTGAACATCTACCCGGCCGAGATCGAGTCCGTGCTCCTGTCGCACCCGGCCGTGGCGGACGCCGCGGTCTTCGGCATCCCGCACGACGACTGGGGCGAGGAGGTCAAGGCCGTCGTCGAACCGGCCCCCGGCCACGAGCCCGGCCCCGCACTCGCCGCGACCCTTCTCGACCACTGCGCGGAGCGACTCGCCGGGTACAAACGGCCGAGGAGCGTGGACTTCACCGCCGAGATGCCGCGCGACCCCAACGGCAAGCTGTACAAGCGGCGGCTGCGGGACCCCTACTGGGAGGGGCGCGACCGAGCGCTGTGAACCCGGCCCCGCGACGCCGGCGGCGGCTGCCCGAGGTGACCGACGGCTTCAGGGACGGAGGCGAGGAAGGGCCTGAAGGGCACTGGCCAGGCCGGTCGCGTCGGTGCCGATCTTGCGGTACACACTGGACAGCAGCGACCGCACTCCCTGTTCGGTGAGGTGCAGGTCCTTGGCGATCACCGCCACCGGCTCGCCCTCAACGGTCAGTTCGGCCGTACGGTGCTCCTGGGCGGTCAGCGTTTCGGCCGGGGCGTAGCGCAGCGGCAGCGGGCGCAGGCCGGCCGCCGACAGCTCCTCCCTGGCCTTGCCGGCCAGCGCCTCGGCCCCGCAGTGGACCGCGCCCTCCAAGCCCCGGTAGAGCCGGTCGGCGGCCTCCTGGAGCTGCCCGTTGCGGGACAGCGCGGCACCCTGGCCGACCAGGGCGCGGGCGAGTTCGTACGACGAGGGCGACTGCTCCAACTGGTCGACGGCCTGCGCGTACAGGTCGAGCGCCGCCGGTCCGCCGGTCACCTCGGCGAGGGTGTGAAGGGCCTGCCCGAGAGCGGAGGCGGCGCCGAAGCCCCGGGCGCGCTCGACGGCGTCCCGGGCATGGCGGACCGCCTCGTCCGGGGCGGTCGGGGCGAGCGCGGAGGCGAGCCGCAGCTGCCACGGGCACCAGGCCGGGTTGCGCCAGGCCCGTTCGTCCAGCCAGTCGCCGACCGCGGACAGCACCGGCACCGCCTCGGCGTGCCGTCCCTCCGCCAGGAGCAGTTCCGCGTACACGGTGCGCGGGTCGGGATAGACGACCGCGCTCGGGACCGTCTCACCGAAGCGGTGTTCGTCGGCGAGGGCGCGCGCCTCGGTGATCCGCCCACGGGCCAGCAGGATCTTGATGAGGATGCCGACGCCGAACCACCGGGCGGCCACGACCCCCTCCACCTTGTCGGCGATGCGCAGGCCCTCCCGTACGAAGTCCTCGGCCTCGGCGAGACAGCCGCGTCGGTAGCGGATGTAGGCGGCGATGGTCTGCCCGAAGGCCAGGTGGGAGCCCCGCCAGCCCTTCGCCGCGCAGTCGGCCATGCCCCTGTGGAACAACTCCTCGGCCCGCCGGGGCTGATCGCCGTACATGTAGACCAGGGCGACCGACAGAGGTACCTCGAACCCCCGGTTCTCGTCGCTCCAGCTCATACCGCCGCGCAGAGCCCTGTCGGCATGGGCGAGGGCGGTCTCGCGCGGCTCTCCGCGCTTGACGGCGTCCCAGGCCCGCAGCCCCAGGATGTAGCGCTCCTCCAGACTGCGCCCGGGCAACTGCTCGGCCAGCCGCGCCAGCGTCCGGGAACGGGCCACGGAGTCGCAGTCCTCGGCGCGGACCATGCTCCAGACGAACTGATCGGCCTGCATCCGCAGTTTGACGCGCGGATTCGTGGCCTGCCTCGCCTCCTGCGCCGCCACCGCCACGGCTTCGGCCAGCTGATCGGTGTGGGCCAGCGCCGTCGTCAGCCGATAGACGACGGACGCCCGCAGATCGGGCTCGACATCCGGTTCGGCCAGCGCCTGGCGGAGATAGCGCACCGTGGCCGTGGGCTCGATCAGGAACGTCGAGCACGCGAGTTCGTGCAGGACCACGGCGCGGTCCTCGGGCAGGGGCGGTTCGTGCAGAGCGCGGGTCAGCAGACGCCGGGCGGCCTCCGTCGCCCCGGCCCGCAGATACTCGCGGGCGGCCTCGCGCAGGCAGTCGACGGTCTCGGGGTTGCCCTCGCAGGGCACCTCCAGCAGATGCCGGGCGGCCGCGGTGGGGCCGTACCCCGCGTCGAGGAGGGCCACCGCGGCGGCGTTGTGCAGACCGGTGCGGAACGCCTTCGGGAGGGAACGGTAGATCGTCGTGGCGATCAGCGGGTGGACGAACTCGAACTCACCCCCGGCCACCCGGCCCTCGGCCAGGATCCGGGCGCCGCGCAACTCCTGGGTCGCCTCGGCGAGCGCCTCGTCGCCGAGCACCGCGATGGCCGCGGCCAGCTGCGGCGAGAAGGGCGACCCCAGCACGGACGCCGTCTGGGCGAAACGGACGGTCGCCGGATCGAGCCCTTCCAGACGCTCGAGCAGTCCCGGACCCTTCACCGCCGCGGCGAGCTCACGCATCGCCGGCAGGTCCTCCTCGGTCCCTGCGAGCCGCCGCTCGCCCAACCCGATGGCGAGCTCCACCGCTTCGAAGGGGCTGCCACCGGTGGCCGCCCAGCATTCCTTGCAGAACCGCTCCTCGGCGTCCTCCCCGACCTCGTCCCTGACGATCCGCGCCACGCCGTCGGCGGAGAGCCGCGCCAGCTCGTGAGGGCGGCCCCCGTGACGTCCGAGAAGCCCGCCGAGTTCGTCCGCCTCGGGCGGCAACTCGCCCGGCCGGTAGGCGACCACGATCAGCAGCGGAAGGTCGTCGACCCGCGGCGCGAAGGAGGTGAGCCAGGTCAGGGACTCGGCGTCGGCCCAGTGCAGGTCGTCCAGGAGCAGGACGACCGGAGCCTTCTCCACCGTCAGGCGCGTCATGACCCAGTCGAGACCCTCACGGACACCGGTCGGGTCCGGCGCGGGGGCGGGCCCCCGCGCCTCCAGACCGAGCACCGCGGCCACGATGTCGTACCAACTGCCCAGGAAGGCCCGCCGTTCCGCCTCGTCCATCCGTGCCAGCGAGGGCTGGACCAACTGGCGCACCACACGGAACGCCAACTCCTGCTGTTTCTCCCCACCTCTCCCGGAAAGCACCGTGAACCGGTGTGCCGCGGCGCGGACACGTGCCTCCGTGATGAGCGCGGTCTTGCCCAGTCCGGCCGACCCGGTGAAGGCGAGCAGCCCCCTGCGCCGCGCACGCGGCACGCCGTCCGTGGTGCGTCGCAGCTCCTTGAACGCGGCGTCGAGGGCCTGAAGTTCCCGTCGGCGCTCGATCAACGTCCGTTGTTCGGTGATCGGGTGCCGCGGCTCCATCGCCATGCGCCGTACCGCTTCCTGTCGTTCGGCCTCGGGTGGGCCGAGCGTACGCCGCGTGGGCCTGCGGCAGGGCGGATCGGGCACCAACGGGTGAATCATGAACTTCCGGTGGGAGAAGGGCCGTCCCGCGGGTAGGAGGTCCGAATGGGCACCTGCCGGTGGCCCTGCCGCACGAGCACGCCGGGCGCCATCAGGGAACCGCCGGCACGGACGTCACATCCGCATAGCGGGGCACGGTACGGGACCAGTCGTAGCACCCGCGGATCCAGCCGATCACGCCCCGCGCGTAGCCGACGCCCGCGGGACTCAGCTCCGGTTCGATCTCGGCGCAGAGCTTGCGGACCTCCTCGATGGTGTCGTTGATCTCGCCGATGGCCATGACGACGGCCGTCTGAAGGGAGCACCTGCTCTCCCGCTGGTGCGCGAGCGCCAGGTTGATCATTTCGCCCGCGCGCTGCTCCTTCACCGCGGAGAACAGGTCGGCCGTCCACACCGCGGCGTTCGCCGAGAGCCCGCTCAGGCGCTGTACGACGGGGTGGTGGAGTTCGGCGTCGGGTACCTCGTGAGGCTGGGCGGCCTCGTACAGCGGGAAGAACGGCTCGACGCCCGCGGTCAGCGACCGGATCGAGGTGCAGTCCGCGGTCCGCAGCGCGCCGGAATGGGCCTGTGCCACCGCCTCGTACAGCAGACCGTGTACGTACTCCCGGCTCTTCGCGGCCCAGCGCGCCGCCTGCGCGGGGGTGCAGCGCTCCCTGACCTGGCGGTACAGGTCGGCCAGCGACGCTCCGAGGGGTGTGCTGGGTGGGGCGCCGTCGCACAGGACGGAGACGCTCTCGCACAGCATGGGCAGCAGCGCGCCCGGAGAGCGCCGGCCGACGTCCTCCGCCCGGTCGTCGAAGACGAACTGATAGGCGATCTGATTGGCCACGATCTGGAGGAGACCCTGATCGACGGCGGGGCTGGTGCGGGATGCCAGCTCGGCGGGGCGGGTCCGGGCGATCATCGCGGACACCCCCGGGTCGTCGGTCAGTCCCCACGCGGTCAGCCATGCCTGCACGCCGGCCGCCGCCGCGGGCTCGTGGGGATTGCGGCGGGCCGGGAAGGGCATGTGCAGGCGGGTGTCGATCAGCTCCTTGAGACTCGACGACGGGGTGGCGCCCGATACGTCGTCCCGTGGGCCGGCCGGTACGCCGGCCCGTACACCGACCGGGATGTCCTCATGCGTCGTCGACACCGTTGTCACCTGCCGTCCGAAGATCCGGTGCGTGAAGTGCGGCTGTCCGCAGGGGCGGATGCCGTTCGCAGCCCATGACGAGGGAACGCGGCCCGAGGGTGATCGTGGGTCGAGGCGTGTCGTCGACATGACCCGGCAGATGGCGCAGCCGCACACGGCCGGCGATCGTCGCGAGCGCCAGGGTGGCCTCCACCATGGCGAACTCGTCGCCGAGGCATTTGCGGCTGCCCGCGGAGAACGGCATCATCGCGCGCCGCTGCCCGGCGGTGACCTGATCCGGCAGCCAGCGCTCGGGAAGGAACCGGTCGGGCTCGGGGAAGGACGACGGATCGTGGTGCAGGAGGTAGGGGCTGTAGAGCACGGTCGCCCCGCGCGGCAGGCGGCACCCGGCGAGTTCCGTCTCCCTGGTGGCGACGCGGGTGAAGAGCCAGCCGGGTGACGTGTGGCGCAGCGTCTCGGAGACGACGCAGCGGGTGTACACGAGCGCGGGCAGATCCTCGGGACGGGGCCGCCGGCCGCCGGGGAGTACGGCGTCGAGTTCGGCGTGCAGACGGCGCTCCGCCTGCGGATGACGGGCCAACAGGCTGAAGGCGTCGGCCAGACAGAGCGCCGGGGCCTCGACGCCCGTGAGCAGCAACGTGATCAGGTGGTCGTGGACCTCCTGGTCGGTGATCGCCGCCTCCCCGGCCTCGCCGCGCGTGGCCGCCAGCAGGACCTCCAGCACGTCGTCGTGGGAGGAGCCGTCCCGGCGCCGCTGCGCGATCGCCGCGTCGATGACGGCGTGCACGCGGGCCACGGCTCGCCGATAGCGGCGGTTGGCCCGGGTGGGGAGCCGGAACGGGGCGTCGATCGGTACGACCGTGCGGACGAACAGGCCGCGGACGATGACGGTGAGACAGTCCCGCACCTCGGCGCAGGTCGCGTCGTCGAGCGAGTCGGAGAGGAGGACGCGGCTGATCACCCGTGTCGTCAGCGCCATCATCGCCTCACTGACGGGCACCTCCTGCCCGGGCGTCCAGGTGCGGCACGCCGACTCCGCCTCCTCGGTGATCAGCTCCGCGTGAGCGACTGCACGGGAGGGACGGAAGCTCGGTTGCAGCAGCCTGCGCTTGTCCCGGTGCGCCTGGTGCGGGCAGGTGACGAGACCGTCGCCCATCAGCGTCCCGAGCCGGTCGAAGAGCGGGCCTCCCTTGTCGAAGGTGCGCGCGTTCCTGAGCACCTCATGGGTCAGCTCCGGATGGCACACCATCCAGGCGCGTCGCGGGCCGAGTCGTATCTCGACCAGATCTCCGTACGTGGGCAAAGAATTGAGAAACGTCAGCGGTTGACGGAACAAAGCGATACCGTGACCGAGGAATGGGAATATGCCTGGAGCAGTACCTGTCCTCCACGCTCGCTCTTGTTCAGGCACAGCACGACTCATGGAAACCTCCTGCCGGATGTGACACGCGAAATGGTGGGGCGCGTCACGGACTTGACGCTTGAGACAGTCCTGCCCAGTTGAAGCGGCGCTCGGTTTCGGGAAACCTTTCTCCAGAGGGGCGCAAGGGAGCACGGCGAAGCGAAAACGGCAAGAAGAAGCAGGATGAAGCATTCGACGAACGGGCTCGGTCGCCACATACGTTGACAGCGATTGCCGTTCGCCACTCACATGTGTTTCCGCCTCATGTGGCGCAAGCCCATGTCGCCCGCCGCCATGTGGCTGCGCTCGATGTGGCCCGCCTCTGTGTGGCTGCGCTCCATGTGACCCGCCCCCATGTGGTCCCGCCCGAGCCACCGCCGTGGTGTCCTGCGTCGTGCTTGACCTGTCCCCGGCGCCACACCGAGGATCATGTGCCATGACGCCTGGACACGGCAGCACGGTCGACGGGGTGCTGCGCCGGACCGCACGGCGCACCCCGGCGCGCGTCGCGATCGACTACCGCGACCGCTCCTGGACCTACGCGGAACTCGACGAGGCCGTCTCGCGCGCGGCGAGCGTCCTGCTCGACCAAGGGCTCGCCCCGGGCGACCGGGTCGGCGCCTACGGCCACAATTCGGACGCCTACCTGATCGCCTTCCTCGCCTGCGCCCGCGCGGGACTGGTCCACGTCCCCGTCAATCAGAACCTCACCGGCGACGATCTCGCCTACCTCGTCGGCCAGTCCGGCAGTTCCCTGATCCTCGCCGACCCGGATCTGTCGGACCGGCTCCCGGACGGAGTCCCCGCGCTGCCGTTGCGCGACGCCGACGACTCCCTGCTGGCGCGGCAGGCTACGGCCCCCGTGCACGACGGCCCGGAGCCACGCGGCGAGGATCTGGTGCAACTGCTCTACACCTCGGGCACGACGGCCCTGCCCAAGGGCGCGATGATGACCCACCGAGCCCTGGTCCACGAGTACCTGAGCGCGATCACCGCCCTCGACCTGAGCGCCGGCGACCGCCCCGTCCACGCACTGCCGCTGTACCACTCGGCCCAGATGCACGTGTTCCTCATGCCGTACCTGGCGGTGGGTGCGACGAACACCATCCTGGACGCTCCCGACGGCGACCGGCTCTTCGACCTGATCGAGACGGGCCGCGTGGACAGCCTGTTCGCCCCGCCGACGGTGTGGATCGGGCTCGCCGGCCGGCCCGACTTCGCGAGCCGTGACCTCGACGGGCTGCGCAAGGCGTACTACGGCGCTTCGATCATGCCGGTGCCGGTCCTGGAGCGGCTGCGTGAGCGGTGGCCGAAGCTGGCCTTCTACAACTGCTTCGGCCAGAGCGAGATCGGCCCGCTCGCCACGGTACTGGCCCCCGACGAGCACAGGGGCCGCATGGACTCCTGCGGCCGTACCGTCCTCTTCGTGGACGCCCGGGTGGTCGACGAGAACGGCCAGGAGGTACCCGACGGCACACCGGGTGAGATCGTGTACCGCTCCCCGCAACTGTGCGAGGGCTACTGGGACAAGCCCGAGGAGACCGCCGAGGCGTTCCGGGACGGCTGGTTCCACTCCGGCGACCTCGCCGTGCGGGACGCGCACGGCTACTTCACCATCGTCGACCGGGTGAAGGACGTCATCAACTCCGGTGGCGTCCTGGTCGCCTCGCGCGAGGTGGAGGACGCCCTGTACACGCACCCGGGCGTCGCCGAGGTCGCTGTGATCGCGCTGCCTGACGAGCGGTGGATCGAGACCGTCACGGCGGTCGTCGTCGCGCGCGGTGAGGTGACCGGGCCCGAACTGATCGACCACGCCAGGGAGAAGCTCGCCCACTTCAAGGCGCCGAAGCGGGTGGTGTTCGTGGACGAGCTTCCCCGCAACGCGAGCGGGAAGATCCTCAAGAGGGAACTGCGGGACCGGTTCGCAGGCGGCTAGACCGTCCTGGACGGACCCGGGCTGTGCCGGGCAGGGTCGGTCCGGTGGGGCCGCAGGTCCTCGATCCGTCGGATCTTGCCCACGGAACGCTCCAGGGACTCCGGCTCGACGATCTCCACGGCGACCGACACCCCGATGCCGTCCTTGACCGCGGCCGTGATGGACCGCGCGGCCGCGTCCCGGGTCTCGGGTGTCGCGTCGGGGCGGGCTTCCGCCCGTACGGTCAGGGCGTCGAGCCGGCCCTCGCGGGTGAGGCGCAGCTGGAAGTGGGGCGCGACTCCCGGAGTGCGCAGCACGATCTCCTCGATCTGCGTCGGGAAGAGGTTGACCCCGCGCAGGATCACCATGTCGTCACTGCGGCCGGTCACCTTCTCCATCCGTCGGAACACCCGCGCCGTGCCCGGCAGTAGCCGCGTCAGGTCCCGGGTCCGGTAGCGCACGATCGGCATCGCCTCCTTGGTGAGCGAGGTGAAGACCAGTTCCCCCTCCTCGCCCTCGGGCAGCACCTCACCGCTGATCGGATCGACGACCTCCGGAAAGAAGTGGTCCTCCCACACATGGAGCCCGTCCTTGCTCTCCACGCACTCCTGCGCGACCCCCGGCCCGATCACCTCGGACAACCCGTATATGTCGACGGCGTCGATCGCGAAGCGTTCCTCGATCTCCTGACGCATCCGCTCCGTCCAGGGCTCGGCGCCGAAGATGCCGACACGCAGGGACGTGCCTCGTGGATCGACGCCCTGCCGCTCGAACTCGTCGAGGATCGTGAGCATGTACGACGGCGTCACCATGATGATCTCGGGGCCGAGATCCTGGATCAGCTGGACCTGACGGGCGGTCATGCCACCGGAGGCGGGGATGACCGTACAGCCCAGCCGCTCCGCCCCGTAGTGTGCGCCGAGCCCACCGGTGAACAGGCCATAGCCGTACGCCACATGCACCTTGTCCCCGGGGCGGCCGCCCGCCGCCCGGATGGAGCGCGCCACCAAGTCCGACCACAGGGACAGGTCGGCATCCGTGTAGCCGACGACCGTGGGACGTCCGGTGGTGCCGCTGGAGGCATGGATGCGGCGAATACGGTCCTGGGGTACGGCGAACATGCCGTACGGGTAGTTCTCGCGCAGGTCGGCCTTGGTGGTGAACGGGAAACGGGCCAGGTCGGTGAGTGAACGGCAGTCCTCGGGCCGTACGCCGGCCTTGTCGAAGGATTCCCGGTAGAACGGCACGTTGTCATAGGCGTGCCGCAGCGACTTGCGCAGCCGCTCCAACTGCACTGCCCGCAGGGCGTCCGGGGTGAGCCGTTCCCCCGCGTCCAGCAGCTCCGTCGCATCCGCCATGGGGGCTTCTCCCTCGCCAACCGCGCCGATCCGGACGACCGATCATTCGGTCAGGGTCTCGGGGATCAGTAATCCAGGTGGGAGTTGATCAGGCAAGAGGACGGCCTGCACTTTCACTCACCGAGAACTACGGCTCGTACGTCCCGCGTCCGGAACCCCGTTGCCATGGCGGCGGTGGGGTGGCCAAGATCGACGCCATGCCGACTTTCATCGCCTCCGACGGGACCGAGATCGCCTACCACCTCCGGGGTCGCGGCGCACCACTCGTGGTGCTGCCCGGGGGCCCGATGCGGGCCTCCGCCTACCTCGGGGACCTGGGAGGGCTCACCGCACACCGGCAGCTGGTGCTGCTCGACCTGCGGGGCACCGGGGGCTCGGCGGTGCCCGCGGACCCGGCGACGTACCGCTGCGACCACCTGGTGGACGACGTGGAGATGTTGCGGCACCACATGGGTTTGACACACATGGATCTGCTGGCGCACTCCGCGGGCGGGAGCCTGGCCATGCTGTACGCCGCCCGGTACCCGCGGCGGGTGTCACGGCTGGCGCTGATCACCGCCATCCCCTGGGCACTGGGCATGCCCGCCACCGCTGAGGACCGCCTGACCGCCGCCCGGCTCAGGGAGGGCGAGCCGTGGTTCGCGCAGGCGTTCCCGGCGTTCGAGGCATGGCTGAACGGGACCGGCGACTTCACACCTTCCCTCGCACCCTTCTTCTACGGACGATGGGACGACGCGGCGCGGGACCACTACGCACGCGGCGACCATGAGCACAACGACGAGGCCGCCGGCATCTACGGCTCCGGCGGCGCCTACGACCCGCCCGCCACCCGCCACGCTCTCGCCCGGCTCGGCGCACCGGTCCTCGTCCTGGCCGGCGCGCTCGACGGCGGCCCGTGCCCGGACCTCGCCCGCCGCACCGCCGACGTCTTCCCGAACGCCGAACTGGCCGTGCAGCCCGGGGCCGGGCACTATCCCTGGCTGGACGACGCCGAGTGGTTCACCCGGTGTGTGGTCGGGTTCCTGGGCGCAGAGCGTCCGAAGTCGGCGCGGTGAACCGGGAACGACGTGTGCGATCCCCCAGGGCCGTTTCGAAGCACCCCGCAAGGACCGCGTTCTCCCGGGTCGCCGGCGGATGGTTAGGGTTCGGAGCGGAACCGCACACCTGAACGAGACAGGGGACGACCGTGAGCGCGCCACGCCTGAGCAGCACACCCTTGCCCGGCATCGGAGTCCGCTACGACCTCACCACACGCGAACAGCGCCGCCTTTCGGTGGTCGCCCACCGGGACGGAACGCGGACGCTCAGCGCCTACCGGAAGGACGACCCGGACGCGTGCGCGCTGTCGGTACGGCTCAGCTCGGGTGAGGCGGCGACCCTGATCGACGCGCTGATGCCGGCTCACCACAGCCCCAACCTGCTGTCCACCACCGAACTGGGCCTCGTGGCCGAGCGGATCGAGCTGTCCGCCACGTCGCACTGGAACGGACGCCTGCTGGGCGAGACCCGCATGCGCACCGAGACCGGCGTGTCCATCGTGGCCGTGCTGCGCCGCGCCGATGCCATCCCCTCGCCGACGCCCGACTTCCGGCTGGCCGGCGGTGACACCCTCATCGTGATCGGTACCCGCGAGGGCGTCGAGTCCGCCGCCGCGATACTCGGGCGGGAGTGAGCCACGATGCACTCCTCCGCGGTCTTCCTCATCGAGTTCGGCGCGATCATCCTCGGCCTGGGCCTGCTCGGCCGCTTCGCCGCACGGTTCCAGTTCTCTCCGATCCCCCTGTACCTGCTGGCCGGGCTCGCCTTCGGCGAGGGCGGGCTGCTTCCCCTCGGCGCCAGCGAGGAGTTCGTCGCCATCGGGGCCGAGATCGGGGTGATCCTGCTCCTGCTGATGCTCGGCCTCGAGTACACGGCGAGCGACCTCGTCTCCAACCTCAAGTCCCAGTACCCGGCCGGGCTCGTCGACGCCACGCTGAACGCGCTGCCGGGTGCCGCCATGGCCCTGCTGCTCGGCTGGGGTCCGGTCGCCGCCGTCGTCCTGGCCGGCGTCACCTGGATCTCGTCCTCCGGCGTCATCGCCAAGGTCCTCGGCGACCTCGGGCGGCTCGGAAACCGCGAGACCCCGGTCGTCCTGAGCATCCTGGTCCTCGAAGACCTGTCCATGGCCGTCTACCTGCCGATCGTCACCGCTCTGCTCGCCGGCGCCGGTCTCGCCGCGGGCAGTGCCACGCTCGCCGTCGCGCTCGGCGTCGCCGGACTCGTCCTGCTGCTCGCGGTCCGCTTCGGCCGGCACATCTCCCGCTTCGTCTCCAGCGACGACCCCGAGAAGCTGCTGCTGGTCGTACTCGGCCTCACCCTGGTCGTGGCCGGGCTCGCGCAGCAACTCCAGGTCTCCGCCGCCGTAGGGGCGTTCCTGGTCGGCATCGCCCTGTCCGGCGAGGTGGCGGAGGGGGCCTACACCCTCCTTGCCCCGCTGCGGGATCTGTTCGCCGCGGTCTTCTTCGTCTTCTTCGGACTGCACACCGACCCCGCGAGCATCCCGCCCGTGCTGCTGCCCGCGCTCGCCCTGGGTGTGGTCACCGCCTTGACGAAGATCGCCACCGGCTACTGGGCCGCCCGGCGCGCCGGGATCTCCGTGAAGGGACGCTGGCGTGCGGGCGGCACGTTGGTGGCCCGCGGCGAGTTCTCCATCGTCATCGCCGGGCTGGCCGTCACCGCCGGCATCGAGCCGTCACTGGGGCCACTGGCCACGGCCTACGTCCTCGTCCTGGTGATCCTCGGCCCGCTCACCGCCCGCTACACGGAGCCGGTGGCGATGCGTCTGACGCGTCGCCTGCGCAAGCCCGCGCCGACGGACCGGACGGTGGGGGAGGGCAGCGAGCCCGAGGTCGCGCTGCCGGTGGACCCGCCGCACGAGGCGGTGGAGGGCCAGGGAGTGGCCGGCAGGCCCTGAGAGGGCCGTCGGGTCCGCTTGGCTCCTGGTCGGACCGGCCGTCGGATACGTGTCGGACGGACATCCGGGTGTGCGTCGCGTCGTCTCCCCGGCCGGCCGTCGGAACGAGCTGGTCGGGAGTGGCACCAGTGGTGGTCGTCCCGCGCGGCGGACAGAACCGTGCGCGGCGACGCTCATACGGCGGTGACGACGGTCCGCGGACTCCGCGACACCCCGGCTCAGCCCGACGCCGGTCCGTACGCCGTCATGAAGCGGTCGCGGAAGCGGTCCATGCCCCAGGTCGGGGCGTTCTGGGCGGGCTTGAGACCGTCGGTCCAGTTCCAGTCGGCGATCCTGTCCAGAACCTTCTGGTCGCGAGCGACGATGGTGACGGGAACGTCCTTGCTCGTGCTGCCCGCGGTGACGGTCGGGACGGGCTGGTGGTCGCCGAGGAAGACGAGGACCGTGTCGTCGGTGCCGTAGCGCTCGACCCATTCGGTGAGGCTGTGCAGCGAGTACTCGATGGCCCGGCGGTACTCCGTGCGCACCCGCTCGGGGTCCTTCCAGACCTCGGCGGGGTCCGTTCCCTCCTTCTTGATCTGGTGGAAGACCGACCCGTCACCGAGGTCGTCCCAGTCGATCATCCGGGCGATGGGGGACCAGGGGTTGTGACTGGAGGCCAGGATGATCTCCGCCATGATCGGCTCGCGGTTCTTCTTGCCGTGCTCCAGACGCTGGAAGGCCTCCAGGCTGAACTGGTCCGGCACGGGCGTCCAGCTGAAGTACGGGCCGTGGTAGCCCAGATGCTCGGAGTCGTAGATGTGGTCCAGGGCGAAGTACTTCCCTTCCGGCCACGCCCGTCGCACACCCGGCACGATGCCGACCGTGCGCCACGCGCCGGTCTTGCGGAAATAGCTGTTCAGCGTGGCGCGGTCGCTGGTGGTCAGGCTCCGGTACCGCTGCTGGTTCTTGATCCATAGACCGGACAGGAAGGTGGAGTGCGCCAGCCAGCTGCCCGCCCCGGTGACCGGGGACCGCAGCCACGCGCTGCGTGAGCGGAATCCGGCAGCCTTGAGGTTGCTGGTGCCTTCTTCGAGCGCCGCGTCGATCTGCGGGGCCATCGCCGGGTCGTCGATCGCGACACGACCGTAGCTCTCGATGAACGTGAACAGCACGTCCTTGCCGCGCAGCCCCGTCAGCAACTCCTCCGGCGGAGTCTTGGCGAAGGCGTCCACGGCCGCCTGCTTCTGGAAGACGCGTCCGTCCTCCAGGCCCGCGCGCACCTGTTCGACACGGTTGTCGACCAACTCGGCGTTGCCCTTGGTGGCCAGCGGCACGCCGGTGATCTGGATGCCCAGGGTCATGCAGGTGATCCAGGCGGTGCCCGCGATCAACGTGGTGCGGGTGGCGACGGCGCGGTGCCGGACCATCAGGTTCGTCACCCGCACCATCGCCAGCGTCATGAGGACGAGTACGGCGGCCATCAGGACGATCACCCCGACCACCGCGAGCACCTGACCGGAACGTCCGAAGGACTCCCGGACGAACTCCGCCGCGTCGTCGAGCAGGATCCAGTCCAGGACGAGGTCGAAGGGGCGGGCGAGCACCTGGTAGAAGCCCATGTCGACGAACTTCAGGACGGTCAGGAGCCCGAGGAGCGCCCCGGCGACCACCGCCACCGGGCGCCGGGCTCGCGCGGGCAGCGCCAGCAGCAGGCCCGCCAGCAGGATCCCCTCGGCCGGCAGCCGGAAGAACGCCTCGGGGCCGAGCCGTTCGAGGCGGTTGGGTACGAGGAGCGCGAAGAGCAGGAGCGCGCCGGCCAGGACCGTCGTGCCGACGGTGACGCAGCGGGCGGTACGGGGGTGACGGCGCCGCCGGCCGAACCAGCCGGACGGCTCCGCGGGTGGGGCCGCCTCGGTGCCGCCGGTGGCCTCGGAGGCTGCCTCGTCGTCCGCTTCGACCGCCTTGCGGGGACGGTCCGCTTCGACCGCCTTGCCGGGTCGGTCCGCCTCGACCGCCCTGAGGGCCGACCGGCCGCCGTCGTCGCCTTCGCCCTCCTTGCGCGGGCCGTCCGTCCCAGCCGCCTCACCGGCACCGGCGGCGGCATCGGCACCGCCGCCGGAGTCGCCCGCCCCGTCCGGGTCCGCACGGTCCGGGTCCGTCCCGTCCGGGTCCGCACGGTCCGGGTCCGTCCCGTCCGGGTCCGCCGCGCCGACCCTCTCCTCGGGATCGTCCGCCCGGACCGCAGCCCGACCGTCGCCGGGCCCCTCGGGCACCTCGCCCGTGTCGCCGGCCTCGGCCGCCGCTGTCGTGTCGCCCGCCTCGACCGCCCCGGCGTCGGCCCCGTCGGCCGCCGCTGTCGGCCTCGCTCGTTGCGACGACTGCGTTGCGTGCTGCGTTGCCTCCTGCGACACCCGGAGGTCCTCCTGTGCGGTCTTGCGATGGCATGGCGAGCAGCGCCCGTCGAGCGGGCCTGCCACCACAGGTACGTCCGCACGTCACCTTAGGTTCAATCGGGGCTGACCGGAATTCACCGGTCCGCCGCCACCGCCACCTTCCGCGCCCAGCGGTAGTCCGCCTTGCCGCTGGGGGAGCGCCGGATCGAGTCCGTGATCACCAGCTGACGCGGGATCTTGTACCCCGCGAGATGGGAGCGGCAGTGCGACTGGATGTCCTCCAGGGACGGCCGTACCGCACCGGCCCGCAACTGCACCACGGCCGCCACATGGTGTCCCCACGTGGCGTCCGGCACCCCCGCCACCAGCGCGTCGTACACGTCGGGGTGGGATTTGAGCGCCTGCTCGACCTCCTCGGGGTACACCTTCTCGCCCCCGGTGTTGATGCACTGCGAGCCCCGGCCCAGCACGGTGACCACACCGGTCTCGTCGACGGTGGCCATGTCGCCGAGGAGCACCCAGCGCTCGCCGTCCTTCTCGAAGAAGGTCTCGGAGGTCTTTCGAGGGTCGTTGTAGTAGCCGAGCGGAACGTGGCCGCACTGCGCGACCCGCCCCACCTCACCCACCGCGACCGGCTCGTGCGTGGCCGGATCCACGACCTGCGTACGAGAGTTGACGCGTATACGGAAGCCGCGCTCGGGGCCGGAGTCCTCGGTGGCGGTGCCGTTGAAACCGGACTCCGACGAACCGAAGTTGTTCAGCAGCAGCACGTTCGGGACCAGTTCCTGGAACTCCCGGCGCACCGTGTCCGACATGATCGCCCCGGACGACGACACGCTGAACATCGACGAGCAGTCCGTGCCCTTCATGGCCCCGTTCAGGGCGTCGACCAGCGGTCGCAGCATCGCGTCGCCGACCAGCGACATGCTGGTGACCTTCTCCCTCTCGACCGTGCGCAGGACCTCCTGCGGCGCGAACTTGCGGTGGATCACCACGCGCTGGCCGAAGTTGAAGCCGATGAAGGCCGTCAGCGTGGACGTCCCGTGCATCAGCGGGGCGGTGGGGAAGAAGGTGATCCCGTCGCCGCCCGCGGCCACCCGCTCGGCCAGTTCCTCCGGCCTCTTCACCGGCTCCCCGGTGGGAGCACCGCCGCCCAGCCCCGAGAAGAACAGGTCCTCCTGCCGCCACATCACGCCCTTGGGCATCCCGGTGGTGCCGCCGGTGTAGATGATGAACTGGTCGTCGCCCGACCGGGCCGGGAACCCCCGCTCGGGCGACCCGCCGGCCTCGGCGTCCTCGAACGCGACGGCGGGCACGGACGGGGCACCCGGCGCGTCCGTCGCCGCGGCGCCCACCCGCACCAGATGCCGCAGCCCCTCCACCCGGGGCAGCGCCGCCGCCACCCGGTCCGTGAACTCCGTGTCGAAGACGAGGGCCACCAGATCGGCGTCCCGGTAGAGGTAGACCAGCTCCTCTTCTACGTAGCGGTAGTTGACGTTGACCGGAACGATCCGCGCCTTGAGGCAGGCCAGCACCGTCTGCAGGTACTCGACGCCGTTGTAGAGGTGGAGTCCGAGGTGCTCGCCGGGGCGTATCCCGCTGTCGATCAGGTGGTGGCCGATGCGGTTGGCGGCCTCGTCCAGTTCCGCGTACGTCAGCCGGCGCTCCGCGCCCGTGCCGGGGTGGTCGACGTACACGAGTGCCTCACGGCCGGGAACCGCGTCGACCACCGACTCGAAAAGGTCGGCAAGGTTGTACTCCACCGCTCCTCCTGACCTCGGCCACGGCCTGGCGCCTTGACGGTTCGCCGGTCATCAGAGCAAAGGGCGGCACAACTGTGAAGTCTCCGCGCAAAAGAATCTGACTGCCTGTCAGAAAACCCTTGAAGTGCTCTGCCGCCTACTGCAACCTGTTCTCGTTCTGTCAGAGGGGAGACGGCTCATGGGTGGGACGGAACACCTCACGGTGCGGCGCGAGGGCGCCACACTGGTGCTCACGCTCAACAGGCCGCAGGCGAAGAACGCGCTCTCGTTGCCGATGCTGGTGGGTCTGTACGACGGCTGGGTCGAGGCCGACGCCGACGACTCGATCCGCTCGATCGTCCTCACGGGCGCGGGCGGTTGCTTCTGCGCCGGAATGGACCTCAAGGCACTCGCAGGCGACGGCATGGCGGGGGAGCGGTACCGCGACCGCCTCAAGGCCGATCCGGACCTGCACTGGAAGGCCATGCTGCGCCACCACCGCCCGCGCAAGCCGGTGATCGCCGCCGTCGAGGGGTACTGCGTCGCGGGCGGCACAGAGATGCTCCAGGGCACCGACATCCGCGTCGCCGGCGAGTCCGCCACGTTCGGCCTGTTCGAGGTCAGACGCGGGCTGTTCCCGATCGGCGGCTCCACGGTCCGCCTCCAGCGCCAGATCCCCCGCACCCACGCCCTGGAGATGCTGCTCACCGGCCGCCCCTACAGCGCCCGGGAGGCCGCCGGCATCGGCCTGATCGGGCATGTCGTCCCCGACGGCACGGCGTCGGCCAAGGCCCTGGAGATCGCCGAACAGATCAACGCCTGTGGTCCGCTGGCCGTGGAGGCCGTCAAGGCGTCCGTCTACGAGACCGCCGAGATGACCGAGACCGACGGCCTCGCCGCCGAACTCGAACGCGGGTGGCCCGTCTTCGACACCGCCGACGCCAAGGAAGGCGCCCGCGCCTTCGCGGAGAAGCGGCCGCCGGTCTACAAGCGTGCGTAAGCGCTGCACCGGCCGGGTCCGGTTCTCGAACCGCAGGCGCTGCACCGGCCGGGTCCGGTTCTCGAACCGCGTGCCGTTCGGCGGCCGGTGGCGCAGCGCCTGCGCCCCTGGGGCGCTCGCGAAGCCCGCCCGCCCCACGGACGACCCCAGGGGGCGCGCCGTACCGATTCCGCTCGGTTGCCGTCCACCCCACGCACCCTGACCTTCGCAGGAGGCAAGCCCCCGATGCCCGAAGTCCTCAAAGCGCCGCTCGTCGTCGAGTTCCCCTTCACCCGCTCCCTCGGCCCCGTCCAGAGCGCCTTCCTCACCGGTCTGCGCGAACGCGTCGTCCTCGGGGTGCGCACCGGCGACGGCCGCACCCTCGTCCCGCCCGTCGAGTACGACCCCGTCACCGCCGAGGAGATCCGCGACCTGGTCGAGGTGGCCCCCACGGGCACCGTCACCACCTGGGCCTGGAACCCCGCCCCCCGCCGCGACCAGCCCCTCGACACGCCCTTCGCCTGGGTCCTCGTCCGCCTCGACGGCGCCGACACCGCCCTCCTGCACGCCCTCGACGCCCCCGGCCCCGACGCCGTCCGCACCGGCATGCGCGTCCGCGTCCGCTGGGCCGGGGAACGCACCGGTGCCATCACGGACATCGCCTGCTTCGAGCCGTACCAGGACGACCCCGGCACGCCCGACAGCGACGTTCCTGGCAACGGCAGCCGGGGCGAAGCGATGCCGCACACCGGCGAGTTCGAGGACCCGGTCACCGGGACGGTCGCCCCCGCCCGCCTCGACTACACCTACTCACCCGGCCGTGCCCAGTCCGCCTACATCAACGCCCTCGCCGAGAACCGCAACGTCGGCGAACGCTGCCCGTCCTGCCGAAAGGTGTACGTCCCGCCCAGGGGTGCGTGCCCCACATGTGGGGTCGCCACATTGGAACAGGTCGAGGTGGGTCCTCACGGCACGGTCACCACCTTCTGCATCGTCAACATCAAAGCGAAGAACCTCGACATCGAAGTCCCCTACGTCTACGCCCACATCGCTCTCGACGGCGCCGACCTCGCCCTGCACGGCCGGATCGGCGGCATCCCCTACGACCAGGTGCGCATGGGTCTGCGGGTCGAACCCGTGTGGACGGAAGGCGCCCGCCACCCCGACCACTACCGGCCCACCGGCGAGCCGGACGCGGACTACGACACCTACCGGGAGCTGCTGTGAGCCGTGAGATCGCCGTCGTCGCCTTCGCGCAGACCGACCACCGGCGCACCAGCGAGGAGCTCTCCGAGGTCGAGATGCTCATGCCCGTTCTGCACGACGTGCTCGCGCAGACCGGCCTGAAGACCGCCGACATCGGCTTCACCTGCTCCGGCTCCAGCGACTACCTCGCCGGCCGCGCCTTCTCCTTCACCCTCGCCCTCGACGGCGTCGGCGCCTGGCCGCCGATCTCCGAGTCGCACGTGGAGATGGACGGGGCGTGGGCGCTGTACGAGGCGTGGACCAAGCTGCTGACGGGGGACGCCGACACGGCACTGGTCTACTCCTACGGCAAGTCGTCACCCGGCCCCCTCCGAGACGTCCTCACCCGCCAGCTCGACCCCTACTACGTGGCCCCCCTCTGGCCCGACTCCGTCGCCCTGGCCGCCCTCCAGGCGCGTGCCCTCATCGACGCGGGCGACACGGACGAGCCCGCGCTCGCTGCGGTCGCCGCCCGCAGCCGAGCCGACGCCACCACCAACCCCCATGCCCAGCTGAGCGGTTCGGTGCCGCAGGGCGAGTACGTCGTACGGCCGCTTCGCACGGGAGACTGCCCGCCCATCGGCGACGGAGCCGCCGCGGTGATCCTCGCGGCGGGGCAGCGGGCCCGCGAGCTGTGCGCACGGCCCGCCTGGATCCGCGGCATCGACCACCGCATCGAGGCGCACGCACTGGGCGTCCGAGACCTGACCGACTCGCCTTCGACGCGCCTGGCCGCCGAGAACGCCGGAGTCTTCGAACGGCCCGTCGACACCGCCGAGTTGCATGCGCCGTTCACGTCCCAGGAGGTCGTCCTGCGCAAGGCGCTCGAACTCGACGACAGCGTGCGCGTCAACCCTTCGGGCGGGGCCCTCGCCGCCAACCCGATGATGGCTGCCGGACTCATCCGCGTCGGGGAGGCGGCCGCACGTATCCACCGGGGCGAGTCCGACCGGGCGCTCGCGCACGCCACCTCCGGCCCGTGTCTGCAGCAGAACCTGGTCGCCGTACTGGAAGGAGATCCGCGATGAGCAAGGAACCCGTGGCCGTCGTAGGCGTCGGCCAGACCAAGCACGTCGCGGCACGCCGGGACGTGTCGATCGCCGGGCTCGTCCGCGAGGCGGCACAACGAGCCCTGGACGACGCCGAGTTGAG
Organism: Streptomyces sp. NPDC007808; assembly: GCF_042868655.1. Taxonomy (NCBI): domain Bacteria; kingdom Bacillati; phylum Actinomycetota; class Actinomycetes; order Kitasatosporales; family Streptomycetaceae; genus Streptomyces; species Streptomyces sp. NPDC007808. The sequence goes on from NZ_JBIAEQ010000001.1 coordinate 854,225, forward strand.
CTGGTCCGACATCGACGCCGTCGTCATCGGCAAGGCGCCCGACTTCTTCGAGGGCGTGATGATGCCGGAGCTGTACCTCGCCGACGCGCTGGGCGCCGTGGGCAAGCCCATGCTGCGGGTGCACACCGCCGGCTCCGTCGGCGGATCCACCGCCCTCGTCGCCGCCAACCTGGTCGCCGCCCGCGTCCACGCCACCGTGCTGACGCTCGCCTTCGAGAAGCAGTCGGAGTCCAACGCCATGTGGGGGCTGTCCCTGCCCATCCCGTTCCAGCAGCCCCTGCTGGCCGGCGCGGGAGGCTTCTTCGCACCGCACGTACGTGCCTACATGCGACGCAGCGGCGCACCCGACACGGTCGGCTCCCTGGTGGCGTACAAGGACCGGCGCAACGCCCTGAAGAACCCCTACGCCCACCTCCACGAGCACGACATCACCCTGGAGAAGGTGCAGGCCTCGCCCATGCTCTGGGATCCCATCCGCTACTCGGAGACCTGCCCGTCCTCCGACGGTGCCTGCGCGATGGTCCTCACCGACCGTGCCGGAGCCGCCCGGGCGCCCGGCCCGCCCGCCTGGATGCTCGGCGGCGCCATGCGCAGCGAGCCCACCATGTTCGCCGGCAAGGACTTCGTCTCGCCCCGGGCCGGCAAGGACTGCGCGGCCGACGTGTACCGGCAGGCCCAGATCGCCGACCCGCGCCGTGAGATCGACGGCGCCGAGATCTACGTGCCGTTCTCCTGGTACGAGCCCATGTGGCTGGAGAACCTCGGCTTCGCCGCGGAGGGCGAGGGTTGGAAGCTCACCGAGTCCGGGGTCACCGAACTCGACGGCGACCTGCCCGTCAACATGTCGGGCGGCGTGCTGTCCACCAACCCCATCGGAGCCTCCGGGATGATCCGCTTCGCCGAGGCCGCCCTGCAGGTGCGCGGACGCGCCGGGGAGCACCAGATGGAGCGGGCCCGCAAGGTGCTCGGGCACGCCTACGGCGGCGGTTCGCAGTTCTTCTCCATGTGGCTCGTGGGCTCCGAGCCCCCGGACACCTGAGCCGACCGCGGTGGGGACCACTTGCGCAAAGGTCCCCCTCGCGTGGCCTGTCGACACCCGGAACCGATCGCTAGGCTGGCCGCGGACGACGAACCGGGAGGAGCACGGACGTGGCCGAGAGCACCACCATCCAGCAGCAGCCGCTCACGGGCTGGGACAAGCCGGAGCTGGACCTCAGCAACGCCGACTGGCACTCGAGCAGTCGCGGCCTGGGCGATGTCCAGATCGCCTTTGTCGAGGGATTCATCGCGATGCGCAACAGCGACCGCCCACAGAGCCCGTCCCTGATCTTCACACCCGCCGAATGGGGTGCCTTCGTGTCGAACGCGCGGGAGGGCGAGTTCGACCTGACGTGAGACGCGGCCACAGGTGGGCCGGCGGGCGGGGCCCGCGCGCCGACCGCCACCGCCCGGCCGATCCGGGTGTGTTCCGCGCGTTTTTCCGGACACGCGACCGCAGAACCCCCCTGGGGTCGACGCCTGAGCGAGGCTGGCGACGGGAGGGGCAAGGTCGTACTCCGGAGGTGAGGAACCCATGAGCACCCTGCCGGTCATCGTGGCGGTCGATGGCTCCGACGACAGCCTGGTCGCCCTGGACTGGGCCTTCGACACAGCCCTGGTGCTCGGGGCGCCGCTGCGAGTGGTCCATGTGCAGCAGTTCCCCGCCTGGGCCAGGCCCGGCGTGCTGCCCGCGGGACGACCCGTACCGGAGGACGACCCGGTGCTCGACCACGTAGGCCGGTATCTGGCGGGACGGGTCGAACGGCCGGAGCTGCGGTACGTCGCCCTTGAGGGCGCGCCCGGTGCGATGTTGGCCGAACTGGGCGCCGAAGCGGAGCTGTTGGTGCTCGGATCCCGGGGGCGCGGCGGCTTCGCCGGCCTGCTGCTCGGCTCGACCGGTATGGCCGCCGCACGCGACGCGCAGTGCCCGGTCGTCGTGGTGCCCAAGCCGGGACGTCAGGTACCCGAGGACGTGCCGGTCGAGCCGGGGCCGCGCGTCGTGGTCGGGCTTCAGGTCGACAGCCCCGACGAGGCCACGCTGGCCTTCGCCTTCACCCAGGCCGCCCTGCGCGGCGCCTGGCTCCAGGTCGTCGCCGCCTACCCGTGGCCCGCGCACATCTGGACGGCGGCCCCCGCCCAGATCATGCCGCCGGCCGTGGACCAGGACGCCGTCGAGCAGGACACCCGCGTCCTCGCCGAGGGCTTCCTCGCCCCGCACCGGGCACGGCACCCGGAGGTCCACGCCGAACCGTACGTCGTCCCCGGCGACGCCGCCGGCCATCTGGTGGCCGCGTCGAAGGACGCACACCTGGTCGTGGTGGGCCGTCACCGGCGCCGCCTGCTGGCCCCCGCCCGCATGATGGGCACGGTGGCGCAGGCGGTCCTGCTGCACGCCGCGAGCCCGGTGGCGGTGGTGCCGCCGGCGCCGCCGCAGGAGTGACGGCCCGAGCAGGTCAGCCGGTACCGAACCAGGCCTCGGCCAGGGACGGCAGCGTGCCGTCGGCAGGTGCTCCCAGCTCCCTCAAGTACCACGGGAGATTGCTGTACACGTGCAGCAAGGTGTACGCGAGCATCTCGGCCGGGTCGACGGACATGCCGTACGACTTGGTGAGACGGGCCAGCAGCCGCGTGTCGCCGCGGGTGACGAACAGGCCCACCCCGACGAAGTCGTACGCCCGGTCCCCGATCATGGCGGGCTCGAAGTCGAACAGGCCGGTCAGCCGCCAGCCGTCGGGATCGACGAGGAAGTGCTGCCGCATGACCTCGGTGTGCAGCAGCGAACCCCGCGGAGCCCGGGGCAGCGGCACCGAGGCGAGGAAGTCGGGGATCTGCTCCAGCCAGGCGGCGGACAACCCGTGTCCGTGCTGCTGCGCCACGGCCCCGGCCCGCTGCCGGTCCACGAAGGCGCCCCAGTCTCCCGGGCCCAGGACGTCGTCGAGCGGCGTGGCGTCGAGCCCGTGCAGCACGGCGAGGGCCTCACCGATCTCGGTGACCAGCCGCTCACGGTCGGCGGACGGGATGCGGTCCCAGGCGCCGGCCAGGTTCTCACCGCGCAGCCGGGACATCAGGACGTACCGCCAGCCGTTCTCGTACGTGCCGGTGTCGCGCACGTGCGGAGTCGGTACCGGCAGCAGCCCCTGGACGTGCGTCAGGACGCGCCCCTCGGCCTCGCCGTCCCGTGCGGCCGCCGAAGGGAACAGCTTGAGGACGTGCTCGTCGCCCACGGCGTAGACCGGTTGCGAGCCCTCCGGGAAGCGCGCCAGCGGCAGGCCGCCGACTCCGAGGCGGGCGCACAGGTCCTCCGCTCCGGGGCGCATCACCGTCTCGTCGGGGACGACGGCGTCCCATTCCTCGTCTGTTTCCACCAGGGGCAGCATGATCGGGACCGTAGGACGGCAGGCTGCCGCCGGCAAGGGAATTTCCCGGCGCCCGGCGGCCCGACGGGGGCGCCCGAGTGCCCGTTCCCCCGGGCCGGGGAGCGGTCCTCCAACCGATGCCCGCACGTCATGGAACACCCCCGGCCACGTACCATGGCGACATGTCGTTCCTCCGCCGCCGCAGTGCCACGCCCGCCGGGCCCGACTTCGACGTTCTGGCCATGGACCCGGGCGACTGGCCCGGCAACCTGGGTGCCGGGCTGCTGCCCGCCCCCGACGGCAGTTGCCAGGGCGTCTTCCTGCGTTACGACCTCTTCGGCGGCCGCGGCCCCGCGATGATCATCGGCAACCTTCCCGAGGGGTCACCGGCCCGCGAGGTCGCCGAGGGCGAGATCCCGTTCGAGGTCGCGCAGCTGCTGCTGGCCCTGGAGAACGACGAGGAGGTCACCGTCGTCGGCAGCGAGGACGTGCCGGTGATGCAGGGCGACAACCTCCTGATCGTGCGTCGGCTGAAGCTCTCCGAGAGCCGGATCTCCTGCGTACAGTTCGACCGCAGCGACAATGTCCTGGTCACCATCGCAGCCTGGGACCGCCCCATCACCGACGACCTGTACGCCCTCCTCAAGCCGCTCCCGGCGGAGCTCTTCCAGCAGGGCTGAACCCGCCGCGCGGGCGCCCTCGACCGGACGAGGGCGATGTTCGTGTTGTCATGACCCTTGCCGCAGAGTCATCGGATCTCTAGCGTCGAGGGTCATGTCGTATGAGTCTCATGGGATCACTCGGAGAACGACGTTAAAAGCAGCCGCCGGAGGAGCAGGAGGGCTTGCCCTGAGTGGCGGGGCGACGGAAGCAGCCATCGCTGATTCATCCGATGTATCACCCTGGACATCCGTCCTCTGGTACGGCGCCCCTGCCTCGGACTGGGAGCGCGAGGCGCTCCCCATCGGCAACGGCGCACTCGGCGCCACCGTCTTCGGCACCCTCGCCTGCGAACGGCTTCAGTTCAACGAGAAGACCCTCTGGACCGGCGGCCCCGGCTCCGCGCAGGGCTACGACCACGGCAACTGGCGTGCGCCCCGCCCGGACGCGGTCCGCGCGGTACAGGACGACCTCGCCGCGCGGACCTCCCTGGACCCCGAGTCCGTGGCCGCCCGGCTCGGCCAGCCGAGGATCGGCTACGGCGCCCACCAGACCTTCGGCAACCTCCGTCTCGACCTGCCCGGCGCGCCGACGACGACCCCGCCCGACTACCGCCGCGAACTCGACCTCGACAACGCCGTCGCCTCGGTCGTCTACACCCACCAAGGCGTCCGCCACCAGCGGGACTTCTTCGCCTCCGCCCCCGACGGCGTGATCGTGGGCCGGCTCGCCGCCGACCGGCCCGGCAGCGTCGCCTTCACCCTGCGGTACACCTCGCCGCGCTCCGACCACACCGCCACCGCGGACGACGGAACCCTCACCGTGCGGGGCGCCCTCGCCGACAACGGGCTGCGTTTCGAGACGCGGGTAAGGGTGCGCAGCAAGGGCGGCACCGTGACGTCCGGCGCCGACGGCACGATCACCGTGACCGGCGCGGACAGCGCATGGTTCGTGCTGGCCGCGGGCACCGACTACGCGGACACCTACCCCGACTACCGGGGCCCGGACCCCCGCACCGCCGTCGGTCGAGCCGTGCAGCGAGCGGCCGGCGAACGCTACGGGACACTGCTCGCCCGGCACGTCCGCGACCACCGCGCCCTGTTCGGCCGCGTCGCCCTCGACATCGGCCAGAAACTCCCCGCGGACGTACCCACAGACCGGCTGCTGGCCACCTACAGCGGCGGGACGAGCCCGGCCGACCGAGCCCTGGAAGCCCTCTACTTCCAGTACGGCCGCTATCTGCTCATCGCCTCCTCACGCCCCGGCTCCCTGCCCGCCAACCTCCAGGGGCTGTGGAACAACAGCACCACCCCGCCCTGGTCCGCCGACTACCACACCAACATCAACATCCAGATGAACTACTGGCCCGCGGAGGCCGCGAACCTCGCCGAGACGACCCAGCCCTACGACCGCTTCGTCGAAGCCCTGCGCGCTCCCGGCCGCCGTACGGCACAGCAGATGTTCGGCTCGCGCGGCTGGGTCGTGCACAACGAGACCAACCCCTACGGCTTCACCGGGGTGCACGACTGGGCGACCGCGTTCTGGTTCCCCGAGGCGGCCGCATGGCTCACCCAGCAGCTCTACGAGCACTACCGGTTCGGCGGTTCCACCCACTACCTGCGCACCACCGCGTACCCGGTGATGAAGGAGGCCACCGAGTTCTGGCTCGACAACCTGCGCACCGACCCGCGCGACGGAACCCTGGTGGTAACCCCCAGTTACTCGCCCGAGCACGGCGACTTCACGGCGGGCGCGGCCATGTCGCAGCAGATCGTCCACGATCTGCTCACCAACACCCTCGAAGCGGCCGGGATCCTGGGCGACTCACCCGCATTCCGCCGCCGCGTCGAGGAGACGCTGAAGAGGCTCGACCCGGGACTGCGCATCGGCTCCTGGGGACAACTCCAGGAATGGAAGGAGGACATGGACGACACCGGCGACACCCATCGCCATGTCTCCCATCTGTTCGCCCTGCACCCCGGCCGGCAGATCGAACCCGGCAGCGCGTGGGCGAAGGCCGCCGAGGTGTCCCTGAGGGCACGCGGCGACGGCGGCACCGGCTGGTCCAAGGCATGGAAGATCAACTTCTGGGCCCGGCTGCGCGACGGCGACCACGCTCACAAGATGCTCCGTGAACAACTCAGGTCCTCGACTCTTCCCAACCTCTGGGACACCCACCCGCCGTTCCAGATCGACGGCAACTTCGGAGCGACGTCCGGCATCGTGGAGATGCTCCTGCAGAGCCAGCACGACGTCATCGAGGTGCTTCCCGCCCTGCCCGCCGTCTGGCCGGCCGGCTCGGTGCGCGGCCTGCGCGCCCGCGGCGGCGCCACCCTCGACATCGAGTGGGCGGACGGCCGGGCGACCCGCATCGCCCTGACGGCGACCCGCACCCGCGAACTCACCGTACGCAGCGATCTGTTCGACAACGGCACGCTGACCTTCAAAGCCGTGTCCGGGCGGCGTCACATCTGGCAGAGACAGGACTGACGTCTCGCGGTGGTGCCGTCACGATCCCGACGGCACCACCCGCATGTCCGCCGCCCGCACGAACGCCACCCGGTGCCCGAACTGGATCTGGTAGTACTCGTCCTCGCCGACCACGACCCGGTGCGCGTCCTCGTCGAACGTCACGGCGTAGTAGTACTCGCCCGGCCGCTTGTCGCCCACCGCGTACCTCTGCCCCGCGGGCACGGTGTACGGCAGCGGCGACACCGCCTGGACGGGGACGTCGGCCGGATACGCCGCTGCCTCCGGGTAGGCGCGCCCGTACACCGGGACGGACGTGAGCCCCTCCTTGGGCGTCACCACGAGGCCCTTCGCGTCGACCGCGGTCGGGTTCTTCTGCGGGTTCCTGAACCACGCCTTCTGGCCGAGGTACCAGATCGCCGTCCAGTCGCCGTCCCGGCCCGCGACCGCGTACTGCTGACCCGTCGAGACCCGCGACGACAGGTCGTTCACCCCCGTGGACGGGGTGCTGCCCAGACCGATGTCCTTGATCAGCGGGTAGGACTCGCCCGGCCCGGAGTACAGCCGCACCGCGCTCGAACCGTGGGCCGGGCAGGGCCGGCCGGCGGTGACGCAGCCCGTGTACCCGGGCCGGTTGGTGGCGTAGTCGGGGCGGATCGTCACCAGACCGCCGTCCGGGCCCGCCGTGGGGACGAGGGGACGGCCGAGCAACTCGAAGTAGTGCCGCCAGTCCCAGTACGGGCCCGGGTCGGTGTGCATCCCGCGGACCGTCGACGCGGTCGGGCCGGGCACGGTGTCATGACCGAGGATGTGCTGCCGGTCCAGCGGGATGTCGTACTTCTCGGCGAGGTAGGTCACCAGGCGTGCCGAGGACCGGTACATCGCCTCCGTGTACCAGGCGTCCGGCTGCGCCAGGAAACCCTCGTGCTCCAGGCCGATCGACTTGGCGTTGACATACCAGTTGCCCGCGTGCCAGGCCACGTCCTTGGCCTTCACGTGCTGGGCGATGTGACCGTCCGTCGAACGCAGCGAGTACTGCCACGACACATAGGCCGGGTCCTGGACCATCTTCAGGACCCCCTCCCATGCGCCCTCCGTGTCATGGACCACGATGTACTCGATGCTCTGGGAGGCAGGGCGGTCGGCGAGGTCGTGGTTGCCGTAGTCACCGTCCCCGAACTGCTCGTAGGGCGCTGGGATCCACTCGCAGGACACCGTCGGCGGGCACTCGGTCCCGGCGGCGTCGGCGTCGCGCAGTCCGGCCCGCCGCAACTGCCCGGTGTCGGGGGCGAGGTCGGGCCGGGCGGCCAGGGCGATCCGCTGGCCCGTGTCGGTCAGGCGCTTGTGGCCGGTGCGCAGCACGTCGTAGACGTCGTTCGCGTACGCCGCCGCCGTCGCGGTGTCGTCGGCGCCGGAGAAGCGGGCCACCGCGCCGTACCAGTCCGCCGGGTCGTCGCTCAGCGGCCGGCCCAGCTCATTCTGCGCGGCGGCGAGCAGGGCGGCGCCGCCGGCCACGTTGGCGGCCGGGTCCGTACGCAGCTGCCGCGGACTCAGCCCGGTCAGCTCGGCCGCCCTCGGCAGGGTCCTGAGGCGGGCCGGGAGCCGGGAGGGCTCCGGCAGCCGTCCCTGTGGGGCCAGGGGCGGGCGGGCACTGTCGCCCCGCGGGTCCTCCGAGCCCTCGCTGTGATGCGGCGTGGCCCGCGCGAGGGCCGTGCGGGCGTCGGTGAGGTGCATCGGGCCGTAGCCGCCGGTCACGCTGGGCGCCCCGTCGTGCGCGTCCCAACGGGACTGCAGATAGGAGACGCCGAGCAGGACGCTCTCCGGCACGTGGTACCGGGTGGCGGCGGAGGAGAAGGCCGACTGCAGGCGGTCCGCCGAGGTGTCGGAGTCGGACGGGGCCGCACCCAGCAGCGGCAGCAGCAGCGCCACCGAGGCCACCGCGCGGACGGCGCCCCGGCCGTGGGTGCGCCCGACCGCTCTGCCGGGGGCGGTGACGGATCCTCGCATGGCAGCCTCCTGGGACGGTCGGTAGCGATGAGCCGTGCGGTGGCCGGGCGTGCGTCAGTGCTACCGGCTGTCCGACGATCCGTCAATCATGCCAAGAGGCCGGGGTGATCCCTCGTCAAGCGGGGTCTCCCGGGAGTTTCGCGATGGCGCCGCCCGGGCCTGCGGGGCATCAGTGGCGTACCCCGGTGGAGGGTCCGCGGGCGGGCATACGAAGGCCCGCGGTGCGCCGTTGTTTCCGGCGCACCGCGGGCCACCGTCCCCGTCAGCGAGTGCCGACCGCCGCACGCACGGCCCGGCGGGCCAGCTGGCAGTCGTCGTGCAGCCGCCGCAGCAGCAGCCGCTGTTCCTCGCCGGACGGCGCAGCACCCGGGTGGGCCTGACCCGGTGCCGCCGGGGTCGTGTCGTGCATCGAACGCTGCACGGCCGTCTCGTAGGTACGGATCTCACGGGTCAGCACGAGCATCAGGTTCACCAGGAAGGCGTCCCGCGAGGCGGGGCCCGCCGACTGGGCGATCTGACTGATCTGCCGCCGCGCGACCGGTGCGTCCCCGAGCACCGACCACAGCGTCGCCAGGTCGTAGCCCGGCAGGTACCAGCCCGCGTGCTCCCAGTCCACCAGCACTGGACCGGCTGGTGAGAGCAGGATGTTCGCAAGCAGTGCGTCGCCGTGGCAGAACTGGCCCATGCCCTGGCGGCCCGCGGTCGCCGCGATGCCGTGCAGCAGCTTCTGCAGATCGCCCATGTCCCGGTCGGTGAGCAACCCCAGCTCGTGGTACCGGGAGATCCGGGCGGCGTAGTCGAGCGGTGCGTCGAAGGTGCCCGCCGGCGGACGCCAGCTGTTGAGCCGGCAGATCGCGCCGAGCGCCGCCCTGATGTCCGCACGCGGCGGGGTCTCCAAGGGGTGCCGCTGAAGTGCCGCCACCCGTCCCGCCATCCGCTCGATGACCAGTGTGCAGTTGTCCGGATCCGCTGCGATCAGTCTCGGCACACGCACCGGAGGGCGGTGCCGGACGAACGAGCGGTATGCCGCTATCTCGTGGCGGGTCCGCTCGGCCCACACGGGGGAGTGGTCGAGTAAACACTTGGCGACGGCCGTGCTGCGCCCGGTCGTGCCGACCAGGAGTACGGACCGCCCGCTGCGGCGCAGTACCTGCACCGGGGCGAACTCCGGGCAGATCCGGTGCACCGACGCGATCGCCGTACGCAGCTGGGCGCCCTGGGGGCCGGACAAGTCGAGTCTCCCGCTGAGCGGTTGGGTGCCGAGCCCCGCGGGACGCGGCGTCCGGCCCGCACCGAGCACGGGCGTGCCCGCCGTCCGCGCGGGGGCGAGGTAGGGGCCGCCGCCCGTCGGACGGGGGTGCAGCGACCGGGGCGGGGCGGACACGGAGGACGATGCTGCGTACATGGGAGAGACAGATCCCTTCGTGTGCCTGCGACGTCAAAGCGCTGCCCGATCCGGCCGCCCAGGTGCACCCTGGGGAATGCACCAGCCGTAGCTGGAGGGCGACCGGGTCGGGGTGGCGCGTTCCTACCTGACACCCGATGCCCAGTGGCACACCATCTGGCGCACCCTGGCGAACCCTGGCGAATAGTCCCGGGGCAACTCTCACCGGGCTACTGTCAACTCAGCCGAGAACCTGGGGGCTTGACGTGAGCGGAGAACCCAACACCCGCCTGGCGGACCTGTTCGGCCTGGCCGGCTGGTCCAAGGGCGAACTCGCGAGGCTGGTCAACCGGCAGGCGGCGGCCATGGGCCACCCCCAGCTGGCGACCGACACCTCGCGGGTGCGGCGGTGGATCGACATGGGAGAGATCCCGCGCGATCCGGTGCCGAGGGTGCTGGCAGCCCTGTTCACCGAGCGTCTCGGCCGTGTCGTGACCATCGAGGACCTCGGTCTGGTCCGGCACGGGCGTACGGGGAAACGGCAGGACGCCGGGAATGTGGAGCATCCCGACGGTGTGCCGTGGGCGCCCGAACGGACCGCCGCGGTCCTCACCGAATTCACGGGAATGGACCTCATGCTCAACCGACGCGGCTTGGTGGGCGCGGGCGCCGCGCTCGCCGCGGGATCCGCACTCAGCAGCGCCATGCACGACTGGCTGCGCACCGACCCGGCCCTCAAGGCCGACGCCCCCCAGTTCGACGACCCTCTGCACGCCGACCCCGCCGGGTTCGACCGCTACGAGGCGGCCCCCATCGGGTCGCAGGAGATCGAGGAACTGGAGCGCTCGGTCGAGGTGTTCCGGGCCTGGGACGCGGCCCGCGGCGGCGGGCTGCAGCGCAAGGCAGTCGTAGGACAACTCAACGAAGTGGGCGGCATGCTCGCCTACCGTCACCCCGAACATCTCCAGCGGCGCCTGTGGGGCGTCGCCGCCAACCTCGCCGTCCTCGCGGGCTGGATGTCGCACGACGTCGGCCTGGAGCCCACGGCACAGAAGTACTTCGTCATCGCCGCCCACGCGGCCCGAGAGGGCGGCGACCGGCCCCGCGCCGGGGAGGCGCTCTCCAGAGCGGCTCGCCAGATGGTGCACCTCGGCCGGCCCGACGACGCACTCGACCTGATGAAACTGGCCCAGTCCGGCTCCGGCGACCAGTTGCTGCCGCGTACCAAGGCCATGTTCCACACCATCGAGGCCTGGGCGCAGGCGTCGATGGGCAAGGGCCAGGCCATGCGTCGCACCCTCGGCCAGGCGGAGGACCTCTTCGTCTCCGACAAGAGCGACGTGCCGTCGCCGAGCTGGATGCAGACCTTCAAGGACGAGGATCTGTACGGCATGCAGGCCCTGGCCTACCGCACGCTGGCCGAGTTCGAGCCGGGAGCGGCCGTGCACGCCCAGCACTACGCGGAGAAGGCCCTGGCCCTGCGCAACGACGGCAGGGAGCGGTCGAAGATCTTCGACCATCTGTCCATGGCGTCCGCCTGCTTCATCGCGGACGACCCCGAACAGGCGGACCGGTACGCACGGCTGGCCCTGATGTCGATGGGCGCGAACTCCTCCGGTCGTACCTGGGACCGGCTGCGCCAGATGTACCGGCTCACCGCCGAGTACTCCAGCTACCCGAAGATCCACGAACTGCGGGAGGAGATCGAGTCGGCGCTGCCCAGGGCGAGGAAGCCGGGCGGCGGCAACAGGGCACAGGCATAGGGCGCCGGCACAGGAACAGGAGCACGTACAGGAACGGATGCACGTACAGGAACGGAAGCATGTGCAGGAACGGAAGCATGTGCAGGAACAGGGGAGATGTGCGCCCCGCCCGACCGTTGTGAGTAACCGGTTCCCTTGACCACCAGGACGTTGACTGCACCCGGCCTGGTGACTACCAGGCCTAGGACGTCACCCTGGCCACGAGCACGCAGGCGTCGTCCTCGCGCTCGCTCTCACCGAACACCTCGATGATCAGCCGTACGCAGTCCTGTGCGGTGTCCGCCTCGCCGAAACGCGGGGCGAGGTCCAGGAGGCGGTTCGCGCAGTCCGCGCCGCTGTGCTCCGGCACCAGTCCGTCGGTGTGCAGCAGCAGCAGGTCGTCCACCTCAAGGGCCTCCTCGGCCTGTGCGTAGACGGCTCCCGAGACGGCGCCGAGCAGGACGCCGTCCGGTGCGCTCAGCCTGCGCCCCGTCCCGCCGCGGAACAGCAGTGGGGCGGGGTGTCCGGCCTGTGCCCAGGTCAGGGTGCGGGACGCGGGGCGGTAGCGGCAGCAGACGGCGCTGCCCAGGGCCGGCTGGACGGTGGCGTCGAGCAACTGGTTCAGCCAGGAAAGGAGTTGGCCCGGCTGGGTGCCCGCCATGGCCATGCCCCGTACGGCGCCCAGCAGGGTCGCCATGCCCGAGGTCACGGCGACACCGTGCCCTGTGAGGTCGCCCACGCTCAACAGGGTTTCCCCGTCGGCCAGTTCGAGGGCGTCGTACCAGTCGCCGCCGATCAGCGCGCTCGTCGCGGAGGGCAGGTAGCGGGCTGCCAGGTCCAGCGCCTCGGGGCCTCGATGCGGGAGCCGCAGGGAGCCGCGCCACGGCGGCAGCACGGCCTCCTGCAGCTCGACCGCGAGCCGGTGCTCGGTCTGCTCCTCGTGCCGGTGGCGCCGCAGCGAGTCACGGGTCTCGCTCACCGCGCGCCGGCATCGGCGCAGTTCGCTGACGTCCCGCAGTACGGCCCACATGGAGGCGGTACTGCCGTCAGTGTCGAGCACGGGCTCGCCCATCATGTGCACGGTCCGGACCTCGCCGTCCGGCCGCACGATGCGGAACTCCCCGTCGATGGGCTTGGCGTCGATCAGACAGCCGGTGACCATCGCCGTCAGCGTCGACCGGTCCTCGTCGAGCACCAGGGACGGCAGCTCGTCGAGGGTGAGCGGCGCGGCGTCGGGGTCCCGCCCGAGGATCTGGTAGAGCTCCCCCGACCAACTGGCCTCGTCCGTCAGCAGGTTCCACTCCGCGCTGCCGACCCGGCTGAGCAGCGAGCCGCGCCGGGCGGCGGGCGGGACGGCCGACTCCGCCGGCGGGGCCGCGGCTCGCGGGGTGGCGAGGGCGGGGCCGTCCCGCAGCTGGGCCAGGTGCTCGTCGAGGTCGTCGAGCTGGTGCAGCGCGAGGTCGTACACCGCCCGCTGCCAACGCTCCCGCGGGTCCGTGTCGTCGCTGTGCGTGTCCCTGCGTACGGCGTCGACCTCGCCCTTGAGTCGTCGCGTCTGCGATATGAGCGCGTCGACCGAGCCGCGTCCGGGCGGCTGTGCGGCGGGGCGGTCCGCAGAGAGATGGGGCGGCATGACGCACTCCGATGCGGGGACGGTACGACCAAGGCTGACGGAAGGACCGTTACGACTCTTGCACAGCCCGCGACGCCCTGTAAGGGATTTGGCAACACCCGATACGGTGGTGCGTCCGGCATATGCCAGAGTCTTCACGGAGGGTCCGCCTCGCGCCGATGCGGTATGTCGCCCAGGGCTCAAGTCGTAGGCGGCGTACGTGATTTGGCGCCCGACCGGGCCGATCGCCTCGCGCTCATTCGAGTGTTCGACGGCAGTGTGTTCTAAAAGCTTGTGGTGATCACTGCAGCCGCGCGCCGACGGAACGGTTGCACCGCCGAGGAGTGATGTACCTCACACAATTGGATGGCGCTCGGGTGTAATGCAAACGGCTTCTGCGGGCTCGTAAAAGGCACAGCGGCAAAACCGTCCGACGAACCGCAGGGGAGACGCCCATGGACATCGCCCTCGAGCAGCCCGCCCGTGCCCGTCTGATCACCGCCGAGGAGCGCGAACTCCCCGTTGCCGCCCGGCTGCGGTACGCCTCCACGGACCCGCTGGCGGTGCACATCGACTTCCCGGGCGAGGTCTCCCTCGACGGTAGCGGTGCCACCTGGACCTTCGCCCGCAGTCTGCTGGAGACGGGGTTGTGCGGGCCCGCCGGGGCGGGGGACGTGCACATCCGGCCGTGCGGACCGGGGCAGACGGCCATGGAGCTGCACTCGCCCCACGGCATGGCCCTGCTCCGGTTCGACACTCCCGCCCTCGACCGTTTCCTGCTGCGGACCTACGCCGTGGTCGCGGCCGGCGAGGAGGACCTAGGTGAGGTCGTCGAGCGCGGCCTCAGCGCGCTCTTCGACGGTGTGTGAGGCGAAGCCCGCGCCTCCTCGCCGCCGTGGCGTCAGTACCGCAGCACGCCCGCGATGCCCTGGGCGTCGCCCAGCGTGCCGTCCGGTACGAAGCGGACCTGCGCGCCGGTCTCCAGGCACTGCTCGACGATCTCGTCCACGATGTCCTCGCGGGCGTCGAGATCGCCGCTCTCGGCGGGGATCAGATGATCGCCGTCCTCGCCCCGCACGGTCGCCCGATAGTTCTCCTCGACCGCCAGCAGCCGGATCCGGCCCTCGCGGGCGCTGCGCCACACCTCGTCGACCCCGGCGGCGAACGCCTTGCGGCCGCGCGCGGATTCGAGTTCCCGCGTCACCGCGGCGGTGTCGCGCCGGTCCTGATCGGCGACCTGCGGCAGCACCGCCTGCCACACCGAGGCCGCCACGCCGTGCGCGAGCCCGCCGTGCGGGACGCGCCGTGCGTCCTTGGTGACGCTGCCGAGCTCGTCCAGCACGGCCAGCGCCTCCGGTGCCCCGGTGAGGTACAGCGGCCGTGGGTCGTCGCGCATGAGTTCGCGCAGTGCGAGGTCGGCGTCGCGCAGGAAGTGCCGGGTGTCCTCGTCGTTGAAGGTGCTCGGGATGTTGCCGATCCGCTCCTGGCGCTCGGCGTCGAAGTTCTCGATGCGTCTGGTCCGCGGGAAGCCGCCGACCCTGGCCTCCGTGACGCGGTCCGGGCTGCCGTTCCACAGCGTGACGCGGTCGGCGGAGACCGACAGCACCCAGAACGGTCGCTCGGCGGCGTGCGCGGAGACGAGGTTGCGGGTCAGGAAGGTGTCCGAGAGCACCACACGCTCGGGCACCGTGCGGGCGAGCGACCACACCTGGTGCTCACCCGGGGCGGCGAAGATCGCCAGGCCGTCCTCGGCGTACGTGAGATCGACCTCGGCCAGGGCCTGGTCGAGCTGTCGCTCGACGTCCACCCGACGCTCCCGGGTGACCGACGGATCAGCCTCCAGTTGCTTCTTGGCCTCGGCCACGACATTGCGCAGCCGGACCTGGTCCTGGGCTCGATAGGGCTCCCGGCGATGCGTCGGCGTCAGCACGGACACCGCCGGATAGGGGCGCGGGCGCCGCAGCTCGGAGAGGGTCGTGGGACTGAGTGCGTGCTCCATAACAGCACGATAGGACCGATTCACCGATCGGGCATTAGGGGCAATCCGGCACCCCCTGAACCGGCCCGCACCTACTCCCGGTCGTCCTCCGGGCCGCACGAGCTGCCATCGGCCGGCAGGGTGCCGTACAGCAGGAAGGCGTCGACCTTGCGGTGCACGCACTTGGAGGAGCCGTATCCCGTGTGACCACTGCTTCTGTTGTCCAGGACCACGGCGGAGGAGCCGAGCCGGTCCGCCGTCTGCACGGTCCAGCGGTACGGCGTCGCCGGGTCGCCGCGGGTTCCGACGAGGAGCATCTTCGGCGTGTCCACGTCCTTGACCTCGTCACGGATGAAGTCCGTGCCCCTGGGGCGGCCGTAGCACATCAGCACCCCGGTCAGCCGGTACGGGCCGAAGACCGGTGACGCCGCCTCGTACTCGGCGCGCAGCCGGTCCAGATTGCGGATGATCCGGTCGGCGGTGGGGCGGTCGGGATCGTCCGCGCAGTTGATCGCCATCAGCGCCGCGGGCGGGTTGTCGAGGGGGACGTCCTCCTCGTCGACCAGACTCCCGTCCGGGTCCTCGGTCTCCTCCCGGCGCCCCGGCGCGGCCCCGCCGGAGGCGAAGGACTCGATGGCGTGTGTGTCTCCGTCCTCGACCAGCGAGGCGAGGGCGCGCTCCAGGGAGGGCCACAACTCCTCGCTGTAGAGCGCCTGTCCGATGGCTCCCACGAGGTCCTGTCCGGTGAACGGCTCACCGAAGGCCGACGGCACCGGGTCCTCGTCCAGCGAGTCGACCAGCCGTACGACCTCCTTCCTGGCCTCGCGCGCGTCCGTCCCGAACGGGCAGGCGATGTCCTTCACGCACCAGTCGATGAACTCGTCCAGCGCCTGCTGCTGCCCCTTCGCGCCCGCGACCCCCTGCTCGGTGAGCGGTTCGGTCAGCGTGTCCACGCCGTCGAGCACCAACCGGCCCACCTTGTCCGGGAATTGCGCGGCGTACACCGCGCCGAGCCGCGTGCCGTAGGAGAAGCCGAGGTAGTTGAGCTTCTTGTCGCCCAGGGCCGCGCGCATCACGTCCATGTCCCGGGAGGCGTCGACCGTGCCGATGTGCCGGAGCACCGGCCCGGAGTGCCGGGCGCAGGCGTCGGCCGCCTGCTGCAACTGGTCGAGGACGTGGCGCGGATCGCGGTCGAGTTCCGTGCCGTCGTCCGGGAGGTCGACGTTCTCCTCGACGTCCCCGCAGCTGACCGGCGAGGATCGGCCGACACCGCGCGGATCGAAGGTCACGATGTCGTAGCCGTCCGTCAGCTCCATGAACTCCTTGCCGCCCGACATGAACTCGGGTACGCCGGCGCCGCCCGGCCCGCCGAAGTTCAGCAGCACCGAGCCCTGCTTCTCGCCGGTGGCCCGGTAGCGGGCGAGCGCCAGATCCAGGGTCCCCTCGCGCGGGTGGGCGTAGTCGAGGGGGACGGTGATCTTGCCGCACTGCAGATCCTCGGGCAGGCCCTCACCCGGGCACTTCGCCCAGCTGATCTTCTGCTCGTAGAAGCGGCTGAGGTCGGACTCGGCGTCGTCCCTGGCCGCAGGCAGCCCGGTGCCGAGCACGGCGAGTCCGACCGCACCGGTGACCGCGCAGCGCCGCAGCGCGGGCCGCGTTGACAGCTTGGCCAGCATCGATGCCTCCAAGGACGCCCGTCGCGGACCGGGATGCGGCGTCCTCGCTCACGATAAGCACGCTCCGGGGCGCCCTGCCTCCCGAGATGCGGGACCGCCTCGGGCGACGTACTCTGCCCGCCGCGTTCCGCTCGGATGTTTTTACCGCTAGTTCGACAACCCTGACGCTCGATGGGGTGAATGGCCGATAAGCCATAACTCGGATGGTTCGCCTGCGTTTTATCCGGTGCGGGTGAGTGCCCGCGACCATGTGTGGAAGGCAGGGACCTATGAGACGGGTTACCCGATACGGTGTGATCGCCGTCGCCGCCTCGGGCGCGATGGCCATGACGATCCCCGCGTTCGCCGACTCCGCGGCGGAGGGTGCCGCGACCGACTCGCCGGGGGTGCTCTCCGGGAACACGATCCAGCTTCCCGTGCACGCCCCGGTGAACGTCTGCGGGAACACCGTGAACGTCGTGGGGCTCCTCAACCCCGCCGCGGGCAACCGCTGCGCGAACGAGGACGGTGCCGCCAAGCAGGAGAAGCCCGCCGCGAAGGGCGGGGCCTCGGCCGAGGGAAGCGGAAAGGATTCGCCGGGGGTCGTCTCCGGGAACACGATCCAGCTGCCGGTCCACGTGCCGGTGAACGTCAGCGGCAATTCGGTCAACGTGGTCGGCGTCGGCAACCCCGCGACCGGCAACGAGTCCGTGAACACGCCGGGCGACCGCCCTCCCGCGACGACGAAGCCCGTGCCGAAGCCGTCCGTGCCCAGGGCCCACCCCCCGCGGCCGAAGGAGGTGCCGCCGGTGCACGTCCCGCACGGACCCGAGGGCAGCCTCGCCCGGACGGGAGCGGACCACACGCTCGCCGCCGCGGTGGGCGGCACGGGGCTCGTCCTGGGCGGCGCCATCCTGTACCGGCGTTTCCGCCCGCAGGCGGTGCGCTGACCCCGCGCTCCGCGCGGCACGAAGGGCCCCACCGGGCGGCGGGCGGTGGGGCCCTTCCGGTGCGCACACGCGTTCACCGGTTCCCTCTCGACGTGCCGCAACGGCTTGATCGCGCCTGACGCCGTTCCGGATGATCCGCAAGGATGCTGGGGTGCGGTCGACCATCGCGCATACGCCCCCCACCAGGAATGGAGCGCACCCATGGCCTCTCCGGCCCGCGAAGACCTCGACATCGCTCGAGCCGGCCTCGACGACTGGTCGGTGATCAAGGACTGGGCGGCGGACGAGAGCTGGAATCCCGGGCTCGCCGACGCACCGGCGTTCTTCGCGCAGGATCCCGACGGGTTCTTCATCGGCCGGATCGACGGTGAGCCCGTCTCGGCGATCTCGGTCGTGAACTACGGCACCGACTACGCCTTCCTCGGCCACTACCTGGTCCGCCCCGACATGCGCGGCCGCGGCCATGGCCTCACCACGTGGAAGACCGCGCTCGCCCACGCCGGGAACCGCACGATCGGACTGGACGGGGTCGTCGCCCAGCAGGACAACTACCGCCGCTCGGGCTTCGAACTCGCCTACCGCACCGCCCGCTTCACCGGCACCGCCCCCGCCTGCGACCTCCCGGCGGACGTCCGTGCCGTACGGCCCGAGGACGTCGCGGACATCATCGCGTACGACGCCGGCTGCACCCCGGCCGACCGTCCCCGCTTCCTCACGCAGTGGCTCGCCGGCCCCGGACGCCACGCCGTGGTCCGTCGGGCCGGCGACCGCGTCACCGGCTACGGCGTGATCCGGCCCGGCCACGACTGCCCCAGGATCGGCCCGCTCTTCGCCGACACCACCGAGGACGCGCGTGCCCTGTTCGCCGCCCTGACCTCACAGGTGGTGGGCAGGCAGGTCGCCGTCGACGTACCGCAGAACAACCCGGCGGGCGTCGCTCTCGCCGAAGAGGCCGGCTTCTCGCCCTCCTTCGAGACGGCCCGCATGTACACCGGACCGGTGCGGCCGTACGCCGAGGAGCGCGTCTTCGGCGTCACCACGCTGGAGCTCGGCTAGACCGTGTCCGCCCTCGGGGGTGGGCCTTGAGGGACGTGACGGCCCGCATCCGCGCGACCCTCACCGGTCACGGCGGGCCCGGCCCAGACACCCGGCCGTTCTGGCGAAGAGTCCGAACCTAGCCGATCCGTTCGGCCAGAGCGACGATGATCCCCGAGGGGCCGCGGAGATTGCAGAGTCGGTAGGCGTTCTCGTACCGCGCCACCTCGCCGAGGAGCTCGGCGCCATGGCGGCGCAGACGGGTGATCGTGTCGTCGATGTCGTCGACGGCGAACATGACACGGTGCAGGCCCAGAGTGTGGGGCGGAGGGTCGGGCGGTCCGGCACTGATCGCCGCGGGGTTGTGGAACTGCGTCAGCTCCAGCTTGCCGTGGCCGTCCGGGGTGCGCATCATCGCGATGGCGCTGCGGACGCCGTCGAGGCCGAGCATCCGGTCCGCCACGACCCCCTCGATCCGCGCTTCGCCCTCCAGCTCCATGCCGAGGTCGGTGAAGAAGGCGACGGCGGCCTCCAGGTCGTCGACGACGATGCCTACGTTGTCCATCCGCTGAATCGTCACGGGGGCTCCCTGTTCGTCGTGTGGTCGGGTTCGGCTACCGGTCCCCCTGGGACGGAGCCGGTGCCGTGTCCTCGACATCCGGACGTGTCGCAGCCTGACCGGCCCCGCCCGTACGGCGGTGAAAGCGCACGTGCAGCGCGCGGATCTCGTCCGTGAGCTCGGGCACCGGACCGTCCACGGTCACGGCGGGCGCGACCTCCCGCACCGGCAGCGTTCGCACCGGCGGGGCGGGCGCCCCCAACTCCGCCAGCCATCCGGCCAGTTGCTCCGACGAGGCGACGTACACGATGCGTCCGAGGCCCACCCACGCATGGGCGGCCGCGCACATCGGGCAGTGCTCGCCGGAGGTGTAGACGGTGGCGGCGGCCCGCTCCTCGGGCGTCATCCGGGCGGCGGACCAGCGGGCCAGTTCGAACTCGGGGTGGCGGGTGCGGTCGCCCGCGGCCACCCGGTTGTGGTCCTCGGCCAGCACCGCGCCGTCCGCCCCCACCAGAACGGAACCGAACGGCTCGTCCCCGGCCTCCAGCGCCTCGGCCGCGAGCTCGACGCAGCGGCGCAGATACGGCAGTTCGGCATCCTTCACGACCATGGCGTACGGGCCTCCTCGTGGCGCGATCGTCCCTGCCCCACCCTATGGCCGAGTAAAGCCGTTGCCGTGGATCCGGCCCGGTGCTGGAGTGAACCCATGGATCATGCCGCGATACTCGCCCTGTACGACCGGGACATGCGCCGAGGCGCGCAGCCGGACAGCCCGAACGCACGGGTGGAGCGGATCGGGCGCGTGGTCCGCCAGGTGTCGTCCGCAGGCGGATGGAACGGCGTGGTGTGGTCCGACCTGGACGGGGCGAACGCCGACGCGGCCATCGCCGAGCAGATCACCCACTTCACCGGCCTCGGCCGCGAGTTCGAGTGGAAGCTCTACGGGCACGATCTGCCGGTCGACCTCGGCCGACGGCTCAGGAGCGCGGGCTTCACGGCCCGGCCCGAGGAGACGCTGATGATCGGCGAGGTGGCCGCGCTGCACCTGGACGCCGCGCCGCCGGAAGGCATCCGCGTCCTCGCCGTCACCGACGCCGAGGGCGTCGGACTGGTCGCGGAGGTGCATGAGAAGGCGTTCGGCACCGACAGTTCCCGAATGCGTCACCAGTTGCTGGCGCGTATCGAGGCCGCTCCGGACACCGTGGTCGCCGTGGTGGCGCTGGCCGGGGACACGCCCGTGAGCGCGGCTCGTATGGAACTGGTGCCCGGCACCCGCTTCGCCGGGCTGTGGGGCGGGGGCACCGTCGAGGGATGGCGCAGTCGCGGCATCTACCGTGCCCTCATCGCCCACCGGGCCCGCGCCGCCATGGACCGCGGCTACCGGTATCTCCAGGTCGACGCCATGAGCACGAGCCGCCCCATACTGGAACGCCTCGGGTTCGCGCCGCTGACCACCACCACACCGTACGTGTACGTGCCGTAACCGTGCGCGGCGCGGGGTCGATCGCCCGGCCCCGGATGTCACATCCACCCTCGCCCGATCCGTCGCAGGGGCATGACGACGAACCAACCGAACCAGGACAGCCGGAGCATCCTCCTGGCGGGAGCCGGTGGCGTCCTCGGCGTCCACCTCACCCGGGCCCTGCGGGCGGCGGGCCACAGGGTCACCGGTCTCGGCCGCGGCCCGCGCAACGACATCCAGGCCGACCTGACCGACCGCGACGCGCTGCTGCGTGCCGTCGACGGCCACCGCTTCGACACGGTGATCCACGCCGCGACCGCGCTGCGCAAGCCGCCCATGCGCCACCGCGGCATGCACGCCACCAACGCGCTGCGCACCGACGGAACCGCCCACCTCATCGAGGCCGCGCGGGCCACCGGCGCCCGGCGCTTCGTGGCGGAGTCCATGGTCTTCGGGTACGGCTACGGCGACCACGGCGACCACGAGATCACCGAGGACGACACCTTCGGCCCGGGCGGCCGCGACCCGGAGCTGGAACGCCACATCGCGGCCATGCGCACCAAGGAGCGACTCACCCTCGGCACCCCGGGCCTCCAGGGCGTCGCGCTGCGCTTCGGCCTGTTCTACGGCTCGGGCGGCACCGACGCCCTCGTGCGGATGCTGCGCAGACGGCAGTTGCCCGTTCCCGCCGACCACGGCCGGGTGCTGCCCTGGATCGAACTCACCGACGCCGCGCGGGCGGTGGTCGCCGCCGTCGAACACGGTCGCCCCGGCCAGGCCTACAACATCGCGGACCGCACTCCCATGGGCTTCGGCTCCCATGTCCGCTGCGTGGCCGAGGAGTTCGGGCTGCCGAAACCGATGACCGTACCGTTGTGGCTGATGAGGCCCATGTCGTATGCGCACACGGTGATGTCGACGACGCTGCGGGTCTCCACGGCGAAGGCGGAGCGAGAACTCGGCTGGGCGCCCGTGCACGCCTCGGTCCGCGACGGCCTCGCCGCGCTGCGGGCCGTCGCGGGGCGTGTGTGAGCGGCGCTCGCGGACGGTGTCAGCGGCGCGCCTTCGCCCGGTCGAGTGCCGCCACACCCAGTGCGGCGAGGCCGATCTGGATGAGCCACTCGACCCAGTCGACGCCGTCGGTGTCGCCCACGTCGAGGCCGGCCGCGACGGCCGAACCGATCAGTGCGGCCACGATGCCGACGAGGATCGTCCACAGAACTCCGATGCGCTGACGGCCCGGAACCACCAGGCGCCCCAGCACACCGATGACGATGCCGATGACGATGGCACTGATGATGCCCGAGATCTCCATTTCGCCCCTCTTCCTCCTGTCCCCGCATCTCTTCGGGTTCCCCGAGGAGGGGCTGACAGTCGGTCCCGGCTCAACCAGTGGCCGGGGCCGGACTCGGTACACCGGCCACGGCCCACCCGGTGGCGGCCACCAGCTCGGTGGCGATCTCGATCACCGTGCGGCCGTCGGTCACCACGCGCAGCACGTCCGCCGGGGCGCGTTCGTCCAGGAGCCGTGCCTTGCGGGCGCTGCTGTGCAACTCGTGCTCCAGCTCGGAGCCGAGCTCACGACCGGTCAGCCGCTGCTCGGCCGTCGTGTCCGTGGCGGTGAGCAGGACCCGTATGAGCCGTACGTCCTGTCCCATGGCCCGGCGGAACATGGGCGCGGCCTCGTCGAGCACGCTGACGGTGTTCGTGTAGACGAGACGCCGGTACCCCAACTCGGCGTAGTTCCGCCACACGGCGGTCAGGTTCCGCTCGGTGACGGCGGCGCGGTCCGGGTCCTCGGCCGGTGCCGGATGGACGGCTCCCATGAAGTCGCCGTCGATCACGGCGTGCGCGACGTGCGCGGCCCTCAGCCGGGCCGAGACCTCCCAGCCCACCGTGGTCTTGCCGACCCCGGCCCGTCCTCCGATGAGCAGTACTTCTGCTTGATCCATAGGGGCAGGGTGCCTGATGAGGGCATGCGGGGCGAGGGGTTCCAACCGCGTGACCCATTGACGGAGGTACGCATGGAGGAGCGGGTGCTCGGTGGCGGGGCCGTCAGCGAGGTCGTGCGGGTCGGGACGACCGTGCGGCGTTCGCCCTCCCTGCGTGCGGAACACGTACGGGAGTTGCTCGCCTTCTTCGAGCCGCGGATGGGTGGGCTCCCGCGGCTCATCGGGACGGACGAGCGCGGGAGGGAGAGCGGGGGAGGGAGGTCCTCGGACACCTCGAAGGGCGGGCCGCCGTCACTCCCCGGGAAGGGGCCGCGGCTGCACCGACGTGGCGCTCGTCCGCGTCGCCCAACTCGTCCGTGCCCTGCACGACATGACCCTTGGCACTCCACTCGCGGTCCTGCGATGAGGCAGGGCGTCACCTCAAGGGGAGACTGAACCGTCCTCCATCCACGAGGTCAACCGCCCGTCCGGCTGAAGGGTGATGTGCAGACCGTCGTTCTCGCCGTACGCGGCGCGGCCCTCCGCGACCAGGGTGGTGATCCGCGCGCCGTCGGCGAGGATGTCGGCCTCGTGGTGGTCGGCCGTGAGCCTGTGGACCTCCGCCGTGGTCGCTCCGTCCGCGAGCGTCGGTGCGGCGACCAGGATGCGTACACCCACCGGCCGCGGCTTCGGCCTGGCCCCGTCGAACCGCGACGTGACCTTGCCGTTCGGGCGGAGCGTGACGTGCAGACCGTTGTTCTGGGCGTACGCGGGTCCGCCGTGCGCGTGCAGGATCCCGCACCGCGAGCCGTCGGCCCATATCTCCGCCTCATGGTGGTTCTTGCCGCTCCGGAAGACCTTCGCCCGGCTGACCCTGTCCGCGAGCTTCACCGTCTTCACATGGACGCGTCCGGCCCGAGGGGGACGGGCCGCTGACATGACGGTCCGAGCGGCCGCACCGGCCGCGAGGGCGGCGGCGACCGAACCGGCCAGCGCGGCGGCCACGCCGGTGACGACGAGGGCGGTGCGCAGGGTGCAGGGAAAGCGCATCGGTGAGGCGTTCCTTCGATGGGGTTCGTTCCGACGCTTTCGAAGGTAGGGACCGTCCATTACGGAACCCCGCACGTCATGTAACAGTCGCCCGGCGTATGCCTCTCGGACTCTCGGAACGAGCAAGCTTTGCGAGGTGGCCACGTCCGTGCGGGCGGCTCGGGCGTCGCCGACGGGGTCGGTGTCGTCGCGGAGAGTGAGCGTCCGGCGATGTGCTGCCAGGGGAGTCCTGGCTGGTGCCGATGTGCTGCCGCGGAAGTTCTGGCCGGTGCCGGCGCGCCGGAGCGGGGCCAGGGGCGGGGGCGCGTGAAGGCCGGCCCGCGGAAGCGGACCGGCCGGCATGCCTTGCCTTCCGAGTGCTCCTATGTCCTCGGGCTGCTCTTCGCGACCGAGGCGGCGCACATCGCCCCGAGGATCAGGGCCAGCGCTCCGATGATGATGTTGTTGACGACGACACCGGCGTCCGGGCTGTCGCCGACGATCCACGGCGCGACGATCATCCAGACCCCTATCGCGCAGAAGGCCCAGCTGAGGCCGTACATGCGCTCCGGGGCCCGGGTGAACCCGAGGGCCAGGAGGCCGATCGCGATGCCCACAATCAGGTTGTGGGTGACGAGCGGGGGCTGGCTGGTCGTGTAGTGGAGTATCCAGGGGGACACCGCACAGTACAGACCGAGCAGGAACACCGGTCCGTCCACGAGAGCCACGTCTCGACCGCCCAGCACGCGGTCGTAGCGTTCCCGCATCTCGGGTACGTCGGGGTGGGCGGTTATGTCGCCTCTGGTGGGCTGCACATTGGCCATGACTCGTCTCCTTTGACTCGCAGGCCTGACCGCGTCTGATGCGGTATGCGGTAAGCGCCGCCTAGAAGGCATTGTGCTCTTATTTCTTCTTTATGTGTAGGGATCGTCGGGTTCATGACGATCCGGGCACCGCGCCGGGTCGGGGCGGGCCGTTTGCGCGGGCCGATGCCTGACAGGCCCGTTCCTGGCCGGCGGTGCCGGGTGTGATCGTCGAAACCGGCCCCGGTGCCCCCTCCCGCCCCCCGGCGGACCGAGGGTGAGGGGCCGGGGTGCATGGCGGGTGTGGGTCCGCGGGGCCCGGCGGCGGGCCGGGCCCAAGGGGCGCCCGCCGCGCCTGCCGAGCGTCCTGCGCGGCCCAAGTCGCCTACGCCGCTGGCCGGTTGACTGGTCTACACCCTTGACTGGTACAGACCAAAGCGGTTGAGTGTGTCCCACACCCCCCACCACGGCCGCCCCCACGCCGTGGCCGACCTGGTCGGCGCGAGCGCGCAAGGCTCTGCCCACCCCTGCCCTGGTACGGGTGCGGCCGTGCTCCGCAGAGGAGTTGGTCCCTTGTCGAGGCACCGCACAGCCGCAGTCCTGTCCTCACTCGCCCTCGCGAGCGCCGCGCTGGTGCTCCAGTCGGCCCCGAGCTCGTCCGCCGCCGGCTTCGTCGTCAGCGAAGCGCAGTTCAACCAGATGTTCCCGAACCGGAATCCGTTCTACACGTACAGCGGCCTCACCGCCGCCCTCAGCGCCTACCCCGCCTTCGCCGACACCGGCAGCGACACGGTGAAGAAGCAGGAGGCGGCGGCGTTCCTCGCCAACGTCAACCACGAGACCGGCGGCCTGGTTCACATAGTCGAGCAGAACCAGGCCAACTACCCGCACTACTGCGACCGGAGCCGGCCCTACGGCTGCCCGGCCGGGCAGGCCGCCTACTACGGTCGCGGTCCGATCCAGCTCAGCTGGAACTTCAACTACAAGGCCGCGGGCGACGCTTTGGGCATCGACCTGCTGAACAACCCCTGGCGGGTGCAGAACGAGTCGGCCGTCGCCTGGAAGACCGGCCTGTGGTACTGGAACACCCAGACCGGCCCCGGCACCATGACCCCCCACAACGCCATGGTCCGCCAGGCCGGGTTCGGCCAGACCATCCGCAGCATCAACGGCGCCCTGGAGTGCGACGGCAAGAACCCGGCGCAGGTGCAGAGCCGTGTCGACGCCTACCAGCGCTTCACACGGATCCTGGGCGTCACTCCTGGCGGCAACCTGTACTGCTGACGCCGCGCCCACCCCGGCAAAGGCCCGACGCCACAGCGGGCCGGGCTGGTCCTACGCCTGCTCCACCGCGACCCGCAAAGGCGCGCGGAAGGACAGCAGGCCCAGCATCGGTGTGCCCGCGGCCTCCGGCCCCGGCTGTATCCGCGGCAGGCGGCGGGCCGCGACCCGGAGCGCCACCGCCGCCTCCGTCCGCGCCAGCGAAGCGCCCGGGCAACGGTGCCGACCCACGCCGAACGACAGGTGCTGGCGTACGTTGGCCCGCTGCGGGCACAGGCGCTCCGGGGAGGCGAACACGTCCGGGTCCGAGCCGCTGCCCATCAGCATCAGGAGCAGCTGCGCGCCCGCCGGCAGGTCCACCCCGCCCAGCTCCACCGGGCGCGCGGCGACTCTTCGCCACGTGGTCACCGGAGGCTCCCGCCGCAGGACCTCCTCCACCCATGCCTCGGCCAGGCCCTCGTCCCGCGAGACACGCGACCACAGGCCGGGCTCGGCCAGTGCCCGGCTGAGGACGGTGGCGATGAGCTGGCCGGTCGTGGACTGCCCGGCGATGAAGACGAAGAAGCACACGCCCACCGCGGTGGGCACATCGAGTGGCCTGCCGTCGGGCAGGCGGTGCTCGGCCAGGGCGCCGAGGAAGGAGTCGCGCGAGGCGGTGCCGCCGGTCACCGTCCGGGTCAGCCATTGGTGGAACTCGCCCACCAGTTCTGCCAGCTCCAGCTGACGCGACGGCGTGGGCCGGCCCCAGAAGAGCTCCAGCGAGGCGTCGCTCCAGCGGATCAGGGTGGCGGGGGAGACGCCGTCGATGCCCAGCAGCTCCATCAGCACCCGGCAGGGCAGGACCTGGGCGAAGGACGGGAAGAGGTCGTGGCCGCCCTCGGTGTCGATCCGCTGTGCCGCGGAGGTCAGCAACTCGTCGGCGATGCGCTCGATGACCGGTACGGCGGCGGCGACCCGCCGGGCGTTGAAGAACCGGGTGACCAGCCGGCGCAGTCCGGGATGGCTGGGAGTGCCGTTGTCGGCCAGCGCCGGTGGCATCCTGAAGCCCGCACGGGCGAGCACCCGCAGCACGCCGACCGGCAGCGGAGTCACGGCGTGCTGGGCGTTGTCCGGATGGAAGGCGTCCGGGTCGAGCAGGACCCGGCGGATGTCCTCGTACCGGCTGATCAACCACAGTCCGGTACCGGGATCGTGATGGACCGGTGCCTCGGCCCGCAGTGCGGCCAGCCAGGGGTACGGGTCACGCACGAAGCCGTCGCCGAACAGGTCGAGCAGCCCGAGCGGATCGCCCGCGGATGCCCTCTGAGCTGGGGAAGTCACGCGCCGGACGCTAACACGTGACCCTTCGGCTACCTCCGGTAAGTGCGCGGCATCACGCGCGGGCCCCTGGCCGCTGCACCGCACCGCCCGGGCGCGGCCCTCTTCCCCGCGCCGTGTGCCAGACTCCGCCGATGACCACCGAAACGATCACCGCGGACGCCGCGGGCACCTGGAACCTGGGCGACCTCTCCGTCAGCCGCGTCGGCCTCGGCGCGATGCGGCTGACGGGCAGTGCAGCCTTCCACCACGGCACTCCGAGCGACCGGGAGCGCTCGACGGCCGTGCTGCGCAAGGCGATCGAGCTCGGCATCAACCACATCGACACGGCGGCCTTCTACTTCTCCGCCCTCCGTTCCGCCAACGAACTCATCAACAGCGCGCTGGCGCCTTACCCGGACGACCTGGTCATCGCCACGAAGGTCGGCCCCTACCGCGACTACTCGGGCGAGTGGGGCACCTCGGCCCGGCCCGACGAACTGCGCGGACACGTCGAGGAGAACCTGCGCCAGCTCGGCCGCGACCACCTCGACGTCGTCTACCTGCGCCGCATGCGCCAGGACTCGATCGCCGAGCACTTCGGCGCGCTCGCCGAACTCCGCCAGGCCGGCCTGATCCGGCACCTCGGGATCTCCGCCGTGGCACCCCGGCATCTCGCGGAGGCACAGGCCATCGCTCCCGTGGTCTGCGTACAGAACCGGTACGCCGTCGACCGCCCCGACCCCGTGGACGACGAGGTCCTGCGTGTCTGCGCGGAGCAGGGCATCGCATTCGTCCCCTTCTACGCCGTGGCCGGCGCGGTCGGCGCGGAGGGCGCGACCACCGCGCACGACGAGGAGGTCCTCGCAGTCGCGCGGGCGCACGGAGCGAGCCCCACCCAGGTGCGGATCGCCTGGACGCTGCACCAGGGGCCGCACGTCCTCGCCATACCCGGCACCGGCAACGCCGGTCACCTGGTCGAGAACGTGGCCGCGGGTGCTCTCCGCCTCACCGGCGAGGAGCTGTCCCGGCTCGACGCGGCACGTCGGCGCGCCGGCTGAGGGGAGGGCTCGGAGCCTCGACCATCGACGGGCGGGGAGCCGTTCGGAGATCGCCGGCCTCGCTCCACGCCCAGCGGACGCGAAGGCGGGAGCGAGCCCGGCGGCGTTCAGGACTCCGGCAGGTTCACCGAGAACACCGGTCCCTCCGCGTCCGGATCCTCCGACCCGTTGTAGCTCACGGTCCCGCCCTCGTCGCCGACGTCGAGGAGCAGGAACCCCGTGCGGGACTGACCCGGCTCGTACGTCGTGTCGAGTCGGCGCCCGTCGCCGGCACCGTCCGGCGTCGAGGCGGCCTGAGCGGCCGTGTCGGTGCCCTCCCATTCCATCCGGCCGTACGTCCTGATCTCCGCAGGAGCGTCGCCGATGTTCTTGAGCTTCAAAGTCAGCTTGACGTACTGACCGTTCTCCGGCTCCTTCGGCGTGCCGGCCTCCTCCGCCGTCAGGTACCGCGCGTCGACGACCTCGACGGACATCTTCGACGTGACCTTGTACGTCGTGCCGTCCTCGTCCATCACGCCGGTCGCGAACTCGCCCGTCTCCCCGACCTCCAGGACGGGGCCACGGCGCGGCGAGGACGCCGACCCGGAGGGCTCGACGGTCGCCCTTCCCGGCGCTTCGGCCGTCGTCTCCCGCTGCGAGGCCGACCCCCCGGAGTCGCTCTGCGACGAACACCCCGCCAGCAGAACGGCGGACATGGCGACGGCCGGCACGACGGCACGGCGAACACAGGCGCGCATGGCGCAATCCCCCCCATGACTCGGTGACCCTCCCCGGTCACCTGGAGGAGCAAGCGTAAGGCACACCGCAGCACGGGCATGCGGCGGAGCCCGTCGGTGGTTCCTCGCAACTCCCTTACGGCAGGCGGCTGTCCGGCCCCTCGGTGCCGAACGGTGTACGCCCGCCTCAGACCACCCAGACCCCGTCCCGCATGAGGAACCGGCCGGGCATCTCGTGCTCCCCGTTCCGCGCCTGCACCGTGCGCGGACGCACCCGGAAGTAGACGTACCGGGCGGCGTCAGCCCGGGGATCCCATCCCGTCTTCGCCGAGAACGCCTCCGCCGCCGCTGCCGGTACCTCGTCGGCGGTGTACATCCGTGCGGCCCCGTCGACGAGTACGACGTCCAGGGTGTCCCCGAGTGCCAGCCGGACGTGTCCCCCGGCGCCCAGGTTGCGGCCGGTCGGGGTGCTTGGCCGGGTCGCCAGCCACACGCACTCGCCGTCCCACAGGAACCACAGCGGGACCAGGCACGGCACTCCGTCGGCGCCTGCCGTGGCCACCCAGACGTCCATCTCCTTCTCCAGCCGGGCAAGGAGGTCGTGCTTGCGCTGCGCGGGGGCCCGGGGCGGCTCGGTGATCTTCATGGCCGGGACGGTACCGGGGGAGGCGGGAGGCGCGGATCGGGCTCGGGTCCCGGCTCGGGTCGGGCCTCGGTCCTACGTCCCCGGCACCGGACGGAGGTCTTGTCTCCCGGTGACTGGCGCCTGTGGGGTTTTACGTATAACCTCTCCCGTCAATCGCACCTCCCGGAAGGCCCCGATGAGACGCATCGCCCTGGTCACCCTCGTCGTCGACGACTACGACGAGGCGATCCGCTTCTACACCGAAGCCCTCGGCTTCCGGCTCGTCGAGGACACCCCGCGCCCGGACGGCTCCCGCTGGGTCGTCGTGGCCGCCGACGACCAGGGCAGCGCACTGCTGCTGGCCCGGGCCAAGGGTGATGAGCAGCGCACCCGGGTCGGCGACCAGACCGGCGGGCGGGTCGGGTTCTTCCTGCACACCGACGACTTCGTCCGCGACCACGCCCGCATGGTCGCCGCGGGTGTGACCTTCCTGGAGGAGCCCCGCCACGAGCCGTACGGCTCGGTCGCCGTCTTCCAGGACCTGTACGGCAACCGCTGGGACCTGCTCCAGCCCGCCGGCTGACCTTCTCCGCCGCTTCGAACCGCCCCGCTCGACGAAAGATCACACCATGACTGCTACGCGCGTAGATGAAGAGCTGATCCGCCGCCTCCCCAAGGCCGTCCTGCACGACCACCTCGACGGTGGCCTGCGCCCCGCCACCGTCGTGGAACTCGCGGAAGCGGTCGGCCACACCCCGCCCACCACCGACCCGGACGAGCTCGCCGCCTGGTACTTCGAGGCCGCGAACTCGGGTGACCTGGTCCGCTACATCGCCACGTTCGAGCACACCCTCGCCGTGATGCAGACCCGCGAGGGCCTGCTGCGCACCGCCGAGGAGTACGTCCTGGACCTCGCGGCCGACGGTGTCGTCTACGGCGAGGTGCGGTACGCCCCCGAGCTGAACACCAGGGGCGGGCTGACGATGAGCGAGGTCGTGGAGACCGTCCAGGAGGGCCTCGCCGCGGGGATGGCCAAGGCGGCCGCCGCCGGGACGCCCGTGCGCGTCGGCACCCTGCTGTGCGGCATGCGGATGTTCGACCGGGTGCGCGAGGCCGCCGACCTGGCCGTCGCCTTCCGGGACGCCGGCGTGGTCGGCTTCGACATCGCCGGCGCCGAGGACGGCTTCCCGCCCGCCGACCACCTCGACGCCTTCGAGCATCTGCGCCGCGAGAGCGTGCCGTTCACCATCCACGCCGGTGAGGCGCACGGCCTGCCCAGCATCCACCAGGCCCTCCAGGTGTGCGGCGCCCAGCGCATAGGCCACGGCGTGCGGATCACCGAGGACATCGTGGACGGCAAGCTCGGGCGCCTGGCCGGCTGGGTGCGCGACCGCCGTGTCGCGCTGGAGATGTGCCCCACGTCCAACCTCCAGACCGGCGCCGCCACCTCGATCGCCGAGCACCCGATCACCGCGCTGAAGGACCTCGGCTTCCGCGTCACCCTCAACACCGACAACCGCCTGGTGTCGGGTACCACGATGACCCGGGAGATGGCGCTGCTGGTCGAGCAGGCGGGCTGGACCGTCGAGGACCTGCGCACGGTCACGGTGAACGCCGTGAAGAGCGCGTTCATCCCCTTCGACGAGCGCAAGGCCCTCATCGAGGAGGTCGTGCTCCCGGGCTACGCGCTCTGAAGCAGCCCGCGTACGTAAGCGGCCTGTCCGACGTGCTGGAGATCGTCGGACAGGACGCTGACCAGCCGGACCCCCAGGGTGACCGGCGGGTCCCAGCGCTCGTCGACGATGCGCTCCAGATCCTTGGCGGCCAGCTCACCCAGGGCGCCGAGGGTCTGGGCGTGCACGGCGTCGTAGTAGCCGGTCAGCAGGTCGCCGGAGTCGACCCGCACCTTGGCGACCTTCGCGGCGGTGTGGCCGTAGCCGGTGTCGTGGCGCGGCAGGTCCAGTGCGAAGGTCTTCTGGAAGTCCTGCGTCAGCCACACCTGGTCGAGTTCGAAGGCGTCGGCGATGTGGTCGTCCTGGACGCGGGCGAGGTGCCAGACCAGCCAGGCGATGGAGTTGGCGTCGGGGGAGGGGCGGGCGATGAGGTCGTCCGGGCCGAGGCCCTCGACGGCGGCGTGGACTTCTTCCTGGATGCGGTTGTACCCGTCGATGAGGATGTCCTTGGCATGCATGCTCCCACCATCGCGCAAAGCCGTCCGCCACGCGCCCGCTGGGCCCGCACGTCACACGCCCTCTGGACGGTCCGCCTCCCGCCCCGAGTCCAGCAGGCCCATCAGGGCCCGGGCCGCCGGGCTCGTCGCCTGTGCCGGGGGCAGCAGCGCCACCGTCTCGTAGACGGTCTCGCCGGTGCCCTTCACGGGCAGCGCGGTCAGTGACCGCCGCTTGTGCCGGAAGTGGCGCGGGACGACGGCGATGCCGAGGTTCTCGTCCACCAGGTCCAGGAGGCTGTGCACGTCGTTCACCTCCAGGGCGACCGACCTGCGGACCCCCGCGGCGGCGAACGCGGCGTCCGTCGTGCGGCGCGGCCCCCAGTCCGGGTGGAAGTCGACGAAGACCTCGTTGCCCAGTTCCTCGGGGGTGACGGCGGCGCCGGCGGCGGCGAGCCGGTGGCTCGGGTGGCACAGGACGGTCATCGGCTCACCGGCCAGTGGTACGGCCCGCAGCTGGTCGGTGTCCTCCTCGGCCGTCCGTACCACGAAGGCCAGGTCCAGGCGCCCGGCCGCGACCTCCTGCGTGAGCGCGCCCGCGCCCGCCTGCCGCAGACAGATCTCCACGTCCGGATGCTGCCGCCGGAAGGCCGCGAGCAGCCCCGCCACATGCACACCGGCGATGCACTGCTCGGACCCGAGCGCCAGCATCCCGCGCAGCACGCCCTGCACCGCGGCCACCGCCTCATGGGCCGACCTGACCTGTGCCAGGATGCGCTCCGCCTCGCCCAGCAGGGCCCGCCCGGCCGGAGTGAGGGTCACCCGGCGCGTCGTCCGTACGAACAGCGGGGTCTGCAACTCGCGCTCCAGCGCCCGGATCGAGGCCGACAGACCCGACTGGGACACCATCAGGCGTTCTGCCGCCCGGGTGAAGTGCTGGTCCTCGGCGACCGCCACGAAGTGCTGCAGATGGCGCAGTTCCATGATTGAGCAGCGTAGTCGCTCAATCCCATCTGATTTACCTGTTGGACCACTGCCCGCAGGTCACGGAAGAGTGGAGGCGACCGTACCGCCGGTTCCACGGAACCGTCACTCGTGTGCCAGCCAACCCCTCTGGAGTCGCGTTGTACACCGCACACCCCGACCGCTACGCGGAGATGCCCTACCGGCGCACCGGACGCAGCGGCCTCAAGCTCCCCGCGCTGTCCCTCGGACTGTGGCACAACTTCGGCCCCGCGGACCGCTCGGTCGAGCACCAGCGAGCCATCCTGCGCCGCGCCTTCGACCTCGGCGTCACCCACTTCGACCTGGCCAACAACTACGGCCCGCCGCCCGGGGCCGCCGAGTCCGCGCTCGGGCGGTTCCTGAAGTCGGACTTCGCCGCGTACCGCGACGAGCTGGTCATCTCCACCAAGGCCGGCTACCTGATGTGGCCCGGCCCGTACGGCGAGTGGGGCTCGCGCAAGTACCTGCTGTCCTCGCTGGACCAGAGCCTGCAGCGGATGGGCCTGGACTACGTCGACATCTTCTACTCGCACCGCCCGGACCCCGACACTCCGCTCGAGGAGACGATGGGCGCCCTGCACTCGGCGGTGCAGCAGGGCAAGGCGCTGTACGTCGGTGTCTCCAACTACTCGGCCGAGCAGACCCGCGAGGCCGCCCGCATCCTCGGCGAGCTGGGCACCCCGCTGCTGATCCACCAGCCGCGCTACTCGATGCTCGACCGCCGCCCCGAGGACGAGGGTCTGCTCGACGCCCTGGACGAGCTGCAGGTCGGTTCCATCGTGTTCTCCCCGCTGGAGCAGGGCCTGCTGACCGGCCGCTACCTCGACGGCATCCCGGAGGACTCGCGGGCCGCGAGCGACAGTCCGTTCCTGAACTCGGACGCGCTGACCGAGGACCTGGTGGCCAAGCTGCGCGCGCTCGACGACATCGCCAAGTCCCGCGGTCAGTCCCTGGCCCAGCTGGCCCTCGCCTGGGTGCTGCGCGGCGGCCGGGTGACCTCGGCGCTGGTCGGCGCGAGCAGCGCGCGGCAGATCGAGGACAGTGTCGCCGCGATCGGCAACCTGGACTTCGACGAGGAAGAGCTGACCCGCATCGACGCGGTGATCAAGGGCTGATCCGTTCCGTGAGGCGGACGGTGACCCGGTCGCCCTCCTGCTTCCCGATGGCCTTGCGGACCTCGGCCCTGACAGGGAGTTTGTGGGTGCCGTCCCCGAGCGCCATGAACGAACTCCGGAACGGATGTCCGTCGATCGTCCCGCGGATCCTGACCAGACCGCGGGTGCCGAAGAAGTCGACGGACTCCGGCCAGACGACATAGGTCCAGCCGCCCTTGTGGGGGCTCTTGCGCAGGGTCGCGGTGAATTCCGCGTCCAGTGTCCCGGCGGTGGTCATGGCGTCCTCCGTTCGCGGCGGTCCTCGCGGCTTCACCGGTGTGGACCGCCGTGCGACCCGGAACTCATCGCTCGCGTCACGGCGGGCGCCCGGTGCGGCCGTGGGGCGGAGGCGATCCGTCCCCCGGCGGTCAGGGTGACGTCAGCGGATCCGGCCACCGGCGCCGCCCCTCGCCCGCGGGGTGCCCGTCGCCGCTCCGCCGCGTCACGCACCGGGTTTGACGTGTACCCGCCGTATTTCGGCCAGCACCGGCTGTGAATATGCCAGGAGACTGGCCGGAAAGTCGTGGTGACAGTGTTTCAGTACTGAACATACTCGTCTACGCGGGCGCTTCACTTGGGGCGACGGCGCCCTCACCCACCGCTCATGAGCCGCACGGAAAGCGAGGCGCACGCCGACACGGCGAACGGCACCCCGGGGGAGGCAGCGTGCACGACGAATTCCTGTGTCATGTCACCGCATACGGAGTCTGCGGCGGCCGGCGCATCGGGGTGCCCCTGGGGACCTACCGAGCGCCCACCTTGGCCCTCGCCCTGTGGTGGCTGCGCGACCGGGCGTCCTGGATGGCCGAGCGACTGGACCCGCGGCCCGAGGTCGAGCACTTCCCGCCGGGCGCGCTCGTCCCGGTCACCGCCACCGTGCCCGACGTTCCGGCGGTGCTGCGCGCGTGGTGCGGTGACCCCGAGCGACAGGACCTGGTCGCGGACGAGTTGGCGGCCGGACGGCTGGTGCGGATCGCCGTGAGCGACGACACCACCGAGTACGAACTGCTCGCCGAGTCGGTGGACGCCCTGCGTATGCAGAGGACCCTCCCGGCGCTGGTCGTGCCGGTCGCGTGAGCCGCCTCCTGCGGGGACCCCGCACCCGGCGCAGGCAGGCACATAAAGGGATAGATCGATAGAATCCTCGCATGGCGGAGCGGCCGGTCGCACCGACTGCGCCCGTACTGGTCCTGGAGACCGAGTCGGGCTCCACCGTGATGACCCCGGGCCGTGACTACCGCGTGGGACGCGACCCGCTCAGCGACGTCGTCATCGACGACGCCCGGGTCTCCTGGCACCACGCGGTACTGCGTCCCGGGGCCGACCGCTGGACCCTGGAGGACGAGAACAGCACGAACGGCACCTACACCGACGGCCAGCGCGTCCATGAGTGGGACGTCGGCCCCGGCACCGTGATCCGCTTCGGCAACCCCTCCGACGGCCCGCGGGCCGTGCTGCTGGACCGCCCCGACCCGGCGTCCGCACCGGAACGCCCCTCGGTGGTCTCCCTGCCCGGACGCACCGGCACCTTCCGGCAGCCCACCAACATCCGCCCCCTGCCCACCCGCACCGTCCGCATCGGCCGCGCCGCCGACAACGACCTCGTCATCGACGACCTGATCGTCTCCCGCCGCCACGCCGAGCTGCGCGCCCTGCCCGACGGGACGTACGAGATCGCCGACCTCGGCAGCCACAACGGCACCTACCTCAACGGCGGCCGCGTCACCCGCGCCCTCGTCGCTCCCGGCGACGTCGTGGGCATCGGCCACTCCGCGTTCTGCCTGGTCGGGGACGAGCTGCAGGAGTACGTCGACACCGGCGAGATATCCCTCGAAGTGCAGGACCTCGCGGTCGCCGTCGACCACGGCCGCAGAACCCTGCTCGACCACGTCTCCTTCCCGGTGGGGGAGAAGTGCCTGCTCGCCGTGGTCGGCCCCAGCGGCGCCGGGAAGTCCACGCTCCTGAACGCCCTCACCGGCCAGCGTCCCGCGGACCACGGCACGGTCCTCTACGACGGCCGCGACCTCTACCGCGACTACGCCGAACTGCGCCAGCGCATCGGCCTCGTCCCGCAGGACGACATCCTGCACGCCCAACTCACCGTCCGCGGCGCCCTGTCCTACGCCGCCGAGCTGCGCTTCCCCCAGGACACCGCCAAGGCCGAACGCCGGGCCAGGGTCGACGAGGTCATCCGCGAGCTGGGCCTGGAGAAGCGCGCCGGGCAGCGCGTGCACAGCCTGTCCGGTGGACAGCGCAAGCGCGTCAGTGTCGCCCTGGAGCTGCTGACCAAGCCGTCCCTGCTGTTCCTGGACGAGCCGACCTCCGGCCTCGACCCCGGCATGGACCGCTCGGTGATGCAGATGCTGCGCGGCCTCGCCGACGACGGCCGTACCGTCATCGTCGTCACGCACAGCGTCCTCAGCCTCGACATGTGCGACCGGCTCCTGGTCCTCGCGCCCGGCGGACGCATCGCCTACTACGGCCCGCCCGAGGAGGCGTTGCCCTTCTTCGGGTTCGCGCACTGGCCGGAGGCCTTCGAGGCCTTCGAACGCGACCAGGAACGGGACTGGGCGGGCGAGTACCGCGCCTCGCTCCACCACCGGCGATACATCGCCGACGCCGCCGCCCAGCCCAGGCAGCCGCGCACCGGCCCCGTCGTCATCACCCGGCCGCCCCGGCCACGCAGCCGCGGTGCCCAGCTCGGCACCCTGATCCGCCGCTACGCCGGCGCGCTCGGCGCCGACCGCACGTTCCTCGCCATCATGGTCGCCCTGCCGTTCGTGATGGGCGCCATGGCCCGCGCCCTGGCGGGCAGCAGGCTGACCCAGGAGACGGCGATGAACGCCCTGCTGATCCTGTGCGTCGGCGGCGTCCTCACGGGCGCGGCGAACGCCGTACGGGAACTGGTCAAGGAGCGTGTCATCTACCAGCGCGAACGTGCCGTCGGCCTGTCCAGATCGGCGTACCTGATGTCCAAGGTGGTGGTGCTGGGGACGATCACCGTGCTGCAGGCGGTCGTCCTGACCCTGGTGGCCCTGCTCGGCGTCGATCTCAACGCCCCCGGAGGCGACGGCGTGTTGATGCCGCCCCTGGTCGAAATCACCGTGGCCGTGGCCCTGCTGGCCTTCACCGCGATGATGCTCGGCCTCGTCGTCTCCGCCCTGGTGAGCAAGGAGGAGGTGACGATGCCGCTGCTGGTGCTGCTCGCCATCGTCCAGGTCGTCTTCTGCGGCGCCCTGCTCAAGCTCGACGGCGTCCCCGGCCTGGAGCAGCTGTCCTGGCTGGTGCCCTCGCGATGGGCGCTCGGTGCGATGGCAGGCACCCTTGAGCTGTCCCGGATCGTGCCCGGTGACCTGACCGGCGATCCGCTGTTCGAGCACTCGGCCGGTGTGTGGCTGTTCAACGTGGCCATGCTCGTGGTGCTCTGCGCGGCCTTCGGCTTCGTCGTCTCCCGGTTGCTGCGCCGGCACGAACCCGTCGTGATGCGGAAGTAGGAGCGCGCCCATGACCTCCCCCGGCTTCCGGCCCACCCACGTCGTCCCCCAGCACGGCATGCCCGCCTGGGAGGCGCCCGACCCCGCCCGCCCGACCCTGCCCCTCGACGCGTTCCTGCCGGTCCAGCTCGTCGAACGACGCGGCGACTGGGGACTCGTCCTGTGCTCCAACGGCTGGTCGGCCTGGGTCGACGGCCGCTTCCTGGTCGCCGTACCCCAGGACCCGCCCACGGCCGACGGGAGTCCGCTCGCCCGCACGGCCGACCCGCGCCCGCTGCTCGCCGGCGCCGAGCGGGTGCTGACGGGCTACCGCCTTGCGGTCGAGGACCTGGCGGCCGGCGCCCTGGACGGCGAGTCGTTCAGGGCGCGCACCTCGGGCCTGCGGATGGGGGTGGTCGTCGACGGGGAGTCGATGTGGCTGTACGACGCCGAGCGCGCGCGGTGGGTGTACGCCGACGGCACCCGCGTGAGCATCTACGCCGCGGACGACGGGCCCAGCGCCACCGCCGAGTCCGGCCCTGCCCCGACCGCCGGGCCCGGCCACGCCCCGACCCAGGTCGTCACGCCCGATGGCCCGTGACACGAGCCTCTTCTCGGGCCGGCCCTCCGAGCTGATCGGCCGGCAGGTCGCCGGTTACCGCATCGAGCAGGAGATCGGCCGCGGTGGCATGGCCGTCGTCTACCGCGCCCGAGACCTGCGTCTGGACCGCAGCGTCGCGCTGAAGCTCCTCGCCCCCGAACTCGCCCGCAACGACACCTTCCGCCGCCGTTTCACCCACGAGTCCAGGGCGGCCGCCGCCATCGACCATCCGCACATCGTGCCGGTCTTCGAGGCGGGGGAGACGGACGGTGTCCTGTACATCGCCATGCGCCACGTCGCCGGCGCCGACCTGCGCCACC
The DNA here is from genome assembly GCF_042868655.1 of Streptomyces sp. NPDC007808. Lineage (NCBI taxonomy): Bacteria > Bacillati > Actinomycetota > Actinomycetes > Kitasatosporales > Streptomycetaceae > Streptomyces > Streptomyces sp. NPDC007808. The sequence continues at coordinate 892,595 of NZ_JBIAEQ010000001.1, forward strand.
TCCTCGACCGCCAGGGACCGTTGCCGTTCCCGACGGCCCTGCGCATCGCCGCCCAGGTCGCCTCCGCCCTCGACGCGGCGCACGAGCACGGGCTGGTCCACCGGGATGTCAAACCCGGCAACATCCTCGTCGCGCGCGGCACCGACAGCGACCACCCCGAGCACGTCTACCTCACCGACTTCGGCCTGACGAAGAAATCGCTGTCCCTGACCGGCTTCACGACCGTCGGCCAGTTCGTCGGCACCCTCGACTACGTGGCCCCCGAGCAGATCTCCGGCAAACCGGTCGACGCGCGCTGCGACGTCTACGGCTTCGCCTGCGTGGTCTACGAGTGCCTGGCGGGCCACCCGCCGTTCCGCCGCGACGACGACATGGCCCTGCTGTGGGCCCACCAGTACTCCGAACCGCCGCTCCTGACCGAGGCACGCCCGGACCTCCCCGCACCCGTCGACACCGTGTTCACCAAGGCGATGGCCAAGAACCCCGAGGAGCGCCACGACTCCTGTCTGGCCTTCGTCGCCCACCTGCGCGCCGCCGGGGCCGGTGGTGCGGGCGCCGGGCACCCGCCGACGCAGGTGGACCTGGGAGGCGTGGGGTTGCCGGCGAAGTCCGACAAGGACGCGCCGAAGTCCCCGCCCCGCTGGGCCGAGCCGGTCTTCCTGCGCTGACCTCCGACCGCTCACCCCGGCCCGCGCGCGACCGCCTCGCCCCGATGCCGCGCCCGTCGCGCCAGGAGTCCCCCGAGGAACCCGGCCACCAGCCCCCACAGCAGCGCCAGTCCGACCGCGCCCCCCACCTCGGCCCGCAGGAACAGTTCCCCGCCCAGGTCCCCGCCGAGGTCGCCGATGCCCAGCACCGACAGCCCGTAGTGAGCCGAGATCCGGCCGACGAGGCAGATCATCAGCACCGTGAGCGCGAGGGCGACCGCCAGATGCACGGCGTGCTGCCAGGAGCGGATGCGGGCCGGTGACCGCCTCGCCATCACGAACGCGGCGGCCGACAGCAGGACCGCGTCGACGACGAGGAGCCACCACACTCTGCCGTCGTGCTCGGCGAGCGTGCCCAGATTGAGGTCGGCGACCTCCCGGCCGCGCAGCACCTCGTCGAGCACATGCGGCATCGGCAGCCCGAACGGGCCGTCCACCCGACCGTTCCAGGTCGCGCCGAGGCCGAGCGTGAGGGCGAGCCACACCAGGTTCGGCAGGCCCAGCAGGATCACCGCGAGGGTCTCGGCCGCGTGGCCGCGCGTCGCCGCGACCACCAGCGCGATGACGACGCCCAGCACCACCCAGGCGAGCAGCAGCGCCACCATGGCGTACGCGGCGGGCCGCACCGACTCCTGGAAGCGCAGCAGCCCGCCCGGCAGCGGGGCCCCGCGCGAGACCAGCAGCGCCAGGATCAGCACGCCGGCGAGCCACAGCAGCCCGAAGAACAAGGTCGCCGGCACATCGGTGGTGAAGCCGACCCGCGGTGAGATACCGAGCAGGTCACCGAGGTCGCCGAGGGCGTCCTCCCCGAGGTCGCTCAGGGACAGGGAGAAGGTCTGGCGGGCGGCGAAGGACAGTGCCGTCAGCGCGACCAGCCACAGGACGGCGATCCGGGCGGCCCAACCGGCCAGCTCCCCGGCACCGGCGACCGCCCGGTGCCGCAGCGGTCGCAGGAAGCCGCCGGCCAGGACCAGGGCACCGACGAGCGTGACGGACAGCGGGATCACACTCAGCCCGACGTCCGACTCGGCCAGCTCTCCGGCGTTGCCCGAGAGTTCGACCGTGCCGCCGACCGCCGTGATGACGGTCGCCGCGACGACCCGAGGGAAGGCGTTGTCAGGGATGTCAGCGGCACCCGCCGCCCACAGCCCGAGCGCGGCCACCACCCCCATCACCACCAGTGCGGCCAGCACCGCGCCGACGGCCTGTGCCCAGCCGTGACGGGCCACGGCCGGACGGGAGGGGGGCGGCACGCTCACCCTGCCCACGCTAAGCAGCGCCCCGGTGGCGCGCCCGCCGGGTGGTCCGTCCGCGTCGGCTTGCGGGAGGTACGGAACCTGCGCACAGAATGGGATCAAGCGCCCTGAAGCGACAAAAGTACAAGTCCTCAAGTGGCCATGTCGCCAAGTCGCCAGTAGCCAGTCGGTTGTCGGTTGTCGCTGATCGGTTGGCAGTCATCAGTCGTCAGTCGTGGATCAGCGTCGCAGGAATCCCTCGTCGGGAAGAAGGCCTCGTGAGCGTCGAACCTCCGTCGTCGGGCCGCCCCACAGGCCCGCCCTCGGGCCCCCTGTCCGGCCCCTCCCAGCCGCCCTCCGGCCCGCCCTCGCAGCCGCCGGGCGGCGGCGGAGCGGGGGCGCACGGTCCCGGACCCCACCATCCCTGGTGGCGGTCCGTGCCGCGGCTCGTCGCGATCACCGTGGTGGCGGTGGCCGCGGTGATCGTCGCCGTCGTCCTGTCGCGCGGCGGCGGTGGCGGCGGTGGCGGCGGCACGGCCGCGGGCGGCGAGGTCTTCCTCCAGGCCGCGGGCAAGACCGGCCCCGACCCCTTCACCGAGTCCACCGCGACGGACAGCTCCGCTGCGCCCGTCACCCCGTCCCCGGCCCGTGAGTCGGCGCCCTCCAACGCCGTACGCGGGGTCGACGGCGGTGCGCCCGGCCTGTACGGCGGCAGCCGCAAGGTCGCCGCCTGCGATGTGGAGAAGCAGATCGACTACCTCCGAGCGGCCCCCGACAAGAACCGGGCGTTCGCGTCGGTCGCCCGCGTCGACGCCGACGACGTCCCCTCCTACCTGCGCTCGCTCACCCCCGTGCAGCTGCGCATGGACACCCGCGTCACCAACCACGGCTACCGCGACGGGGCCGCCACCGAGTACCAGGCCGTCCTCCAGACCGGTACGGCGGTCATGGTGGACGACCGGGGCGTGCCCCGAGTGCGCTGCGCGTGCGGCAACCCCTTGACGCCGCCGGTCGCCCAGCAGGGCACGCTGCGGCGGACGGGTGACTCCTGGCCGTCCTACAGCTCCCAGAATGTCGTGGTGGTCTCTCCGTCGACCACGGTCGTCAAGGTCTTCGTCATCTACGACGACGAGCGCGGGGAATGGATCGCCCGCGAACGCGGAGACGAGGGCCACAAGGACAAGAAGACCCACCCGCCGGTGAAGCCCTCCCCGTCGGTGAGCGTGTCGACGCCGAAGCCGCCCACCTCTCCGCCCACCTCTCCGTCCACGTCGAAGTCGACCGCCCCGTCCTCGCCCACACCGAGCCCCGAGACATCGACCACACAGCCCCCGACGACGCAGTCCACGACGGAGCCCGAATCGCCCGAGACGTCTCCCTCCGAACCGTCGGACACGGACACCACCACCACGTCACAATCGGAGTCGACCGTGAGCGCGCCGGAGTCGCCGGCGCTGTGACGCACGGCGCTGCCTGCGGGGGGACTGCGGCGCTGTGCGCTGGGTACGAGGACAGATGCAGCAGCGTCCGGCCAGGTCCGGCTTCCGAGAGAGACATGCATGATCGAGCACGTGGGCGGGGCAGTGATTCCGACTGGTTTCGACGTGCCCGTGGAACCGCTTCGGCGGGCGGCGCACTACAGCGGCGAGCCAGGATGCATCGCCGAGGCGCGGTCCTTCGCCGCGCTCTTCCTGGGCAGGCTCCGGACCGAGTGGTGCGCCGCGATCGACGAAACCACCCAGGACAAGGTGCTCCTGGTGGTCAGCGAGCTGGTCACCAACGCCGACCGGCACAGCAACGGCCCCTACATCCTGGACATGGAGGGCACGGACGACGCGGTGACGGTCTGCGTGTACGACAGCAGCTCCGCCCTGCCCCGCCGCTTCCCCAAGGACCCGGAACGGATCGGACGGCACGGCCTGGAGATCGTGCACGCCCTGGCGGCGGAGGTCTCCGTGGAGCGGGTCCCGGTCGGCAAGCGCGTGCGTGCGGTGCTGCGACTGAGTGCCGGGTGACGGACGCGGCCGGTGGCCGGCCCGCCGACCGAGCCGGGATTTCCCCCAGGGCGCAATCCCGACCCCTTCCCCCGACGTCCCTGACTTCTAGGCTGGTCGGGTGAGCGAACAAGCGACGAACGAAGCCCGCGTCATTCCCCTGCGCGCACCGGGCGCCCGCCCGACGGCCCCGCGCCCGGGAGCGACCCGCCCGGCGTCCGAACGCCCTGCCGCCGCGCCCCCCACCGCCGTGCCCGCGGCACGCCCCGGGCCCGGGTCACCGGCCGCCGCCCCCAAAGAGCCCCTGTGGCGCGACCTGATCGGCGATGTCCTGCGCCGCGAGCGCCTCGCGCAGGAGCGCACGCTCAAGGACGTGGCCGACGCCGCCCGCATCTCCATGCCGTACCTCTCGGAGGTCGAGCGCGGCCGCAAGGAGGCCTCCTCGGAGGTCCTCGCGGCCGCCGCACAGGCCCTCGGTCTCGGCCTCGGTGACCTGCTGTCGCTGGCGCAGGGCGAACTGGTCCGGCTCGCCGGCCGCCGCGCGGCGACCGGCAGCCGCGGCAGGGCCGGTTCGTCGTACGACGGGCTGTGCCTGGCCGCCTGACGCCGACCGGCGCCTCAGACCTCCATGAGGCGCCGGCTCAGCACCTCGTCCGCGAGGCCGTACGCCACGGCCTCCTCGGCGGTGAACACCTTGTCGCGGTCCATGTCCGCACGCAGCGTCGCGACGTCATGGTGCGTGTGCCGGGCCAGCACCTCCTCGACCTGAGAGCGGATCCGGACCATCTCCTGGGCCTGCAGGGCGAGGTCGGAGATCATGCCCCGGCTGCCACCGGAGGCGGGCTGGCCGAGCAGTACGCGCGCGTGCTCCAGCACGAACCGCCGCCCCGGGTCCCCGCCGGCCAGCAGCACGGCCGCCGTGGACGCCGCCTGTCCGACGCAGCACGTCGAGATCGGCGCCTTCACGTAGGACATCGTGTCGTAGATCGCCATCAGTGAAGTGAACGAGCCGCCCGGCGAGTTGATGTAGATCGAGATCTCGCTCTGAGGGGCCGACGACTCCAGATGAAGCAGTTGCGCGATGACGACGTTGGCGACGCCGTCGTCGATCTCGGTGCCGAGGAAGATGATCCGCTCGTTGAGCAGCCGGCTGAACACGTCGTACGACCGCTCGCCCCCCGACGTGCGCTCGACCACGTTCGGAATCGTGTACGTCCCCATCACTGCAGCCCCATCCTGCGTCGCGACGTGGCCGGGCGGACGTCCGTGAGGGACTCCACGATCCGGTCCACCATGCCGTACTCCTTGGCCTCCTCGGCCGTGAACCAGCGGTCCCGGTCGCCGTCCCGGGAGATGGTCTCCGGGGTCTGGCCGGTGTGCTCCGCCGTGATCCGCTCGATCGTCCGCTTCGTGAACTCCAGGTTCTCCGCCTGGATCTCGATGTCCGCGGTGGTGCCGCCGATGCCCGCCGACGGCTGGTGCATCATGATCCGCGCGTTCGGCAGCGCGAACCGCTTGCCCCGCGTGCCGACGCTCAGCAGGAACTGGCCCATGCTGGCGGCGAAGCCCATGGCGAGCGTAGCGACGTCGTTCGGGATCAGCCGCATCGTGTCGTAGATGGCCAGGCCCGCGTGCACGGACCCGCCCGGGCTGTTGATGTACAGGCTGATGTCGGTGCGCGGGTCCTCCGCCGACAGCAGCAGCAGCTGGGCGCAGACCCGGTTGGCGGAGGCCTCGGTGACCTCCGTGCCGAGGAGGACGATGCGCTGACCGAGCAGTTGGGCGGCGAGATGGTCGTCGAACCGCGTGGGCGGCGCGTCGCCCTCCTCGGCCCGGGGCGCGAACGCGGAAAGTGGAGTCATCGGATCTCCTCGTGGTGGTGGGGATGCCGTCGACTCCACTGTCGACGCAGGACGCCGCCGAAGGCCGCTTTCTCTGCCCGCGGCAGATCAGCTGACGGCAGAGCCCGGGCCCAACTCCCGGAAGAACGCACGTACATCACCCACGAGCAGGTCCGGTTCCTCCATCGCCGCGAAGTGCCCGCCGCGGTCGAACTCCGTCCACCGCACGAGGTTCTCGGTCCGCTCCGCCTTGTGCCGCAGCGGAATCTGCGGTTCGGCCGGGAAGAGGGCGAGCGCGGTCGGCACGCAGGACGGCTCGGCGGGCCTGGCGACCCGGCCTTCGGTGTGCGCCCGCTCGTAGTAGATGCGGGCGGAGGAACCGGCGGTCCCGGTGAGCCAGTAGAGCATCACATCGGTCAGCATCCGGTCGCGGTCGATGGCCTTCTCGGGAAGGTCCTTCGAGTCCGTCCACTCGCGGAACTTCTCGACGATCCAGGCGAGTTGTCCGACCGGCGAGTCCGTGAGCGCGTAGGCCAGGGTCTGCGGCCGGGTGGCCTGCACGTGGTAGTAGCCGATGCCGTCGCGCGACCACGCCGCCCAGCGCCGCCAGGAGGTGAGCGCCCGCTCCCGCTCCTCGGGACCCAGTGCCGCAAGCTCCTCGGGTGTCGGTTGGGCCGTCGCCTGGGCGCCCGGCAGCAGGTTCAGATGCACGCCGATCACCCGGTCCGGGTGGGCCCGGCCGAGCTCACGGGAGATCGCCGCGCCCCAGTCGCCGCCCTGCGCGCCGAACCGCGCGTAGCCGAGCCGGCGCATCAGCTCGGCCCACGCGTCGGCGACCCGGCCCGCCTCCCAGCCGGGTTCCGTGGTCGGCCCGGACAGCCCGAACCCCGGAATGCTCGGCACCACGACATGGAAGGCGTCCGCCGGGTCGCCGCCGTGCGCGGCCGGGTCGGTCAGCGGCCCCACCACGTCGAGGAACTCCACGATCGAACCCGGCCAGCCGTGCGTGATGATCAGCGGGGTGGCGTCCGGTTCGGGGGAGCGGACATGGGCGAAGTGGACGTTCGCCCCGTCGATCGTGGTGGTGAACTGCGGCCACTCGTTGAGCCGGGCCTCGGCCGCGCGCCAGTCGTAGGTGTGCCGCCAATGCCGTACGAGGTCGCGCAGATAGTCGGTGGGCACGCCGTACGCCCATCCCGTACCCGGGATCTCGTCGGGCCAGCGGGTGCGGTCGAGGCGGTCGTGGAGATCGTCCAGGTCGCGCTGCGGGATGTCGATGCGGAACGGGCGGATGCTGTCCGAGGGCGATGACGTCATGACGAGAGGGTAGGCCGAGTGGGTGTAGCGGCCACCTGAATCGGTCGGCGGCTCAGCGATGAGTTTCGCCGCGCGCGTCGGTCGACACAGATGACAGCGCACCCACGCTCCAGGAGGCCCTCATGGCAAGCGACGGATTCACCACGTGTCTCTGGTTCGACGGACAGGCCGAGGAGGCGGCCCATTTTTACGTCTCGGTCTTCAAGAACTCCAGCGTCGGCAAGGTCGCGCGCTATCCCGAGGGAGCGCTTCAGCCCGCGGGCAGTGTCATGACCGTCGAGTTCACGGCCAACGGCCACCGGTTCCTCGGACTCAACGGCGGCCCTCAGTTCAAGTTCACCGAGGCGGTCTCCTTCATGATTTTCTGCGAGAACCAGGAGGAGATCGACCACTACTGGACCAAGCTCACCGAGAACGGCGGCGAGCCCGGCCCCTGCGGCTGGCTCAAGGACCGGTTCGGTGTGTCGTGGCAGGTCGTGCCGGACCGGCTCGACGAGATGATCACCGACCCGGATCCGGCGAAGGCGGCCCGCGTGACCCAGGCGTTCATGGCGATGAGCAAGTTCGACATCGCCGCCCTGGAGAAGGCGTACGCGGGCGAGTGATCCGCTCCTGCGACGGCCCCCGCCGCTACGGGTTCTGGCGGACCACCCGGGTGATCTCCTGGGCGATCCGCAGGATCCCGGGGGAGCGGACCGGGCAGGGCTTCGGCTTCGACGTCGTGGGCGCCAGACAGAAGTGCAGGTAGTCGTCGTCGCGGTGCAGGGCCGTGCGGTCGCGGCCCGGCTGGGTGCAGTACCCGGCGTGCTCGCGTTCGTACGCCGTGCACGGCAGGTACTGGACCCAGGAGTAGCGGGCCCCGGCCGCACTCACGGCCTTGCCCGCGTCGGCGACCAGGTCGCCCGCTTCGGCGGCGTGCTCGTCGTACAGGGCGTTGACGCGCCGGACCCGGTCGGGAGTGAGGGGGTCCGGGCCCTGCAGCACCCAGACGATCCGGGCGTCCCCCGCCGCCGCGATCTGGTCGGCGAGCCGCCTCATGTCGGCCGCGTACCGGTCGAAGTACCGTCGCGGTGAGGCGTCATGGGTGATGCCGTCCATGCACGGCGTGTAGCCCCACGCGTTCCCCCAGAACTGCAGCACCACGAAGTCCGGCCGCAGCCGGCGCACCAGCGCGGCCGCCTTGTCCGCCGTCGGCACGAGTGACCGCTCACCCGTGCCTTCCAGGTAGTCGCACAGCGTGGTCCCCGAGTACGGGGCACTGGTGTACTCCGCGCGCACCGCGCGGCGCAGTTCCCGGCCCACGACCTGCTGTGCCTCCATCGCGAGCGAGTCGCCCAGGTACAGCACGGTCGGCGCCGCCCCGGGGGCGCTCGGGGCCCTGCCCGCGGCGCTCGGTGAGGCGGGCGCCCGCTGCTGCGTCGTGGCCGACGCACGAGGTGCCTCCGGCGGCGGCGCGGCCTGCGGCCCGGACGCCGGATCCCCGCAGGCGCCGAGCAGCACGGCGGCCAGCACCATTCCCACGCACCACGGCTTGCGCATACGGCAACTCCCGCCCCGGGCCCCGAAAACGGTTCCCCAGGCAAGCACAGCCGGACCGCGGGGGGAAGACCCGCGTCGGCCACGGAGCGCTCCGCGGCCGACGCCGTACCCGAGGCCGGCTCAGACGCGGTCCGCCGCGATCAGCAGGTACTGGAAGCTGCCGTTGCGGTACGCGTCGAGGAAGGTGTCCTCGATGCCCGTCACCAGGTGGTCCGCCTCGCGACGCAACTCCCAGTAGGGGATGGCCGCCTCGGTCAGGTCCTGGACATGGACCGGCACGAGCCGGTTGCGGGCCATGGCCCGGAAGTACGCCGAGCGCGGATGGATGTCGCAGATGTAGTGGGCGTTGATCAGGGACACCTCGCGGGAGGCGCGTCCGTAGGTGTCGTTGTAGCAGCCGGTGATGGTGACGTAGCGGCCGCCGCGGCGCAGCAGCCGCGCGTGCTCGGCGAACAGCAGGTCGAGTTCCACGTACATGGTGGACTCGTTGTTCCACGAGGCCGCGAACGCCCCGGTCGGCAGGCCGGTGTCGAGCATGTTGCGGCAGTGGTAGCGCACGCGGTCGTCGATGCCGCGCTTGCGGGCCTGTTCGTTGGCGAACTCGGCCTGCTTGGCCGAGATGGTGACCCCGTCGGCCTCGCAGCCGTAGCGCAGATGCGCCACGACGCTGCCGCCCCCGCGTCCGCACCCGGCGTCGAACACCCGGTCGTTCGGCGTGAGCGGTCCGAGCCGGTCGGCGAGCAGTTCGGCCTGCGCGTGCTCCAGTCGGTGCAGTTCGGCGGTGACGCGTTCCCGGCGGCGCGCGGGGTCGGGTTCACCGAGCACGGAGCGGTCGGCGTCGCCGATGCCGTAGTGGTGGTGGTACAGGTCGTCGATCTTTCCGAGTTCGAGGTTGACCGGGTTCTCCTCGGAGTTCCAGTAGTCCGCGACGCGGGTCTGGTACGAGGACTGGGACGGCACCGGGGCGGTGGTGGTGCCGGCTTCGGGGGCGATGGTCAACGGTGACTCCTCGTGCTGGTTTCGGTGACGCTCAGTCATGCGATGGCGCTTTACCAGTAGTTGGGCAGGTGGTAGCGGTGGCTGTTGGTGGCGTGCCACTCGTGGTTGCCGGCCACCCAGTCGGACAGGCTCCGGGTGTAGCGCTCGACCAGGGGCGAGCCGGCGGACAGCAGCGCGGACTCCTCCTCGAAGGCCTCCATGATCCGGTTGTGGATCTCCACGGCCTTCAGATAGGCGGCCTTCAGTCCGCACCGCTCGTTGGCCGCGATGACCTGCGGCAGGTTGAGGTGGGTCGGGTCGCTCGTCAGCTCCTTGGTGAAGGAGTACAGGTCGTTGACGATGGTGGTCGCGTTGCAGGCCAGCGCCGTGATCCGCTGGATCTCCGGCCGGGCGTAGACGGCCTCGGGCAGTTCGTAGCCGTCCACGGCGTCCACGATCGACAGACAGGGACGGAAGTTGTTGAACTGCCGCATCACCAGGTACTCCCAGACGCGCGGCACATGGCGGGTCTCCGCCCAGGCGGCCTCGGCCAGATAGCCCAGATGCAGCCGGGCGATGTCGTGCACGAAACGGTCGGTCTGGCTGGGCGTGGCGAAGACGGCGTAGTCCGTGAGGGCGAAGTGGTACGACCGCAGCGGACCGTCGGCCCGCACTCCCTCGCGCCACTCCTCCTCCAACTCCGGAATCCCGTGGTACGGATCGATCGCCGACTGGGCCATGATCAGCCGGCCCCCGAGGCCCTGGCGAGCTGCGCCCCGGCCCTCGTCCTCCTCGCAGTAGCAGGAGTCGACGACGTTCTCGGCGAGCAGCAGCTCACCGGCCACGGTCAGCCGGTCCAGGTCGACCGCCTCCGGGTGCTGGAGCACCACGGCCCGGCCGAACTGGAACCCGGAGAAGTCCCCCTTCCACGCCTCGGGGAACAGGTCCAGCCGCCTGGCCCAGGCCTCCAGCCTGCGGTCGACCTCCGCGGCCTTCACGGGGTCGGCGGGGGCGACCTGCCGGTGGCGCAGCCCCGGGACGGCCCCGCCGCGCCGGGTGCGCAGGGTGCCCGCCAGGTTCGGGGGGCCCGGCATGCGGAAGCCGGTCGACGTGCTCATGGCGTGCTCCACGCGGTCACTCGGCCGTCCGGCCGATCTGGGCGTTCTCCAGGATCCCGACGGCGTCGGGCACGAGGATCGCCAGCGAGTAGTAGGCCGTCACGAGGTAGCGGATGATCGAGTTGCCGTCGATGCCCATGAACCGCACGTTCAGACCGGGCTGGTACTCCTCCGGGATCCCGGTCTGGTACAGCCCGATCGCGCCCTGGTCGCCCTCCCCGGTGCGCAGCGCGATGATGCTGCTGGTGTGCTGCGGGCTGATCGGGATCTTGTTGCACGGGAAGATCGGGACGCCGCGCCAGGCGGGGATCTCGTGCCCCTCCACGGTCGCCGTGCCGGGGACCAGGCCGCGACGGTTGCACTGCCGGAAGAAGGCCGCGATCGCCTTGGGATGGGCGATGAACAGCTTGGTCTTGCGCCGCATCGACAGCAGCTCGTCCATGTCGTCCGGAGTCGGCGGCCCGGTGAAGGTGCTGATGCGCTGCCCGTAGTCGGCGTTGTGCAGCAGCCCGAACTCCCGGTTGTTGACCAGCTCCCACTCCTGGCGCTCGCGGATCTCCTCGATCGTCAGCCTCAGCTGCTGCTCGGTCTGGTCCATCGGGTTGTTGTAGAGGTCGGCGACCCGGGTGTGGACGCGCAGTACGGTCTGCGTCAGCGACAACTCGTACTCGCGCGGGGCGAGTTCGTAGTCCACGAAGCCGCCGTTGATGGTCGGCTCGCCGACATGGCCCGCCTGCACCGGGACGTCGGCCTCGCCCTTGCGGTTCATGGGCAGGCGCTGGCGCGCGGCGTACGCCTGAAGGTGCGCGGCGAGCGACGGCACCCGGTCCGTGAGTTCCCGGACCACGCTCCAGGGGAGCACCAGCAGCACGCCGGCGGTCTCCGCACGGACCGAGCTCAGCCACAGCGGGTCGTCCCGGCCGATGGCCTCGTCGCCGATCTGGTCGCCGTCGGTGACGACGCCGAGGATCTCCTCCTCGCCGTACTTGCCCTCGGTGAAGCGGGTGAAGCGGCCGTGCGCGACGAGGTAGGCCTCGGTGACCGGCTGCCCGGCCTCGACCAGGATCTGGCCGGCGCGGATCTCCCGGACCCGGAAGCGGCCGGCGACCTCCCTGAGGACGTCGGTGTCGGTGTAGCCGCGCAGGACCGGAAGCTCGGTGAGGGTCTCGGGGATGACCTTGATGTCGTCCGCCCCGTTCTGGTCGAACTGCACCCGGCCCCGGCCCACCCGGAGCTGAAGCCGGCGGTTGACCCGGTAGGTGCCACCCTTCACGTCCACCCAGGGGAGCATCCGCAGCAGCCAGCGCGAGCTGATGGCCTGCATCTGCGGTTCGGACTTGGTGGTGGTGGCCAGCTGCCGGGCGGCCTGGGTGCTGAGACTGGTGAGCTGAGCGTCGGACCGGGGTTCGGGATCGGGTTCGTCGATGGCGGGACCGGTGGCGCTGTCCGGTGTGGACACATTCCCTCCAGGGATGAGCGGGCTGGCCAAGCGCGTGCACCAGCCAAACAGCCACTGGGGCTCCCGGGTCAGGGCGTGAAGGGGGCGGCTTCGGACTCCGAAGGTGCCAAACCTGCCGTACGAGGCAGTGGGTGCACCGTGAGTGCCACTGCTCCCCTTGCGTGCCCCCGCACGCTGGAGTGACGCACTCAGGACAGGTCGTTCACCAGCACCGCGGCCCCGTCGAACCGGCCCGCCTTCAGGTCCCGCAACGCCGCGTCGGCCCGCGACAGCGGATAGGTGTGGGTCGTGGCGCGTACGGCGTGCTCGGCGGCCAGCGCCAGGAACCCACGGCCGTCCTCGCGCGTGTTGGCGGTGACGCTGCGCAGCTGCTTCTCGTAGAAGAGCTCGCTCTCGTAGCGCAGCACCGGGACGTCGCTGAGGTGGATGCCCGCGATCGCCAGTGTGCCGCCCCGGTCCAGGGCCCGCAGCGCCACCGGGACGAGGTCGCCGACCGGCGCGAACAGGATCGCGCTGTCCAGCGGCTCCGGCGGCGACTCGTACGCGTCGCCGGCCGAGGCGGCACCGAGGTCGAGCGCCAGCCTGCGAGCGTGCGCACCCCGCGTCAGTACGTGCACGGTGGCGCCCTCCGCCAGCGCCAGCTGCGCGCACAGATGGGCGCTGCCCCCGAAGCCGTACAGTCCGAGCCGCCCGCCCGCCGGGAGCGCCGATCGCCGCAACGCGCGAAAGCCGATGATCCCGGCGCACAGCAGCGGAGCGCACGACACGTCGTCGATGCCCTCGGGCAGCCGGTAGGCGTACGCGGCCGGCACCGTCGTGTACTGCGCGTAACCGCCGTCGGCGTCCCAGCCGGTGTACCGCGAGGCCGGGCACAGGTTCTCCGACCCGCGCGCGCAGTAGGCGCAGGTGCCGTCGGTGCGCCGCAGCCAGGCCACCCCGACCCGCTCCCCGTCCTCGAAGCCGCGCACCGCCGCCCCCGCCCCGGCCACCACCCCGACCGCCTCGTGCCCGGGCGTGACCGCGGGCCGGCGCACCGGCAGGTCCCCCTCGGCGACATGCAGGTCGGTGCGGCACACCCCGCACGCGCGGACCCGTACGAGCAGCTCGTCCTCGCCCGGGGCGGGGACCGGCCTCTCGACGAACCGCAGGCCGCCCTCAGCCACCGGACCCGGCTCGACCACCGCCCACGCACGCATCGTCCCGCCCGCCATGTCGCACCCCCATCCGTCGCAGAGCCGCCGTGTCCTCCCAGTCTGTGACGCGGGGGCGCGTTCGGCGCGCGGTCCGACGAGGGCGTGACTACCGTGAGGAACCGGACAATCGCCGATTCGGAAAGGTCCGCAGCCATGGCCGTACAACCAGAGGGAACGCCCTGTTGGGCCGATGCGATGTTCAGCGACCTCGAGGGGGCGAAGAGCTTCTACGGCGACGTCCTGGGCTGGACCTTCGGCGAGTCGTCGTCGGAGTACGGCAACTACACCCAGGCCTACGTGGACGGCAAGGCGGTCGCCGCCGTCGTCCCGCCCATGCCCGGCCAGGAGGGGCAGTCCGCGTGGTGCCTGTACTTCGCCGCGTCCGACGCCGCCGCCACCGCCGAGAAGATCCGGCAGCACGGCGGCGAGGTGCTGATGGAGCCGATGCAGGTCGGTGAGTTCGGCACCATGTGCCTGGGCCGTGAGCCCAGCGGCGCCGTCTTCGGCGTGTGGCAGGCGGGGACCCACGAGGGCTTCGAGGCGCCGATGGAGCAGCCCGGAGCGTACTGCTGGGCCGAGGTCTTCACGCGGGAGCCGGAGAAGGCCGACTCCTTTATGACCGCCCTCTTCCCGTACTCGATGAAGCAGATGCAGGACGACGCGGTCGACTTCAGGCTGTTCGACCTCGGTGACCGGACCGTCCTGGGCCGGATGAAGATGACGGAGGAGTTCCCGCCCGAGATCCCCTCCTACATCAACGTGTACTTCACCGTGGCCAACTGTGACGACGCGGTCGCCGCGGCCACCAAGCTCGGTGCCCAGCTGCGCTTCGGCCCGATGGACAGCCCCTTCGGGCGGTTCGCGGCGCTCACCGATCCCCAGGGCGCGAACTTCTCGGTGATCGACGTCACGACGACGGCCGGGGAGATGCCGCAGACCACCGAGGTCTCCTGAAGCGGTTCGGCGCCGTCATCCGGTCATGGCATGATCGATCCCATGCGTGAACGTGTGGTGGCCGCGTGCGACGGGGCTTCGAAGGGCAACCCCGGGCCGGCCGGCTGGGCCTGGGTCGTCGCCGACGAGCGGGAGACCGCGGACCGCTGGGAGGCCGGCCCGCTCGGCCGGGCCACCAACAACGTCGCGGAACTCACCGCGCTGGAGCGTCTGCTCGCGTCGACCGACCCCGGCGTCCCGCTGGAGATCCGGATGGACTCCCAGTACGCCATGAAGGCCGTCACCACCTGGCTGCCCGGCTGGAAGCGCAACGGCTGGAAGACGGCGGCCGGCAAGCCGGTCGCCAACCAGGACCTGGTCGTGCGCATCGACGAACTGCTCACCGGACGCACAGTCGAGTTCCGCTACGTACCCGCCCACCAGGTCGACGGCGACCCGCTGAACGACTTCGCCGACCGCGCCGCCAGCCAGGCGGCCACCCTGCAGGAGCCCGCGGGCAGCGGCCTCGGCTCGCCGGAGCCGCCGCCCTCCCCGGACACCCCGTCGGCCAAGGCCCCGCGCCGCAAGTCCGCGCCCGCACGGAAGAACGGCACCTCCTCGCGCACCATCAAGGCCAAGTTCCCCGGCCGCTGCCTCTGCGGCCGGGGCTACGCCGCCGGTGAGTCCATCGCGAAGAACGCGCAGGGCTGGGGCCACCCGGAGTGCCGCACCGCGCAGGCATGAGCGGAGGCCGGGACATACGGCGACGCGGTTTCAGGCCGCGTCGAAGGTGTAGTGCGCCGTGTGGTCCAGCAGGTCGGCGGGGGTCATGTCGTTCCAGGGCTTCATCGTGTCGTTGAGGTCGACCACGTTCGGGGTCCCGGCCGTCGGCACGTAACCGGAGCCCGGGTGGCGTTTCTGCCAGTCCGCCCACAGCTTGTCGATGAAGGCGTGGTGCATCCAGAACACCGGGTCGTTGGGCGACATGCCGGTCGCCATCTGACCGCCGACCCAGACATGGACCCGGTTGTGCAGATTGACCCCGCGCCAGCCTTCGAGATGGTTGCGGAAGCCGTCCGAGGCGCTGTTCCAGGGCGGCATGTCGTACGTGGGCATCGCGAGCACCGACTCCACCTCCGCCCGCGTCGGCAGCTCCCGCACGGCGGTGCCGAGCGAACGGCGCAGGAACGTGCGGCCGTCGACTCGCACGTTGACGGGCCAGTTGCCGGAGGTCGCGGCGAACGGCCCGTCCATCACCCGCCCGTCCAGGCTGCGTCCGGTGCCGCCGAGGAAGTCGGGCGCCCAGAGCGAGGACCGTATGGAGCGGTCGGCGGTCCAGTCCCAGTAGGGCAGGGCGACCGAGGCGTCCACCTGCTGCAACGCGCGCTCGAACTCCAGCAGGAATCTGCGGTGCCAGGGGAGGAAGGACGGTGAACGGTGCCCGGTGCGCTCGCCGTTGTCGGTGTCGCCGAGGATGAAGGCGTTGTGGGTCGTGACGAACTCGTCGTAGCGGCCGTTGCGCTTCAGTTCCAGCACGGCGGCGACGAAGCGCCGCTTCTCGTCGGCGGTCAGCAGGGCCTGGTTCTTGCGGACGGTCATGGTCGGTGGTGCTCCAGAGTGCTCGTGTGTGCGGGTGGGCCGGGCAGGTCAGTTGGCGGGGAAGGGGAGGAGCTTGGCTCCCTGGAGCTCGTCGACGGCGGCGCGGGCGGCGGCGCGCGGGGTGGGGACCGGCTCGTAGTGGCTGACGACGCTGATCCAGCTGCCGTCGGCGTTGCGCATCAGATGCAGCTCCACCCCGTCGACGAACACGGCGTAACCGGCGCCGTGATGCTGGTGACCGCCGCCCGAGGCCGGCCGGCCCTGTATGCGACGGCCCTTGTAGACCTCGTCGAAGGAGGCGGGGGAGTGGTGGTCGTGCCCTGCCTCGGCCGGGGTGGCCGCCGTCGACGCGGTGGGGGCGGCGATCGCATGGACACCGGCTCCGGTGGCGAGGGCGGCTGCGGCGGTGAGTGCACGACGACGGCTGAGTACCGGCATGCGGACCTCCTGGGTGGGGTTGTTGCGGATCACGACTCCGCATGCCTACCGGTCAGGCCGAGAGCCGGAGAAATCGGCCGGGAGTGGTTGGGCGCGATCAGGACAAGTGCCCACATGTCATGCAGGATTGAACCAAGATGATCTTGCTTGAGGTGGGCCCCGGGTTACCCGGAAGGGGAAATTCCTCCCCCTGCGGGTGGCATTCGGGGTGGTACTTCGCGCGCCGGTGCCGCGCCGGTGGTCCACCTCACTCGCAGAAGCTGACGCGATCCGGAGCGTCACGAGGAGGGGCGCCCGTCCTGCTACGCTGCGGAAACGATATGACCGTTTCATGTAATTGATGGGGGTATGCGTGAAGGTCGCCTGCGTCGGCGGCGGACCCGCCGGCCTGTATCTCTCGATCCTGCTGAAGCTGCGGGACCCGTCCCACGAGGTCACCGTCCACGAGCGCGACCCGGCGGGCTCCACCTACGGCTGGGGCGTCACCTACTGGCGCGGACTGCTCGACGAACTCGGCGCCCACGACCCCGAATCGGCCCGCGCCATCGCCGCCGGCTCGGTCCGCTGGCGCCAGGGCGTCGCCCACGTACGGCACCTGACGACCCGTCGGCCCGGCGACGAGGGGCACGGCATCGGCCGCCACCGGCTGCTGGAGATCCTCGCCACCCGCGCCCGCTCGCTCGGGGTACGGCTCGTCCACGAGCAAGCGATCACACCGGAGAACCTGCCCGACGCCGACCTCGTGGTGGCGGCCGACGGTCTGCACAGCGCCCTGCGCACCCGCCACGCCGACCACTTCGGCACGCGGTACACGCAGGGCCGCAACCGCTACGTCTGGCTCGGCACGAGCAAGGTCTTCGACGCTTTCACCTTCGCCTTCGTCGAGACCGGCCACGGCTGGATCTGGTGCTACGGCTACGGCTGCGGTCCCGAGGCCGGAACCGTCGTCGTCGAATGCGCCCCGGGAACCTGGGCCGGCCTCGGCCTCGACACCGCGCCCGCGACCCACGGCCGGGCCCAGCTGGCCGAGCTCTTCGCCCATGTCCTGGACGGCCACCCCCTCACCGGCCCCGCGAGCGCCGACGGCAGGGACCGCTGGCTGAGCTTCCGCACCCTCACCAATCGCACCTGGCACCGCGGCAACCTCGTCCTGCTCGGCGACGCCGCCCACACCACCCACTACTCCATCGGCGCCGGCACGACCCTCGCCCTCCAGGACGCCATCGCCCTCACCGCCGTACTGCACGAGCACTCCGCGCTCCCGCAGGCCCTCACCGCGTACGAACAACGACGCAAGCACGCGCTGTTGCCCGTACAGAGCGCGGCCCGCCTGAGCGCCCAGTGGTACGAGAACCTCCCCCGCTACATCGGCCTGCCCCCCGAGCAGATGTTCGCCCTGCTCGGCCAGCGCCACTCACCCCTGCTGCCCCATGTGCCGCCCCGGCTGTACTACCGGATCGACAGGGCGGCGGGGCGGTCGGCGGCGCTGCGCCGCCTCAAGCGCCGGCTCGGGCCGAAGGTCGCGCGTGCCGTCCACGCGAGGACCCTCGCCGGCAGCGGATGACCGCACTCACCGGAACAACCGGTCGAGGAAGGTGTTGCCGAACACCCCGTGCGGGTCGAGCCGGTCCAGCACCGCGGACGCCTGCCCCCACGCGCTCTGCCCGATGGAACCGGGAACGGCCGAGTCCAGCACGTCGTCGTCGCTCCAGGCGGCCTCGTCGGTGTAGGCCCAGCCCTTCGACCACTCCACCCGGGACAGGGCGTACCCGCCGTCGAAGGTGCGCAGCACGAACTGCTCCAGCTCGCGCAGGAACTCCTGCGCATGCGGGGTCCCGGGCAGCGTCAGGACGTTCAGCCAGACGGCCGTGTTCCAGTCGGGACGGTCCGCGCGCGGGCCGAGCGCCGACAGCAGCGGGGTCCGCGCACCGGTCGCACCGACGTCCGCCGGATCGTCCAGACCGGTCACCCGGATCTCCACCGAGCCGTTGACCGGGAACCGGCCCCGAGCCGCGTACGCCGCCAACCGCTCCCGGTAGAAGGCCGTGAACTCGGCCAGCACGCGCTGCACCTGGTCCCGGCCGGTCAGCACCGCGTACCCGTTCGTCGCGATGCGCAGCGTCGTCGGACGCAGATACAGCAGCGTGTTCTTGGACGGCCCCCAGATGTCCGCCGACCGCGTCGCCACGAGCCCGAGCGCCGCCACGTCGTACTGCGCGTTGCCCAGCACCGGTGCCAGGTACCAGGCGCCGTCCGACACCATGCGCCCGACCAGGTCCGCCACCGGGGTCGGGACGTTGTCGGAGAACGGGTAGTTGTACGGCGTCCGCACATGGCGCGAGGTCAGCGGCCGGGTGGGGGAGACGCTCCACACCTTCAGCCACGGGAACTCGGTGAAGGCGAACCAGATCGCCTCGACCCGGCCCGCCCGGTCCAGGAAGCTCGCGAGCGTGCGGCCGTCGGTGCCGGGCGCGGCGAAGAGTTCGCCGGCCGGGATGTCCGTACGGCTGACGCACCGCAGGTTGGTGTCGGCTCCCGCGCGCAGCACGACCTCGGTGACCAGCGACCGGCCGAGATGGGTGAGCAGGGCGGCGCAGTCCGCCGTGTCCCGGTCGTACGTCCGCAGCACGTACGCGCCGCTCGTCTCGTCCCAGACCACGGCGGTCAGCGACAGCACGAGATTGCTCAGGGAGCCGTACGTGTGCCCGGGCAGCCGCTGTTCGCCGCGCGCCGGCACCGCGGTGCCGTGGGCGTCGACGGCGAGGGCGCCGCCGAGGGTGAGGTTGCCGGGCGCGGGTGCCGCGGTGACGCCGAGCCCGTGCTCCTCCAGGTAGCCGAGCAGGGCCTCCAGGGTGACACCGGCGCCGGCCCGTACCGAGGTGGCCGACTCAAGGGCCAGGCCGGTCAGGTGGGCGGCGGTGTCGACGAGCAGGACCGGTGCGTCCGACGACGTGCCCGGCGTGACGGTCAGCGGTGACCAGCCGTGCGAGGCGCCGCGGGCACGGACCCTCCAGCCGTGCCGCCAGGCCCAGTTGACGACGGCGACCACATGGTCCGGACCGGCCGGTGCGCACGCCCACAGTCCGTCGGCGGTGATCTCACCGACCCAGTTCCGGTACGCCGAGCGGTACAGGGCCACATCGGCGGGGAAGTCCGGTAACTCCTGTGCGGCGACGGCCGGGTCGGCCGGCAGGAGGACCGGTACGGCGGTCAGGGCGGCGGTGTGGAGGAGGAAGCGCCTGCGGCTGAAGATGTCGGTCACACGGCCAAGCTAGGGACCGACTCGACACACACGGCCCGTCTGTCGAAACCATTCACCAGTGTGAGTGAGGGCTTCACATGTGACCGGGCGGAGGGGTCAGCTCCGCATACGGGGACGACGAATGACACACTGACGCCATGGACGAGCGTGTAATCGGTAGGTCGGGTCAGCGGGCATCCGTCGTCGGACTGGGGACGTGGCAGCTGGGCGCCGACTGGGGAGACGTCGACGAGAAGGACGCCCTGGCGGTGCTGGAGGCGGCGGTCGAGTCGGGGGTGACCTTCTTCGACACCGCCGACGTCTACGGCGACGGCCGCAGCGAGCAGACCATCGCCACGTTCCTGCGTGCCAGGCCCGAGCTGGACGTCTTCGTCGCGACCAAGATGGGCCGCCGCGTCGACCAGATCCCGGAGAACTACGTCCTCGACAACTTCCGGGCCTGGAACGACCGTTCCCGCCGCAACCTCGGCGTGGACCGCCTCGACCTGGTCCAGCTGCACTGCCCGCCGACGCCGGTCTACTCGACCGACGAGGTGTTCGACGCCCTGGACACCCTGGTCGCGGAGGAGCGCATCGCCCGCTACGGCGTCAGCGTGGAGACCTGCGAGGAGGCGCTGACCGCGATCGCCCGCCCGGGCGTCACGAGCGTGCAGATCATCCTCAACCCGTTCCGCATGAAGCCCCTGCGCGAGGTGCTGCCCGCCGCCCGGGAGGCCGGTGTCGGCATCATCGCCCGCGTTCCGCTCGCCTCCGGTCTGCTGTCGGGCAAGTACACCAAGGACACCGTCTTCGCCGCCGACGACCACCGGACCTACAACCGGCACGGCGAGGCCTTCGACCAGGGCGAGACCTTCTCCGGCGTCGACTACGCGTCGGGCGTGGAGGCCGCCGCCGAGTTCGCCGACCTCGCGCCCGAGGGGTTCACCCCGGCCCAGCTGGCCCTGCGCTGGATCATCCAGCAGCCTGGTGTGACCACCGTGATCCCCGGCGCCCGCTCGGCCGAGCAGGCCCGCGCCAACGCGGCCGCCGCCGCGCTGCCGGACCTGTCGGACGAGACGCTCGACGCGATCCGGGCCCTGTACGACCGGCGGATCAAGGACCAGGTGGAAGGCCGCTGGTAGTCACCGGCGGGTAGACCCGCGGCCGACGGGACAGAATCGTCGCTCAGCGGGTACTCGCCGCATCGAGGGCTCAGGTCGCTCGAAGGCAGGAGGACACGGTGACGGCACAGCAGGACGGAGCTACCAGGCGCAGAGGGCGCAACGAGACCGAGGAGGAGAGAGCCGACCGCATGTGGGTCGAGCTCCTCCAAGAGGTCCGCGTGGCCCAGATGGGGGTGCAGATCCTCTTCGGCTTCCTGCTCACCGTCGTCTTCACCCCGAAGTACGACGACCTGGACTCCACGGACCAGACGATCTACATCGTGACGGTCGTGCTGGGCGCCGCCGCCACCGGTGCCCTGATAGGCCCCGTCTCCCTGCATCGGCTGGTCTCCGGGCGGCTCATCAAGCCCAAGGCGGTGGAGTGGGCCTCCCGGTTCACCCTCATCGGCCTGATCCTGCTGCTCGTGACGATGGCGTCCTCGCTGCTGCTGATCCTGCGGGTCGCCACGCACGACGGCTATGTGCCCTGGCTGGTCACGGGCGTGGTCGTCTGGTACGTCGTCTGCTGGTTCGTGCTGCCACTGTGGGCACGCCGCCGCTACACGGAATGAGCGGCGGCGTGCCCACGGTGCGTCGGCCCGGTCGCGGCTACTCGGGCCGCGCCGAGCCCTGCTGGGCCCCGCGCAGCGCGGTGATACACGCGGAGATGGCCTGCTGGAGCTCCTCCAGCTGGGACACCATGTCGTCCTCGACGAACTCCTGCACGTCGTCGAAGGTGAGCTCCTCGAAGACCTTCGTCGCCCGCTGCAGGCTGCTGTAGAACTTCGTCCGCCGCTCCTGCACCCGCAGCTCGGGGTCGGCCTCCACCGCCTCGGCGACCAGGGACTTCATGGTGCCGTAGGCCTCGGTGGCCCATTCGCCGGCGTCCTCGTCGTCCGCCAGCTCGTCGATGAGGGACAGGTGCCGCTCGGCCTCCTGCCGCAGGTCGCCCGGCGCGTCGACGGTCTGCCCGGCCGGCGTCTTGATCAGGCCGGACTCCGCGATCTGGCGGACGTAGTCGATCCGGTCGGCCGACCGGTTCTCCCCGGCCACGGCCTTCTTCAGCTCCTCGGTGCGGACCACGTCCCGCGCCAACTCGGTCTGCAGGTCCGGGTCCTCACGAACCCGGTCGAGGAGCGCCTGGCGGGCCGCGCGGGCCGTCGAGGGGTCGGCGAGGATCGCGGCGCGCAGCGCCGTGGGGTTCTCG
The DNA here is from genome assembly GCF_042868655.1 of Streptomyces sp. NPDC007808. Classification (NCBI taxonomy): domain Bacteria; kingdom Bacillati; phylum Actinomycetota; class Actinomycetes; order Kitasatosporales; family Streptomycetaceae; genus Streptomyces; species Streptomyces sp. NPDC007808. The sequence continues at coordinate 914,557 of NZ_JBIAEQ010000001.1, forward strand.
GCGACCTCCAAGGCCTTGGTCGGGCGGATGCCCTCGGCCTCCGCGGCCTCGGCGATGGCGGTGCCGCGCTCGGACGTCGCGCTGGTGCGGGAGACGTAGTAGCCGAGCCACACGTCGGCGTCCGGAAGCTCCACCTCCTGGCCCGGCGCGAGGGCCTCGAAGTGCGGCACGAGACCGTCGTCGGCGGCCCGGTCCCAGGCCTTGTAGTAGCGCATGACGCGTTCGGGGGAGCACCCGGCGAGTTCCGCGAACTCCTTCGCGGACACCTTCGGCGTCTCGCCCGCGCTCTGACCGCCGGGCCGCACACTGCGCGCCACCATCAGGCCGAAGGCCCACCCTCCGGTCCGCGCGTAGACACCGAACTCGCGGGCGTCGCGCGCGATGAGATCGGACGGCGGGGCCTGGGGTGCGGGGGACGTCTCGGGCGGGACGAACGCCAGGGTCACGGATGACTCTCCTGTACGGGGACGGGTTGCCCGGAAGGCAACGACAAGTGCATCCGGCAGCTTATGGCACCCGCGAGGGACGCTCGTCCCACTCCGAAACCGCCCGCGCGCGCTGCGCCTAGGGTCGGCCGAGAGCGTCCCGCAGCGCGGGCAGCAGTGTCTTCTCCGCCCAGTCGAGGTAGGCCGGCTGGCTCTCGCCCCCGATCTGCACCAGCGCGATCTCGGTGAAGCCCGCCTCGGCGTACGGGCGGACCGCCTCCACGAAGGCGTCCGGGTCGTCGCCGCACGGGATCGCGTCGGCGACGTCGTCCTGGGTGACGAACTGCGTCGCCGCCTCGAATGAGTCGGGGTGGGGCAGTTCCGAGTTCACCTTCCATCCGCTGCCGAACCAGCGGAACTGCGAGTGCGCCCGCTTGATCGCGGTGTCCCGGTCGGGGTCGTAGCACACGGGCAGCTGACCCACGCGCGGCTTGCCCCGGCCGCCGTGCCGGTCGAACGCCTCCAGCAGGCCGGCCTTGGGCTCCGTGGCGATCACAAGGTCACCCAGCCTGCCCGCGAGCGCGCAGGACCGCTCCCCGGAGACCGCGATGCCGATGGGCGGCGGCTGGTCCGGCAGGTCCCACAGCCGGGCCGATTCAACGTCGAAGTGCGTACCCCGGTGGTTCACATGGCCGCCCTCGAAGAGCGCCCGGATGATCTCCACCGCCTCTTCGAGCATCTCGTGCCGCACGTCCACGGACGGCCAGCCGCCGCCCACGACATGCTCGTTGAGGTTCTCGCCCGAGCCCAGCCCCAGCCGGAACCGGCCCTCGGACAGCAGCTGCATGGTGGCCGCCTTCTGCGCCACCACCGCCGGGTGGTAACGCACGGTCGGGCACGTCACGTAGGTCATCAGCGGGATCCGCGAGGTGGCCTGGGCGGCCGCGCCCAGCACACTCCAGGCGTACGGGGAGTGACCCTGCGAGCGCAGCCACGGAAAGTAGTGGTCCGAGGTCACGGAGAAGTCGAAGCCCGCCTCCTCGGCGCGGACCACATGGTCCACCAGCTCACGAGGGCCGGCCTGCTCGGTCATCATCGTGTATCCGATCTGCACCATGCGCACCGAGTCCCCGGACACGGCTGACCGAAAACGGGACGGAGGGGGCAGGAGGGGCCGTGCGTGGGCGAGAGGGGGCTGCGCGGCGGGCGAGTGGGGGCCTGAAGGGCGGCGGACGGGGGGATCCACGGGCGACGGCGGCGGCAGGATGCCCGCATGCCCTCCCGCCCCTGCCCTCCAGCACCCCGTCGGCCCCAGGGGCCGACGCCCGCGGCGTCCTCGCCTTCCTGGACGCCTTCGACGCGATGCGCGGCCTGCCCCCGCGGGCGATGTGCGCACCCCGCGCGGTCCCGCCTGATCACCCCTCGGGCACCCGGAAGGTGCGCAGGATGACGTCCAGGGCCTCGCGATTGCCGGGGTCGTCCCAGTTGGCTTCCGGTGTCGTCCAGCGCAGCGAGTAGCCGCGGTGCTCGGCGACGACGAAGCCGCGGCCGAGGGTACGGATGCGGGTGCCGTCGCTCTCGGCCACCCATTGCATGTCGGCGGCCTTGAAGCCCTGGTACGTGGTCGCCTCGATGTCGCCGATCCGCCGGAACCCGGCCCGCTCCTGCAGACCCGGCTGGACGTCGTCCCGCCACACGGCGACGGGGTCCGGGCCCACGCGTTCGCTGTAGGTGACGGCCAGGCTGCGTGGATCGTCGTCGGCGCCGAAGATCACTCGGTACGCCAGGTTCGAGGCCCGCTTGGTGAGCTGCGCCTCCCAGCCTTCGGGCAGGGCGACGGAGAAGCCCTCCGGTGAGGTGTACGTCCGGAAACCGGCGGGCAGGGCCGTGCGCGAGGGAGTGGCGGTGGGCGTCCCCGGCTCCGTCGCCTCCCGGGTGGGTGACGAACTGGGGGTGGGAGCCGGGGGCGTGTCGGTCGGTGTCCCGGCCGTGGTCGACGGAGCGGGTGTCGGAGCCTCGGCGGAGGTCGAGGGCGCCGGTGTCGGAGCCGCCGCGGAGGGATCGGTGTCGTCCGGCCGCTGGTCGGTGACCATGAGGACCGCGGCCGCGACGGTCACGACGGCCAGCGCGGTGCCGACGACCACGGCCCGCCTGCTCCATCCCGGCCCCACCGCGTACCGGCCGCGCACCCGGGGGCGCGGTGCGGCCTGCAGGGACGCCCCGGGGTCCTCGTCGAGGACGCGGACGAAAGCGTCGCGCACCACCGGTCTGCTCAGCCGCTCCCTGGAGTCCTTGCGCAGCAGCCCCTGTACGACCTGGGTGAGCGGCCCGGCACGCACCGGGGCGCGCAACGGCAGCCGGTCCACGCCCTTCAGCGTGGCCTCGGGCCGGTCCCGTTCGCGGTACGGCGGGCGGCCTTCGACCATCGTGTAGAGGATCGCGCCGAGCGCCCACAGATCGGACGCCGGTCCGATGCGCTCGTCGCGGGCCTGCTCGGGGGAGGCGTACGACGGCGCCGCGACCCGCGGGGCGAGGGTCGCGCCGGCCAGCCCGAAGCCGGTGACCACGACGGAGCCCTCGTCGCCGACGAACACCTGGCCCGGACTCAGCTCGCCGTGGGTGATGCCCGCGACGTGCGCCGCCTCCAGCACGTCGAGCAGTTCGAGGCCGATGCGCGCCGCCCGGACATGGTTCAACGGGCCCTGCCGCGCGAGGAGTTCCCCGAGGGGCGTGCCGTCGAGCCACTCGGTGACGATCCACAGGCTCCCGGACTCCTCGACGGCGTCCAGGACGGTGGCGACCCGGCCCGGACGCAGCAACCCCATCCGCTCTGACGTCCGAAGGATCCGCGAGGTCGCCCGGCGCCTGTCGTCCGGGCCCATGTCGTCGGGCAGGCCGATCTGGGAGAGAAGGCACGGACGTCCGGTCTCCATGTCCTCGCCGCAATAGCTGTCGCGATTCGTCTCACGATGGACGACATCGACGAGTCGGTACCTTCCGGCGATCGACCCGACTGTGGAGACGCGCGCCTTGACCATGGCCATCCCTCGCTGAACCCCTGGCTCTCATTTCTCACAGGAAGTACGAGAGACGCGACGGGAAGCGTTCAACGGAATCCGCAACGAAAGGCCGTTTCTTTTCCTTTGTTTCTGACGAGTAAGTAAGCTGACCGAAGGTTTAGGGAATTGAGTCGGAACACTTCAGTGCAGACCGAAATCCTTCGCCCAGCGCAGCACATCGACCGTCGTCGCGTTGCCCCCGCAGACGACGAACCCGAGCCGGGCACCGTCCCCGACCCGCTCCCGTACCCGCCGCGCCGCGGGCAGCAGACAGCCCGCGGCGGGCTCGGTCCACACCTTGGCGTGCTCGGCGAGGTCGAGCACACCCCGCACCGCTTCCCGGTCCGGGACCACGAGCACGTCGTCGACCAAGGCGCGGACATGGTCGTAGGTCAGTTGCGACACGGACGGTGCGCTCAGGGTCGACACGATCGACGACAGGGGCACCGGCACCGGCCCGCCCGCCGCCAGCGCCCGGGACATGGCCTCGGCGCCCTCGGTCTCCACTCCCCAGATCCGCACGTGAGGACGGCGGGCCCGTAGCGCCACCGCGACACCCGCGATCAGTCCGCCGCCTCCGACGCTGACGAGCACGTCGGTGAGATCACCGGCGTCGTCCGCCAGCTCCAGCCCGACCGTGCCCTGGCCGGCGATCACCACCGGGTCGTCGAAGGGGTGGACGAGTGAAAGGCCCTCGTCCCGCAGCCTGGTGACGAGCGAGAACGCCCCGTCCATGTCGTCCGTCAGCCGCACCGACGCCCCCGCGTCCCGGGCGATCTCCACCGCGCGGGCCGGTGCCGAACGCGGCATCACCACGGTGGCCTTCACATCCAGGGCGGCGGCGGTCATCGCCAGCGCGATCCCGTGGTTGCCGCCGCTGACCGCCACGACCCCGGCGGCGCGCTGGGCGTCGGTCAGCGACAGCAGCCTCGCCGTCGCCCCACGGGCCTTGAACGAGCCGGTGCGCTGGAGGAGTTCGAGCTTCGCCGTCACCGGAACGCCGAGCAGGGCCGACAGCCCCGGGCTGGAGACGGTCGGGGTGTGCACGACATGGCCGGCGATGAGTCCGGCCGCGGCTTCGACGTCCGAGATCCCGATCAAGGCAGTCACCTCTCCGGCGCGGGGCGGTGATCCGCGCCGTTTCGCACCCTGACGCGGGAAGCGGGCGCCGGTCAACCGGGTTGCGCCGCACGCCGACAGCCCCGCCGGTCATCGCCGCCCGGCCCCGAACCGGGCCTCACAGATCGCGCCGCACCAGGAAGTCCAGCAGCGACCGCAGCTCAGCGACGGCACCCGCCCGCAGCGGTACCTCCGACAGAGCCGCGTCCGCGGCCCGCACCTGGCGGCGCGCCTCGGCCAGCCCCGCCGAGCGGCCGCCCAGCTCCTCGATCAGCCCGGCCGCCGCATCGGGGTCGGCGGCCGACTCCAGCAGCGCGCACAGGTGACCGGCGGCGGGGGAGTCGAGCGCGGCCAGCACCGGGTACGTCTTCTTCCGTTCCCGCAGATCGCCGTGGACGGGCTTGCCGGTGACGGCGGGGTCGCCCCAGATGCCCAGCAGGTCGTCGACCACCTGGAAGGCGATGCCCAGGTGCCGTCCCGCGCGGTCGAGGGCCGAGACCGTCGTGGCCGGCGCACCACCGAGCAGGGCGCCCAGTGCCGCCGCACAGCCCAGCAGGGCGCCCGTCTTGTGCTCGGCCATCCTCCGGTACTCCCGCGGCCGCACCCGCTCCGCGCCCCGCCAGGGACGGGTGGCGAACAGCAGGTCGTCCGCCTGCCCGCGCACCAGGTCCTGCAGGGCCTGCGACAGCAGCCGCACCGCCCGCGGACCCGCCGGGGCCTCGGCGAGCGTCTCGACGGCCAGCGCGAACAGCGCGTCCCCCGCGAGGACGGCCGGTCCCGTGCCGTACGCCTTCCACACGGTGGGGCGGCGGCGCCGGGTCGCGTCGCCGTCCATGATGTCGTCGTGCAGCAGCGAGAAGGCGTGCACCAGCTCCACCGCGACCGCGCCCGGCACCGCCACGGACCCCTTCGCGCCGGCCGCCTCGGCCCCGAGCACGGCCAGCGCCTGCCGTACGCCCTTCCCGCCGCAGGCGTCGGCGGGCGCGCCGCCCACCTCGCACCAGCCGAAGGAGTACGCCGCCATCTCACCGACCCACGGGTGGGTCCGCCCCACCGCCTCCCGCAGTGCGGGCCGCACCAGGGCACGGCAGCGGTCGAGGACGTGGCGGCCGTCCGGGGGGACAGGTGCGGACATCTCGTGTGCGGTGCGGGACGCCCGAACCGTCGAGGACGAGGCGGTCATCGCGCGCCCACCGTATCGGCGCCCGCGGCATGCTCCAGGGGTTCGTCCATCCCTGCGAACTCCTCCTGCGCCCGCGCCACCATCTCCCGCGCGTGCCGCAGCCCGATCCGTTCCAGCACCCCGGCCAGCTCGGCGAGTTCGGCTGCCGTCTCGGCGCGGTCGCGCCCCAGCCGGGCCCGGGACTTGACCAGCCCCAGTCGGGACAGCGCCGCACCGCGCGGCTCGCTCATCTCGCGGAACTCCGCGAGGGCCAGTTCGTACAGCTCGCGCGCCTCGGCGTAACGGCCGGCGCGGTAGAAGACGTTGCCGCGCATCTTGTGGTTGTAGGCCAGCGCGCTGGACAGCTTCATCGCCCGGCACGTGGTCTCCGCCTCGGACAGCAGCTCCAGCGCCCGTTCCGTGTCGCCGTCGCGGACGGAGACGATGTCGGCGAGCCCGCGCAGCGCCCAGGCGTGGCCGCGCCGGTCCTCGGCACGCGCGGCGATCTCGGCCGCCTCCTCGAACAGGGCGTACGCCGTGTCGTACGAGCCGGTGTTGCGGTGGATCTGGGCGATGCCCTCCAGCGCCCACACCGTGTGCCGTGCCTCCCCGCGCCGCCGTGCCTCGGCCAGCAGCTGCTCGTGCAGCCGGTGCACGGCCTCGTAGTCGCCCTGGATCCGGCCCGTCTCCGCCAGGCCGGCCAGTGAGTAGCCGCGTACGACGACGTCGCCGCCGCGCTCGCCGAGGTCCGCCGCGAGTTGCAGCAGCCGCCGGGCCAGCGGGAAGGCCCCGCGCTGGCGGGCCAGGGTGCCGCCGCTCCACAGCGCCCAGGCCATCGCCGCGGTGTCGCCGGCCTGCCGCGCCGAGCGGTAGCTCGCCTTCCATGCCCGGTCCGCGTCCCCGATCTGCCCCAGCCGCCGGTGCGCCTCGGCCACGGCGAGACCCGAACGCGCCGCCTCACCGTGCTGCCCGGCCCGCTCGGCGGCGCGCAACTGCTCGGTACCGGCGGCCAGTACGTCGGTGAGCGACGAGTTGACGGACAGTGTGGTCAGGGCGCCCTGGTACTCGGGTGCGAATGCCTTGCCGTACATCGATCCCTCTCGGTTGATACACACCGTGCCTACGCTGCTTCTATTCGCGTGATGTATACGCACGGTGTATACGCAGCGTGTATAGCGCGTCGAAAATCCGCCCTGGCCCCTTGCGGGGGACCAGGGCGTCACCTGTTGCCGATCAAGACGCCGACACGGCAGAGAGGGTTGCCCGTGAGGCGCAGATCACGTTCGGGCCGGTCAGTGCTGCTGCGCCTTCTGCGGCGTCACCTCGCTAGGCCGTACCACGACATGCCCCTGGCCCTGGAGCATCAGCTGCACGGCCTCACCCGAGCCGCCCCGCAACATCGAGCCGAGGGACTGCGAACGGTGCAGGGAGGTCTGCAACCCCGCCGTCCAGCCGACCACGGCGTCCGTGTCCACGTACACCGGGAAGTCCGGTGACACCGGGATCACCAAAGGATTGCCGTCGCACACCAGCCCCAGTCTGCCGTGCCCGGTGAAGACGCTGTTGAACAGCCCGCCGCCGGAGATGCCCGCGCCCTTGACCGTCGCTATCCGGTACGACAACGAGGCGTCGAAACACAGGACGTTGCGGCCGTTGACCGTGAACTCGTCGCCGGGATCGACCTCGATGACGAAGCAGTTCTGCGCCTCGTGCGCGAACCAAGCCTCGCCCTGCCCGCGCACCGCCATCGGCGGCAGTCCCTCGCCGGTGACGGCCCGCTTGAGCATGCCGCCCACGCCCTGGCCCTTGCGCTCGAACTGGAGGTTGCCTCGGTAGGCGACCATCGCCCCCTGGCGGGCGTGCATCTCACCATTGACCGCGTACTTGATGCATTTGGCGTTCTCGACCGTCATGCCCGGCGCCGTGGCGGGCTGGACCATGTGCTCACTGGAAAAGAGGTCACCCTTCATGCGGGCATCCTGTCCCGGACGCTGTCGTTCCGGCCAGATCGCGTCGTGCCGCGCCTCACAGCTCGTCAGGCGCCGAAGAGCTGTGTCCAGTACGAGCCCGCCGGGCCGCCGCCCGCGAAGCCGGCGCCCATGTGCGTGAAGTCGCGCTTGAGGATGTTGGCGCGGTGCCCCGGACTGTTCATCCAGCCCTCGACCACCTCGGCGGGGGAACGCTGGCCGCACGCTATGTTCTCGCCGATCGAGCGCATCCGGGAGCCCGCGGCGGCCGCCCGGTCCCAGGGCCGGGTCCCCTCGGGAGAGGTGTGCGCGTAGAAGGCGCGGGCCGCCATGTCGGCGCTGTAGGTTTGCGCGGCGGTGCTGAGCGCGGCATCGACGGCCAGGGGGCGCAGCCCGGCCCGGGCCCGCTCACGGTTGGTCAGGTCGACGACCTCGGCGGCAGTGCGGGTGAGGTCGCCCGGCATGAGCGGCCTGGCCCACAGTGCCGTCCAGTAGGTGTCGCCCGAGCGCCCGCCCGTGGCGTGGGCCAGGGCGGCGTGGCTGAACGCCGGGTCGTGCAGAGTGCGGCGGGCCTGATCGGTGCGCAGGCAGTACGCGACGAACTCGGCGGGTGTACGCGGGCCGGAGACCAGGTGCTCGCCCACGGTGAGGTAGGCGTACCCGGCGGCCGTGACGCGCTGGTACAGGAAGACCCCGTCGCGGCCCTCGACACCGAGCCGCCCTGCCGCGGCCATGGCTGAGGCGTGGGCCAGGGCGGCGGAGGCGAGGCGGGGGTCGAGGGTGACGGCGGGTGAACCGGCGGCCCTGCGGGCGGAGTTGACCAGGCCGAGGAAACCGTCGGTGTCGGGGGAGGGGAGGTGCGGGGAGGCGAGGGCGGACAGGGTGTGCATCGCCGGCCGTGCGGTCGGGGCAGCGGGAGCGGCCGGTGCAGGCGTCGCCGGGACCGGGGCCGGCGCCGTGTCCTCGACCACGTCCACCCCGAAGTCGCGGGCGAGTCCCGCCAACCCGTCCGCGTAGCCCTGCCCCAGGGCCCGCAGCTTCCAGCCGGAGCCCCGCCGGTAGAGCTCCGCGAGCAGCAGCACGGTCTCCTGCCGTGGGGGCGGCGGGACGAACCGGGCGATCGTGCCGCCGCCCGGACCGCTGACGTGGAGCACCGGGGCGGGCAGCCGGCCCAGCGAGGTGCCGGGATCGGCGGGGCTGACGACCACCGTGACGCGCGTGGCGCCCGGCCTCAGTCCCGGTGGGTCGACGGTCAGGGTGTCGCCGTGGAGGCGGGCTCCCGGGGCGGCCGGCTGGTTGTAGAACACGAAGTCCGCGTCGTCCCCGACCTTGCCGCTGTCGTCGGTGATGAGCGCGGACACGTCGAAGGGCCCGGGGACCCGGACGGACACGCTGCCGCCCGGGAGGGGCAGGTTGCCCCCGGGAACCAACTCGCTCATCGCGCCGTCCTGGTGGGTGGTTCGAGATCCGGTGGGGATGTCGGGGAAACGTCCACCGGAACGCGCGGGTTCCCGACCGGCCTGAGCTCTCAGCGCGGGTCCGGGTTCACCGGGACTCCCGGAGCGACGTCCTCGTGCCGTTCGGTGGGCGTGGCCCGTTGACCCGACTTCGCCTTCTTGCCGCAGAACGCGGACTCCAAAGTGCCCAGCATGGTGTTGAGGACCGTGCCGTTGTTGGAGGTGTTGGCGAGCGCCGCGAGACTGCGCGCGCCGTCCTTCGACGCGAACGCGTACGTGTAGTAGCCCTGGACGGCACCTGTGTGGCCGTAGACGGAGACCCCGCAGGAAAGATCGCGGCGCCGCAGCCCGAGCCCGTATGCCTGCGTGCCGCCCGCCGGCACCCACCGCTGCATCTGCGCGAGCTGCGTCCGGGAGGTCAGCCGCCCGCCGAGCAGCGCGGACAGGAACGTGTTGAGGTCCCGCGTGGTCGAGATCACCGCGCCCGCGCTCTGCGCCCAGGACACCGTCTGCTCGGTGGCGTCGACGAGGGCAGTGCCCGCCGTGTCCGGGGTGAGATAGCCGCGCGTGTGACGGCCGGGGATCTTCTTTCCGGGGTGCACGTAGAAGGTGTCGCGCAGTTCCAACGGGTCGATGATCCGGTTCTTGTACTCCGTGCGCACCGAGTGACCCGTGAGCTTCTCGATGAGCATGCCGGCCACGACGAAGTTGGTGTTGGAGTACGAGTAGGCGCCACCGGGCCTGGTGGTGCGCGGCTTGCTCAGGGACCGGTCCATCAGTTGCCGGTAGGTGAAGACCTTGCTGCGCACCGCCTCGAAGCCGGGAACCGTCCGCGCGAACATCTCGTTGGTGTAGTCGTGCAGGCCGCTTCTGTGGCTGAGTACATGGCGTACCGTGATGCGGTCGTCGGGCAGCAGCCCCGGAAGGTAGCGGTTGACCGGCGCGTCGAGCTTCAGCTTCCGCTCGTCGGCCAGTTGCAGCAGCACGACGGCAGAGAAGATCTTGGTGACACTGCCGATGCGGAACCGGTCCGTGTTGCTGAGGGCCCGTCCGGTCGCGCGGTCGGCGACCCCGGTGGCCGCCCAGTACACCGTGCTGCGGTCGTCCAGGCGGGCCATCGCACCGGGGGCGCCGTGCCGCCGTGCGGTGCGCAGGACGCCCCACAGGCCGTCGATGTCGGGTTCGGGCTGCGCGCTCGCCGCGGGGGCCGCCGTGGTGGCGCCGGGCTGTCGGGGTGCGGCATGTGCGGGGACCGCCAGGAGCGACACCAGGGCCGCCGTGACCGCCGTACCCCTGACCACCGTTGCTGAGACCATCCGGATTCCTCTCGCTTCCGCTGAACGTCACTGATGCGTGAACAGTCGCGCTTCGTGCGGGGCCACTGTCTCGCATCCCGTCAGATCTCAACGCACGACTCACAAGTCGGACATGGCGGATCACCGGGTGGGAGTCCCCGAACGCATGCCGCGGCCGAGGCGGTCCGCCGCGGAAGGCCCGCACTGCCTCACCGCCGACGACCTGATCGAGGGCTACCGCGAGTTCGCCGACCGCTCGCGCGCGCCCGGCACGGGGGTCGTCGGCGCGACCGCCGGGCCCTTCCAGGGCCGGCACGCAGGGGGCCCGGCCGCTGGGGCCGCACGCCAAGAGGTCGGCGTCCGCATCCGCAGCGGTGGAGAGCCGACGCCGTCACCGACCGACGTCCTGGACGACCGGTGGTCGCCGACGCGTCAGCCCACCGTCTCCGCGCGGGAGATCAGGCCCTCCCGGTAGGCGATCGCCACCGCCTCGGTACGGCTCGCGGCGCCCAGCTTCGCCATGATGCGGGAGACGTGGACGCTCGCCGTCTTGCCGGTGATGTACAGCTCCTCGCCGATCTGCCGGTTGCTGCGGCCGAGTGCGAGAAGACGCAGGACGTCCTGCTCGCGGGCCGTGAGCGGGGCGGCGCCGCCTGCGACTGCCGCCGTACCGTCGGTGGCGTCCTTGAGGCGGCCGCGGCGGACCAAGGCGTCCAGCCGGTCGAGGAGGGGCGTCGCGCCGAGCCGGGCGGCGGTCTCCCGCGCCGCGGCGGCCTCGGCGGCAGCCGTGTCGCGGTCGCCGACCGCCAGCAGGGCCTCGGCGTGACGCAGCCGGCACCGCGCCCGCTCGTACGCGTCGCCGTAGTCGAACGCGGCCACCGCCTTCGCCCACGCCTGCGGGTCCGGCCCGGACACCGCGCGCGTCCACTCGGCCTCCGCACGGGCCAGCCACGCCGAGCCCTCCGGGCCCTGGGGCGTGCCGTCCTTGCCGCGGCCGGCCGTGGCCCGCGCCAGCTCGACCAGTTCGGTCGCCGTATCCGCCCAGCGGCGCAGGCCGCTCTCGTCGCCGGTCAGGCGCAGTTCGGCGGCCCGGTCGGCGACCGCGGACAGCGCGAGGGCGGCGAGTCGGACCGTCGCGTCGGGCAGCGTACCCCCGTCGTCGGTGAGGGCCGCGACCGTGGACCGCATCCGCTCCACGGCCGCCTCCGCGTCACCGCGCAGCGCCGCGGCGTCGGTGAGCGCGACGCCCGCGATCAGCGTGCCCATCCAGTCGAACGGGCCGTCGAGCAGGACTCGGGCCCTGTCGACGGCCGCGGTCTCCCCGCGCGCGAGAGCCACGTACATCGCCGGACCGGCCGCGAATCCCGCCGCCGCGGGCAGCGCCTCGGCATCGGCCGCCGCGACCCGCAGGCACTCCTCCCAACGGCCCAGCGTGTACAGCACCAGGGACTGCAGGTACCGCATCTCCAGCGGATACGGCGAGGACAGCAGCCCGGCACGCCGGGCCCGCTCCAGCCCCTCCGCCAGCCAGGGCAGCGACTCCTGCAGATCACCGGACTCGAAGCAGCCGACGGCGAGGTTGAACAGCGCCCGCATCTCCACCGGCCCGTTGCCCGAGCGCCGCGCCAACTCGCGTGCCTCTTGCAGCCGTTCACGGCCCTGCGGGGTGCGGCGGCCACCGCCTTCCAGCCCGGCCAGTGAGATGAGCAGGTCCGCCCGTGCGTCGGTCACCCGCAGTTCCTCGGCGACCCGAAGCGCCTCGCGGGCGACGCGCAGCGCCGTCTCGTTCTCCCCGACCTGACGGGCCGCCAGGACATGGGTGGCCGCCGCCCACACCCAGGTCCGCGACGGCGGCTCGGCCGGGATGAGGGCCAGTGCCTCGCTGCTGTGGGTGAAGGCCGCCGTCAGAGAGTCGACGCCGAGAAGGTTGCCGGCCAGTGTGTAGCGGACCCGGGCGGCGAGTTCGGCGTCCGTGTCCTGGCCGACGCCCGCGAGCGCGGAACGGGTCAGCGAGACCGCGCGGTGCGCCTCCCCGGCGTGTGCCGCCGCCGCGGACGCGCGCAGGGTGAGGGTCACCCGGTCGTTGCCCTCGCCCGAGGGGCGCGCGGACGGCTCCACCGACGACCACAGGTCCAGGGCCGCCTCCAGATGCCGCAGTTCCTCGGCGGGCGCGCCGACCTGGTGCGCGTGCGCGGCGGCCTCCAGCGAAGCGGCCAGGGCATCGGGCAGGTCGTGGCTCGCGCGGTAGTGGTGGGCACGCTCCGCCGCCGTCTCGGCCGGACGGCCCCGCCCGGCGAGCAACCGGGCGAACGTGCCGTGCAGCCGGGCCCGTTCACCGGGGAGGAGGTCGGCGTACACCGCCTCGCGGGCGAGCGCGTGCCGGAACGCGTACGTGTCGCCGTCGCGGAGCACCAGCAGCTGCCGACCGACGGCCTCGCGCAGCGCCGACTCCAGCTCCTCCTCCGGGATGCCCACGGCATCCCGCAGCAGGTCGTGCTCGACACGCCGTCCCGCCACGGCCGCCGTGCGCAGCACCTGCTGCGCCCTGTCGGGCAGCTGCTCGACACGGATCAGGAGGACGTCGGCGAGCCCGCTGGGTACCCCGCCGGCCTCCGAACCCGTCGCCGCGACCAGTTCCTCGGCGTAGAACGCGTTGCCCTCGGCCCGCTCGACGATCCGCCGGACCGTGCCGTCCGGCAGCGGCCGCTCCTGCACGGCCCGCACCAGCCTGGCCACCTCGCCGTCGGCCAACGGCCGCAGCTCCAGCCGCTCGACGGCGGGCAGCCGCACCAGCTCGGCGAGCAGCGGCCGCAGCGGATGCCGTCGATGCAGATCGTCCGCGCGGTACGAGGCGAACACGGCCAGCCGGTGCCCCGCTGCCCCACCCGCCGACCGCTGCAGGATCCCGCGGCTGAGCAGGAACCGCAGCAGGTCCCGGGACGACTGGTCGGCCCAGTGCAGATCCTCCAGGACGAGCAGCACCGGTGCGGCGTCCGCGAGATCGGCCAGCAGCCCGGCGATGCCCTCGAACAGCCGCAGCCGGTCCCGCACGGCGTCCGTCCCGCCCCCCAGCAGCCCCTCGACCACGGGATGCGCCCGGAGAACCTCCGAGAACCGCCCGTCACCGGCGAGTTGACCGAGCACCTCGGTGAACGGCAGATACGGCAGCCCGACCTCACCGAGATCCACGCAGTGCCCGGTCAGGACGAGCATCCCGTCCCCGGCCGCCCGCCCCGCCACCTCGTCCAGCACCCGTGTCTTGCCGACGCCGGCGTCCCCGGCGACCAGGACCGCCCGGGCCTCACCGTCGCGGGCTCGTTCCAGCGCACCGCAGAGCCGGGCGAGCTCGCCCTGCCGCCCGATGATCGGCGTACCGAATGAGGTCTGTGACACGGACACATCCTGTCACTCGAACTCAAGCGCCCGCGCCGACCTCTGTGCCCCCTCGGTGCCTACGCGCGCAACGTCTTGGCCCAGTCCGCCGGCACCCGCCCCGCGGGGCCCGGCGCCGGCTGCTCCGTGGGATGGCTCACCGGCGGCGCGAGCTCGGGCCCCGACTCGTACAGCTCGTTCGTCTCGAAGTTCCAGTACCAGCTCTCACCCGGCTCGAAGCTCTGCACGAAGGGATGCCCGCTCTGCCGGAAGTGCGCCGTGGCGTGCTTCGCGGGCGAACTGTCGCAGCACCCCACGTGCCCGCACTGCGCGCACCGCCGCAGATGGAACCACCACCCGCCCTGCGCATCGCACTCCACGCACCCGCTGCCGCTCGGCGGCACGCTCGGTTCGATTCCCTGGTGGCCGGTCATGGGGTGTCCTCCTCGGCGGCTGTGAGCGGCAGCAGCACCTGGAAGCGGGTGTCACCCGGCTCCGACTCGACCTGGATGCTGCCGTGGTGCTTGTTGACGACGATCCGCCAGGAGATGTCGAGCCCGAGCCCGGTGCCCTCGCCCACGGGTTTCGTCGTGAAGAAGGGATCGAAGATCCGCCCCCGGTCCTGCGGGGGAATGCCGATGCCGGTGTCCCGGAACTCCACGAGCAGCCGGTCGTGATCGGGCGCCGTCCGCACCGTCAGCGTGCCTTCGCCTCCCGCGCTGCCGATGGCGGAGACCGCGTTGTCGATGAGGTTGGTCCACACCTGGTTGAGCTCCGCCGGGTACGCCGGGATCCTCGGCAGCGTACGGTCGTACTCCTTGACGACCTTGATCCGCGGGCCGATCTTGCCCGACAGCATCAGCAGGGTGCTGTCGAGCAGTTCGTGCACGTCGGCGTTCTGGAAGGGTGCCCGGTCCAGCTGGGAGTACTGCTTCGCGGCGTCGACGAGGTGCGAGATGCGTGTGGTGGAGTCGTTGATCTCGTCCATCAACAGCTCGGTCTCGACGGTGTAGTTGAGCCAGCCGATCGCGCTCGGCAGCATCTCCTCGTCCACCGCCGCCGCGACCTCGTCCAGCCAGTCCGCGTCGAGACCGGCCTGCACGAAGGTGGGCGCGATCCGCCAGCCCTCCGGGATGCCGTGGTCGTCCAGCCAGTCGGTCACGTCGTCCTCGCGGTCCGACGCCTCCAGCGGACTCAACGCCGGTGCCTTCGCGACCCGTTCGGCCGTGCGTTCCTGGATCTCGATGAGGTTCGCCATGACCTCGGGGGAGTACGAGCCCTGGGCGATGACGGCCAGCTTGTGCCGCATCTTTCCGACCCGCTCCCGCAGCGTCGCGGTCGCCCGTACGGCCGCCGCCGCCGGGTTGTTGAGCTCATGGGTGAGACCGGCCGACAACGAACCGAGCGCCAGCAGCCGTTCGCGCTGGTTGATCGCCACCTGGGTGCTCTTCTGGCCGAAGAAGAGCCCCTCCAGCAGATGCAGGGCCATCGGGAACCACTCGCGGATCACGTCCGCGAAGGTCGCCGCGGGCAGCACGAAGAACCGCGTCGGCTCCGTGACGCGCATCGAGCTGTTGTACGTCTGCGGCACCCGGTCCCCGAGATAGGCCTGCCAGGCACCGGAGTACACCCCGCGCTGGGAGGTCCGGGTGACCTCCACGTCGTCCGCGCCGACCCGCCGGGACAGCACGACGGTGCCCTCGATCATGACGTAGAAGCAGGTCGCGGGCTCGCCCTCGGTGTACACGGGGCCGGGCGGGAAGACTTCCACCCGCCCCTCGCTGCACAGCCTGCCCAGCTGCTCGGGGGTGAGCTTCTCGAACAGGAACAGCGCCCCGATCTCACCGGGGTCGCACGGCATCGACTGCCCGCTCATGACTGTTCCAGATAGCGGTGGACCAGCATCACGGCCATGGCTCCCTCTCCGACGGCGGACGCGACCCGCTTGGCGGACTCGGCACGGGCGTCGCCCGCCACGAACACGCCGGGAACGTTGGTCTCCAGGTGGTACGGCGGCCGGTCCAGCTCCCAGCCGGCCGGTGGCCGTCCGTCCGGGCTCAGGTCGGGGCCGGACAGGATGAACCCGCGCTCGTCGCGCAGCACGGTCCCGGCCAGCCAGTCGGTCAGCGGGGCCGCGCCGATGAACACGAACATCCACTGCGCGTCGACGAGTTCGGTGCGCCCGCTGTCCACGTCGCGCAGTGTCAGCTGCTCCAGGTGGTCGGAGCCGTGCGCGGACTCGACGACCGTGCGCGTGCGCACCGAGATGTTCGGGGCCTCGTCGATCTGCTGGATCAGGTAGTGCGACATGGACGCGGACAGATCCGGCCCGCGCACCAGCAGCGTCACCGACTTCGCGCCCCTCGCCAGGTACATCGCCGCCTGACCGGCCGAGTTGGCGCCGCCTACGATGTACACGTCCTGCCCCTGGCATGCGGGCGCCTCGGTCAGGGCCGACCCGTAGAACACCCCGCAGCCGGTCAGCTCGTCGCAGCCCGGTGCCGCCAGCTGCCGGTAGGACACACCGGTTGCCAGGATCACGCTGTGCGCGGCGACCGCAGAGCCGTCCGAGAACCGTACGATTCGGGCGGCACCGCTGACCTCCAGCCCCGTCACCTCGCGCGCGGTGAGCATCTCGGCGCCGAACTTCGCCGCCTGCCGCCGGGCCCGGTCGGTGAGTTGTGCTCCGGACACGCCGTCGGGGAAGCCGAGGTAGTTCTCGATCCGGGAGCTCTGCCCGGCCTGCCCACCGGTCGCCGACCGCTCCACCAGCACGGTGCGCAGGCCCTCCGACGCCCCGTACACGGCCGCGCCCAGCCCCGCCGGGCCGCCGCCGATGACGACGAGGTCGTAGAAGTCGGCCGTCGGCGTCGTGGCCAGCCCCACCTCGGCGGCCAGCTCGGGCACCTCGGGCGCCACGAGGGGCGTGCCGTCCGCCGTGATCACCAGCGGCAGTCGCCGCCCGTCCTGTCCGGCGGCGGCGAGCAGCCGCTGCCCCTCGGGCTCGTCGGCCGAGTACCAGCGGTACGGCACCTGGTTGCGGGCCAGGAACTCCCGCACCTGGGAGGAGTGCGCCGACCAGCGGTGGCCGACCACCTTGGTGCTGGGCACCGGCCGGTAGTCGCTGCGCCGCCAGGCCTCCAGCAGGTCGTCCAGGACCGGGTAGAGCTTCTCCTCGGGCGGGTCCCAGGGTTTGAGCAGATAGTGGTCGAGGTCGACGACGTTGATCGCGTCGATCGCCGCGTTCGTGTCCGCGTACGCGGTCAGCAGCACCCGCCGGGCGCCCGGATACACGTCCAGGGCCTGTTCGAGGAACTCGATGCCGTTCATCTGCGGCATCCGGTAGTCGGCCAGGATCACGGCGACCAGGTCGCCCCGCAGTTTCAGCTCGCGCAGCGCCTCCAGCGCGGACGCGCCGGACTCCGCGCGCACGATGCGGTGCGCCTCGCCGTAGCGGCGCCGCAGATCACGGGCGACCGCCCGGGACACTCCCGGGTCGTCGTCCACGGTCAGGATGACGGTCCGCGCTGCGTCGGCGGCCTGTGCCATACGTCTCCCACCCCGGGGGCTCTCGTTCTCGGCACGGCGGACAGCGACCCGATGGCGCAGTCGCCGCGCCGACTCGGCCCCATCGTATGTTCGATCCGCCCGCTTCGCTCGGGTATGCGGGCGGCGGGAGCCCCGAGCGTGCGGCTGCCTCTCGACCGCGTCCTGCTCCCGGCTCCGGCGCGGGCCCGGTACGCGGACCCCGTCGACCTCCGGATCGGCCGGAACACCCACGGCTCGTGGCCCGGCCGGACGTCCGCGTGCCGGGTGCCGGGTGCCGGGTGCCGGGTGCCGGGCGCCGAGGACGCGGAGCGGGCGGCCTCGGGCCGAAGGGGTCGGCCGTGTCGACGTTCACCTGCTCCCACTCGAAGGTGAGGAAGGCGCGGTAGGGAAGACTGGGCCCCGACGGATGTGATCACGACACGAGGAGGCAACCGGACATGACGCGCCCGATCACGGCAGGGGTGGACGGATCGGAGGAGAGTCTCGCCGCACTGGGCTGGGCGGCCCGGGAGGCGGTGCGCCGCGGGCTCGCCCTGCGGGTGGTGCACGCCTGGCGGTTCCAGCCGCACGAGGCGATCGACGCGGGGGACGCCGAGTCCCAGGCCCACTGGGTGCGGGAGCAGCTCGCGGAGACCGCCCGGTCCGTCGCTGAGCGGCACCCCGGCCTCCAGGTGACCACCGACCCGGTCGAGGGCGGTCCGGTCGAGACGCTGGCCGCCGCGGCGGCGGACGCGGAGATGCTGGTGCTGGGCTCGCGGGGGCACGGCGCGGTCGTCGGGTTCCTGCTGGGTTCCGTCGGTCAGCAGGTGATCGCCGGGGCCGAACGCCCCGTCGTGCTCGTTCGAGCCGGGGACGAGGCGTCCGCGGAGGCCGCCGGACGCGAGATCGTCGTCGGTCAGCAGGGCGACCCGCAGGACAGTGCCGCCGCGCTGCGGTTCGCCTTCGAGACGGCCGCGGCGCGCGGTGCGACGGTACGCGCCGTACGGGCCTGGACCCTGCCTCCGCTGTTCGCCTACAGCCCCGGCTCACTGAAGCTGCTCGACGAGGCGGGCGGCCTGGAGCCGTACGAGAAGAAGGCGCTGGGCGAGGCGCTGCGGCCGTGGCGCGAGCAGTTCCCGGACGTGCGGGTGGTCGAGCACGTCGAGATGGGCAGCGCCGGGCAGGTGCTGCTGTCGGTGGCGGGCCGGGCTCAGCTGATGGTCGTCGGGCGACGGGCCCACCGTACGGCGGTGGGAGCACGCATCGGCTCGGTGGCGCACGGGGTCCTGCACCACGCGGACTGCCCGGTCGCCGTGGTGCCGCACGACTGATCCGCCGGGCCGGTCAGTCGGACGTGGGCTGCAGCGTCGCGCGGGCCTTGGGCAGGATGTTCTCGATGTAGTCCGCGACCACCGCCTCCAGGGCGATGTCGTGCTGCGCCCGCTCGGACAGGTACCAGCGGTGTTCGAGGAGTTCGTGGTAGATCTCGGCCGGGTCCATCGAGCCGCGCAGCTCCGGCGGCACGGCCCGTACCGTCGGCCGGAAGACGTCGCGCACCCAGCGGTGGGCGAGCACCTCGGGCCGGGCGCCGAGGGGGTCGCCCGGGGCGTAGTCGTCCTGGGTGGCCATCCAGCTCTCCAGGTCGTTCAGCAGTCGCCGGGCCTGGTTCTCCTCGGTGTCCAGGCCCGTCAGGCGCAGCAGCTGCCGCTGGTGGTGGCCGGCGTCGACGACCTTGGGCACGAAGGTGACGGTGTCGCCGTTCGAGGCGTGCTCGATCTGCATCTCGGCCACGTCGAAACCGAGCTCGTTCAGACGGCGTATCCGGCGCTCTATGTAGTGGTACTTGCCCGCCGGATAGACCGAGGTGCGGGTCAGCTCCTCCCACAGGCCCTGGTAGCGGGCGCAGATCTCCATGCCGAACTCGACCGGGTCCACCGACGGATGCAGGGCCCCCGACGCCTCCAGGTCCAGCAGCTCACCGCTGATGTTGACGCGGGCGAGCTCCAGGTCGTAGTCGCGCTGGCCGCCGCTGAGCCGGGCGTGCAGATCACCGGTCTCGGCGTCCACGAGGTAGGCGGCGTAGGCGCCCGCGTCCCGCCGGAACAGCGTGTTGGACAGCGAGCAGTCGCCCCACGCGAACCCGGCGAGGTGGAGGCGGACCAGCAGCACGGCCAGGGCGTCCATCAGCCGGTGCATCGTCGCCGGGCGCATCGTCGTCTCGAACATCGAACGGTACGGCAGCGAGCCGCCCAGGTGCCGGGTCACCAGGACCGACTCCAGCGGGCCGCCGTCGGCGTCGGTGCGCCCGGTGACCACGGCGAGCGGGTCCACCGCGGGGATGCCGATGCGGTCCAGGTCGCGCAGCAGTTCGTACTCGCGCAGGGCCGGGCGCTGGGCGAGCTCCTTGACGGCGATCACCTCGCTGCCGGCCCGGGCGTACCGCACGACGTGCCGGGAGATACCGCGCGGCAGCGGGACGAGGACCTCCTGCGGCCACTCCTCCAGGGGCAGATGCCAGGGCAGCTCCAGCAGGAGCGCGGGGTGCTCCGGGTTCGTCGCGCTGATCTGCAGTGCCATGGGCCGTTCGTCCTCGCCTCGCCGGTGATCGTCACCTCACCTTAGAGCGCGCGCTCCCGGGCCTGAAGAGCCGCTTCACGCACGGTGCCGCGGTGCACCGGGCCGTGTCCGGGCAGCAGCAGGTCGGCCTCCAGCTCGTGGAGCACGTCGAGCGAGGCGACGGCACGAGCCCGCTCGCGGTGGAACATGTCCGGCAGCAGCTGCGGCCCCTTGAGACGCGAGGTGGGGTGTCCGCTCACCAGGGCGTCGCCCGAGACGACCACGCCGGCGTGCGGCAGGTGGTAGGCGCAGTGCCCGTCGGTGTGACCGGGCGTGTGCACCGGTACGGGCCGGCCGGGCAGGTCGAGCGGACCGGCCGAGGGGAACGGCTCGGGGGAGGTGACCGGGACGTGTGCCGTGCCACCGGAGCGGATGGCGTGTACCGCCCAGGGCAGCACACCCGGCCGCCAGCCGTTCCTGAGCACAGTCCGGACGTCCACCTGGTGGAGGAAGTCACGGCGGGCGTGCGGTACTTCGGCCTCGTGGAGGTGGACGGGCGTGCCGTACGTGGCGCGCAGGTACTCGGCGCTGCCCAGGTGGTCCGTGTGCGCGTGCGTGATCAGTACGGCCGTGACCGCCTCGGGGGAACTTCCCACCTCCGCGAGCGAGGCGAGGAGTCGTGCCCGGTCCCCGGGGTAGCCGGTGTCCACCAGCGTGACCGCGTCCCCCTCGGCCAGGATCACCCAGTTGGTGTTGCTGCCGCGTACCAGGTAGGTGCCGTCGGCGACTTGCTGCATGTCTGTCCGCATGATCGTCCCCCCGTGGTGAGGTCCTGCCCGACGCGGGACAGCAAAGCAGATCAGGACGAAGGCGTGGGCGGCGGGTGAGGGCGCATGCCGAACAGGAACCGCGTGAGGCGTGTTCTGCGCACCACGCACTCGTACAGCGCGAGGATCAGTGCCAGTGAACCCGTCACGATCATCACGTACTTGACGGGGATCGGCGCCGGCAGGCCCACCACGCCGTACGCCAGGGCCACCACGACCGGCTGGTGCAGTACGTACACCGGCAGGGCGGCGACCCCGAGGTACAGCATCGCGCGCGAGGGCGGCCGGGCCTCACGGGGCCGGTCCAGCAGACCGAGGATGGCCAACACCCAGCACCAGCCCGCCGCGCCGAACGCCGCCCGGGTGACCAGCGCGAAGGCGCTCCACTCGGTGAACGGGTCGGCGAGCGCAAGGAAGCCGGGCGCGGTCCCGGCGAACAGCGCCAGCCCGAGCAGGCCCACCGCGACCGCCGCCCGGCGCAGCGCGGCACGCACGCGCGGGTCGTCGGCGAGGGCGTAACCGAACAGGAAGAACACCAGGTACGCCCAGCGGTTCCAGCCCGCGAAGCCTTCCTCCATACCGAGGAAGGCATTGATCGCGGCGAGCGGCAGCGCGGGCAGTACGAGCAGCGCGGGACGCCTTGCCACCGCCCGCGACAGGGGCTCCGCCCAGCCGGCCAACGATGCCGCGACCGGGGCCAGGAGCAGGCTGAAGGCCAGCAGGAGTACGACGAACCACAGATGACCGGTCTCGAAGTGCTCCCCTTCGAGGACGAAGGGGAAGTCGGCCGCGTCCGGACGGACCGTGAGGAAACGCAACCAGAAGCGCGCGTACGACTCGTCGTACGCGGGGTCGGCGGCCCGCAGCCGCAGCCACTGGGGGAGCGGGCACAGGACGAGCGTGGCGAAGACCAGGGGAACACCCAGGCGCAGCAGGCGTTCACGGGCGAAGCGGGCGGATCCGCGGCGCCGGATCGAGTACCGGGAGCCGAGCCCCGCGACGAGGAACAGCATGGGCATCGCCCAGACCACGCCCAGCCCGGCGAGGACGGTGACGGCTCCGGTCGTCTCCTGGTTCTTCACATAGAAGTCGTCGTCCGGGGAGAAGACCAGGGCGGAGTGGAAGAAGACCAGCCCGAGGACGACGTACACGCGCAGGGCGTCCAGTTCCCCGCGCCGGGGACCGGTGGGCGGAATCCGCTGCTGGGCGCTCACCCGACCAGTCTGGGCGTCCGACGGGGTCCCGCCCAGAGGAAGGGCTGCCTCCGGCACCGTCCGCCGGAGGCAGCCCCCGCGCGCACCCGAAGCGGTCGGCCCTGCGCCTCAGTGCACGCCGTGCGGGCGGAACTGGATGCTGATGCGTGGTCCCGTCGCACGCGAGCTCTTGGGTATCGAGTGCTCCCAGGTCCGCTGGCAGGAGCCGCCCATCACGATGAGGTCGCCGTGGCCGAGGGGGCGGCGCAGCGACCTGCCGCCGCCCCGCGCGGGGCGCAGCAGCAGATCACGGGGGGCGCCCACGGAGAGGATGGCGACCATGGTGTCCTCATGTGCGCCTCGCCCGATGCGGTCGCCGTGCCAGGCGACGCTGTCCCGGCCGTCGCGGTAGTAGCAGAGCCCGGCCGTGGTGAACGGCTCGCGCAGTTCCTCGGCGTAGTGCGCCGAGAGCGCGGCGCGGGCCTCCGCCAGCACCGGGTGCGGGAGCGGGTCGTCGGCGCCGTAGTAGGCGAGCAGCCGGGGTACGACCACGACGTTGTCGTACATCCTGCGCCGCTCGGCACGCCAGGGGACCGTGGTGGCCAGCTGTTCGAACAGGGTGCCGGCCCCGCTGAGCCAGCCGGGCAGGACGTCGATCCAGGCGCCGTGGTCGAGCGGGGTCCTGCGGATCCCGGAGAGGGGCCCGAGCCGCAGCTCGTCGGTCTGGTCGAACAGGGAGCCCTGGAGGTGCCTGGTCATGCCCTCCAGCGTACCGCTTAATCGAAAATCTGTTCCCATTCGATCTTCCGGGGTGTTCTCCCAGCGGGCCTTCCGTGCATTCGCGGGCTCCGGGGTCTTTGGATGCATTGCTGTATCGGATACATTCATGCATCGAACGGAGGTGGGGGAGGAGATGACGACGGACGGCACGGCCAAGCGCGTCACCAAGCGCAGGGCCCGCACCCGGGCCAACCTCCTCGACGCCGCGTTCGCGGTGTTCGCCGCCAAGGGGTTCGGCCGGGTCTCCATCGAGGAGGTCTGCGAGGCCGCCGGGTACAGCAGGGGCGCCTTCTACTCCAACTTCGCCAGCCTGGACGAGCTGTTCTTCGCCCTCTACCAGCAGCGGGCCGACCTGATCGCGGAGCAGGTCTCCGGTGCCCTCGCCGTCGACGGGCCGGACCTGGACGTGCCCGCCGCGGTGGACCGGGTGACCGAGGTGCTGCTCCTGGACCGTGACTGGCTCCTTGTGAAGACCGACTTCCTGGTGCACGCCGCCCGTGAACCGGCCGTCGCGCGGACCCTGCTGGAACACCGCGCACGACTGCGCGGCGCGATCGCCGACCGGCTCGCCCGCGCGCGGGGGCACACCGCACTGCCGGCCGTGCTCGGCGACATCGAGGGCGCCGCCCACGCCGTGGTCGCCGCCTACGACGGCGTCACCACGCAACTGCTGCTGGACCAGGACGTCGAACGCGCTCGCGCCTGGTTGCAGCAACTGCTCACCGCGCTGCTCAC
This sequence comes from Streptomyces sp. NPDC007808, assembly GCF_042868655.1. Taxonomy (NCBI): domain Bacteria; kingdom Bacillati; phylum Actinomycetota; class Actinomycetes; order Kitasatosporales; family Streptomycetaceae; genus Streptomyces; species Streptomyces sp. NPDC007808. The sequence continues at coordinate 938,032 of NZ_JBIAEQ010000001.1, forward strand.
CGACGGCAGCGACACCACCCAACAGCGCCACCACCTCATCGGGAAGGGACGGTCGCCATGGATGCCGACGTCATCGTCGTCGGAGCGGGACTCGCGGGCCTCGTCGCCGCGCACGAACTGACCAGCCGGGGCCGCAGGGTCGCGCTCGTGGACCAGGAGAACGCCGCCAACCTCGGCGGGCAGGCGTTCTGGTCCTTCGGCGGGCTGTTCCTCGTCGATTCCCCGGAGCAGCGGCGCCTGGGCATCAAGGACTCCTTCGACCTGGCCTGGAGCGACTGGCAGGGCAGCGCCCAGTTCGACCGGGTGGACGACGAGGACTCCTGGGCGGTGCGCTGGGCGCGCGCCTACGTGGAGTTCGCGGCCGGCGAGAAGCGGGCCTGGCTGGACGGGCACGGCATCAAGTTCCTGCCCACCGTGGGCTGGGCCGAGCGCGGCGACCTGCGCGCCCACGGCCACGGAAACTCGGTGCCCCGCTTCCACATCGCCTGGGGCACCGGCACGGGAGTGGTGGAGCCGTTCGTCCGGTACGCCGAGCAGGCCGCGCGCGACGGGCTGCTCGCGTTCCACCACCGCCACCAGGTCGACGAGCTGGTCATCGAACAGGGCAAGGTGCGTGGCGTGCGCGGCACGGTCCTGGCCGACGACGACTCGCCCCGCGGTGTCGCCTCCAACCGGGAGCGCGCAGGCGAGTTCGAACTGACCGCCCAGGCCGTCGTCGTCACCACCGGCGGCATCGGCGCCAATCACGAGATCGTCCGCCGCCACTGGCCCGAGCGGCTCGGCACCCCGCCCACCGAGATGGTCACCGGCGTGCCCGCCTACGTCGACGGGCGGATGCTCGACATCAGCGCGGAGGCGGGCGTACGCCTGGTCAACCGCGACCGCATGTGGCACTACACCGAGGGCCTGCAGAACTGGGACCCGATCTGGCCCGGCCACGGCATCCGCATCCTGCCCGGACCGTCCTCGATGTGGTTCGACGCCCTCGGCCGCCGGCTGCCCGACCCCTGCCTGCCCGGCTACGACACCCTCGGCACCCTCAGGCACCTGCGCACCGACGCGGCCATCGCCGGCCACGACCACTCCTGGTTCATCCTCAGCCAGAAGATCATCGAGAAGGAGTTCGCCCTGTCGGGCTCCGAGCAGAACCCGGACATCACCGCCAAGGATCGCGCCGGGTTCCTGAAGGAGCGCGTCCTCGGCAAGGGCGCCCCCGGACCGGTGGCGGCGTTCCTGCGCAACGGCGCGGACTTCGTGACCGCCCCGACTCTGGAGCAACTCGTCGAGAAGATGAACCGGTTGACGGACAAGCCGCTCCTCGACGCCGAGACCATCCGACGCCAGATCGAGGCCCGCGACCTGCAGATCGCCAACCCGTACAGCAAGGACGCCCAGGTCCAGGGCATCCGCAACGCTCGCCGCTACATCGGCGACCGCCTCGGCCGGGTCGCCACCCCGCACCGCATCCTCGACCCCGCGGCCGGCCCTCTCATCGGCGTCAAGCTGCACGTCCTGACCCGCAAGACCCTCGGCGGCATCCAGACCGACCTCGACTCCCGCGCGCTCGCGGCCGACGGGAGCCCCGTCGACGGGCTGTACGCGGCCGGAGAAGTCGCCGGCTTCGGCGGTGGCGGCGTCCATGGGTACAACGCCCTGGAGGGAACGTTCCTGGGCGGCTGCCTCTTCTCCGGGCGAGCGGCCGGCCGGGCCGCGGCCGAGCAGACCGCCTAGTGCAGGCCCGCCGAGCGGACAGCCCAGCGTTCGCTAACCCTCGCCGAGCACCCGGGCGAGCACGGCCGCGTGACTGTGCTCCGGGGTCTTGACCGCGGTCAGCAGCGTCACCGGCCCCTTGCGGGACAGCTCGCGCACGTGGTCCAGGAGCTCGGCCGCCTCCGGGGCGGCGAGCTCCGCCTCGTACCGCTCGCCGAACTCCTCGTACGACCCCTCGCCCGCGTGGTACCAGCGGCGCAGCTCGGTCGACGGGGTGAGGGCCTTGGGCCACTCGTCCACGCGTGCCGCGTCCTTCGACACACCGCGCGGCCACAGCCGGTCGACGAGCACACGGACACCGTCATCCGGCTCGGGCGCTTCCTGGACCCGGCGTACACGCACGCTCATGATCGGCCTTCCGGTGGGCGGGGCGTGCCGCGAGCGTACTGCCCCGGCCCGCCGGAGGCCGCTCGTGCGATTCCGTTCGGGTCGCCGGCGCCCGGCCGCTGTGCCGGATCGATCAGCGGGTCATCGACGAGGCGAGGACAGCGGTGTCCCGGCAGTCGAACCTTGGGGGCCGCTGCACCGCAGCGGCCGCTGAGGCCCTGATCCTGCCGGGACGGCTCCGCCCGCTTCCGCAGGGGAGTCAGCCGGCGCGGCGGGCCGCGGCCGTACGGCGCCTGAGCGCTCGCCGCTCCGTCTCGCTCGTCCCGCCCCACACACCTATGGACTGCCCCGTCTCCAGCGCGAACTCAAGGCACGGCTCCTGGACGGGGCAGCGCCGGCACACCGCCTTGGCCCGCTCGGTCTGGAACAGAGCCGGCCCGGAGGTGCCGATCGGATAGAAGAGGTCGGGGTCCTCATGGCGGCAGGCCGAGTGGTCTCGCCAGTCGTCCATCAAAGTCACCTGCGATCGTCGTACGTGCCCTCGGTGGATGCATTACTCGTTTTCGAGTCGCCTGTCGATACGTGAGTGAAACCCCGTCGGAGCCCAACGATTTCGGTCAGTGTTCGCGCATGCCCCACGGGGAGCCGTACGCGGTCAGCAGATCGAGGAAGGGCCGGGCCGGGAACGCCTCCGGACCCAGCACACCCGAGCCGGACCAGGCGCCGGTGGCGAGGAGTTCGAGGGCCACCACCGGGTTCACGGCCGTCTGCCACACCACGGCCTGGCTGCCGTACTCCGCCATCGACCACTGGTTGTCCACCACGTGGTACAGGTACACCTCGCGCGGCCTGCCGTCCTTGACGCCCCGCACCCAGGTCCCCGCGCAGGTCTTGCCGTGCATCCGCTCACCCAGCGTCGCGGGGTCCGGCAGACATGCCGCGACGACGTCCCGGGGCGACACCCGCACCGGTCCCGCGGCGCTCGGCACGGTCACCGGCTCGGTGCGGTCCAGACCCAGCAGGCGCAGCGTCTTCAGCGTGCGGATGAAGTCCTCGCCGAGGCCGTACTTGAAGGTCACCCGCCGCGCGTCGACCCAGCGCGGAACCAGCAGAACCTCCTCGTGCTCCACGTTCACGCACTCGACCGGGCCGATGCCCTCCGGAAAGTCGAACACCTCCGGCTCGCTGAACGGCTCGGTGGTGAACCAGCCGCGCCCCTTCTCGTAGACCACCGGCGGGTTGAGGCACTCCTCGATCGTCGTCCAGATGCTGAAGGACGGCGCGAAGTCGTACCCGTCGACGGTGAGGTTCGCGCCGTCGCGGACGCCGATCTCCTCGATCTCGTCGAAGAGCTCGTCGGCCGCGTACCGGGCGAACACGTCCGACAGCCCCGGTTCCACGCCCATGCCGACGACGGCCAGAGCCCCTGCCTTCTCCCAGTCGGCGGCCTCCTCGAACTGGGCGTCGCCCAGCTTCACGCCGCACTCCTCGTACGGTCGCTGCGGATGCGGCCGCGACAGCGACATCGCCATGTCGACATAGGTGGCCTCCGCCGCGCGCGCGGCACGGAACAGCGGCATCACGAAACGCGGGTCGGTGGCGTTGAGGAGCACGTCGCACGCGTGCCGCTCCAGCAGCGCGACCACCGTCGACTCGTCGCCGGCGTCGACGCGCTCGGCCCGGAACCGGGCGTCGCCGTCGAGGGCCGCCACAGCAGCCTCGGCCCGCCCGAGGTCGTAGTCGGCGACCACCATCGCCTCGAAGAACGGCCGCCGGGCGGCGATCCGGGTGACGGCGCTGCCCACTCCGCCGGCTCCCACGAGCAGTACACGCATGACAAGACTCCCTCGACTGAAGGTCTACGACGTGAACGGGGCCCCGCGAGAGATACAACGACGGCCGGTCACGTAAGGTCAATGGCGTTGGCATAAGGCCCACGGCCCGGGTGAGAGGACGGAGAGCGAGATGCCCAAGCCGGTCGTTCCGGAGGAGAAGAGGCGCCGGCGCCGTCCCACGAAGAGCGGCACCGTGCTCTCGGAGCGCCTGATCGTCGAGACGGCCCTGCGCATGCTGCGCGAACACGGCAGCGCCGGCCTCACCGCCCGCCGCCTCGGCCTGGCCCTCGACGCCGACCCGAGCACGCTGTACCGGTACTTCCGCGGCATGGACGACCTGACCCTCGCCATCGGTGACGCCCTCATCGGCCAGGCGCTGGAGGGCTGGCGGCCGACGGGGGAGTGGCGGGACGACCTGCGCGCCGTCGGGCTGCGTATCCACGCGGCGTACGTCGCCCATCCCCAGGCCGCCGTGCTGACCACGAACCGCGTCACCGGCCGGGCCAACGAACTGGCCGCCGACGAGGCCGTGCTGGACATCCTGCGTACCGCGGGGTTCCCGCTGCCGGACACGGTGCGCATCTACCACGCCTTCATCGACCAGACGCTGGCCTTCGCCGCCCTGGACGCCGCGTCGCTGACGCTGCCGAGCGCTTCGCTGCGGGCCGACGAGGACATGTGGCGCTCCACCTACGCGCGGCTGCCCCGCCGTACGCATCCGCGGATCGCCGAGGCGGCACCGCTGCTGGCGAACCGGATGGTGACCAGCGCGTATCCGACGGCCTTGGAGATGCTCCTGGACAGCGCCGCCGCCGAGCTGGCCACGCCGCGGTAGCGCCGTGCCGTGCCGTGCCGTCAGGCCCGCAGCGCCTGCGCCGCCGCGGCGGTCACCGCTTGCGTCACCGCGACCAGCGCCGGTGAGTCCAGCTTCCACTGCTGCCAGTACAGCGGGACGTCCACCGGCCGCTTCGGCGCGAGCTCCACGAGCCGGCCGTCCGCCAGCAGCGGCAGCGCCTGCACCTCGGGGACCAGACCCCAGCCCAGACCGGCGGTCACCGCCGCGAGGAACCCCTCCGACGTGGGCACGTGGTGCCGTACGGCACCCGCGTCGGCACGGCCGCGCCGCAGCCTGCGCACGAACGCGTCCTGGAGATCGTCGCTACGGTCGAACACCAGCACAGGCGCCCGCACCAGCGCCTCCCGCAGCGGACCGCCCAGATGCCGCTCGGCGAAGGCGGGGCTCGCCGCCGCGAGATAGCGCATCCGGCCCAGCGGACGCACCGAACACCCCGCCACCGGATCCGGCGACGAGGTCACCGCGGCCATCACCAGCCCTTCCCGCAGCAGCGTCGCCGTGCGGCTCTCGTCCTCGCGCCGCAGCTCGAAGCAGAGCGGAGGGTCCTCGGGCACACGAGTGAGCACCGGCAGGAACCACGTCGCCAACGAGTCGGCGTTCACCGCGATCGACACCCGGGTCACCTCCCCGGCGGCGCTCAGGCCCAGCTCGGCCCGAGCGTCGCGCTCCAGCCGGGCCAGCTGCCGGGCGAACCGGACGACGACCTCGCCCGACTCCGTCGGCCGCACCGGCTTGGTCCGCACGAGCAGCACCCGCCCCGTGCTCTGCTCCAGCGCCTTCACCCGCTGACTCACCGCCGACGGCGTCACATGCAGCGCCGCGGCGGCCGCGTCGAAGGTGCCCTCGTCCACCACCGCCAGCAGGGTCCGCACCTGGTCGAGGGGGAGCTCCGTCAGCTCGGTCCGCATCGGCCCTCCTTCACGAGAGCTAAGGATACTTAAGAATCTTTAGCTGTACTCGCAGTGATCCTCTCTCTAGCGTCGATGCCATGACCAACGCTCTGACCACCGTTGCCGCGGGATTCGGCACCGGCCTCTCCCTCATCGTCGCCATCGGCGCCCAGAACGCCTTCGTCCTGCGCCAGGGCATTCGCCGGGACGCGGTCCTCGCCGTCGTCGGCATCTGCGCCCTGTCCGACGCACTCCTGATCACACTCGGCGTGGCCGGCGTCGGCGCGGTGGTCGTGGCATGGCCCGGAATCCTGACCGCGGTCGCCTGGATCGGCGGGGCGTTCCTGCTCTGCTACGGCGCCTTCGCCGCCCGCCGGGTGTTCAGGCCGGGCGGTGCCCTCCTGACCGACGGTGACGCGGCCGGCTCACGGCGGCGCGCGGTGCTGACCTGTCTGGCGCTGACCTGGCTCAATCCGCACGTCTATCTCGACACCGTGTTCCTGCTCGGCACGGTCGCCGCCGACCGCGGACCGCTGCGCTGGACCTTCGGCCTGGGCGCCGTGCTCGCCAGCCTCTGCTGGTTCGCGGCCCTCGGCTTCGGAGCCCGGCTGCTGAGCCGGCACCTCGCCAAGCCCACGGCCTGGCGGGTGCTGGACGCACTGGTGGCCGTGACGATGCTCGCGCTGGGCGCCCTGCTGATCGCGGGCGCCTGAAGCAGGTCGCGCAAGGCCGTGAACAGGCATTCCGCGACACGCTTCAGCGGTCACCATCCGGTGAGCAGCAGATGGTTGAGGAGCAGCGTGAGCACCGCCTGGGCGGCGAGCCAGGCGCGGGCGCCCGTCAGGAAGGCACACGCGGGCAGCAGCCACACGGCGAAGGGAAGCCAGATGCGTTCGGTCTCCGCCTTGCTCATTCCGGACAGGTCGGCCACCAGCACGGCGAGCAGAGCGCCGGACACCAGCAGGGCGAGGCGGACGTCGGCGACCCGGCCGGCGGTGCCGCCGCGGCGCCGGACGAGGACCGCCCCGGCCCGCCGCAGCCCCGCCACCGTCGCCAGGCCGGTGACGAGCACCGCGCAGGCCGGGTTGGCCCACACCCAGTAGCCGTAGGGGCGGATGCCGCCCACGCCCTGGTGATAGCGCGTGACCAGCAGGTGGTACGCCTCCCACCAGTCGAACCCGGCGAGCGTGAACGCCGCCGGGACCACGGCCAGACCGGCGAGCAGCGCCACGAGCACCGCGGGGCGTTCGCGGACCCCCTTCCTGCCGAGCAGCAGGACCACCGCCCCGATCGGGGCGAGGAGCGTGAGACCGTACGACAGGTAGCAGGCCAGGCCGAACAGCAGCCCGGACGCCGCCGCCCGTCCCGGGGACCGACGGGTGACCGCCAGCGCCAGCAGCGCCACCGCCCACGCGGCCACCGCCGTGAAGTACGCGTCGGCCGAGGTGCCCATCCACACGGCGGCCGGTGCCAGGACGAGGAAGGGCGCGGCCCTGCGCGCCAGTGCCTCGTCGGCCAGGGCGCGGACCGTGACCAGCACCGCCACGCAGGCCGTCGCCCCCGCCACGATGCACCACATCCCGGCCCAGCCTCCGCCGCGCAGCCCGACCCGGTCCAGCAGGACGAAGGTGAGCGTGGCCCCGGGCGGGTGGCCGGCGACGTGGGCGGGCCAGTTGTCGGGGGACTGGAGCAGGATGTGGTCGACGAAGGTCCTCAGCGCGGCCGGGATGTCATGGAAGCGGTCGATCGCCCGCAGGTACTCGTGGCGGGTGGTGAGCCGCCCGGCGATGCCGCGGTGCCAGCCGTCGATCAGCGCGAGCGAACAGGTCCAGGCCGTGGCCGTGGCGAACGCGAGCGGCAGCAGCGCCCGCCAGGGAAGGCGGGCCGCGACGCAGGGGCCGTACGCCACGGTGGCGATCGCCACCAGGACCGCCGCCGGTGTGCCGGCGCCCAGGTGGGGGCCCCAGGACGCCAGCAGCGGGGGCCAGTCGACGAAGAGCGTGTGGCGGGACCCCTGGATGTGACGGCCGACCAGCGCGGCCGCCGTCACGAGCAGCACGGCGGCCCCGGCGGCGTACAGGTCACGTCGCGCCTCACGGCGGACGCCGGAGCGCGCGGGGCCGGGCTCGGCGGAGGTCAAGGTGCGGATCACACCGGAACGCTAGGCCGCACGGCCGGTCCCGGACCGCCGTCCGGGCCTGATGTCAGCGTTTCGTCATGGGTCGAGCACCCTTTCGCGGGGCGGCCCCGGCCTACCGTCGGGACATGCGCGACCCCGACACCCCACGGCTCCCCCTGCGAGCCGACCCCCGGCTCCCCTCCTCGCCCGGCTTCTGGCGCAGCCCGCTGCGCGGCCCCCGGTTCACCTCCGTGCTGGGTCTCGTCCTGCTCGCCGGCATCACGGTGCTGTTCGTGACCGGGCTGGTCTCGTACGCCGCCTACAACCCGAACCTGTCGACGGTGAACGACAAGACACCGGACAAGGGGATCCTCGGCTTCTACCTCTTCCCCTGGCCGACGAACCCGCACTGGCTGTACCGGCTCAACCAGGGCGTCCACGTCACCCTCGGCATCACCCTGATCCCGGTCCTGCTCGCCAAACTCTGGTCGGTGATCCCCAGACTGTTCGCGCTGCCACCGGCCCGCTCGATGGCGCACGCGCTGGAGCGCATCTCGCTGCTGCTCCTGGTGGGCGGGGCCCTGTTCGAGTTCGTGACCGGTGTGCTCAACGTCCAACTGGACTACGTCTTCCCCGGCTCCTTCTACCCGCTGCACTTCTACGGCGCCTGGGTGTTCTTCGCCGCCTTCGTGGCCCACGTGCTGCTGAAGATGCCCATCGCGCTGCGCAATCTGCGCCGACTGCGGGAGGAGGAGAACGACCTGGTGCCGCCGCGCCCCACCGAGCCGACCATCACCCGACGGGGCGCCCTGTGGTTCGTCGGAGGCGGCTCGCTGCTGCTGTTCGCGACGACCGTGGGGCAGAACTTCGACGCCCTGCGGCGCACCGCTCTGCTCGCACCGCACGGCGGCGGTGAACCCGGCGGTGGCCCGAACGGCTTCCAGATCAACAAGACCGCCGCGTACGCCGGGATCGACGCGGCTCGGACGGGCGAGGACGCCTGGCGGCTCGTCATCACCGGGCGCACGGGCACCGTCCGCCTCAGCCGCGCCCAGCTCGCCGAACTCCCCTTGCACAGCTCGGCGTTGCCCATCGCCTGCGTGGAGGGCTGGTCGACGTCGGACCAGTGGTGGCGCGGGGTGCGACTGCGCGACCTCGCGGCGCTCGTCGGGTACCAGGACGAACCGCCGGACGTGTTCGTCGAGTCCCTCCAGCGCAGAGGCGCCTTCCGGGAGGCCGCCCTGCGCGCCAACCAGGTGGCCGACCCGCGTTCGCTGCTCGCCCTGTACGTCAACGGCGAGGAGCTGTCCCTCGACCACGGCTACCCGGCGCGCGTCATCGTGCCCGCCGCGCCCGGTGTGCTCAACACCAAGTGGGTGGCCCGGATGACGTTCGGAGACCTGTGATGCGCCGACCGCGGATCCGTGTGGGGAGCCCCCTGACCCTCCTGCTGCTCGCCTGCTCGTTCGCACTCACCGGCTACGCGGGGGCGAGGCTGCTCGCCGACGACTGGTTCGGTGTGACCCTGTGGTTCGTGGGGGCCGCGCTGCTGCACGACCTCGTCCTGCTGCCGTTGTACGCGAGCGCGGACCGGGCGGTCGTGCGGGGCCTCGACGCGGCCGGGCGCCGCGCGTGGGTGCCGTACGTGCGGGTACCGACGGCCCTGTCCGGGCTGCTCCTGCTCGTGTGGTTCCCGCTGATCAGCGGGATGGTGGAGCGGCGCTACCGGTCCGCCACCGGGCTGCCCCCGGACGTGTTCCTCGCGCGCTGGCTGCTGATCACCGCCGTCCTCTTCGGCGCCTCGGCGCTGCTGCTGGCGCTGCGCCTGCCGCGGTTGCGCAGGGCGGCGAAGCACCGTCCGCCGGCCGTCCACTGATCGGCCCGCTCCCACCCCCGGGCGTGACGCAGCAGCGCCGGCGTGCCGAGCCGCGCCCAGGGGAAGGGGATGCCGGTCGTGCCGGTGCCGGTCAGGTCGACCACCTGCACCCGGGAGCGTTCGTCGATGTCCTCCGGGGCGGTCTCGGCCACCAGCAGGCCGCCGGGGCGCAGGAGGCCGGCCACCCGGTCCAGCAGGGCGCGTGGATCACCGCCGATGCCGATGTTGCCGTCCATGAGCAGGACGGTGCCCCAGCGCCCCTCGCCCGGCAACGGCTCGAACACCGAGCGCCGAAGCGCCTGGCCCCCGAGCCGTACCGTGCGGTCCACGGCTGCCTCACTGACGTCGATGCCGAGGACGGGCCGGCCCCCGGTGGCGAGTTCCGCGACCAGCCGTCCGGGACCGCACCCCACGTCGAGGACGGTGCCCTCGCATCGGGCCAGCACGTCCCGGTCGACCGCGTCGGCCCGAGCGCACCAGCGTTCCACGTCCAACGGCAGCAGCCAGCCGTCGGCCCGGCGCAGGAACAGTGGACCGTGGCCGGCACGCAGGGCGGCGGCGTAGGGGTCCGCGGCGGCCCACGCGAGGCCGGTGGCGGGCGGCGCGCTCACCGGGAACCGGCCGGGCGCGGTGCCGGTGCGGGGGCAGACGGGTGCTCCCGGGGGAGACCCGGCGGCGAGGTCTTCGGCCGGGGGGCGGGCTGTGCGCCGGCTCCTGTGGCCGGCGGTGGCGCCGATGGCCCGGCGATGGACCGCGTCGGATCGGGTCCCGTGGTCGGCGGCGCTCCTGGGTGCGGGGCCGGCCGCGGGTGCGCACTCGTGGTGGGTGGGGTGCCGGAGGCGGCTGCGGGACGCTGGTCGCGGTCGGCGGCGGGTGGGGTGCCGGCGTCTGTGCCGGGTATCGCGTAGGGGCCGGCCTCGGGTTCTGTGGCGGCCGGTGCGCTCGGGCCCGCCGGGGACGGCCTGCCGGGTTCCGTGACGGACCGCGTATCGGGTCCCGTGGCCGGCCGAGCGTCCCGCCCCCTGGCCGCCGTACACACTGCCAAACGCGCCGCGAAACGCCCTCGCGGAGCCAGCGCCGCCACCGCGTGGGCGTCGGCCGCGGTGTCCACGTCGCGCAGCCGGGGCAGGTCGCGCACACGCAGACCGGCCGCGACGAGCCGGTCGCGTTGGACCGCGCCCGTGGCGGAGGTCGACATCGGCACGCCCCGCAGCAGGGCGGGGTCGGGGCACGCCAGGCCGAGAGCCCAGAAGCCGCCGTCCTCCGCCGGGCCGAACCAGGCGTCGCAGTCGGCGAAGTCCACGGTGAGCAGCCCCGGCGTGACCTGCGGAGTGTCCATGCCGATGAGCAGGGCCGGGCCGGCGCAGCGGGCGAAGGCGTTCGCGAGCCGCTCGTCCAAGCCGCCGCTGCCCTGCGGGACGACGTCGAAGCCCGGCGGCAGCCAGGGGCCCGGGGCGCCGTCGAGGACGAGGACGCGCCGCGCGGCGGGTGTGGCCGCCACGGCGTGCAGGGTGTCCGCGAGGGCCGCCTCGGCCAGTTGAGCGGCCTGGTGGGGTGTGAACGGCGGGGTCAGCCGGGTCTTGACCCGGCCCGGCCGCGGTTCCTTGGCGATGACGAGGAGCGCGGGCGACACACGGGACGGGTTCGAGGCACTCGAAGGGCTCAACGGACGGTTTCTCCTTGGTGCGCGGGGCTCTCGCTCAGCACCCGGCTCATGTCTCGTACGGCCTGCCAGGTGCCGCGCCAGGTGCCGGTCACCTTCGACGCGCCGGTGCGCGGCAGGTACGGCACGTCGTGCTCGGCGATCCGCCAGCCCGCGTCGGCCGCGCGTACGACCATCTGCAGCGGATAGCCACTGCGCCGGTCCGTGAGGCCGAGGGCCAGCAGCGGCTCCCGGCGGGCGGCGCGCAGGGGACCGAGGTCGTGCAGGCGCAGCCCGGTGCGGTGGCGCAGCATCCGCGCGAGCGCGAGGTTGCCGACGCGGGCATGCGCGGGCCACACGCCCCGGCCCTGCGGACGCCGCCGCCCGAGCACGAGGTCGGCCTCGCCGGCCCGCACCGCACGCGCGAACGGGACGAGGAGCGACGGGTCGAGGGAGGCGTCGCAGTCGCAGAAGCACACCACGTCGGCCGAGGCGGCGCGCAGCCCGGCGTGGCAGGCCGCGCCGAAGCCCCGGCGCGGCTCGTGCACGACGGTCGCGCCCAACGCGCGGGCGACCTGGGCCGAGCCGTCCGTGGAACCGTTGTCGACGACCAGGGCACGCCAGCCCGGCGGGATCCGTTCGAGCACCCAGGGAAGGGCCTCGGCCTCGTTCAGGCACGGCAGCACCACGTCGACGTCCGAATGTTTCGTCGTCACGGTCCTCACCCTACGAACCCGATTCGGGCATAACGGACTTCCGGTCCTTACGAAACGCGGACGTCGACGGCCGACAAGCCGCTCGGACGCCGCACCGGCGGCGGGTGGTGCCAGGCTGGGGGCATGCAGCAGCCGTACGAGCCCCCCGAGCCGCGAGCCGATGACTCCCCCCGGATCCTGGTCGTCGACGACGATCCGACCGTCGCCGAGGTCGTCGCCGGTTACCTGGACCGCGCCGGCTACGTCGTGGACCGCGCCGACGACGGACCGACGGCCCTGACCCGGGCCGGCGCCCACTGGCCGGACCTGGTGGTGCTCGACCTGATGCTGCCCGGCATGGACGGCCTGGAAGTGTGCCGCCGGATGCGGGGACAAGGGCCGGTCCCGGTCATCATGCTCACCGCCCGGGGCGACGAGGACGATCGCATCCTGGGCCTGGAGGTCGGCGCCGACGACTACGTCACCAAGCCCTTCAGCCCCCGCGAACTGGTGCTGCGCGTGGAGTCGGTGCTGCGCCGCAGCAGGCCGCCGGCCGCCGACGGGCTCCGCCTCGGCGCCGCCGGTCTGGCGCTGGACCCGGCGGCCCGCCGAGCCACCAAGAACGGCAGCGAACTCGCCCTGACCCTCAGGGAGTTCGACCTGCTCGCCTTCTTCCTGCGCCACCCCGGGCGGGCCTACGCCCGAGAGGACCTGATGCGCGAGGTGTGGGGGTGGGACTTCGGTGACCTGTCGACCGTCACGGTCCACGTCCGCCGCCTGCGCGGCAAGGTCGAGGACGACCCTGCCCGGCCCCGCCTCATCCAGACCGTATGGGGCGTCGGCTATCGCTTCGACCCCGGCGCGGGGGAGGCCTGACCATGCGCGACACCCTCCTCATCGCTCTGTACGCCTTCGCCGGAGCCGCCGCCACCGGGCTGGCCGGATCGGGCGTACTGCGCCTCATCCGGCGCCGCTCGCTGACCGCCTCGCTCGCCGTGGTCGCGGCGGTCGGCGTCGTCGCGATGCTCGCGGGAACACTCGCCGTCGCCTGGGCCATGTTCCTCTCGCCGCACGACCTGACCGTCGTCACCACCGTCGTCGCCATGGCGGCGGTCGTCTCCCTGGCCACCGCGCTGCTGCTGGGCCGCTGGGTCGTCGCCCGCAGCCGTGAACTCGCCGTGGCGGCACGCTCCTTCGGCGAGGGCGGGACGTTCGCCGCCCCCCACGGCCCGGCCACCGCCGAACTGGAGTCCCTGAGCCGCGAACTGGCCGCCACCAGCGCCAGGCTCGCAGAGTCCCGGGAGCGGGAGCGTGCGCTGGAGACCTCCCGGCGCGAACTCGTCGCCTGGATCTCCCACGACCTGCGTACCCCGCTCGCCGGTCTGCGCGCGATGTCGGAGGCATTGGAGGACGGCGTCGCCGCCGATCCCGACCGCTATCTGAAGCAGATCCGCACCGAGGTCGAACGCCTCAACGACATGGTCGGCGACCTCTTCGAACTCTCCCGCATCCACGCCGGCACGCTCCCGCTGGCCCTCACCCGCATGTCCCTGTACGACCTGGTCGGCGACGCGCTGGCGGGAGCCGACCCGCTGGCCCGGGAGCACGGGGTGCGGCTGGTGGGCGGCCGCATCGAGCCCGTACCCGTGCGCGTCGACGGCAAGGAGATGAGCCGGGTGCTGGGCAACCTGCTGGTCAACGCCATCCGCCGGACCCCGGCCGACGGGACGGTCGCCGTCTGCGCGGAGCGTTCCCCCGAGGGCGTGGTGCTGTCGGTGACCGACGGCTGCGGCGGCATCCCCGAGGACGACCTGCCGCGCGTCTTCGACACCGGCTGGCGCGGCTCGCACGCCAGGACGCCCCCGGCGGGCGCGGGCCTGGGGCTCGCCATCGTCCGGGGCATCGTCGAGGCGCACCAGGGCCGGGCCACCGTGCGCAACATCCCCGGCGGTTGCCGCTTCGAGGTGGTGCTGCCCGCCGCCGCTTCCTGATCGCGGGCAGCACCACCGGTCCAGGTGTGCCGGGCCTGGGCCGTGTCCGCAAAGTCCCGCCTGCCCCGCGACGCCCGGCACGCACTCTCGCCGCACCGGGCGAAGCCCCACGTACATCCAGTACGAGGGACTCCGCCCGGCGCGCCGAGAGCACGCACCAGACGCCGCACGGCCCGCCCTCCGGGCGGACGACGGGACTTTGCGGACACGGCCTAGGGGGTCTCCCGCATCCCGGCCCGCGCGAACTCCGCCATGCCTTCCTCGAAGCCGACCTCCGGCTTCCAGCCCAGCCCGTCGCGCAGCCGTGATGAGTCCGCGGTGATGTGCCGTACGTCCCCGAGCCGGAACTCGCCGGTGACGACCGGGTCGGGCCCGCCGTACGCGTCGGCCAGTGCCCGCGCCATCTCGCCGACGGTGTGCGGGTCACCGCTGCCGGTGTTGTACGCGGTGAGCGCACCCGGGGCGGCCTCAGCCTCCAGCGCCACCGCGTTCGCCGCCGCCACGTCCCGTACGTGCACGAAGTCCCGCCGCTGCCTGCCGTCCTCGAACACGCGGGGTGCCTCACCGCGGGCGAGGGCAGAACGGAAGAAGGAGGCGACACCGGCGTACGGCGTGTCACGCGGCATCCCGGGCCCGTACACGTTGTGGTAGCGCAGCGACACCGCCGACCCGCCGGTGCAGCGGGCCCAGGCGGCGGCCAGGTGCTCCTGGGCGAGCTTGGTGGTCGCGTACACGTTCCGCGGATCGGCCGGTGCGTCCTCGCTGACGAGGCCGGGGGAGAGGGCGTCCCCGCACACCGGGCAGGCGGGTTCGAACCGGCCCGCGTCGAGGTCGGCCACGGCACGCGGGCCGGGTCTGACGACACCGTGCCTCGCGCACTCGTACCGCCCCTCCCCGTAGACGACCATCGAGCCGGCCAGCACGACGCGCCGGACACCCGCCTCCGCCATGGCGGCGAGCAGCACGGCGGTGCCCAGATCGTTGTGCGAGACGTACTGCGCGGCGTCGCGGACCCCGTCGCCCAGCCCGACCATCGCGGCCTGATGGCACACCGCGTCCACGCCGCGCAGGGCCCGGCCGACCGCCGCCGGGTCCCGTACATCCGCGCCGGACCCCTGCCGTACGTCGAGCACGAGCGCCTCGTGGCCGCGCGATCCGAGCGCGCTGACGACATGGGACCCGATGAATCCGGCACCGCCGGTGACCAGTACACGCATACGGCCACGCTAGATCCGCGGCGCCGCCCTGCCACGGGGCCACGCGCGCACGTCATGACTCCGTAAGGCATGCACGGGTGCGTCGGACCGGGACAAAACGGACCACACGCGAGACGCTGCCTCCATGACGGTTCCTCCCTCAGCCGATGCCCAGTACCGCTTCGACGATCTGACCGCCCTGTTCGTCAACTGCACCCTGAAACCGTCCCCGGAGCTCAGCCACACCCAGGGGCTGATCGACCGGAGCGCGGAGATCATGATGTCGCGCGGGGTCACCACGTCCGAGATCCGCGCCGTCGACCACGACATCGCGCCCGGCGTGTACCCGGACATGACCGAGCACGGCTTCGCGACGGACGAGTGGCCCGCGCTGTACGAGCAGGTCATGGCCGCGGACATCCTGGTCGTCGCCGGGCCGATCTGGCTCGGCGACAACAGCTCCGTGACGAAGAAGGTGATCGAGCGCCTCTACGCCTGCTCCAGCCTGCTGAACGCGCAGGGGCAGTACGCGTATTACGGCCGGGTCGGGGGGTGCCTGATCACCGGCAACGAGGACGGTGTGAAGCACTGCGCGATGAACGTCCTCTACAGCCTCCAGCACCTCGGCTACACGATCCCGCCCCAGGCCGACGCCGGCTGGATCGGCGCGGCCGGCCCCGGACCGTCGTACCTCGACCCCGGCTCGGGCGGGCCGGAGAACGACTTCACCAACCGCAACACCGCCTTCATGACCTGGAACCTGATGCACGTGGCCGCCCTGCTGAAACGCACCGGGGGCATCCCGGCCCACGGCAACCAGCGCACGCAGTGGGACGCCGGCTGCCGACCGGGCGCCGACAATCCCGAGCACCGCTGACGGTCCCTGGCCCGGCGGGTCGGCGGACGTAAGGATTTCGTCACCCCGCCGGTCATCCCCCGCCGCACGTTCCGCCCGTTGAATGGGAAGCGACGTGCAGGACTACCAGGAGGTGGGCGGTATGGAACCGGGACGACGCGGGTGGATCAGGCCGTGGACGGTGGGTGTGCTGGTGGTGGCGGTCGCCGGGGCCGGGTTCGGCCTGTACTGGTTCCAGCCGTGGAAGCTGTGGCAGGACGAGACGGTCCAGGAGGCCCTCCCCGTTGCCGTGGACGCCTCCAGGAAGCCCACCGAGGTGCCGTCGTCCGGCGCTTCGCCCACCCCGGCCGGACCGGTGACACTGGCCGGCGGCGAGCTGATCAGCCACGAGCACACGACCTCCGGCACGGTGCGGCTCGTGCGGCTGCCCGACGGCTCCCACGTGGTGCGCCTGGAGAACCTCGACACCAGCAACGGCCCCGACCTGCGGGTGTGGCTCACCGACGCGCCCGTGAAGAAGGGGCTCGACGGCTGGCGGGTCTTCGACGACGGGGAGTACGTCAGTTTGGGCAAGCTCAAGGGCAACAAGGGCAGCCAGAACTACGTCGTCCCCGCTGACGTGGACCCGGCCCGGTACAGCAGCGTGAGCATCTGGTGCGACCGCTTCGACGTGTCCTTCGGCGCCGCGGAACTCGCCCGCACCTGAGACGGGGACGGGAGTCCCGAGGGCCGGTCCCGGGGCCGTCCTGCTCACGTGACCCCTGGCTCCGACGCTCACAGCGCACTGCGCCGGCGCTGCCCGTACTGCTCCATGAGCCTGCCGCGGGTCAACTCCAGCCGGTGCGCCAGGATCTCGGCGACATGGCGCACCAGGGACATCCCGAGCCGGGGGTCCTCCTCGCACAGCCGCAGCACCTGGGCGGCGTCGAACTCGTGGGCGCGTACGGGGCTGAAGGCCTCCGCACCGAAGTCCCACCGGTACGGCGGGAACAGCCAGGACCAGCCGAGCAGATCGCCCGCCCCGAGACTCGCGACCGTGACCCGCTGGACCGGCGTCACGCGCTGGTCGAGGGAGACGGCCCCCGAGCGGATCACCCAGAAGCGGTCGGCCGTACCGCCCGCCTCGAAGATCCGGGCGTCCTCCGGGAAGGCGACGTCCCGGGCGAGCGACATCAGACGCTCTCGCTGCGGTGGTGGAAGGGCGGTCAGCAGTTTGATCGCTTTGGTCATGACACGGGGCTCCTCACGGCGACTGAGGTTCCGTTGCTTCCCTGCGTCCATTTCAGCCGCTGCCGGCCCGGTGAGCACCTCGGCGGAGGACGGTTTCCACGGGAATTCACGCCCTGCGTGGTGCCTGCGCCCGAGGGCATGAAAAAGCCCTGGCTGGACGGGGGAGGCCAGCCAGGGCCGTAGGTGGTGGTTCAGGGGGACGGACACGGTCTACCCCTCGACCACGTATGTATGAATCGTAAACCATCTGTGGGGGTTCCGGGCCAGCTGGGGGCGGGTTACGTGACCGGTTTCACTCGGATCCATGTTTCGAGACCCTTCACGTCCCGTTCGCCGGGTTTCTCGGTCAGGAACCGTCGTGGTGCCGGCCCGGCGTGAGGATCTCCTCCAGCACGGTGAGGACGGTCTCGTAGGCCACTGTCCTTACCGCCGCCTCCCGGGCGCCCTCGGGGTCGGTCGACCTCAGCTCCTCACTCCGTGCCCGCCATGTCCGCTCCTCCTGCCGGGCACAAGTCCTGGCCCGCTGCATGCGTCGCAACAGTTCGTCTGAGTCCACGACATCGGTCATGCATTCCGCGTACCCGCTTTGGCTCCGGTGAGCCGTCAGCCCTCCAGCGCCTTCACGGGGACGTCCAGCGGGCGGGCCAATCCGGCCACGCCCTCGTCGAGGCGTTGCAGATGGCGCAGCACGCGGTCGGTGACCCGGCCGTAGCGCGGCACGCCTGGAGCCGTCGGTCCCAGGAGCGAGGCGATGCTCGGGCCGGTCTCGATCTCGGCCCCGGCGCCGTCGCCCGTGACGTGCGCCGCGACCGCCTCGATGTTGTGCGCGATGCGCGCCGCGGCCCTGCGCAGCCGGGGGTCCGCCGCGATCGCGGGATGGGTGGGCAGGAGCTCGGCGGTGGCGGCCAGCGAGCGCGCGTGGTACGCGCAGGTCTCCAGCAGCGCGACCACATAGCGGGCGGTCTCCCGCCGGGCCCGCAGCGGCGTCACCGGGTGAGTGAGGGGCTGGGTGGCGGCCCTGAGGTCGGCCAGCGCCTGGTCGAGGTCCCGTGCCTGGTCGAGCAGGTCGACGGGCGGCCCGCCGCTGAGCTGCTCCACGGCATTGCGGGTGACGTCCCCGAGCCGCTCCAGGACGGTCGCGAGCAGTTCGTTGGTACGCCGGTCCGTCTGCACCGGCAGGACGAACGCGGCCGCGATCACCCCGCAGGCCGCGCCCAGCGCCGTCTCCCCGATGCGCAGCACGAGCACCGACAGGCTGTAGGTGTGCAGCAGGGTGTAGAGCAGCCCGAGCGCCGCGGTGACGAAGAAGGACATCAGCGTGTAGGACAGCGGCGCGAAGTAGAACATCAGGAAGACGAACACCAGGACCAGCGCGAAGGCCGTCCAGGTGTGGCCTCCGACGGCGCCGGCCAGCACGATGCCGGCCAGGACGCCCAGGACGGTACCCAGCAGCCGGCGATATCCCTTGACCAGGATCTCGCCCGTCGAGGCGGTGTTGAGGAACACGATCCAGCAGGTCAGCACCGCCCAGTACCAGCGGTCCCGGGACAGCAGCTCACCGCCGACGATGGCCAGCGCCGAGCCCACGGCCACCTGCACGGCGGCCCGCGTGGTGGGACGCCGAAGTCCGGCGGGCTCCTGCGGGGACTCCTCCTCCCCGGCGTCGAGCACGGCTTCCTCCGCGTCCAGTTCCTCGCGCGAGCGGGCCGTGGCGGGGCTGTCGTCCGACTCGTCCGGGGCGCTGCCCAGGGCGATCCGCAGCCCCAGCACCGCACGGGCGGCCTCACCGATGCGCCGGAAGACGTCCTGCACGACGGGTGCCGCGACGGGCAGGTTCTCGTCGTCGCGGTAGCCGAGGAGCCGGTTGCGGACATGGGACAGCGCGGTGCCCGCGTCCGCGGCGACCGGCCGCAGCACCAGCAGACGCAACGCCTCCAGGTCACGGCGCAGCGTGACGGTCGCCTCGTCGCGTACCGGATGCCGTCCGCCCGTCGGCACCGGCGCGCCCGGCAGGTGCAGGGCCAGGGTGTCCGCCCGCTCGGCACCGCGTGCGGCGAGCAGCGACAGGCCGAGCCGTTCGGCGGCGATTTCGGCATCCGCGACCCGCCGCTGGACGAGCCGGGCCACCGCCTCGTCGGCGGTCCCCTCCGCCAGCCGGCCCTGGATCAGCAGCGCCGTCTCGTGCAGCCGCGCGGTACCGTCGCGCACCCGCTCCAGAGCACGGTCCGCCTCCCGGGGCCCGGCGTCGAGCAGATCGAGCTGCGCGGACAGCAACTGGGCCAGCCGGAGACGGAACGCCTCGCGCAGCCGTTCCAGCACGCCCGCAGGGGTCTCGGGGACGACGGCGAAGCGCACGAGCGCGCTGCACGCGAAGGCGACGGCGACCGCCGCGCACAGCTCGGGCAGGTCGGAGACCGTGGCACCGACGAAGAGGGACACGAAGTAGATCTGGAAGCCGATCAGGCCGAGCGCCGTCCCGCGGTCCCCGAACCGGCGGCCGTAGACGGCACAGAAGATCAGCGCCACGAAGAACAGGTCGCCGGCCACGACATGGCGGTGCAGCAGCGCCGCCAGCGTCATGGAGGCCAGGGCCACCGGCAGCCCCAGGGCGAGCGTGACGGCCTGCTGCCCGCGCTGCTTCTCCCGGATGGCGAAGGTGGCGACCATCGCCGCCATGGCCCCCGCCACCAGGTGCGTCACATCGCTGCCCAGCACGGCCAGCACGGCCACCGCGAGGGCGATCGCGCCCACCGTCCGCAGACCCGCGGCCAGCCGCAGGAGCCCGGGGTCCGACGCCGCGATCCGGTCCCGGACCTGCGCCCGGACCGGTCGTCCCGCTGCCCTCACGCCGCCGTACTCTCTCCCTCGCTCCCCACGTGCCGCGCGCCCCGAACCGGGGCCGTCACCTCACCCGGCCGTCCCCGCGGGCCCGTCCTTCCCGCCGACGTGCTCCCGCAGTTGCTCCGGCGTCAGATACGCGTGGATGAACTCGAAGTCCTTCAGCTTGGCTGGCCTGCGCGACTGGAAGCCGGTGCGTACGAAGTCGTCCCCTGCGACGGCGTTGAGCAGCCAGTTCGTCAGCACGCGCGTCTTGGCGACGTTGGTGCGCAGCGCCGACCAGTGGTAGCCGCGGGCGACGGCGAGCGCGGGCAGGCCCTTGAGCTCGACACCGAGCGGCTTGGACACGGCGTCGCGGCCGCCGAGGTCGACGACCAGGCCCAGGTCCTTGTGCTCGTACCGGCGCAGCGGCTGGTCGCGCAGGGCCGCGATGACGTTGTCGGCGACCACCTTGCCCTGACGCATGGCGTGCTGGGCGGTGGGCGGGCAGACGGCGCCCTCCTGGCCCTTGGCCAGGTCGGGCACCGCGGCGGCGTCGCCGAGCGCGAAGACGCCGTCGTGCCCGGGCAGGTTCATCTCGGCGGTGACCGCGAGCCGGCCCTTGACGGTCTCCGCGCCCAGCGTGCCGATCAGCGGGCTGGCGACGACACCGGCGGTCCAGATCAGGGTGTGGGTGGGGATCACCCGGCCGTCGGTGAAGGTGACCTCGTCGGGACCGGCCTTGGCGATGGAGACGCCGAGCGAGATCTCGATCCCGCGCCTGCCCAGCACCTGCTGGGCGGTGCTGCCCAGCTTCTCACCGAGCTCGGGCATCAGCCTCGGCGCGATGTCGATCAGGTGCCACCGGATCAGGTGCGGGTCGAGCCGCGGATAGCGCTTGACCGCGTTGTGGGTCAGCTGCTGCAGGCACGCGGCGGTCTCGGTGCCGGCGTAGCCGCCTCCGACCACCACGAACTGCAGCCGTGCGGCGCGCTCCTGCGGGTCCTGGCTGGCGTCGGCGAGGTCCAGCTGGGAGATGACGTGGTCGCGCAGGTAGGCGGCCTCCGCGAGGGTCTTCATGCCGTACGCGTGGTCGACGAGGCCCGGGATGTCGAAGGTGCGGGTCACACTCCCGGGGGCCAGCACGATGTAGTCGTACGGCTCGTTGACGATCTTGTCGGTGATGGTGCGGATCACACAGACCTTGGCCGCGAGGTCCACGCCGATGGCACCGCCCGGGATGATCCGGGTGCGGTACCTGCGGCTGCGGCGCAGTGAGAGGGCGATCGACTGGGGGGTGAGGACGCCGGAGGCGACCTGGGGCAGCAGCGGCAGGTAGAGCTGGTAGGAGGACGGCGTCACCAAGGTGATCTCGGCCTCGTCGGGGGCGAGTTTGCGTTCCAGCCGGCGAACGCATCCCACTCCGGCGAAGCCTGCGCCAACCACCAGGATCCTGGGTCGTGTCACGGTGATCATCCCTTCTGCGGCTCCAGGCGGTCTGCCTCGACGTCGTTCGCCTGCCCCTGAATCGCTGCTTCGCACGCATCGATCCCACCGCGCCGCCGGTCGTTCCGCCAGCCGGGAGCAGCAGGCAGACGAACCCGTCGACAGCCACCTTCCCCCAGTCGGCCCGGGGGCACACCGGTTCGGAAGTGAAAGACATGTACGCGTGATCTCTTGACAGCCGAATGGTCTGAACCTGACGTCCGAACGGTTCACCCGAGGAGGGGACTGTTGTTCGCGTACATGAACGGCGGGTCGATGTGGATTCCCTCCAGGAACGCCTCCTTCAGGATCCGCGCCCTCGCCCGCGGCGAGCCGTCCGGTGTCGTACGGCCTCACCGCGGGCGAACGGGCGTCCTCAGCCGAAGACGTTGTCCGTGTCGTCCCAGAGCGCCGACTCGTCCGCCACCTGCTCCCGGGAGACCCGTGAACGGGCCTGGTACATCGCATCGATCTGCAGCGCGTAGTGCCGTACGATCGCGTCCCGACGCAGCTTCATCGACGGTGTCAGCAGACCGTTGGCCACGTCGAACGGCTCCGGCAGCACCCGGAACACCCGGATGGACTCCGCACGTGACACCGCGCTGTTGGCGGCGGCCACGGCTCTGGTGATCTCCTCGCGCAGGGCGTTCTCCTCCCGTGCCTCCCGCATTCGCGCGTCACTGCGCGCCGCGAGGGAGTCCCGCCAGAACGCCAGGAAATCCGGGTCCAGAGTGATCAGGGCGCCGACACAGGGCCGGTCGTCGCCCACCACCACCGCCTGGTGGACCAGCGGATGCTGCCTGAGCCGCTGCTCCAGCAGCGCCGGGGAGACGCTCTTGCCACTGCTCGTGACGATGACGTCCTTCTTGCGTCCGGTGATCGTCAGATAGCCCTCGGAGTCCAGCCGCCCGAGATCCCCGGTGGCCAGCCAGCCGCCGCGCAGCACCGCCCGCGTAGCGGCGTCGTCGTTGACATATCCCTGGAACACCGACGGCCCCCGCACCAGGATCTCCCCGTCGTCGGCCACCCGGATGTCCGTGCCCGGCAGTGCCCGCCCGACCGTTCCGGACATCTCCCGGCCCAACGGCTGCGCGGTGACCCCGCCGCTGGTCTCGGTCAGGCCGTACCCGTCGTTCACATAGATGCCGATGCCCTCGTAGAACAAGGACAGTTCACGGTTCAGCGGGGAACCGCCGGAGGTCGCCCGGCACACCCGGCCGCCCAGCGCGGCCCGCAACTTGCGGTACACCGTCCGCTCGTACAGGGCGTGCTGAAGCCGCAGATCGAAACCCGGCCCGGGGCCGCCGCCCAGCCGGTGCCGCTCCTGAGCCGCCGCGAAGTCCCGCGCGGTGTCCGCGGCCCGCTCGAACAGCGCGCCGCGGCCCGCCTGCTGGGCCACGCGCAGGAAGTTCTTGTAGATCTTCTCGAAGATCGACGGTACGGCGCAGAAGTACGTCGGGCGGAAGGTCCGCAGCGCCGAGGACAGCGCCGCCTCGCTCAGGTCGGGCTCGTGTCCCATCAGCATGCCGCCGCGCACGCACAGGGTCTGCACCAAAAGCCCGTACACATGGGAGAAGGGCAGGAAGGCGAGCACGGACGCCTGGTGCTCACCGGGCGGGATCACCGTGTGCCCCCAGCCCGCGAGCAGCGTGTCGCAGGGGCTCGCGAGGCTGCGGTGGCTCGACGCGCAGCCCATCGGCCGGCCCGTGGTGCCGGAGGTGTACGAGACGGCGGCCGTGGAGTCCGGCAGCACGATGCGGCGCAGCGACTCGACGGTGGTGAGCGGGATGAGCTCGCCGCGCTGGACGAGCTGTCCGAGCCCTCCCGTGTCCAACTGCCAGACGTGGCGCAGCCGGGGCAGCGATCCGCACACCGAACCCACCGTCATGACCGACTGCTCGTCCTCCACCACGACGGCCACGCACTCGGCGTCCCGGAGGATGAACGCGACCTGGTCGCGCGAGGCCGTCGGATAGATGGGCACCACCTCGGCGCCCACCGTCCACAGCGCGTAGCTGAGCACCGTCCACTCGTACCGCGTGCGCGCCATGATGGCCACGCGGTGGCCCGGCGAGATCCCCGACGCGATCAGACCCTTGGCCAGATCGGTCACTTCGTCGCGCAGTTCCACCGCGGTCACCTCCTCCCAGGTGGTGGAGGAGGGGGCCGGACGGCGCGCCAGCATCGGCAGCATGGGGCTGCGGGCCGCCGTCTCGAAGAGACTGTCGGCGAGCCCACCGGTCAACGTCGTGACGGTCGGGGGAGCGAGGCCGAGGTCGCGCATGCGCTGCTCCTGCTGTGTACCGGGCGTGACATCACCGACGAGTTCCGTTATCGGCGGTGCCCGAATCTAGCCCAGCTGAGAGCGCCTGGTGTCGAGAACTGACAATTGATCCCGTCCGGTGATCTCGGTCCGCTCAGGGCGACAGCCACACCGTGGCGAGCGGGGGCAGGGTGAGCCGAATGTGCCCGTCCTCCGGCTTGACGGGGCCGGGGTTGGTGACGTCGCTCCCGCCGTAGTGCGCGGCGTCGGTGTTGAGGGTCTCCTGCCAGACGTCGACGTGGTCCGGCACCCACAGCCGGTAGTCGTGCCGGACGACGGGGGAGAAGTTGGAGACCGAGAGCAGGACGTCGCCGTCGGCGCCGTACCGCAGGAACGCGAACACGTTGTCTTCGGCGGCGTCCCCGAGCACCCACTGGAACCCGGCCGGTTCGGTGTCCCGCTCCCACAGGGCCGGGCTCGCCCGGTAGAGCGTGTTGAGGTCGCGGACCAGGTCCTGCACCCCCCGGTGGTCCCCCGCCGACGCGTACCCCGGATCCAGCAGCCACCACTCCGGCCCGTGCGCCTCGGACCACTCGGCGCCCTGCGCGAACTCCTGCCCCATGAACAGCAGTTGCTTGCCCGGGTGGGCCCACATGAAGCCCAGGTAGGCGCGGTGGTTGGCACGTCGCTGCCACCAGTCGCCGGGCATCTTGGAGACCAGCGCCTGCTTGCCGTGCACCACCTCGTCGTGGGAGATGGGCAGGACGTAGTTCTCGCTGTAGGCGTACACCATCGAGAACGTCATCTCGTTGTGGTGGTACTTGCGGTGCACCGGCTCCTTGGCCATGTACTGAAGGGAGTCGTGCATCCAGCCCATGTTCCACTTCAGCCCGAACCCCAGCCCGCCGCTGTCGGTGGGCCGGGTCACCCCGCCCCAGGCGGTCGACTCCTCCGCGATGGTGACGACCCCTGGGTTGCGCCGGTACACGGTCGCGTTCATCTCCTGCAGGAACCGCATCGCGGCCAGGTCCTCGCGCCCGCCGTGCTCGTTCGGCGCCCACTGCCCGCTCTCGCGCGAGTAGTCGAGGTAGAGCATGGAGGCGACCGCGTCCACGCGCAGCCCGTCCACGTGGAACTCCTCGCACCAGTAGGTGGCGTTGGCGACGAGGAAGTTGCGCACCTCCGTGCGGCCGTAGTCGAACTCGAACGTCCCCCAGTCCGGGTGCTCGGCACGCCGTGAGTCCCCGGGTTCGTACAGCGGGTCCCCGTCGAACCGGCTCAGCGCCCAGTCGTCCTTGGGGAAGTGGGCCGGCACCCAGTCGACGATCACCCCGATGCCGGCCTGGTGCAGACGGTCCACCAGGTACTTGAAGTCGTCGGGGGTACCGAGCCGTGCGGCCGGCGCGTAGAAGCCGGTGACCTGGTAGCCCCAGGAGCCGGCGAAGGGGTGCTGCGCCACCGGCATGAACTCGACGTGGGTGAACCCGAGGTCCCTGACGTACGCGGGCAGTTCCTCGGCGAGTTCCCGGAACGTCAGCCCGGGCCGCCAGGACGGGAGGTGGACCTCGTACACGGAGAAGGGAGCCTGGTGCACGGGGACGTCACCCCGGTGCGCCATCCACTTCTCGTCCCCCCACTCGTAGCGCGAGGCGTGCACGATCGACGCCGTGTCCGGCGGCACCTCCGCGCGGCGGGCCATCGGGTCCGCCTTGAGGAACCGGCCGCCGTACCGGGAGGTGATCTCGAACTTGTACCGGGTGCCCTCACCGATGCCCGGCAGGAACAGCTCCCACACCCCGGACGCGCCCAGGGACCGCATCGGGAACGCCGTGCCGTCCCAGTGGCAGAAGTCCCCGGCGACCCGCACCCCCCGCGCGTTCGGCGCCCACACGGTGAACCGGGTGCCGGCCACGCCCTGGTGGGTCATCGGCTCGGCGCCCAGCGCCTTCCACAGCTGCTCGTGCCGGCCCTCCCGGACGAGGTGCAGGTCCAACTCGCCGAGGGCGGGCAGGAAGCGGTACGGGTCGTGGACCTCATGCTCGTCGGACTCGTCCTCGGCGTACGCCACCAGCAGCGTGTACGCGGGGATCGCCGCCAGGGGCAGGACGCCGGAGAACAGGCCGCCCCCCTCGGAGACGAGCCGGGTGCGTGCGCCGTCGACGACGACGCTCACCGCCCGCGCGAACGGGCGCAGCGCGCGGAAGGCGATCCCGCCCGGCACCGGATGGGCGCCCAGCAGGGCGTGCGGATCGTGGTGGGCGCCCGACAGCAGGCGATCACGTTCGGCCGGGTCCAGGGCGGGCGCGGCGGCCCACCGGTTCGGTCCGGCCGACTCAGGGCGCGAAGTCTCGTGCAGGGCCATGCGGTCAGGCTCCTCTCACGGCGAGGCGTTCGATCGCCGCCATCGGTACGGGCAACCAGTCGGGTCGGTGCCGGGCCTCGTACAGGACCTCGTACACGGCGCGGTCTGTTTCGTAAGCACGCAGCAGGCCGTGCTTCTGGCGCGGGTCCCACCCGGCCGAGGCGGCGTAGCCCGCGCAGTAGGCCTCCCGGCAGCGGCGCGCCCACTCCGGTCGCCACGGCCGGCGCTGGCGGGCGGCGTAGTCGAAGGAGCGCAGCATGCCGGCGATGTCCCGCACCGGCGAGTGGACGCCGCACCGTTCGGCGAGCGGTCGGGACGGCTCGCCCTCGAAGTCGATGACGAACCACTCACGGCCGGCCCGCAGCACCTGCCCCAGGTGCAGGTCACCGTGGATGCGCTGGGCGGGCGGCCCCGGATCGCAGCCGACGAGGGCGCCGAAGGCGTTGCGCAGGCCGGGGACGTACGGCTGCAGCGCGGGGACGAAGTGCGCGGCGTTCTCCAGGCGCTCGGTCATCGCCGCCGCCGTACGGCCGTTCTCGCCGCGGGACAGGGAGGGGAAGGCCGACGCCAGGGCCACGTGCACCTCGGCCGTCGCGCGCCCCAGTTGACGGGCCTCGGCCGTGAAGTCGGCACCCGAGGCCAGCGCGTCCAGAGCCAGGGTCCAGCCGTCGTTGGCGTCCCGCAGGAAGGGTTGCAGCACGCCGAGCGTCGCCTCCCAGGGATGCGTCGTGCGGAACCAGGCCACCGGGGCCGGGACCCGGCGGCAGTCCTGCCCGGCCAGCGCGACCGGCACCTCCAGATCGGGGTTGACGCCCGGCTGGATGCGCCGGAAGAGCTTGAGGATGAACGCGTCCCCGTAGATCAGCGAGGAGTTGGACTGCTCCGCGTCCAGCAGCCGCGGCACGAGCCCGGCCGGCACCGGCACGGACGGCTCCCCGTCGAAGCGCAGCGGGCCCGCCGCGCCCGGGTGCCGCAGCCGCTCCAGGAGCAGCTGGGCGGACCGGGGGTCCTGCAACGCGTCGAACACGGTCAGACCGGCCAGCGGCCCCTCCTCGGCACGGCCGATGAGCGCGCGTCCGAGCCGCGGTGACAGGTGCTGCCGTACGCCGAGCAGCAGCTGGTAGCAGTCACCGGCGGGCGGGGCACCGCCGGGCGCGGGTACCGCCGTGTGTCCGGCGTGCACCAGCAGATGCAGACAGCCCGGGAACAGCTCTGTCATGGACAGCAGCGCGAGGTCCGTGACCGGGCGGTCCTTGCCCGCGAACCAGCGCTGCCGTGGCAGCCATTCACGCAGCAACCCGGCGAGCGAGGCCATGGGGCCCGCGTCGACCGTACGGCTCGGTCGGACAGATGCGGTCTTCTGCATGGTGACGCGTCCTTTCCTCGGCGCCTGCTCAAAGCTCACGCTGAGAGTCGTCGGCCGATGCGGGATGCGACTCGGGAGAGCCGGAACCAGTAGAAGCCGTGGCCCCCGAGGGTCAGCAGGTAGGGCAGCTCGCCGATCGCCGGGAAGCGGACCCCGCCGAACAGTTCGACCGGATGGCGTCCGCTGAACTCGCGCAGATCGAGTTCGGTCGGCTGCGCGAAGCGCGCGAAGTTGTTCACGCACAGCACCAGGTCGTCCTCGTACTCGCGGAGGAAGGCCAGCACCGCCGGGTTGGAGGACTGCAGTTCCGTGTAGGTGCCCAGGCCGAACGCCGGGTTCTGCTTGCGGATCTCGATCATCCGGCGCGTCCAGTGCAGCAGCGAGGACGGCGAGGCCATCGACGCCTCGACGTTCGTGACCTGGTAGCCGTAGACCGGGTCCATGATCGTGGGCAGGGTGAGGCGGCCCGGATCGCAGGTGGAGAACCCGGCGTTGCGGTCGGGTGTCCACTGCATCGGGGTGCGGACGGCGTCGCGGTCGCCGAGCCAGATGTTGTCGCCCATGCCGATCTCGTCGCCGTAGTAGATGATCGGTGAGCCGGGCAGCGACAGCAGGAGCGCGGAGAACAGTTCGATGGTGTGCCGGTCGTTGTCCAGCAGGGGGGCGAGCCGGCGGCGGATGCCGATGTTGGCCCGCATCCGCGGGTCCTTGGCGTACTCCGCCCACATGTAGTCGCGCTCTTCGTCGGTGACCATTTCGAGGGTCAGCTCGTCGTGGTTGCGCAGGAAGATGCCCCACTGGCAGCCCGACGGGATGGCCGGGGTCTTGTTGAGGATCTCCGAGACCGGGTAGCGCGACTCGCGTCGCACCGCCATGAAGATCCGCGGCATCACGGGGAAGTGGAAGGCCATGTGGCACTCGTCGCCGCCCGCCCGGTAGTCGCCGAAGTAGTCGACGACGTCCTCCGGCCACTGGTTGGCCTCCGCCAGCAGCACCGTGTCCGGGTACATCGCGTCGATCTCGCGGCGGACGCGCTTGAGGAACTGGTGGGTGGCCGGGAGGTTCTCGCAGTTGGTGCCCTCCTCGGCGTACAGGTAGGGCACGGCGTCGAGCCGGAAACCGTCGATGCCGAGGTCCAGCCAGAAGCGGAGGGCGGCGAGGATCTCCTCCTGGACGGCCGGGTTCTCGTAGTTGAGGTCCGGCTGGTGGGAGAAGAAGCGGTGGAAGAAGTACTGCTTGCGGACCGGGTCGAAGGTCCAGTTGGAGACCTCGGTGTCGACGAAGATGATGCGGGCGTCGCCGTACTGCTTGTCGTCGTCGGCCCACATGTAGTAGTCGCCGTAGGGGCCGTCGGGGTCCTTGCGGGACTCCTGGAACCACGGGTGCTGGTCGCTGGTGTGGTTCATGACGAAGTCGATGATGACCCGCATGCCGCGCTGGTGGGCGGAGTCGACGAACTCCACGAAGTCGGCCAGGTCGCCGAACTCGGGCAGGACGGCGGTGTAGTCGGAGACGTCGTAGCCGCCGTCCCTGAGCGGTGACTTGAAGAACGGCGGCAGCCACAGGCAGTCGACGCCGAGCCATTGCAGGTAGTCCAGTTTGGCGGTCAGGCCCTTGAGGTCGCCCACGCCGTCGCCGTTGCTGTCCTGGAAGGAGCGGACCAGCACCTCGTAGAAGACGGCGCGTTTGAACCAGTCCGGGTCGCGGTCCTTGGCGGGAGTGTCCTCGAAGGTGTCCAGCACGGGCTCGTTGACGGTCATGACGCGGGAGACCCTCCGATCTGAGGTGGTGAAGCCTGGACATGGAGCACGTGCGCGGGTGCCCTGCCGGGCTCCAGGCGTACGTAGTTGGTGCTGCCCCAGCGGTAGGTCTCACCCGTCAGTTCGTCGTGCACGGACAGGGAGGCATCCCGGTCCAGGCCGAGGTGCGGCATGTCCAACGAGACCGTGGCCTCCTGGGTGTGGTGCGGATCCAGGTTGGCGACCACCACGACGATGTCCGGGCCGGTGCGTTTGCTGTAGGCGATGACCGCGTCGTTGTCCGTCCGGTGGAAACGAAGGTTCCTGAGCCGGTGCAGGGCCGGATGGCTGCGTCTGATGGTGTTGAGCCTGGTGATCAGGGGGCTGATGGTGCGGCCCTCGCGTTCGGCGGTCTCCCAGTCGCGGGGGCGCAGCTGGTACTTCTCCGAGTGCAGGTACTCCTCGCTGCCCTCGCGCAGGGGGGTGTTCTCGCACAGTTCGTAGCCGCTGTAGATGCCCCAGGTGGGCGAGAGGGTCGCGGCCAGGACGGCGCGTACCTCGAAGGCGGGGCGTGCGCCGTGCTGGAGGTAGGCGTGCAGGATGTCGGGGGTGTTGGCGAAGAAGTTGGGCCGCATGTAGGCGGCCGCCTCGCCGGACAGTTCGGTGAGGTACTCGGTGAGTTCCTGCTTGGTGTTGCGCCAGGTGAAGTAGGTGTAGGACTGCTGGAAGCCGATCTGGGCCAGGGTGTGCATCATGGCCGGCCGGGTGAAGGCCTCCGCCAGGAAGATCACGTCGGGGTCGGTGCGGTTGATGTCGGCGATCACCTTCTGCCAGAAGACGACCGGTTTGGTGTGGGGGTTGTCGACGCGGAAGATACGCACCCCGTGGTCCATCCAGTGCCGCAGGACACGCAGGGTCTCGGTGATCAGGCCGTCCATGTCGGCGTCGAAGGCGATGGGGTAGATGTCCTGGTACTTCTTCGGCGGGTTCTCGGCGTGGGCGATGGTGCCGTCGGGGCGGTGGTGGAACCACTCGGGGTGTTTGTGCACCCAGGGGTGGTCGGGGGAGCACTGCAGGGCGAAGTCCAGGGCGATCTCCAGGCCCAGTTCGCGGGCGGCGCCGACGAAGTGGTCGAAGTCCTCGATGGTGCCCAGGTCGGGGTGGACGGCGTCGTGGCCGCCCTCGGGGGAGCCGATCGCCCAGGGCACGCCGACGTCGTCGGGGCCGGCGGACAGGGTGTTGTCCGGGCCCTTGCGGTGGGTCGTGCCGATGGGGTGGACGGGTGGCAGGTAGACGACGTCGAAGCCCATGGCGGCGATCGCGGGCAGCCGGCGGGCGGCGGTGCGGAAGGTGCCGTGGGGCCGGTCGGCGGTGCCCTCGGAGCGGGGGAAGAACTCGTACCAGGCGCCGTACAGGGCGCGTTCGCGTTCCACGAGCAGCGGCAGCGGGTCCGAGGCGGTGACCAGGTCCCGCAGCGGATACCGCCCCAGCACCGCGTCCACGTTGGCAGCGAAGGCCGCCGCCAGCCTCGACTCGGGCGGCAGCGTGTCGTCCCGCAGCGCCCGGGCGGCGGCCCGCACGGTCGCCCGCCCCGCCGCGTCGGGTACCTGGGCCGCCGCGCGCTCGTACAGTTCGCCGCCCTCCTCCAGGACCAGCCCCACGTCGATGCCGGCCGGGACCTTGATGCGGGCGGCATGGCGCCAGGTGGCCACCGGGTCGCTCCAGGCCTCCACGTGGAACGTCCAGCGGCCGGTCGAGGGCGGCGTCACCCGGGCGCCCCAGCGGTCGGTGCCGGGGGCCAGTTCCCGCATCGGCGTCCACGGGCCCGGACGGCCGTCCGGGTCGGTCAGCACGACATTGGCGGCCACGGCGTCATGGCCCTCACGGAACACGGTGGCGGTGACCTCGAAGGTCTCACCCACGACCGCCTTCGCCGGATGCCTGCCGCACGCCACGGCCGGCTGTACGTCGCGCACCGGGATCCGGCCGATGGTCGCGGCGCCGGTCCCGCTCCTGGTCTTGGTCCTGCCCATGGTTCACCTCCACCGTGCTGAGGGCCGGGCACGGGGCCCGGCCGGGAGTCGACACTGTCGAAACTGCGCCGGAAGGTCCTTACCGCCCGGCGAGGAAACGCCACCGCCCTGCCTTCGGAGGGCCCCGCCGCACGGTGGCGCTGAGCTGGGGGCGCTCGTCCTGTTCCCGGAGATAGGCGGCCAGGGTGATGCGCAGATAGCGCTCGGCGGCATCCGCGGCCTCGCGGGCGCAACGCTTGCCCATCAGCACACACAGGGTGTAGCCGGCGTCCTCGAAGGTGGCGCGCACCGTGAGGTCGGCCGGGGCCGCGAGCATGGCGCGTTCCCAGGCCCGGTATCGCCGCAAGTGCCGGGCGACTTCGGCTTTGGCCGGTAGCAGCATGGCGCCGTTCACCTTCCGGGTGCTCGATGACGCGTCTCCCGACCGTCGGGCGAAAACCCGTGCGCGTACACGCGCGGGTTCCGTTACGGGCATCGAGGTCTTCACACATGGTGCATGTTCGGACACAGACCGTCCTGTTGGGCATTCAACTACCTCAACATGCCCTCCTGTTGCACGAATGGCGTACCGCACCCACCCTGGAGTGACTCAAAAGCGATCAGTGCTCACGCTCCGTGATCGGGGCCCCGTCCCGCAGGGGCGAGGGGAGCGGGAGCTTTCGCGGTGAGGAGGTAACGACGGTGAAGACCGCAGTGCCCTGCTACTACCACCTCGACGTGGAAGTCAGCCCGGAACGGGTGGGTCAGGTCAGCCGAATTCTGGCCGCTCACCTCAGGTACTGGGACCTGGAGACGCTTGTGAAGCCCGTCTGCCGCGGCGCTGAGATGCTGCTGCGGGCCATCGACGAGCACGCGAGGGACAAGAACACCTCGATCGAGATGTGGTGGAACGGCCAGCACCTCATCACCGCCATCGGCGACAACGACCGCGCCGTGCGCCCGGACCACGAACTGCGCGCCTGCCTCCAGCACCTCGCCGCCATGAGCGACGGCTGGGGCTGCTGCGCCACCGAGACCGGAGCCAAGGTCATCTGGTTCTCCCAGCGTGCCCGCGCCGGCGAACGCGCCCCGCTCGTACCGGCGGCCCCCGCGCCCAGCCTGCGCGAGGCCCGCGGCGTGCCGCGCGAGATGCCCGTCACGGCCCTGGCCGGCGCGGGTGCCCCGGACGGCGTACCGGAGGAGGCCCGGTGACCGGGCGTCGCCGCCGCACAGGGGTGCCCGCCTGGAGCGGGCACCCCTACCCGCTGGGAGCCGCATTCGACGGCCAGGGCACCAACTTCGCCCTGTTCAGCGAGGTCGCCGAACGCGTCGAGCTGGTCCTCGTCGACGACAAGGACCGGCACACCGCGATCCCGCTCACCGAGGTCGACGGCTTCGTCTGGCACGGCTACCTGCCCGGTGTGGGCCCGGGACAGCGTTACGGCTACCGGGTCCACGGCCCCTGGGCCCCGGGCCTCGGCCACCGGTGCAATCCGGCCAAGCTGCTGCTGGACCCGTACAGCCGGGCGGTCGACGGCCAGGTGGACAACCACGCCTCCCTCTTCGAGCGCACCCCCGGCGCCCCGTCCGAGGCCGACAGCGCCGGGCACACCATGCTGGGCGTGGTCACCGACCCGTCCTTCGACTGGGGCGACGACTGCCCGCCCCGGCGGCCGTACGCCGACACGGTCGTCTACGAGGCGCATGTGCGGGGCCTCACCCGCACCCACCCCCACGTCCCGCCGAACCTGCGGGGCACCTACGCCGGACTCGCCCACCCCGCCGTCGTCGAGCACCTGACGTCCCTCGGGGTGACCGCCGTCGAGCTGATGCCGGTCCACCAGTACGTCCAGGACGGCGTCCTGCTCGACCGGGGCCTGTCCAACTACTGGGGCTACAACACGATCGGCTTCTTCGCGCCGCACAACGCCTACGCCGCCCACGGCACCCGCGGTGAGCAGGTGAACGAGTTCAAGTCGATGGTGAAGGCGCTGCACGAGGCCGGGCTCGAAGTGATCCTCGACGTGGTCTACAACCACACCGCCGAGGGCAACGAGCGCGGCCCCACCCTGTCCTTCCGCGGCATCGACAACGCCTCGTACTACCGCCTGGTGGACGGGGACTGGGCGCACTACTACGACACCACCGGCACGGGCAACAGCCTGCTGATGCGCCACCCGTACGTACTCCAGCTGATCATGGACTCGCTGCGCTACTGGGTCACCGAGATGCACGTCGACGGCTTCCGCTTCGATCTCGCGGCAACCCTGGCCCGCCAGTTCCACGAGGTGGACCGGCTCTCGGCGTTCTTCGACATCATCCAGCAGGATCCGGTGATCAGCAGGGTCAAGCTGATCGCCGAACCGTGGGACGTGGGGGAGGGCGGCTACCAGGTCGGCAACTTCCCGCCGCTGTGGTCGGAGTGGAACGGCAAGTACCGGGACGCCGTACGGGACTTCTGGCGCGCCGAGCCCGGTTCGCTCGGCGAGTTCGCCTCCCGGCTGACCGGCTCCTCCGACCTGTACGCGCACAGTCGGCGCCGTCCGCGGGCCAGCGTCAACTTCGTGACCGCGCACGACGGCTTCACCCTGCGCGACCTGGTCTCCTACAACGACAAGCACAACGAGGCCAACGGCGAGGACAACCAGGACGGCGAGAGCCACAACCGGTCCTGGAACTGCGGCGCCGAGGGCGGGACCGACGACCCGGCCGTGCTGCGCCTGCGCGCCCGCCAGCAGCGCAACTTCCTGGTCACGCTGCTGCTGTCGCAGGGCATCCCCATGCTCTGCCACGGCGACGAGCTGGGCCGGACCCAGCGCGGCAACAACAACGCCTACTGCCAGGACAACGAGATCTCCTGGGTCGACTGGCGCCTCACGGACGATCAGCGCGCCCTCGCCGACTTCACCCGGTACGTCATCGCGCTGCGCGCCCGCCACCCCGTGCTGCGCCGCCGCCGCTTCTTCCAGGGCGAGACGGCGACCCGCCCCGACCAGCCGCTGCCCGACCTGGTGTGGCTGCTGCCGGACGGCCGGGAGATGACCGACGAGGACTGGCAGCGCTCCGACGCCCACTCCCTCGCCGTCTTCCTCAACGGCGACGCCATCGCCGAACCCGACTGGTGCGGGCGCCCGGTCGTGGACGACTCGTTCCTGCTGCTGCTCAACGCCTACTGGGAGCCGGTGGAGTTCCACCTGCCGGACCGCGCCTACGGCGAACGCTGGACGACCCTGATCGACACCGCCGAGGCCCAGGGACCCCCGGACGAGTCCGAGCACAAGGCGGGCACGTCCCTCCTGGTCGAACACCGCAGCCTGGTACTCCTGTCGCGTCCGTCCCGCGCGGTACCGGCGACGCCGGCATGATCCGAACGACCGGCCCCAGCTAGCGGACGTGCCGGGAGGTGACCGTGAACTGCGCCCCGTCCGGGTCCCTCAGCACCGCCTCGTCGCTCCCCTTCGACAGCACGCTGCCCCCGTGGAGTTCCGCAGCCCGCGCACACCCCTCGACGTCCCCCACCGCGAAGTGAACCTGCCAGTGCGGCCGGATGGTCGGGTCGGGCGCGGCCTCCAGCGCACCCGACTCGATACGCGCGACGATGTCGCCGCCGCTGCGCAGCACGACCTCGCCGCCCTCGTAGCGGACCTCGCAGCACCCGGGCCGTTCCGACGCCCAGTCCAGGACCTCCCCGTAGAACATGGCGGCGTCGAAGGCGTCACGCGTGTGGAGGCGGATGAACGTCGGCGCGGCGCGCCGCCACGTCTCCCAGTTGGAGAAGAGTTCGCCCTCCCAGACACCGAAGGTCGCGCCGTCCCGGTCGGCCAGCAGCGCCGCCCGCCCCGGCGGCAGCGAGAGCGGCCCGACCGCCGCGGTGCCGCCCCGCTCCTGCACCCGCGCCACGGCGTCGTCCGCGCTCGGCACGGCGAAGTAGGGCGTCCAGGCCACGGCCATCTGCCACATCGAGGCGACCGCGCCGATCCCTGCCACCGGCACGCTCTGCGCCAGCGCGACCCGGAAGCGGTCGCCGAGCTTGGCCGGTCGCCATCGCCAGCCGAGGACGGCGGAGTAGAACAGCTGGGTGGCTTCGAGATCGCGGCTGGTCAGGCTCACCCAGCAGGGCGCGCCGAACACGGAGTGTGTGGACACGACCTCGGCCGTGCTACTGGAGGATCTTGCGTCGTGGTTCATGGCAGTCGCGTCCTGGTCTTCGCCCGACCGGCGGCCACCGGTCTTCTCCCAGTGTCCAGCCGGATCCGCTCCGGAGCCTGTCGAGTACCCCCGGCTCGACGGCCAAACGGCCGAGCGCGGGGGCCGTCGTTCACTGGCAGACGCTCGACCGAGAGACGACTATGGGAGCGTGACGCCGGTACCGAGCGAACCCGCCGACGAGACCCACCGGATCGCTGAGCTGGAGGAGCAGATCGACCAGCTCAAGGAAGCGGTGGTCTCGCACGCTGTCGTGGACCAGGCGATCGGGATGGTCGTCGCGCTGGGCCGCGTCTCCCCCGACGAGGGGTGGGCGATCCTCAGAGAGGTCTCGCAGCACACCAACATCAAGCTCCGCCGCGTCGCGGAACTGATCATCATCTGGGGCCGGATGGGGGAGATGCCGCCCGAGATCCGCGTCGAACTCTCAGACGCTCTGGAGCGTCACGGCCCGACGCAGATTCCGGGCTCGGCAGCGGAGTGATCCACTCCTTTCGAGTCCGGTCGAGGTCGAGGTCATCGAGTCGAGGTTCGAGGTCAGCGGGCTTCGGCGAGCAGTTCCTCGCGCAGATGGGCGAAGCAGCCGCTCAGCAGCCGGGAGACATGCATCTGCGAGATGCCCAGCTGCTGCGCGATGCGGCTCTGCGTCATCCCGCCGAAGAACCGGAGGTAGAGGATGGTCCGCTCACGCTCCGGCAGCTTCTGCAGGCACGGTTTGACGGCCACGCGGTCGACGACCACGTCGTACGCCGGGTCCGGGCCGCCGATGGCGTCCCCCAGCGCGTAACCGTCGGTACCGGGCATCTCCGCCTCCAGCGACAGTGCCGAGAAGCACTCCAGGGCTTCCATGCCGGTGCGTACCTCCGCCTCGGTCAGATGCGCGTGCTCGGCGATCTCGGCGACGGTGGGGGTGCGGCCCGGGGCGCTCTGCGACAACTCCTTCGCGGAACTGCGCACCCGGTTGCGCAGGTCCTGGACCCGGCGCGGTACGTGCAGCGTCCACATGTGATCACGGAAGTGCCGCTTGATCTCGCCGGTGATGGTGGGCACCGCGTACGCCTCGAAGGCGTGGCCGCGTGCCGGGTCGTAGTGGTCGACGGCCTTCACCAGCCCCAGGGCTGCCACCTGGTACAGGTCCTCCAGGGACTCGCCGCGGCCCTTGAACCGGACGGCGATGCGCTCGGCCATGGGCAGCCAGGCCTGTACCAGTTCGTCCCTGAGGACCTTGCGCTCCGGACCGTCGGGCAGTGCCACGAGCCGGTCGAACGCCGCGGCCGTGTCGGGGGCGTCGTCGTGCGGGTGCTGCTTCGTCCTGGTGGTGGCACTCATCTGGTGCGCACCTCCCTTAGCAGGTGCTGGTTGGACAGACACCATGGGAGGCGTGGTTCGGGCCACCAGGAGACATCCTGGGCCAGTCGAGGCCGACTCCCACGGACGTGCCTCCTGTCCGAAGCACATACACCAAGATACCCTCCCAATCCGCACCTGCAACAGATTTCGTGAATACGACTACGTGTTACTGCGGGACAACCGTGCGTCGGCGGAGCGCCCGGGCCGACTGTTGCTGCTGGTCACGGGCTGGCCGGTGGTCGGATCCGCCCCGCGCCGCCCCGCCGTGCACTCGGCTGCGCCGTCCCGCCGCGACCCGCCGCCCCGTGTGTCGCCGGCGCTCGTCCGCCGCTCGACCGGTCGGCTTGTCGATCTTGGCGTGGAACGTGATGTGCGGCACGTGGATGAGGTCGGTCGTCCGGCCGGAAAGCGCATTCTGGCAGCCCACGGCTTGATCGGTGATCAAGGGTGCGAATGGGCTGGCCACCGCGCATTCTGCTCATTTGACAGTGCACTGAGCCCAAAGATAGGAAGCAGCTCTCTGGGTCGAGAGGTGGATTGTGTACGAGCCGAACGTGGTCGGGGACTGGCACGAGTACGACGAGCATGCCGGTCTGCGTGTCCGCGTCCACCGACTGGAAGCCGCCGAGCCGCCGCGCGGTCGGGACGACGCAGCCGAGGGGCTCACGTACTTCAGGGTGCGTGTCACCGTCGAGAACCGCGGCGACCGGCACCTCGGCATCCACCTCGAGGACGGCCAGATCGACGTGCGGATCGGCCGCGACGGGGAGGCGGCCTTCATCGACTGGCGCAACTCGCAGTTCATCGAGGGCTTCGACGTCTACCCGCTGCGCCGGGCCACCGCCGTGCTGTACGCCGCCGGCCCCGAAGCGAGCCTGAACCAGGTCGATGTGCAGATCCAGCTGCGTGTCGAGGAGGAGTGGGCGGACCGTCGGCTGTGGAGCGGCGGCCTCGGCCTCCAGGAGGGTTCCCTCGGCGCCCACGCCGCCACCCTGCGGGACGGCCTCGCGCTCCAGGTGAGCAACTTCCTGCGCGAGCAGGCCGAAGAGGGCACCGCCTGACGGATCCGCCGGAGGCCGGGCTGCCGGCGGCGCGCGGTGCGTCGTCGTGCGCTCTCCGCTGCCGTGCGCGACGTGAGCTCTCCGCTGCCGTGCGCCCGGCGTCGCCTCACCGCCCGGGCCAAGATCGCCCGGATGGCGTCGGTGGGTGGAACGGCTAGTGCGGAATGCCGTCGATGATCTCGCGGGCGCCCTGCCGCAGCAGCGCCACGGCCACCGACGTGCCGAGGGTGGCCGGGTCCAGACGGCCGGCCCATTCGTGGGCGTTGAGGCGGGTCTTGCCGTCGGGGGTGAAGACACAGGCCCGCAGGGACAGTTCGCCGCTGCGGTCCACGCGCGCGTACCCGGCGATCGGGCTGTTGCAGTGCCCCTGCAGGACGTGCAGGAACATGCGCTCGGCGGTGGCCTCCCGGTGGGTGTCGGGGTCGCCGAGGCCGCTGACGGCGTCGATGAGCGCGCTGTCACCCTCGCGGCACTGCAGCGCGAGGATGCCCGCGCCGATCGGCGGCATCATCGCCTCGGGGGAGAGGACCTCGCTGATCACGTCCTCGCGCCCGATGCGCTCAAGGCCGGACACCGCCAGCAGCAGCGCGTCCGCCTCACCCGCCGCCAGCTTCTCCAGCCGGCGGTTGGCGTTGCCCCGGAAGGGCACGCACTCCAGGTGCGGGTGGGTCGCGGCCAACTGGGCGACGCGGCGCACGGAGGAGGTGCCGATGCGGGTGCCGTCCGGCAGCTCGTCCAGGGTGAGGCCGCCGGGATGCACGAGGGCGTCCCGGATGTCGTCCCGCTTCAGGAACGCGGCGAAGGTCGTGCCCGCGGGCAGCGGCCGGTCGGCGGGGATGTCCTTGACGCAGTGCACCGCGAGATCGGCCTCGCCCGCCAGCAGCGCCGCGTCGACCTCCTTGGTGAACGCGCCCTTGCCCTCGACCTGGGAAAGATCGCCCATCCACTTGTCGCCGGTCGTCTTCACCGGCACGACCTCGGTGCGGACACCGGGATGAAGGGCCGCCAACTCGGCGCGGACGCGCTCCACCTGGGCGAGTGCCATCGGCGAGTCGCGGGAGACGATACGGATCAGCTCAGGGACGGACATGCGGACACGATAGACCCTCGCGCCCTGCCGCCTTCGCCGTACCGGCGGATCTCCCGCCCCGGTGGCCGAGCACGGCGGCCGCCACTCGAAGGGGTGCAGGTCCGGGGCGCCGGGCCCCCTCGCCGTCCTCGCCGTCCCGTCCGCCACCACGGACCGGCCCGCCGCCACGCCCTGTTCAGGCCAGGGGCCGGCTGATCTCCACCGCCCGCAGGGCGGCCGTGAGGGCGGGTTCGTCGCCGACGTCCAGTGCGGTGTCGGTGAACTTGACGACGTGCTCGTCGCCGTGGGCGAGGGCCCGCTCCAGCACCTCCTCGGCGGTGAGCCGGGCCGCTGGGGTGTAGACGACGGGTTCCTTCGGCGCGTACATCGCGGTGACCGCCGCGGACGCCGTCCACGCGGCGTGCAGGCTCGGCGCCCACAGCTCGCGCGGCAGTGAATCCAGCGTCCGCAGCACCGCGTTGGGGGCGGTCGCCGCGTGCACGAGCATGGTCTCCTCGCCGTGGCCGTGGGTGGCGTAGCGGTGTGTCGCGGCACGGACGAGCTCGGCGAGGCGCTCGCGGGCCGTGTCCGGGTCGGTCACGTCGCCGGCCCAGACGGGCAGTCGGCGCACCGCGGCCAGACGGGCCGGAAACTCGTCGTCGGACTCCTCGACCGCGGGAACGGCGTCCAGCGACCGGGCGGCGGTCGGCGCACCCGGCAGCGCGGTGATACCGGAGACGGGCTGGTGCCGGGCGGCCCAGTAGCCGAGCGCGTGGGCCAGTTCGGTGACGCGGGGCGCGTTCTCGCCGTGCCGCAGGGCGCGCACGGCGTGGCCGACCCGGATCACCGGATGCGTGGAGCCGCCGTACAGCCCGGGCAGCAGGCGCGGCCACCATACGGCGAGGACGCTTCTCCAGGGCCGCTCGGCGAGGGCGCGGGTGAAATGGTCGGTCCAGTCCGCGGCGCGGCGTACGTCACCGAGTGCCGTGCGCCAGTCGGCCTCGGTCACGGGTGCCACGCGGTCCGGAAATTCCTCGAGCTTGCTCTCGTACCGGTCGAGCCACCGGTGCACGGCGTCTGACCGTCCGTTCGCCGCGAGTGCCTCGACGACCATCGGGGCGTGGTTCGAAAGCCGGCCGAGCCGCTCGGGGCCGGACGCGTGGAGTCGTTCCAGGGCTTCTTCGAGCTGCCCGCTCGTGTCGTGCGTGTCCATGCCGTCGACGCTATGCGTGCCCGGCGATCACCGGATCGGGCCCGGGGAGGAACCGGGGGTGCCCTCGGTCCTAGGCCCCGAGCCCGAGCCGGGACGCTGTCAGGCGTAGGGGTCGAAGGGGATGCCGGACGGCTTGGCCGAGGCCAGGTTGCCCGGGAAACTGCCGTCCTTCAGACCGAAGTTGGCGCTGCCGAAGTCGTGGGTGACCAGCTTGTCGCGCACGCCCGCCGGGTAGCCGTTCCAGCCCACCAGTGGCGGGTACTGCCAGGTTCTCTTGTGGTTCTCGGGCGGTTCGTCGTTCGAGTTGGCCAGGCGGAAGCAGTGGGTGCTGATGCCGTCCTTGTGGTAGACGATCTTCGGATGCGTGCCCTCGAAGCGGACCTTGGCGGCGGCGTGCACGGTGTACGAGCCGTGGTTGGACGTCGAGACGTACTGCACCTGGCCGTTCTGCACCCACACCACGACGTGCTCCCAGTCGTGCCGGTGCCCGCCGATGCCGGTGCCCGACAGTGCCTGGTCCTTCTCGAAGTACAGGTCGTACATGTAGGCGCACCAGCCGTTGTTGCACTTGTAGCGCGAGTACGCGTTCGTGTTGTCGAGGTCCGAGGCGTCCCGGCAGTCGCCGCTGAGCGAACCACTGGGCTTGAGGCCGCCGTTGACGGTTCCGTCGGGGCCGATGGCGGGGGTCGAGTAACAGCCGTCGGTGTCGTAGTCGTACGTCGGCTGGTACGTCCTCTCTGCCGCCTCGGCGTTGGCGGGCAGTGCCCCCGGCGGGGCGGCGAAGGCGGTGCCGGGGAAGGCGACGACCAGGACGGCGGCACCGGTGAGCCCGGTGAGCCATCTCCTGCGGTGCATGCGGGACGTAGGTGACGACACTGCGTCCTCCTCCTGATTCGGGCGCAGCCCAACGGTCATGGGGGGAAAGGCAGTTCAGGATGCTGGCTTTTCCCTGCCGTGCCAAGAGCCACGGACGTACCGCCGGTAACGATCAGCGCAACACTTGCGGCTGACGCCGTGTCACAGTGGGGTGTCCGGCAGGTCGGCCGCCGACTCCTCGGGTGTGAGGTCGGGCCTCAACCGCAGCCAGGACGGCTGGCGCAGCAGCCCGGAGCGGGTGCGGACGCTGTAGCGGACCTCCCCGACCAGCCGGGGCAGCACCCAGCGCGCGCCGGGCACGCGCGGAGCGGGATCGAAGGGGCAGGTGTCCGTCGCGGACGCCCGCAGCAGTTCGGCCAGATGCGTCCGCTCGGCCTCGCTCCAGCCGGTGCCCACGCTGCCGACGTACCGCAGCCGGCCCGCCGCGCGCTGGCCGACCAGGACCGCTCCCGGCAGGCCGGTGAGCCGTCCCTTGCCCGGCAGCCAGCCGCCGACGATGACGTCCTCACTGACCATGTTGCGGATCTTGATCCAGGCGCGGGAACGCACCCCGGGCTCGTACACCGAGTCCAGCCGTTTGCACAGGAGCCCCTCCAGACCGTGCTCGCGCGTCGCCCGCAGGGCCTCGGCGCCGTGCCCGACCAGCGCGGACGGCGTCGACCAGTACGGCCCGGCAAGGCCCAGCTCCTCCAGCCGCCCGCGGCGCCGGCTGTAGGGCAGCGCGACGAGGGACCGGCCCGCCAGGTGCATCACGTCGAACAGCACGAGATGGACAGGGGTCCGGGCCGCCATCCGCGCGGCCCGAGCGGGCGCGTGCG
The DNA here is from genome assembly GCF_042868655.1 of Streptomyces sp. NPDC007808. Classification (NCBI taxonomy): domain Bacteria; kingdom Bacillati; phylum Actinomycetota; class Actinomycetes; order Kitasatosporales; family Streptomycetaceae; genus Streptomyces; species Streptomyces sp. NPDC007808. The sequence continues at coordinate 979,952 of NZ_JBIAEQ010000001.1, forward strand.
CCAGGCCCATGCGGGATTGCAGCAGTTGGAAGTCGGCGCGCCCCTCGGCGTCCAGCGCCAGGATCTCCCCGTCGAGCACGGCGGGCGTGCCGCCGAGCGCGCCGCCCAGCGGACGCAGTTCCGGATAGGCGGCCGTGATGTCCTCGCCGGAACGGGCGCGCAGCAGCAGGCTGCCGTCCCCCTCTACATAGACCACCGCGCGCTGGCCGTCCTGCTTGGTCTCGTACGCCCAGCGCGCGTCCTGCGCGGCGGGCGGCAGGGTGCCGGGCGTGGCGAGCATGGGAGGGATCAGCGGCAGGCTCACGGGTCAGTTCTCGACGATCCCGCCCCTCGCCACGCGCTCCCGCCGCCGTTTTCCCCTGAACGGCGGCCGTGGCGTCACTGCCCCCCGTTCGGCGGTACGGCCCGTACCAGCCCCGACTGGTAGGCCATCACGACGAGTTGCGCGCGGTCGCGGGCGCCGGGCTTCGTCATGGCGCGGTGGACGTGGGTGCGCCGTGTGATCAGCCTGCGGGTCGCGGCGGGGGAGACCAGGGACTCGCCGGCCGCCACGGTGCGGATGCCGTCGAGCAGCACGTCCGCGGTGACGTCCTTGCCCATGAAGTCGCCGGCGCCGGCCCGCAACGCCTGTGCGACGTACTCGTCGATCTCGAAGGTGGTGAGGATCAGCACCCGCACCGCCGCCGGACCGGGATCGGCACAGATCGCGGACGTGGCGGCCGGTCCGCCGGTGCCCGGCATGCGCATGCCCATCAGGACCACGTGGGGCCGATGGACCCGGGCGAGATCGATGGCCTCGGCGCCGTCGGCGGCCTCACCGACCACCTCCATGTCCGCACAGGCACAGCAGGGACGATGACGGCTTGGGCGGGTGGCGAGCCGTGATCTACCCTCCGGTAGCATCCGGCGGCAGGCCATCCAAGGAGGAACCGTGCCCCGGTCCCAACGCTCCCCCCTGCTGCTCGCCGGCCTGCTGGCCACCGCGGGCGTCGCCCACTTCGCCGCTCCCCGACAGTTCGACGCGATCGTGCCCGGCGTCCTGCCGGGTACGCCACGGACCTGGACGTACGCCAGCGGCGCCGCCGAACTCGCGCTCGCGGCCGGTCTGGCGCTGCCCCGCACCCGCAAGGCCGCCGCGCTCGCCACGGCGGCCTTCTTCGTCGGGGTGTTCCCCGCGAACGTGAAGATGGCCGCCGACTGGCGCCACCGCCCCGCCCGGCAGAAGGCCGCCGCCTTCAGCAGGCTGCCGCTGCAGGTACCCCTGGTGCTGTGGGCCCGGGGCGTCGCCAGGAACGCGCAGGGCCGGTCATGAGCGCCCGAGTGGAGGTCGGCGACAAGGTCGAGGACTTCGCACTGCCGGACGAGACGGGCACCGTGCGCAGCCTGTCCGAACTGCTCGCCGCCGGACCGGTGGTGCTCTTCTTCTACCCGGCCGCCCTCACGCCGGGCTGCACCGCGCAGGCCTGCCACTTCCGTGACCTCGCCACCGAGTTCGCCGCCGTCGGCGCGCACCCGGTGGGCATCAGCGGCGACGCGGTCGAACGCCAGCAGGAGTTCGCCGACCGGCACACGCTCGGCATGCCGCTGCTGTCCGACGCCGACGGGACGGTGAGGGAGCGGTTCGGCGTCTCCCGCGGCTTCTCGCTGGCGCCCACCAAGCGGGTCACCTTCGTCATCGGGCAGGACCGCACGGTCCTGGAGGTCGTCCGCAGCGAGCTGCGCATGAACGCCCACGCCGACCGGGCCCTCGCCGCGCTGCGCAAGTGAGCGCGCCCCCGGGCCGCCCGGCGGCATCCGCACGCCGTCGGGCGGCTTCGGCGCGACCGCCGGGGCACCGCGGTTGATGAGGTGCCCCGGAAGACTCATCCTGGACGGCATGGAGCACGTCTCCACCGCGGCACAGGAGCCCGCCGCGGTGATCATCGATGCCCAGGGTGCGGTCACCGGGTGGAGCGAGGGCGCCCAGCGGCTCACGGGCCTGACAGCCGGGGATGCCCTGGGACGTCCCGCGCGGGAGCTGCTCGCCGAGGCACCGCCCCCCGAAGCCCTGACGGCCCTGACCGGCACCGCCGTACTGCGCCACCAGGACGGCTCCACCGTCGCCGTGCCCGTGACGGCGTGCGCGCTGCTGGGCGCGGACGGCGCACCGGGCGGCTACGTGATCACCACCTCTGCGTCCGACGGCGCCGAGCCCTCACTCGCCGAGCTGGCCTTCCAGCAGGCGTCCATGTCCATGTCCGTCTTCGACACCGGGCAACGCTATCTGCGCCTCAACGAAGCGGCCTGCAAGGTCATGGGCGTACCGGAGGCCGTCCTGCTCGGCCGCCACTTCCCGGAGACGGTGGGGAACGAGGAGCACAGCCGGGGCTTCCTGTGGCATCTGCGCCAGGTCGCGCAGACCGGAGCGCCGCTGCGCTACGAGAGCTACGCGGGGGCACCGGCCCTGAACCGGGAGCACTCCTGGACCACCGACATGTGGCCCGTGCGGGACTCCTCCGGCCGGCTGGTCGGGACCGCGCTGGCCGCGTTCGACAGCACCGAGCAGTACTGGGCCCGGCAACGGCTGGCCCTGCTGAACGAGGCGGCGGCCGGCATCGGCACCACCCTGGACGTGGTGCGCACCGCCGAGGAACTGATCGAGGTCGTGGTGCCCCGGTTCGCCGACTTCGCCAGTGTGGACCTGTTCGACTGGGTGCTGGGAGCGGAGGAACCCCCGGCGCTGGCCGGCACGGACGTCGCGCTGCGCCGGATCGCCCACGGATCGGCGACCGAGGGCACCCCGGAAGCCGCCGTGCACCTCGGTGAACTGGACCACTACCCGCCGTTCTCGCCGCCGGCCCGAGCGATCCTCGAGGGCCGCGTGGTCCACAGCCAGGCGGGCGAGCCGGCGTTCATGCGGTGGGTCGCGGAGCGCAACGCCCGGTCACCGGCCGGCCGGCAGTACCGGGTGGGCGCCCACTCGATGATGGCGGTGCCCCTGCGGGCCCGCGGCACCACGCTGGGTGTCGCGGTGGTCGTACGCATGGGGCAGCCCGACGACTACGGCGCGGACGACGCCGTCTTCGCCGAGGAACTCGGCAGCCGGGCCGCGGTCTGCGTCGACAACGCCCGCCGCTTCGCACGGGAACGCACCACCGCGCTGACCCTCCAGCACAACCTGCTGCCCCGCGGGCTGCCCGGACAGGCCGCCGTCGAGGTGGCCCACCGCTATCGGCCCTCCGGTTCCCAGGCAGGCATAGGCGGCGACTGGTTCGACGTGATCCCGCTGTCCGGCGGCCGCGTCGCCCTCGTCGTCGGCGACGTCGTGGGGCACGGCATCCCCTCGTCGGCCACCATGGGCCGGCTCTGCACGGCCGTACGCACCCTCGCCGACGTGGACCTGCCGCCCGACGAGCTCCTCACCCACCTCGACGACCTCGTCACCCACCTCGCCGGGGACGACACCAACGAGGTGGCCGAGCTGGGCGCCACCTGCCTGTACTCCGTCTACGACCCCGTCACGCGGCGTCTCGCCCTGGCCGCGGCAGGCCACCCGCCGCCGGTCCTCGTGCTGCCCGACGGAACCACCCAGGTCATCGAGCTGAGCGCCGGGCCCCCGCTCGGCGTCGGAGGGCTGCCCTTCGAGGCGGTGGAGGTGGAGCTGCCGGAGAACTCCCTGGTCGCCCTGTACACGGACGGCCTCATCGAGGACCGCGACCGCGACATCGACCACGCGACCGGTGAACTGTGCCGCGCGCTGACCGCGCCCGCCGAGAGCCTCGACGCCCTGTGCGACAGCGTCCTGAAGGCCGTGCTGCCTGAAGACCCCGGTGACGACGTGGCCCTGCTGCTGGCCCGCACCCGGGCCCTGGGCGCGGACCGCATCGCCACCTGGGACGTACGGCCGGACCCCGAGCACGTGGCGGCCACCCGTCAGGCCGCGACGGAGCAGCTGACCGAATGGGGGCTGGACGAGGCGGCCTTCGTCACCGAACTCGTCGTCAGCGAACTCGTCACCAACGCCATCCGGTACGGCGCACCGCCCATCCAGCTCCGTCTGATCCGCGACCGCACTCTCATCTGCGAGGTGTCCGACGGCAGCGCCACCTCCCCGCACCTGCGCCGGGCCCACGCCTACGACGAGGGCGGCCGGGGACTGCTGCTCGTCGCCCAGCTCACCCAGCGCTGGGGCAGCCGGCAGACCGGCAGCGGCAAGACGATCTGGGCCGAGCAGCCGCTGCCGCCGACATGAGCCCCGCCGACGGGCCGGTCACTCGAACGGGCAGCCGGGGTTCGGCGCGTCCTGGGAGAACGGCGCGCCGTGCGGCAGCACGTACAGCACGTCGAGGACCACCGGCGTGCCGCCCTCGTTGCGGCCGATGTGCACGTTGCCGGGGCCCGCGGGTTCCTGGATGAAGCTGCCCTTCGGGTAGACACCGTCGGACACGCAGGTGGAGTCGTAGTGGCTCAGCGTGCCCTGCCGGGTGAAGGCGTACAGGGGTCCGTCGTGGTAGTGCCAGCCGGTGGCCTGGCCGGGCGGAATGGTGACCTCGCGAAGTATGTAGTCGGTGTCCCCGACGGTCTTCTGACTGATCGTGCGTGCCGTGACGCCGGGGCCGGGCGCAGTGGCCTGGGCCGGACCGGTGACCAGGACGGTGGCGGCTGCCACGGCGCCGGTGACGGCGATGCGGAGCGCGGGGCGCATACGAGGGCCTCCTGGGACGGGAGCTGCTGTCGCCGTGAACATAGAGGCCGGCACGGGTGGTTGAGGGCGGAACGACAACATCCGCCGAATTCAGGGACGCGACCGCAGCCCCGAGCGGGAGAGCAGCGCGTGCCGCCCACCCGCACGGCCGGGGCCGCACACCTGCCGATCCGCAAACCTGGTCGCCACCGTCACCCTTCGTCGCCGTCGGCGGCGACCTGGGCGAGGGTACGGCCGGTCCGCACCGAGCGGGCCCGGTACGGGTCGGGGGTGCCGTGCCCGCGCGCCCGCCCCCTGCCGGCCTTCACCAGCAGCCATGCCTCCCGGTCGCCGTCCCGTCCGTCGCGGATCCGGGTGAGCGCGTACTCGCCGTGCAGCTTCGAGCCGTTCAGCCGGAACGTGGCGTGTCCGCGCTCCAGGGACTCACCGAAGTCGACGGGCCGGCCTTTGCGGTCGTGGGACAACGGCTCGTACGTGCCGTTGTCCCAGACGATCACCGTGCCGCCGCCGTACTCGCCCTGGGGGATCACGCCCTCGAACTCCTCGTACTCCAGCGGATGGTCCTCGGTGGGCATGGCGAGCCGCTTGTCGCTGGGATCGCCGGAGGGGCCCTTCGGCACCGACCAGGACTTGAGCACGTCGTCCACCTGGAGCCGGAAGTCGAAGTGCAGGGTGCGGGCGTCATGGATCTGCACGACGAACCGAGGCTCCTCGCCGGGGGCCGCCGTGCTTCCCTCCGGCTCGCGGGTCCGCCCGAAGTCCCGTTTGCCATGATATTCGCGCAGTCGGTCCTTCCCGCTCATGAACGCCTCCTTCACGCGGGCACCGCGAGGCCCTTCCCGCCTGGACCCGAGTACCCGCCGGGACGCCCGCGACGCGCGTCAGAACTCCGCGTGCGCCTCATCGGTCGCCCGCCGCTCCCCGGCTCGGCCGGTGAGGCTCATCGCGGACGAGGGGTGCTGCGCGAGCGGGGGCGGCACACGGCGAACCGGCCCGGCGGGAGCGGTACTCGGGTGCGGTCGCTCCGTGCCCGATCCGGTGGGCGCGGTGTCGAAGGGGGTGGCGGGGCGACCGGCGCGCCGCGGAGCGGGGCGGTCGACGAGCTGACGGTCCCGGGACCACCGGTGCACCGAAGGTCCTTCGGCAGCCGGGTGCGCCGGGGCGCTGTCGCCATGTGCACCGAACCTGCCACGATCACCCTGGGACCGGCTCCGACCGGAGCCGGTGCGGACGACCGACGGAGCGCGCATGACGACGGACAGGGCCCCCGCCGACGGGACGGACCACATCGCGGGAATCGAGGTGAAACCGGTCGCCGGGCACATCGGCGCGGAGGTCACGGGCGTCGACCTGGCCGGGGAGCTGGACGACGCCGTGGTCGCCGCGATCCGGCAGGCGGTGCTGCGCTGGAAGGTCGTGTTCTTCCGTGGGCAGCGGCTGGACCACGCCGGGCATGTGGCGTTCGCGCGCCGGTTCGGCGAGCCGGTGGTGCTGGGCAAGCGGGGCAGCGCCTCACCGGCGGGGGTGCCCGAGGTCGAGACCACCGCCGACCGGCTGGAGCTGGGCGGGAAGTTCGGCATGGAGCACGACGAGTGGCTGCGGCGGCGCCGCCACACCCTGCTGCGCGGCTGGCACTGCGACCACGGCGCGCGCCTCGACCCGCCCGCCGCGACGATCCTGCGCGCCGAGACCGTGCCCCCGTACGGCGGCGACACCACCTGGTCGAACCTGGCGGCCGCGTACGCCGGACTGTCGGGCCCCGTGCGGGAGTTCGTGGACGGGCTGCGGGCCGAGCACCGTCTGGGCGTCGGCTACCAGCCGAGGCCCGGCGACGACGCGTACGTCCGCCATCTCCTGGACCACCAGGTCGCCTCGTTGCATCCGCTGGTACGCGTCCATCCGGAGACGGGGGAACGCGTGTTGTACGTCAACGGCTACTACGTCGAGCAGATCGCAGACCTCTCGCGGGCCGAGAGCCGCGCGATCCTCGACATGCTCTTGGAGCAGGCCGTACGGCCCGAGTACACGGTCCGCTTCCGCTGGGAGCCCGGCAGCGTGGCCTTCTGGGACAACCGTGCCACCATCCACCTCGCCCCGAGCGACAACGCCCACCTCGGCCACCCCCGGATCATGCACCGGGTGATGCTCGCCGGTGACGTGCCGGTCGGCGTGGACGGCAAGCCTTCCGAGCCGATCACCGGGACCGCAGCGGGGCGCTGGTAGCGGAGGGCCGGTCCGTCGGGCGCGGCCGCGCGGTGGGCGGACCCGACCCCGGGGGCCTGGGCGGATCCGGCTCGTGCGGAGTCGGCCGCACCCCCTCCGGCCGGGGTGAACCGTTCGACGAAACTGATCGTCGTACAGGTGAATGATCGAAAACGCCCGTGCCGGTACCGGATCCCGGCAGGGCCGGTCCGCGGGCGCGCGTTCCGTGGGACGAGGAAGGAAGCGCATGCCGACTCCCGGGCGCCGTACCGCCGCCACGCTCCTCGACATCCTGCTGCACGCCGCCGAGGAGGCCCCCGGTCAGGTCGTCGTCCACGTCCGCGGAGACGGCGGCGAGCGCACCGTCACCTTCGCCGAACTGCGCGAGGACGCCCTGCGCGTGGCCGGCGGCCTGCGCGCGGCGGGACTGGAGCCGGGCACGCCCGTGCCGCTGCTCGCGGCTCTGGGCGAGGACTTCCAACCGATGTTCTGGGGGGCGCTGGCGGCGGGACTCGTGCCCGTGCCGCTCGCTCCGGAGGCCCGCCGGGTGGGGCCGGTGTGGGAGTTCCTGGGCAGGCCCGCCGTGGTGGTGGACGAGACCACCGAAGCCCTGGTCGCCGAGCTGCCGGGCCCGGTGCGCGCCCTGCGGCTGGGTGAGCTGCGCGAGGGCGAACCATCGCGCCCGCTGCCCGCCCGGGACCCGCGCGACGTCGCCTTCCTGCAGTTCTCCTCCGGCAGCACCGGCGCCCCCAAGGGCGTGGAGGTCACCCACGAGGCAGTCCTCGCGAACCTCCGGCAGATCCGCGCGGCCATGGCGATCACCTCGGACGACGTGGTGGCGACCTGGATGCCGTACTTCCACGACATGGGCCTGATAGGAACCCACCTCGTCCCCATGGCGGCACACCTGAAGCAGGTGCGGCTGGAGCCGCTGACCTTCGCCAAGCGCCCGGCCCGCTGGCTCGAAGCCGCGGCGCGTCATCGGGCGACCCTGCTGTCGGCCGCCAACTTCGCGCTGGCCCTCGCGGTGCGGCGCGTGCCGGACAGCACCTGGTCCGCACTGGACCTCAGCGGCGTACGCCTGCTGCTCGTGGGCGCCGAGCCCATCGCGCCGCGCGTGTGGCGGGAGTTCACCGCGAAGGCCGGTGCGGCGGGACTGGACGCCAGGGCCATGCTGCCCGTGTACGGGTTGGCCGAGGCCGCGCTCGCGGTGACCGTACCCCCGCTCGGGGAGGTCGCCGCCCCGCTTCACCTGGACCGCAAGGAGCTCAGCCGGGGTCGGGCCGTGCCCGTGCGACCGGGCCCGGACGCCGTCGGGTTCATGGACGTGGGCCGTCCCGTCCCGGACTGCCGGATCCGCGTCACCGACGACGCCGGAGGACCGCTCGCCGACCGGCGTGTCGGTCACGTCGAGGTACACGGCCCCCAGGTGGCCCGCGGCTACCACCGCAGTCCCGAGGCGAGCGCGGAGGCGTTCACCGGAGGCTGGCTGCGCACCGGTGACCTGGGCTTCCTGCACGAGGGCCGGCTGTGTGTCACCGGTCGGCACAAGGACGTCGTCTTCGTGGGGGGCCGTACCTTCCACGCGCCCGACATCGAGGAGACCGCCGCCGCGACTCCGGCGCTGCCCCGGGGCGTGGTGGCGGCGATCGGCTCCACCAATCCGGACACCGGTGGCGACCGGGTCGTGGTGTTCGTCCAGTGGGCGCGGCCCGCCCTGGGCACCGCCCTGCCCGTCCTGGACGCGGTGGCGGCCAGGGTCAGGGAGACGCTGGGCCATGACGACGTACGGGTGTTGCCCCTGCCCCCCGGGGCGTTCCCGCGGACGACGAGCGGCAAGCTGCGGCGGGCGCTGATGCGTGCCCGGTTCGAGGCGGGCGCCTACGCGGCGGTGGAGGAACGGCTCTCGGGGGCGCGGGGGAGGGGCCGAACCGGGGCGGACCAGCCTGTGCGGGACGGTCGGCAGGGGGCGGCGCCGCGGTCGCGGCGTGACGTCGAGGACGTGGTCCGGGGGATATGGGCGCGGACGCTGGAGCTGCCGCCGACACAGATCGCCCGGCACGACCGGTTCTTCGCTCTCGGGGGTTCTTCACTGAAGGCGATGACCGTGCTCGCCGGGATCGAGGACGCCTTCGCCGTCACCGTGGAGCCCCGCGTCCTGCGCGACCACGACACGGTGGCGGGGCTGGCCGGGCATGTGCTTGCCCGCCTCGACGCGGCGGAGCGGACGTCCGCCGACACGGCGGAGCGGACGTCCGCCGACACGGCGGGCCGGGGTCGGGGGCCCGCCGGCAAGGACGCCGGGCGGGCCCCGGCGCCGCCCGGCGAGGGAGCGGGGCCGCTGGCGGTCCTCGGCATGGCCTGCCGCTTCCCCGGCGCCGAGACCCCGGAAGCGTTCTGGGAGCTGCTGGTGTCCGGGCGCGACACGGTGACAGCGGTGCCCGAGGGCCGCTGGGACGGCCGGGAGGGCCGGGACGGCCGGGAGGGCCGGGAGGGCCGGGAGGGTCGGGAGGACCGAGAGCGCCGGGAAGAGGGCCGAAGCGGCCGGGGACCGGGCGCCACCCCCGGCCTCTTCGGGTCCTTCCTCCCCGATCCCGCCTCCTTCGACGCCGCCTTCTTCGGCCTGGACGACGAGGAGGCCCGCGCGACCGACCCCCAGGCGCGGCTGTTCCTGGAGCTGGCCCACGAGGCGCTGGAGCGCGCCGGATACGCCGGGCCGCGGCGGTCCGGCCGCCGGATCGGCGTCTTCGCCGCCGTCGGAGACAGCGGCTACCGCGAGATCCTCGCCGCCGCCACGGACGGCGACCTCGCCGCCCAGCCCGCCGCGCTCACCGGCAACCTGCCCAACCTCGTCGCCGCCCGCCTCTCCCAGGCGCTCGACCTCGACGGCCCCGCCCTCGTGGTGGACACCGCCTGCTCCTCCGCGCTCGTGGCGCTCCACCTGGCGCGGCGCAGCCTCCAGAGCGGCGAGTGCGACATCGCCGTGGTCGGCGGCGTCCAACTCGCCCTGACCCCGACCGGCCACCGGCTGCTCGCCCGCGCGGGCGCGCTGTCCCCGACGGGCGGCAGCCGCCCCTTCGGCGCCGCCGCCGACGGCATCGTGCCGGGCGAGGGCGGGGCCACCCTCGTACTCGCCCGCCTGGACGACGCGCTGCGGGCCGACGACCCGGTGCTCGCCCTGGTCCGCGGCACCGCCGTCAACAACGACGGCCGCTCGCTCAGCCTGCTCGCCCCCAACCCGCGCACCCAGCGCGAGGTCATCACCCAGGCGTACGACGAGTGCGGCATCGACCCCGACACGGTCTCGTACGTCGAGGCGCACGGCACCGGCACCCCGGTCGGCGACCCGGTCGAGGCGCAGTCACTCGGGCACGCCTTCCCACCCCGCACCGACGGCCTTCCGCGCCTGCTCGGCTCGGTCAAGGCGAACATCGGACACCTGCTCAACGCCGCCGGGATGCCGAGCCTGGTCAAGACGGTCCTGGCACTCCAGCACCGCCTGATCCCGCCCTCCCCGCACGCCATCGAGCCCGCGCCCTACGTGCGCCACCTCGCCCCCGGCTTCGAACTCGTGGCGGGGCAACAGCAATGGCGGGCCCCCGGCCCTCTGCTCGCGGGCGTCAACGCCTTCGGCTTCGGCGGCACCAACGCGCACGCCGTCCTGGAGGAGCCGCCCGTCCGAACGCCCCCCGAGAGCCCCGGAGCCGACGGCCCGCACCTGCTCACCCTGTCGGCCGGCAGCGCCGAGGCCCTGCGCGCGTCCGCCGCCGAACTCGCCGCGTTCGTCCGGGCCACCCCGGACCTGGACGAGGCCGGCCTCTGCGCCACCGTCAACACCGCCCGCGAGGACGGCGCCCACCGTCTCGCCGTGGTCACCGACGGCGACCTGGCGGACCGTCTCGAAGCCGTACGCCCGTCGGACTTCACCGTCGCCCGGTCGCGCTCACGGATCGTGTTCCTGCTGCCCGGCCAGGGAACCCAACGGCCCGGTCAGGGACGCGCCCTGTACCGGTCGGCCCCGGCGTTCCGCGAGGTCCTGGACGAGGCGTCCTCGCTGACCGGGCCCGTCCTCGGACGCTCGCTCGCCGAGTGGTGCCTCGATCCGGGCGCGGACCCGCGGGAGTTGGCCAGGACGGAGGTGGCGCAGCCGCTGCTCGTCGCGTTCGGCGTGGGCCTGGCCCGGCAGCTGGGGGAGTGGGGCCTCGGCGCGGACGCGGTCGCCGGACACAGCGTCGGTGAGATCGCGGCCGCGTGTGCCGCCGGTGCGCTGAGCCTGGCCGAGGCGGTGGGGTTCGCGGCGGAACGCGGGCGCCTGATGGGCGAATTCGCCCCGCCCGGCGCCATGGCCGCGGTCAGGGGGGACGAGGACACCGTCGCCGACCTCGTCCACGGCTCCGGCGGCTCGCTCGGCGTGGCGGCCGTCAACGGGCCCGGTCAGGTCGTGATCTCGGGCTCCGAGGACGCCGTCGACCGGGCTCTCGCGGAACTGACCCGACGGGGTGTGACGGCGCGCAGGCTCCGTGTCTCGCACGCCTTCCACTCACCGCTGATCAAGCCGGTCCTCGATCCCCTGCGGGACGCGGCCAAGGCACTGACGGCCGAACCGGCGGACCTTCCCATGCTGAGCACGGTCACCGGGGAGTGGCGGCCCGACCTCACACCCGGCTACTGGCAGGAGCACGCCGTCCGGCCCGTGCGTTTCGGCGCGGCTGTGGCGAGGCTCCTGGAGGAGGGCTACGACACCTTCCTCGAACTCGGCCCGGACAACGCCCTGGGCGGCGCGGTCCGCGCGGTCGCCGGCGCGGGAGCCGCCCGCGACGTGGCGGTGTGGACGACGGGAACGTCCTGCGTCCCGGGCCGCAGCGGTGCCCCCTCCGGTGCCCGGGCCCTGCTGGAGACGGCGGGCCGCCTGTGGGCACGTGGAGCGGCGCTGGACCGGGAGGCTTTGGCCCGCGCGACGCGTGCCACCGCCGGCCCCAGGGTCCCGGTACCGACGTACCCGTACCGACGCACCCGGTACTGGCCGCGCAAGCCGGGCGCGGTGACCCTCGTCCGGCGCCTCGACTGGCGGGAGGCACCACTCACGCCGGCGGCGGGCCCGGGTGCGGTACGGCTGATCGGCGCCGACCACCCGCTCGGGCGGGCCCTGACCGAGCGTCTGACCGGCCGCGGAGTGACGGTGCTGGCGGAGCGTGAGGCTTCCCGGCAGGGTGCCGCCTCGGTCGACACGGTGGTGTGGCTCGGCGGCGCGGGGGAGGACACCCTCCTGGCGGCGGACGGCGGTGAAGGGGCGGCGGACGGCCGAGCCCGGGCGGCGGACGGCCGTGACGGGGCCAGGGATGTCAGCGAGCGGCCCGACCGTGCCGCGGACGTCGGCGACCCAGCCGCGATCGGCGCCCCCAGGCACGCAGCAGACCGCCCTCACCGGACCGGATCCACCCCTGACTGCCCCGCCACCGCCTCACCGCGCCCCGTGCTCGACGCACTCGCCGACGCCGACGGCTGTTCGCGTCTGCTGGTCGTCACCGAGGACGCCTTCGTGACCGGCACGGCCACGGAACGGGCACGCCCGGCGCGGGCGCTTGCGCACGGCTTCGCCCTCGCACTCGCGGAAGAACACCCGGGGCTCACCGCCCGCAGCGTCGACCTGTCCTCGCACGACACGCTCGACGCGCGGCTCGACGCCCTGGAACAGGAGCTGTGCTCGGCCCCCGACCCGCAAGGGCAGGGCGTGGGCGGTGCGGTCGCATGGCGCGGTGACCGCAGGCTCGTCCGTACGCCGTCCGAGGTTACGGACGCAGCCACGTCCCTCGGCGCCCTGCCTGCGCACGGCACCTACCTGATCACCGGCGGAGCCGGCGGCCTCGGTTCCGCACTCGCCCGTGACCTCGCCGGGCGCGGCGCACCCCGGCTCATCCTGACGGGGCGTTCCGCGACCGCCCCCGGCGACCTGCTCGCCGAACTCCGTGCCCAGGGCGCCCTGGCCGAGTACCACGCGACCGACGTGTCCGACGAAGCCGCAGTCGACGCCCTGTTCGCCACGCTGCCCGCTGTGGACGGCGTGTTCCACGCCGCCGGGACGGTCCGGCCGGGCACCCTCCGCTCCAAGACCGACCGGGAGATCGAGCAGGTGCTCGCCGCGAAGGTGCGGGGTACGTCGCTGGTCGCCGAGGCGCTGCACCGGCACGGCCGGCGCCCCGCGGTGTGCGTCGCCTTCTCCTCGCTCTCCTCCGTGGTGCCCGGCCTGGCGGGTGCGCTCGGCGACTACGCGGCGGCCAACGCCTTCCTGGACGCCTTCGCCGCCGCCGAGCGCGCGGCCGGGAATCCCTGGCAGGCGATCGGGTTCGGACCCGTCGCGGACGCGGGACTGGCCGCCGGTTCACCGGCCCTGTCCCGTATGGGCGCTCACGGACTGACCCCCATGACCGCGCGGGACGCGATCGCCGCACTGCACACGGCCGTTGCCACGGATGCCGCGCACCTGCTGGTCACCTCGTCGCGGACATCGGCGCCGACCGTCGTGCGGGACGGTTCGCACGACAGCCCACCCACCCCGGACCTGACCACCGCGGACCAGCCCACCGGGGACCTGACCACCGCGAACCCGATCGCCACGGACCTGACCACCGCGGACCCGATCACCGCGGACCCGATCACCGCGAACCCGATCACCACGAACCCGATCACCGCGGACCCGCCCACCCCGGACCAGCCCACCGCGGGCGCCGTGCGCCCCGTACCGGACCCGGCCCGTGTGACCGAGCTGGTGCGCCGGCTGCTGGCCGAGGCGCTGCACCGCGCCCCCGAGGACATCGGCGACGACGAGCACTTCCTCGGTCTCGGGCTCGACTCGCTCACCGCCGTGGACCTCGCGCGTCGCCTGGAGGGGGAACTCGGGCTGCCGCTGCCCGCCACACTGCTCTTCGAGTACCGGACCGTCGGCGAACTGACCACGCACATCAGGGGACGGACACCGACCGCCGCCGCTGCCCCCGCCGCCGCGCAGCCCGCGCGCGAGGACTCCCCGCCACGCCCCCTGACCCCGCTCCAACTCGCCTTCCACACGACCGAGGCGCTGTACGACGGCGTCACCGCCTACGGCTACATACGCCAGACCGTCCGCGGCCCCCTCGACACAGGGCTCCTCGGCCGTGCCTTCGCCCACCTCGCCGCACGGCACTCCATGCTGCGGCTGCGGATCACCGGCGACGGCACACCGCCGCGCCAGTACGTCGCGCCCGCCGGGCCCACCGACCGACCGCCCCGCTGGTACGAGGTGCGCGAAGCGGACGGCACCTCCCCGCCGCTGCCCGACGTCGAACGGCGGCTGTACAACCGTCCGTTCGACCTGACGGCAGAGGACCCGGTGCGTGCCGTGCTCGTCCGCGACCCGCGCGACGCCCACCTCGCCCACCTGCTGCTCGTCGTCCACCACAGCGCCGCCGACGGCTACAGCCTCAAGGTGCTGTGCGAGGAACTCTGGTCCCTCCACACCGCGCTCGTCCACGACGACACCCGCGAACTCCCGCCGGTCCACGCCGAGTTCGGCGACTACGCGGACCTCGTGCGCGCCGAACGCCGCTCTCCGGCGTTCACCAGGGACCAGCGGTACTGGCGCGAGCGCATCGCCGCACACACGGCAGCCGCCTCGGCGCGGGCCCTGCCCTACGACGGCGACCCGGAGGCGCCGCCGACACCACCGCTCACCCACCACCAGACCACCGTGGACGCGGCACTCACGGCGAGGCTGCGGGAGCTGGCCGCCCGGCACGAGGTCTCCCTCTTCCACCTGCTCCTCGCGGTGTACGGCCGCTGCCTGGCCCGTTGGAGCGGCGGACGGCGCGTCGCCGTGAACGTGGCGCGAGCCCGCCGCGAGGCACCCCTGCCCGGGATCGACCGTCTGGTGGGCCCGCTCGCCGACACCCTGCCGGTGTTCGTCACCGTCGACCCCGACGAGCCCGTGACCGCACTGGCCCGGCGGCTGCGCCGGATCTGGCAGGAAGCGGAGTCCCACGCCACGCTCACCAGCCCCGACATCGCCGCGCTGCTGCCCGCCACCGGCGCGCCCCCACGCACCGTCGCCCCTGCCGGGTTCAGCTTCGCCCGGTTCCCCGTGAGCCACGGCCGCGACTGGCCGGTCACCGTGACCCCGGCCGCGGCGGCCACCGCCTCCGCCGCGACCCGTCTCGGGCTGCTGTGCTGGGAATCGGACGCGGCCCTCAGCCTGTCCTGGAACCATCCCGCCCACCTGTTCCGCCCCGAGACCGTCGAGCGTCTCGCGGCCGAGTACGGGGAAGAACTGCGCGCCGCCACCGAGCCGCCCACCCGTCCGCGGCCACGCGGGGACGGCGAGGGGATCGTCGACCGCCTGGATGCCCGGTTCCTGGCGACACCACGAGCCGTCGCGGTGGACACCGGCCGCACCACCCTCACCTACGCCGAACTCGACACCGCCTCCACAGCGCTCGCGGCACGGCTGCGTACCGCGGGCGTACGTCCCGGTGATCTGGTCGGCCTGCTCACCGAACCCGGCGCCGACACCGTCGTCGGCGTGGTCGGCATCCTCCGAGCGGGCGCCGGCTGGGTGCCCCTGGACGCGACCCACCCCGTGGCCCGGCTGCGGGACCAGGCACGTCGCACCGAACTGCGGGTCACGGTCTGCCGGCCCTCGACCCGTGCGGCCGCCGCCGCGCTGGACGGCGTCACACCGGTCATGGTCACGGCCGACGACCAGCCCTTTGCCACCCCGCCGCCGAGCGAGCCGCCGCCCGCCGACCCGGACGCCATCGCCTACGTGATCTTCACCTCGGGCTCCACGGGCCGCCCCAAGGCGGTCCCGATCACCCACCGGTCGATGCTCAACTACCTCGACTGGTCCGTGGCGACCTTCGGTTACGGCCCGCAGGACCGGCTCGTGCAGACGGCGTCGGTCTGCTTCGACGCCTCCGTACGGCAGTTGCTGGCGCCGCTGCTGGCCGGTGCCACGATCCACACCCTCACCCGGGACCTCCTGCGTGACCCCGAAGCACTCCTGGACCGGATCGTCGACCACCGGATCACGGTGTGGAGCTCGGTACCCACGCTGTGGGAACGCCTGTTGACGGCCGCCGAGACCCGGGCGCGGCAGGACGGGACACCCCCGGACCTGTCGGCACTGCGGTGGGTGCACGTCGGCGGCGAGGCACTGCCCGCCGCGCACGTACGCCGCTGGTTCGACCTGCTCGACGCGTGCGGCGGTCGGGAGCACCGGATCGCCAACCTCTACGGGCCGACCGAGACCACCATCAACGCCACCTGCCACATCATCGCCACCCGGCCGGCCGACGACGTACGGCAGGTGCCCATCGGGCGGCCGGTGGCCGGGACCGACCTGGCCGTCGTCGCCGAGGACGGCCGTCACTGCGCGCCCGGCGAACCCGGTGAACTGCTCATCGCAGGCACCGGGTTGACCCCCGGCTACCTCGGCGAACCCCACCTCACCGCCGAGGCGTTCGTCGAACGCGACGGCAACCGCTGGTACCGCAGCGGCGACCGGGTCCGCCGGGCGGAGGACGGCGTACTGGAATTCCTGGGCCGCCTCGACGACCAGGTGAAGGTCCGCGGCCACCGCGTGGAACTCGGCGAGGTGGAGGCCGCGCTGCTCACCCACCCCGACGTCGCCCGTGCCGCCGTGCTGCTCCATGACGGGCGTCTGGTGGCCTACCTGGAACCCCGGTCGGGCTCGGCCGATCCCGACGCACGCGAGATACGCGCCTTCCTGGCCCGCGCGCTGCCGCCGTACATGTTGCCCGGCCGCATCCGCACGCTCCCGGTGATGCCCCTCACCGGCACCGGAAAGATCGACCGCAACCGGCTGGCCCACCAGACGGGAGCGGCGTCCGAGGCGGAGACCGGTGACAGGGCGGCCACGCACGAGACCGGTCACCACGCCGTGGGGGGCCCTGCCGCGCTGCCCGCGCGAACCGGCCCCGGCGCCCCGCCCGCCACCCCGACCGAGCACACCGTGGCCCGCATCTGGTCGGACCTGCTGGACGTGCCGGTCGTCACCCGCGAGGACGACTTCTTCACGCTCGGCGGCGACTCCATCCTGGTCCTGGAACTCTTCGCCCGCCTGCGCGCGCACCTGCCGGCCGTCCCCCGGCCCACCACCGTCTACACCCACCGCACGCTCGGCGCCCTGGCCGCGGCCCTGGACACGGCCGCCTCACCGGAGCCGCTCCCGGAGCCCGCCCCCGCGCGGGCGACGGACCCCTACCCCCTCACGCCCTCCCAGCGGGGGTTCCTGCTCGCCGAGGCCCTCGACCCCACCGCGGGCTCCGGCTGGCTCGCCCGGTTCCGTCTGGCCGGAACACTGCGGCCGGACGTCTTCCAGCGGGCCGTCGACATCCTGGTGGCCCGTCATCCGATGACGCGTACCGTCTTCCCCGCGGGTGCCCGCCCACCGGTGCAGCAGGAGCTGCCGGACTCGTTGCGCCTTCCGGTGGACGTGGAGTCGCTGGCCCACCCCGGTCTGCTGGAGCAGCGGATCACCGAGGAGGCGGGGCGCCGGATCGAGTCCTGGGCCTGGCCGCTGCTGCGGCTGCGGCTGTTCACCGTGGCGCCCGACGACCATGTGCTCCTGGTCCACGCCCACCACCTGATCGGCGACGGCTACAGCGCCGCCCTGCTCGCCAGGGAACTGCTCACCGTGTACGACCGTCTCGACCGCGGCCTGCCGCACGGTCTGCCACCGCTCCGCAGCACCTTCCGCGACCACGTGGCCCTGTCCGCCGTCCACGCGCGACCCCGGGACCCCGAGGCCGAGGCGTACCACGCACGGGTGCGCGCGCCCTACACGCCCCCCGTGCTGCGCCGCCCGGCCACCGAGGACACCGAAGCGGGCCCGGCGTTCCACACCACGGGGTTCACGCTGGACACCGCCACCACCGAGGCGGTGCGCGGGCTCGCCCGGGCAGCGCGGCGCACGCTGTACGCGCCGCTGCTCACCGCGTACTACCGGGCTCTGGCGTCTCTCACCGGCCGACGCGACCTGGTCCTGGGGCTCGCGGTCACCGGCCGCGAGGACTCCACCGCCGACGCGCATCGGGTGTTCGGCCCGTTCGCGCAGGCGGTGGCGGTACGACCGGCCCGCACCCATGGCCGGGACGAAGCGCAGCAACCGCCCTCGTTCCACGAGGACATGAGGACCATCGCCGCCGAGGCCGAGCTGGCCCGGGCGGCGGGGCCCAGCGAGGCGCGCACGACGGCGGGGCTGCCCCAGCACGCCCAGTTCTTCTTCACCTTCCTCGACTTCACCTCGCTCGGCTCCCTGCCCGACGGCCCTCTGACCCTGCACGCGGACGAGTCCGACACCTCCCTCGCACCGCCGCCGGTGGGCACCGACGTCTTCCTCGCCGTGCGGCCGGTCGCCGAGGGTGCGGGTCTGCGCGTCACCGTACGAGCCTCGGCGGCGGCGCTCCCGGCGCGCGAGGTCGCCGGCCTCGCGCAGGAGATACGGAGTCAGCTCCGGGGCGCGCTCGGCGACACCGGTGCCTCCGGCGCCCGCCGCCCGCGGCCCACGACGGCCCCGCTCGACGCCGCGCTCGTCGGCTACCTGCCCGCACCGCGTCATCTGGCCGCCCTCGCCGGGCTGCCGCAGGACCGTCCCGGCCTCGACCGCGAGGAGATACGGGCGCTCCTGTTCCCGGACGGCCGCGCACGTCTGCTGGAGTGGACCACGACCCCGCTGGGGACCTCCGGGTTCGTCGCCCTCCCCGTGTTCGCCGACGAACTGGCCCCGGGAGCCGAGCTGGCGGCCCGCACCGCCCGCGCCGTCGAGCGGGCCGCCGCACTCGGCGCCCGCTGTGTCTCGCTCGCCGGCATGATCCCGTCCCTCACCGGCTACGGCTACGACGTCCTGCGCGAGACCACGACGGGCGCGGCGCTCACCACCGGACACGCCATGACGACCGTCGCCGTGGCCCGCACGGTCCACGCGGCGCTCGCGGCGACCGGCCGCGACCTGGCGGATCTCTCCCTCGCCGTCGTCGGATGCGGCTCGATCGGCACCTCGGCCCTGCGCCTGCTGCTGGCGACGGCCTCCCGGCCGCCGGCCCGGCTGCTGCTGTGCGACCTGCCCGGCAGCGCCGCGCGACTGCGCCGGCTGGCCGCGGAGCTGTCGTCCGCTCACCCGCGGACACCGGTGGACATCGCGGAGTCGGGGCGGACACTGCCGCCCGCGGTCTACGAGGCCGACGTGATCGTCACCGCCGTGAGCGGCGCCCACGCCCTGCTGGACATCGGCCTGCTGCGGCCCGGCACGGTCGTCGTGGACGACTCCTTCCCGCACTGCTTCGACACCGCGAGCGCCCTGGACCGGATGAGCCGGGAGCAGGACGTCCTGGTCGTCGGAGGAGGTCTGCTCGCCCTCGACTCGACGCGGACCCGGCTCGACGCGGAACTGCCGGACGTGGCGAGGTCCGGCTTCGCCCTGCGTCCCGGGATCCCGGACACCATGGCCTCGTGCCGCCTGGAGTCCCTGCTCCACGCCCGGCTCACAAAGTCCGGCCGCCCCTCGGACCTGCCCCTGATCCACGGCCTCGTCGATCTGCCCCGCGCCCTCGCCCACTGGGACGCGGCCGACGCCGCCGGGATCCGGCCCGCCCCGCTGCACCTGCTCGACCGGGTGGTGGCGGAGGACGCGGGGCGGCCGCTCAGACCAGGGGGATCGTGATGTCGTCCTCGACGGGCGGGTCGATCTCCTGGGCGCGGTTGCCGGTCGCGGCGTAGCAGCGCAGACGGACGGCCTCGGGGGTGACGTCCAGACGCAGGAAGGACTTGAAGAACGGCGGGCTGTAGGTCTCCGAACTCGGTGAGAACAGCTGCGTGTAGATCTTGCGCACGGGCAGACGCAGCCGCGCCGTGCGGTCGGGGCGGCGGCCGGCGCCGAGCAGGGCGGCGACCAGGCGGATGCGCCATGTGATGCGGGCGGTCCGCTGCTGGGCTCGGGTCAGCGGGATGCCCAGACGTTCGGCGACGACGGCCGCCGCCTCCGCCTCGGTGAGGGTGAAGAAGCGGCGCATCCGCAGCCGGCGCCCGTAGAGCCGGCTGTAGAACGCGAGGGAGTCACCGCGCAGGGGATAGCAGTGGAAGTCCTTCTCGGTGACGTCCGCGATGTCGACCCGCGGGATCGTGTGCGTGGCGTGCATGAACGCACCGCCGCCGCCCGAGACCACGTACTGGATGCGGCGGCCGTCCACCTGCACGGGATAGCGCTGGTAGTTGTGGATGTCGCCGCCGATCGCCGCGACGTAGCGGTGGGCCGGGTCGCGGACGATGTCGTCCACGGTGCCGCCCCCTTCGATGGCGCAGGGGTGGTGCTCGCCGTCCACGTACAGGGGCTGGCCGGTGACGAGGATCTTCGGGCGCGGGTCCTCGGACACCTCGCGCAGCCACGCCCCCTGCTCGGCGTCGATGGTCCCGAGCAGCCCGGTGTCGATACCGACGATCCGCACCGGCCCGGCGTCGATCGCCCAGTACGGACCGGGCTGGACGGCCTGCTGGACGGCGGCCGACCGCAGCGTGCGTGCCTCGGCCAGGCGCCGGCCGTCCCCCTTGCGAGGCCGGTGCCACAGCAGCGCGCGCAGCCACGCCCTGCTGAACGCGCGGGGCGCGGGCTCGGGTGCCAGGGGCGGGGCGTCGCCGCAGAAGACACGCATGAACGCGTCGAGGTCCTCGTACCAGTCGTGGTTGCCCGGCAGCGCGTAGATGGGCGCCTGGTAGTCCCGGTACGGCCGGAAGAACTTGGTGCCGTAGTCGTCGGCGCTGCCGACCGGGTAGATCACGTCACTGGCGAGGATCGCGAACCGGGTGTCCTGACCCACGTTCAGCAGGCCCGGCACGACGGCGTACTGGGAGTCGTCGCCCTCGCCGGTGTCGCCGATGACAAGGAAGGAGAAGCGGTCCGGGTCGTCGCGCCGGATCACCTTGTCGGCGGGCGCCCCGGCAGCCGCCCGCTGGGCCACCCAGCGGCTTCGGGTGCGGCCCGTGGGGTCGCCGAACCAGGACGCCAGCAGGCCGTTGCGCGCGGCCCACAGCGTCTTGGGGTTCAGCCAGGAGATCTTCTCGACCTCGGGCGGCATCAGCCGTTTGTACGTGCCGAGTTCGGCGGCGCCCCAGCCGGCGCCCTCGGCGGTATCGCGTGAGGAGTCAGACACGGGTGCACCGTAACAACGGCCGGGTTCGGGCCGGGACGGCAGGCGGGGGCGGGCGCGGCGTCGCTTCCCCGCCCCCGGTCACCGCTCGCGGGCCTACGCCTTTCGGCCGGGCGGTCGGGCGCCGACGGGGGCGGCCCTGAGTTCCGGCCCGGTACCCGGCCGTTGCCCGGGTGCGCTGTCCGGTCGGGTGCGCCGGGGGACGGCGGACCGGCTCCGCTCGGACTCGCCGAGGACCAGCAGCGGGTCGAACATCACCACCACGCCGGCCAGCAGCAGGAAGGTGATCGGGCCCAGGAGCATGGGCAGCAGCAGCGAGGTGGGCGAGTCGCCGGACCACGAGGCGCCCGTGGTTCCGTGCAGGTGCACTTCGACGGCGGCCATGCCGGTGTAGTGCATCCCGGAGACGGCGATCCCCATGACCAGGCTGGCGCCGAGGCTGGTCGAGAAGCCGCGGACGGTGACGGCCGCCCACAGCGCGGTGGTCGCGGCGACGACGGCGATCAGGACGGACAGCCCGACGGTGACCACGTCGTACCGGATGCTGCCGTCGAGGTGCATCGCGGCCATGCCCAGATAGTGCATGGCGGCCACACCGAGCCCGGTGATCACACCGGCGCCGGTCAGTGCCCCCTTGCCCGCCCCTCGGTAGCCGACGATGAACACGCCCACGCCGACCACGAGGATCGCCAGGGCGAGGCTGAGGACGGTGAGGCCCGCGTCGTAGCCGATCCGGGCCTCCGCCACGTCGAACCCGATCATGGCGATGAAGTGCATCGTCCAGATGCCGCAACCGATGGACGCGGCGCCCAGCGCCAGCCAACCCGGCTTCCAGGACTCCTTGTCGAGCAGCGAGCGGACGATGCACCGCAGCCCCAGCGCCCCTCCCAGGCAGGCCATCAGATAGGCCGCCACCGGGGTCACCGCACCGTAGCGGAACCCGTCGATCGTGCCTTGCATGAGCCAACTCCCCCCAGAGCCATGGCCATTGATGGAGCAAGGTCTACGGGTCAAGGATGCGTAGAGCAAGCCCTTACCGTCGGTAGCCGTTGAACCCTGGATCAACAGGAGGCAACTCCGGTCACACAGGGACGACTTTCGGCCACAAAAGGGCCCCGTTCCTCTGACGCCCGGCGAGCGGCGCAGCCCTTGCCGCACCGGGAGCCGTCCGCACCGCCGCCCGCCGGAGCACGAGTGGTACCGGGTCGGCGGATGTGGCACAGATGGAGTGGGGAGGCGGCGGTCGGACTGCGGCGGAAGGGCCGGGCATGCGGGAACTCGCGATCATCGAGGCACCGTCCGTACTCGGCCTGCGGCCCTCGGGCGTCCAGGACCTGCCGACGGCCCTGCTCGACGCCGGCCTGTCGGCCGGCCTCGGCGCGGTGACGGCCGGCCGTGTCGAACCGCCGGCCTACGACCCGGTCCGCGACACCGGCACCGGCGTCCTCAACGCGCACGCCATCGCGCGGTACTCCGCCCGGCTGGCCGACGCCGTCGGCGACGTCCTCGACGCCGGCGGTTTTCCCGTGGTCCTCGGCGGAGACTGCAGCATCCTGCTCGGCAACCTCCTCGCCCTGCGCCGCCGTGGTCGCCACGGACTGCTGTTCCTCGACGGACACACCGACTTCTACCAGCCCTCGGCGGAGCCCCGCGGCGAGGCGGCCTCGATGGAACTCGCCCTCGCCACCGGTCGCGGCCCGCGCCTGCTCGCCGACCTGGAGGGACGCGGCCCGCTGGTGCGGGACGAGGACGTCGTGGCCCTCGGCTTCCGCGACGCCGAAGAGTCCGCCGAGGCCGGGATGCAGGCCCTGCCGCCCGGTCTGCACGCCGTCGACCTCGACGGCGTCCGCGCGGCCGGCGCGGCCACGGCGGCACGGCACGCGGTCGACCGGCTCACCGCCGGCCCCGAGGGCGGGTTCTGGGTCCACCTCGATGTGGACGTCCTCGACGACGCGGTCATGCCCGCCGTCGACTACCGCATCCCCGGCGGGCTGACCTGGGAGGAACTGGAGAGCGTGCTGCGCACGGCCCTGGCCGACAGGCGCGCCGCGGGCTTCGACGTCACGATCTTCAATCCCCG
The DNA here is from genome assembly GCF_042868655.1 of Streptomyces sp. NPDC007808. NCBI lineage: Bacteria > Bacillati > Actinomycetota > Actinomycetes > Kitasatosporales > Streptomycetaceae > Streptomyces > Streptomyces sp. NPDC007808. The sequence goes on from NZ_JBIAEQ010000001.1 coordinate 1,003,110, forward strand.
CCTCGACCAGGACGGCACGATCGCCGCCCGACTCGCCGAGTGCCTGCGCAGGGGGCTGGGGGTGCGGACAGCCCGGCACCGGTGACTTCGTTACGCTTTGGGCACCTCAACGATCAAGCACTCTCCCGGCCGCGCCGCGGCGCACCGGGCCCCACTCCCGAAAGGCTCCCACCCTGAACGGCTCGCTCATGGAAGCGCTCTCTGCCGTCCTGCTCGTCCTGGTGCTGGTCTGTGCAGTGGTGCGTCCACGGGGTCTGCCGGAGGCGGTCTTCGCCGTCCCGGCCGCCGCGGTGGTCATCGCCACCGGGGCCATCCCCCTGGACCACGCGGCGGACGAGGTCACCCGTCTCGGTCCGGTGATCGGCTTCCTGGCGGCGGTCCTCGTGCTGGCGCAACTGTGCGACGACGAAGGCCTGTTCCAGGCGTGCGGCGCCTGGATGGCGCGCACCGCAGCAGGACGCCCGCGCCGCCTGCTGGGGCAGGTGTTCCTCGTGGCCTCCCTGATCACCGCGGTGCTCAGCCTGGACGCCACCGTGGTCCTGCTCACCCCGGTGGTCTTCGCCACCGCCGCCCGGCTCGGCGCCCGTGCCAAACCGCATGTGTACGCCTGCACCCACCTGTCGAACACCGCCTCCCTGCTGCTGCCCGTCTCCAACCTCACCAATCTGCTGGCCTTCGCCGCCAGCGGCCTGAGCTTCGCCCGCTTCGCCCTGCTGATGGCGTTGCCGTGGCTGGTCGCGATCGCCGTCGAGTACGTGGTCCTGCGCCGGTTCTTCGCGGTGGACCTGGACGCCGGGGCGCAGGCCCCGTCCGTCGGCGAGACCCCCGAACTGCCGGTGTTCGCGCTGGTCACGGTGGCGGGCACGCTGGCCGGCTTCCTGGTGACCTCCGCGGTGGGGATCGATCCGGCCTGGGCGGCCCTCGCCAGCGCGCTGGTGCTGGCCGTCCGCGCCCTGGCCCGGCGCCGGACCACTCCCGCGGCCCTGGTGCGCGCCGCCGCGCTCCCCTTCCTCGCCTTCGTGCTGGCCCTGGGTGTCGTGGTGCGGGCGGTCGTCGACAACGGGCTGGACGACGCCCTCGGCCACCTGATCCCCGACGGCACCGGCCTGCTCGCGCTGCTGGGCATCGCGGCGCTGGCCGCCGTCCTGGCGAACGTGATCAACAACCTGCCGGCGGTCCTGGTGCTGCTGCCGCTGACCGAGGCGGCCGGACCCGGTGCGGTGCTGGCGGTCCTGCTCGGCGTCAACATCGGCCCCAACCTCACCTACGCCGGGTCCCTGGCGACCTTGCTGTGGCGCAGAATCGTGCACGAACACGACACCGACGTGAAACTGGGGGAGTTCACCCGGCTCGGCCTCCTGACCGTGCCCGCGGCGCTCACCTGCTCGGTGGTGGCACTGTGGGGGGCACTGCACCTGACCGGCACCTGAGCGCACCCGACCGGGGACGGAACGAGAGGCGGGAGGTGATCCGTGTGGCCGTCGTCGTGTGGATCGTCGAGGGCACCTGGCACGCGTGCGTGGACGCGGCCCGTAGCCAGGTCCCCGAGGGCGCGGAGATCGTGCTGCTGCACGTCACCGGGCACGAGAGCGAAGGCGTCGCGCACGGTGCCTTCGCCGGTCTGCTCGGCCGGGGCCACCCCGAACGGGACCCCGGCACCCGGATGGAGCAGTCGGCCGCCGAATCCGCCCGCGGGCTGCTGCGGGAGGCCGCCGACCGGCTCGGCAGGCCCTGCACGCGGGTGGAGCGCTCCGGCCGGGTCGAACGCGCCGTGGTCGACGCGGCCGAGGGCGCCGACCTGCTCATCGTGGCCAGGGACGGCGACCGCGGCCACCTCGGGCCCAAGAGCCTGGGTCCGGCAGGACGGTTCGTCGTGGACCACGCGCCCTGCCCGGTGCTGCTCGTCTGGCCGGGGCCGGCCCCGGACCCGGCCGCCGTCCCGCCGCACCACCGTTAGGGGCTTCGACAGCCCCGCACAGCACCCCCGGCGCGCGGCACGCCCTCTCGCGCACCGGCCGAACCGCGCGTGCGTCCGGCACGAGGGCTTTCGTCCGTCCGCCTCACGGCGCGCCCGCCCCGGCGCCTGACGGTCGGTGTCAGACGTCGTACTCGTCGGGCAGACGCAGCGCGGGACCGCCGGCCTGCAACCCGAGCGGCACCGCGCGCCCCTTCGGCTCCTCCCACGCCTCCTGCCGCCCGAGCGGGGTGAGGTCGAGGTAGGGGATGCCGTAGTGGAACTGCTCGATGCCCCGGCCGAACGTCGAGTACGTGTGGAAGACCTCGTCCCCGGCCCGCAGAAAGACGCTGATGCCCGGCCAGTCGCCCCGCATCTCCGGCGACCACGGCATACCGGCCTCGGCGAGTTCGTCCTCATCGCGATGGAAGACCTGCACCGGGGCGACGCGTTCGTCCACGGTCGCGTGGAAGTCGTAGTTGAAGTCGCTGCCCGCCGACGAGTACCAGGGGAACGTCCACCCCATCCGCTCCCGATACGCGGCGATCTTCGCGTACGGCGCCCGGCTCACCGCCACCAGCGTCGTGTTGCGCGCGTGCAGCTGGCGCAGCCCGCTGATCCCGTCGGCCGCGGAGGAGCAGCTGGGGCAGCCGGTGTCCCGGGGGTGCTCGACGCCGTCGGCGTCGAGGTCGTACGTCCACATGAAGTGGTGCACGACCAGCTGAGGGCGCCCCTCGAACAGGTCGAGCAGGCGGACCCTCCCGTGCGGGCCCTCGAAGGCGTACGGCTTGTCGACGCGGACCATGGGGAGCCGTCGCCGCTCGGCGTTGACCCGGTCCCGGGCGTGTGTGAGTTCCTTCTCCGCGGCCAGCAGTTCCTTGCGGGCGGCGAGCCACTCCTCGCGCGACACCACATCCGGCAGGTTCGCCATCGACGTCATCTCGGGACTCCCCCGGTCGAGGCAGGGACTCCTTCAGCTTGCCCCTGCCCCGCCCGCGCCGCACATCGTGCCCGGCGCCTCAGAACGTCCGCTCCAACAGGTCGAGCAGCGCCGCCCCGTGCCGCTCGTCCCCCTCGGGGTGGTACGCGGAGGTGTCGGCCTGGGTGAACCCGTGCCCCGCCCCCGGGCAGACCTCGCAGCGGTGCCGGACCCCCGCCTCGATGAGCGCGTCCTCGATCGAGGCGTTCGATCTGCTCGACGGGCAGGGACGGATCCTGGTCCGCGTGACCGAAGTACAGCTCGGCGGTGACGTTCCCGGCGACCAGGTGCGGGCTGTCCCGCTCGTCGGTCGCGAGTCGGCCGCCGTGGGCCGCCGCCCTAGCCGGTCACCGCGACCGGGCCGTCGGCCACCGCGGGGCTCTCGGCCGGCGCGCGCAGGAAGGCACCGGCGTCGCGCATCGCCCGCTCGGGCGTCAGCGCCCGCATCATCGGCAGGACTTGCTGCGGAAGATCTCCGGCCGGCCGCGAGATCGATGAACTCGGGCAACTCGACCACCGGAGTACGACCGTGACGATGGAACAGGTTGGGCACCAGCACCGTGTACCCGGCCGCGGCCAACCGGTCCGCCACCGCCTTCGGACGCGGCCGCAGACCGAAGGCGTCCATGGAGAGCAGCACCCCCCGGCCGTGGCTCTCCGTCCAGGGGACGGACGAGGCAGGCGTCGGCGGTGCCGTCCCCGGTCGGGACGTCGACGGCGATCCCCTTACGGCGGTCATGGCGGGGTGGGCCTCTCTGTGCGGGGCGTCGGTGAGCCCGGGCCCGCGGACGGGCCGGATCGAGGTCATCGTGGCACCGGCACGTGTGAGCGCCCCGACTCCCTCGACCCGGCCCCGGCTCACTCGAACCGGGACGTGTCGCCCGCTCCCTTGCGCACGATCTCGGCCTCACCGCCGGAGAAGTCGATCACCGTCGTCGGCTCGGTGCCGCAGTCCCCGGAGTCGACCACCGCGTCCACCACGTGGTCGAGCCGGTCCTTGATCTCCCAGCCCTGGGTCATCGGCTCGTCCTCGTCGGGCAGCAGCAGTGTGCTGGAGAGCAGCGGCTCACCGAGCTCCGCGAGCAGCGCCTGGGTGACGACGTGGTCGGGGATGCGCACGCCCACCGTCTTCTTCTTCGGGTGCTGGAGCATGCGCGGCACTTCCCTGGTCGCCGGCAGGATGAAGGTGTAGCTGCCCGGTGTCGACGCCTTGATCGCCCGGAACACGTCGTTGTCGACCCGGACGAACTGGCCGAGCTGCGCGAAGTCCTGGCAGACGAGGGTGAAGTGGTGCCGGTCGTCCAGGCGGCGAATGGTCCGGATCCGCTCGATGCCGTCACGGCTGCCCAGTCGGCAGCCGAGGGCGTAGCAGGAGTCCGTCGGATACGCGATCAGCGCACCGGAGCGGACGCTCTCGGCGACCTGGGACACGGTGCGCGGCTGAGGGTTGTCGGGGTGCACGTCGAAGTACTTCGCCATTCACCGAGCCTATGCCCTGGAGGACCGCCGGCAGCGCAGGGCCGGGCAGGAACACCGGGCATCGGGCCGGGCGGGGCGGGGATGAGTCCCGCGATCCTGGGAAACCCGTCCCCCGTGCGAGCGCCCGCGTACGACCGTGCACGCGTGAGGTAACGTCCCGAACGGTATGTCGGGACGGAGTGCGGGACGAGGTGAAGGCCGACGTGGCTGAGAGGGAGGACGGGGACCGTCCGGCGGGGGTGAGGGGCGCCGACTCCTCGGCCTGGGCCGAGGAGTTGCTGGCCCACCTGCGGCCGACCGGGCGTGACGTCCGCCGGGTCGTGGCCTGGCTCGCGGACGCCGTCCAGGGCACCGCCGCGCTCCAGGACGACGCGGGAACCCTCCTCGCGGGCACCCGGCCGCCCCTGGACGACCGCCTGGTCGCCGACATCGCCGCCGGCCGGATCGCCTCCGCCGCCTGGGAAGGGCAGGGCCGTCATCTGCGCCTGGTCAGGGTCGCGTACCCCGACCCCACCGCGGCGGGGGTGCTCGCCGTGTCCCGGCAGGCGCCGTTCGACCGGCGGACCGCCGACATGGTCACGCACACCGTCCAGGTCATCGAACTTCTGCTCAGGGCGGGCGAGACGACCGCCGCCGGGCGCCGGCTGGAGAGGGCCACGTCCGATCTGCGCCTGGCGATCCTGCAGTTGCTGATGGTCGAGGACACCGTTTCCGCCCGCCGTGTCGCCGCGGGACTGTGGCCGGGCCTGCTCGACACCGACACCGCCTGCGTCTACGTCGTCGAGGGCAGCGCCGAGGAACGCGACCGGCTCGCCCAGGAGTGCATCGACGCCACCGACGAGCGGGCACTGGTCGTGCGCTGTCCGGCGATGGACCAGCACGTGATCGTGGTGGCCCCCGACGAGGCCGCGGCCGGGGAACTGCGGTCGCTGATCGGCCCGCGTCCCGGCATCTTCATCGGCGGCAGCGCCCGGCAGAACCTGGCCCGCACCGCTACCGCCTACGGCCAGGCCGTGAGCGCCCTCGCCGTGGCGCACTTCCGCCCGGACAAGGCCGCGGTCTACGCGGAGCGCACCCACCCCGAGCGCCTCATCGACCCGGCCGCCCTGCACGACTGGACGTCCGGACTGCTGCGGCCGCTCGACACCCTGCCGCACCACACCCGCGCCGAACTGCTCGCCACCACCCGGCTGGGCCTGGAATTCACCGCCGTCAACGCGGCGAAGGTCCTCGGCGTCAGCCGCAACACCGTCCGCGCCCGCATGGAGCGTGTGGAGACCCTGCTGCGCACGGACTTCTCCGACCTGACCGCTCGCGCGGTGGTGCACCTGGCGCTCAACATCCAGGTGGGCCGGGCCGACGAACCCGACGGCGCCGGCGCCCGCGAGGAATCGGGCGCCTCGCTGCGTGAGCTGCTGTCCGGCCCCGCCATGCGGACCTGGGCTCAGGACCTCCTCGCCCGCCTGGACACGGACACCCGGGACCTGCGCCGCACCCTGCGCGCCTGGATCGCCGAAGGCGGCAACGCCGAACGCGCCGCGCAGGCCCTCGGCGTGCACGCCCAGACCGTCCGCGAGCACGTCCGCAGCGCCGAACCGGTCCTCGAACGGCAACTCCTCGCCGGCGGCAGCGACCTGTACGAGGTAGTCCTGGCCCACCTCGTCGTGGGCGACCTGGAACACCCCACCCTCCCCGGGGCGAAACCGGGCCTTCCGGACTCACTTGTGCACAGGTGAGCCCCGCGGGCCGCGAAGCGGGCACTGCTGCGATACCCGATCCCTCCGCGTAGACGTAAGTTCGACTGCACCGCGGGGACACGACCGGAACGGGGGACCGGTCGCGTCCCCGGGCCGCGCGTCATCCCTGGCGCAGCCGCACCGGGATCTGCTGCCAGCCGAACGCGATGAAGGACGGCACCTGACGCAGTTCCTCCCCGTCCACGGCCAGGCTCAGGCCGGGGAAGCGGTCGAACAGCGCGGGCAACGCCGTCAGGGCCTCCACCCGGGCCAGCGGAGCCCCGATGCACCGGTGCACACCGATCCCGAACGCCAGATGGTCGTCGGCCCCGCGCGCGGCGTCGAAGGCGTCCGCGTCCGGCCCGTAGTGCGCGGGGTCCAGTCCCGCGGCGGCGAACGTGGTGATGATGGCGTCCCCGGCGGGAACGGTCACGTCGCCGACCTCGATGTCACTGACGGCGAAGCGCAGGGGGAGCGCCGCGATCGACGGATGCACCCGCAGCGTCTCGTCGACCACCGCGTCCCAGCCGATCTCCCCGGACCGCACGGCCGCCAGCTGCTCGGGATGGGTGAGCAGGGCGACGACCGCGTTGCCGATCAGGTTGACGGTCGTCTCGAAACCGGCACCGATCACCAGCAGCAGCGTGTACAGCAACTCCTCGTCGCTGAGCCGGTCGCCGTCCTCGTCGCGCACCCGGATCAGCTCGGTCGTCAGGTCGTCCCCGGGGTGCTCGGTGCGGTGGGCGATCAGTGCGGGCAGCACCGTAGCTATCTGCTGCTGCACGAACGCGGCGTGCTCCGGGCTCGGGTCGGAGGTGTCCATGATGGACGCGATGAGCGCCCCGGTCGCCTCCTGCAACTCGTCCGGCACGCCGAACAGTTCGCAGATCATCCGCATCGGCAGAGGATGTGCGAAGGCGGCCTTCAGGTCGACCACCGCGGCTGCCTCGCCGTCGAGGGCGTCGAGCGCGTCGAGCAGCTCCGTGGTGATGGCCTCCACACGCGCCCGCATCTTCTCCGTGCGCCGCTGGGTGAAGCTCGGCGCGACCAGTTTGCGCAGCCGCGTGTGGTCGGCGCCGTACGTCGAGAGCATGTTGACCACGCCGACCCAGCCCAGGATCCAGCCCCAGGAGGGGTGTTCGCCCACCTCCGGCCACAGCCTCCAGTGCAGCCGGGGGTCCTTGCTGACCCGCGGATCGAGGATGAGGTCCCTGAGGGTGTCGTAGGTCGTCGGCGCCCAGGCGGGGATGCCGCCGGGCAGCTCCACGGGCACGATCGGGCCGAGGGCGCGCAACCGTGCGCTCTCGCCGGGGATGTCGGCGCCGAACGGGTCGACGGCGAAGCGTTCGGTGCGGTCGGTCACGGTCACGAGGCGACTCCTGGCTGGTCGGGGGAGCGAGGGCTGAACCGGACGGGCAGGGACGTCAACGAGCGGTGGAAGGGGCCGGGCCGCCAGGTCAGGCGCTCGCGCGGCAGGACCGGCTCCAGATCGGGCAGCCACTGGGTGAGCCTCTCGATCGCCTCGGTGGCGATGAGCAGCGTGTGCTGCCGGACCGGGCAGGCGTGCGGGCCCGCCGACCAGGACAGGTGCGAGGCGTCCCTGGGGTGGCGCCGGCCCGGGGCCTGCGGCTCGGCGACGGCCGGACCTCTGCTGCCCTGTGGGTCGTCCTGGAGCGCCAGTGCCCCGTAGGAGACGACCACCGGCACCGCGGCCCTGATCCACGCGCCGTGGAAGGAGACGGGCCTGCGGGCGTAGTGGATGCCGTAGTTGGCCAGCGGTGTCTCGTGGTGCAGCACCTCCGTCACCGCGTCCGTCACGGGGCGGGCACCGCTGGTGAGGGTGGAGTAGTACCGCGGGTTGCCGAGGATGCGGGACAGCGCGTTCGACACCAGGTTGGCGGTCGGCTCGTACCCGGCGCCGAGGGTGAGGAACACCTGCCAGGTGACCTCCTCCGCGGTGAGTCCCGCGGGGTGGTCCAGCAGCCGGCTGGGCAGGTCCTCGCCCCGCCGCTCGGTCTTGGCCGCGATCAGCTCCAGCACGTAGCCGCCGAACTCGGCCTCCCCCTCGGCCGCTTCGGCGCCGCCCTCCATCATCTTGCCCAGTGCCACGTGCAGCCGGTCGCCGTGGCTGTCCGGCAGTCCGAAGAGGTCGTTGAACACCAGCGCCATCAGCGGGCGTGTGAACTCGCCCACCAGGTCCGCTCTGCCCTCGGGTCCGAACCGGCCCACCAGCACCCGCACCGCCCGATGCACCCGCGCCCGCAGGTCGTGCGGTTCGATCCGGTCGAAGGTGTCGATCAGCGAGGTGCGGTAGCGGGCGTGGGCCGCGCCGTCGGCGAACAGCGTGTTGGGCCGCCAGCGCATCATGCCCAGGACCGGCGAGTCGTCGGCGACCGTCGACTCCCAGGGCCGCGGGTCGTGCGAGAACGTGTCCGTGTCGTGCAGCAGATCCAGTGCCGCGCGCCGGCAGGTGACCACGTACGCCGGCACCCCCGGCGCCAACTCGCCCCAGCCGACCGGCCCCTGGGCGCGCAGAGCCTCGTAGTACGGGTACGGATCGAGCGCGAAGCCGTCCTCCCACAGGCGTACGGGTGCCGAGCGGGCGAAGACGTGCCGGTCGGGGGAGTGGGTGGTCACCGTTCCTCCGGTGCGTGACGGTCGATCAGGTGCTGGACCAGCGCGAGCAGCGCGTCCACGGACGAGTCGGCGACCCGGGCGTCACACGTGACCATGGGCGTGCCCGCCTCCAGGTCCAGGGCCGCGCGCAGCTGGTCCTCGGTGTGGTGGCGGGGCGCGTCCGGGAAGGTGTTGAAGGCGACCGCGTACGGCAGGCCCGTCTCCTCCACCAGACCCAGCACGTCGAAGGACGCGTCGATCCGACGGCTGTCGACCAGGACGAGGGCGCCCAGCGCCCCGTACGCGATGTCGTCCCACAGCACACGGAACCGCTCCTGGCCGGGTGTGCCGAACAGGTACAGCACGACCCCGCCGGGCAGGCTGATCCGCCCGAAGTCGACGGCGACGGTGGTGGTCGCCTTGTCCCGCACCCCGGCGAGATCGTCCACCCGCGCCGACGCCTCGCTGAGCGGTTCCTCGGTGTGCAGGGGCCGGATCTCGGAGACCGAGTCGATCAGGGTCGTCTTGCCCACTCCGAAGGGGCCGGTGATCAGGATCTTCACCAGGTCCCGGGCGGTGTCGGGCAGGTGGACGTCCGCGCGCGGGGCCGCCGTGTCGCGGGCGGGGGCGTCGCTAGGGGTGTTTGAGGGCGCGAAGGCCATCGGCCACTCTCTTCAGCAGGTCGGGGTCGAAGCGTGCCGCGGGCGGGACCGGCGCACGGGCCAGTACCAGGTCCCGGTCGATGAGTTCGGCCGCGAGGACACGCACCGCGGACACCGGCAACCGCAGCAGTGCCGCGGCCTCCACCACCGTCAGCGAGCCGCCGTCCAGGGCATCCAGCAGGGCGAGCTGGGCGGCCGGCAGCCCGGCGGGGACGGCGCCGCGGGCGCTCGCGAGAAGGGACAGCCGTTCCAGGTGGGGACGGCTGGGCCGGGCCACACCGCCGGTCGACAGATACGCGGGAACCAGAGGGCGGCCGGCACGGCGGCCGGTCATGCCGGCGCGCCGCCGTCGGCGCCTCGGGGCACGGCGGTCATCGCCTTCTCGCCCATCCGGGCCACCTGCGAGTGGACCCGGTGCGCGAGCAGGTCCAGGCGCACCTCCTCGTCCCCGTACGCGGCCACGCACGTCCCGTGGTCCGTCGGCACGATCAGCACGTATCCGTGGTCCGACTCGATGACGACCTGCCGCACCTCGGCCCGGTCCCGGTCGGCGAACGCGGCTGCCGCCGTCCGGCACGCTCCCTGCACGGTGCTGGTGATGGCGGCCACCCGCTCGGCCGAGGGCCGGCTGAGCGCGTCCGTGTACCCGGTCACCAGACCGTCCCGCGTGAGCAGTACGGCGGCCACCACGTGCGGCACCTGCAGGATCGGTTCGAGCACCCATGCCGTGTCTCCCGCGTCGCGGCTGGTCATCGAGCCGTTCCCCCTTCGTCCTCGTGGTGCTGGTCGGTCCGGTCGGTCCGGTCGGTGTCCGTGTCGTGGCTCGTGTCCACGGCGGTGGCTTCGGGTACGGCCGTCGCGGTGTCGCCGCTGCGCTCGCCGGCCGCCGACCGGGCCGCGGACGTGCCTGCCTGCAGCGCGCCCAGGGCGGCGGCGGCCTGCTCGGGACGGCGCCCGGCGGGGCGTGCCGCGGGCGAGTCGGCGGACGATGCCGTCACCCGCGTACGGCGTCGGCGTTGCGGAAGGCCGGCGGTGTCGCGGGAGGCGGGATGCCCGGACGGGGCGTCGCGGACGCCCGTGTCGGGCTCGGCGCCGTGTCCGTGGGGGGCCGCGGAAGCCTTGCCGTGGAGGGCGTCGGGGGCCTCGCCGACGGACGTGGCGGGCGGGGCGTCCGGCGCCCCGGTGGACGGTCCGGCGGCGGCCCTGCGCGTGGAGCGGGGCGCGCTCGCGGCCGGTGGCCGCTCCTCGGGGTCGATCCGGCTGAGCAGACGGCTGTCGACCCGCAGCACCGCCCGCACGCCGCCGTACGGCGACGGCGACGACACGTCCACGCTCAGGTCGAACTGCCGGGTCAGCTGGCCGATCGCGGCGAGCCCCATGCGCGGTGGATCGCCCAGCTCGGTGAGGAGGATCGGTTCGGTCCCTGCCACCAGCCGCTGCGCCCGGGCGCGTTCGTCCCGCGTCATGCCCAGGCCCGCGTCGTCGACCGTGACGCAGACGCCGTGATGGACGTGCTCCAGGTCGACGACGACGTCGGTGTCCGGCGCGGAGTGCCGCAGGGCGTTGTCGATCAGTTCGGCGACGATGATCGCGACCGGTTCCACGGCGTGGGACACCAGGGCCGTACCCGCCGCCAGGTGGTTGTGGACCCGGACCCGGTGATAGCCCGCCAGCCGGGCCTGGCCACCCGTCACCGCGTCCACCACGTGCGACTCCTCGCGGGCGAGTCCGACCCAGGCACCGCACACCACGGCCGTGACCTGCGCGCGCCGCAACGACTGCTCGTTCTCGTGGTCCAGTTCGAACAGCGTCTGCGCCAACTCGGGTTCGTCGTACCGCTGTTGCAGCCCGCGCAGCGCGTCCTGCAGCCGGTACAGGGCCGCCTGTATCTCGCGTGTGGCCCCGCGCATGCCCGCCTGCGCGGCGGCGTCGATCCTGGTGCGCTGCGCGGTCAGCTCGGTGCGCAGGCCGGTCAGCACCCGGTCCAGCGCGAGGCCCAGCGGTGTCCCCGCGGACTGCGGGTGCAGCGGGCCGGGCACGGGGACATGGGGATGCGCCAGCTGCGCGGCGGCGGCCGGCAACCGGTGGGCCGCCAGATGCTCGATCTCTGCCGTGAACGTCCGCAGGGCGCCGTCGAGTTGGCGGCGCAGTGCGGCGATCTCCGCTCGCTGCCGGTCCCGTTGGCGCAGCGTGCGCAGCAGACCGCCGCCCAGGGCGAGTGCGGACAGCGCGCCGACGGCGAGACCGCCGGTCACCAGGTCCGGTGTTTCGATCATCGAGTCGGTTCCCAGGGTCGGTCGGGATCAGTCGGTCAGGGTCGGGTCCGGTGCCGTGGGGCGAGGCGCTCGCAGCACAGTACACACCGTCATCGACCGATCTCGCACGGTCGATCAACACATCGCTTCGAAAGTGACGGGACTCTGCTCACACTTGCGTCATCTGTCGGAGATGCCTTGAAGCAAGGGGGAGTTGGCGCAGTTGCCCGCCCTTGACCGACGCCTTTGTCATGCCCCTGGGGAGATGTCCCCGGCGTCGCGGGAATGCGCGGGAATGATGCCCTCCGCGCGGTGTGTCCGTTCGGGCGGCGGGTACTCGGCGGGTCCAGGAACGAGATCGATCGCCGGAGGAGGTCCGAATGACCAGCGGCACGGAGACCGGTGGTGTGACCGGTACGCAGGACAAGGACTACAACCTGATCTGGTACGTGGAGGCATGCCTGAGCAACGCGCTGCGGCTGGAGACCTACATCGAGGACGCCGAGCGCGAGAAGGACGCCGAGGTGGCCGACCTGTTCCGCAAGGCCCAGGCGGACAGCCGCAAGGGTGCCGAACTGGGCAAGGCGCTCCTGCGTGCGCGACTGAACGGCGGCTGACCGAGCCTGCCCGCGGGGCCCGGACACCGAGCGGTATCGGGTGTCCGGGCCTTCGCCTGTCCGGATGTGCGCGTCGTGCTGGAACCGTGGAGAGCCCTGGCTTCGTCAACCATCCGACGGACACGTAGAGTTTACGTTCGTTCGGTCCATCGAACCGGACGGGCTTGCTAGGGTGCTACTCACCGGTAGCAAGTTGAACGGGGGGTGCGGGGAGCGGCGCGTCGGCGCCATGGCTCCTCGGCGGGTCGTCGAGACGGAACGTCCGGCAAGGGGGCCGGGTCGGGCCGGGGCGTCTGCACGTGGTTCGCACGTGACCCTCGAACTCCAGTTCCTCGCCCACCGATCCAGACAGGTGAGACTCGCACTATGGTTCGTTCCCTGGTCGATCTCCTGACCGCCCACGCCGCGCACCACCCCGACCGGACCGCCTACCGCTTCCTCGTCACCGGCGACAGCGACGGCGAGGTCCAGGAGATCTCCTACGCCCGTCTCGCCGAACGCTCCCTGGCCGTCGCGGCCTGGCTGCAGGAACGCGGCCTCACCGGCACCCGGGCGATGCTGCTGTACCCGCCGGGCCTGGACTTCATCTGCGGCTACCTCGGCTGCCTGGCCGCCGGTGTCGTGGCCGTACCGGGTGTTCCGCCGCAAGGACGTGCTCACAACCACCGCGCCCTGACCCGGATGAAGCGGCTCATCGCCGACGCCGACGCCAAGGTGATCCTGGGGGGCCGCGAGGTGATCACCGCGCTGGCCGGCGCGACGGAGCACCTGCCCGAGCTCGCCGACGTCATCCGCGTCGCCACCGAGGACATCCCCGACGAGGCGGCCGCCTCCTGGCGCGATCCCCGTGTCACGGCCGACTCGGTCGCCTTCCTCCAGTACACCTCGGGCTCCACCGCCGCACCGCGCGGCGTGGTGGTCACCCACCAGAACCTGCTGGACAACGTGCGGGTGATCAGCGAACGCATGGGCCACACACCGGACGTCGTCGACGAGTACCGCCACGAGATGTTCGTCAGCTGGCTGCCCGTCTACCACGACATGGGCCTCATAGGCCCGGTCCTCAACACCCTCCACCTCGGCGCGACCGCCACCCTCTTCTCCCCGCTGCACTTCCTCCAGCAGCCCGGACGCTGGCTGACCGCGATCAGCCGCTACCGCCCGCACACGAGCGGCGGCCCCAACTTCGCCTACGAGCTCTGCCTCAAGCACGCCGGGCCCGAACTGCTCGACGACCTGGATCTCAGCGGCTGGAAGGTCGCCTTCAACGGCGCCGAACCCGTACGCGCCGCCACCCTGCGCCGCTTCGCCGACACCTTCGCCCCGGCCGGCTTCCGCCGCGAGGCCCTCTACCCCTGCTACGGCCTGGCCGAGGCCACCCTGATGGTCACCGGCGGCACGGTCCACACCCCGCCGACCCTGCTCCAGGCCCCCCGGACCGGCCCGCACGCCGGCGAGGCCGACGCCGCGGCCGTCAGCTCAGGCCGCCCCGGACCCGGCGTCACGGTCGCCGTCGTCGACCCCGAACGGGGCGAGGAACTGCCCGAGGGCGAGATCGGTGAGATCTGGGTGCGCGGTGCGAGCGTCGCCAAGGGCTACTGGCGCAACGCCCTCGCCACCCGCGAGACCTTCCGTGCCACGCTGCCCGGCCACGACGGCCGCTTCCTGCGCACCGGCGACCTCGGTTTCCTGCGCGCCGGCGAGCTGTTCGTCACCGGCCGCCTGAAGGACCTCATCGTCGTCGACGGACGCAACCACTACCCGCAGGACCTGGAGCTGACCGCCGAGATGGCCCATCCGGCCCTGCGCCCGGGCTGCACCGCGGCGTTCTCCGTCGACGGGGACACGTCGGACTCCGCGGGAACCGGCGGCGAACAGGCCGTCGTCGTCGCCGAGATCGCACCGGACTCGGCCTCCGAGGCGGAGAAGATCATCGACGTCGTCCGCAGCGGAATCGGCGAGGCCCACGGCCTGCCGGTGCGTGAGGTCGTCCTCGTCCGGCCCGGCACCATCCCCAAGACCTCCAGCGGGAAGATCCAGCGCCACGCCTCCCGGGCGGCCTACCTGAACGGCACCCTCGCCGTCATCGAGGAACCCGCCCTCGACTGACACCGCCCGCCACCGTCGCACTCCGCCGTGGCGCGTCGCCCGCGGCGGCCGTACGGCGCGTGCGCCCTGCCTGCCGTACGGCCGCCGCCCTCTCCTTCTCCACCTTCACGAGGACACCTGTCTAGATGCCTGCGCACGAGTCCCCGAAGCAGTCCCCCGGCCCCTCGCTGACGACACCGCAGGAGGTGCGGGCCTGGCTGGAACCGGCCGTGGCCCAGGCGGCGGGGCTCGACCCGCTGGCGGTGGACCCGCACCGGCCGATCGCCGAACTCGGGCTCGGCTCACGGCAGTTGGTGACGCTGGCCGCCGAACTGTCGGCGCTGACCGGTCGTGCCCTGGACCCGTCCGTCGTCTTCGACCACCCCACCGTCGCCGCACTCGCGCAGGCGGTGTTCGACGACACCCCCGCAGGCGCCCCGCCGGCGCCTGCCGCCACCAGGGACCCGGCCCTGCGGGCCGCCGACGACATCGCGATCATCTCCATGGCCTGCCGCTTCCCCGGCGGGGCCGACACCCCCGAGGCGCTCTGGCGGCTGCTCGCCGCCGGGGAGGACGTCATCTCCGACGTCCCGCAGGGGCGTTGGGACACCCGAGCGCTGCTCGATGCCGACCCCGACGCGACCGGGAAGGCGTACTCTGTGCGCGGCGGCTACCTCTGCGGCATCGACCGCTTCGACGCCGGCTTCTTCGGGATCTCGCCACGCGAGGCGGCGGCCATGGACCCCCAGCAACGGCTGCTGCTGCAGACCGCCTGGGAGGCCGTCGAACGGGCCGGCATCGTCCCGGACACGCTCGACGGCAGCCCCACGGGCGTCTACATCGGCCTGTACGACAGCGGATACCTGGCCGCCGCGTCCCTGGACCAGCTCGACGGGCACGTCGGCACCGGATCGGCCGGCAGCGTGGCCTCCGGCCGTATCGCCTACACCCTCGGCCTCCAAGGCCCCGCCGTCACCGTCGACACCGCCTGCTCGTCGTCCCTGGTCGCCCTCCACCTGGCGGCACGGGCCCTGGCTGCCGGTGAGTGCGACCTCGCGCTGGCGGGCGGCGCGAGCCTGCTGGTGACCCCGCGCGGGCACGTCGAGTTCAGCAGGCTGCGCGGGCTTTCGCCGTCCGGGCGGTGCAGCCCCTTCTCGGCGGACGCCGACGGAGTGGTGTGGGCCGAGGGCTGCGGCGTGCTGCTGCTCAAGCGGCTCGCGGACGCGCGTCGCGACGGCGACCGGATCCTCGCGGTCGTCAAGGGCTCGGCGATCAACCAGGACGGCCGCAGCCAGGGCCTGAGCGCCCCCAACGGGCCCGCCCAGGAACGGGTGGTGCGCGCGGCCCTCGACGCGGCCGGGCTCCGGCCGCACGACCTGGACCACGTCGAGGCCCACGGCACCGGCACCCGGCTGGGCGACCCCATCGAAGGCCGTGCCCTGTCCGCCGTCTTCGGACCCGACCGCCCGGCCGACCGCCCCCTCGGGATCGGCTCCCTGAAGTCCAACATCGGCCACACCCAGGCCGCCGCGGGCATCGCCGGCGTGATCAAGACCGTACTGGCCCTCCACCACGAACGGATACCGGCGTCCCTGCACGCCGACTCCCCGACCGAACACATCGACTGGGCGCACGCCGGTCTGCGCCTCCTGCGCGAGGCCCAGGCGTGGCCCCGCGACCCCGAACGGGTACGCCGCGCCGGCGTGAGCGCGTTCGGCATCAGCGGCACCAACGCCCACGTGGTCCTGGAGGAAGCCCCCGAGGAACAGCCCTCGGCCCCCGGCACCCTCCCCGGCCCCACCCTCTTCCCGCTCTCCGCCCGCACCCTCCCCGCGCTGCGTCGACAGGCCGGCCGCCTGCGCGACAGCCTCACCGGACAGCCCGAGTCGGCGCTCCCCGCCGTGGCGGCCACCCTGGCCCACCACCGCACCCACTTCGAGCACCGGGCCGTCTTGCAGGCCGGTGACCGCGACGAACTGCTCACCGCACTGCGGGCCCTGGCCGAGGCCGAGCCCGACGCGGCCGGGATCACCGGCCCGCAACAGGCCGTTCGGACCGGCAAGCTGGCGTTCGTCTTCCCCGGCCAGGGGGCGCAGTGGACCGGCATGGCGCAGGATCTGCTCGACCGCGATCCGGTGTTCGCCGACGAACTGGACCGCTGCGACGCCGCCCTGCGCCCCTTCACCGGCTGGTCGGTTGCCTCCGTCCTGCGCGGCGACGAAGGAGCCCCTGCCCTGGACCGCGTCGACGTCGTCCAGCCGGTGCTCTTCGCGGTGATGGTGTCGCTCGCCGCCGTGTGGCGGGCCCGGGGCGTCCGGCCGGACGCGGTCGTCGGACACAGCCAGGGCGAGGTGGCCGCGGCCTGCGTCGCCGGGGCGCTCGGCCTCAACGACGCGGCGGCTGTGGTCGCCCTGCGCAGCCAGGCCCTGACCGAGCTCTCCGGCACCGGCGCGATGGCCGTCGTCGGCCTGCCGCACGCCGACGTCGAGGACCGACTCGCCGGCCTCGACGGCGAGATCGGCGTGGCCGCCGTCAACAGCGGCCGCTCGACCGTCGTCGCCGGGGCCGTGGACGCCGTGCAGGCCCTGCTCGCCGACCTCGAACGGCAACACGTCTTCGTCCGCCGGCTCGACGTCGACTACGCCTCGCACAGCGCCCAGGTCGAACCGGTCCGCGCCACCGTCCTCGACGAACTCGACGGCATCACCACCTGCCCGACGTCCGTGACCTGGTACTCCACGGTCACGGGCGAGCCCGTCACCGGTGAACTCGAAGCCGACTACTGGTACACCAACCTGCGCGAACCCGTCCGTTTCTCGGCCACCGTCGAACGCATGGTGGCCGACGGCTACCGCTGCTTCGTCGAACTCGGCCCGCACCCGTCACTGCTCACCGCCCTGCACACCGTCGACGAGGACCTCGTCGCCGTCGGATCGCTGCGCCGCGACGAGGACGGGCCCGCCTGCCTGGACCGCGCCGCAGCCGAACTCCACGTCCACGGACGACGCCTCGACTGGCGCCGCCTGGTCCCGCACACCGGCCCCGCCGACCTGCCGACGTACGCGTGGGACGACCAGCGCCACTGGACCGAACCCGCCGCCTCGGCCACCGCCCCCGGCCTCCTCGACCGCGCCGCCCACCCGTTGCTGGGCGTCCAGCTCCGGTCGGCGGACGCGACCCGCTGGACCTTCCGCGACGAGTGGTCCCCGGCCACCGCCGACTGGCTGCCCGACCACACCGTCTTCGGCCGGACCGTGGTCTCGGGCACGACCCTGATGGAACTGTGCCGAGCCGCCCTCGCGGTGGCCCGCCCGGACGCCCCCGCCGACGTCACCGACCTGCTCCTGCTCGCCCCGCTCACCCTGCCCGACACCGGCACCGTCGAGGTGTCCGTCGAGGTGACCACCGCCGGGACCGCACCGGAGATCACGGTCCACAGCCGGCCGCGCGGCCAGGACCCGGCGGACTGGACCCTGCACGCCACCGCGTCCGCCGCCGGACCCGCCACCGACTCGGCCGACGCCCCACCGACGTGGCCCGAGACCGGCGAACCGGCCTGGAGCGAGGACACCTACGAGCGGCTCACCGCACTCGGCCTCGGCTACGGCCCCGCGTTCCGGGGCGTACGGCAGGCCGTCGCGACCCGCGACGAGACCCTGCTGGCCCGCCTCTCACTGCCGCCGGTCGCCCGTGACACCGCCGACGCCTATCCGGTGCACCCGGCGCTGCTGGACGCCGCCCTGCAGGTGGCCGCCGCCCTCGACGCCTCCGACCGGCGGGTGCTGCTCCCGGTCGCGGTGGCCCGCTGCGTCCTGCCGCCCGGCGGCGCGACGGACCTGACCGCGTCCGTGCACCGCACGGGCGGCTCCGACACCGACCTCACCCTGGACATCGGCCTCTGGGACGACGACGGCTTCCCGGCGGGCCGCCTGGAGGGGGTCCGCCTGCGGGCGGTGAGCCCCGCCGATCTGAACCGGTCGGAGAACGCCCGGCACCTGTACGAGGTGGCGTGGACCACCCTGCCGGACAAGCCGGCCGAGACACCCGCAACGGCGTGGGCGGTGCACGGCGACCCCGCGGACCCGGCCGTCGCCGCCGCCCTGCGCGACCTGCGCGCGGCGGGCGTCCCGGTCACCGACGAGGGCGCCGACACCGTCGTACGCCTCTGGCCCCGTCCGCCGGCCGACACCGCACCGGCGACGGCAGCCCACGACCTGGCCGCCACGGCACTCGCCGAACTCCAGGCCCTGGTCGCCCTGCCACCCGACGAAGCACCCTCGCGCACCATCTGGGTGACGCGCGGGGCGATCGCCGCCGCGGCCGGCGACGCGGTCCCCGGGTACGCCCAGTCGGTGCTGTGGGGCCTGGCCCGCAGCGCCCGCGCGGAGCACCCGGATCTGGGGCTCACCCTGCTCGACATCGATGAGGGCGAACCGTCGCCGCTCTCGGCCGTCGCCCACCCCGATGAGCCCGAACTCGCCCTGCGAGCAGGCGAGTTGTCCGCACCGCGTCTGGTACGCGCCCGCGCGTCGGACGCCGAGCGTTCCGTCCGCGTCCCCACCGCGGGCACGGTACTGATCACCGGCGGACTCGGCGCGGTGGGCAGCCACATCGCCCGCCTGCTCGCCGAGAACGGCGCCCACCGCCTGCTGCTGACCTCCCGTCAGGGCGATCGCGACCCCCGCGCGGCCGCGGTCACCGCCGAACTGACCGCGCTCGGCGCCGAGGTCGAGATCGCCGCGTGCGACGTCGCCGACGCGACGGCCGTGGCCGACGTACTGAACCGTTGCGGTGGCGAGGCGCCCCTGCGCGGAGTGGTCCACTGCGCCGGCGTCCTCGCCGACGGCGTGCTGGCCGAGCTGACCCCCGAGCGCCTCGCACAGGTGCTGCGTCCCAAGGTCGACGGCGCCGCCCACTTGCACCGGCTCACCGCCGACCTGCCGCTCGACCTCTTCCTGCTGGTCTCCTCCGCGGCGGGCGTGGCCGGGAGCCCCGGTCAGGCCAACTACGCCGCCGCCAACGCCTTCCTCGACCAACTCGCGCACCACCGACGGGCCTCGGGTCTGCCCGGGGTCTCGATCTCCTTCGGCGCCTGGGCGGGGGAGGGGCTGGCCGCCGAGCACGCCGACCTGGAGCGGATGGCCCGCCTCGGCCACCGCGCCCTCACCCCGGACCAGGGCCGCGAACTCACCGAGCTGGCCCTGCGGCGCGACATGGCGCACGCGGTCGCCTGGGCCCTCGACCTGCCCCGGCTGCGCTCCGCCGCACCGACGGACGGCCTGTGGCGCTCCCTGCTCCCCACGCCCCGCACCGACCGGGCGGGCGCACGCACCCTGGCGGACCGCCTGGCCCGCCTCCCGGAGTCCGAACGCGCCGCACGCGTCCTCGCCCTGGTCAGCGAGGAGGCGTCCCACGCCCTCGGCCTGCGCTCAGCCCGGTCCGTCCGCCCCGACCAGCCGCTGCGCGACCTCGGCATGGACTCGGTGACCGCCGTCGACCTGCGCAACCGCATCAGCGCCCGCGTCGGCACCAAGCTCCCCGCCACCCTGCTCTTCGACCACCCCACCCCGGCCCGCCTCACCGAGTACCTGCTGACCGGGGCGCCGGCCCTCTCGACCCGGACGGACCGACGGGCGGCACCGGCACCCGCGATCGCCTCCGGTGAGCCGATCGCCCTGGTCTCCATGGCCTGCCGCCTGCCGGGCGGGGTCACCGACCCGCAGGGCCTGTGGCGTCTGGTGGCCCAGGGCCGGGACGAGGTGGGGCCGTTCCCGGCGGGCCGGTGGGACGTGGAGTCGCTGTACGACCCCGACCCGGACGTCCCCGGCAAGTCCTACGCCCGCGAGGGCGGCTTCCTCGACGACATCGACTCCTTCGACCCGGGCTTCTTCGGCATCACCCCGAAGGAGGCCGCGGCCATGGACCCGCAGCAGCGCCTGCTGCTGGAGACGGCCTGGGAGTCGCTGGAGCGCGCCGGGATCGTCCCCGCCGACCTGGTCGGCAGCACCACCGGGGTGTACGTCGGCATGTTCGGCAGCGACTACCTCTCCGGCACCCGGCTCGACCAGCTGGACGGCTACGTGGGCACCGGCTCCGCCCTGAGCGTGGCCTCCGGCCGGCTCGCCTACACGCTCGGGCTGAACGGCCCCGCCCTCACGGTGGACACCGCGTGCTCCTCGTCACTGGTGGCCGTCCACCTGGCGGCACAGGCGCTGCGTGCGGGCGAGTGCGACCTCGCGCTCGCGGGCGGAGTCACCCTGATGGTCACACCGCAGACCTTCGTCGAGTTCAGCCGACTGCGCGGCCTGTCGCCGACGGGCCGCTGCCGCTCCTTCTCGGACACCGCCGACGGCGCCATCTGGGCGGAGGGCGCCGGCATGGTCGTACTGAAACGCCTGAGCGACGCCAGACGCGACGGGGACCCGGTCCTCGCCGTACTGCGCGGCACCGCCGTCAACCAGGACGGCCGCAGCCAGGGCCTGTCGGCGCCGAACGGTCCCGCGCAGGAGCGGGTGATCCGGCGCGCGCTCGAACAGTCCGGCCTGCGCGCCGCCGACATCGACCACGTCGAGGCCCACGGCACGGGCACCACCCTCGGCGACCCGATCGAGGCGAACGCCCTCGCGGAGGTCTTCGGCACCACACGTCCGCCGGGTCGCCCGCTCCATCTCGGCTCGCTGAAGTCCAACGTCGGCCACACCCAGGCCGCTTCCGGAGTGCTCGGCCTGATCAAGGTCGTGCAGTCGCTGCGCCACCACACCCTGCCGCGCACGCTGCACGCCGACACACCCAGCCGCCATGTCGACTGGGCCGGCAGCGGACTGACCCTGCTGCGGGAGGAGGTGCCCTGGCCCGCGTCGGCGCAGCGGGTGCGGCGAGCGGGCGTGAGCGCCTTCGGGATCAGCGGCACCAACGCCCATGTGATCGTGGAGGAGGCCCCGGCGCCCAAGAACGGGCCCACGGGCGAGGCGTCCGATGTCGCAGCTCCGTGCGCGAAGCGGCTGTTCGTGCTCTCGGCCCGCAGCGATGCCGCCCTGCGCGGACAGGCCGCGGCCCTCGCCCGCCACCTCGCCGCCGACGCCGCCCCGCTGCCGGACGTCGCCCACACCCTCGCCCGCCACCGCGGTCACTTCGAACACCGCGCGGCGGTCGTGACCGAAGACCGTGAGGAACTGCGTGCCGTCCTCGCCGAGTTGGCCGACGGACGGATCACACCGGCACCGCCGCGGGAGGAGCAGACCGGCAAGGTCGCCTTCGTCTACGCCGGACACGGTGGGCAGTGGCCGGGCATGGGCCTGGACCTGATGGCCGATTCGCCGGCGTTCAGCGAGGAGCTGACCCGGATCGACGAGGCGGTGCGACGGCACGCCGGCTGGTCCGTGCTCAACGCGCTGCGGGCGCCCGAGGAGTTCTCCCCGCTGGAACGCACCGAGTACCTGCAGCCCGCGCTGTTCGCGGTGAACGCGGCACTGACGGCCGCCTGGCGCTCGCTCGGCGTCGGTCCGGACGCCGTCGTCGGCCACAGCCTGGGCGAGATCGCCGCCGCGTACAGCGCGGGCGCCCTCACCCTGGACGACGCCGTCGCGGTGGTGACCGGCCGCGCCGGGACCGTCGCACCCGTCGCGGGCAAGGGCGGCATGCTGTCCCTGGACCTGCCGCACCCCCGCGTGGAGGAACTGCTCGCGCCCTACACCGGCCGGCTGTTCGTGGCCGCCGTCAACAGCCCCCACTCCACGGCCGTCTCCGGCGACGGTGACGCCCTGGCCGAGTTCCGCCGAAGCCTCGACGCGCAAGGGATCGAGGCCCGGCCGCTGTCGACCCCCTTCGCCTCGCACACCCCGCTGATGGCACCGCTGCGAGAGGAGCTGATCGGCCGCCTCCCGGCCACCCCGGCCGCAGGCGCCGACACCCCGCTGTACTCGACGGTGCTCGCCCGACCCGTCGCCGCGGACCGCCTGGACCCCGCCTACTGGTACGCCAACCTCAGCGAGCCGGTCCGCTTCGCGGACACCATCCGCCGCATGCTGGACGACGGTCACCGCTACTTCGTCGAGCTGAGCCCCCACCCCTCGCTCGGCTCGGCCATCGAGGCGGTCGCGGCCGAGGCCGGCGTCGACGCGGTGAGCGTCGGCACGCTGCGTCGGCAGCACGGCGGACGGGACGTACTCCTGCGCGCGCTGGGCGCGTTGTACACGGCTGGCCACACGCCTCACTGGCCGACGCTGTTCCCGACGGGCCGCCGCGTCGACCTGCCGACCTACGCCTTCGACCGCGAACGGCACTGGCTCGCGCCCGCCCCGGCGGTGGCGGCCGGCACTTCACCCCTGCTCGGGACCCACGTGGAGGCCAGCGACGAGACCGACCGGCACCTCTTCCAGAGCGAGGTGGACCTGCGCGACAGCCGCTTCGCGTATCTGAGCGACCACCGGGTCACCGGTGAGACATGGCTGCCGGGCGCCGCCTTCCTCACCATGGCGCTGGAGGCCGCGACGACCGTGCGGGACTCCGGCGACGTACGGCTCACCGACGTCACGTTCCTGCAGCCGCTGCGCCTGGAGGAGTCCCGGCCGACCCTGCTGCAACTGATCCTGCGGCCCGCCGTCGACGGCGTCCGGGACTTCACCATCGCCTCGGCGCCCGTCGGCCGCGGACCCCGCACGCGCTGGGAGCACCACGTCAGCGGACGCATCGCCGTCACACCGGCCGCATCCGCCACCGACTCGGGCGAGGCGCTCGCCGACCTGCGCGCACGGTGCACGCAGCCGGCGGACCTGCCGGCGGTCTACGCCGCCCTCGGCGCCCTGGGCATCGACTACGGCCCCGCCTTCCGGGGCCTGAACTCGGGCCGGCGCACCCGCTCGGCGAGCCTCGCGCGACTGACCGACAGGCCCGCCGCCGGCCACCTGCTGCACCCGGCCGTCCTCGACGCCGCCTTCCACACGGCCGCACTGCCCGAAGACGCACCCCAGGGACGGGCGTTCGTCCCCGTCGGCGTAGCACGCCTCCACCACACCGGACTGCGCACCACGCCCGCGTGGGCGACCTGTGAACTGCGGTCCGTCTCGGGCGACACGGTCACCTACGACCTTCGCCTGTACGACGAGACCGACCGACTGCTGCTGGAGGCGCACGAGTTGCGGCTGGCCGCGCTCTCACCCCTGGACGGCGCCCTGTTCGAGACCCGCTGGCGGCCCCGGCCGGCCGCCGCCGAGCCGCCCACGCAAGGCGGCTGGCTGATCCTGGCCGACGAATCGGGCACGGCATCGGACCTCGTCGAGCGGCTGGGCACCGAGGTGCCCTGCGTGGTCGCCCGCCGGGGCGAGGAGTTCGCCGCCGAGGGCGCCGGCCGCTACGTCCTCGACCCGGCCGATCCGAGGCATCTGACCCGTCTCCTCGACGAGGCCTTCGCCAACGAACCGCCCGAGCGGATCGTGCAGTTGTCCGCGCTCGACGCGCCCGCGATCGAGGACGCCGGCACCGCCGAGGAGGCGGCCCGGTTGTGCTGCCTGAGCACCCTGCACCTCGTGCATGCCCTCGCGGACCGGACCCACGGTCGCGCACCTCGCCTCTTCGTCGTCGTCCGGGGCAGCCAGGCAGCGGGCGACAGCGGCCAGGTGACTCGTCCTCAGCAGGCGCTGGCCTGGGGCTTCGGCCTCGCCCTGGCGCAGGAGCACCCGGAACTGCGGACCACCCTCGTCGACCTGCCGCCCACGGACGGCGGCGACGCCCTGTGGACCCAGCTGCGGCACGCCGACGACGAACGGCTCGTCGCCCTGCGCGGCACCGGCCGGCTGGTGCCCAGACTGACCCGGACCCGCCCCGACGACGGCGGTCACGGCGCGATCGCCGAGGACGGCGGGTACCTGATCACCGGCGGCCTGGGCGGACTCGGGCGGGTCGTCGCCGAGCGGCTGGTCCGCCGAGGCGCACGCCGACTCGCCCTGATGAGCCGGAGCGCGCCCACCGCGGACGCCCAGGAGTGGATCCGGGGGCTCGAAGAACGAGGCGTGACCGTGGCCGTGGCCCGCGCGGACGTCGCCGACCGCGCCGCTCTCACCGCAGCCCTGGACGCCGTACGCCGCACACTCGGCCCGATCGCCTCAGTCGTCCACGCGGCGGGTGTCCTCGACGACGCCACGATCGCCAATCTGACGGACGAGCGCGTCCTGCGCGTCCTCGCCCCCAAGGTCCTCGGCACCGCACTGCTCACCGAACTGATACCGGAGGCACGGGACTTCGTGCTGTTCGCGTCGGCGGCCGGTCTGCTCGGCTCGGCCGGGCAGAGCCCGTACTCGGCGGCGAACGCCTTCCTCGACGCCTGGGCCCACCACCTCTCCCACGACGACCGCCGGGCCCTGAGCCTGGACTGGGGCGCCTGGTCGGGAGTCGGCATGGTGGCCGAGTCCGGCACCCGCGAGACCCAGACGGCCCGCTCCGGGCTGGTCGCCTTCTCCGCCCAGGACGGCGGCGAACTCCTCGACCGCGTCTGGCCCACCGCCCGCCGTCAGCTCGCCCCCCTGGCCCTCGACCGGGAACTGCTGTCCCTCGACCCGGACGCGGCCCGCACCCGCCCGATCCTGGCCGAGCTGGTCACCGCCCCCACGGGCACGCCCGGCACGGACGACCTCGTCGCGAAGGTGTTCGCGGCGACGACCGACACCGAGCGGACCGTACGACTTCAGGCATACGTACGCGCCCGCGTCGGTGAGGTCTCCGGCGGCGCCGTCCAGGTCTCGGCGACCACGGCGCTGAAGGAACTCGGCCTCGACTCCCTGATGCTGGTGCGGTTGCGCAACGCCTTCGCCCGCGAACTCGGCGTCGAACTGCCCGCCGCGACCGTCTTCTCCGCCGCCGACGTCCGCGGCCTCGCCCAGAGCCTCGCCGCGGCGCTGCCCGAACGGCGGACCACCCGGCCGGACGAACCGCACGACGCCCCTGACGTACCGGCCACCGAACTGCACCCCGCCACCCGCGACGTCGTACGGCTCCTGCGCAGCGCCCCGCCCGGCATGCCCGGGGCCGCCCACGCCGTCGGCCTGGCCGTACGTCTGACCACGCCGACCACCCGGGAGACGCTCACCGGCATCCTCACCCGCCTCGGGGCACGTCACGCCGCCCTGCGCACCGCCGTCGTCACCGACGAGGGCGGCCGCCGACTGAGGGTGGAGCGCGAACTGCCCGAACCGCCGCTGCGCTGGACGGCCGTGGCCGACGACGCCGGTTTCGACGCCGCCCACCGGCTGCGCGAGCTGCTTGAGCCGCCGTTCGACCTGGCGACCGCGCCGCTGTGGCGTTTTGAGCTGCTGGACGGCGGCGGGCGCGGCCAGATCCTGGTCTACGGCGCCCACCACGTCGTCAGCGATCTGCAGTCGCTGCTGCTCGTGGCCGGCGAGATCGACGCCGAGCTGTCGGGTGCCACCCTCGACGACACGGTCGACAACCGGGACATCGCCCTGCTGATCCAGGCCCAGCAGGGCGGTGATCAGGCCGCCGGGGAAGCCGACGGCCCGGCCGGGGCGAGCCACTGGCGAGCGGCCTTCCAGGGCAGTGAGCGGCTCGACCTGACCCTGAGCCGGCCCCGCCCGCAGACCCGTTCGTACCGCGCGGGCAGCGTCACCGTCGCGATCCCCGACGGACTCATGGACCGCGTCTCGGCCGCGGCGAGCCGCCTCGCCGTGACACCCGCCGCGTTCTGCCTCGGCACCCTGACCGTCCTGCTGGCCAGGAAGCGCGAGCGTGAACGCTTCGTCCTGGCCGTGCCCGTGGACACCCGCATCCACGCCGACGCCTACGACGCGGTGGGCTTCTTCGGCGTGCCGGTGCCCTTCCCCGCCGAGGCGAACGCGGGGGAGCGGATCGACGAGGTGCTGCGCCGCACCGACGGGCGTCTGGAGAGGATCCTGACGAAGGGCGCCATGTTCTCCGACGTGCTGCCCGCGTTGGCCCGGGAGGGGCTGCACCGGGCGAACGCACCGCTGGTGGAGGTCTACTTCAACTATGTCCGAGCCGCGGGGCGGCTGTCCCGGCTGGAGGTGCTCCCGGCCGGTACGGGCTACTCCGACCTCGACCTGATGATCACCATGACGCCGGACGCGGGCCGGATCCGCCTCGACCACAACCTCGACATCCTGGACGCCGAGACGGTCGCAGGGCTGGGCGAGGAACTGCTCGGCCTGCTCGCCCGGACGGCGGACGACCCGACGGGACCGGTCCGTACGGAGCCGGTGGCGGCCGAGGTCGCGGATCCGACGGCGGCCGGGGTCAGGGAGCCGGTGGCGGCCGAGGTCGCGGATCCGGCGGCGGCCGCGGTCGCGGATCCGACGGCGGCCGGGGTTATGGAGCCGGTGGCGGCCGAGTTCGCGGAGCCGGCGACGGCCGGGGTCACGGATCCGAAGGCGGCCGGGGTCACGGATCCGAAGGCGGCCGAGGCCACCGAGCCGACGACGGCCGAGGACGCGGAGACGGACCCGACCGCCGTGCCGACCCGCTCCCTCGCCCTCGCGGCGACTTTCGCCCTCGGCAACCTGCCCCGGATGTGCGGGACGGCGGTCGACGAGTCCGCCGGGGACGGCAGCCGGACGACGGTTGCCGAGGCCCCCTACCACCACGTGCTCGCGAGCCTGCGCGACCCGTCCGGCGTGTTCGCCGACCGGGCCACGACGGTGGGCGTCGTCCTGCTGCGGGCGGCGGATCTGCAACGCTTCGGCCCGGTCGAGGACGCGCTGCTCGCCGAACTGCGCACCTCCTACCCGGCCGCCCTGCGCGCCGTGGCCGAACGCACCCGCACTCCGCTGATCGTCGGCTTCCTGCCCACTGCGCAGCCCGAGGACCGCTTCGAGCGATGGGAACAGCAGGTCGCCGCCGACCTGGCCGACACACCCGGCATCGCCGTCCTCGGCCCCGACGAATGGACCCGCCACCACGCCGTGGCGGACCGGTTCGACGCGCGGACCGAACGCCTGGCCCACCTCCCGTTCACCCCGCACTTCCAGGCGGCCGTGGCGCTGCGCCTCGCCGAGGTCGTCCGATCGGTGCTGCGGCCCGCGCCGAAGGTGATCGCGGTCGACGGTGACGAGACCCTGTGGGGCGGCGTGGCCGGTGAGAGCGGCCCCGAGGCCGTCGACCCGACCGGCCCGCGGGCCCTGCTCGCCGGCAGACTGCTGCGGTGGCGGGCGGCGGGCGCGCTGTTGATGCTGGTCAGCAACAACGACGAGGACACGGTCCGGGCCGTGCTGGAGCGCCCGGACAGCCCGTTGAAGGCGGAGCACTTCAGCGTGCTCTCCGCGGCCTGGGGCCCCAAACCGGACCGCCTGGCGGAGGCGGCGCGCACGCTCGGCCTCGGCCTGGACAGCTTCCTGTTCCTCGACGACAACCCGGCCGAGATCGCCAGGATGCGCGCCGCACTGCCGCAGGTGCTCTCGGTGACCTGCCCGCCCGCGCTCGAACTGCCCGACTTCCTGGACCGGTTGTGGCCGCTGGTCCCCGCGGCGACCACTGCCGAGGACGCGCTGCGCGCACGGTTCTACGAGCAGGAGCGGGAGCGGGACGCGATCCGTGAGCAGGCCGGTTTCGAGGAGTTCCTGGACCAGTTGGAACTGGAGGTCGACATCCGGCCGCTGTCCGATGCCGATGTCGAACGGGCGGAGCAACTCGTCCGCCGCACCAACCAGTTCACCCTCCGCGCCCGCTCCGCCGACGGCGGCGACGTCACCCGGTGGCGGGAAGGCGGGGAGGTCTGGACGGCCGCGGCCCGCGACCGGTTCGGCGACTACGGCCAGATCGGCCTGCTCGCCCTGTGCCGGGAGGGCGACCGGATCGACGTGCGGGCCTGGCTGATGAGCTGCCGGGCGCTCGGCCGAGGCGTCGAGGAACGCCTCCTCGGCTGGCTGGCCGACCGCGCCGAGGAACTCGACTGCGCGAAGGTCCGCCTCACGGCGGAACGCACCCCGCGCAACGCTCCGGCCCGCCGCCTGCTGGCGGCACTGGGTGGCGGCGACCAGGACGACGACCGGCTGGAGGCCGTGGTCACGCCGGAGCAGCTTCGGATGTTCCGTTCCTGGCGGCGGCCATGAGGCCATGGGCGCCGCCGGGGACCGTCCGGACGGCATCGACGAAGGGGCAGGGCAACACCGTGAAGGGCTCTCATGCGTGAGATGAACGACAACGTGGCAGCGGCCGCGGACCAGCGGGCGATCGCCGAGGCGATAGAGCGGGGCGGTGGCGGCCTGACCGTGACCGACCTGCTGGCCAAGGTGACGGGATCGGCGGAGCCGCCGTCCACGCGGCCGGAGTGCGCGCTCTCGGCCCCCGCCGAGGGGACCGGATCCAGCACGCCCGCGTCCGCCGGGCCCGCCGTCCTGCCTGCGTCGGACGACGTGGACGCACTCGCCGCCGCCGTCGCCGAGGTGGCGTCCCGGTACGTCCCGTCAGGGCAGTTGGCGCCCGACGCCGACTTCTTCGACGCCGGCGGCACCTCCGTCGGCGCGGTGGAACTGCTCGCGGCCCTTGAGGACGACCTGGGCATGGAGATCGACCTGGACGAGGTGTTCGCCGACGCCAGGCCGGTCAACCTGGCCAGGCGAGGGCTGGCGAGCGCTCGGGTCACGGCAGTCGCACCCCCGACACCCGCTCCGCACGCGAGCAGCGCCCCGGTCGACCGACCGGCCCCGCCGGGGACCGGAGCCCCGGGTGTCTCGTCGGTTCCGTCCGCGGTGGTCGGCCCGGCTGCCGCGTCGGTTGCGGCGGTGTCGGCTGCGCCCGGGGCACGGCAGGCTCCCTCGGGGACCAGCGTTCCGGGAGCCGCCTCGGTTCCGTCCGCGGTGGTCGGCCCGGCTGCCGCGTCGGTTGCGGCGGTTCCGACCGCGCCCACCACACGGCCGGCCCCGGGAGCTGCCACCGCCCCCGCCAGCTCCCCGACCTCCGCCCAGCCGACCACTCCGGCCGCCGCCGCCGTGGCCGCGCACTCCGTGGCCCGCCCCGAAGACCTCGCCCAGATCCTCGCCGACCTGGCCCTCGCCGACCGCCTCCCCTTCATCGCCTCGCCCGAACCCCTGCCGCCCCGCCGCGTCCTGCTGACCGGAGCCACCGGCTTCCTGGGCAGTCACATGCTCCTGGACCTGCTGCGCCACAGCGACGCCCATGTCCACTGCCTGGTCCGCGCCGCCGACGAGGAGGCGGCCGTCGCCCGGCTCGGCGAGGCGCTCAAGAGCTATGCGCTGCCGTGGTCCTCCGAGGTCCGCCGCCGCATCACCGTGCTTCCCGGCGACATCCGCCACCCGCGCCTGGGCCTGGCCGAGGACGTCTGGCACCGTCTCGCCCACGAGCTGGACAGCGTCGTCGGCGTCGCGGCGGCCGTGGACTTCCTGCGCGGATACCAGTCGCTGCGGGCCGGCAACGTCCTCGGCGCCCTCACCCTCGCCGAACTCGCCGCGACCGGCCGCCCCAAGCCGCTGCACCACATCTCCTCCATCGCCGTCTTCAACGAGGTCGGCATCCCCTCCATGGGCGAGGACGACCCGCTCGCCCACGTCGACCGCCTCGTCGCCGGCTACGACCAGACCAAGTGGGCAGCCGAGGTGGCCCTGCGCCGCGCCCGCGACCACGGCCTGGTCGTCACGGCCCTGCGCCCCGGCGGCATCGGCGGCCACACCAGAACCGGCGCCTACAACCCCCAGGACCTCAGCAGCGGCCTCATCTCCGCCTTCGGCCGGTTCCGTACCGTCCCCGCGTTCCGCCACCTCAACGCCGCCCCCGTCGACTGGGTCAGCCGCGTCGCGGTCGCCGCCGTCTGCGAACCGGACGCCTGGGGCTTCGACTACAACCTCACCGGCGTCCCCAACACCCTCGACGACGTCGTACAGGACATGGCCCTCGGCGGGATGCATGTGCGCGTGCAGGACTGGGACGAGTGGCGTGCCGACACCCTGGCCCGCCTCCAGGCCGACCCGGTCCCCGAACTCGCCTTCCTCACCCGCGTGTTGCACAGCCCCACCGCGCTGAAACTCTGCGAGGCGACCCTCACGGGCCCGGCCGCCACGTCCGACCGCACCACCGCCCTGGTCGAGGCCCTCGGCCTGCCGCCGGCCTCCCGCTACGACGCCCGCGCCCAGCTGAAGACGTTCGAACGCCTCGCCCAGGACGGTCTCGCCCGCCTCCCGGACAAGGAGGACCAGCCCTACCTGTGGTTCGCCGAGACCACCGAAGGCAGCGTCGGTCCCGTCGGCGCCGACCCGGCTCCCGGCGCTCCCGCCACGCCCTGCTCGATGTCCCTCACCCTCTCCATCGCGAGCATGCACCAGCTGGTCACGGACCGCCGCGTCGACGTCCGCGGCGAACTCACCTGTCCCGCCCTGCACCCCGAGCCGCTGACCGTGGAGCGCGGCGACATCTGGATCCGCCCCGAGGAGGGCATCCCGCACCAGCACGGCCTGCGCCACCCGCTGCTGCGCTACCGCCTCGAGCTGACCGACCGCGACGGCGGCCGCTGGTGGCTGGAGGGCCACAAGTACGCCCGCGCCCGCCGCGACGTCTGGCGCCAGACCCGCGCCCTGACCGTGGAACTGGGCAGGGAAGGCGAACCGGCGACCCTGGCCGGTGAGGTCGTCGTCCCCGCCGACTCCTACGTGCGCGACCAGATCGACGGCATCAAGGTCGACCCGCGGCTGACCGGCCAGGAGAAGCGCGCCGCGAAGCTGACCTGGCTCGCCTGGTTCGGCCTGGAGATGGGCCGCGGCCTGCTCGGCCCCTTCGCCCGGGCCGCCGCGGACCTCCTCGACCTGCGCCGCACCCCGACCCCCACGGAGTCCCGCCGATGATCTTCCGCACGACGAACCCCGCGACCACCCGGCCGACCCTGCGCAGGGTCAGGACCACCACGGCTCTGCGCCCGCTGCACCACCGCCTCGACCCGGCGACGGTCGAGGAGATCCCGTTCCACGCCCCCGACGGCGTACGCCTCGGCCTGACCCGCATCGCCACCGGCGACGACGACCGCCCCGCCGTCCTGCTCCTGCACGGACACACCGCGTCCGCCGACATGTTCCTGCTGCCCGAGACCCGCAACCTGGTCGACGTGCTGCTGGACGACGGGTACGAACCCTGGCTGCTCGACTGGCGCGGCAGCTGCCGACTTCCGTACAACGAGACGGGCCGCCGCTACACCTACGACGACGTCGCCCTGCACGACATCCCCGGAGCCGTCCGCCACATCCGCGAGCGCATCGGCGACCGCCCCCTGTTCGTGGTCGCCCACTGCATGGGCTCCCTCGCCCTCTCCCTGAGCATGACGGCGGGCCTGGTCCCCGGTCTGGCCGGCGTGGTGTCCCAGGGCGTGTTCCTGACCCCGCGACTCGCCGGGCGCACCTCCCTGCGGATGACCCTGGCGGGCGAACTGCTGAAGTCCCGCATCGACCACATCCCGGTCGACATCCGCAAGGTCGGCCTGTGGTCCAGGTACACCCCGCTGTTCGCCCTGGCCTCCCGCAAGGCGACCTGCCCGGACCCCACCTGCCAGATCCTGCACAATTCGGCCTGGGGGACCGGAGCCTCCCTCTTCGTCCACGAGCACCTGACCGAGACCACCCACGACCGCCTCGCCGAACTCCTCGGCCCCGCCCCGCTGTGGATCCTGCCGCACCTGCGCCGCATCGAACTGGCCCGCACCGTGGTGCGCTGGCACGACACCGACCGGCGCTACCGGGCCCTCCCGCAGAACGCCCTGGACGCGGCGGCCCGTATCGACACCCCGGTCCTGCTCCTCGCGGGCAGCGAGAACGGCCTGTGGCTCGACTCCCAGAAGCTCTGCCACGACGTCCTCGCCCGCCGCCAACCCCAACTGGACGTCCGATACACCGAGATCCCCGGCTACGGCCACCTCGACACGTTCCTCGGCAGGGGAGCGGCCCTGGACGTGTTCGGCCACATCCTCGACTTCCTGGGGGAACGCCGGTGACGGAGGTCGCCACGGCCGGATACCGTACCGATCAGTAACCCGTATGCGCACCCCAGGAGGCCCCTCATGCCGCAGCTCGAAGTCGACGGCGCCACGCTGACGTACGACGACGAGGGCCCCCGCGACGGCGGGGGTGTGCCCCTGGTGTTCGTCCACGGCTGGACGGCGAACCGGCACCGCTGGGACCACCAGATGGCGCACTTCGGCGAGCAGCGGCGGGTCGTCCGCCTCGACCTGCGCGGGCACGGCGAGAGCACGGGGTCGGGAGCGCGGGCGATCGACGACCTGGCAAGAGACGTCCTCACCCTGCTCGACCACCTGGGGATCGAGCGGTTCGTGATCATCGGCCACTCGATGGGCGGCATGATCGCCCAGACCGTCGCGCTCGCCCACCCGGAGCGGGTCGAGCGCATGGTGCTGGTGAACTCCATCGGCAGGATGGCCTACAACCGGGGCCGCGCCCTGCTGATGGCCGCCTCGACGCTGGCCCCCTTCAAACTGTTCGTCGCCGCCAACATCCAGCGTGCCTTCGCGCCCGGCTACCCCCGCGAGGAGATCCGCGAGTACATCCGCGCCTCGGCCGACACCCCCCGGGAAGTCGTCATGACGCTCTACGGCGCCATGCGAGCCTTCGACGTCCTGGACAAGGTCGGCGACATCCGTACGCCCACCCTGATGGTGCACGGCTACCACGACATCCAGCTGCCCGTCGCCCAGATGCTGCGCATGGCCAAGGCCTATCCGGACGCGGTGATCCGCATCCTGGACGCCGGCCACGAACTGCCCGTGGAGAAGCCGGCCGAGCTGACGACGGCACTCGACCGGTTCCTCACCGGCCCCGCGTAGCCAGGATCCGCCCGAACCTCGGCTCAGACGGCGCGCAGGGTCCGCTTGGCCAGTTCGTACGCCGGCAGCATCGCCCGGTGCTCCTCGGTGTCCATCCCGCCGAGGTGTATGACGACCGGACCCCGCTCGGTGACGACGGCCACGGCGGCCTCTTCCTTCGTCTCCTCCAGGAGCTCGCTCGTGTGGAGGTACCTCACCTCGGCGCCGGCGAGGCCGCCCGCCTCGAACGAGCTGTACTCGGCCTTGCTGGTGTTGTCCTCCGCGGCGACGAAGGCCTTCAGGACGGCGCGGGCGTCGTCGTCACCCCGCTCGCCCGTCCAGACGCGCAGGAAACCTATGTTGCCCGCCGGCTTGGCGTCGACCTCGCAGGCCGCCGTGACCGGTCCCTGACGCAGCAGCGCGTCGGCGATCTCCTGGGCCAACTCGCCCTCCCCGGGATCGGCTGAGCCGTCGCCGGCCGCCTTCTCCTTCGCCTTCCCGGCGTCCACGGCCTCCGCCTCCCAGTGCTCGGCGATGTCGAAGGCGACCGGAAGCTCGCAGGCCGATCCGGCGGCGCCGATGGTGCCGCCGCTCTTCACCGCCGTACCGCCGCCGGCGGCCTCCTCGGTCGCCTTGGAAGCGCTGCCCGACGGCTTCGCCTCGTCCTCGGCCGTCCCCGAACAGCCCGTCAGCACCACGACCAGCAAAGCGGCCTGGGCCACTGCGCGCCGTGCCCGACCCGCCCCCATCGGCATCGCTCACTCCCCACCCTGATCCCATTTCCCTGATCTTGCTCAGGCGGCACACAGTATCCGAGACCACTGACAAGCGGGCCCCGCGTCTGCGGCATCATGAGGCGATGACCTCGCTGACCTTCGAGCGCTACTGCGACGAGATCGTCTCCCAGACCGAGCTGCTCACGGCCCATGTGCGGGGCGCGGACCTGACCGCCCCGGTGCGCTCCTGCCCCGGCTGGGACCTCGGCCGGCTGCTGCGGCACGTGGGCGGCGACCACCGCTGGTCCGAGGAGGTCGTGCGGACCCGGGCCACCGGGCCGGTCCCCGGCGGCCTGGTGGACGACGTACCCGCCCACCCGCACGAGGACGAGTCGTTCCTGGTGCCCTGGCTCGTCGAAGGAGCCAAGGCCCTCAGCGTCACCCTGCGCGCCGCGGGCCCGGGCGCGCAGGCGTGGAACCCTTCCGTGGACCGGCCCGCCGCGGTGGCGTTCTGGGCCCGCCGCATGACGCACGAGACCGTCGTCCACCGAGCCGACGCGGCCGAAGCGACCGGTGCGCACTTCGCTGTGGAGACCGATCTCGCCGTCGACGCGGTCGAGGAGTGGCTGGAGTACTCGACCTTCCCCGAGGCCCACGAGCCCCGACCGGACCTGCCCGACCTGCTCGCCCCGGGCCGCACCCTCCGCTTCCACGCGACCGACGCCGGGAACTGGCTCGTCGACCTCACCGGCGAGCGCCCCGCCTGGCGTCCGGCCACGGACGAGGCGCCCGCCGGCGCAACCGTCCGGGGCCCGGTGAAGGACCTGCTCCTGTACTGCTACCGGCGACCCGCGCCGGCCGTCGAGACACAGGGGGACGAGGGCCTGCTCGACCTCTGGCGGACCCGCGCGGGCTTCTGGCTGGAGGCCTGACCTCACGACGGGCCGCGGCCACCACCCCCGGCAGCCGCCAGGTTGTGTCCGGCCCAGGTCGTGTCCGACCTAGGGGGTCACCACCCTGATGTTGAACGTGTGGCCGCCCAGCCCGCCCGCGATCCCCATGAAGAGCAGCGCGAAGTGCTCCTGCCCCCGCGCGGTGGTGATGCCGCCGATGTCCAGCTGGGACGACGGGGGCCAGCCGAGGTCGGTGAGGAGCCGGCCGGTGGTCCGCTTGGCGTCCGGGTCGTCACCGGAGAGGAAGACGGTGCTGGGACCGTCGAGACGCTGCGGGGCGATCATCACGGTGGAGTCCATCGTGCACAGCGTCTTGACGACGGGGGTCGACGGAAACGCCTCCTGGATCTGTTCGCCCAGGCTGCTGTTGGGGTGGGAGAGCTCGGCGTAGTCGTCGGAGAGACCCACCCCGACGTCGATCAGCAGTGTGCCGGCCAGCGCCGGGGCTCCGATGGAGCGCAACAGCTCGACCGAGACGGTGCCCGGCGTGGCGTTGACCAGTACCTCCGCGTGGTCCGCCGTCTCCCGCAGACCTGCCACGGGGAATTCGAGGTCCGTCCGCTCCTTCGGACGGCGCGAGCCGAGGAGCACGTCGTGCCCCGCGGCACTCCAGCCCTGGGCCAGTGCTCGTGCGACATTTCCGGTGCCGAGAAGTCCTATACGCATGGCTGTGACGCTAGCCGTGTGCCGGGGCGGCGCGGATCGGACCGCAGGCCCAGGGGGACCGGCTCCGAGGTCGTAGGACCGTGGTCCCACGCCACCAGCTGTTTGCCGAAACGGCAAGGTTGATTGCCTCAAGCGGGTCTCGCTCGCAGGCTCTTGAGCATGGACCGCGCGGCCCCGCACCCGCCCGAACCTTCCCACGACCCCCAGCATCCGGGAGGCATCACATGACCGAGAGCTCCGCCCTGAAGGCGGCCGACTTCTGGGAAACCCGCTACCGGGACGGCGGGCGCCTCTGGAGCGGTCGCCCCAACGCGCTGCTGGTACGCGAGGCCGGCGACCTCGCCCCGGGCACCGCCCTCGACCTCGGATGCGGAGAGGGCGCCGACGCGGTGTGGCTCGCCTCGCGGGGCTGGCGGGTCACCGGCGCCGACATCTCGTACACGGCCCTGGAACGCGCCGCCCGGCACGCCGCCGAGGCCGGCGTCGGCGAGCGTACGGCCTGGGAACGGCACGTACTGGGCGAGTCGTTCCCCGAAGGCTCCTACGACCTCGTGAACGTGCAGTATCTGCAGTCGCCGGTCCCGCTGGACCAGCAGCGCGTCCTGCGGCAGGCCGCGGCCGCGGTCGCGGTGGGCGGCACACTGCTGATCGTCCTGCACGCCGACTGGCCGTCCTGGCAGACCGAGCCGCCCTTCGAGGCGACGTTCCCGACGCAGCACAGCGTCCTGGACGAACTCGCGCTGCCGAAGCCGCAGTGGAGCCTGGAGACGCTGGACACGGTGCGCCGGGCGAGCGTGTCACCCGAGGGCGCGCAGGGGCACCGCGACGACCACGTGTGGCGGTTGCGGCGCACCGACGCCTGACGCGCGGATCCCGTGCGCAGTCACCCCCGCGGTGCCCACGCCTCCCCGAGCACCTCCCGCGCCGCACCCACCGCCGCCTCGCGGTCGGCCGGCACCAGCCCGATGCGGGTACGCCGGTCGAGCACGTCGGCCTCGTCCAGGGCGCCTTCGTGCCGTACGGCCCACAGCAGTTCGGCGGCGGTCACGGGATGGCCGGGCAGGACCGGTTCGCCCAGCCGGGGATCCCGCGCGGCGAGTTCCTGGACGGCCGCTGCCTCGACGCCGTAGCGCTGGACCAGGCGGCGGGGCGCCCGGACGGCCCCGAGCGCGGCGGGTGACGCCGCGCCGACCAGGGGGAGGGAGGCCGTGGGGGAGGGGCCGGCGGTGAGCCGGCGGGCGGTGACGGCGGCGTCCACCGCGTCCTCGGCCATGCGCCGGTAGGTGGTCAGCTTGCCGCCGACCACGGTGATCACGCCCTCCGGCGAGGTGAGGACCGCGTGCCGACGGGAGATGTCGGCGGTCCTGGGGGAAGCGCCGGACCCGTCGGCCGGTGCGGTGTCGAGCAGGGGGCGCAGTCCGGCGAACGCCCCGACGACGTCGTCGCGTCGGACGGGGGCGTCCAGGACGGAGCCGAGGACGTCGAGCAGGAAGCCGATGTCCGTCTCGGGCACCTCGGGGACGTCGGGGATGTCGCCCTCGACGGGCTCGTCGGTGAGCCCGACGTAGACCCGGCCGTCGCCCTGGGGCAGGACGAGGACGAAGCGGTTGGTCTCCCCGGGGACCGGCACGTGCAGCCCGGCCGGCAGCGGGCCGAGGTGGTCGGAGCGCAGGACGAGGTGGGTGCCGCGCGAGGGCCGGATCCGGATGCCGTCCACCAGGCCGCCGGCCCAGACGCCGGAGGCGTTGATCACCGCCCGCGCCCTGATCTCACCCTCCTCGCCGGTGAGTTCGTCGCGGACGTGGGCGCCGGTCCCGGTCAGCCGCAGGGCCCTGACCCGGGTCAGGATCCGTGCTCCGCGGGCGGCGGCGGTGCGGGCGATCGCGGTCACCAGCCGGGCGTCGTCGGTGAGGCGGCCGTCCCAGGACAGCAGGCCGCCGCGCAGCCCTTGGGTGCGCAGGCCCGGAGCCAGGTGCCGGGTCTCCACCGTGGAGAGGCGGCGCGGGGCCGGCAGGGTGGCGCGCGCCGTGCGGGCCGCGAGGCGCAGGGTGTCGCCGGCCCGGAAGCCGGCCCACGCCAGGGCCGACTGCCCGCGGGAGACCAAGGGCGTCAGCGGCAGCACGAAGGGCTGGGCCCGTACGAGATGGGGGGCCGTGCGCTCCATCAGCACCCCGCGTTCGACGGCGCTCTCGTGGGCCACGTCGAGTTGCGCCGAGGCGAGATAGCGCAGTCCGCCGTGGATGAGC
The DNA here is from genome assembly GCF_042868655.1 of Streptomyces sp. NPDC007808. Taxonomy (NCBI): domain Bacteria; kingdom Bacillati; phylum Actinomycetota; class Actinomycetes; order Kitasatosporales; family Streptomycetaceae; genus Streptomyces; species Streptomyces sp. NPDC007808. The sequence goes on from NZ_JBIAEQ010000001.1 coordinate 1,040,852, forward strand.
TTGCTGCTGAAGCGGGAGGTCCCGAACGCCAGGTCGTGGGCGTCGACGGCGACGACGGACAGCCCGCGGGCCGCGGCGTCCAGGGCCACCCCGGCGCCGGTCGCGCCGAGCCCGACGACCAGGACGTCCACGGCGGGACCACCGACGGACTCGGCCAGTTCACGCGAGCGCCGGGCGGCGCAGAGCGACGATCCGGGGGCCGGTGCTGAAGGGGTGGGGCTCATGGCGTCAGGGTCCTCTCCAGGATGCCGCGCAGCTCCGCGAGGAACGCCTCGCCGCTCAGCTCGGCGTCGTCCTCGTCGGTCATGGTGCGCAGGGACAGCGTGAAGGACTGCACGATCAGCAGCAGGGCCCGTGCCTGCCTGTCGACATGGCCGGCGCGCACCGATCCGTCGGCGTGCCCCTCGCGCAGGGCGTCGGCGAGCAGGGCGAGGAGGGCCTCCTGGCTCGCACCGCGGCGGTCGAGGACGTAGGGGAGGAGCAGTTCCGGATCGACGTCCACGATCTTCCGGAAGAGCGGATGGGCGCGGAAGGACCTCGCCCCGGCCACCAGCCCCTCGACGATCAGGCCGCGGGTGTCCACGCCGGCGCGCCGCTCGGGCATGGCCGCGGTGGCCACCGCGACCCACTCCCGGGTCATCAGGTCGCCGACCAGTGAGCGCACATCGGGCCAGCGCCGGTACAGCGTCATGCGGGAGACACCCGCGCGGCGGGCCACGTCGGTCAGCGTCGTGCGGCGGACACCGACGGCCAGGACGCAGTCGCGTACCGCGTCGAGCACGGCGTCGCCGTCCGAGTGGTTGTGACGAATAGGCGTCATGTGTCACAGTGTAACGCCTGCGAGGCCGTCCGGACACGGCATCGCCCGAATCGACCGGTGAGGACGACAGTCATGGACATGCTGTGGAGCGGCTGGGGCGACCCGGCCAAGGCGGCCCCGCTGCCCGAGACCGTGACCGGGCTGCTGCGCGACCTGCTCGGCGTCAAGCCGCGCACCGCCGGACCCGTCGCCCTGGAGGACATCGCCGTGGCCGACCCGCGGCTCGAACCGGCCGCGCGCGAGGCGCTGTCCGCGGCCGTCGGCGGCGCGGAACACGTCCGCACCGACCCGGAGACCCGGGTCCGCCACACCCGCGGCAAGTCCACCCCCGACCTGCTGCGCATCCGTGACGGCGAGGTCGACGACATCCCCGCGGCCGTGGTGCTCCCCGCCGACCACGACGAGGTGCTCGCCGTGCTGCGCGCCTGCGCCGAACACGGCCTGCCCGTCGTCCCGTTCGGCGGCGGCACCTCCGTCGTGGGCGGTCTCGCCCCCGCCCGGCGCGACTCATTCGTCGCCCTGGACCTGCGCCGCATGGACCAACTGCTCGCTCTCGACCCGGTCTCGCGCACCGCCACCCTGCAACCGGGACTGCGCGCGCCCCGGGCCGAGGCACTGCTGGCCGAACACGGCTTCACCCTCGGCCACTTCCCGCAGTCCTACGAGTGGGCCACCATCGGTGGCTTCGCCGCGACCCGCTCCAGCGGCCAGGCGTCCGCCGGCTACGGCCGCTTCGACGAGATGGTCCTCGGCCTCACCCTCGCCACGCCCGAGGGCACCATCGACACGGGCCGCGCACCACGCTCGGCGGCCGGACCCGACCTGCGCCAGCTCCTGCTCGGCTCCGAAGGCGCGTTCGGCGTCATCACGTCCGTCACGGTGCGGATCCGGCCCGTCCCCGACACCCGCGTGTACGAGGGCTGGCGGTTCGCCTCCTTCGAGGAGGGCGCCGCCGCACTGCGCCGTCTCGCCCAGGACGGGCCGCGCCCTACGGTGCTGCGGCTGTCCGACGAGACCGAGACGCTCATCGGCCTCGCCCAGCCCGACGCCATCGGCGGCGACGGAGCGGGGCTCCGGTCCGCGGGCTGCACGGCGATCGCCGGCTACGAGGGCACCGACGAGGACACCGCGTACCGCAGGGAGCGGGCCGCCGCCGTCCTGCGCGAGTGCGGCGGAACCCCCCTCGGCGAGGAACCGGGACAACGCTGGGCGCACGGCCGCTACTCGGCTCCCTACCTGCGCGACTCCCTGCTGGACGCCGGGGCGTTCGCCGAGACGCTGGAGACGGCGACGTTCTGGTCACGGGTGCCCGAGCTGTACGCCTCCGTCCGCGACGCGCTCACCGGCACGCTCACCGAGGCGGGCACACCGCCCCTGGTCATGTGCCACATCTCCCACGTCTACGAGAACGGCGCCTCGCTGTACTTCACCGTCGTCTGCGCCCAGGGCGACGACCCGGTGCCGCACTGGGAGCGCGCCAAGCACGCCGCCAACGAGGCGATCCTCGCCGCGGGCGGCACCATCAGCCACCATCACGGCGTGGGCACCGACCACCGGGACTGGTACGTCCGCGAGGCGGGCCCCCTGGGCATCGAGGCGCTGCGCGCCGTGAAGCACCGACTCGACCCGACGGGCCTGCTCAACCCCGGCGTCCTCCTGCCCCTCGACTGAGGACCCCCACCGGGCCCCCCGAGCCCCCTGAGCCGCCCTGGGCACCCCGACCCGGGCCACAGAGAACCCCCTCGTAGCCTGCCCCACCACACCCACCCCGCCTCCGGCAGCATCCTTCCCTCGGCCCGAAAGGCACTGCGATGCGACAGTTCACCGCCATCGTCAACCCCACGGCGGGCGGATCCGCCTCAGCTGCCGCGCTGCTGACCGTGGCCCGGCCGCTGCGGGAGGCCGGGGCCGACCTGGAGACCGAGTACAGCCGCAGCCTGGAACACGCCCGGGAACTCGCCCGGGAGGCCGGAGAGCGCGGCCGGGTGGTGCTCGCGGTCGGCGGCGACGGGATGGCCGGCGGTGTCGGCGGGGCCCTCAGCGGCACCGACGCCGTGCTCGGTCTCGTCCCGGCCGGCCGCGGCAACGACTTCGCGCGGGCGCTGGACCTCCCCGCCGACCCGACCGCCCTCGCACAGGTCCTGCTCCACCACGAACCCCGCGAGGTCGACACCATCGAGGTCGAGTCGGCCGTGCACCCCCGCACGGTGGTCCTCGGCAGCGTGTACGCGGGCGTGGACGCGCTCGCCAACCGCCACGCCAACAACGCCAACCTGCTGCGCGGTGCCGCCTCCTACTACGCCGGCGGCCTGCGGGCCGTCACCACCTGGCGCGCCGCCCGTTACCGGGTCACCGTCGACGGCGTGGAACACCCGCACACCGGCTACACGGTCGTCGCGGCCAACTCCGGCTACTACGGCTCCGGCCGCCTCATCGCGCCCGACGCCAGGGTGGACGACGGCCTGCTGGACGTGGTGATGATCCGCGAGGCTCCGCGCCGGCTCTTCTTCGCCCTGATGAACGACCTCAGGACGGGCGCCCATGTGCACCGCCCCCAGGTGAGCATCCTGCGGGGCAGGGAGATCCGCATCGAGGCCGACCGCGAGGTGCCCTACGGCGCCGACGGTGAGGTCGAGGCGACCCTTCCGGTCACGGTCAGAGTGCTGCCCGGGGCGCTGCGTGTACTGAGCTGAGCCCGCACGGCGCGTGGAGCGCCGGCGGGGCCTGCTGTCCCGCACCGCCGCCCGCTCGCCTCACCCGCCGTCCACCGGTGTCGGCGCACGCGCGGCCCCCACCTGCTGCGGTGGGGTGTTGCGGTCCGCCTCGGCCTGGACCAGCAAAGAGAGCAGCTCGGCCACCTTCAGGCCGGCTTCGGCCGGGTGACGCAACACCTTGCCGGGGTCGATGCGGTAGGTGTTGGTACGTCCCTCGCGGGTGTGGCTCAGATAGCCGTCCCGCTCCAGGTCGGCGATGATTTTCTGGACGGCTCGTTCGGTGAGCCGGCAGTGCGCGGCGATGCTGCGAATGCGGACGTTGGGGTTGTCGGCGATCGACGCCAGCACGCGGGCATGGTTGGTGAGGAACGTCCATCCGGTGTGCGGCTCAGGGACTCCGTCCATGCCCCAAGACTACGACTCAGTTTTCACGTATACAAAAACACGCACGGCATTTCATGTATCTGTTGACGTGTCCCGCGGTTCGGGTTCAGTCTGATGACGGAGACGGGGAGCATCTGAGGGAGAGGCGGTCATGCCGGAGCTCACGTCCGTTGCACACGCCGCGGAGGCCGCCGCCGACCGGGTGGACACCGACCTCCCACCAGCGGTGAGCGCGCCGTGCCCGCTGGTCACCACCTTCCACCTCGACGGCGACCGGGCCGTGGTGAAGGTGCGCGGGGAACTCGACCTCGACAACAGTGAGCGGCTGGGAAGCGTCCTGCGTGAAGCGTTGAGCCGCTCGGCCCGCGGTGTCCACCTGGATCTGGCGGACGTCTCCTTCTGTGACTGCTCCATGCTCAACATCCTGCTCACCCTGCGCCGGCAGGCCCTGAAGCAGGCCAAGACGGTCACCGTCCACTCCGCCGGTACGGTGGTCGACCGGCTGCTCGCCCTGACCGGGACACGGACTCTGTTCGCCGGCTCCGGCCCGGACGGGGAGTGCGCCTGGGACCCGCACCCCCAGGACGCGGAGGTCGCCGAGGGACTGCGCATGGAAGTCGCCCAGCTGCGGCGGGCCATGCAGACCCGGCCGACCATCGACCTGGCCCGGGGCATCCTGATGGCCTCGTTCCGGCTGAACTCCGACGAGGCCTGGACCGTGCTGGTCTCGGCCTCGCAGAACACCAACACCAAACTGCACTGCCTGGCCGGCGAGCTGGTCACCGCGGTCAAGGGCGGTCCGCTGCCCGACGAGATGCAGGAGCATCTGTCCGCGGCGATCGACAAGGTCACGTCCGCCGCCCCTGAGCGTTGAGGACCACACCCCGAGCGGCGGGTTGCGTCGTGGACGGGCACGACGGCAGGGTGCGGGTGTGCCCACTTTGCTGATCGTGCATCACACGCCCTCACCCAACTGCCAGGCCATGCTCGAAGCCGTCGTCTCCGGAGCCACCGCGCCCGAGATCGAGGACGTCCAGGTCGTCCGGCGTCCCGCGCTGTCGGCCACGGCGTCCGACGTGCTCGACGCCGACGCCTACCTTCTCGGCACCCCGGCGAACCTCGGCTACGTGTCCGGCGCGCTCAAGCACTTCTTCGACCAGATCTACTACCCGTGCCTGGACGCGACGCAAGGCCGCCCCTTCGGCTACTACGTCCACGGCGGCAGCGATGTGACGGGAGCGGTACGGGCGATCGACTCCATCACGACGGGTCTGGGCTGGCGCCGCGCGGCGAAACCGGTGACCGTGACGGGCGAACCCGGCAAGGCCGACACCGAGGCGTGCTGGGAGCTCGGAGCCACGCTGGCGGCCGGCCTGATGGGCTGACCGGTCACGACTCCCGTGCGACGACGGTGCGTTCGCCCTGTTCATGAAAGATTTCTGTGAATCCGTGATGCCTTTGAACACGGAGGTGCCCGCGTCCGTATAGGGCCAGGGGATTTTCATGCCCTGACCGACCACGAGGCGTAGGAGTACTTCCTTGGGACGCAGCACGCGAAGACGCCCCACAGGCGCACGGCGCGCGACCTTTGCAGCGGTCGCGCTGATGTTGGGCGGCGGCGGCCTGGTCGCGGCCAACGTCTATGCCTCGGCCACCGAGGACGGCGGCGGGGAACCCGTCCAGACCCGATCCGGGCCGGCCGGCACCATCGACTGCCCGGACGTGGGCGCTCGGCTGACCGCGGTTCCGGAGGGTGCGACGGAGGACGTCGCCAAGGAACTCGCCCTGCTCGACCAGCAGATCGCCGAGGCCTACCAGCGACTGCAGAAGTCGGCGCAGGCCGTCCAGCAGGACGAGGGCTTCGCCGACAGCGCGATCATGACGCCGCTGAAGGACAAGCGCACGGCGACGATCGAGCGCGTCGCCATCGCCATCGACCGCGTGGGGGACCGGCCGCAAGGCCTTGAGTCCCTCGCCCCGTGCACGCTGCGCGCGGCCGACGACGACAACGGCGACGCGGGCAACGGCCAGGACGCGGGCGCCGAGAACCAGGAAGGCGCCGACCAGGGCGGCGCCGAACAGGCCGGCGGGCAGCCGGACAACGGGGGACAGCCCGGAAACGGCGGTCAGGCCGGCAACGGCCCCGTCGCCGCGGACTACGTGGACATCAAGTCCGTCCAGCCGAACGTGTCCGCGCCGGCCCTCCAGAAGGGCGCCTCCCGCGGCACCTTCGCCACCAGCTGCGGCGTCAACGACAACGGGCTGTTCAACTCGGACAACGTGATCGTGGCCCCGGGCGTCTCCAACGGCGCCCACCACTTCCACGACTACATCGGCAACCAGTCCAACGACGCCTTCGCCAGCGACGAGGACCTCGCGAACGCCGAGACGACCTGTGTCGACCAGGGCGACAAGTCCACGTACTACTGGCCCGTGCTGCGCCTGCAGAACGGAACGCAGGAACAGGACGCCAACAAGCCCGGTGGCGGCATCGAGGGCAACGCCGGTGAGATCGTCACGCCCAAGGACGTGACGCTGACGTTCGTGGGCAGCCCGCGCGGCAAGGTCACCGAGATGCCCCGGCTGCTGCGCATCATCACCGGTGACGCCAAGGCGTTCGTGAACGGCCCCGGCAACGCCAACGCCTCCTGGAGCTGCACCGGCTTCGAGGACCGGCAGCTGAAGGACAAGTACCCGCTGTGCCCGCAGGGCAGCGACGTGGTGCGCTCGTTCAAGTTCCAGAGCTGCTGGGACGGCCAGAACATCGACAGCGCCAACCACCGCACCCATGTGGCGTTCGCCGCGGCCGACGGCAGCTGCCCCAACGGCTTCCAGGCCATCCCGCAGCTGGTGCAGCGGATCGTGTACGACGTCGACGCGCCCAGCCTCCAGGACGGCGGCCGCACGACCCCGCTGTTCGCGGTGGACTCCTTCCCCGAGCAGCTGCACAAGCCGGTGACGGACCACGGCGACTTCATCAACGTCTTCGACGAGGACCTGATGAAGCAGATGGTCGACTGCATCAACGAGGGTCGCACCTGCGGTGCGGGCGCCGGTGACGGCGGCGAGGACCCGGCTGAGGAGGAGCCGACCGAGGAGCCCCGGCCGACGCAGCCCGCGGGCACGCCGCCGGCGGACAACGACGACCCGAAGCCCGGTGACGGGAAGGGCGACGAAGACGCCGACGCTGGCAAGGGCGACGGAGACGTCGACGGCGGCAAGGGCGACCAGCCGACCGGGGCACCGGCGACCGAGAAGCCCGCGACGCAGGAGCCCGAGACCGGCGAGCCCGAGCCGCAGGCGCCGGCGACCGGCCCGGCGAAGGACGACGAGCCCACCCTGTCGAGCACGGTGGCACCCAAGGCCGAGGGCACCCCGCCGTCCACCGGGTCGGCTCCGGGCGGCTCGGCGAACGACGACGCCGAAGCCATCGGCACTCCGGCGCAGACCGCGCCTCCCGCGGGCGGCGACGACTCCATCGGCGGGTCCGCGGCGCAGGCCCAGACCTCCGGCGGCAGCCTCGCCGAGACGGGTGCCAAGCTGTGGCCCGCCGCCGCCGGAGCGGTCCTGCTGATCGCCGGGTTCCTCCTGCTCATGCGCACGAGGCGACGTACCGGCTGACGGTGACGACACCCGGGAGCGGCGCCCGACACCGGGGTGTCGCCAAGGGGCCCGGACCGGTCAGCCGGTCCGGGCCCCGGGCATGAGAGGGCCGTCGCAGGGGCCCGGCCTCAGGCGCCGGTGCCTGGTGCCCCCTGGCGCGCGACCACAGCGCCGAGATATCCGCGGAGCATGATCTTGGCCTCGTCGAGGAAGCCCGGATCGCCCTGCGGGTCGCGCCGGAAGGCGTCCTGGGCGAGGGCGTCCGCGGCGAGCACGGCGGCGTGGCAGGCCCGGCGGAGGGCCTCGTCGTCGCCCTCGACCCCGAGGGCCCCGAGCACGCGCCGGACACCGTCCGCCATCCGCCGTTTGTGTTCGCGGTCCGCGGCGCGGGTCTGCTCGGTCAGGCTGCTGCCGAACCACAGGGCCCGAAAGCCGTGTTCGGCGCGGTAGATCGCGGCGTAGGCGTCGATGAGCACGCCGACGGGGTCCTCCCACCGCTCGGCCGCCGCCGCATGGACGAGCTGGTCCATGGCGCCTTCCAGGCGGGCGAAGTACCCGGCCGCGAGAGCGTCGATGATGGCGTCCCGGTCGGGCAGGTACTGGTACAGCGAGCCGATCGAGACCTTCGCCTCCGCCGCCACGCGGGTGGTGGTCAGCGCCTCGACGCCCTCATCCACCAGGATGCGCTCCGCGGCTTGGAGGACCCGGGCCAGCCGGGCCTTGCTGCGGGCCTGCCGGGGCGTGCGGCGCAGGGGGACGGGCCAGGAGCCGTCGGGCTGTTCGGTCGTATCGCCCATGGACGGCCTTTCGAACGGGGATCGAACCTGAAGGTGACTTTGATTCATGTTTAGGTTACCGTCGCGTCCATGACGGACTCAAGCTCGGAGCTGGGTCAGGAGCGCGCAGCCGTGGCCGAGGCGTGCCGTCGCCTGGGGGCGCAGGGGCTGCTCATCGGCACGTCCGGCAATGTCAGCGTGCGGGTCGACGACCGTGTCGCGGTCACGGCCACCGGCGCGGTGCTCGCCGAACTGACGGCCGACCAGGTGACCGTGGTCGATCTCGACGGACGCGTCGTGTCCGGAACCCTGCGCCCCACCTCGGAACTCGATCTGCACCTGGGCGTCTACCACCGCTACGGCACCGCGGCGGTCGTCCACACCCATGCCCCCATGGCCACCGCCCTGTCCTGCGTCCTCGACGAACTGCCCTGTATCCACTACCAGTTGCTGGCGCTGGGCGGCTCGGTACGGGTGGCGCCGTACGCCACGTTCGGTACGCCCGCCCTCGCCGAGTCCGTCCTGGACGCCCTGGAGGGCCGCGGCGCCGCCCTGATGGCCAGTCACGGCGCCCTCACCCACGCCCCGACGCTGGACAAGGCGGTCGAGCACGCGCTGCTGCTGGAGTGGGCGTGCGGCGTCCACCAGCGCGCGGCCGCCCTCGGAACGCCCCGCGTCCTGGACGAGGACCAGCAACTCGCGGTGATCGAGGCCGCCCTCGCCCGTGAGTACGGCACCACTCACCCCGTAACGCCTGCGCAGGAGGGAAACCGATGAAGGTCGTCACGCTGGGCGTGCATGTGCTGGACGTGCTGGTGCGACCGGTGGAGGCGATACCGGAGGGACAGGGCGCGACGCTGGTGGAGGACATCAGGATGACCGCCGCCGGGACGGCCGGCGGCACCGCCCTCACCCTCGCCAAGCTGGGCGCCCAGGTGCACAGCGCCGGCGCGATCGGCGCCGACCCCACCGGCGACATGCTGGTCGCACTGCTGCGACGGGCGGGCATCGACACCCGCCACCTCGTCCGCCGCGCGGACACCCCCACCTCCGCGAGCGTCCTGCCCATCCGCCCCGACGGAGGCCGCCCGTCCCTGCACCTGCTCGGCGCGAACATCACCTACGGCCCCGACGACGTGCCCTGGGACACGATCGCCGAAGCGAGCCATCTGCACCTCGGCGGCCCCGAGCTGATCGGCGTCGACACCGCCGCGCGCATCCTGAAGCACGCGAAGGAACACGGTGTCGTCACCTCGGTGGACCTTCTCGCGCCCGGCGCCCTCGGGAGCTTCGAGCAGCTCGCGGCGGCGCTGCCGTACGTCGACCACCTGCTGCCCAACGAGGACCAGGTCCTCGGATTCTCCGGCGAACCGGACCTGGTGGCGGGCGCGCGCAAGCTCCTGGACGCAGGGGCCGGCCTGGTCGCCGTCACCTGCGGCGCCGAGGGCGCGCTGCTCGTGACCCGCGAGGGCACCGACGAGGTACCCGCCTTCTCGATCGACGTGGTGGACACCACCGGCTGCGGCGACGCCTTCTCGGCCGGCTTCGTACGCGGCATGGGCCTCGGGCGCACCCCGTACGAGTCCGCCGTCCTCGGCAGCGCCGCGGCGGCCCTGGTGGCCCAGGGCCTCGGCAGCGATCACGGGGACTTCGACCTCGCCACCGCCGACTCCTTCGCCACCAGGGGCAAGCCGCGCTCGTGAACCGAGGGCACGGACGCGAGGAGCGGTCCGTCGTCGGTCCCGGCTACCCACGGCGTCCGCTCAGGCGTTTGACCTCCTGCGCGGCCTCCCGCGCCCGGCGCTCGGCCCGCGCGAGCGCGTCGGCTCTCCCGCGGCTGCGTTTCTCGGCCTCCTGCTGCTCCCGCTCCGCGGCCTGCAGCTCCTCCCGCACCCGACGCAGCTCCTCCTGCGCGGCGGACACCTCCTGCCGGGCCAGGTCGCACCGGTCACGGGCCCGCGTCAGCGCGTCCTCGGCGTCGGCCTGTTCGGCACGGGCGTCGCGCAGCAGCGCAGCGGCCTCGTCGGCTGCCGCGCGTGCCCGCGCGAGTTGCTCCTGCCGCAGGCGGCGCCGCTCGGCGACCTCGTCCTTCGCCCGTGTCCGGGCCGACGGCCGCGGTGTCCTGGGCGAGGTCCGCTCAGGCCCGGGGCCACTCGTCGTGGCGACGGCGCTCGGAAAGTCCGACGGCGGGGTGAGGGCGCTCTCCAGCCGGCCCTCGGCCCACAGGTCGGCCGCCCGCGGGTCGGCGAGTACGGCGCGCAGGGTGGATTCGACGTCCTGCCGCACACTGTCCGACAGCCGGTGCCCGGCCTCTTCGGCCAGCCGACCCGCCTCCCTGGACAAGGCCGAGACGATGCTCCGCCGCTGCCTGGACAGCTCGGCGACCTCGGAGGCGTCCAGGGTGCGGTAGGCCTCCCGCAGCGCCCGCCCCAGCTCCAGGAACCGCCGGCTCTCCTCCGGATCTGAGCGCAGCAGCAGGTTCGCCGCCCAGGCGGCCAGGGTGGGCCGGCGGGCGGCACCGATCCGTCGGGCGTCCTCCACATGGCCGGCCGTCTTCGCCGCGGCCGCCAGCACGGCCCGCCGGGCGACGAAGTCGGACGGGGGAGTGCCGTACAGCTCGTCGAGCACCGCCTCCACATCGTGCTCCGCGCCGGCCCGCCCGCGCTTGCGCCCGCTCAGGGTGCCCACACCTCCGGGCCGCCCTCGTGCCACTCGATCAGCCCGGACTCGGCGACGTCCAGCTCGTCCCAGTCGGTCAGCCCCGCGTTCTGCAGGAACACCGTCAGGTCGCGGAGGCTGTACGCGGTACCGAGCACCTCGTCGTCGACACGCACCTTGCGGCCGCCCCTCTCGGACGGCGGGTAGACGATCACTCGGCGCTCGGACATGACACCAGGGTCGCCCGCGGCGGGCGGCCCCGCATCCCGGCCGCCCCCTCCCGCGCGGGCTAACGTCGGTGGCATGGCCGGTGATCGCCGAGGATGGCGCGCGTGTCTGCTCAGCGGTGCGGTGTTCGCCGTCTGCATGGCCGGCACCACGCTGCCCACCCCCCTCTACCCCCTCTACCAGGAGAAGTTCGGCTTCTCCGAGTTGACGGTGACCGTCGTCTACGCCGTGTACGCCTTCGCGGTCATCGGCGTCCTGCTGCTGGCGGGCAACGCCTCGGACACCGTGGGCAGGCGTGCGGTGCTGCTGTGGGGCCTGGGCTGCGCCGCGGCGAGCGCGGTCTGCTTCCTGAGCGCGGACGGGCTGGAGTGGCTGTACGCGGGACGGCTGCTGTCGGGACTGTCCGCCGGCCTCTTCACCGGGGCCGCGACGGCCTACGTGATGGAGCTGGCACCTCCGGGCGGTGCCTCGCGGGCCACGTTCGTGGCGACGGCCGCCAACATGGGAGGGCTGGGCTGCGGTCCGCTGCTCGCGGGCGTCCTCGCCCAGTACGCCGACCATCCGCTGTACCTCCCCTTCGTCGTGCACCTCCTCCTGGTGGCCGGCTCGGCCGCCGTGCTGCTGCGCCTCCCGGAGACGGTGGGGGAGCGGCAGCCGCTGCGCGCCGTACGGCCGCGGCGCCCCGCGCTGCCGCCGCAGGTCCGGTCGGTGTTCGGGCCCGCGGCGACCGCCTCGTTCGTGGGGTTCGCGCTCTTCGGGGTGTTCACATCGGTCAGTCCGGAGTTCCTCGCCCAGTCCCTCGACGTCGACGACCACGCCGTGAGCGGACTGGTCGTCGCCTTGGCCTTCTTCTCCTCGACCGCCGGACAACTGGCCGTCGGCAAGGTCGGGGTGGGGCGTTCGCTGCCGCTGGGCTGCGCCGGGCTCCTCACCGGGCTGGCACTGCTCGCGGGGGCACTGCGAGGGGACCTGATGTCACTGGTGGTGCTGAGCGCGCTCGTCGGCGGCATCGGGCAGGGGCTGGCGTTTCGCGGGGCACTGTCCGCGGTGGCCGGGGTGTCCCCGGCCGACCGGCGCGCGGCGGTGATCTCGACACTGTTCGTGGTGGCCTACGCGGGCATCTCCGTGCCGGTGATCGGCGTGGGACTGCTGACGGGCCCGATCGGTCTGGAGAACGCGGGACTGGTGTTCATCGCCTGCATGGCCGTCCTGGTGTCGATCGCGGCCGCCTACCTGCTCCGGCGGCCGGTTCCGGCGCGGACGTGAACGGCCACGAAGGACGTCCCCGGAAACGACGGCCCATGCCCGTGCCGGACAGGCCCGATCCGCTGCCGAAGGCGCTGGTCGCCCTGACCCTGGTCACCGGGATCGTCGACGCGGTGGCCTTCACGGGACTCGGGCAGGTCTTCACCGCGTTCATGACGGGCGACATGGGTCGCTCACGGCACTCGCCGCTTTCGCGGTCGGCGCGGTGGCCGGCAGCCGCCTGGGCGTCGCCGAGGCCGGCCGCCACCGCCGCCGGCTGCCGGCCTCCGCCACGGTCGCGTCCCTCTTGCTGGTGACCGCCGCCCTGGCAGCGGTCGGACTGCGCACGACGACCGGTCATCTCGTGGCGAGGCATGACGCGGTGGTCGCGTCGACCGCGCTGGCGATGGGAGTGCGCAGCGCGACGATGTGACGGCTCGGGGCGATCCTCAACACCACGCCGGTGACCGGCACGCTCGTCACCTGGATCAGGAAGTCGGCACTGGGCGGCGGCACAGCCGACTCCGCCCAGCCGTTCCGTGCCGCCGCCGTCCTTGCGGTCTTCGGCGGCGCTGCCGTCGGCACACTTGCCGCGGGTGGGCCTGACCGCGGCGCTGCTGGTCGCCGCGGCCGGGGTCCTGGCCTCCATCGGCGGCTATGTGGCCCACCCTGCGTCCCGACGGGCACCCGGCCCCTGAGCGCCGCCGGCTCCGCCGACCACCCGGGCCGCCGTCCGGGCCGGGTGTGCTGTCCCGGGACGCGACCTAGGTCTTGGCGGCCAGCGTCTGGTCCGGTTCCGCAGTGGCCTGACCGCCCGGCCCCCGCCCGGCGTAGCGCATGGCGACGCACGCCCCCAGGTACAGGGCGGCGACGATCAGCAGCAGCGCCTGATAGCCCGTCAGCAGAGCCAGGTACTCCAGCGCGCCGCCGGTCAGCGCCCCCAGCAGGTTGGCGCCGAACGCCGATGTCGGGTCGGAGGCCTGCGCGAGGCGGTCGGAGAAGATGAGGTTGGCGCAGAAGATGGGCGCGAAGGCCAGGGCGATGGCCGCGGCGAGCCGCCCCGCGAACGGCAGCGAGAGCACGGCCTGCGTCGGCACGAGCCAGGCCACCGCGAGGGAGCCGAAGAGCATGAACTGCAGGAGCAGCATGTTGACCCGGCGCAGTCGGCGGCGCACCTCGACCGCGGCCAGGACCGAGAGCAGCACCCCGAAGAACACGAGGGCGTTGACCAGCCAGGTGGTACCGAAGTACAGCGCGAAGCCGATCACGTTCTTCGTTTCGAGCAGCATGAAGGCCGCGCCGAGCAGGAACATGTCGACATAGCGGAACGTGCTGCGGATCCGTACCCCGGTCAGCCGTACCGACAGCAGCGTCACCAGCAGGATCGCGCCCAACGCGCCCAGGTAGATGGTGGGGATCGTCCGGTGCAGCAGATACGGGAAGGGATGGTCGTCGGTCGCGGCTGCCGGAACCGGGCCGCTGGGCTTCCAGGTCTGCTTGCAGGACTGGTCGGCAGGTGTCATTCCGGCCACCAGGACGGCCGCGTTCCGCTTGAACGTCGTCATGCAGGGGGCGTGACCGTACAGTTCGTCGAGATCACCGGCGAAGCGGTCCACCAGCCAGGCCTGACGGTAGTAGTTGTACATGGCGAACGCGCCGTTCGGCGCCAGGTGGTCGCGGGCGGCCTCGAACGCCTGACGGGTGAACAGATAGCTCTCCAGCCGCAGATTGCTCGCGCCCGACACCAGGGTCAGGGAGTCCGGGAGCGCCAGGACGATGAGGTCGTACTTGGCGTTCGTCCGCTCCAGGAACGCTCGCCCGTCGTCGATGTACACGTGCACCCGGGGGTCGTCGTAGGGCCGGGCGGGGTGCAGGGTGGCGCCGATCTCCTGCAGCCGGGGGTCGATCTCGACGGCGTCCACGCGCTCCGCCCCCTGCGCCAGCGCGACCGCGACGTCGTTGCCGTTCCCGGCGCCGATGACCAGCACGCGCTTGTGGGGATTGCGGGGTGTCTGGTCGTACGCCTGCCGGTACGGCGAGTTCTCCCTCAGCAGCACCTGGAGCGGCGCGGTGCTCTGGTGCGGGACGCCGTTGGCGGAGATGTAGTACGTCCGGGTCGTCGTCGGCGAGGGCTTGAGCTCGATCTTGTAGTACGGCGACCAGGAGATGCCGGTCGTGGTCGTCTCCAGGAACAGCGCGGCGACCATCGCCGTGAGGGGGATGCCGTACAGCAGGGTGTTGCGGCGCCCGCCGAGGATCAGCAGCGCCACGGCGGCGAGGACGCCCCACACCACCGAAGGGGCCCGCAGCCAGGACAGCACGGCGAAGGAGACCGACCCGGTGATGCTGCCGAGCAGGTCGTAACGGTAGGCGTCGAGCGAGGGGAGCTGGCGGAAGAGGTCGGCGGTGATCTTCCCGATGCCGGCCATGATCACCGCGGTGAGCAGGAAGATGGCCGGCAGCGTCACCCACTGGGGCAGTCCCGTGGTCTTCACGGCGGTGAAGTAGATGACCTCGCTGCTGCTCTGACGCACCTGCACCGGGTACGCGCGGACGAGGACGACGAGGAGTGCGAGCGGGATCGGCGTCCAGCGTTTGAGCCACTGCCCGCGCGCGGCGGGGATCAGGAACCCGATGCCGATGCCGAGGAACGACCCCAGCAGGATGAAGTTCGAGAAGTAGCTGAGGTGGACGACGTTCGCTCCCGCCCATCTGATCAGCGCCAGCTCCACGAAGAGCATGGTGGTGCTGGCCAGCACGAGCCTCCAGCGCACCGAGCTTGCCTTTTGCCCGGTTTTGGTCAGATTCATGGGCGTTTACGGTGCCAGCTTCCGCCCGGTGAGTCGAGATGCCTTGCCGGTCGACCGGGACTTCAGCCGTGTGCCGGGGCTCGGCAGGGCCGGTCAGACGTGCATCTCGGGGGGAAAACCGGTCCAGCGCAGCTCGGCGGGAAGGTGCCGCATGTCGTTGGCGACCAGGACGGCGGCCGGGCGGCCGGGCGCGTAGCGGATGACGGTGAGTGCGGCGTTGGCGTGGTTGAGGCCGAGCCAGCGCCACTTCGGCGCGTGCATGGCGTCCCGGACGAGCCAGGCCACCAGGAAGTTGTGTGTGACGACCAGTTCGTGTCGGTCCTCCTCGCCTTCCACCGGTCCGGTGAACAGCTCCAGGGCGCGGCGGGCCAGCGCGGGTCCGTGCCGCCGTTCCTCCTCGGAGGCGTCGGCGAGAAAGCGGAGGTAAAAGTCGGCCGACTCCTCCGGGGGCTCGTCCCTGGCGGGCATGTGGGGGACGTAGTCACCGGCGACGTCCGAGACGTGCAGTGGAACGTCCTTCAGTTGATCACCGATCAGCCGTGCGGTCTGCTCGGCTCGGGGCAGCGGACCGTGGTGGACTGCGGCGAACGGGATGTCCTTGAGCCGCTCGCCGAGCAGCGTCGCCTGCCGACGGCCCGCATCGGTCAGGCCGCTCCCGTCCGCGGACGCCTCCGCGTGCCGGACCAGATGGAGGAAACGGGTGGCTGTGCCGGTCATCCCAGGACTCCTTCGCGTCAACCGACGATCTTGTGCGGATCGATGGACGCTGCCGTCCTGGGTGTCGGTTCCACTGCCCGGTCCACGGCCCGCCGCCTGCCGCGCCCCTGGGGGACGCGGCAGGCGGCACCGCGACGGCGCCCCGCGGTTCAGGTGCGCGGCGTCGTCTCGTCGGTCACGGCCCAGCGCTGGTTCGCGCCCGACGTGGGCGTCCATGTCGTCACCCGGGAGCCGTCCGCCGTGGCGTGTCCGGAGACGTCGAGCAGTCGGCCGGTGGCGGCGTTGACGAACGTCCATGTGCCGTCACCCGTCGTGGACATGATCCACTGCGCCTGCGGGCCGGGCGCCCCGGGGCCGGGGTCCTCCAGGACCGCTCCACCGTCCCGCACCGCGAGCTGCTTGCCCGTGGCGGCGTTGACGACGGCGTAGCGCGCACGGTTGTCGTGGCCGCGGGTCAGTTTGCGCACGGACCAGAGCTGGTCGTCGGCCGCGCTGTCGTCCGTGCGGATGACGAGCCCGGTGCCCGCGTCGTCCGGTGCCAGCGACCTGCCGCTCTGCACGCCCTGCAGCCGGTAGACATGCCCGGGCTCGACGAGGGCGGCGTCCCGCGCGATCCCGCCGACACCGGACACCCGGAAGGTCGTGACCGACTTCGCGGGGACGGTGAGCGTCGCGCCGCGGCCGGTCACCGGCACCGGATCGCCCTCCACGAGGGCGCCGTCGGCGCTGGTCACCACCGGTGTCACGGAGGCCCACGGGGTGACGTACCCGAAGCGGGAGAGGTCCAGGGTCACCGAGCGTGCCGTGGTGCCGTCGTTGACGTGCACGACCGTGGCCCCGGTGCCGGACTTCTTCACGGCGGCGACGCTGGAGGGGTCGTCGGTGGCGACGAAGCGGTCGCCGGGACGGATGTAGTGGGTGAAGTTGCGGATCGTGTGGAACTTGCTGTTGGCCTTGACGGGGCAGCTCTCCAGCGTGTCCTCGGCCGTGCAGTCGAACGGGACGTGGATGCTGCCCCAGTTCTTCCCTGCGGCCGCCTGCGGCACGGCGTCCTCGACGGGCTGCCAGAACACCCAGGCGGACGGCTCCAGTTCCCGGATGTCGCCGACCATGCGCGTGGCGATGCCCAGCCCGGGCTCCATGCTCGTGAAGTCGGTGCCGGTGCCCCAGGTGCCCTCGACCTCGCTCATCCACAGCTTCTTGCCCGCACCCTTGGCTCCGTCGCGGGCGCTGGTGCGCATGCCCGTGCCGTAGGTGTGCACGTTGAGCTGGTCCACGGCGGCCCGCGCCGTCGTGTCGTACGCGTTCCAGTTGTCCGTGAAGATCTTCGGGTTGGTCTCGTCCATCGCGGACACCGTGGCCCGGGTCCTGGCGTCATCGAGGGCGCGCCGCAGCGCCACAATCACCTTCTGCTGGAGTGCGGGACCGGCGTGCGCGCCCTCCTGGCGACCGCCCGTGGGCTGTCCGTCGGCACCCAACCGGGTCCCCCAGTACGGGGTGTTCGGCTCGTTGAGAGGGGCGATGGTGTCGAACCTGATGCGGTGCTTCTTCTCCAGATGGTCGGTCACCTTCACCAGGTAGGCGGCGAAGTCGTCGACGCGGTCGGCACGAATCTGGTCCGTGCTCGCGTCGAAGCCGCCGGAGACGTATCCGCTGACCGTCTGGAACCAGGGCGGCGAGTTGCTGAACGCCTCCCAGCGGGTCACCTTCTTCTTGACCTGGTCGACCCACCAGCGCTGGTTCGCGTCGGCGGCCCAGTCCCAGTGCGCCGGGTTCTGCGGGTCCCACCAGTCCATGTCGTCGCGGGTGGTTCCCTCGGGGGCCTTCCAGAAGCCCTCCATGGTCGCGCCGACCTTCATGTAGTCCTTGCGGACATCGGGTGCGTTGCCGCCGCCGATGTTGTAGCGCGCGATGTTCAGGCGCAGGCCGTCATGGCCGAACAACATCTCGACGAGCTTCTTGCGGATGGGGTCGGGGTAGCCGCCGGTGATGTTGGCGAACCAGACCAGACTCGTGCCCCACCCTTCGAACGCCTGCTGCTGATAGGAGGGATCGAGCCGTACGGTCACCGCGCTCGGCGGGTCGGCCGCGGTCGCGGCGGGTAAGGCGACGAGGCCCGCGCCGAGCGCCAGGGGAACGGTGAGCGCCAGGGCTCGGGACATGGGACGTCTGTGGGGCATGACCATCCGTTCGTGACGTGGGGGATGACACGAGGACATCTGCTCTGAACCCCGCCCGCCAACGAGAGCAAACAAAAGCAGGCAGAAGTGATCGGACGGAAGGGATGCTGGACGACAGTATCGAACACGTCAAGACATGGCGCAGGGTTCGATCTGATCGCCCGTCACAAGACGGTGGGGAAGGGGAATGCCGCCCGGGGGAACGGGACGCCCCCGCCGGTGAGCTGTGCACCGGCGAGGGCGTGCGGGCGGTCTGGAGGAAGGCCCCGTTCTCAGCCGCCGATCAGGGGTCCCGAGAAGCGGCAGTGCACGGGTTCGGCGTGGGCGGGGTCGAGTGCGTTGAGGACGAGTTGGTGGGCGTTGGAGTCGTAGGCGATCGAGATGTGTTCGGAGAGGTCCTGGGGGCAGATCTCCTGGATCGTGATGTTCCGCACGGTCGCGCCCCGCCCCGGGGTGAGGAACTGGTTGTGATACGGCGTGACGACCTCGTCGTATCTGGTGGCGATCACGGTGTAGGCGACTCCCGGCTGCGTGTCACCGCCCCGGTCGAGCGTGGTGTGCACCCTGGACCCGACCATCTGGTCCGCGTACGCCTGCCCCGCCACGAGGGACACCGTGGGATTGAGGCCCAGTTCTGTCGTGAGGGTGCCCAGGCCGGAGACGGTGGCGCCGTGGTTCGACGGCGCCAGCCCGATGAGTCGGCGCACCTTGTTGCGTGCCGGCTTCGCGGGGTTCGTGCCCCCCTCGAAGCGCAGGTACCACCGAGGCAGCACACCACCGCCCTGGGAGTGCCCCACCAGGTCGACCTGCCGGGCACCGGTGGCGGCGAGCACCCGGTCGACGTAACGGGCGATCTCGCGGGCGGAGTCGGGGATGTGCCGCGTGGCCTTGAACGGAACTCCCGGTTCCCCGCCGTAGTTCGGAGCGAAGACGCAGTATCCGGCCCGCTTCAGCAGGGGGGACAGCATGCTCCAGTTCATGTGGGCGTTCGTGTAGGTGGCGTGCAGCAGGACGACGGGGCGGGGGTGCGCGGCGCGCGGCCGGCACGTCCAGTCGTTCGCCCCGGCCGGCGGGGCGTCCGGCCGGAGGGTGCCCCGGACGAAGGCCGTGGGGGCGGAGAGGACCGTCCCCGCGGGCGGGTTCGGGGCGTCGGCCGCGACCGACTCACCCGGCAGGCCGAGCGTCAGGGCCGTCACCGCGCTGACGGTCGCCCACCAGGTGAGCAGTCGGGAACGCGGCGTGGGTCGGGCAAGGCGATGTGACATTCTTCCGCTCCTAGTCGGATCAGGTCACCAGCGGACGACCAAGATCCTCAAGGAGCGATCGCCGGGACTCCGGCCAACCCGCACCCGGCCCACCCGTTGGAGTAGTGCCTTTCAGCCGTGCGGGTCTGCCCGGTGGGCAACCGCAGTCTTCGCGGAGCCGGGGCTCTCCGGCCTCACTCCTCCCGCTCGGCGCGGGCCGCGGACGCCGTGTGACGCAGGATCTCGCCGGCCAGGCGGTCGTCCAGGGCCGCGGGCAGGGCGTGGCCCATGCCCTCGATCAGGACCAGACGGGCGCCCGGTACGGCGGCCGCGGTGGCCTTGGCGTGCGCGGGCGGGAACATCGGGTCCTCGGTGCCGTGCAGCACCAGCGTCGGCGCGGTGATCGAGGACAGCTGTGCCGTGTCGTCCCCGCCGGCGGCCCCGGCGAGCGTGTGGTTGAGCGCGGCCTGGAGGTCGGGCGCCCGCTCGTACACCCGCCGCTCCATCGCCCGGTACTCGTCCTCAGGGAACGGCAGCACCGGGCCGTGCAGCACACGCCACAGCGGCAGCCGGGCGGCGAGATACGCCTCCGGTCCGGCCTCCGGCTCGGGAAAGGCGCACGCGAGGGCTGCCAGCAACTCGGCTCGGGGCGGGGGAAGTTCGCCGGGAAGCGGCGGTGCTCCCGCCAGGGCGCGCTGCACCGCCGACGCCGTGTCCGTGCCCAGCGGCTGCGACGACAGGCTGGTCAGGGTCACCACCCGGTGCGGGTGGGTGACCGCCAGGCGCTGCGCGATGACACCGCCCAGGGACGCGCCGACCAGATGGGCTCGGCCCACGTCGAAGGCGTCCAGGACGGCGAGAGCGTCGGAGGCCATGTCGGCGACGGTGTACGGCCGGGCGGCGAAGTCGACCCTGGAAGATCGCCCCGTGTCCCGGTGGTCGTAGCGGATGACCCGCAGACCCCCCTCGACCAGGCGGCGGACGATGCCGTCGTTCCACTGGACGCCCTGCGCCTGGGCTCCCATCACCAGCAGTGCCGCGGGGTGACCGGTGTCCCCGAAGTCCTCCGCCCACAGCTGGAGTCCGTCCGTGCGGACGATCCGCTCGCGGCCCGTCAGGTATTCGTTCGTCTTATTTTGCTGCATGGTCGTTCAAGATAATGGCTCGGTGTGAACCTCGCACCCGATTTCCCGGCGCGACCGCCGAGTTGGACGTACCGGGGCCGCCCGGGCACCCTGATCCCCATGGCCGGAGTCAAGGGGCAGGTGCAGAAGCGGGGCGTGGAACGTCGCCGCGCCATGGTGGACGCCGCGATCGAGCTGTTCGCGCGCCAGGGGGTGCGGGGCACCGGGGTGGCGGCGATCGCCGAGCGGGCCGGTGCCACCCCTTCCGCCCTCATCCACCACTTCGGCAGCAAGGACGGACTCGTACGAGCCGTCCTGGAAGAGGCCGACCGGCGCGCCCTCGAACGGCTGTCCATCACGCCGGACACCGAACCCACCCTCGACCAGGCATTCGACTGGTTCGTGCGGGACGCCGCGCACACCGCCGCCGCCGAACGCGAACTGGCCGCCCTGCACACCACGCTCACCGCGGAGAACCTGGAGCCCGGTTCCGTGCTCCACACCTGGTTCCGGGACCGCGGCCGGGCGCTGCGGACCCATCTCGCCGCCCTGTTCACCCGCGCCGCGGCCGACGGCACGGCCCCCGCGGACCTGGACGCGGTCACGCTGGCCGCGGAGACGGCCGCGTTCATCGAGGGCGCCCACCTGCTGTGGCTGCTGGATCCCGAACAGGTGGACCTGATCGCGGTGCACCGCAGCTACTTCGAAGGGCTGGCCGCCAGGCTGCGGATGAAGTGACGACGGCCCCGCGTACAACCCCGGGCCCGCTCACCGGTCTGACTCACCGGGGTGCTCATGGGGTCGGAACAGCAGATCGCCTTCTTCCTGCGCGAGTTGAAGGACGGCGACACCTGGCGGCGCGCGGCCGCGGCCAAAGGGCTGAGCAGGGTCGGGCGCCACGAACACGCCGCGGTGCTCGTCGCCGCGGCGGACGACGGTGCCCCCGAGGTACGTGAAGCCGTGGCCACGGGGCTCGGCCGCCTCGCGGTCGCCGAGGTGGGCCGTGCGGTGCTGACCGCCCTGATGCGGGACGAGGATCCCTGGGTACGGCGCCGGGCCTCGCGCGCCGCGATCCTGCTCGGCCTCGACGGCCCGGAGGTCGTGGACGCCTTCTCCCGACTGCTCGGCGATCCCGACCACCACCTGCGGATCAACGCCCTGGACGGCCTGGAGGCCCTGGGCGTGCCGGGCGACGCACGTCAGCTCGTGGCACTCCTGGGCGACCCGGAAGGAGCAGTGTGGGGACGGGCCCGCGGCCGGGTGTACGGCCTGCGCGACGATCCGGCCGTGCACGCCGAACTGGTCCGAGCGGCCGAGCGGGGAGAGGGAGCCACCCGTGCGCAGGCTCTCGGACTGCTTCCCGGGGAATGGACCGAGCGCCTCATCGACTCGCTGGTCACGGGGCTCCGTGACGACTCGGCCCGGGTGCGGATCGCGGTGGCGCGCCGGTTGCTGGACGTGGAGGCGGCGCGGACGCGGGACGCCCTGGTCGAGGCTCTGGAGGCCGAAAGGGACGCGCAGGTCGCGTCCTGGCTGCTGGACGGGCTCGGCCGACGGGGCGAGGAACGCGTGCTGGAGCCGGCGACCCGCTGGCTCGACGATGCCGTCGTCGGTCCGTCGGCCGCGGACGCGCTGGGAGCCGTGGGGACGTGGGCCACCGTCCGGGTGCTGCGTACGGCCGTCGCCGACTCCTCGCTTCCGGGTCGTACCCGCGCGGCCGCCGCCAAGGCCATCGGGCGGGCGGGGCGCTGGGACGCCGTCTGGCTGCTGCTCCCGCTCCTGGACCACGGCGACGGCGATGTGCGCGCGGGAGCGGTGGACGGCCTGGACGCGCTGGTGGAGAACGGGCTCCGCCCCTGGGAACGCCGTCCCGTGGCCCGGGCGCTGGTGGCCCACCTCGCCGCCGACCCGAACACGACGTGGCGGACCCACAACGCGCTCATCGGCCTCGCGGAAGCGCTGCCCCTGCTGCGGCGGACGGCGGAGCGGACCCCGTCGCCCGCCGTCCGGGCCGCCGCGCTCTCGCTCCTCGACACGGACAACGCCATGGACGAGGACACCGAGCGGGACCTGCCCCGCTTCGCCCGTGCCCTGGACGACCCCGACGAGACGGTCCGCGAGCACGCCGCGGAGAGCCTCGCCCACTGGCTGGCGGCCACCGGGCAGCGACCGCGGGACGAGGAGCGGCTGCGCGCCCGGCTCACCGCCCTCGCCTCCAAGGACCCTGGGGCGGCGACCCGAGCGTCGGCCGAGGAGGCGCTGCGGGTGCTGGACGGAGACGGCCACGGCCCGTCGTGACGGTGGACGGTGCCAGGTCCCGCGGCGCCGGCAGGACGCGAACGACAGACCCCGCAGGGTGGTGCAGAACGCACCGATCACGGCGGGAAGTCGGCACTCGTCCCGTCGGGGAACGGCCATCAAGGCGCCTGGTGCACCTCCTCCGGCGCCACCACCGCCTGGGTGAGCGGAATCCGCGCCAGGGCGAGGACCCCGGCGGCGACCAGCGCGACACCGACGAGCTGCGGCACCAGCCACCACCCGGAGCGGATCTCCTCCTCGTACAGCGTGACGCCCAGGGCGAGACTGACCAGCGCGTCACCGAGGGTGAGGGCGGGCTGGGAGGCGACCAGCGGGCCGGCCTGCATCGCGTTCTCCAGCAGGAACAGGGCGCACACGCCGGTCGCCGCGAACGCGTAGGTCTGCCACGCGGAGAAGAAGGCGCCCAGCCCCTGCTCTTCGAGGATGTGCACGGCGGCCTTCATCAGCGCCGCGGTCACCGCGTAACTGATCGCCGTCGCGGCGCCCAGGAACGCCGCCCTGGCGCGTCCTTCGGGCCGCCGCAGCGCCGCGAGAGCGAGCATGACGACCAGTCCCGTGCACACGGCGAGCGCGGGGATCCACCGGTCCAGTGCCACATGGGTGCGATCGCCGGTGGGGGAGGCGGCGAAGAGCGCGAGCGCCAGCCCCGCCACGACCGCCGCCACTGCCCGCCAGCCCGCGCCCGCCAGTCGCCGGTGCATCAGCAGCGAGGCGACGATCAGGGTGAGCGGCAACTCCAGCACGAACAGCGGCTGCACGATCGTCAGCGGCCCCGTGGCCAGCGCCAGTGCCTGGCAGACGGCCGCGGCGATCACCGCGAGGATGCCGGCCAGCCAGACGGGGCGGCGCAGCAGATCGAGGATCAGCCCCGCCCGCAACCCCTCCGAGCGCGGCACGGTGAGCGCCGCCTTGCGCTGCAGCACCGTTGCGACGGCGTTGCTGAACGCCGCGCACAGCGCGAAGAGGACGGAGAGCGGGGTGTGCAGCGGACACCTCCGGGATCCACGGGCCTGTCACGTCGGCCGGCCGGCTTCCCCGCCGTGAACGATGCCCGGCAGGTCTTTCCTCGCAATGTCACTCCTGCGGTCGGACCGCGCAACTCACAGCCCGTCGCCACCTGCGGGCCCCGGTGCCCGCACCCCGATCCGCGGGCCTGCGGAACCGGGGCGGGTGCCTCCCGTGCGCCGCCGACGCGGCCGACGTGCCCGCACGGTCGGCTGCCGCATGCGGCCCGTTCCCGTACCCGCGGAGCGGACGCGACCCCGCCCGCGCCCGCCCGCGCCCGGCGCCGCGACGGCGGTCTGCCGGACCGTCTGCGCGACCGGCTCGCCGGGCGACTTCGGGTCAGCGGTCTTCTCCCGGCTGTCCCATGGTTTGTAGTGCGTCGGTTGCGGCACTCGGACACCCACATGCGAGACCCCTTCCGAGGAGGTCACCGCTGTATGTCGTGCGTCGAGCAGACGCGTCGGGGACCGGCGGTGCCGGGTGGAACAAAGGGCGGTCGATGACGACGATCGGCGTGGAAGAGGAGTACCTGTTGCTCGACCCGGCCACGGGTCTGCCGGTGCCACAGGCGGAGGAGGTACGTGCCGCGGCGGGGCTTGGGCCCCTGGTGGCCGACCAGGAGGTGCAGCACGAGCTGCTCCAGGCCCAGATCGAGGTGGCCACTCCCGTGTGCGACACGTTGGAGGAGGCGGGCGGTCACCTGCTGCGGCTGCGGCACGCCGTCGCGGTCGCCGCCGAGGAACGCGGCTGCCGACTCGCGGCCTGCGGCA
This sequence comes from Streptomyces sp. NPDC007808, assembly GCF_042868655.1. Classification (NCBI taxonomy): domain Bacteria; kingdom Bacillati; phylum Actinomycetota; class Actinomycetes; order Kitasatosporales; family Streptomycetaceae; genus Streptomyces; species Streptomyces sp. NPDC007808. The sequence continues at coordinate 1,065,449 of NZ_JBIAEQ010000001.1, forward strand.
CCTGGCCGCTGCGGCGGGCCAGTCCCGTGGCCGTCACCGACGAGGCCCGCTACCGGGCCATGGTCGTCCAGGCGCCGCAGCTGGTGGCGGAACAGCTGGTGAACGGCATGCACGTGCACGTCGCCGTGCCGGACCCCGAGGCGGGCGTACAGGCCCTGAACCGGATCCGGTCCTGGCTGCCGACACTGACCGCCATGTCGGCCAACTCCCCGCTGTGGGAGGGCCATGACACCGGCTTCCGCAGCTGGCGCACCGTGGTCTTCAGCCGCTGGCCGGTCAGCGGCATGCCCCCGTCCTTCCAGGACGCCGGGGACTACGAGCGGCGCGTGAAACGGCTGTCGGACGCCGGTCTGATCGCCGACACCGGCCAGCTGTACTGGCAGGCCCGTCTTTCGCCCCGCTACCCCACCCTCGAGGTGCGGTGCTCCGACGTCCAACTGGGCGCCGACGAGGCGGTCATGCTCGCCGGGACCATCCGTGCGCTGGTGACGACCGCCCTGGCCGAGGCGGACGCCGGAACGCCGACCCTCGACCAAGACCCCGAACTGCTCCAGGCTGCCATGTGGCACGCCGCCCGCCACGGCCTCGGCGACACCCTCGTCGACCCCGGCGGCACCCTGCGTCCGGCAGGCGACGTGGTGAACCGGCTGCTGAGCCATGTGGGCGACGCGCTGGACGAAGCCGGCGACACCCGCCAGGTGACCGCGCTGGTGGACCGGCTGCTGCGCGACGGCACCGGCGCGGACCGCCAGCGCGCCGCTCTCGCCGACGGCGGCCTCCCGGCGGTGACCGACCTGATCAGCGTCCGGAGCACCGTGCCCTGACCTCCCCTGGGGCCTCGGCCGCACCGGCGTCGTGCTCGTCGCCCCGTGCGGAGCCCACCGTCACCGACCGATGTCGAGGCGTTCGGTGTAGGCCTCGGTCGGTGGCGCCGGGGCCGGGCTCGTCATGCCCGCCGACCAGAACCCCGAGGTGCCCGGAACGGGCGTCACGTCGTTGAGGTACGGCGCCGGTGCCGCACCGGCCGGGCCCCGGACGGCCGTCCAGGTGTCGCCGTCCCGGCGCAGGTACGTACTGCGGCTCTGGTCCTGGTGATTCCACCCCGAGATCCACGCCGCGCGCCCCTGCGTGTCACCTGCGATGCCGGTCAGGGACCCGGCGACGAAGCCCGCTTCCAGCCGGGTCCAGGCCGTGCCGTCCCAGTGGCTCAGGGATGGGTTGCCGGGGCGGCCGGGCGGCCCGCCGACACCGGCCTCGGTGCCCACCGCCCACACGTCGTCCGGACCGGCGGCGTGCACATCGGCCGTGCTCAGGCGCAGACCCGCAATCGGCGGGAGGACCGTCCACGCCCCGTCCCAGCGGGCCACGAGCCCCGACCAGCCGCCGCCGGTCGACCGGTCACCGCACACCCAGAGCTCACCCGGCGCGGTCACGACGATCCGGTACAGGTTCGCGCCCGTGACGGGCAGCGGGTCCAGCCAGCGCCAACGCCGCCCGTCGCCGTGCAGCAGCCGGACGGCGTCGCCCCGGGTGCCGCAGACCCACACCTGCCGGTCGGATCCGACCGCGACCGCGCTCAGTCGGACGCCGGGCTCACCCAGGCCCGGGAAGGTGGCCTCTCGCCAGGTGCTCCCGTCCCAGCGCAGCAGCGGGCTGCCGTTCCCGGCCGGCTGCGCCACGCTCCAGGCGGCGCCGGCGCAGACACCGGCGACATCGGTCAGCCGGGTGTGGTTCAGATGCGTCAGGTCGGTCTTCGTCCAGGCGCCGCCGTCCCACAGCATGCCCAGCCCTCGCCCCCGGGACGGTCCGGCGAGCCCCTCCTCACCCACGGCCCAGGCCAGGTCGGGCCCGGCGGCGGCGATGCGGCGCAACTGCGCCGCCGGAGTGCTGCCGGGCGCCGGGACGGCCTGCCAGCCCTCGGCCCGCAGCGCCGGCCCGTCGGCCCTGGACGGAACCGGGCCGAGCGCGATCCCCGAGGCCGCGCCGATCGCCCCTGCCAGTAATCGCCTTCGTCTCACTTCTGGTTCCCCCTCCAGGAGGATCGGGCGGACAGGAGGGACCACCGTGGACCAGCACGGCTCAGGGGTCCAGACACCCGCGTGACAAAACGGGAGGTCCGCGAGGACCCCGAGCATCCGGTCCGGTTGGATCAGCGCTGCGGGGGCACTCGGGGCCGGCCGACGGACAACCCCGGCCAGACACCCTGGAGGTCTCCGTGGCCGTACGCCACCGTCTGATCCGAGTCACCCCGAGCGTCGTGTGGGCCGTCCTCGCCGACGGCAGCCGTTACGCGGAGTGGGTGGTGGGAACCTCACGGTCCGAGCCGGTCCGCGGGCAGTGGCCGCACCTGGACGCGGCCATCCGCTACGAAGTGCGGCTCGGCCCCGCCAGGCTGACCAACGAGACCGTCGTACGCCACTGCGAGGAGGGCGTCCGCCTCGAACTGGAGGCCCAGGCCGGTCCCCTGGGCAGCGCGCGCGTCGCGTTCGAGCTGCGGCCGTGGGGCGAGCACTGCCTGGTGATCGTGGACGAACACCCCCTGCGGGGAGCGGGCGGCCGACTGCACAACGTCGGCTTCGAGGCACTGATCCAGCTGCGCCACCGCGCCATGCTCGCCCGGCTGGCCAGGCTGTGCGAGAACGAGGCCCCCGACGCCCGGCGCATCGAACCCGAGGAGCCCGCGGTGTCCGAGGCCTTCGGAGCCGGCCATGCCTGACGCCGTGGTGATCGGCGCGGGCCCCAACGGCCTGGTCGCCGCCAATGTGCTGGCGGACGCGGGGTGGAGCGTCGAGGTGCTGGAGGAGCAGCCGGAACCAGGGGGCGCGGTCCGCCACGACCGGGGTGTCGACCCCGCCTTCGTCAACGACGTCTTCAGCTCCTTCTATCCCCTCGCCGCCGCCTCACCGGTGCTGCGTGCCCTGCGCCTGCAGGACCACGGGCTGCGGTGGAGCCACGCGCCCAGCGTGCTGGCCCATCCCCTCACCGACGGCAGGTGTGCCGTGCTCGACCGTGACGTCGAGATCACCGCCGCGTCCCTCGACGCCTTCGCACCGGGTGACGGGGACGCCTGGCGGCGGCTGCACGACGTGTGGCAGCGCCTCCACTCCGACCTCCTGGGCACCTTGTTCACGCCCTTCCCGCCCGTCCGGGCCGGAGCCCGGCTGGCGCTGCGGCTGCGCGCCGCGGGCGGACTGCGTCTGGCACGCACCCTGATACTGCCCGTGCGCCGGCTGGGGGAGGAGGAGTTCCGCGGCCTGGGCGGCCGACTGCTGCTGGCCGGCAACGCCCTGCACGCCGACCTCGCCCCGGAATCGGCCGGCAGCGGTGGCTTCGGGTGGCTGATGGCCATGCTCGGCCAGACGTACGGATTCCCCGTCCCGGTCGGCGGCTCCGGCGCCCTGACCCACGCCCTGACCCGACGCCTGGAATCCCTGGGCGGCCGGGTGCGCTGCGGACAGCGCGTGGAGCGGGTCGTCGTGCGCGACGGGCGGGCCGCGGGCGTGCGGACGGCCGCCGGTGACGCGGTGACGGCACGCCGGGCGGTGCTGGCCGACGTGGCGGTGCCCGCCCTGTACGGCGACCTCCTCGAACCCGAGCACCTGCCCGCGCAGCTCCTTGACGATCTGCGGCGGTTCCAGTGGGACTTCGCCACCTTCAAGGTGGACTGGGCCCTCGACGGCCCGGTGCCCTGGCGGGCGGAGCAGGCGACCCGGGCCGGCACCGTGCACCTCGCCGACGGCATGGACGAACTCACCCGCTTCGCCGCGCAGATCGCCATGCGCCAGGTCCCGGACCGACCGTTCCTGCTGTTCGGGCAGATGACGACGGCCGACACCACCCGTTCGCCGCTGGGCACGGAATCGGCCTGGGCCTACACCCACGTGCCCCACGAGATCGGCGCCGACGCGGCCGACGAGGGCATCACCGGCAGCTGGGACACCAAGGACCAGGAACTCATGGCCGACCGGGTCGAACGCCAGGTGGAGCGCTTCGCGCCCGGCTTCCGCTCCCTGATACGCGCCCGCCGCATCCTGGCTCCCCCCACTCTGGAGGCGCTCGACGGCAACCTGCACGCCGGTGCCCTCAACGGCGGCACGACCGCCGTCCACCAGCAACTCGTCCTCCGCCCCGTGCCCGGCACCGGACGCCCCGAGACACCGGTCCCCGGCCTCTTCCTCGCCTCCGCCGGGGCGCACCCGGGCGGCGGTGTGCACGGCGCCCCCGGAGCCAACGCCGCCCGGGCCGCGCTGCACCGGCACCGGCCCCCCGGCCTCGCCGCCGCCCAGCGCCTGCTGACCCGACGCGACCGCACCGGAACCAGCCGCTGACCGCGCATCCGCCGCCGCGACGCGACGGGACACGAGCCGTCAAGGAGGCCCATGAACACCGATGAGCAAGCCCTCGACAACCCTGGCGGCGGCGACGGCCCCGACCGCCGCCACAGGCGCCCCGCCGGCGTCGACGACAAGACCGTCGAGGCCCTCGGGGCCCTGTCCAAGGCACTGGAGACCACCGAACGGGCCCGAGGGCGCCTGTACGACTTCCACCAGCTCACCGGCACCGCCGACCTGCAACTGGACCGCGCCGTCCACCTGCTGCACGAGGCCGGCCACCCCGAGTGGGCCGAGAAGGTCCGCACGGAGATCCTGGGCCGCAACGTCATCCCCGGGTACTGGACGTTCCAGCTGATCGAGGCCTACGACGCCACCTACTACCGGCCTTTCCGCGACGTGGAGGCCGGCGTGGTGCAGCAGCTCGCGCAGGGCCGCCCGCACCTGTACGAGGCGGAGATGAAAGAGGAGCGCCGTACGCCCGGCCACCCCGACCACACCGCGCGGCCCCCGACACCGGAGGTCTGACGCGCATCCGAACACCGCCCCCGCGAGGAAGTGGGTGACGAGGGCCCGACACGAGGCCGGGCCCGGCCCGAGCCGAATCCGCGGCCCGAGCCGACACTCCGATCCGAGCGAGAAGGAAGGGCCGCCGTGCGCAGCAGTCCGCTCGCCGACCGTACGGTCGTCGTCACCGGCGCCGCCCGGGGCGTGGGCGCGTCCCTGGCCCACGAGATCGCCCGGCGGGGCGCCAGGGTTGCACTGCTCGGCCACGAGAAGGCCGCCCTGGACGCGGTGGCCGCGTCTCTGCCGGGGCCGGCGATGGCCGTCGAGGCCGACATCACCGACCTCACCGGGCTGGCGGCGGCGGCGGACGCGGTGCGGGCCGGCCTCGGACGGCCCTCGGCCGTCGTGGCGAACGCGGGCATCGCCGAGGGCGGCCCGTTCCTCGCCTCGGACCCCGGCGCCTGGCGCCGTGTGATCGACGTCAACCTCGTCGGCAGCGCCCACACCGCCCGTGCCTTCCTCCCGGACCTCCTCGACACGGGGGGCTACTTCCTGCAGATCGCCTCCCTGGCGTCGATCGGCGCCGCCCCGCTGATGAGCGCCTACTGCGCCTCCAAGGCGGGCGTCGAGGCCTTCGCGCACTCCCTGCGGGCCGAGGTCGCGCACCGCGGCGTCGGCGTGGGCGTCGCCTACATCAACTGGACCGACACCGACATGATCCGTGACGCCGACCGGTACGCCGTACTGCGCGAGCTGCGCGGCCACATGCCCCCGCCCGCCCGCCGCGTGTACCCCGTGGACATCGTCGCCGCCCGCCTGGTCAGGGGCCTGGAGCGTCGGCGTACGGCCGTGTACGCGCCGGGGTGGCTGCGTCTGACGCAGCCGGTGCGCGCGGCCCTGCCGGCTGTGGTGCTGCGCGTGTCACGCCGCGCGCTGCCGCGCCTGGAGGCGGAGGAGCCCGTCATGTACACCGGCCCCCTCGGCGCCGGGGGCCTGGCCGACAGCGCCGCGTCCGGACGGCATGCGCAGGCACCGCGATCAGGGACGTAGACGGACGGGATCAGGAACGGAGCGAGAAAGGACACTGCCATGGCGAGGAAGACGAAGAAGACCGGCGACAGCGGCAAGGACACCGAGCTCGCCCGGGGCGACGAGGTCACCTGGAACAGCCACGGCACCACCACGGAGGGCACGGTCGAGCGGAAGATCACCCGCCGTACCGAGGCCGCGGGCCGCACCGTGGACGCCTCGCCCGAGGACCCCCAGTACGAGGTGCGCAGCGCCAAGTCCGGCAGGTCGGCGGTGCACAAGCCGTCCGCGCTGCGCAAGAAGTGAGCCGGTGACCGATGCAGACGTTCCTGCCCCACCCCGACTTCCGGCAGACGGCCCTAATCCTGGACCGGCGCCGGCTGGGCAAGCAGCGGGTCGAGGCGCTGCAGGTCCTGCGCGGTCTCACCGTCCCCGGCTACGGATGGCGCCGGCATCCGGCCGTACGGATGTGGACCGGGTACGAGGAGGCACTCGTGCGGTACGGCCTGGAGATCTGCCGGGTCTGGCGGGAGCAGGGCCACCAGGACAGCTGTGCGGCCTCCCTGGTCGCCGGACTGGCCGCTGAGCGACCCGGCGGCGCGGTGCGCGACCAGGCTGACCTGGCCGCGGCCGGCGAACTGCCGCCCTGGCTCGGTGACGCGGCCTTCCACGAAAGTCACCGCTCGGCCCTGGTCCGCAAGGACCGCGACGTCTACGCCGCCCTGTTCCCCGACGTACCCGACGACCTGCCCTACGTGTGGCCGCCGTCGGACCGCGAACCCCGGCACGCGCTCACCGGCCCCTGAACCCCACTGCCACGCCCGTACCCCCTCGGCATCGCGGACACTGGCAGGAGGAGAGGGGAGGCCGGCCATGCTGACCGTCGTCCGTGAACAACTGGGCCAAGCCCTGTTCCGCCGCGTCGCGGGCCCCGACGGCTCGGCCACGCGTGCCCGCATCCACTACACCCCCGGCCCGCGCTGGTTCGCACCGGACCGCCCGATCCGCACGGTCCACGGTGACGCCTCCATGTTCATCGGCGGACTGAGCGCCCTGCTCCTGCAGTCCCTGCACCCGCTCGCCATGGCTGCGGTGGCCGGGCACTCCGGCTACCGGGGCGACCCCTGGGGACGGCTGCAGCGCACCAGCACCTTCCTCGCCGTAACGACCTACGGCACCGCCGAGGACGCCCAGCAGGCCGTCGACCGCGTCCGCGCCATCCACGACCGTATCCGCGGGACCACGAGCGAGGGCGTCGAGTACCACGCGGCCGACCCGCACCTGCTCGGCTGGGTGCACGCCGCCGAGACCGACAGCTTCCTGCGCGCCCACGAACGCTTCGGAGCCCGTCCGCTGGACCCCGCGGGCTATGACGCGTACGTCGCCGACACCGCACGCGTCGCCGAAGCGCTGGGAGTGGCCTCGCCGCCCCGCGACCGCCGTGAGCTGTCCGAGCGCCTGGACGCCTACCGCCCCGAACTGCGGGCCACCCCCGAGGCCCGCTCCGCCGCCCGCTTCCTGCTCTTCCAGCCACCCCTGCCCCTGCCCGTACGCCCGTTCTACGGCGGCCTCGCCGTCAACGCCGTCGCACTGCTCCCGCCCTGGGCCCGCGGCATGCTGTGGCTGCCCCGCGTCCCGGTCGTGGAGGACCTCGCCGTGCTCCCCACCGGCCAGGCCCTGACCCGGACGATCCGCTGGGCGATGAGGCCGCCGCGCCAGGCCCGTCCGATGTGAGCGGCCGCGGCGAAGGCCCGCGCAGGGCTCGTGACGCGGCCGGTGAAAACCCCGTGCCCCGCGCGTCGGCCCAGGAGCAGAATCACCCCATGGCGGATATGGAAGCGTTCCGGAGCGCGGTCGCCGGCTGGGCCGCGGGAGAGCCGGGCGGCCCGGCCGGCGAGCTGGCCGAGCGGCTGAGCGTGCGGACCGCCGTGCTGCTGGAAGGGCCGAGCGACCTGGCCGCCGTGGAGTCGCTGGCCGCGCGCTACGGCCGGGATCTGCCCGCCGAGGGGGTGTGCGTGATGCCCATGGGCGGCGCGATGAGCGTCGGCCGCTACGCGAGCCTCCTCGGCCCACCGGGGCTGGGCCTGCGTCTGGCCGGCCTGTGCGACGAGGGCGAGCGGCGCTTCTACGACCGCGGTCTGGAGCGGGCTCGCGCCACGCCCCAGGGGGTCTTCGTGTGCGTGTCCGACCTGGAGGACGAGCTGATCCGCGCACTGGGTGTGGCGCGGGTCGAGGACATCGTGGCGGCCGAGGGCGAACTCCAGGCCTGGCAGACCTTCCTGCGCCAACCGGCACAGCAGGGCCGGCCCCCGCAGCAGCAGATGCGGCGCTTCCTCGGCACGAAGAAGGGCCGCAAGATCCGCTACGGCCGCCTGCTGGTCGAGGCCCTCGACTCCGAGCGGGTGCCCGCGCCCCTCGACGGCCTGCTCGCGAGCGTGTGACCGAGGAGCCGATCAGGGCCGGGAAGCGATGGGGCGGGCCCGCCACAGGTCACGCCCCACCGTACGGCGCAGCGGGGCGCCCGAGGGATCGTGGACGTCCCCGGCCGGACGTCCACGTGGATTCCTCGCGGTTGTGGGCATACGGGGAAGGCAAGCGAGCACATCAGGAACACCCGGCCAGGCGCGCCGGCCGGCGGGGCGTCGAACCCGATCAGCGAGGAGCCACGATGACGGGGCCAGAGCGTACGCGGACCGCCCCCGACCCGTCCGTGTCGATGCCGAGCCCCACCGCCGCGCTGGCGGCCATCGGCACCGGCGCCTACGTCGTGGACGAGCAGGGCATCATCATCGCGGTCAACGGCCACGCCGAGCGCCTGCTCGGCCGGTCCGCGGGCGACCTCCTCGGTCACGACGCGCACGACCTGCTGCACCGGGACCCGCAGGGGCAGCCGCTGCCGAGAACGCGGTGTGCCATGCGGCAGGCGTTCCACGCCGGACACCCGGCCCAGGCCGACGAGGACTTCTTCGCCCACGCCGACGGCTCCGTACTGCGCATATCCTGGCTGATCACCCCGTACGACATCGGCGACGGCGACCAGCAGCTCGGCACGCTCGTCCTCTTCCACACCCCCGTGCACCCGGACGCCACCGGTGAGCAACAGCAGCCGACGACCCAACCGCTGTCGGAACTGCAACGGCTGGCTCTGCTGGCCGACACCACCGGACAGCTGACCTCCACCCTCGACGTCGACGAGGCCCTGGAACGGCTGGTGTCCCTGGTCGTCCCGAGGCTGGCCGACTGGGCCGTCGTCGACCTCATCACCGAACGCGACGAGGTGTGGCGCAACGTCGTGGCCCACGCCGACGGGGGCACCCTCGTGCACCACGAGGACCTGCAAGGGCCGATGCCGCCGATTCCCGAGGAATCCCCGATGCCCCTGTCCAGCGCTCTGCGCGGCGTCGCGTCCACCGTGGCCGGACCGCAGACCTATCAAGGGCTGCCGGACTCCGGCATCGCGGTCGAGCAGCGTCGCCTGTTCGATGCCACGGGCATGCACTCCGCGGCCATCGCACCCATCCGCAGTACCCGCGCGGTCCTGGGAGCTCTGACCCTGGGCCGCAGCGAGAACCCGGCGGCCTTCACCCCCGCGGACCTCCCCCTGATCGAGGACATCGCACGCCGTGCCGGACTCGCCCTGGACAACGCCCGCCTCTACCAGCGCCAGCGCAAAGTGGCCGAGACCATGCAGAACCATCTGCTGCCCCAGATGCCCGGCCTCTCGGGCCTGCAGATGACCGTCCGCTATCTGCCCGCACCGGACGCCTCACAAGTGGGCGGTGACTGGTACGACGCGTTCCCGCTGTCCGACGAGTCCACCGCCCTGGCCATCGGAGACGTCGTCGGTCACGACCTGGAGGCGGCGGCCGGCATGGCGCAGGTCCGCAACATGCTCCGCGCCTACGCCTGGTCCCAGCACGAACCCCCCAGCCGGATCGTCGAACGGCTCGACGAGGCCATGCAGCACATCACCGACGTCACCATGGCCACCATGATCTTCGCCCGGGTCGAAGCGGCCGACGACGGCAACTGGCGGCTGTCCTGGACCAACGCCGGCCACCCTCCGCCGCTGCTGATCAGCAGGGACGGTCTTGCGGACTACCTCACCGACGGCCACGGCATCCTCCTGGGCTCCCACGCGGACCTGCGCCGACCCGACGCCACAGCACTGCTCCCGCCCGGGGCCACCCTGGTCCTGTACACCGACGGCCTCATCGAAGCGCGCGGCCGCACCATCGACGCGGGACTGCACCGACTGCGCCAGCACGCCGCGGCTCTCGCCCACCGGCCCCTGGGGTCGTTCACGGACCAGTTGCTCGACCGGGTCCGCCCCGTCGACAACGACGACGACGTCGCCCTCCTGGCGCTGCGCGTGCCCACAGGCTGACCGTTCGGGCGGGCGGGCGTGCACGCCGGCCGAGCCGTGGACGGCCCGCTCAGGACAGCGCCGCAGCCGCACCCTCGCGGCCCGCGCGGGCATGACCGCGGATCGGGGGCGCGCGGCGGTCGGGGTGCCGCCCACCGCACCTCACCGAGGCCAGGTGCGGTGCGACGGGTGCGTCTTCTCAGCGGCCCCACTGCCCTTCCCAGCCGTCCGGGGCGGGCTCCCAGGGCCGGGGACCGGTGCCGTCCGTCCACGCACGGAGTGTCTCCCGGTCCACGCACACGATGCCGCACTGCTCGGCGTACTCCACCGCGGGCGCGGTGAACTCACTCGTGGTCACCAGCACGGCCACATCGGCCTCGTGAACGGTGAAGCACGTGCCGCCGAAGCGCTGGAGATCCTGGGAGCCGACCCGGTGCGAGTCCCCGTACTGCTTGCACTGGATGACGACCCGGCTCCCTTCGGGTGACACGGCGAGGACATCCGCTCCCAAGTCCCCGGCGCCTCCCACGACTTCGACCGCCGAGCAGCCGTCCCGTTCGCACAGGGCCGCTATCGCCTCCTCGAACTCCTCGGGAGTCAGGGCGTCATAGTCGACGGCGACCTCGACAGCCGGGGGCTGACGGGGTGTCACGGGCGCTTCCAACGCGTCGGCCGCGGTCCTCGCCGCTTCGTCGAGCGCCGCCGCGGCCCGGCGTGCGGCCCTGGCCAGGTGCAGTCGGCGCCGCAGGCCCGCGATGCCCGCGACACCCACGACGACCAGGGCGAACATCCAGGCGGGGCGCCGCTCGACAGCACCGGCCATCATGCGGGCGGCGAGGCCCAGGACGCTCAGCGCCACGGCGACAAGGACGAAGAACAGGGCGGTCGAGCGAAGGTCGAACCCGTACCGACGGTTCGCAGGCGGTGTGGGACGCGTGGGTATGGTCACGGCATGCCCCTCTCATGGGACCGAAGGAAGATCACTTCCGCCGTCTGCCCAAGATCGTGAGCTTCACCGTCGGGTTCGCCGTCGGGATAACTTCACCCGTACCCGGAGGTCGGGGACAGTATCGCGGCACGCAACCGCGCCGGTTGCAGGGGTGCTTGTCGGTAATCTGAGTCAGGTGTGGCTGGGCACCGCGGAAACCAGGCTGGTCGTGCTGCGTGGCAATTCGGCTTCCGGGAAGTCGTCCGTCGCAGCCGGAATCCGTGAGAGGTTCGGCCGCGGCCTGGCCCTGGTCGGCCAGGACAACCTCCGCCGCACCGTGCTGCGCGAACGGGACCGACCCGGCGCGGCGAACATCGGCCTGATCGACGCCGTCGCCCGGTACGCCCTCGATGCCGGATACCACGTTCTCGTCGAGGGGATCCTGTACGCCGACCGCTACGGCGAGATGCTCGCCCGGCTACGGGCCGACCACCGCGGGCCGACGCACGCCTACTACCTGCACGTGCCGTTCGAGCTCACCCTCGCCCGTCACGCCACCAAGGCCATCGCCGACGAAGTCGGCGAGCCTCAACTGCGGGACTCGTACCGGGAGTTCGACCTGCTGCCCGGTGCCGTCGAGACCGTGATCGGCGCGGAAAGCACCCTGGATGAGACGGTCGACCACATCATGCGCGACAGCGGCCTGGCCGGTCTGCCCGCCGTGGACCGCTGACGGCACGGGTATGTCTGCCGCATCGGGGTAACCGCGCCCGACGGGGCGGCAGACACGCCGCCTGCGGACGGGCGGGCAGGGGACGCATGGGCACAGCACATGTCATGGCACCGGCGCGGGTGCTGCGTGCGGCGTACGAGGCGGCGTCGGCGGTCGTCGCCGGACTGGGGGAGGAGGACTCGTGGCTGCCGACCGGCTGCACGGGCTGGGCGGTGCGTGATCTCGTCCACCACTGCCTGACGGACGCCCAGCGGGCCCTGGTCGCTCTGCACACGCCGGCCCGTCAACCGGCGGACCGGGACGCCGTGACCTACTGGCGGGACTGGCGACCGCACACCGAGGGGGCCGCCGACGGCCGGCGTTGGGCGCGTGTGAACGGCAGCATGGTCCTGGATTTCGGCCGGCTGCAGGACCTGTACCTGGAGACGCTGGCGGCGGTCACGCACGCGGCGGGCGAAGCGGACCCCGCACAGCGCGTCCGCACACAGGGGCACGTGCTGACGGCCGGGGACCTGCTGGTCACCCTGGCGGTGGAGGCGACGATCCACCAGCTGGACCTCACGGTCGAACTTCCGCACCCGCCACCTCCGGCGCCCGAAGGCCTGGCCGCGGTGCGTGCCACGCTCGACGGCCTCCTCGGCCGACCCGCCCTGCCGGACTGGACGGACGAGCACTACGCACGCGTGGGCACCGGCCGGAACACGCTCACGGCCGCGGAACGTGCTGCGCTGGGCCCCGCCGCCGACCTGTTTCCGCTGTTCGGCTGAGCAACAGCCCGCACGGCACGACGGGTTCGAAGCCCTGAGGACCGTACGATCCGCCCTCCTCGCCGAGAGTCGAGCGGAGCGGGCCCGGTTGTCAGGGCCGGGTGGAAGACTGCCCGGCATGATCGAACGCAACCCGAAAGCGGACCTGCTCCGATATCTGCAGGAAGGGCGCGACGCCCTGGTGTGGAAGCTCGATGGGCTCTCGGAGTACGACATCCGCCGCCCGCTGACCCCCACGGGCACGAACCTGCTGGGGCTGGTCAAGCATGTCGCGGGAGTGGAGCTGGGCTACTTCGGCGACACCTTCGGCCGGCCGTTCTTCGACGCGGACCCGCCGCCCTGGTGGTACACGAGGGACGCGGAACCCAACGCGGACATGTGGGCCACGGCGGACGAGTCGCGCGAGGACATCGTCGCGCTGTACCGGCAGGCGTGGGAACACTCCGACAGCACGATCGCGACGCTCGCGCTGGACGCGGTCGGCCATGTGCCGTGGTGGCCCGAGGAACGTCGAGAAGTGACGCTGCACCACATCCTGGTGCGCGTGATCTCCGACACCCAACGGCACGCCGGGCACGCCGACATCGTTCGAGAACTCATCGACGGGGCCGTCGGGTTCGGGCCGGGCAAGGACGACATGGCAGCAGGCGATCAGGCATGGTGGGAGGGTCACCGCGACCGGCTGGAGCGTGTGGCGCGGGAAGTCGGCCGCTGATCCCCCCGCCTGCAGGTCGTGAACTCGCGTCGCTCGTGCGGGTGGTTCGGGGAGTGGTCGGCCCGGCCGCGGGCATGCCCATCCGGAGAGGCGGCCGCGGCGGTGGTTCGTTCCCCCACGGCGCTGCCGCGGCCGCCCTCGACGCCCCTTCTCGGCAGACGTCGAGGCCGAGCGCCGCGCCTCGGGGGTGTCCCCGGAGGCCGACGCCGTGGACCGGGTCCCGGCACGTCGCTGCCCCGTGGTTGGCCCGCGGCCCCGCGGCGTCAGCCCGCCGGCGGAGTGCCGCAGGTGCGCTCCGGCGGGCAGAACCAGGTGACCGCGGTGTCGACGAGTTCACGTTCGGCCCGGTCCGCGTTGTCGGGTCCGTACGCGACGAGCGCGTAGCGGTTGCCGTCGACCGCCTCGAAGCGGTGGTCGATCACGTGCCGGACACCGGAGGTCGACTCGCCCACGATCTCGCTGGCCCGGTACTCGTGTTCGGCCGCCGCGTCGGGGGAAGAAGGGAGCTCGGTCAGCTCGATCAGTTCGTAGCCGTCCAGCTTGGCACTCTCCAGCTGGGCGGCCTGGAGCGATCCGTACGGCGAGTCCTCCATCAGCTGGAACACCTGGAGCCGGCGCAGGCCGTCGGGGCTGCGGTAGTTGACGATGTCGATGCCGTACTGCGACGGGCTGCTCTGTCTCGACCAGCCCACCGGGACCGCGATCCGGAACCCCTCCTCGTCGGGCACCTCGTGATAGCCGTCCGGCAGGGCCGCGGACGCGTAGTCGTTCCCCGTGGGGGATGTCTGCGGGGTGGGGCCGCTCGGGTCGGCCGGCGCGCTGTCGTCCTGCCCCGAGCTGGTGGGGCGCGGCGGTTCGGGCTCGTCCTTCCAGGCCAGGGCCCAGACGCCGAAGCACAGCCCCACCACCGCCAGCACCACGCCGGTTCTCTCCAGAATGCGCCGCTGACGCGGCAGATCCAGGTACTGGTCCGGGTGGTACAGGCGCTCACGGCGCCCGCCCGCCCACTCCTGCTGTTCCCTGTCGTACACCCTCATCGCCGTCGTCCTCCCAGGCTGCCGGCTCGTCTGCGCTGTCCGGTCGGCTGTCAGGTGAGGAGCTGGGCGATCGCCTGCACCACGGCGGTCGCCGAGGCCACCGCGCCCACGGCGGCGGCCTGCGAACCGAGCCAGCGCCGGACGGTGCCGAGCACCTGGGTGAGGCGGCCGGAGTCGGCCGTGCCCGTGCGGGTGATCTCGGCCTCCAGACCGACGAGCTCGTCGTGCAGAGCGCAGTCCTCCGCCTCACGCACGTCGGCTCCGGGCAGTTCCGCCAGCAACTCCCCGACAGCCGCGAGCAGTTCTCGGTGGCGGGCGTCGGGAGCCGGGCCGCCCGTGGTGTTCACCGAGACCGCCCGTCCGTGACTGCCGGTGGCGATGGATCCGCCGGACATCCGGCCGATGCTGACACCGCCCTGCGCGGCGGCCCCGCCGTCGGCGGTGCTCCGGGACGGCTGTGACGAGAAGCCGTTCTCGCTCATGAGGGATTTCCTTCCTGGCGCGGCAGTCCCGTGCCGGGCGCGGGGGAGGTGCGCGAGGACGCCTGACCGTGGCTGCCGGTGGCGATCGCGCCGCCCGACATGTCCTGGATGAAGACGCCTCCGCCACTGACCTGGTAGATGTGCTGTTCGAACTCTTCGGTCCGGTAGCCGTGCTCGCGCAGCGCCACCCGGACGCCGCCCACGATCCGTTCCTGGACGGTCTTGATGTACCGCTCGGCGTCCATCTCCTGGAAGCGCGACAAGTCCTTCTGCGCGGCGAACGCGCGCAGTGAGACGCGGGGGACGTCCGGTACCTCCTCGCCGGCGGACCAGCCGGAGGTGATCTCGCGGTACAGGCCGCCGAGCGCGCCGATCGCGCAGTCCACACCGACAGCGGGAGCATGCCGCAGGGCACGCAGCGCGGCGCTGGGCCACTTCTCCGGCAGCTGGTCCACGAGCGCGTCCACGCCCCGGAACTCCTTGCGGATCGGTCCCAGCACGTAGGACTCGACCTCCAGCACGAGCATGCCGCCCTGGGTGTGCACGCGCACGAGCACCGTCACGACGAGCTGTTCGTGCCATCCGCCGATACGGACCCGCAGGAAGACCCGCCGCGCCTCGCCGCCCTCGTCCATCGCCTCGTCGAGATGGGCGGCGATCTGCGCGGGGTCGTACACGGGGTGTCCCCCCTGTCCGCGGCCCCGCGCCGTCGCGGCGAACGCTGCCGCGTCGTCGACGCCGCCGACCTCCACCTTCTCGTCGCGTCCGACACCGCCCGGGAGGTAGAGGAACCGCTCGATCTCCAGGTTCCGCAAGCGGTCCCGTCCGGTGCGCGCCGCGGACTCCCGCAGCTCGACCAGCTGCGGCTCGATCATGTCGAGTGCGGCACGGGCCGTCAGACGCTCCGTGCTCCGCCGCGCAGGCTTGGCTCCGGCTCCCTCGCTCGCGCCGCGGACCGCTTTGTCACTCTGGGCCGGGATCCGGTCCCCCAGCCCCTCGGACGCCTTGCGCAGTTCCATGGCGAACGACCAGCTCTGCCTGCGCGTGCCCATGCCGATGAACGGCCGCTCCAGGTCGTACAGGGTGACGGGGGCCTGCTGCTCCCTGCGGATGTCGCGCACCAGGTCGTCGTACGGCAGACCCGCGGGCAGCCCGGGCTGGGTGGCTGTGGAGAACGTCCACTTCGAGAGCCACTCGCACAGCGCCTTGCGGTGGGCCGCCTGGTGCCGCCAGCCGATGAGGACGATCGCCAGAGGGAAGAGCGCCGGGTAGGGCGTTTGCGCTGTGCCGTCCAGGAGCCCGGCGAAGTAGAGGTACCAGTAGGCGGCGACGAACAGCAGACTGCCCGCACCGGCGAGGCGGCCGAGGCCGTCGGCAGCGCGGGCCACCGTGTCGGGCAGGCCCAACTCCTTCACGGCCGCGCCCCGTTGACCGAGGGCGGCAGCCAGCCACTGCGCGAAGGTGACCATCGCGAAGAGCTGCGACCAGGGCATCGGGACCCCGCCGGTGACGTTCACCTGGCCTTCGTAGAGCGCGGTGAACACCTCACCGAAACCGACCTCGGCGCCGTGACCCCAGCTGTCGGACAGGCTGTCCCACACCATGACGAAGTCGGAGAGCACGAATCCGGCCCAGGCCGCGAGCATCAGCAGTGCCGTACGGGTCTCCCAGCGGGTCACTCGTACGGCGTGGGCGAGCACCGGCAGGACGTCCACGCCGAGGCTGGGTGCGACGGGCCGTTCCGGGTGGCCGACCAGTTCGTCCATGACCCGGCGACGGAAGGCGGTGTCCTGATAGACGCCGGCGCACAACAGCCGGGTGGCCTCGGTGCGGCTGTAGCGGTCTTCGGGAAGGCTGGTGCCCGGCACGGTGCTCCCATGGTGGTCGGCGGTGGTCCTGTCCAGGTGTCGCGGTACGGCTCGTCGCACGCGAAAGCCGGGTCGTGGGCCGCAGATGCGGGCGCCGGACGGGCGACACGGGACAGAAGCGCGACAGTAGGGGCCGGTGGTGCCCGGCACGCACGGTCCGGCGGGTCTCTCCTCCGATCCGGTGAACATGCCAGGAGGGGCTGGACACGGGGCCCGCCCGAGTGGACCGGACGTTCGCCCGCTGTCCGTACCGATGGCTTTCGGATGACACGCACGCTCGGCCCGTCGACGGGACATCCGGATGCCGGGCGGCAGGGATGAGACGGCGAGGCGAGGGTAACCGCGTCCGTACGAAGCCTTGGTCGCAAGGGAGTTGTCGTCGAACGTCTCGGGAGGACAGTCGTGCCAGGCATGTTGGACAAGATCAGGCAGTTCAGCAGGAGTCCGCAGGGGCGCCGGGCCCTGGCGGAGGTGCGCCGTGCCTCCGCCGACCCGCGGCGCCGGGCCCAGGCCCAGCGGCTGATCGGCAAGCTGCGGGGGCGGCGCCGCTGACGCGCCGGCGCCTTTCGCCCGGCGGCCGGAGGGCCCTGCGGGGCGTTCGCCGGAAGGCGTGAGGTTCAGCGTGAGCGCGGGTCGTGTCGGTGGCGCCCTGCGGCGCGCCGAGCGGCCCGCACTCGCATCCGGGCGACAGGAGGGGCGCACTGTCAGTGGCAGGCGCAAGAATGCGGATCAGCAAGATCGACGAAAGTCAGGAACGAGGCGGGCGGTGTCCGTTCCTCCCTCGTGGAAAGGACGTACCGATGCCCCTGGCACCCTCCCGCACCCCGCGCCTCGTGGCGGACGCCGTGGTTCCCGCACCCGTTCCCGCCGAGCGCCGCGGCGCACGCGACCTGGCCGGGTACGTGGCACACACGCAGTTCGCCCGCCCGAGCGCGCGCGCCGTTCCGCACCCGCCCAGATCCACGCAGCCGCTCGGCGCCCCCGCGTCGGATGTGCTGCGCATCGTGTCCGACTCCCGAACCCCCGTCTTCGTCACCGTCCACGACGGAGGCCGAATCCGCTACGGATACTGGCGCCCGGTCGGCACCGCCACAGGCAGGGGCGGCTGCTACGTAGCCCTGCCGACCGACGTGTGCGAGGAACTGCGCTCCGGCGGGCGCATAGCCCTGGGCGATCCCGTCACCGACCCGTCGAAGACCACCTACCGGGTCAGGCCGGCCCGGCCAGAGGGGAAGACGGGACGCGAAGAACGCCGTGCGGCATGAGAGAAGACTGCATGGCATCAGAGAAGACGGCGTGGCATGAGAGAAGACGGCGCGGCATGAGTGGCTGACGCCCCGCTGCGTCGGTCGCGCAGCCGATCCGGCGTCGGGAACAACGTCCGCCGTCGACGCGGACACCCCGCAGAACGGCCGGCGTCGACACGGCGGGCGACGGAGTGTCTCTCCGAATCTGCGACACGCCGGAACAGCGCATCAGCAACGGCTTCTTCGAAGGCGCCGCCTGCTGGCCGAGGCTTCGCAGTCCCGACGGCGTACGACGCTCGTGCAGCGCGGCTCGGACATGTGGACAGCCGGTCGGTCAGGGATGGACCGACCCGGCTCCGCGTGGACCGTGACAGCACCGTCCGTCCGGCCGGTCCGGAAGCAGGGGTGTGCGGCGGAAACGGGCCGGTGCGGTGCAAGCGCGGTCCATGACGGAGGGGAGACGGGCGGCGCCGCCCGGCCGTCGGCCTCCGGGCGGCGCTCGGTCGGCCACCTGCGGCGACGTCACGTTCATGAGCGAGGCGGCGTGGCCGTGTCGCCGGCCTGCGGCCCGAGCCACCGATCGGCCCGGGCCGGTGCCGGCGGAGCGGGAAAGCAGATTCCCTCCCGACGCACCGGACGGACGGTGGCCGCGGTGGAAGGCCAGGTCGCCGTGCGAGGACGGCGCCGCCACCCCTGCGGAAGCGCGCCGAGGCCAACACCGCACCCCCGCAAGGCGGTAGCTCTCATTCCACTCATGGGAGACAACATAGACAGGGGTGTCGCTCACCTGTACGGTGCAGCAACGCGTGGCCGGGAAGCGCCGTCTGCGGCACACAACGTCGATCAGTGTGCCGATTTCTGCCTGAGGGGGACGTTGTGCGAGCTGCGACATCCGGTGTGGACAGCCGTGACCGCATGAGCGCCGTCGACGCCCTCAGTCGCTCCGCCGTCGCCGTGCTCCATCTGAACGGCCGGTTCGTAGCACTGTTCAACGAGTTGACCCAGGCATCAGGACTGAGCGCCGCGCAATGGCAGGTCCTCGACGCCGTCGGGGTCAGGCCGCGGACCGTGTCCGACGTCGCGCGGCTGCTGGGCACCACCCGTCAGAGCGTGCAGCGGCTCGCCGACCTCCTGGTGGAGCAGGGGCTGGCCGCCTACCGCGACAACCCCGCGCACCGCCGCGCCCGACTGCTCGCGGTCACCGGGGCGGGAGAGGTGGCGCTGCGCGACGTCGGCCCCGGCCACGCCGAACTGGCCCAGCAACTGTGCGAGAAGCTCGGTGGGGAGGCCGAACTCCGGCGCACCGTCGAGACCTTGAGCGGACTGTCGCGGGCCCTGTGCTCCGTCGCTCCGCGCGTCCCGTCCTGAGAAGGAGCCGGGCGGCAGCCTGCGACCGCTCCGACCAAGGGGCCGCACACGGCGTCACACCGCTTCGCCCACCCGCCGGTCGCTGTCCGACCGGCACCCCAGTTCGCCTTGATATAGCGTTACCGACCTGTCGCATGCCGCAGTCCGGGGGGACTTTTGAATCAGTTGGTGTTCAGACTGCTGGGTCCCCTGCTGGTCGAGGCCGACGGGGTCCCTCTGCGCATCAAGGGCAGACGGCAGTCCACCGCGCTGGCGATGCTGCTGCTGTCCGCCGACCGGATCGTCTCGGTCGACACCCTGGTCGACGCCGTCTGGCCGGAATCGCCCCCGGCGACCGCCCGCAACCAGATCGCCATCTGCGTGGCCACCCTGCGCAAGACGTTCAAGGAGGCCGGTGAGAGCGAACTGCTGCTCACCTCCCCGCCCGGTTACGTCCTGGCCCGCGGTGAACACCGCATCGACGTCCTGGAGTTCCTGCAGCAGGCCGAACGCGGCCGTGACGCCGCCCGGCTCGGACGGGCCGAGGAGGCGTGCAGCCTGCTGGAGGAGGCGCTCAGCACATGGCGCGGCCCGGCCCTCGACGAACTGACCGGGGAACGGATCGAGGCCGAGGCCGCCCGGCTCGAACAACTGCGCCTCGACCTGATCGAGGAACGCGCCAGCCTGATGCTGCAGCTGGGCCGGCACCGGGTGCTCACCGGTGAGCTCGGCGAACTGGTCGCCCGGCACCCGCTGCGGGAGCAGTCACGCGAGCACCTGATGCTGGCGCTGTACCGCTCCGGGCAGCGCGCCGAGGCCCTGGAGGTCTTCCGGCAGGGCCGCCGGCTGCTGAACGAGGAACTCGGCATCGAACCCGGCCCGCCGCTGCAGCAGTTGCACGACCTGATCCTGCACGACTCACCGGAACTGACCAGGCCGCCCGCCGCGGCCCCGGCCGCCTCCGTCACCGTCCAGACGGTCCCCGCCCAACTCCCGGCGGACGTACGGCGTTTCACGGGACGGCAGCAGGAGCTCGCCGCGCTCGACAGACTGCTCAAGGAGCCGTACCACCCGCACGCGCCCGCCGTCGCGACGATCGTCGGGGTGGGCGGCGTGGGCAAGACCGCGCTCGCCGTCCACTGGGCGAGCCAGGCGGCCGAGCGCTTCCCCGACGGGCAGCTCTTCGCGGACCTGCGGGGCTTCGACGAGGAGAACCCGCCGGTGTCCCCGTCCGCCGTACTGGACCGCTTCCTGCGAGCCCTGGGAACACCCGCCCCGCAGATACCCGAGGAGCCCGACGAACGCGCGGCGCACTTCCGCAGCCTGCTGAGTACCCGCAGGGTGCTGATCCTCCTCGACAACGTACGGTCCTTCGCCCAGTTACGGCCCTTGCTCCCGGGCGGCGGGCGCAGTGTCGTCCTGGCCACCGGGCGCGAGGCCCTCGACGACGTCACCGGCGACTACACCGCTGTACGCATCCGGCTGCGCGTCCTGCCGCAGTCCGAAGCCACCACCCTGCTCACCAAGATCGCCGGCGCCGACCGGTTCGGCAGCGACCCGGTGGCGCTGGAGCAGCTGAGCGCCCTGTGCGACCGGCTGCCGCTGGCGCTGCGGATCGCCGGTGCCCGGCTCGCCGCCAAACCCGGGCTGAGCGTACGAGGGCTGGTCGAGCGGCTGCGCGACCAGCGACGGCGGCTCGACGAACTCAGCCCTGAGGAGGGCGGGGTGCGGGCGGGCTTCCGCCTGACCTACCGCGACCTGTCCCCGGACGCCGCCCGCATGTACCGCCGGCTCGGGTTGCTGCGCACCGCGGACTTCGCGGCATGGGTCGCCGCGGCCACCGTGGAGACCGACCTGTGGCACGCCGAGGAGCTGCTGGACCAGCTCGTCGACGCCCAACTGCTGGAGGCCGTGGATCCGGTGCCGGGACGGGCGGCCCGTTACCGCTTCCAGGATCTGCTTCAGCTGTTCGCCCGCGAACGCGCGGAGGCCGACGAGACGCAGCAGGAGTGCGACGCCGTACTGGAGCGGACCTTCGCGGCCTGGCTCTGGCTCGCGGAGGAGGCCCACCGGCGCCTGGCCGGGCGCGAGTTCCCGGTCGGCCGCCCCGCGGAGCCGGCGCCCAGGTTCCTACGGGGCGAGACGGACGAGCTGCTGGCTTCACCGCTCGACTGGTTCGACTCCGAGCGCGCCGCCGTCACCGACGTGGTGGTGCACGCGGCCGAGCTGGACCGGGCCCGGTACGCCTGTGCCCTCACCGAGAGCGCTGTGCTGCACCTGGAGACCCGCAACTACCTGGAGGACTGGCAGCGGTGCGCCGAGGCGTCCCTGTCGTCGGCCCGCCGCACCGGCGACCGGTCCGGCGAGGCCACCATGCTGCGGCTGCTCGGCTCCCTCGCCATCTACCAGCGCCGCTATGAGCTGGCCGAGGGCCGCAACATGGCGGCGCTGCGGCTGCTGCGGGAGACGGGCGACCCGCACGGGGCGGCGCTGGCCCAGCGCAACCTGGCCATGTGCGCCCGGTTGCAAGGCGACTGGGAGCGGGCGCTGGAGCACTGCCGGGCGGCGCTGGAGGGTTTCGCCACGTCAGGGGATGTCGGCAACCAGGCCCACCTGCTGGGCTACCTGGCTCAGATCGAGCTCGACCGCGGCCAGGTGGACCAGGCGCTGCCGCTGGCCGTGGAGGCGGTCGCGCTGAGCCGTCGGTCCGGATCGGTCCGCGCGGAGACCCAGAGCGTGTACCGGCTCGCAGAGGTACGGCTGCACGCCGGCGAACTGGACCTGGCCGCCGAGTCCTTCCACGACGTGCTGCAACTGGCCCGCAAGGAGGGCGACCGCGTCGGTGAGGCCCACGCCCTGCGGGGGCTGGGCGAGACCCAGTGGAGCCAGGGCCTCCTCCCGACGGCCGAGCGCACGCTGGAGCAGGCCCTGGAGATCACTGAGGAACTGGGCGACCGCTTCCTGTACGCCCGGGTCCAGACGGACCTCGGCTGCGTCGGCGCCCTCGGTGGCGACCGTGCGGCGGCGGAGCGCAGGTTCGAGCGGGCCTACGCCGCGCTCGGGGAGGTCGGAGCGCAACCCTGGCGGGCCGGGGTGCTGCGGCTGATGGCCGCGGTACGGGACGGCGCCGTGACCGACACCCAGGCGGAACGATGCTTCACGCCGCAGGCCTTGCGCCGGCTGCTGTCGGACGGTAAAGGCTGAACGCCGGTCTCGGCCGCGCGTCCGCCGCGGACGCGCACAGGGCCCGCACCGGCATGTGCGGGCCCTGCGGTGGGGATGCCTCCGAAGCCGCACGCACCGCGGCCTCGGCTGCGGCCGACGGGGCGGCGCGGGTGAGGGATGCGGGTGGCGCGGCTTCCGGCTCCGTCGGCGGACCCGAGTGATCTCTCGGGAGGACGGACGCGGTGCGGCTGCCGAGTGTGCGCCCGACTTGGTGCGGACGCGGCGCCGGCCGAAGAAGGAGACCCGGCCGCGGGTGTCACGGGCCCGCGTGGCGTGGACGCCGACGGCGGGCCCCCGCGGGCTGCGGATGCCGGCCTTGCGGGGTGCGGTACGGGCGGTGCGGTCGGCCCCGGCGTGAGTGCCGGGTTCGTCGCAAGTGGTGCGAGAAGAGTGTGCGGTCGCCCCTGTCACGGGCTCCGCGGGAGCGCGGCTCACCCAAGTGAGCCGTCAGCGGGTCACCCCCAGGGCATGTCGTCGTCCGCCATGGCCGGCTGCTCGACCGGCCTGACGACGCCCCAGGGCATGTCGCCCGCCGTCACGGTGGTCGAGTGCGCGGTGGTGGCCGGCCCGGCGCCGGTGCCTGTGACGAGTCCGGCCAGAACGACCAGACCTGCTATCGCCGCCCGCTTCGCCGTCCGAGTGCTGCGCATGGAGACTCCCTCTGCCGGTGGACCGTACAGCCGCTCTCTGCGGTGTGAACGGACACTAGGGACGGCTCCTTTCGAATCATTGTCCCGCCGCTTTCACGCTTCGGGGCACCCGTGAAATCGACACGATATCGAGAAAATAACGGAACCCTCTAGCTTCGTTCGCAGATTCTTCGCATGAATCACGAACGGGGATGTCATGGAATTCCGAGTGCTCGGGCCGGTAGAGGTGCGCCATGGGGGACACCGGGTGCCGATCTCCGGGACGAAGCTGCACACCGTGCTCGCGGCACTCCTGCTGGCGCGCGGCGAGGTGGTGTCCGACGACCGGTTGAGCCGGCTGTTGTGGGGATGGACGCCGCCGGCCACCGCCGGCGCCCAGCTGTACACCTATGTGTCCAGGCTCCGGAAGATGCTCGGCGATGACATACTCATCGACCGCAGGCCACCCGGATATGCCATGGCCATAGGAAATTCACTGGTCGACCTGTTCGCATTCGAGGAACTCGCGCGCGCGGGCCGGGAAGCACTGTTCGCACAGGACCACGAAAAGGCCGCCGACCTTCTCAGGGACGCGCTGGCACGGTGGAGCGGCCCGCCCCTGGCGAACGCCACCGAGCATCTGGAGGAGGCCGAGGCGCCGAGTCTGCTGGAGGCCCGCGCCGCCACGTTGGAGTACCGGATCGCGGCCGATCTGGCGCTGGGCCGACACGAGCAGATCACCGCCGAGCTCACCGGGCTGGTGGCCGAGTTCCCGCTGCGCGAGCGCATCCGCGGTCAGTTGATGACCGCGCTGTGCCGCAGCGGCCGTCAGGCCGACGCCATCCACGTCTACCACCACGGCCGCGCGGAGCTGGCCGAGGAACTCGGCGTGGACCCTTGTGAGGAACTGCAGGCGACCTACCGGGCCCTGCTGGAGGGCACCCTCGCCCGGCTGCCGCAGACCGACACCGCGCCCAGGTCCGCACACCAGGCCGGTCCGGCCGCGAGCGACGCCCCCGACGGCGCAAGCCCGCCGCACGGCGTCCCGGCGACGCTGCCCCCGGACACGGCCGACTTCACCGGCCGGGAACGCGAACTCGACCTGCTGCAACGCGCGTTGGCGCCGAACACCGCCACCGCCGACCGCCCGCGACGGGTCCTGGTGACCGGGATGGCCGGGGTCGGCAAGACCGCGCTGGCCGTGCACGCCGCCCACCGCTGCAAGCGCTGGTTCCCCGACGGGCAGCTGTACGCCGACCTGCGCGCCCCGGACGGCACGGTGCGGCCCGCCGGCCGGGTGCTGCTGCACCTGCTGAGGGCTCTCGGGCTGCCCATGGACGCGCACGACGCCGACGACACCGACGAACTGGTCCGCCTGTACCGGGAACGCACCGGCGGCCAGCGGCTGCTGATCCTGCTGGACAACGCGGCGGGCGCCGCACAACTCGGCCCCCTGCTGCCCAACACCCCCGAACCGGCCGTCCTCGTCACCGGCCGCACCGCTCTGCCCACCATCGCCGGAGCGCACACCGTGGCCCTGGACCCGCTGGAGGACGGGCCGGCACTGCAGTTGCTCGCGGCCGCCGCGGGACCGGACCGGATGGCCGCCGCACCCGGTGCGGCCGGTGCCATCGTGGAGCACTGCGCGGGCCTTCCGCTGGCCCTGCGGATCGTCGGCACCAGGATCGCCGCCCGCCCGCACTACACCCCGGACCGGCTCGCCCGCCGACTCGCGGACCCGGCCCTGCGCCTGCGTGAACTGCACTTGGGCGACCTCGACGTGCACGGCGCCCTGCTGCCGTCGTGGCGGGGCCTGCCACCGGCGGCCCGCCGGGCCTTCCCCGCGCTCGCCGGCCTGGGGCTGCGTCCGTTCCCCGCGGTCGAGGCGGCGGCGCTGCTCGGGCTGCCCGAGCAGGACGCCGAACTGCTGCTGGAGGCCATGGCGGACGAGGCACTGCTGGAGGTCAGCGGCGCGGACCGGTGCGGCCGGCCCTGCTACCTGTTCCACCCGCTGGTACGGCTGTTCGCCCTCTCCCTGCCGGGCGAACGGGCGAGAGGCGAACCGGCGAAACGATCACCGAACAGCGTAACCGGTGGCTAACCGGCCCGCCCTAGCCTCGCCCCTGCCCCGTGGCGCGACGCCCCGAGCAACCGGCCCGATGCCCCCTTTTTTCGTCACTGCGAGTGGAGTTGGACCATGACCGAGCTCTTGCACGGCCCCGCCGACAGCGCCGCGCCCTTCCCGATGACCGAGACGCAGCAGGCGCTGATGATCGGCCGGGGCGAGGGCGTCGAGCTGGGCAGCATCGGCTGCTACGGCTACTTCGAGTGGGAGCGCGCCGATCTGGACCCGGAGCGTTTCGCGACGGCCTGGCGCCGGGTCGTCGCCCGCCACGACATGCTGCGCGCGGTCGGCCGCTCCGACGGCACCCAGCACGTGCTCGCCGAGCCCCCGCCCTACGACATACCGGTCGTGGACCTGCGGGACACCGATCCGGCGGACGCGGAGCGCCGGCTCGCGCGGCTGCGGACGCAGATGAGCCACCAGGTGTTCCCGGTGGGCAGCTGGCCGCTGTTCGACCTGCGGATCATCCGGCTGCCGGGGGAGGGGAACCTCAGCAGGATCCATCTGGGCATCGACCTGCAGGTGCTGGACGCGTCCAGCGCCTTCCAGGTGCTCTTTCCCGACCTGATCGACCTGTACGACAACCCCGCGGCGCAGCTGCCCGAGCCGGGCATCACCTTCGCCGAGTACGCCCGCTGGCGCGCCGACGTCCTGCCCGGCACCGCCGCCTTCGCGGCGGCGCGCGACTACTGGGTCCAGCGGGTGCCGCAACTGCCGCCCGCCCCCTCCCTGCCGGCCGGGCCCGCCCGGGACGACGGCGAGGTCCGCTTCGAGCGGCACGAGCACCGCCTCGCCGCCGACGACTGGCAGCGCTTGCAGCAGGTGGCACGGGAGGCGGAGGTGACCCCGTCGGTCCTGCTCACCGCCGCGTTCGCCGAGGTGGTGCGCTGCTGGGCGGAGGAAGCCGACTTCACCCTCAACTACCCGGTGTTCCAGCGGCCCCCGGTGCACGAGGACATCGGCGGCGTCCTCGGCGACTTCACCAATGCCGTCATGCTCACGGCGGACAGCTCCGGCGCCACCTTCCTTGACCGGGCGCACGCCCTGCGCGACCAGCTGCACCGGGACATGGAGCACGGCAGCTTCAACGGCGTCCGGGTGCTGCGCGAGCTCACCCGGCTGCACGGCGCGGGCGCCCAGGCCGGGATGCCGGTGGTCGTCACCAGCCTGCTCGACTACCCCGCCCGCCGCCCGGTCACCGACCTGGGGCACGAGGTGTACTCCATCTCGCAGACCCCGCAGGTCTCCCTGGACGTGCAGCTGCGCGAACTCGGTGGTGAACTGCGCGTCATCTGGGACTACGTGGACGGCGCCTTCGCACCCGGCTTCACCGAGGCCGCCTTCGGCGCCTACACCGCCCTGCTGCGGCGCCTCCTGGACGAACCCGGCAGCCTGCACACCCGGCGCTTCGACCTGATCCCGCCCGCCGAACGGGAACTGCGCCGCCGCATCAACGACACCGCCGGCCAGATCCCGTACACCACCCTGCACGAGCTGTTCGCCGAGCAGGCCGCCCGCACCCCAGGCGCCGAGGCCCTCGTCGACGCCGGCCGCCGGCTCACGTACGCCGAACTCGCCGCGTACGCCTGGCGCATCGGGCGGCGGCTGCGCGCGGACGGCGCGCGGCCCGGTGAGCTGATCGCCGTCGTGATGGAGAAGGGCTGGGAGCAGTACGCGGCGGTGTACGGCATCCTGGCGTCCGGCGCGGCCTACCTGCCGCTGGACGCTTCCGTGCCGCCGGAGCGGCTGCGCCGGCTGCTCGACCAGGCCGGCGTGGACACGGTCCTCACCCAGTCGGCGCTGGACACCCGGATCGAGTGGCCGCGGCACCTGCGGCGCCACCTCGTCGACCGGGACTTCGAGACCGGCGACGCCACCCGGCCCGAGACCGCGCAGACCCCCGCGGACCTCGCGTACACCATCTTCACCTCCGGTTCGACCGGCGAGCCCAAGGGCGTCATGGTGGACCACATCGGCGTGGTCAACCTGATCCGTGACGTCGCCCAGCGGTTCGGGGTGAACGCCTCGGACCGGCTCCTGGCCATCTCCGGGCTGCACTTCGACGCCAGCATCTACGACGTGTTCGGCGTGCTCACCCAGGGCGGCACGGTGGTGATCCCGCCGCCGTTCGGCCATGCGGAACCGGACGTCTGGGCCGACCTGGTCGCCGCCGAACACGTGACGCTGTGGAACTCCGTACCGGTGCTGATGGAACTGCTCGTCGGCGAGGCCGAGGTGCGCGAGCGGCGGGGCGGCGACCGGCCGCTGCGGTCGCTGCGGCTGTCGGTGCTCTCCGGCGACTGGATCCCGCTGACCCTGCCGGACCGGCTGCGCGCCCAGAGCCCCGGCATCCAGGTCGTGGGGTCCGGCGGCCCGACGGAGACCATCTGCTGGTCGCTGTTCCAGCCCATCGGCGCGGTCGACCCGACCTGGACGAGCATCCCGTACGGCACGCCCATCACCAACCAGCGCTACTACGTCGTCGACGGCACCGCCCACGAGCGTCCACTCGGCGTCGTCGGCGAGATGGCCGTGGCCAGCGACGTCGGCCTGGCGCTCGGCTACCTCGGCGACGAGGAGCGCACCCGCGACCGCTTCGTCCACCTCCCGGAGACCGGTGAACGCGCCTACCTGACCGGCGACCTGGGCCGCTACCTGCCCGACGGCAGCATCGAGATCCTCGGCCGCGACGACTTCCAGGTGAAGGTCCAGGGCCACCGCATCGAACTCGGCGAGATAGAGGCGGCACTGCGCCAGGACGAGCAGGTCGACGCCGCCGTGGTCGTCGCCCCGGCCAGCGCCCACGGCGTCCGGCGGCTGCACGCCTACGTCGTCGCAGGGCCGGGCGGCTCGGGCGAGCAGATCCTGGCGCGGCTCTGCGAGCAGCTGCCGACGTACATGGTGCCCGCCGCGCTCACCGTGCTGGACGAACTGCCACTCACCCGCAACGGCAAGGTCGACCGTCTGCTGCTGGCCTCCCGGGCCGGAACCCAGCAGTCGGCCGAGGACCTGGCCGCGGACCGGGACACGGAACCCGGCGACGCGCTGGAGCTGGTGCTCTGCGCGGCCATAGGCGACATCCTCGGCCTGGACCACGTGGGACCCGCGGACAACTTCTTCAAACTGGGCGGCGACTCGCTCAGCGGCACCCGCCTGGCCGGCCTCCTGCAGGAGCTGCTGGGAGTGCCCGTACCGGTCAGGACCGTGTTCCGCACCCCGGTCGTCGCCGAACTCGCCGCGAAGATCGCCGCCGACGAGGAGCACGGCGCCGAAGCGGTCGCGACCGCGGAGGCGCTCAGCGAGCTGTCCCCGGACGACGCGGACGCCCCGCACTGACGGCGGCACCGGCCCGTCGCACGGCACCAGCCGATTCACCCACTCCAGGAGGGGACAGCCATGACGTTCACCATGCCAGCGCCGGTCGACGCACCGGCCGGCGACCACGTCGCCCCGCACGCCGGGCCGGGACCGCACGCACCCGACCCGATCACCTTCGCCGGCCTCGCCGCCGCCCGGCTCCGGCAGACCGACACCACGCTGTACGAGCTGCTCGACCGGGAGGCGGCCCGGCAGAACAACACCCTGATGATGGTCGCCGCCTCCAGCGTCGCCGACCCGTCGGTGCTGGCCTGCGGCGGCAGCACCCTCGGCAACCTCACCGCCGAGGGCTACCCGGGCGCCCGCTACCACGCGGGCTGCGGCGTCGCCGACGAGATCGAGCGGCTCGCGATCGAGCGGGCCCGCACCGCGTTCGGCGCCCGCGACGCCATCGTCCAGCCGCACTCCGGTTCGTCCGCCAACCTCGCGGTGCTCACCGCCCTGCTCAGCCCCGGCGACACCCTGCTCGGCCTCGACCTCGACTGCGGCGGCCACCTCACCCACGGCTCGCCCGCCTCGGTCAGCGGCCGCTACTACAACGCCAAGGGCTACCGCCTCACCCCTGAGGGCCTGCTCGACTACGACCAGATCCGCGAACTCGCCCTCGCCCACCGGCCCAAGCTCATCGTGTGCGGGGCGAGCGCCTACCCCCGCAGGATCGACTTCGCCCGGTTCCGGGAGATCGCCGACGAGGCCAACGCCTACCTCCTCGCCGACATCTCGCACATCGCGGGCCTGGTCGCCGCCGGCCTGCACCCCAGCCCCGTCGACCACGCCCACATCACGACCACGAGCACCTACAAGCAGCTGTACGGGCCGCGCGGCGGCCTGATCCTGCTCGGCCGCGACGCCCGGCGGGCCGGCCCCGAACGCGGCACCCTCGCCGCCACCATGCGCCGCGCGGTCTTCCCCTTCACCCAGGGCACCCCGGACCTGGCGTCCGTCGCCGCCAAGGCACGCGCCCTGCACTACGTGGCCGGGCCCGAGTTCGCCGCGCTCGCCCAGCGGCTCGCCGACGGCGCCCAGGCCATCGCCGAACGACTCGTGCAGCGGGGCATGCGCCTGGTCACCGGCGGCACCGACACCCACATGGTCCTCATCGACCTGCGCGGCACCCGACTGACCGGCGACATCGCCGAGGAGGCCCTGGAGTCCTGCGGGATCATCGTCAACCGCAACCGCGTCCCCGGCGACATGACCCCCGTGCGCACCACGAGCGGCCTGCGCCTGGGCAGCAACACCCTCGCCGCCCGAGGCATGGACCGCGCTGCCGCCGCCTCGTGCGCGGACCTGGTCGCCGACGTGCTCGACGCCCTGCGGGCCGGTTCCGGAGTACTCCCCGAGGCGGCGCGGGCGGCGGCACGGGCCCGGGTCGTCGAGCTCTGCGCCCGCCACCCCCTCCCGGGTTACCTGTCGTGACGTTCAGCGGTTTCCCGCCCTCCGCCCCTCGCCTGTACGCGCAACTCGCCGCCGACAACACCAAGGAGGCCTGGCGGCTGCGCCACCGCGCGGTCTACGAGAGCGACGTGCGGTCCCCCATGGAGGAGCTCGCCGCGGAACTGTCCGCCCACTTCGCCCCGGACGGCGACGGGGTGCGGCTGCTCGGGCCCGTCCGCGACACCCGGATGTCGAACGACAAGTCGCCGTACAAGACGTACCAGGGCGCCTACCTCGACGTACTGCCCGCCCTCGGCTTCTGGGTCCACCTGGACCGGGACGGGCTGTACGCCTCCGGGCGCTACTACCCGTACGCGACGGCCGAGATCACCCGGTACCGCGCCGCCGTCCAGGACGAGGACGGCGGCGCGCAACTCGCCGCGATCACCGCCCGGCTGACCGGGCAGGGCTTCACGATCGGCGGCGACCGGCTCGCCTCCCGGCCGCGCGGCGTGCCCGCCGACCACCCCCGGCTGGACCTGCTGCGGCACCGCAGGATCGACGCCGGCCGCCGCCTCGGTCCCGGCCCCGCCCTGCGGTCCGCCCGCGCCGCCGACTTCGTACGGCGGACGTGGGAGCAGGTGCGCCCGCTGCTCGACTGGGCCGCGGCCCGCGGGATCACCCCCCGACCACCCCTGCGAGGAGCTGACCCGACGCCATGACCACGCACCCCGTCGACCTGCGCAGCGACACCGTCACCCGGCCCACCCCCGGTATGCGCAGAGCCATGGCGACCGCCGAGGTCGGCGACGACCTGTTCGGCGAGGACCCCACCGTCCGCGCGCTGGAGGACCGCCTGGCGGACCTGTTCGGCTTCCCCGGCGCGCTGTTCGTGCCCTCCGGGGTGATGGCCAACCAGATCGCGCTGCGCCTGCTCGCCGCACCCGGCCAGGAGATCGTCTGCGACGCCGAAGCGCACATCCTCGCCCACGAGGAGGGCTCGCCCGCCCGCTACGGCGGCATCCAGACCCGCACCGTGTCCGGCGAACGGGGACTGCTGTCCCCCGAAGCGGTGAGGCGGATCCTGCGGCCCGGCAACGCCTACACCGTCGGCACCCGGGCGCTGGCGCTCGAACAGACCCACACCCGGGCGGGCGGCACCGTGTACCCGCTGGAGACCCTGCGCGCCCTGCGGCGGCTGACCGCACGGTCGGGTGTCGCGGTGCACATCGACGGGGCGCGGATCTGGAACGCGCACGCCGCCACCGGCACGCCCCTGTCCGCGTACGGCGCACCGGTCGCGGACACCCTCGCGGTCTGCCTGTCGAAGGGGCTGGGCGCGCCGGCCGGGTCCGTCCTCCTCACGCCCGCCGAACACCTGGCGCGGGCCCGGAGGTTGCGGCACGGTCTCGGGGGCGGCATGCGGCAGGCCGGCATCCTCGCGGCCGCCGGCCTGCACGCCCTGGACCACCACCTGGAGCGCCTCACCGAGGACCACGACCACGCGCGGCTGCTCGCCGAGGGCCTGCGCGAAGCGGGCTGCTCGGTACGGGACCCGGAGACCAACATCGTCCTCGTCGACACGCCCGGCGCCGAGGACCTCGTGAGACGGGCGGCTCAGGAGGGAGTTCTGGTGACCGCGCCCGGACCGGACGTGCTCCGGCTGGTCACCCATCTGGATGTCGGACGACGCGCGTGCCGTCGAGCCGTCGACGTGCTGGCGGCGGCCCTCCGCGCCGACCGCCGGGTGAAGAGCGGGTCCGCCCAGCCGGAACCCGCACCGCAAGGGAAAGAGAGCGAAGCAGCCTGATGACTCTGGAAGTTCTGCCGGCGACCGCCGAGCGATGGAACGATCTGCGGGCGGTACTGCAGCCCCGCAAGAGCGCCCACACCTGCTGGTGCATGGCCTGGCGGCTGACCACGGGCGACTACGGGCGGATGACCGCCGACGAGCGGGGCGAGCACCTGCGCTCCCTCGTCGAGGCGGCCGACCCGCCCCCCGGCGTCCTCGGCTACCTCGACGGACAGGTGGCCGGCTGGTGCAACGTCGCCCCCCGCAAGCAACTCGACCGCCTGACCTCGTCCAAGACCATCCCGGAGGTCGACGGCCTGCCGGTGTGGTCCGTGACCTGCTTCGTCGTCCGCAAGGAGTTCCGCGGCCGGGGCGTCGCCTCGGGGTTGCTGGACGGTGCCGTCGAGCACGCGCGGGCCCACGGCGCTCCGGCCGTCGAGGGGTACCCCGTCGACCCCGAGGGCGGCCGGGTCAACCCGACGCTCGCCTACGTCGGCACCATGGAGATGTT
Organism: Streptomyces sp. NPDC007808; assembly: GCF_042868655.1. Taxonomy (NCBI): domain Bacteria; kingdom Bacillati; phylum Actinomycetota; class Actinomycetes; order Kitasatosporales; family Streptomycetaceae; genus Streptomyces; species Streptomyces sp. NPDC007808. The sequence continues at coordinate 1,097,843 of NZ_JBIAEQ010000001.1, forward strand.
CGAGCGGTCCGGGTTCCGCCGGGTGCGCAGGACCGAGGCCAAGAGCGACAAGCGCTACCGCTGGGTGATGCGCCGCGACCTCGACTGACCCGGCGTTCGCCGGAACGGGCCAGGGGCTTCCGCCGGTCGGGAGCCCCTGGCCCGTCGCTTCTCTCAGGTGCCGTGCGCGGCGATGTCCCACAGATGCGCCGGCCGCCCGCAGCGCAGCGCCTCCCAGGCCGCCCGCCGGTAGCATCCGGCCACCAGCCCGTCGCGCACCAGCCCCGACGCGCCGTGCAGATGGACCGCGTCCCGCGTCACGTCCAGGGCGGTCTCCGCGGTCAACGCGATCAGACCGGCGGCCTCCCCGCAGGTGAGCCGCCCCTCGTCGAGGTCCTTCGCGGCGTCTCCCACCGCCCAGCGCACCGCGTCGAGCCGGGCCAGGAGACCGGCCACGCGCAGCCGGGGAGCCTGGTGCTTGACCAGGGCCTGCCCGAACTGCCGTCGGCTCCTGATCCGGGAGACCACGGCCGTCAACGCGGCGGCCGTGATGCCCGCGAGGAGTGACGCCTGGTGCACGGCGGCCCGCAACCCCACCCGGGCCAGGGCCTGTTCGGCGGCGACACCTTGCAGCAGCACCGCGCCCGCGGGTACGCGGGCCTGCTCGAACACCGCACCGGCGACGGCGCCGCCACCGTGGTCGGTCAGCGGGCGCAGCACCACCCCGGTGGCCGGCAGCTCCACGAGCGCCACGCACGGACCGTCCGGACCGGAGGCCAGGACCAGCAGCGACCCCGGTTCGACCCCGGCGGCGAAGGGACCGCCGGTGCCGTCGAGGACGATGCCGCCGTGGTCCCCGTCGGGCTTCCACGTGATGCCCGGCGGCACCGCACCGCGCGGGTCGGGCAGCCGGCCCGGTACCGCGACGGGGTGCATGCCCTCCCGCACCCGGTCCAGGAGCCCTTCCAGGCCGTCCCGCGCCGGCGGGCCGAGCGCGGACAGCACATCGAGGGCGAGCAGGGTGTCGGTCAGCGGCACGGGGCGCATCGCGTTGCCGCCCTCCTCGCACACCATCGCGACGACGGCCTGGCCGAGATCGAGGCCGTCCATGTCGATGGGCAGCGGGAACTCCCAGGCGCCCACCTGCGTCAGGGCCTCCCAGGCGTGCCCGGGAGTGCCGGCGGTCTCCAGGCCCTGGCGCACGGTGAGCCGCAGCTGCCGGAAGAGGGCGTCCTCCTCCTCGCGCTCGCGCCACCGCTCGGCGGGCACCCCGCCGACGGCCTCCCGCTGTGTTCCGTGTGTCACGGCCGTACCTCCGCCCCTGAGTCCAGACGCAGGCGGGCCAGCGTCTCCAGCATCATCTCGGCGGTGCCGCCGGATATCCGCATCCCGGGCGCCTCCCGCAGCGCCGAGTCCAGTGGATGTGCCACCCCGTCGGCACCCGGGGCGTCGAGCGTCATGCTGTGGTCGCCGTCCAGCTCTGCCGCCCACCAGGCCACCTCGGCGGCGAGTTCGGTGGTGTACCACTTCGCCGCGGCGGCCTCGTCCTCGTTGAGCTCGCCGCGGTCGAGCCGGGTCAGCACCCGCCGTACGAGCGTGCCGGCGGCGAGCAGCCGGGCGTTGAGCTTGGCCAGGCCGATGTGGTCGTGCTGGCCGGCCTCCAGCCGGTCGGTGTGACCCTCCAGCCGTTCCACGGCGGCGCGGTACCAGCGCAGCGCCTTGACGTAGTAGTCCAGCCCGGTCCGCTCGAACGCGAGGGTCTTGACGACGATGGCCCAGCCCTGGCCGACGGAGCCGACCACGTCGTCGGCGGTGACGACGACACCGTCCAGGGTCACCTCGTGGAAGGCGTCGTCACCGATCCCGGGAATCGCCTTGATCGTGACGCCCTTCTGGGCGAGTGGCACCAGGAACAGACTGAGGGCGTCGTTCTCGCCGCGCGCCAGGCACAGCCCGTAGTCGGCCAGTCCGGCGAACAGCGAGTGCACCTTGGTGCCGTACAGCTTGTAGCCGCCGCAGCCGTCGGAAACGGCGCGGGTGGACAGGATGTTCAGGTCGGATCCGGCCTGCGGTTCGCTGAAGAGCACGCAGCCGAACGCCGTACCGGCCGCGAAGCCCGGCAGGTGCCGGGCCTTCATCGCGTCACCGGCCACGTTCAGCAGGGTCGAGCCGACGATCTGCACGGTCAGGGTGTGCAGCAGATCGGGTACGTCGTGCATCGCCAGTTCCTCGACGAGGACCGCGGCGGCGACCTGGCTCACGCCACGGCCGCCGTACTCCTTCGGCCACTGCGGAGCCAGCAGCCCCGCCTCGCCGAGGGCCCGGTGGACCGGGCGGGGGTCCCGGGTGCGCCGGGCGGCGGCGACCGGCGCGGACACCAGGACGTCGTGGATCTCCTCGCGCAGGACGCGCATCGGCGTCCGGGGCACGCCGTCGCCGCTGCGGACGAGACCGCAGTCGGCGGGCGCGCGGAAGAACTCGGTGGTGAGCAATGGAACTCCCAGGGGCTAGCGGGTGATCCCGGGGGCGGCGGGGGAGGCGACGGCGCGTCGCAGGACGTCCTCGATGCCGGTGAGCAGCGCCGTGACGTCCTCGGGTGCGGCGGCCCGCCGGTTGAACTCGGCGGTGCCGCCGATCTCGCCGTCGCGTTCGACCAGGCCGACGCAGGCGAAGGTCCTGGCGGGGTCGGGACTGTACAGCTGAAGGTGGCGTGCGGGCGGTCCGGGCAGCTGGCTCACCTCGATTCCGGGCAGGGCGAAGGGCACGGCGGGGTAGTTGTGGAGGGCGAACAGCACGCTGTACGGCTGCCTGTCCCCGGCGCACAGCTCGTCGACGGGCAGCCGCTGGTGGCTCAGCGCCTCGGCGACCGCCGCCCGGGTGCGGTGCAGCAGCTCCGTGAACGACGGTTTCCCGGACAGGTCGACCTCCACCGGCACCACGTTGGTGAACTGCCCGACCGAGCCTTCCAGCGGGGTGGCGAAGCGGCCGGCGGCCGGGGTGCCGACGACGGTGTCCGTGCGTCCGTCGCGGCGGGCCAGCACCACCGCGAGGGCGGCGAGCAGCGTCATGAACGGCGTGGCGCCCTGCGCGGCACCGAGCGCCAGCCCCGCCTTGAGCGCGCTGCCCGTCCCGTGGCCCAGCCGCACCGGCAGATGTCCCCGCTCGAACCCGCCCGGTGCGGGTGCCGCCATCGGCCTGCGGGCCAACCCCACCCGCAGGCGGGCCAGTTCGGCCTGCCCGTCGGGCGCGGCCAGCCAGCGCCGCTGCCAGTCGGCGTAGTCGGTGAACTGCAGTTCCGGCGGGGCGAGGCTGTCCGGGCCGTGCAGGTACCCGGCCGCCAGGTCGGTCAGGAACACCCCGGACGACCAGCCGTCGAAGACGGCCAGGTGCGAGGCGAGGACGAGGACGTGCTCGTCGGGGGCGAGGGTCAGCAGCCGGAACCAGCTGGTGCGACCGTGTTCCAGGGACAGCGCCGTTCGCGCGCTCTCGTCGAGGTGGCGCCGCACCGCGTCCCGCCGCGCCACCGCCGAGTGGTCCGAGAGGTCCGCCCGGGTCAGCCGCAGGCAGGGAGCGTCGTCCACAGTCAGGAGCGGTCCCGTGCCGTCCGGGTCGTCGTCGATCCGGGTGCGCAGCGCCTCGTGCCGGGCGAGGACGCCGGTGAGCGCCTCACGCAACCGCCCGTGGTCGAGGCGCCCGGTGAGCCGTACGGCGTGCGACCCGGTGCCGGTGCCCGGCTGCCGCCGTTCACCCTGCAGCAGCCGGGCCTGCAGGGCGGTCGCGGGGACCGGCCCCGCGCCGGAGCGCGGGGCCGGACGGGCGGGGACGGGCTGCCGGGCGGACAGCAGCATCCTGGCCAGTTCGCGCTTGGCCTCCGGCAGCGCGGCCAGCGCCCGGTCGACACCGGCGCCGGTGGGCGCGGCCATCACGGGCCGTCCGGGTTCTGCAGGGAGCCCAGCAGCGCCGCGGCCTCTTCGTCGCTCATGTTCTCGATCTGGTCGAAGACCGCCAGCAGCCGGTCCTGCTCGCCGGCCGCTTCGGCCTGCGCGGTGCGCACCAGGTCGGCGAGGCCCGCGACCGTGGGCCGCCCGAAGAAGTCGGCGAGCGCGATGTCGATGCCGAACACCGCACGGACCCGCGACACCACGATCGTGGCCTGCAGCGAACTGCCGCCCAGGGCGAAGAAGTCGCCCTCGACGTCGGGGTTCTGCCACTCCAGCAGCGGTGTGAGGATGTCGCGGCAGATCTGCTCCTCGACGGCGTCGCGCGGCGCCGTGCCGTCGGCCGCCTGGTCGACGGGCAGCGGCAGCGCGGCGGTGTCGACCTTGCCGTGCGGGGTCAGGGGCAGCTCGTCCAGGACGACCACGACCGGCACCATGTAGCCCGGCAGCCGGGCGGCCGCGTAGGCGCGCAGGCCTTCGGCGTCGGCGACTTCCGAGGCGTACGCCCCGACCTGCTCGACGGTGACGTACGCGACGAGCATCCGCTCGCCGCCCGCGGCCGGCTGGGCGAGGGCGACGGCCTGCTGGACCGAGGGGTGCCCGACGAGGACGGCCTCCACCTCACCCGGTTCGATGCGGTGGCCGCGCAGTTTCAGCTGGCGGTCGGTGCGGCCGAGGAACTCCAGGTTCCCGCCCGGCAGCCAGCGCACCAGGTCCCCGGTGCGGTAGAGCCGCTCGGTCTCGGGGCCGTCGGCGAACGGGTTGGTGACGAAGCGTTCGGCGGTCAGGTCGGGCCGGCCCAGGTAGCCGCGGGCGATGCCGGGGCCGGCCACGCACAGTTCGGCGGGCACCCCGGGCGGTACCGGGCGCAGCCGCTCGTCCAGGACGAACGCCTGGTGGCCGGGCATGGGGCGGCCGATCGGCGGGTTGCGGTCGTAGGCGCCCGTGCAGTCCATGAGCGTGACGGCGACGGTGGCCTCGGTCGGGCCGTAGCCGTTGACGAACCGGCGCTCTCCGGCGGTCCACTCGGCGACCAGCTTGCCGGGGAACGCCTCGCCGCCGACGGACACCAGCCGCAGGTCCGGCAGCCGGGCCGGGTCGAGCAGCGGCAGCAGCGCGGGCGGCAGCTCCGCCACGGTCACCGCGTCGTCCCGCATCCGGGCCTGCAGCAGGGCCGGGTCCCGGCGCTCGTCGTCGGTGGCGATGACCAGTTCGGCGCCGGCCAGCAACGTGGTGAAGACCTCGAAGACGGAGACGTCGAAGGTGAGCGGGGCGAAGTGCAGCACCCGGTCGCCGACGCCGATCTCGTAGGCCCGGGCGATGGTCCGGGAGAAGTGGGTGACCGAGCGGTGCTCGATCATCACGCCCTTGGGGGTCCCGCTGCTGCCGGAGGTGTACAGCACGTAGGCCAGGTCGGCGGGGGACGACGTCGGCGTCAGGGACGGCACCTCGCGCACCGGGGCGGCCGAGCCGGCGGGGACCAGCTCCAGCGGCACGGGCAGCCGCGCCCCGTCGTCGACCAGGGCGTGCCGGACGCCCGCGTCGGCGAGGACGGTCTTCGTGCGCTCGGCGGGCGCGGCCGGGTCGACGGGCACGTAGTGGGCACCGGACTTGAGGATGCCGAGGAGTGCCGCGACCGCCGCGGGGCCGCGCCCGAGGCAGACGGCGACCGGATCGCCGTGCCGCACGCCGCGGTCGCGCAGGCGGTGGGCGATCGCCTCCGACCAGCGGTCCAGGGCCGCGTAGTCCAGCGTCGTCGCGCCGTGCCGGACGGCGACGGCGTCCGGTTCGATGGTGGCCCGCTCGCGGAAGGCCCGGTCGAGCGTGGTCGTCCAGGCGCTCTCGTCGACGGGTCCGCCCCGGGACAGCTCCCGGGCGTGCCGGGAGGCGGCCGGCTCCTCCACCAGGCTCAGTTCGCCGATACGGATGTCGGGGTTCTGCGCGACCTGCTCGATGACCCGCCGGAACGCGGCGAGCAGCGCGGAGGCGGTGCCGTGCCGGTACAGCGAGGTGTTGTACTCCAGCGACAGCTCCAGCCCGTCGTTCTCACCGACGAGGAAGCTCATGTCGAACTTGGCCGCCCCGTCGTGGAGTTGTTCCACGGCGAATCCGACCCCGGCGGCCTCGGTGGTGTGCGTGCCCCAGCGGCCCAGCGAGGTGAACTCGATCTGGAACAGCGGGTGGCGCAGCGGGTCGCGGACCGGCCGTACGGCCTCGACGACCTGCTCGAAGGGCAGCTCGCTGTTGGTGAAGGCGTCCATCACGGTGCCCGAGGTGCGCGCGACCAGCTCGCGGAAGGTGAGCCCGTCGCCGACCTCGGTGCGCAGGGTGATCATCTGCACGAAGCAGCCGATGACCCGCTCCAGGTCCGGGTGCGGACGCGACGCGCTCGCCGTGCCCACGACGACGTCCTCGGTGTGCGTCCAGTGCCGCAGCAGCGCGTTGAACGCGGCGAGCACGGTGGTGAAGACGGTGGTGTCGCAGCCCTCGGCCACCACCTTCAGCTTCTCCAGCAGCTCCTGCTCCAGCGTCAGCGTCAGACCGCGGCCGTCACCGCGGGTCTCGGGGCTGCGCGGATGGTCGGGCATCACCTCGGTGGCCGCGGCGCCGGCGAGCAGCTGCCGCCACTTGTCGGCCAGCGCCCTGCGGTGCTCGGCGTTGTCGAGCTTGGCGCGCTGCCAGGCGGCGAAGTCGGCGTACTCGACGGGCGGTTCACCGGCCTGCGGGCGGCGGCCCTGGGCGGCCTCGGCGTAGCAGGACGTCAGCTCCTCGGTGAAGATCCGCGTGGAGCCCGGGTCCCAGACCACGTGGTGGACCACCCACAGCAGGACGTGCCGCTCCTCGCCCAGGCGCACCAGATGGGCCCGCACGGGCGGGGCGGCGGCCAGGTCGAAGGGTGCCGCCGCGCAGGAGGCGACGAGCTCGGCGAGGTCCCGGTCCGGGTCGTCGCTGCCGGCGAAGTCGCTGGTCTGCACGCCGAGGACGAAGGCGGGCACGGGCTCCTGCCACGGCACACCGTCCACCTCGACGAGCCTGCTGTGCAGCACCTGGTGGCCGGCGACGACGGCGTTGAGCGCCTCGTGCAGTGCGGCCCGGTCGAGCGGACCGTCCAGGCGTATCGCCAGGGCTATGTTGTTGCGGGCCTTGCCCGCGCCCAGCCGGTCGACGAACCACATCTGCTCCTGCTGGAAGGAGGCGCGGGAGCGCGGCCCGTGGTCGGCCCGCTTGAGTTCGTTGCGGTGACCGACACCGGCGGTCATCTGGTTGCGCATCCGGCCCAGCAGTCGGGAGCGCTGTCCCTGGGGCAGCCGGCCGAGACGTTCGGCGAGGTCAGACATGGGTTCCTCCGTTGCGGTGCAGTTCGGCCAGCAGCGCGGCGAGCCGGTCCGGCAGATGCTTGGCGAAGTAGTGGCGGCCGCCGGGGATCACGGCGAGCCGCAGGTCGCGGGCGTACCGGCCCCAGGCGCGATAGCCCTCCTCGTAGCCCCGGGTGGCGTCGTCGGCGTCGCCGATGACGCAGGTCAGCGGGGTGAGGAGAGGCTGGGCGTAGCCGTCGGGGGTCCGGGCGAAGAAGCGGGCGGCCTCCGTCATGTCGTGCCGGACCATGCGCAGCACGGCCGACAGGTCGCTGTCGTCGAGGACGCCGTCGAAGCCGTCCATGGTGGTCAGGTAGCCGACCAGGTCGTCGTCGGTGGAGATACGTTCCATCTCCAGGGCGAAGTCGGGGTCGTCCTCCGGCAGGGCGGCCGCGAGGTGCAGGGCGAGGGGCCGCAGTCCGTCGCGTTCCAGGACCCGGGTGGTCTCCAGGGCGGTGACGACCCCGGCGCAGTGCCCGTACACCGCGAACGGCCCGGTGACGGTGCGGGCGATCTCGCGGGCGGCGAGCTCGGCGAACTCGGCGACCGGCAGCATCGGCCCCGGGTTCAGCGGGTCGTGGCCGGGCGGGGACACGGCCACCAGTTCGATGTGCGGCGGGAGTTGGGCGGCCAGCGGCTGGTAGGCGATCGCGTCACCGCCGCCGTGCGGGAAGCACACCAGGGTGAGCGCGGCCGACGCGCCGGCGGGCGGGGGAGTGAGCCGGTGCAGCAGCCGGTGCGCCGTCGGATCGCCGCCGTGCCCGGTCAGTTCGGCGGCGCGGGCGGCAAGGCCGGCGGGGGTCGGGTTGCTGAACAGGTCCACCACCCGCAGGGCGCCCGCTCCCGGCAGCGCCTCGGCGACGGCCCGCACCGCCCGGACGGCCGCGAAGGAGTCGCCGCCCAGGGCGAAGAAGTCGTCGCCGGGCCCGACGGCGGGCAGGCCGAGGACCTCCGCCCAGACGGCCGCGATCCGCTGCGCCGCGGGGTCACCAGCGGCTACCCGGGTGGGGGCCGCCGACGGGACCTGCGGCGCGGGCAGGGCCTTGCGGTCGACCTTGCCGTTGGGGCTGAGCGGCAACCGGTCCAGCACGACGAGTTCGGCCGGTACGCAGTGCGGCGGCAGCACGGCCCCCAGGGCGGCGCGCAGCGCGGCCGGGTCCGGGCTCGCGCCCTCGTCCGGGACCACGTACCCGGTCAGGCGGGCCGAACCGGCGGCCTGCCGGGCGACGACCACGGCCTCACGGACCTGGTCCTGCTCCCGCAGGGCGCTCTCCACCTCGCCGGGCTCGATGCGCAGTCCGTTCAGCTTGATACGGAAGTCGGTGCGGCCGAGGAGCTCGATCGTGCCGTCGGGCCGGTAGCGGGCCAGGTCCCCGGTGCGGTAGAGCCGCTCGGTGCGCCCGGGTTCCAGCTCGACGTGCACGAACTTCTCGGCGGTCAGCTCCGGCCGGTTGAGGTACCCGCGCGCCAGGCCCGTCCCGCCGAGGTGCAGTTCGCCGGGCACGCCGACCGGGACGAGCCGGTCGGCGGCGTCGAGGATGTAGGCGCGCTGGTTCGCCATGGGGCGGCCGTACGGCAGCTTCGTCCAGTCGGGGGCGACGCGGCCGACGCGGTACTCCACGGAGTGGATGGACGCCTCCGTCGCCCCGCCCAGCGCGGCGAACGCCACCGCGGGGGCGAACGCCCGCAGCCGGTCCGGCTGGGTGACGGGGATCCAGTCACCGCCGAGGAACGCGGCCCGCAGACCGGGCAGCGCCGGTCCGTCGGCGTGCTCCAGCTGGTCGAGGAGGAGGCCGAGCAGCGCGGGCGCGGAGTTCCACACGCTGACGCGGTGCCGTTCGATCAGGTCGGCCCAGTGCGCCGGGTCCTTCGCGGCGGCCGGGTCGGGCAGCACGATCGTGCCGCCGGCGGCGAGCATGCCGAGCGTCTCGTACACGCTCATGTCGAAGCTCGGCGACGACAGCGCCAGCACCGCGTCACCGGGCCCGATGCCGTACGAGCGGTTCAGATCGAGCAGGTTGTTGACGACTCCGCGGTGCTCCAGCGCGATGCCCTTGGGCGTACCGGTGGAGCCCGACGTGAAGATGACGTACGCCAGGTTCCGGGACGTGACCGCGACCGCGGGCCGGGTCGCGGGCAGCGACTCCAGCTCCCTGCGGTCGGCGTCCAGCAGGATCCGGGTGGTGCCGGGGTCGAGCGGCAGCCGGCCCACCAGCTCCGCGTCGCTGACCACGATCGGCGGTGCCGCGTCCCGCAGCAGCAGGCCCAGGCGCTCGGCCGGGTACTCGGGGTCGAGCGGCACATAGGCCGCGCCCGCCTTGAGCACCGCCAGGATCGCGGTCACCAGCCCGGGGCCGCGCCGCAGGCACAGGGCCACGGTCCGGTCGGGTCCCGCGCCCGCCTCGGTGAGCCGGTGTGCGAGCCGGTTGGCGCGCTGCTCCAGCTCCCGGTAGGTGACGCTCCAGCCGCCCAGCCCGCCGCAGACGACGGCCGCGGCGTCGGGCCGCCGGTCGGCGTGCTCCTCGAACAGCTGGTGCAGACAGGCGTCCTGGGGGAACGGCGCGCGGGTGGCGTTCCAGTCGTCCAGGGCGGCGCGGCGCTCGGCCTCGGTGAGCAGCGGCAGCGCCGACAGCGGCTCGGTCGGCCGCTCCACGGCCGCTTCCAGGGTGGTGAGGAAGTGGCCCAGCAGCCGGTCGACGGTCGTGGCGTCGAAGAGGTCGGTGGGGTACTCCACGAGGGCGCGCACCGCGCTGCCGGTGTCGTGGACGCTGATCATCAGGTCGTACTTGGTGGCGCGGGAGGAGAAGTCGATGGGCTCGGTGGCCAGTCCGGCGAGGCCGGGCGCGGTGTCCGGGGTCTCGTCCAGCAGGAACATCACCGAGGTCAGCGGCGGCCGGCTCGGGTCGCGCGGCAGACCGAGCGCGTCGACGATCAGGTCGAACGGCAGCTCCTGGTGGGCGTACGCCTGGAGCGTGGTGTGCCGCGTGGCGCGGACCAGCTCCGCGAAGCCCGGGTCGCCGCCCGTCCTGATGCGCAGCGGCAGGGTGTTGACGAAGAAGCCGATCAGGTCGCTGAAGGCCGGGTGGTCGCGGCCGGAGACGGAGGTGCCGACGACGATGTCCTCCTGCCCGGTCCAGCGCCGCAGGGTCGCGGCGAAGCCGGCCAGCAACGTCATGTAGAGGGTGGCGCCCTCCGACTTGCCGAACTCCCGCAGCCGGGCGATGAGTTGCGACGGCAGTTCGATGTACCGGGAGGCCCCGGCGTGGCCGAACACCGGCGGGCGCGGACGGTCGGTGGGCAGGTCCACCGGGGCGGCGCCGGCGAGTTCCTCGCGCCAGAAACCGGTCAGCGACCGCAGCCGCTCGCCGCCGATGCGGTCGCGCTGCCAGGCCGCGAAGTCCGCGTACTGCAGGGCGAGCGGGGGCGGCGGCCCCCCGAGGTCCGCGCTGCCCGCTCCGGTGCGGTCCGCGTACGCGCGTTCCAGTTCCGTCGCCAGCAGCCGCATCGACCAGCCGTCGGTGACGATGTGATGGAGGTTCAGCACGAGGACGTGGTCGTCGGGGGAGAGCCGGGCCAGCGAGGCGCGCAGCGGGACCGTGCCCGCGAGGTCGAAGGGTGCGGAGGCGTCCGCGTCGTAGAAGGCCCGCACGGCCTCCTCGTCGGGCAGGTCGGTCACCGGCAGCGGCAGCCGGTAGCCGTCGATCACGCGTGGCACGGCCTCGGCGGCGCCGGGCACGTCCTGGTAGACGGTCCGCAGCACCTCGTGCCGGTCCACCACGTCCTGGAGGGCGCCGTGCAGGGCGGCGACGTCCAGCGAGCCGCGGATACGGGTCGCGACCGGCACGTTGTACGCCGGGCTGCCGGGCTGGAGCTGGTCGATGAACCACAGGCGGCGCTGGGCGAAGGAGAGCACCGGTTCCGCGTCGGGGTCCCGGGGCGCCGGCTCGGGGTCCTCCCGTACGCCGGCCCGCCCTCCGGTGCGGCCCGCGAGGGCCTGGAACAGTGCCCGGCGGGACTTCGGCAGTGCGGCTATGCGTTCGGCGAGGGACTCGCTCACCTTGTGCCTCCGTGCGTCTGGTGAAGAGGGATACAGCAAGGGGTGCGGGGGAGTGCCGGACGGCGCGGGACGCGGGTACGGCGTGTGGGGGCCGGGGAGGGCGAGGCGGCCCGTCGGGGTGGCGGTGCCGGCTCTTGGCGGTGCGGCGGCTGCCGCCGGGGCGGCCGCGGTGGGGGGACGGATCCGCCGGTGCACGGGTGCGGAGCGGGTGCCGGACCGGCCGGCACCCCCTCCGACGTGCTGGGGTCGCGCTACGCGCCGACCTTCGTGCTGTCCGCGGAGGACTGCGCCGGATCGACGCCCGGGGTGTCGGAGGTGCCCGCGTCGGTGGGGGCGTCCCCGCCCGGCATCTCCTTGATCGCGGCGACCGGGCCCCCGAGGAGCGTCAGGCCGCCGATGATGCTGAGCGCTCCGGCGATGGCCAGGCCCCCGGTCAGACCGAGCAGCTCCCCGAGCGCGCCGCCCGCGAAGTACCCGATGGACAGGGCGCCGTAGACCGCCGACAGCGCGCTCCCGCTGACCCGGCCCATCTGCTCGTTGGGCGTGACGCCCTGCACCAGGCTCAGGACGTGGATGTCGAACATCGGGGAGACGAAGCCGATGACGGCCTGGACCACGATCAGGCCGGCGAAACCGGCGACCGCACCGCCCGTCGGCACCAGGATGTACCCGGCGCCCAGCACGACCGCGGTCAGGACCAGCGTGCGGCCGACGGTGAGCACCTTGGTGACGACCTCGGACAGGACCGCGCCGACGATCACGAACACCGACATCACGGCGAACGCGGCACCGACCTGGCCGGGGCTCAGGTCGAGGACCTTGTACGCGTAGACGATGAGCAGCGCGTCACCCATCGCGGCACCGAGGTTGACCACGACGTTGGCGGTGAACAGGCCCCGCAGGACGGGGTTGCCGAAGAGGGTCTTCAGGCCCTCCTTCATCTCCGCCTTGGCGGACGCCTTCGTCTCCTCCACCTTCGCCCGCGTGTCACGGTGCCGGATGAGCAGCAGCGCGACCAGGGAGACCAGGAAGGTGAAGGCGTCAGCCGTGATGGCGCGAGCCGCGCCGAGCAGCTGGATCAGCGCACCACCCGCGCCGGCGCCGACGGCCTCGGCGACGCTGCGGCTGATCTGGAGCTTGGTGTTGCCCTCGACGAGGTTCTCCGTGCCGATGAGCTGCGGCAGCCAGGACTGGTAGGAGACCTCGAAGAACGCGGTCAGGATGCCGGCGAGGCCGGCCACGACGTAGACGTGCGCCATCGTGACGGAGTCCAGCGCGAACGCCAGCGGGATGGAACCCAGGGCCAGGAAGCGGCCCAGGTCCGCCACGATCATGATGCTGCGGCGCGAGAACCTGTCGGCGACGAGACCGGCGACCGGCGCCAACAGGAGGAAGGGCAGGAAACGCAGCGCGCCGAGGACACCGACCTCGAACGCTCCCCCGTCGAGGAAGACGACCGCGAGGGTCGGCAGCGCGAGCAGGGAGATCTTGTCGCCGAAGTTGCTGACGGTCTGCCCGAACCACAGGCGGTTGAAATCGGAATGCCGACCGAGTGCCATGTCGACGCCCTTTTCTGATTGGGGACGGATTTGTCGGACGGCACTGACCGTAGGGAGGGCGGGTTAGGGGCCGGTTACGAATCCGGGCGGCCGCAGATCCGGTGTAGAGAGCGTATGAGAACTTTCATAGGCGCCGAAGAAGCGCTCGATGTCGGCGCTCTCCCGGGCGATCCCCGACGCCGTCGCGTCGTCGAAGGCCCCGCTCCCGGGGAAGGGCTCGACCACCGGTGGGCCGCCGCGCCGACCGCCCGACCAGGTGCCGACGGCCCAGCCGTCGACCACGACCGTCGGCCGGATCACCCCGCCTCCCGGCCACACCAGGCGCTCGTGCTCGGCGGGCACCGACAGTTCCCTGCGACGGTATCCGAGAAGGTAGTTGTCGTACGCGGGGAGCAGCCGCACATCACCTCGCGCAATGCCTTCCGCGTCCTGAGCGGGCATTTCACCGGCGGACGCCCAGGCCTTTTTGCACGCGCTCGCGCGCAGCCCCGACCAGTGCGCGAAATCCACGGCGTCCGCGGGCCCGTGGGCCGCGCGGTAACGGCGGGCGAGCTCGATCTGCGCGGCATCCCCCGTGAACGGCAGCGGACCGGCGGCCGGCACCCAGTCGTCGAGCAGGGCGAAGGTGGCCTCACCGGCCCGCTGAGGGCCGTGGCAGATCAGCCCGGACAGCGCGGCGCGCCGGATGAGATGGAACGCCGACTGGCCCTTGGGCTCCACGCCCAGCGTGGTGAGCCGCTCGGTGAGTTCGGCCCGGGTCAGCGGGCCCTCGCCGTCGACGGCCCGCACGATCAGCCGCGCCGCCCGTTCGCACAGGTCCTCCTCCAGGCCGAGTTCACGCAGCCGGCGCGCCCCGAGCGCCAGGTACACCGGGCCGAACAGGCCCAGCAGCCAGCGGACGTCGGCGGCGGGGACCAGCTGGAGGGTGCCGCGCATGAACCAGCCGCGTACGGCGGTCCGCTCGACGTCGGTGGCCCTGCGTACGTCGTCGGCGGTCAGGCCCGCCACCCGGGCGCGCAGGCCGAGGCCCGCCGCCGCGAGGTCCTGCGCCTGCACGGCGAGGACTCGGTCCAGGGCGGCGGCGACCGTCGTCTCACGGGCCCGCCCCCCGATCGCCTGTGCGCGTGCCCTCAGCAGCCGGTCGGCAGTTCGTCGTTCCACGGTCTCCAGTCTTTCACCGAGAAAGGGGCATGCGGCCGCGGGACACCGCCCGCGGCCGCATGCTGTTCGAATATCTCCGCGTACCGGCCCGGCGGCCGGTCATGGACCGCACGCCCGTCAGGCTCCGTGCCGCGCGAGCCCTTCTGGGCCCGCGGCACGGAGCCTGACCTGTGTGCTGTCCGGTGCGCCGGCCGCGTGGCCGGCGCACCCCACCTCAGCGCCTGCGGCGCAGGACCGCGTAGTAGCCCGGCAGCAGCAGTGCCTCCGCGTCGGACTGCGGGTCGATGGCGTGCAACTGGATCGGCTGGTCCTGAAGGACCTCCCAGTCGTCCGCGGGGAAGGCGGCGCTCAGCTCCGGCCGGGTGAAGCGGTGGGAGTGCCGTACACCGGCGGCCTCCAGCGGCGCGACCAGGTCCTCGGCGCGACCGCGCTTGCCGCCGACGAAGCCCAGGTAGCCGAAGGAGTTCCCGGAGTAGTCCGGCTCGTGGACGATCAGCACCCCGTCGGGTCCGAGCAGCCGCCCGGCGACGGCCGCGAGCCGGGCCCGGGCCGCGCCGTCGAGGACGTGGAAGACACCGCGGACGAAGATGTTGTACGGGCCCTCGCCGAGGACGCCGGCCTGTTCGGCGTCGGTCATGTCGACGGCGTGGTACTCGACGTTCGCGACGCCCTCCGCCCGAGCCTCCCGCTCGGCGTGCTCGATGGCGCTGACGGACACGTCCACCCCGACCACCCGCGGGTAGTGCGGGGCGAGTTCGCGGCTGTAGCGGCCGTTGCCGCACCCGAGGTCGATGACGGGCAGGTCGTCGCGGAAGTGCCGGCGGGCCTGCCCGAGCAGCCACTGGAACTCCTCGCCGCTGGCCGCGTCCCAGATGACGTCGCCGCCGCGGCCGGTGCGCCGGACGCCCGCCCAGTAGCGCTCCCACGCGTCGCCGGTGTCCCGCTCCTCGACGGGCGCGGCGGCCTCCTCCTCCTGGTCGCCGGGCGGCGGCGAGAAGCGCTCCCAGGTCTCCTCCTCGCCGAGCGCCTCCAGCAGGGCGACGAAGTCCTCGAACATGGATCGCACCAGCCCGTCCGGGTAGACGGCGGGCAGGTGGTCCCAGTTGAAGGTCAGCCCACCGGCCTTCTCGAACACCTGGAAGTCCAGCGAGACCTGCGGCGTCTGGGAGATGCCATACACCGGCACGCCCAGCTCGGTCTCCTCGTACTGCGGTGGATGGCCGGCCAGGCTCGTCATCACCACCGGCATCGCGGGCGCGAGGGTTCCGCGCATCTTCGTCAGCTCGCGCAGCACCTGGACGCCGCTGAAGTAGCGGTGCTCCAGATCGGCCCACAGCCGGCGCTGCACGGCCTGGGCACGGCCGGCGAAGGTCGTCTCCCGCTGCTCCACGGCCAGCAGCAACGTGGTCGTGGTGTCCGCGAGCAGGGCGTTGACCTGCGGGTGCAGCGGAAGCCGATTGAACAGCGGGAAGTTGATGGTGAACCGCGACTGCCCACTGGCCCGGCCGAGGATCTCGGCATAGGCGGCGGCCAGCACCCCGGACGGGGTCACCTTGCGCTCCCCGGCCCGCTCCTGGATGCGGTCCCACAGCTCCGCGGGCACGACGTGGCTGAGCCGCTCGAAGCGCACGGGCAGCGCCGGGGCGTCGTCCGGGCGTTCGGGCAGGGCAGGGGCGGGCGGCAGGGTGGCGAGCCGGTCCCGCCAGTACCACTCCGAGCGGCGGTACAGCTCGCTGTCGCGCAGGGAACTGCCGACGGCCAGGACGTAGTCGCGGAACGACAGCTCCAGCGGCGGAAGTTCGGCGTCCGGATCGGCGTAGTAGGTCACCAGGTCCGGGACCAGCACCTGGAAGTAGCTCCAGGCGTCGGCCACGAGGAAGTCCAGGCACAGGTGGATCCGGGCGCGGCCGCCGCCGAGCAGGCTGATCCGCACGTCGAACAACGGCCAGCCGTCGGCGTCGAGGACCTGGTGGGACAGCTGCTCGCGCAGCGCGTCCAGCTCGGCCTGCCGCCGCGCCGCGTCCAGCCCGCCGAGGTCGGTGACCGGGATGTCGTACGCGGGGATCTCCTCGTACACCTGCTGGGTGCCGTCGGGCAGGATGCGGGTGCGCAGCGCGTCGTGGCGCTCGACGAGCCGGCGCCACGCGGCCTCGAACCGCTCCACGTCGAGCTGCTCGCTCTCCCACTCGAAGTAGCCGTGGCAGCCCACGTTGCCCAGGTCCACCAGGCCGCCGCGACCGATCCACAGCGCCTGCTGGCTCTCGGTCAGCGGGAACGGCTCGAAGCGGGCCGCCGGGTCCGGGACGATGGCGGCCAGACCGCCGAACTCGCCGCGCCCGCCGGTGCGTTCGGTCACGATGAGGGTGCCGAGTTCGGCGACGGTCGGGCAGGACGACAGGTCGGACAGGCTCAGTTCGACGCCGTAGCGGCGGCGGATCTCGTCGATGAGCTGGAACGCGAGCAGCGAGTGCCCGCCCAGGTCGAAGAAGTTGTCGTGGATGCCGACGGTCTCGGTGCGGAACGCCTCGCCCCACAGCCGCACCAGGCCGTCCTCGACCTCGTTGCGCGGCGGCTCGTACCCGGCGCTGACGCCCTCGCGGGGCTCCGGCGGCTCCGGCAGGCTCTGCCGGTCGACCTTCCCGTTGGGCAGCCGGGGCAGCGCGGGCAGGACGACGACCGTGCCGGGGACCATGTAGTACGGCAGGGTGCGGGCCACGGCCGCCCGGATCGCGCCGGGGTCCGCGCTCGCGTCGCCGTCCGCGGAGACGTACGCCACGAGGCGCTTGTCGTTGGGTCCGCGCTCCTGGGTGACGACCACGGCCTCGGCGACGGTGTCGACGCGGGCGACGTGCGTCTCGACCTCGCCGAGCTCCACGCGGAAACCCCGGATCTTCACCTGCGCGTCGGACCGGCCGAGCAGCTCCAGCGCGCCGTCCTCCCGGCGGCGGGCCAGGTCACCGGTGTCGTACAGCACCGGATACGGGTCGCCCTCGACGACCCCGGACCGGAACTTCGCCGCCGTCAGCTCCGGGCGGCCGTGGTACCCGGCGGCCACGCCGGCGCCCGAGACGTGCAGTCGGCCCACCTCGCCGTGGGGGACCGGCCGGTCCTCCCCGTCGAGCAGGTGGACGCGCATGTTGGCGATGGGTACCCCGACGGGCACCTGCCGTTCGGCGCGGACCTCGGCGGGCGTGGCCTGGCTGGTGAAGTCGACACCCGCCCCGAGATCCAGGCAGGTCAGCACGTTCGTCGTCTCGGTGGTGCCGTACGTCATGACCACCCGGAACGGCGTGTCGACCGGCGGCCAGCTGTGCACCCGCTCCGCCGTCGTCACCAGGATGCGCAGAGCCGTGTCCTGCGGCCAGTCCAGCGCCCAGACGGGTTCCGCGAGCGCGGCCACCAGCATGGTGTGGGTGATGCGCTGCTCGCTCAGCCAGTCCCGGATCTGCTCGGGGGTCTGCGCCCGGCCCGCCTCCGGTATGTGGATCGCCGCGCCCAGCGGCAGATACGGCAGCCACTCCATGATCTGCACAGCGAAGCCGGGCGTGGACATCCACGACGCCCGGTCGCCGGGGCGCACCCCGTAGGCCCGCCCGGTCCAGTGCACCAGGTTGGTCAGGGCGCCGTGCCGCTCCAGGACGGCCTTGGGCGTGCCGGTGGACCCCGAGGTGTAGATGAGGTGGCTGACGGTGTCCGGGCCGGTGGGCACCCCGGTCGGGGTGTCCGGCCGGCCGTCCCCGGCGGTGGCGGCGTCGGCGCATGCCACGCCCTCGGGCAGCCGCGGGACGGTCGCGGGCGCGGTCAGCACGAGCAGCGGGCCGGCGTCGGCGATCATCGCGGCGAGCCGTTCGTCCGGGTTGACGGGGTCCAGCGCCACGATCGCGGCCCCGGTCTTGAGGACGGCGAGGGACCCGATGACGTACTCGGCGCCGCGCGGGTAGCACAGCCCGATCCGCTCACCGGGGGCCGCGCCCTCGGCGATCAGCGCGTGGGCCAGCCGGTTGGTGACGGCCTCCAGTTCCGCGTACGTCCAGGAACGCTCACCCTGCACGAGGGCGGGGGCGCCGGGGGTGCGGGCGGCCTGCTCGGCGAGGAGCCCGGCATAGCCGGTGGCGGGGAAGTCGGTGTCGGTCCGGTTGAAATCGACGAGTGCGGTGGTCACAGCGAGGCCCTTTCTCGGCGTGCGAAAGCCCGGCTGCGCAGCAGCCGCACCGGGAGACTCTTGATCCCCCACGTGAAGTTGGACGAGTTGAACTGGACGGGCCCGGTCGTCTCGAAACCGTCCAGCGTGGCGAGCATCTCGGTCAGCAGCGCACCGAGTTCGAAGCGGGCGAGCCGGGCGCCCAGGCAGAGATGGCGCCCGTGGCCGAAGGCGACGTGGCGGTTGGGACGCCGGTCGACCCGGAAGGCGTGCGGGTCGGTGAACACGTCCTCGTCGCGGTTGGCGGAGACGTTCCACAGCGTGACCCGGTCCCCGGCGGCGATACGCGTGCCGGCGATCTCCGTGTCGCGCACCGCGGTGCGCAGTGCGTGCACCCCGGGCGTGGTCCAGCGCAGGATCTCCTCGACCGCCGGCGCGATGCCGGCGGGGCCGAGGGAGCGCAGCAGCTCCCACTGCTGCGGCAGTTCGGCGAACATGTGCACCGCACCGGCGGCGGAGTAGCGGGTGGTCTCGTTGGCGCCGGACAGCACCCCGTTGCAGTTGAAGACGATCTCCTCGTCGCTCAGGGGGCGTTCGGTGCCGTCCCCCTCGTCGACCAGGGTGTCGTGCGCGATGTGGCTGACCAGGTCGTCGCCGGGGCGGGCCCGGCGCTGACCGAGCAGCTCGATGAAGTAGAGGAAGATCTCCGAGTGCGCGTTGCTGCGCACGGTCTCGTCGGGGGAGTCGAACGCGTCGGTGGTCAGCGCCCCGATCCACGCCCAGTCGGCGCGCGGGATGCCCATCATGGCGCAGACCACGCGGTTGGGCAGCTGCTTGGCCAGGTCGATGAAGTCCAGCTCGTCGAGGTCGGCGGCCTCGGCCACCAGCTCGCCGACGACCCTCTCGACGAGGGCCTCCAGACGGGGCATCTGCTGCGGCCCGAACGCCTGGTACAGCGCCCGCTTGAGCCGGGTGTGCTGGGGCGCGTCGGAGACGATCAGCATCCGCTGGCTGACGGCGGCGACGGCCGCCGGGTCACTGCCGAGCCGCATGCCCCGCGCCGAGCTGAAGGTGTCGCTGTCGGCGTACACGGCCATGATGTCGCGGTGCTTGCTCAACACCCAGAAGCCGTCGTCGCCACCGGGTTCGGGGTGCCGGTACACCGGCGCGTTGGCGCGCAGCCAGCTGAACGTGGACCAGAAGTCGTTGCGGGCGAAAGGCGCCGGGTCGAGCAGGTCGATGTGCATCTCAACTGCCCCCGATCCGGGCCGCGGTGGCCGCGGTACGCACGCTGCGCGGGCGGGTGTCGCTCCAGCGGGCGTCCACATGGGCGACGCACTCGTCCTCGGTGCCGCTGAACCCGGTCGGCGTCCAGCCGTCGGGCAGCTCGCGTGCCACGGGATACAGCGCGTACTGCTCCTCGTGGTTGACGAGGACCTGATAAATGGTGGGCACGACGTCCTCCGGGCTCGGTCGTGTGGGCTTGTGGCTCGGGCACACGGGTCTCGGGCAGGGGTGGCTCTACGGGCTCTTCGTGACATGACGCGATGTCACGTGATCGTTGAACTGTTGGGATGTGTGGCGTCAGGTGGTGCCGGCCGGTGCCACGGCGGCGTGCCGCAGCAGTCCGGCCAGGTGCTCCAGAAGCGCCTCCGGGCGGCGCAGCACGGCGTGGTGGCCGCCCCGGACGCGGTGGACGTGGAAGGCACCCGTGGTGACCGCGGCCCACCCGGCCAGGTCCTCCTCACTGACGGTGTCGTCGCCCGTGGCCCGCCAGGTATGCACGGGAACGGACAGCGCGATGCCGGGGGAGTGGGTGTAACTCAGCGAGAGCACCGCGTCCTTGCGGAGCATCGCGACCATCAGCGCACGGGTGTCCTCGTCGAGGAAGGAGGGGTCGAGGCCGGCGGTGTCGAACAGCTTGTCCAGCTCGTCGTCGTCCTCGACGATGCCCCGCCCGGCGCCGTCCCAGTGGCCGGGCGCCCGGCAGGCACTGACCACCAGCGCGGCGGGCCGCACCCGGCGGGCGACCTCGTAGCCGAGGAGCCCGCCGAAGCTGTGGCCGAACACGACCAGGGGGCGCCCGTCGGCGACGACCGGCCGCAACTCGTCGGCGATCGCCTCCACGGCCTCACCGAACGTCTGCGGCATCGGCTCGCGCCAGCGGTTCTCACGGCCCGGCAGCTGCACGCCGTACACCTGCCCGATCCCGGCGAGGGCCGGCGTCCAGGCGCGGAACTGCTGGCAGCCCGCGCCGGCGGGTGGCAGGCACAGCAGCGCCGGGAGCGCCTCGTCGCCGGGGCGGGACGGCCAGGTGGAGAGCCAGCGGCCCATGGCGTCAGGCCCCCTCGGCTGCGAGGGCGGGCTCGGCCGCCGCGGAGCCGCTGCCGAGGACGGGTCCGGCGGCCTCGGCGGCCGCGGCAAGCCGGTCCAGTTCGGCGGCGAGGTCCCCGACCGTGGGCCGGGCGAGCAGCTTGCCGAGGGTGAGGGGCAAGCCGGTGACCCGGCGCAGCTCCGCCACGACCCGGGCCGCTGCCAGGGAGTGGCCGCCCAGCTCGAAGAAGTCGGCGTCCGGCCCGGGGACCTCGCACTCCAGTACCTCGGCCCAGACCGCCATCACCTCGCGTTCCCACGCCGTGGCGGCAACCGGCTCGCGCGTCGGCGCGGGCGCGGTGAAGGCGGCGGCGAGCGCCGCACGGTCCGCCTTGCCGGTGCCCAGGGTGGGGATGCGGTCCACCACCCGGACCGTGGCGGGCACCGCCGCCTCGGGCAGCAGCGCGGCGCAGTGCGCGGCGACCTCGGCGGCCAGCCGCTCGGACGTACCCGCGTCCGGGGCGGCGACGACCGCCAGGCCCAGCGACTGGCCCGAGGCGAGCGGGCAGCAGGCCGCGGCGACCACGCCGGGCACCTCCGCGGCGATCCGCTCCACCTCGCCGAGTTCCACGCGGTGGCCCCGCACCTTGACCTGGTCGTCGCGCCGCCCCCGGTACTCCAGCTCGCCGCTCGCCAGCCGGACCACCACGTCCCCGGTGCGGTACATCCGCGCCCCGCCGCCCTGGAACGGGTCGGGCAGGAACCGGGCGGCGGTCAGGCCCGCGCGGTTGCGGTAGCCCCGGGCCACGGCAGGGCCGCCGAGGTAGAGCTCGCCCTCGGTCCCCGCGGGCAGCGGGCGCAGGTCGTCGTCCAGGACGTACGCCCGGTAGTCGGGCAACGGCCGTCCGATGCTGCTCACGTCGTCCCCCCGTTCGCTGTCGGCCCAGGTCGCCGCGATCGTGGCCTCCGTCGGCCCGTACACGTTCAGCAGCCGCCGGCCCCGGGCGTAGCGCGCGGCGAGCGCCGCCGGGCAGGTCTCGCCGGCCACGACGACCACCTCCGCCGCGTCGAGCGCGCCGCCGTGGGCGGCCAGCAACGACGGGGTCAGGGAGGCCGTGCGCAGGCCCGCGGGCAGCGGCTCTCGGCCCTGTGCGTCGGCGCGGCGCAGTCCGTCCAGGGACAGGTCCACCAGGGCCACGCCCTGACCGTGGACGAGGTAGAGCAGCGTGCACCACAGCCAGCCGTCGAAGGCGGGCGAGACGGCGTTGAGGCCGAGACCGCCGGACGGCAGGCCCACTCGGGCCAGCGCGCCGAGGAAGGTGTCCAGGCCGCGGTAGGTGACCTCGACGCCCTTGGGGCGGCCCGTGGTGCCGGAGGTGTAGATGACGTACGCGCACGTGTCGGGCGCGGGGACGGTCACGGCGAGCTCCCCGCTTCCGGCACCGGCCGGGGAGACCGTACGGATGCCCGCGAGGTCGAGCCCTTCGGGGACGTCCGCGGCGACCAGCAGCGAAGCCCGGGCGTCGAGCAGGACCGAAGCGAGCCGCTCCACCGGATGGCCGGGGTCCAGCGGCACGGCCGTGGCACCGAGGCTCCACACCGCGAGGAGCGCGGGCACGCTCTCACGGGAACGCCCGAGGAGCAGTCCGACGGCGCTCTCGGGCCCGGCTCCGGCGGCGGCCAGGGCCGCCGCGGTGGCGGCGGTGCGCGCGGTGAGATCCGCGTAGTCGAAGGTGCCGTCCTCGGCCGTCACGGCGGGCGCGTCCGGCTGCTCACGGGTCCAGCGCGCCAGCGCGGCGAACAGCGGGGGGACAGCTCCCCCCGACGGCCCGTGGGCGGGCCGCGGGGCCGGTACGGAACCGGCGTGCTGGGCCGTCATCCGTCGTTCCTCTCCTCGTCGGGGACAGCGGTGGGTGCGGCCGTGGCGGCCGCCGGGGGTGTCGTGGCCGGTGCGGTGGCGCGCAGGCGCGGGCCGACCACCGGTCCGCCGCCCCCGCCGCGCTGCGGCAGCTGCATCGACTTGGTCTCCAGGAAGGCCTCCAGCCCGGCGGTCCCGCACTCCCGGCCGATGCCGGACTGCTTGAAACCGCCGAACGGCGCCGCCGGGTTGAACGACCCGCCGTTGACGTCGACCAGGCCGGTACGGAACCGGCGTGCGACGCGCTCGGCCCGGCCGTCGTCCCCGGACCAGACCGCGCCGTGCAGCCCGTACCGGGTGCCGTTGACGATCCGGACCGCCTCGTCCTCGTCGTCGTACGGGATGACGGACAGCACCGGTCCGAAGATCTCCTCCTGGGCGATGGTCGTCAGCGGGTCGACGTCGGCGAAGACGGTCGGCCGGACGTAGTAGCCGGTGGTGAGGCCGGCGGGACGGCCGGTGCCGCCGTGCGCCAGACGGGCGCCGCCCTCGGAGGCGCCCCGCGCGATGTAGTCGGTGACCCGTGCGTGAGCGGCGGCCGACACCAGCGGGCCCAGGTCGGTCGCGGGATCGCGGGGATCGCCCGTGACGTATCCGTCCATGATCCGTCCGGCCAGCTCCACCGCCTCGTCCTGGCGGCCGCGGGGGACCAGCAGCCGGCTCCACTGCAGACACGTCTGGCCCGTGTTGAACAGCACCTGGTCGACGGTGGCGCCCACCGCCGCGTGCAGGTCGGCGTCGGGCAGGACCAAGGAGGCGTTCTTGCCGCCGAGTTCGAGGTGGATCCGCTTGACGCCGTCGGCGCCCAGGGCCGCGACCCGGCGTCCGGCGCGGGTGGACCCGGTGAGCGACACCACATCGACCAGCGGGTGGGTGACCAGCGCCGTGCCGACGGTGTCACCGGTGCCGACGACCATGTTGACCACGCCGGGCGGCAGATCGGCCTGCGCGAACACCTCGGCGAGGAGCCTGGCGTGCAGCGGTGTCAGTTCGCTCGGCTTGTGCACGACGGTGCAGCCGGCCGCGAGCGCGGGCAGCAGCTTCTGCACGGTCAGGAGCAGGGGCACGTTCCACGGCGTGATGCACGCGGCGACACCGGCGGCCTCACGGACCACCAGGGAGTGGCCGACCCGCTCCTCGAACCCGTAGGACGCGGCGGTCTCCACGCAGTGCGCCGCCATGCCGACGGCCAGACCGACGTGGGTCTGCAGCGCCATCCGCGACGGCGCCCCCACCTCGGCCGTGATGATCCCGGCGAACCGGGTGGCGTTGCGCTCCAGCCCCTCGACCACCCTCCGCAACAGGGCCGCCCGCTGCCGGGCGGGGGTGACGGACCAGCCGGGGAAGGCGGTGGCGGCGGCGCGTACGGCCAGGTCGGCGTCGCGGGCGGTCCCCGCGGGCACCGCGGCGAGCGGCGCTTCGGTACTGGGGTCGGTGACGACCAGTCGGCGATCGGCGTCGGACGCCGTCCAGCGGCCCCCGATGAAGTGGTCGTCGTAGCGGGGCGGCACAGCGCCCGGGGACGGCTCGGCCGTCGGTACGGCGGAGCCCTGCGGCTCGGTCAGCACGGTCACGGTGGTTCCTCACTGGGTCGCTCGGTCACGGTATGCGCGGAGGCGGGACGAGCCCCGGGACCGGCCCGGGGCGGGGGGCGACGGCCCAGGGGCCGACCGCCGGACCGGTGAGACGGGGCCCGGGACGGGTGTCGGCGCGGGCAGCGGCGGTGCGACCCGCGGTGTCCGCCGGGCCGGAGGCGGCGGCGCGTACTTCGGGTGGGACGCCGTGGTGGTTCTCGGGCGGCCGGGTGGCGGGAGCGAGCGGCAGCTGGGCGTCGGCACCGATGCCGGTACGGCCTTCGCGCCGGGTCTCGGGACCGACACTGCCACGGCTTTCGCGCCGGGCGTCGGTGCGGCCACCGGTACCGACGTCGGGGCCGGCGTCGGTACCGATGCCGGTACGGCCTTCGCGCCGGGTCTCGGGACCCACACCACCACGGCTTTCGCGCCGGGCGTCGGTGCGGCCACCGGTACCGACTGCGGGCCCGGCGTCGGTACGGCTACCGCTACGACCGTCGGGCCGCAGGCCGGTACGGACCTCGAACCGGGCTGGAGCGCGGTCACCGGGCCGGGCTGCGGCGCGAACCTCGGGCCGGGCATCGGCACCGGCCTCGGGCCGAGTGCCGACAGGCGCACCGTTACCGACGTCGCGTCGGTTGCCGCCACGGGCGTCGGACCGGGCGGCGCGCAGGACTTCGGGCCGGAGGTCTCCACGAGGGTCGGGTCGGACGTCGCGATGAGGGTCGGGTCGGAGGCCGCCACGGGGGTCGGGTCGGAGGTCGCCACGGGCGTCGGACCGGGTGGCAGGCAGGACTTCGGGCCGGACGTCTCCACGAAGGTCGGGCCGGACGTCGCCACGCGGGTCGGGTCGGAGGCCGCCACGGGGGTCGGAACGGACTTCGCCATGAGGGTCGGGTCGCACGTCGCCACGAAGGTCGGGCCGGGCGACGTCCGCGAGGACGCCGGGCCGGGCGCCGCCACGGGCGTCGGGCCGGGCGCGGCGTAAGGGACGCGGACGCAGTCCCGTGGCGGACCAGCCGGGCGCGGCGGGCACTCGGGCCGACCGCTCGGCGGGCGCCGTCGCGGGCGGCAGAGCGGCGGGCAGGATCGCGTGCAGCAGCCGGTCGGTCTCCCGGGACGGCGCCACCGCAAGGTCCTCGCGCAGGCGACGCGCGCACAGGTCGTACCAGCGGCGCACGCAGGCGTGTTCGCCGAGCCGGCCGTGCGCCGTCATCAGCGCCCGGTACGTCTCCTCGTGGTGCCGGTCGATGCCGAGGGTGCTGCGGCAGACCTCGATGAGCTCGGGAAAGTCCTCGCGCTCGACGGCGTCCGCGCGCAGCACCTGCAGCGCCCGCAACGCCAGCGACCGCAGGTACTCGCGCTGCTCCACCACCCAGTCCGCGCTCTCGCCCCGCAGGAACTCCCCTGCGTACAGCGCCACGGCGGACCGCAGCCGTTCACGGGCGGCACCCCGGTCGCCGGCGCCGGCCGCCCGGAGCCCGCTGTGCACCAGCTCCCGGAAGCGGTCCACGTCCGACCACAGATCGGCGACATCCAGCACGTAGCCGAAGTCGCGGTAGGACAGCCTGATCCCGGACGCGCACGGGCTGTCGGGGTGCGCGTCCAGGACCCGGCGCAGCGCGTGCGCGGCCACCTTCAGCGAGCTGTCCCCGGCACAACGGTCGGAGCCCGGCCACAGCGCCTCGTACAGCCGCTCGCGGGTGAGGGTCTGGCCGCGGTGGATCACCAGGAACTGGAACAGCCCGCGCGCCTTGCCGGCCCGCCAGCGCCGCACCGGGGCGCCGTTCACGGTCAGTTCGAAGTCGCCGAAGAAGCGGATGCGTACCGCCTGCCGTGCGATTCCGGTCACCGCGGTCGTCATCGCGTCCTCCCGGGGGCCGTCGTATGCCGTTCTGCCTGCGGCGAGTCTGTTCCCCGGCTCTACACGCGTCCTATACCGGCCGGATTCCGTCGCTGTAGGTCCGTCATAGAGCCGCTCCCCAGACTGAGTCTCCGATGGCCCGGGCCGCCGCCACCTGAGGTGCACGGCCCCGGTCCGGACACGGCCGGCCCCAGCCCGGTCCCCCCACCGCACATCGCCCCTCCCCAGCTCCTCGGCTTCCGGCCGTGATTCCCGACTCCGAAATGAGGGCTGCTCCATGACCAGCACCGACACCCGACTGAAGAAGGTCGTCATCCTGGGCGGTGGCACGGCCGGCTGGATGACCGCCGCGTATCTCGGCAAGGCCCTCCAGGGCACGGTCGACATCACCGTGCTGGAAGCCCCGGCGATTCCGCGGATCGGGGTCGGCGAGGCGACGGTGCCCAACCTGCAGCGCGCCTTCTTCGACTACCTCGGCATCGCCGAGGACGAGTGGATGCGCGAGTGCAACGCCAGCTTCAAGATGGCGGTGCGCTTCGTGAACTGGCGCACCGAGGGCACGGGCGAGGCCACGGCCCGGGAGCTGCCCGACGGCCGGCCCGACCACTTCTACCACCCGTTCGGTCTGCTGCCCGACTACGACCAGACGCCGCTGTCGCACTACTGGTTCAAGCGCAAGTACGAGGGCAGCACCACGGAGCCCTTCGACTACGCCTGCTTCCGCGAGCCTCCCATCATGGACGCGATGAAGGCGCCGCGCTGGCTCGACGGCCGCTCCGCCACCCGCTACGCGTGGCACTTCGACGCCCAGCTCGTCGCCGACTTCCTGCGCCGCTTCGCCACCGAGAAGCAGGGCGTCCACCACGTCCAGGACGAGATGACGGAGGTCCGCCAGGACGCCCGCGGCTACGTCACCGCGCTGCGGACCCGTGGCGGCCAGGAACTCGACGCCGACCTGTTCGTCGACTGCTCGGGCTTCCGCGGGCTGCTGATCAACAAGGCGATGGCCGAGCCGTTCATCGACATGAGCGACCACCTGCTGTGCGACAGCGCGGTCGCCACCGCCGTCCCGCACGACGACGAGGCCGGCGGCGTGGAGCCGTACACCTCGGCCATCGCCATGTCCTCCGGCTGGGCCTGGAAGATCCCCATGCTGGGGCGGTTCGGCACCGGCTACGTGTACTCCAGCAAGTTCACCGAGAAGGACGAGGCCACCGCCGAGTTCGCGGCGATGTGGGGCCTCGACCCCGAGACGACGGCGTTCAACCACATCCGCTTCCGGGTCGGCCGCAACCGCCGCGCCTGGGTGAAGAACGTGGTCAGCATCGGCCTGTCGTCCTGCTTCCTGGAGCCGCTGGAGTCGACCGGCATCTACTTCATCACCGCGGCGATCTACCAGTTGGCCAAGCACTTCCCCGACAAGACCTTCAACGAGGGTCTGATCGACAGCTTCAACCACGAGATCGAGGTGATGTTCGACGACACCCGCGACTTCATCCAGGCCCACTTCTTCTACGCGCCCCGCAACGACACCCCGTTCTGGCAGGCCAACAAGAAGCTGAACCTCCCCGAGAACATCCAGCGCAAGATCTCCGCCTACCGGGCGGGTCTGCCCATCAACTCGCCGATCACCGACGAGTCGACGTACTACGGCAACTTCGAGGCCGAGTTCCGCAACTTCTGGACCAACGGCAGCTACTACTGCATCTTCGCGGGCCTGGGCCTGGAGCCCGACGCACCCCTGCCGGCCCTTGCGTACAAGCCGGAGTCGGTGGCGGCCGCCGAGCCGCTGTTCGAGACGGTCAAGCGTCAGCAGCAGAACCTGCTGGAGACGCTGCCCACGGCCTACGAGTACCTCAAGAAGCTGCACGGGTAGCGAGGGCGGGGCCGGGCGTCGTCCGGCCCTCTCCCTCGCGTCTCCCCGGCACCGCAGCACTCCGGCGCGGAAACCGGCGGTCACCCCCCGGGCCGTTCCGGCTTCCGCCGCCGCTCCCACGGCCCGGCGCCCGGCGCAGTCCGCCGGGTGCCGGGCCGCACTGCATCGTCCTCCACAGGGAGTCAGACATGCCCAACTCAGCTTCGCACCCGGTCGCCCCGGACGGCGACGGCACCGAATCGGCCGCCGCCGCGGCGGACCGCGCGGCATCCCGGGCGACGGACCTGCGGCCCTTCATGGCCGCCTTCCCCTCCGGCGTCACCGTCGTCACCGCCCTGGACGCCGACGGCCTGCCTCGCGGCATGACGTGCAGCTCGATGACGAGCGTCGCCCTGGACCCGCCCACCCTGGTGGTGTGCGTGCGCACGGCGAGCCCGACCCTGCGGGCCCTCCTCGACCAGGGGCAGTTCGCCGTCAACCTGCTCCACGAGCAGGCCCGTTCGACCTCCGACCTCTTCGCCTCCGGGGCGCCTGACCGCTTCGACCGCGTCGGATGGCGGCTTCCGCTCGGCGCCGGCGGCCCGCACCTGACGTCGTCGGCCCACGCCATAGCCGACTGCACCGTCGTGGAGACCGCCGCCTTCGGCGACCACACGGCCGTTTTCGCGCAGGCCCGCCGCATCAGCGTGCGCTCCACCGCACAGCCCCTCCTGTACGGACTGCGCCGCTATGCCGAGTGGTCCGCCGCCACCTCCGGCCCTCCGCCGGTCGCGCTGCCGCTCCCGCCCCGCACCGTCCCGGCCGAAGGAGGCGCCCGTGTCCGCAGCTGAGGCCATGCCCGCCCTGCTCGTCGCCGTTCCCGCCGCCGTCCTCGCCTGCCAGGCCGGCGCGAGCCTGCTCAGACGCCTCGGCCAGCCACCCGTGATCGGCGAGATCACCATGGGCATCGTCCTCGGACCGTCCCTGCTCGGCTGGCTGTGGCCCGCGGCGCAGCACTGGCTGTTCCCCGAGTCCGTCCTGCCGTACACCTCGGTGCTGGGCCAGCTCGGTCTGCTCGCGTTCATGTTCCTCGTCGGACTGGAGCTCGACCTGGGCGCACTGCGCGGCAACTCGCGCACCGCCGTCGCCGTCAGCCAGGCCGGCATCCTGCTCCCGCTGGGCCTGGGCGCGCTGCTCGCCTTCCCGATGTACGACCACCTGGCCCCCGACGGCGTCGAGTTCACACCGTTCATGTTGTTCGTCGCGGTGGCCATGGCCATCACGGCCTTCCCGGTGCTGGCCCGGATTCTGGTCGACCGCGGCCTGTACGGGACCCCGCTCGGAGCCCTGGCGATGGCCTGCGCGGCGGTCGACGACGTGGCCGCCTGGTGCCTGCTGGCGCTGGTGGTCGCGTTCAGCACGGCGGGTTCCCCGCTCGACGCCCTGACGGCGGCGGGGTCCACCGTCGCCTTCGGCGCCGCCATGCTGCTGCTGGTACGCCCGCTGCTCGCCCGGTGGGCCCGGGGGCGGGCGGACCGGGTGAGCGACGGGGTGGTGATGGTCCTGCTGTTCAGCGGGCTGAGCGTCTCCGCGCTGGCGACCGACATGATCGGGGTGCACACGCTGTTCGGCGCGTTCCTGTTCGGCGTGGCCACACCGCGCGGCCACCGCCGCATCGAGGCGTCGGCCGCCCGGCTGCGCGCCGTGGTGGTGCCGGTGCTGCTGCCGCTGTTCTTCGTGCACACCGGTCTCAGCACCGAGATCGGGACCCTGGCCGCCGACCCGGTGCAGTGGCTGTGGACCGGGGCGCTGCTGGCGGTCGCGGTGCTCGGCAAGTGGGGCGGAGCGGCGGGCGCCGCCCGGGCCTGCGGGCAGCCGTGGCGGCAGGCCATGTCGATCGGCGCCCTGATGAACTGCCGTGGCCTGACCGAACTCGTGGTGCTGTCCATCGGTCTGGAACTCGGCGTGATCGGCCCCGAACTGTTCACCATGCTGGTCCTGGTGGCCCTGATCACCACGGCGGTCACGTCCCCGGCGGTCTCCCGCTTCGTGTCGGCCGGGCCGGCGACCCCGCTACCCGAACCGGCTGCCACGGCGCCGGCCGAGCCCCGCCCCTGAGAGCCGGGCCGGAACCCGCGACGCTGGGATGATCCAAACGACAGGGCGTGGGCCCCGCCGCCACCGTCGCTGCCGTACGCCCGCTGTGCGATCGACCGGATTCGCCTGCGTACCGATGCCGAGTCGGATCGACCCGGCATCGGCCGGGGGACACGGTGCCCGCGGCACGCGCGAGGAAGGGAGGTGGCCGGATCAGCCGGGCTTGAGCAGGCCCGCTCGGACCACGGCCCGGCCGAAGGCGCTCGCGAGTTCCGCGAGACGCTCGCAGCCGGCATCGCCCAGAGCGGCGTAAGCGGGGAGGGCCAGTCGGTCCGTACGGTCCTCGATGTGCCGCCGCAACGCGACACCGTCCGCACTGAGGGAGTCGCCGTCGAGGAGGCCCCGCTCGCGCAGCCGCTGCTGGGCGTCGGCCCACTCCACCTCCGGCCAGGCGCGGCTGGCCTTGAGGAAGTCGACGGGAACCTCCCCGGTGGCGGCGTGCAGGATCAGGGCCTCCAACCCCCCGACGCCCTCGCTCAGCAGGCACGCGACATGGCCGTCCCCCCGGAACTCCCTGAGCAGCGTCTGGGCGTGCCACAGACGCAGTACCGGCTCCTGGGGCCAGGGCAGCGCGGCGTGCGCGGCGAAGAGCGCGCGGCCCTGCGCATGTTCGCAGGCACTCTCGGCGGCCCGGCGGGTCAGCGCGACGACCTCGTCCAGGGCGGGAAGCTCGTGGAGTCCCGCCCGTCGCAGGGCCTCGTCCGCCGCCGCGTACCGGGCGTCCAGCACGTGCTGCGGTGTCGTCACGTCCCAGGCGCCGTCCAGTGCCCGCCGTACGAGGTCGGGGTTGAAGTTGTAGAAGGTCGAGACCACCAACTCGACGGATGCGCGGCCGAACGCGGCGCTGCGGGAGGTGAAGTACCCGGCGCGTCCGCTCAGTCCCAGCTCCGCGTACCGTCGCCTTGCCTCGGGGACGAAATAGATCATCCCGTGGACCGGTTCGAGTCCGCGCCAGGCCGCGTGCGCTGCCTTCATGAGTCACCTCTGTCGGGAGTCGTGGAACGGGGAGTACGCGCCGCGGTGGAGAACTCGCCGTGCTCTCCCAGGTGTTCGAGCAGCACGCGGCTCAGGGTGTCGGGAGCCTCCTCGGGCACCCAGTGGCTGACGCCGTGCAAGGTCTCGAAGCGGTACGGTCCCTTGACCCACCGCCCGGTCTCCTGTGCGGCCGCGGCACCGAAGGCGCTGTCCTGCGTGCTCCAGACGTACAGCGTGGGCACGTCGACGGCGCCGATCGGGCCGTCGGGGCGGCCGGCCCGGTACCAGTTCAACGCGGCGGTGAGAGCGCCTGGCCGGGACAGGTGCCGGACGTAGGCGTCGGCACTGTCCTGCGGGACCTTGCCGGCGAAGACGGCGCGCAGCTCTCGCGCGTCGTGGGCCAGCATGCGCTGCTCGGTCGCGGGCGTCTCACGCCAGTCGATCATGTACTGCGAACGCTCGCGCTGGTCGTCGTCGGTACGCAGGGCGTTGGCCAGTGCGCCGGGATGAGGCGTCGAGACGACGGTCAGGGTGCGGACGCGCTCAGGGTGGGCATCGGCGGTCCACCAGGCCACCGCGCCGCCCCAGTCGTGGCCCACGAGGTCGAACGCCGCCCAGCCCAGTTCCTCCGTGATCGCGAGGACGTCCCCGACGAGAAGGTCCATGCGATAGTCCTCGGGCCGCTGCGGGCGGGCACCGGGGGAGTATCCGCGCTGGTCGGGCGCCACGACCCGGTGGCCCCGGGCGGCCAACGCCGCGATCTGGCGCCGCCAGACCAGACCGGTCTGTGGGAAGCCGTGCAGCAGCAGCACCGGGCGGCCCTCCGGTGGCCCCGCCGTGATCGCATCGAACACGCCCGCACCGGTGATGATGCTCAGCTCGGTCACGCGGTCCACCCCTTCATACCGACTGGTCGGTAGACTCCCGGCAGGGGAGTGCACCTGTCAAGGCGGCGAGCGGGTGCGGTCCCGCGCGGCCGGCGCTCACTGAGGCGCTCACTGGAGGGGTGGGGGAGTCGAGGCCGGTGAGGCGGGCTATTGAACCTGACGTCGGATTCAACTATAACCATCCGGAAGTCGGCTCCCGTCGACTCACGGAAAGCGCACTCCCGGCCCCGGCCCCGGGACGACCCGGGCCACCCCAGGACACAGTGAGGCGACATTGAGGGAAGCAGTCATCGTTTCGACGGCACGCACGCCGATCGGAAAGGCCTACCGCGGCGCGTTCAACGACACCCAGGCGCAGGAACTCGCCGCCCACGCCCTCTCCCACGCCGTACGGCGCGCGGGACTTGAGGGAGGCGAGGTCGAGGATGTGATCTTCGGTTGCGCCGTGCAGCAGGGGTCTGCCGGATTCAACGTCGCGCGTCAGGCCGCCCTGCGTGCCGGACTTCCGGACACCGTGCCGGGGATGTCGATCGACCGGCAGTGCTCGTCGGGCCTGATGGCGATCGCGACGGCAGCCAAGCAGATCGTCGCCGACGGCATGCAGGTCGCCGTCGGTGGTGGCGTCGAGTCGATCTCCCTGGTGCAGAACGAGCACATGAACACCCACCGCATGACCGATCCCTGGCTCGTCGAGCACAAGCCGGGCATCTACCTGCCGATGCTGCAGACCGCGGAGATCGTCGCGGAACGGTACGGCGTCAGCCGGGAACGCCAGGACGAGTTCGCCCTGCTGTCCCAGCAGCGCACCGCGGCGGCCCAGGAAGCCGGCCGGTTCGACCAGGAGATCGTCGCGCTCAAGAGCGTCAAGAAGGTGACCGACAAGCAGTCCGGGGCGGTACGGGACGAGGAGGTGACCCTGACCCGGGACGAGGGCAACCGCGCGTCGACGACCCTCGAAGGTCTGGCCGGGCTGGCGCCGGTCCTGCCCGACGGTCAGGTGAGCGCCCGCTCCAGCGTGACCGCGGGCAACTCCTCGCAGCTGTCGGACGGGGCATCGGCGTCGGTGCTGATGGAGGCGAGAGAGGCCGAGCGCCGCGGACTGCAACCCCTGGGCAGTTATCGCGGCATGGCGGTCGCCGGTTGCGCCCCGGACGAGATGGGCATCGGCCCGGTGCTCGCCATCCCGAAGCTGCTCAAGCAGCACCACCTCACCGTCGACGACATCGGCCTGTGGGAGCTCAACGAGGCCTTCGCCTCTCAGGCGTTGTACTGCCGCGACGAACTGCACATCGACCCTGAGCGGTTCAACGTCGACGGCGGCGCGATCGCGGTCGGTCATCCCTACGGAATGACCGGTGCCCGCCTGGTGGGGCATGCCCTCATCGAGGGCAAGCGGCGCGGTGTTCGGTATGTCGTGATCTCGATGTGCGTCGGGGGTGGCATGGGCGCGGCCGGACTGTTCGAGGTCGCCTGAGCCCGGCCTCGCCACTACGGAACCGGTCCCGGAGAAAGCACCGCTGCCGTCGCACGGGGCGACGGTGAGCCGATCACGAGAGAGAGGTGTGGTCACCGTGCCGCACACGGTTGCTGAGGCCCGAAGCGCGGTCCTGGTGGACTTCGGTGGAGTGATCACCTCCAGTGTGCTGCGGGCGTTCACCGACTTCGGCGCCTCCCTCGGCGTCGATCCGCGCCTGCCACTGGACCTCCTGCGCCGGGACCAGCCGTCGCGCACCCTCTTGGCCGACCACGAGTGCGGCCGTATCGGCACCGAAGCCTTCGAACGGGGATTCGCCGAACGGCTCCGGGTCCACGGCGCCGAGGTAGCGGCCGAAGGACTGACGGCCCGGATGCAGGCGGGGATGTCGATCGACCAGGAGATGGTCGCGCTGCTCGGTGATCTCCGGGCCGTCGGCCACCCCGTCGCACTCGTGTCCAACTCGTTCGGCACCGGCACCTACGACGGCGTCGACCTCGCGGCCGTCGCCGACGTGGTCGTCATCTCCGCCGAGGTCGGCATCCGCAAGCCCTCCCGGCGGATCTACGCGCTCGCGTGCGAACGTCTCGGCGTAGACCCCGAACAGGCCGTCATGATCGACGACTTGCAGCAGAACCTCGACGGAGCCGCTCGCATCGGCATCCGGGGCGTCCTGCACACCAGCGCCGCCGAGACCCGCCGCCGGCTCGCCGAACGCTTCGGAATCAGCGGGCCGCCCCGTCACCGTGCCCGCCCTCGCTGAGCAGCCGTTCCTCCGCGTACGCAGCAGGTGAGGACGGCCTCGGATTCCAGTACAGTCACCGCGATGGACAGCACCGCGCCCGAGGAGACCGACGACGAGCAGGCACCCCCCGTGGCGCCCCTCTCACTCCTTCGCGAGCCGCCCGCGACGCAGCGCGGAGCACGGACGCGGGCCGCTTTGGTGAAAGCGGCCCGCAAGGTCTTCGAACGGGACGGCTACCTGGACGCCCGCCTGACCGACATCACGAAAGAGGCCCGGTGTGCGGCGGGCTCGTTCTACACCTACTTCACCAACAAGGAAGAGGTACTCGCCGCCGTCCTCCTGGAGGCGCAGGAGGACATGATGCACCCCGGCATGGCCCGGGTGGAGGACGCCGACGACCCGTATGCGGTGCTTGAGGCCGGCAACCGCGCGTATCTCCAGGCCTACCGGCGCAACGCCAAGCTGATGGCGCTGCTGGAGCAGGTCGCGCAGGTGGAACCGGAGTTCCGCAGGTTCCGGAGCCGACGCGCCGACGCGTTCGTCCGCCGCAACGCCCGCGGCATCGCCGATCTGCAGGCGCGGGGTGTCGCGGACCGCGAGGTCGATCCGATGTTGGCCTCCCGTGCGCTGTCGGGCATGGTCAGCGTCATGGCGTACAACGCCTTCGTACTCGGCGAACCGCTGGGAGAAGGCACGCCGGTGGACTTCGAGGAACTGGTGTCGACGGTGACCCGGCTCTGGGCGAACGCCCTGCGGTTCCCCGGCTGCTGCTGACGGGCGGAGCCACGCTGGCTCCGGCGGCATGTGCTGACTCGCCACCCGGGTCCCGTGCTCGTGTGAGCCCTTCATGCGCCCCCCGTCGGAACGATTGTCTTACTGCGAGGCGGGTGGCTGAAAACCACCATGTGCTGCCCGTCCGGCTCTTGAGGAAGGCAGGGTGTCACTGTGCTGTTGCGTCTCCCCACATCCGTGTCCGATGCGCAGGAGTGTCTGGCCGAGGGGGCTGTGCCCATCGGCGGGGCGACCCTGCTGTGGGCCACCTGGCAGCGGGAGGGCTTCCCGGCCCTGGCCATGTCACTGCGTGAGCTGCCCGAGGCCAACGTCCTCGAACGCGGCGCCGTGGGCGGCGCCGTGGTGCTGCATCAGATGGACGAGCGCATGCCGGACGCCCTGCGCCTGGCCGCCGCCCAGGTGGGCACCGGGGCCGTACGACGCAGCGCCACCGTCGGCGGCAACCTCGTCGGCAGTGCCCTTCGCTGTCTGCTCCCCGCTGCCCTCGTCCTGGACGCACGCGCCACGGTCCTGGAACCCGAAGGCGTCCGCGAGACGGATCTGTCCGAGGTGGTGGCCAAGCGTGCGCTCCTGCTCAGCCTCCACTGGCCCGAGCCGATCGCCAGCACGTTCACCAAACTGCCTGCCGAGCCGTCCGGACCGCCGCCCCTCGTGGTCGCTTCGGCGGTCCACGCCGCCGGCGACGGGCTGCGTACCTTCCGGGTCGCCGTCCGCGACGGCTATGAAGTACTGAGCGCGACGGCCACGGGCACCGACTCCGCCGATACTGTCCCCGCACTGCGGGGGACGGCCCTGGGCGATCTGCCGCCCGCGGCCTGGGACGTGATCGGCTCGCAAGCCGCCGCCCTCCTGCCCTGAGAGCCTGCGCCTCGCCCGGACCGCGCCGCTCCGGGCGAGGCGCAGCCGCAGGAGACGATCCGGCAGTCGGGGTCGGGGTGGTCAGCCGCGACCAGGTGGCACCGGATCGCGAAAGTTCCGGCGCACAGCCGCCCCCGGCCGGCACCGCAGCAGGCGCCCCAGGATCAGTCGGCCGCCGCGCAGGGCGCCGTGGCGGTGGAGCGCCTGCACCGCGTAGGTGGAGCAGCTCGGAATGTACGGGCAGCACGCCGGCCGGGTCGGGCTGACCGTGACGCGGTAGTGCCGTACGGACCGGTACATCGCGGCGGCCACCCTCCCGCCCGGTGGGGGCGCGGCGGGGTCCGGGCCGTGGCCGCCGGTCACGAGCGAGGGGCGCAGGACCGCCAGCAGCATGGCGGCCTGCGCCCCCACACCACCGCAGCAGCAGGGATGCGCCAACGTGTCGAGCGTGGCCGCGCAGCAGCCCTCCCCCTCCTCGCCGTCCGCGTTCTTCCTCCGGCCGCGCCCGCTGCTTCCCGCCACTGTCCGCCCTCCCCGTCGCACCACGGAAAGATCATACGGAGGAACGGAGCGGGCCCGGCCGCGCGTTGAGGCCCGCGAACAGCGACGGACGGGGCGCCGGTCCGACAGGCCGCGCCCTCACCGACGGGCTTCGGAGGAGCCGCCGGCTCCACCGCGCAGTTTGGCGACCCCTTATGTGGAAACACGTCCGGCGAACCGAAAGCAAGGGAGACTTGTCATGGGCATCATTGCGTGGATAGTCATCGGTCTGCTCGCCGGGGCAATTGCCAAGGCGCTCATGCCGGGCAGGGACCCGGGCGGAATCATTGTCACCATGCTCATCGGCATCGCCGGAGGTCTGCTCGGAGGCTTCCTCGGCAAGGTGATCTTCGGCGTCGACTCGATCGACGGCTTCTTCGATCTGTCCACCTGGATCGCGGCGATCGTCGGATCCGTCATTCTCCTCGCGCTGTACCGGGTCTTCACCAACCGCGGGCACGGGCGCGGCCACCGGCGGGGCCACGCTCACGCCTGACCCCGCGCTCCCGGCCGACAGGCCCCACCTTCGGGTGGGGCCTTCGTGCGGTGCGGGACGGGTGGTGTCGCTCCGCGCCCGGTGTCCGTCAGTGAGGTGCCATGTCCACCGGCGGTGTGCCGCGGCGGTCCTCTCGGAGGAATTCCGGTGCGGTCGCGTGCGAACCGGCCGCGCGCTGGTCAGTAAGCAGACGAAAGGAACGCCATCGACTCGGAACCGGGCGTACGGGGCGGTGCCAGAAGGCGCCTCGAACGAACCGGGTGAAAGGCAGTCACCGTGACCACACAGCGGGAAACCCGTCGGGTGAGCGACGCAGTCTTCCAGGCCGTCTACGACTCGCCGGCCGCGCTGCCCGGCCGCCACCGCTGGACCACCAGGACGGAGGACGTACGCAAGGTCGAGGAACTCCTCGGCATGGAGTCCGGGACCATCGGGGCTCCGCTCTGGGTGAGCGGCGACTCGCGCGCGTGCGGATCATGCGGCCGCGAACCGAGCTGGCTGGACATCGTGTCCTCGGCGCTGACCCGGACGCACGACCCGGCCATGATCGCGGAAGTGATCCTGGGCGACCAGAAGTACGTGAACACCGAGGCGCCCGAGGCCATCGCCGGGCTGACGTGCCACGGCTGCGGCAGCGCGATCACGGATCTGCGCAGCTTCAAGTGCCACAACTGGGCCTACGCCTTCGAGGATCTCCAGGTCGTGCTGGAGCGGATCCGCTGACCCGACGCCCCGGGGCGCCGGGCTCAGGGACACAGTCCGGAGATCTCCGACGGGTCGAGGAACTGCTCGAGGTCCGACGCGTCGAAGGCGTCGAAGACGACCACCTCGTCCTGCGCGTCGTCCGGCCGGGAGATCGACCGGTCCAGACGCAGCACCCGGCACACCCGCCGCAACGCCCGCTCGGGAACCGCGGACTCCACGTCGACCAGCCGGACACTCCTGCCGGACGACATCGCGAGCAGGGCCCCGTCCGGACTGAACGCCACCTTCGCGTCGCCCTCCTCGGGGAAGGCGCGCATACCTTTCAACGCGGCCACCTGCTTCCTGGCCCGGGTGTCCCACAGCCGAACGGTGCCGTGGGCGTCGGAGGAGGCGAGGAGCGTGCCGTCCGGGCTGAATGCCAGACCCTGGATGCTCACGCGGGTGTCCGGCACACGCCGCCACAACTCCTCTCCCGTGTCGGCGCTGCGCACCACGACCGAGCCGTCGGCCCCCGCACTGGCCAGCGTCCGCCCGTCCGGGCCGAAGACCAGGGCCCTGCCCTCCAACTGGTCGGCGTCGCGCATCGCACGCAGCGTGCCGTCCCCCGTGTCCCAGAGCCGCAGCTGATCGCTGATGTCGTATGTGCTCACCGTGCGGGAATCCGGGCTGACGGCGAACGCGGCCACGTGCTCACCGGAGCCTCGCAGGGTGTGCAGTGCCCGGCCGGTCGCGGTGTCCCAGAGACGTACGGTCCCGTCCCAGCCACTCGACACGAGGATCCTGCCGTCCGGGCCGAACTCCACATGGACCACGGCACCCCGGTGCCCGCGCAGCACGGCGCGCTCGGGTTCGATGACGCCCGCGTCGGGATGCGGGCCGAACCAGAGCCGTACCGTGCCGTCCTCTCCCGCCGTTGCGACGCTCTCGCCGTCCGGGGTGACGGCCAGGTCGTTGACGGCGTCCTCGTGCCCCGTGAGGACGCCCTTCCAACTGCCGTCCGTGCGGTCCCAGTAGGTGACGTCGGTACCGTCGGTCACGGTGATGACGGTGTCCTTCACCGAGCTCACGATCGCGTCGTCGGGGTAGCTCCCGCTCTCCTCACCGTCCCAGCGCCGTACCGGCACACCGGTCCGGGTGTCCCACAGCAAGGTGCGACGGTCGTCGGCCGTGGTGACGAGGTCCTTTCCGTCCTGGCTGAATTCCATCGACCGGATGGGCCAGCTGTGCCCGTCGAGCTGGGGAAGGGGCCGCACACGGCCCGTCGCCCAGATCCTGACCCGGCCGTCGCGGTCGGCCGTGGCCAGCAGGGTGCTGTCCGGGCTGAAGGCCAGCAGTTCCTGCGCGGCGGCGGAGCCTCGCAGCACCATCCGGTCCGCGTGCTTCGTCGCCTCGTACAGCCGTGTCGTGCCGTCGTCCCCCGCCGTGGCGAGCAGGTTGCCGTCGGGGCTGTAGGACACCGCGTTGACGGTGTGGGCATGGGCTGACAGGTACGTGTTCAGTACGCCCGTGTCCGCATGGTTGACGAAGGTGAACCCGTCGTCGGACGCGGTGGCGAGCCGCTTGCCGGGACGGTCGAAGGCCAGAGCGTTGACGGCGCCCGTGTGTTCCCGCACCGTCGCCGTCAACCGGCCGTTGCCCACCTCCCAGACGCGGGCGGTGTGTTCTCGGCCGCCGACTGTGGCCACCCGCTTGCCGTCCCGGCTGAAGGCAATGGCGGTGACCTCGCTCCCGTGCCCGGGCAGCGTCGCCTTGTGGCGTCCGGTGCGGGTGTCCCACAGACGTACCGTCCCGTCATCGCTGCCGGTTGCGACGGTGCGGCCGTCCGAGCTGTAGGCGACGAGG
This sequence comes from Streptomyces sp. NPDC007808, assembly GCF_042868655.1. Taxonomy (NCBI): domain Bacteria; kingdom Bacillati; phylum Actinomycetota; class Actinomycetes; order Kitasatosporales; family Streptomycetaceae; genus Streptomyces; species Streptomyces sp. NPDC007808. Next base: position 1,137,029 of record NZ_JBIAEQ010000001.1, read on the forward strand.
CCGACAGGCTCGCGATGGCCGCGCAGGCGGAACCGGGCCTTGCCGGAGGCCGGGTCGAGCAGGAGGACGTCGCCCTGGACGGTGCTGACGGTCGTGGAGCGCCAGTCCGGGCTGACCGCGGCGGAGCCGGGGGCTTGCGGCTCGCCCCTGAAGGTACGCAGCACCCGGCTGGTGGCGGTGTCCCACAGGCGTTTGACTCCGTTCGCGTCGCCCGTCATCAGCCGCACACCGTCACGCGCGGGAACGACCGAGACGACCGCCGGCTCCGTCTCCCCTTTCCCTGCCCGGGGCGCGAGCGTGGCGATGCGGCGTGCCGCCGAGGGGTGCCAGAGCTGGGTTCGGCCGTCCTCCAGTCCGAGCGCGAGGACTTCGGTGTTGGGCGCGAACGCCATCGCGGTGACCGGGGAGACACCGGACTCGGTCCGCAGAACCCGCAACAGGGGCCGGTCGGACGCCTGGTAGAGGCTGTCCGCGGCCTCCTGCGTGGGACTGCGCCGGTAGGCGGCGACGGCGAGGACAGCGGCGAGCTCGGGATCCGTGGCCGCGAGCGCGAACGACGCAGACGCCAACTGACGTGCCTGCGCGACATTTTGGGCCTCTTGCGTCCGGGTGCGCTGCCACTGGGCCAGACCCGCTGCGGTGAGGACGAGTACGAGCAGGAAGGCCAGGGTGACGTTCAGACGCCGTGCACGGCGCACGGCACGGCGCGCGTGCCGTTCACTCGCCGCGACGAACTCGCCCATCTCGAAGGGCAACCGGCGCTGTCGCCGCCAGACGCGGCCGTCCTCCAGTGCCGTGCCGGAGAGCAGGTCCCGGGCATCGCCGTGGGGCTCCCAGCGGGCGTACTGGCGGCGCGCGGTGTCCAGCCACGCGGTGAACCGCCGGTCGCGCTCCACCCATCTGCCCAGGTTGTCCCAAGCGGGGACGAGTGCGTCGTGGACGAGTTCGGCCATCGGCTCCCCGGGCCCGTCGGGCTCGCCGGCCCGGTTCCCGGCGGCGGCCCCGCCGCTGACCAGCGGGCTGCCGGTGAGCACCTTGAGCACCGTGTCGAAGTCGGCGTCGTCCTGGGCGTCGGGTGCCTGCGGAGCACGTGATCGGGACCTCCTCGTCAGGAACCCGACGGATCGGCCCCACGCCGCACGCACGCCCCGAGCCCGCTCCGGCGCGGGAGCCGCCTCCAGCGACAGCGCCCGCAACTCGGCGTAGGTGCGCCGACGCCGGGTCGCCGGGGTCTTCCGCTCGACGTCGGCGGGCTCGACCAGGGCTGCCAGGAATCGCTGGGCCGCCAGATGCAGCCGGGGGTCCAGACGGGCGAACAGCGCCTCCTCCGCACGCACCAGGATCCTGGTGACCTCGCCCGCGCTGTGGTAGGCGTCGTGGGTCAGCACACCGCCGGTCCTGTTCTCCCAGAGCTGTCGCAGGGTGAGCTGGAGCAAGGGCAGCAGGGTCACGGGGAAACGGTCGGCGTGGCCCGGGTCCTGCCCGCCGGAATCCGGGGAGAGCCGGGGCAACTGGTCGATGATCCGGCCCCGCAGACCCTCCTGAAGGCTGTGGTTGGCCTTCCTGGCGGGCTCTTCGATGATCTCCGCGATCTCGTCCCGTGTCAGCGCCGCCGGCACGTTGACCACGTGCAGATCCGGGGCGTCCAGGAAGTCCGGCACGGCGGACGCGAGCCGGGAGTAGAAGTCGTCGCGCATGACGAGCAGCAGGGTCAGGCCCGGATGGTGCGTGCGCAGGCAAGCGGTGAGCTGCCGCAGCGCCCTGCCGGCGGCGGGCGTGCCTGCCACGAGCAGTTCCTCAAGGGGGTCCACGACGAGCAGCAGCCGGTCGTGACGCGGATCGTCCCGCAACGCCTGCGCCACCGCTCCGGCGAGTCCGCTCTCCTCGACGCCCGTGACACCGTCCGCCGCCAGTGGACCGTCGAGGCCGTCGGTCGGGCGTACGCACACCTGCCGCTGCCGCTCCCGCTTCGCCACCTCGGGCAGCACTCCCGCGTGTACCAGCGACGTCTTGCCCGCACCCGAGGGCCCGAGCAGGAGCAGCGCGCCTCGTCCCGCGCACATGTCGAGCGCGTGCACCAGACGTTCCACCGCGGCGGAACGCCCGTGGAAGTAAAGATCGTCCTGCGTCGAGTACGGCTCCAGGCCCGGGTAGGGCCGGTCCTCGGCGAGGGCGAGTTCGGGGCAGGCGCGGCGCAGCGCCTCACTGGTCGTGGCGTACGCGATGTGCTGCCCCCGGGCCATGCGGTCGGGTACGACGAGCCTGGTCACCATGCCGATGACGCGTCCCGTTCGGTCGTCGGCGACGGGCCCTCCACTGAAGCCCTTCGTGATGTCGTTGGCGTGGGTCAGCTGCAGGAAGTCGTCCGCTTCGCCGTCCTGTTCGCCGTTCTGGGAGAGCCGCGGCAGGAAGTGCGCGGCGACCGCACCGCCGAAGTGGCCGCCTGGCCCGGCCTGCGCCGGATAGCCGTACGCGTGCACCGGGCCGCCGAGGGAATCCGCGGCGGCTCCGAGCGTGACCGGAGTGATCACCGTCGTGTCGACGGGACGATCCAGTTCGACCACGGCGACGTCCTGCGCGTCCTCGCCCTGCCAGCCTTCGGCGCGCACTCGGCCGGTCCGTACCGAGTCGTGGCCCTGTCCTGCGTGCGGGAAGTCCAGACGCACCGCGTCGCCAGGCCCGGCCCCGGCGGCCACCGCCACATGGGCGCAGGTCAGCACAAGGGTGTCGGTCACCAGCACCCCTGCTCCGGCCACGGCCCCGCCGACCTTCAACAGCCGTGCCGCGCTCGTCTGCAGGGAGGAGCCGTGCGACGGTGACACGGCTCAGCCCGTCCGGGGCACGCCACCTGAAGCGGGCGGCAGGTCCGGCTCAGTGCCTGACTGCTCGTCCCCGTCCTGCGTGACCGGATCGGGCTCCGCGTCGGATCTGCGCCACACCAGCCGCACGGCGAGGTTCGACCTGACGGCCGTGTTGGTGATGACGACGCCCGCCGACGTGGACAGATCCACTCCGAACTGGACCTCGACCTCGTGCGGCCGGGCCGCCCGCAGCTGGTCCAGGACCGCTTGTACCGTTTCCCGTACCGGCGCCAGGGCCGACTGCAGTGTGCCCGGCATGTCCCGCACCGCATCACCGATGCGGCTCGCACCCACGGGACTTTCGTCGTGCCGAACGCCCTCCGGCGCTTCGAACAGGATGAACCCCCCACCCTCCAGCGGTACCCGCGTGAAATCGCCCATGCCCCACCCCGTCGGGTCACCGTCGCCCCGGCTCCCCTGCCTGGGACGATCGCACCCGAATTGTGCCTCAACGGACGCAGGCCCGTACGGCGGAAACCCGGATTCACATACGCCGTGGCGGGCCGTCAGCGGCAGTCGTACGTGAACCGGGTGGCGACCGTGCGGTGGGCGGGGGAGAGGATCCGCAGTTCGGCCCGCGCCGTGCGGTGACCCTCGCCGCGGAAGGTCCACAGCAGGTGCAGCCGCGCCTGCCGCTGGCCGCGGACCACTTCTTCACGCAGGACTCCGGAGGAGGTGCCGTCGCTGCGGATCCAGCGGTAGGAGAGCGTTCCCGGACGGCCGTTCGTGCGAACGACGGCGACGATGTCCGCGGTGCCCTCACATCCCAGCACCGTCGGCCGCGATGTCACAGCCACCGTGCTCACCTCGACGGACGGCCCGAGGCGCTGCCAGGCGAGGAACGCAAGGACGCAGAGCAGCACCACCGCGGGCAGCGTGTGTCTGCGCAGGTTCCGGCGCGGGCGAACCGGTTGCACCGGCAGGGTCGGGAGCGTCCGGTGGGTGCGCTGTGCGACGGCGGCGGTCACGCCCGGACCGAACCGCAACACGGTGTCCTCGCCGGGGTCGGTCGGGGGCGTCGGCCACGTCGTCGGGGCCGACGGTGCGGGGAGCGTGTCGTCCCGTTCGGGCCCCTGTATCCACTGGCTGCCCAGCACGGTGGCGCTGTACTCGGGGCCGGCGGGCTCGTGCCCGCCGCCCGCGCCGCGCCGCCCCTCGGCCGGGCCCAGGGGGAGGGTGATGGCGTGCTCGTCGGTGGAGGCGAGGACTTGAGTGGGCTCCTGCCTCTCGTCGGCGGGGGCGAGGACTTGAGTGGGCTCCTGCCTCTCGTCGGCGGGGGCGAGGACTTGAGTGGGCTCCTGCCTCTCGTCGGCGGGGGCGAGGACCTGAGTCGGCTCCTGCCTCTCGTCGGTGGAGGCGAGGACCTGAGTCGGCTCGTGGTCGTCGGCGGGCCCGGGCGCGCGGTCTTTTTGAAGGGTCATCGAATGTCACACTGCCTGGTCAGAAGCTGCTGAGAGGCACCTCCGTCGGCCGAGCCGGGGTTGGTCGTGGCCTGGACCGACCAATAGCAGCCGGTGTTCTGGAAGGTGTGGTCGACGGTGATCGAGTACTGCGTGGCTCCGCTGCGCGTGACGGTCACCGGCGCGCCGTCGGGAGTACCGAGCGGCCCCGCGACGGGGCCCGTGAACCACGAGACGGAGAGGGAGAAGGGCCCGGTACCGTCCGTGGTGACGCTGAAGGTTGCCGTCGCGGTGGTGGGACCCGTCTGCCGGAACCCCGACACCGCGACGTCCTTGACGGCGGGCGCGGCAGGCGGTGCGGGGGAGGCGGTCGTCGGCGTGGCCGTGCTCTCCGCGCCGCCGGGCGGCGTCGTCTCGGGGCCACCGGCCGAGGTGGCGGAGGTCGAGGGCGCACCGGTACCCGTGGTCACCGGGGCCGAGGGCGACTCGCCGGGCGACGACGACGGGCCGGCCGACTCGGTGGGCGTGGAGGACAGGGACGGGGAGGGCGAGGCGGTCGGCGCGGTGGTCCCGGCCGGCTCCGCGCCGGGCTGGGCACCGGTGGTGGCCAGGGCGTGCCCCGCCCGTTGCGAGGCGGTCCCCGGCGTGTTCGGGATGCCGTAGGTCAGGAGAACGCCGAGGACGACGGCGGCACCGGACACGAGCAGCCCGGGTCGGCCGGGCAGCCACGACCGGGCCGGGGCGGGATGCGGCCCTTGACTCAGGACCGTGCGTGCGGTGTCCGTGGTGGTCCGGGGGGAGCTGCGGGCCGAGGGCAGCAGCAGCGGCAGCAGTGCCACCAGCGCGGCGAGGCGACCGCGGCCGCGTTCCTCCCAGTCGGGCCCGTAGGCGGCGCCGGCGACCCTTTCCAGTTCCGCGACGAACTCCGCCTGCCCGGGCCGCTCCGCCGGATCCTTGGCCAGACCGCGGCGAACCAGCTCCCGCACCTCCTCGGGCGCCTCGTCGCTGGGGACGGGTGCCTCGATGTGCTTCAGCGCCAGCTCGGCGAGGTTGTCGCCCGCGAACGGCTTGTGGCCCGTCAGGCACTCGAAGAAGGTGGCCGTGGCCGCGTAGACGTCGGCGGCGGGGGAGGCGGGCGCGCCGGTCCACTGCTCCGGGGCCATGTAGGACGGCGTCCCCGCCACACCGGCGGTCGTGCCCGCGTCCACCGCGATCCCGAAGTCGACGAGCTTGGACCACCCGTCGGGCATGACCAGGACGTTCTCCGGCTTGTAGTCGCGGTGGACGACGCCGACACGGTGCGCGTCGACCAGTCCCAGCAGTGATCCCTTGAGGATGACGAGTGCGGATTCGGGGTCGAGCGGACCTCGACGGGTCAGCAGACCGCGCAGGGAGACACCGTCCACCAGTTCCATGACGATGGCGGCGCCGTGCGCGCTCTCGACGTACTCGTACAAGCCGGTGACGTAGGGGCTCTCCAGGCCGCCGAGCAGTCGCGCCTCCGCCCGGAAGCCGTGTACGAAGCCCGGCCGGGTGCGCAGTGAGTCGCTGAGGTACTTCACCGCGACCGGAGTACCGGTCTCCTCGTGGACGGCCAGGACGACCCGCCCGCTCGCCCCCGACCCGAGTTCGAGCGACTCGGTGTATCCGGGCACTTCCCATACGCTCATTTCGTCCCCCCGAGACCGGCTGGTGCAGTGCCGCGGTGTCGTCGGAGCCTGACGACTCCGCCGCGACCATGCCACGCGCTCAGAGACACATTTTCGGCCACTGCGGTTGCGTGACCAGACGTATCCGCGAGGCGTACTCCGACCGTGACACAGCGACCGCGGGAGAAGTGGACCCGACAGTGCGCGAGAAGAAGCCCTCCGGGCACGGCGGTCCCGAGCGGAAGTTCTCGGCGCGGGGTCCGGACACGTGCCCGGTGGGCGACCGGGGTGTGGCCGGAACGACTGCGCACCCCTGACGGAATCCATGGCACCGTTGCGCACAATCCCGCCACATGCGTTCGAACGGCGTTCGCGCAGGGTGCTGCGGTCGGAGAACGCCGAGCAGCCGAGGCGGTGCAGCGCCACCTCCGGTCCGAGGCGCCGGGGATTGGCGCTAATCACGCTTCAAGGCGGCGCGACGGCACGGCATGCTCGCAGTGCTCAGCCGCGTGCTGGGCCACTCACGGCACTTCGCTCATCGCATGCGGCCGAGCAGCTGGGCGGACCGGCGCCGCGAAGTACAGCGGATGGACGACGCGTCACCGCACCGGCACCACGACGGGCACGGACTGCCGACGTTCCCCACCGGGATCCCCGGTGCTTCACAGCTCGGAAGCGAGTCACCGAACGGTCTCCACTTCCTCAGGAGCAAGCATGGTCAGAACGACTCTGCGAGCCACCGCACTTGTGACGACGGTCTGCGGCTTCGCATTCCACCTCAGCGGCATGGCGGGTGCCGCCGGTGCCGCCACAGGCGAAGCGCCCCGGGCCGAAGCGCCCCGGGCCGAGGCCCTCGCCACCACCCTCGTCAACAAGACCGGCACCACCGTGACCGTCACCGCGGGTGTGGGTTACGGCAACACGATCTCCGTATGGCAGGTGGGTGACGGCATCAGGATCAGGGACACCGGCGACTACATCGCCGCGTCCGGCGGTTGCACCTCGGTCAGCGCCAACGAGGCCGTCTGCCCCGGCGCCGCCACGACGACGGAGCTGGTGGTCGCCGCCGGCGACCAGAACGACAGCGTCACGTCGTCCCTGAGCGGGCTCGGGGTCACCCTGCTCGGCGGTGGGGGTGACGACAGCCTCGTCGGCGGGGGAGCCAACGACACTCTCGAAGGGGAGGAAGGCGCCGACTCACTGTCCGGCGCGGGCGGGAACGACACGCTGATCGGTGGATCGGGCGCCGACAGGATCACCGGCGGCTCCGGGAACGACTCCGTCGAGGGACGTGACGGTGCGGACGTCGTCGGATCCGGTTCCGGCAACGATGTCGTCGAAGGAGGCAACGGCGCCGACCACATCGTCGCCGCGGAAGGGTCCGACCACGTCGCCGGAGGAAACGGCAGAGACACCATCGACGTGGTGGACGACATCGGTGGCAACGACTACGCCGACGGCGGCGCGGGAGCCGACAGGTGCAGCTACGACCTCGGCGACTCCGTGACGGGTTGCCCCTGACGGCCGACGAGCGTGACCGCACACCGCACACCGCATCGCACACCGCACACCCCATCCGACGGGACGACAGGGGAGTACGTGATGACGAACACCAGACGCGCGCGGGCCACGCTGTGCGTCGCTGTACTCGTTTGCCTATCGGCCGGCTCATCGGCCTGGGCCGGTGCGCACACCGCCGCAGCCGGCCGGCTCGCGGACACGACCGTCGTGTCCTTCTCGAACGACAGTGTCATCGTCACCGCGAGCACCGGCGTGGCGAACGACATCACCGTCCGGCGGCAGGGAGACCTCCTCGTGGTCTCGGACGCCGGGGACGCCGTATCGGCTGTGAGCCCGTGCCAGGTGCGATCGGAGCACTCGGCGACCTGTCCGTTGCCCGGGACCTCCGTCCACGTCACCGCTCAGGACAGCGACGACCAGATCACGGTCTCGGCGAACGTGGAGACGCCCTCGACGGTGTTCGGAGGCGACGGTGACGACCGCCTCGTCGGAGGCCCCAGGGCGGACCGGCTCTTCGGTGACGACACGGCCCTCGGCATCAGAGCCGCGACGCCGGGAAACGACACCATCAACGGCGGGCCGGGCAACGACACACTCTCGGGCCTGGGCGGAAACGACACGATCAACGGCAACGCCGGGAACGACACGCTGAACGGCAACGAGGGCAACGACACCCTGAACGGAAACATCGGCAACGACACCCTCAGGGGAGGCACCGGCAACGACAGTCACAACGGCCAGGAAGGCATCGACACCCTGGAAGCCGTCGACGGCATCGCGATGAACGACTCGCTCGACGGCGGTCTGGCCATCGACACCTGCAACCGCGACCCCGGGGACTCGGCGGTCAACTGCCCCTGAGTCCGACATCAACGGTGCCCCACGGTGCACCGGGCAGGACCGGCGTCCCCCGGGCTCTCCGGCCCGGGGGACGCCGTACGCCGCACCACGTGAGCCCCGTCTCACTCGGGCGGCACCCCTTGGCTATGCAACTAGTTGCATAGCAGGATCGAGGCATGGCGCTCGAGCACGCGATCCTCGTCTCCCTGCTGGAGAAGCCGGGCTCCGGCTACGAGCTGGCCCGGCGGTTCGAACGGTCCATCGGATACTTCTGGACCGCCACGCACCAGCAGATCTACCGGGTCCTCAAGCGCATGGAGAGCGACGGCCTGCTCGCCGTCCGATCGCTTCCGCAGCAGAGCCGGCCGGACAAGAAGGAGTACTCCGTCGTGGGCCCCGGCCGCGCAGCGCTCTCCCGATGGCTGCACGAACCGATCGAGCCCGAGAGCATCCGGCACGACCTCGCCGTGAAGATCCGCGGTGCCGCCTTCGACGATCCGTCCGCGCTGATCCACGAGGTCGAACGGCACCGACAGGTGCACAGTGACCGGCTCGCGCACTATCTCGCCGGCGAACTGCGTGACTTCACCGGCCCGACGGCCCCCACCCCGCTCGACGCCGGTCAGGAGCTGCAGCATGCCGTGCTGCGCGGTGGCATCGCGTTCGAGCGGATGACGATCGCCTGGCTCGACGACGTGCTCGCCACCCTCCGCAGGCTCGGCGCAGCACGCGCGCACACCTGAACCGCCGGCCCCACCGCCCGCGGCCTTCAGCCTCGCACCACCTCACCCTCAAACCCTCAACCCTCGGAAGGCGGACCTCCATGGCCGACCCGCTCCTGTTCAACCCGCGCACGTACGACCCGGCGCAGTTCGACCCCGAGACCCGCAGGTTGCTGCGTGCCACCGTCGACTGGTTCGAGGACCGCGGCAAGCGCAGGCTGATCGAGGACTACCGCTCCCGCGCCTGGCTGGCCGACTTCCTCGCTTTCGCCGCCAAGGAAGGACTGTTCGCCACCTTCCTCACCCCGCAGTCCGCCGCCGGACACAAGGACCAGCGCTGGGACACGGCCAGGATCGCCGCGCTCAACGAGATCTTCGGGTTCTACGGTCTCGACTACTGGTACGCGTGGCAGGTGACCATCCTCGGTCTCGGCCCGGTCTGGCAGAGCGACAACACCGCGGCCCGCAGCCGCGCGGCGGAACTCCTCGCCCAGGGTGAGGTGTTCGCTTTCGGTCTCTCCGAGAAGACCCATGGCGCCGACATCTACTCCACCGACATGCTGCTGACGCCGGACGGCAACGGCGGCTTCAGGGCGACGGGTTCCAAGTACTACATCGGCAACGGCAACGCCGCCGGCCTCGTCTCGGTCTTCGGCCGACGCACCGACGTCGAGGGCCCGGACGGCTACGTCTTCTTCGCCGCCGACAGCCGCCACCCGGCCTACCACCTCGTGAAGAACGTCGTCGACTCCTCGAAGTACGTCAGCGAGTTCCGCCTCGACGACTACCCGGTGGGCCCGGAGGACATCCTGCACACGGGCCGCGCCGCCTTCGACGCCGCCCTCAACACCGTCAACGTCGGCAAGTTCAACCTCTGCACCGCCTCGATCGGCATCTGCGAGCACGCGATGTACGAGGCGGTCACCCACGCCCACAACCGCATCCTGTACGGCCGCCCCGTCACCGCCTTCCCGCACGTGCGCCGCGAGCTGGCCGACGCGTACGTCCGCCTCGTCGGCATGAAGCTGTTCAGCGACCGCGCCGTCGACTACTTCCGCTCCGCCTCGCCGGAGGACCGCCGTTACCTGCTCTTCAACCCGATGACGAAGATGAAGGTGACCACGGAGGGCGAGAAGGTCATCGACCTCATGTGGGACGTCATCGCCGCCAAGGGCTTCGAGAAGGACACCTACTTCGCCCAGGCCGCCGTCGAGATCCGCAGCCTGCCCAAGCTGGAGGGCACGGTCCACGTCAACCTCGCGCTGATCCTCAAGTTCATGCGCAACCACCTCCTGAACCCGGCCGAGTTCCCGGCCGTGCCGACCCGCCTCGACGCGGCCGACGACACGTTCCTCTTCGAGCAGGGACCGGCCCGCGGCCTCGGCTCGGTGCGCTTCCACGACTGGCGCCCCGCCTACGACACGTACGCCGGCGTGCCGAACGTCGCCCGCTTCCGGGAGCAGGCCGACGCCCTGTGCGAGTTCGTCGCCACCGCGGCCCCCGACGAGGAGCAGAGCCGCGACCTCGATCTCCTTCTCGCCGTCGGCCAGCTGTTCGCGCTGGTCGTGCACGGCCAGCTGATCCTGGAGCAGGCCCGCCTGACGAACCTGGACGAGGACGTGCTCGACGAGCTGTTCTCCGTACTCGTCCGCGACTTCTCCGCCTACGCGGTCGAGCTGCACGGCAAGGACTCCGCCACCGCGGACCAGCAGCGCTGGGCGCTCGGTGCCGTCCGTCGCCCCGTCGTCGACGAAGCGCGTTCGGGGCGCGTCTGGGAGCGGGTGGTGGCACTGTCCGGGGCGTACGAGATGGCTCTGTGACAGCCTGCCCGCACCCAGGGGACGCGTCGACACCTGACGGTCGTCCCCCCTGGACGCGGTGACACCGCCACCGTGGCCCTCCGCGCGACCTCCCGCGCGGAGGGCCACGGTGCGCGGCACCGCCGGGGCAGCAGGCGCAGCCGCTGCCCCGGCGAGGGTCCTCTCAAGTGGACCGGGGTCCCGCGGCGCGGCGGAGTCGGTTGGCGATCGCCAGCCCCAGTCCGTCCTCCACCGGCAGCGAGGCGACGATGAGGTCGCAGCCCTGCAGGTCGAGCTCGCGCAGGTACCCGTACAGCCCGCGAGCGTAGGCGGCCGTCGACCCGGGGACCGCCACCACGGCGTTCGCCTTCACCGCAGTGCCGGCGTATGCCGGGGGAAGCAGGACACCCACCTGGTGCCCGATCTCTTGTGCCCGCTCCGCCTCGGTGACGACGTCCTCCGGCTCGACGAGAACGACCGTGGCCCGCGGCGCGTAGTGGGACGGGTGCTGGCCGGGCACCCGCACACGGCTCGTGGAGGGGACCGCAACCGGGCGCCCCAGCACCGCTTCGAGCTCCTCGCGCGTTACTCCGCCGGGCCGCAGGACGCTGGGGAACTCGCCCGTGGCGTCGACGATGGTCGACTCGACGCCGACCTGGCAGGGGCCGCCGTCCAGCACGAAGTCGACCGCGTCACCGAGCTCCGCACGGACATGGTCGGCCGTGGTGGGGCTGACCGAACCGAAGCGGTTGGCGGACGGTGCCGCGACACCGCCGCCGAAGGCCGACAGCAGCGCGAGCGCTAGGGGGTGGTCGGGCACGCGCACGGCCACGGTCTCAAGACCACCCGTCGCTGCGAGCGGCACGCGTCGCCCGCGTTTCAGCACCAGTGTCAGCGGCCCCGGCCAGAAGCGTTCCGCCAACAGCCGTGCCGTCTCGGGCACGTCCTCGACCCAGTCGCCGAGGTGCTCGGCGCCGCCGATGTGGACGATCAGCGGATGAGTGGGCGGGCGCCCCTTGACCTGGAAGACGCGTCCGACGGCGGCGGGGTCCTCGGCGTTGGCGGCCAGCCCGTACACGGTTTCGGTCGGCAGGGCCACCAGGCCCCCGGCACGCAGCACACCGGCCGCCTTTTCGATGTCACTGGTTGTTGCCATCACGTGCCCAATCCTCCCACTGATCCGCTAGCCCCACGGCCGACGGCAGACCGGTGAGCCCGACCGGCTCGGGTGCAGGCAGCCGGTGCGGGTGGCAGCAGACGCAGCCGTCCCTCAACCGGACTGCGCTTCTACGGGTTGCCGCAGAATCGTCCTGAGCTTGGCGGGGTCGGTCCGGCGTGGGTCGCTGAGGTAGATCTCATGGTGCAACCCCGCCTCCCGCAGGTTGTTGGCGGGGAGATAGTCGTGGTGCAGCCTGGTCAGGATCGGTGTCTCGTCGTCGTAGGGGCCGATGTGCAGAACCTGGGCGCTGGTGCCCTCGTGCAGCGTCTCCGAACGAACGTCCGCGGCAGCCGCAAGATTCTTCTTCTTGCCCAGGACGGTGCGCTTGGCGTCTTCGATCATCTCGCCGGGGAGCCAGTCGGGCACGTTGATGAGCAGTCTCCAATACCAGTTGTCCTTGAGCCTGGCCAGGAAGTCGCCCATGTCGTCCGCCCACCACAGTCCCTCCAGCGGGCCCACGACGAAGTCCTTGCCGAGGTCGCCTTTGCCCGCGAACTTGGCGGTGTAGGCGACCGCGTACAGCGCCTCGACCGCCTGGCGGTACGAGGCGCTGGTGTTCGGGTCGCCGTGCCCGTCGATCGCGAGGAAACGGAGCTCGGGGATGTCGACGATTTCCCAGTCGGTGTTCTTGGGCGCGTAGCACTGCTTGAACCGGCGCTTGACGTCGTACTTGGTGGTCATACCGAGGAACCTTCCTGCGCGGAACTGTCAAAGGGGAAGCTGTCCTGCTCCGCCCTCGGCACCGGGCGGCGGAACCTCTCGCCCGGCAGCGCCGTCGCGGCACCGTCCGACTCGCGCCACCTCCCGACGCGCCGACCGATCATCTCGCCCCTCTCGGATTCCGGTGCGGGATACATGAACCAGGCTGTGGAACGCAGGTGTGAGTGCATCTCGTCATCCTCGCGGTGATCACCGTTCCACGTCCGCCGTACCGGAGATCAGGTCAGTGCCGCGGATTTGTCTCCCCTCGTCCGGGCTGGGTCAGTGGGCCGAAGGTCATTGCGAAGCGGTGCTCGAACAGTGTCATTGACGGGCTGCGGGGTGGTTGCCGGAGTGGTCAGCCCAGGATCGGAGGTGTCCAGTCGGCATGTCGCACAAGGGCGCGGACGGTCATGCGGGAGGGGGCCAGCCGCAGAGCGGTGTTCCGTAGGGCGATGGGCAGCGGGTGCGTCAGTTGTTGACCCATCCGGCCGGCTCGGCGGGCGGCGCGAGCGACGGCCTGGCTGCGCGGGCGGCGCTCCATGTCGTAACGGGCCAGCGCCGATTCGATGGTGGTCTCGGTGGTGAGCGCGGCGGCCAGCGCGGCCGCGTCCTCCAGGGCCTGGCAGGCACCCTGACCGAGGTTCGGGGTCATGGCGTGGGCCGCGTCACCGAGCAGGGCGATCCGGCCTGCGGTGAAGGCGGGCAGAGGCGTCGCCAGCTCGTACATGTCGTGGTGCAGGACCGCCTCGGGCCGGGTGGCGTCCAACAGCGTGGGGATCGGATCGTGCCACTCCCCGAACAGGTCGCGCATCGTGCCGAGGGCGTCCGGATACCGCACACCGGGCGGCGAGTTGAGGACCGCGTGCCACTCGGCCCTGCCGTCGGCGAAGGCGATGTGGCCGAACTCGGCGCCCCTTCCCCAGGTCAGCGCGAAGTCGGTGTCCAACTGCACCGGACGCTCGGTGATGGCACGCAGCACGGTCGACCCGCTGTAGGCCGGGCCGGGGTGCTCGGGAAACAGCTGGGCGCGCAACCGGCTGCCCACTCCGTCGGCGGCCACGACCAGATCCGCTTCCAGGACGTCGTCTTGCAGCGGTATGCGCACCCGGCTGGGATCGGAGCGGTCGGCGGAGGCCACCTCGGCCCCGACCACCAGACATTCGGACGGCAGCGCCGCACGCAGCAAGCGGTGCAGCACGGCCCGGGGGACACCGACGATCGGCGTGCCCAGCTCGCGCTCGAGAGCGGTCCCGTCCATCCGGGCCAGCCAGCCGCCACCGGGGACACGGGTGCCCCCGGTGTACTGGGGCCGCGCGGCCTCGCGCACCGCCTGACCGACGCCGAGGGCGTCCAGGGCCCGGATGCCGTTGGAGTGCAGGGAGATGCCCGCGCCCATGTCGGCCAGTACGGGGGCGCGTTCGATCACTGTCACCTCCCAGCCGATCAGGCGCAGACCGATCGCCGCAGCCAATCCGCCGATACCTCCGCCCACCACCACGGCGCTGCCGCCCATACCGGTTCTCCTTCGTCCGCCCCGCCGAGATCCTTCTACGGATGTAGAAGAAGAGTACTCCGCTCTCTCTACAGATGTAGAAAGGGGAGATGCCCACAGACCGACGCACTGTCCTCGCCGATGCGGCCATCGACGTTCTTGCCGGGGCCGGAATGCGAGGACTGACTCATCGCGCAGTGGACCGTGCAGCACACATGCCGGCCGGGACCACGTCCGCCTACTACCGCACCCGCCACGCATTGCTCACCGCACTGGTCAGTCGCCTGGTCGCCCTCGACCAGGAGGAACTCCAGGCGATCGGAGAACGGACGCCGGTGCCGCGCGACGCGGAGGAACTGGTGGCCCAGATCGCCGCCTTCGCCGAGCAACGCCTCACCGGGGACGCGCGGCGACGCTCCCTCGCGCGCTATGCGTGCGTCATCGAGAGCGTGCACCAGTCGGAGCTACGGGAGATCCTGACCCCCCGTCAGAACGCGGGACGCCAGGTCGTGCACGACTTCCTGGCCGCACAGGGCGTCGCTGATGCCGAGGAGCGTACGGTCACGCTGCTGACCTGTGTGGACGGACTGATTTTCGACCGTCTGGTCGGGGGTGGAGTCGTGTCGGAACAGGAGATCCGCGGGCTTGTGCTGGCGGCGCTCCGATAGCCCGCATCGGCTGACGCCGGGCGGGCCCGGCTCACCGGGGTCGGCCACGGCCACGGAGCGGGCACAGGGGAGCGCAATCTGCGCCGCCGGCGCCGCCGGGCGGTCTCGGTGCCGGCGCGATCAGTCGACGCCGGACAGGAGTTGGCGGGCGAAGCGGCGGACGGCATCGGTGAAGGCCTCCGGGGCGTCGAAGTTCGCGAGATGTCCCGCTCTCGGGATCAGCTCTGTCCGAGCCCGGGGGTGCGCGCGGGCGAAGTCCGCCTCGCCGGCCCGGAAGACGGTGTCCTTCTCGCCGTTGAGTATCAGTACCGGAGCTTTCACACAACGCATCGCGTCCGCGTCGAAGCGTCCCAGTACCTCGTCCCAGGCTGCGGGCAGAGTATGGAAGGCGTAGCCCGAACGGATCGTCGCCTCCACCACTTCCGGCTCGTAGAGCCGCCGTAGCAGCCAGTCGTTCCACTGGGTCAGCCGATGTGCCGGAATGCGAGGGATCAGCCTGGCGATCGATCGATAGGGCGCAGCCCACAGGCCGCGGGTGGATGCGCTGGCTCCGGCGAGGATCAGTCCGCGCAGTCTCTCCGGATGATGTCGCGCGAACTCCAGGGAGGCGTATCCGCCGAGCGAGTGTCCGACAACCAGCGCCGGCCCGCGGTCGAGCGAGTCCACCGCGGAAGCGATGATCTCGGTCGCCCGGCTCAGGCTCCAGGGATGAGCCGAGCGCTTCCCGTGGCCGGGCAAGTCGACGGCGGCTACCGGAAATTCGTCCCGGAGTGCAGCGAGCTGCACGCTCCACTGTCCCGCACTGAAGCGCGTCCCATGAACGAAGACGATGGGCACTGCATCCGCTGCCGTCATCGGATTCCCCCAGGTTCTGATGTGCGGCCGACTCTACCGGCGCGCTCTCACCCGTGATCGAGGGAGCTGGTGGAAGGGGCTCAAGCGGCCGACCACGACGCTCGGTCAGCGGAGTTCATCGGTGAACCGCCATGGCAGTCGTGAACGGGCCCGCGGGCCCTTCCGCACGCTGTCGAAGCGCTTCACCTACGGGATCAAGTCGGGAAGATTTCGCCGGCGAACCAGAGGGGTGAAGGTGTTGCACCTTTGCTTCCACCAGGCATTGACACCGCATCTGGCGAAATGGGAGTGTCGAAGCGCTTCACCATCGGGTGTCGCTTCCTCCTCGTTGACCACTGCGACCGCCGTGCCTGCCACCTCGGTTCGGCGGGCGCGGCCGGGAGTGTCGCCTCGGTCGCGCCGGATTTCCTGAAAGGACAGCGTCATGTCCCGGAAGCCCAAGAAGAGACGCGTCAGAGATGTCCTGGTGGCGCTGCTGATGGGGATCTCACCGCTGTTCGCGGCGTTCGTACTGACCGGAGCCTCGGCCGCCACCGCGTCGGCCGCGTCACTGACCGAGGTGTCCAACTTCGGCAGCAACCCCGGCAACCTGCGGATGTACGTCTACAAGCCCGACAGCGCTCCGGCACGTCCGGCGGTGGTGGTGGCGGTGCACTACTGCACGGGCACGGGGCCCACCTTCTACGCCAACACGGAGTTCGCCCGCCTGGCCGACCAGCACGGGTTCATCGTCGTCTACCCGGACGCGAACGTCAGCGGGCAGTGCTTCGACGTCTCCTCGCCCCAGGCGCTCAAGCACGACGGGGGCAGTGACCCCACGAGCATCGCCCAGATGGTCCGTTACACCCTGCAGAACATGAACGCCGACCCCAACCGGGTCTACGTCACCGGCGCCTCGTCCGGCGCGATGACGACCAACGTGATGCTCGGCGCGTACCCGGACCTGTTCAAGGCCGGGGCGGCCTTCATGGGCGTGCCGTTCGGCTGCTTCGCCACCACCGACGGCTCCGGCTGGAACACCGACTGCGCCACCGGCAAGATCAGCAAGACCCCGCAGGAGTGGGGCGACCTCGTCCGCAACGCCTACCCGGGGTACACCGGCCCCCGGCCGCGGATGCAGCTGTGGCACGGTACCGAGGACGAAGCGCTGTACTACGCGAACTTCGGTGAAGAGATCAAGCAGTGGACCAACGTGCTCGGGGTGAGCCAGACCCCGGTCTTCACCGACTCCCCGCAGTCCAACTGGACCCGCACCCGATACGGATCCACCGGCGCCCAGGCGCCGGTCGAGGCGAACAGCTTCCAGGGGGTCGGGCACAGCCTGCCGGAGAGCGGTATGGCGGCCCGGGCCATCGCCTTCTTCGGACTCGACGGCTCCGGTGGCACCACCACGGGTCCGATCCGGGCCACCGGTTCCGGCAAGTGCCTGGACGTACCCGGCTCTTCGCAGACCAACGGCACCCAGACGCACATCTGGGACTGCAACGGCCAGACGAACCAGACCTGGACCAGGACGTCGAACAAGCAGCTCACCGTCTACGGCGGTGCCAAGTGCCTCGACGCGGCCGGCACCGCGGCCGGCGCCAAGGTCGTGCTGTGGGTCTGCAACGGCGGCACCAACCAGCAGTGGAACATCAACTCCAACGGCACCATCACCGGCGTCCAGTCGGGCCTGTGCCTGGATGTGACCGGTGCCTCCACCGCCAACGGCGCACTGGTCGGACTGTGGGACTGCAACGGCGGCAGCAACCAGCGGTGGGCCCTCGGCTGACACCACGGGCCCGAGTCCGGGAGGGCTTGTCGGACACCGCACTCGGTTTCCGACAAGCCCTCAAATCGCTGGGCAGGCAGCAGCCGTCCCCCGCCCGTACACGTGCGGCCACCGGCCGGGTCCCGAGGTCTGCACCCCGTGCGACCACTTCCAGCCGGTCCGGACCGCTGCGAGGTCGGCGGCGAGCGGGCAACGGTGATCGGGGCCGAAGGGTGGCCGCCCAACCCGGCGGCCACCCCCACCACTCACTGCCCGTACGCGACCAGGAGGTTGGTGGCCGGAACCACTACGAGCCCACCGCCTGCGCCGAGACCGGTCAGCGGCTCGGAGACGTTGTGCTCGTCGGGTTCGTTGATGGGCGCGCCGACATCGGTGGACCACACGGGCTGACCCGTAGCGCCGTTGAGCGCCCACAACCGGCCGCTTTGTGAGCCGACGTAGACGTATCCGTTGACGACGATCGGCGCACTGCTGATCTGGCCGTCGCCCTCGAACTTCCAGCGGGTGGCCAAAGTGCGGCTGTGCCGCTCCTGAAGGACGCCGTCATCGACGAAGTAGCCCTGACGTCCGTCGAAGGCCGGTGCCGGCGACCAGCCCCTGGCCTCGTATGTACCGCGGACCTTCCCGTCGGCGGCGTTGAGGACCGTGGGGGCCATTCCGGCGTCGTCACGAACCCAGACTCCGCCGTCGGCGAGCACCGGGGTCCGGCCGCCGCCGCCCGAGCAGTCCGTTTCGTGGCGCCAGAGCAGGCTGCCCGACTTGGGGGCGAAGGCGTACGTCTGCTCGCAGGCGTACGAGACGTACACCCCCTTGGCCGTGACGGCAGGTGAGCTGTTGTCCCCGTTCGTGACAGGCTGCGTCCACAGCACCGCACCGCTGACGGCGTCCACCGCGTACAAGGTGCCGCCCGATCCCGCGCCGGCTGTGTAGACCACGCCACCGGCGAACGTGGGCGGCGAGGTGAAGGAGGACTGCCCGGGCAGCTTGACGCTCCAGATCACCTTCCCGTCGGCCGGGTTGAACGCTGTCAGCACGCCGTCGTAGTTCTGGGCGTAAAGCCGACCCCCGCCGTAGGCGAGCGCGGACCACCAGTAGGTGCCGCCGAGGTCCACGGGCGCCCAGGCGTCCTGCCCCGTTGCCGCGTCCATGGCGTACAGGACGGTGCCGTAGCCGTTCGGCGAGGCAGCGGTGGCGAAGACGCGTCCGTTGGCCACGATGGGATAGGACACCTCCCCGCCCAGGTCGCGCGACCATTTCCTGCCGAGCGGCGGCGCACCCACAGCGGTGTCGACGAGACTGCCATCGTGCCGTGCGTTGATCTGGTAGGTGGTCGAGACCCCGGTCTGCAGCGGTTGCGCGCCGACCGGCATCACGAGCGCGAGAAGCGCCAGTCCCGCGCCTAAGAGGACAGCAATGGTTCTTCGAAAATTCACTCGGACATCCCTTTGTCCTTCGGCATCGCCCAGGCGATGCGTGCGCGGACCTGCCCCGGGTTCGGTGGCCGGCCCGCTTCCGTTTCTGATGAACCGCAAGAACATCCCAACTGCCGTGTGCATGTGCCCAGTTGAAATGCTCACGATCACCTTCTCTACCCGCAACAGGGCGTGTGACGCTTTGTCGCGGCGGTCATCACCGATCGACGCCCGAGTGCCATGCGGCCGACGACGGCCGCGCAGAGTCGTGGAGGAGTGCGCACCCCAGGCCGGTGTGACAGGGACCGCGGCTGCGGTGTCAGTGTGCTCACGTATTCTTCCCGCCACCGCACACCGACTGGGAGGATCAAGAGAATTGACCGGCCTGCCCGCTTTCCCGCTGCCCTTTCACGCTTCCCGGGTCATGTCGTTCGCGACCCCCCGAACGCTGCGGGAACTTCAGATGATGCAGTGCAGCGCAGTCATCCGGGCGAAGCCGGGGTGGTTCGAGAAGATGAACGATGAGGACGTCGTTGCCAGGTGGACGCAAGAAGCGGTCGCCCAGGTCCTCACCGAAGCACAGGTTCGTTACGTGCTCGCCGAACTCCAGCACTACGCCGCGCTGCGGGACGGACGAACCGGCATCGAGGTGTCCGCCGTCGACGGGGTGTGGCAGTCGGACACCCTCATCGACGACGACCTGAGATCCCGGCTGCGCGACGCGGTCCGGGTTCTGGAGCAGGTACCCGAAGCGGAACAGGACTGGCATCCCGGATCCGACGGCCAGGTGCTGGATCTGGTTCATCCCTCACTGTTCTGTCTGGTGAGAGAGGTCAGCGACGCGCCCGAGAGAGCGTGGCGGAACCCGACGGACCGCTACTCCAAGTACGAGTTCTCGGAGAGATTCCAGTGGCTTCCCACGGATGTCGACGTCAGTGACGACGGAGAGGTGTCCTTCTGCTCGTACGTCAACAACGTCCACCCCGAGACGCATCGCGCGCTGGCCTGCGTTCTGCCGGACCTGTTCGCGTGCATGCGCCCGCTGCTGGAGAACGTGCTCACCGATCTGCGGCATCCGAGGCCTTTGCGGATCGAGGCCGATGCTTTCGGGTGGTACGACTCGAAGCCCGAGTATCCGGCCAAATTCGCCTACAGCGATGACGGGGCCTACGCGGAAGCCGTCCGCGCATGGGGAGTGGCCCAGGACGACTGGTGGGAGAACCGCCGCCCCGTCGTCCCGGACGCCCCGGACTTCACCCCGCCCGATTTGCCCGACGAATCCGCCCGAGTCGACCTGCGCGGCCGCCGACTGCAGGTCATCGTCAAGCTCGCCACCATTCATCTCACCTCGGACAAGCCCGAGTACCCCGGCGGTTCCTGGCATGTCGAGGGGATGATGAACGAGCGGATCGTCTCGACCTGCATCTACTACTGGGACAGCGAGAACATCACCGAGAGCCGGCTGAGTTTCAGGGCTGCACTCGACGACCCGTACTACGAGCAGAACGACGACAACGGCGTGCGTGAGGTCTACGGTCTGGAGGATGAAGACGCGTTGAACCAGGTGCTGGGATCGGCATCGACGCCGGCGGGCCGCTGCCTGGCGTTCCCCAACGTCCTGCAACACCGCGTCGGTTCATTCCGCCTCGCGGACCCTTCTCGGCCGGGCCATCGCAAGATCCTCGCGTTCTTCCTGGTCGATCCGTCGGAAGAGATCGTCTCGACATCCGATGTGCCACCCCAGCAACCATGGTCCGACACCTCGACCATGACGCTTGAACAGGCCAAGGACTACCGTGAACAACTCATGCAGGAACGCAAGTTCTTCATCGACGAACACAACGAGCAGCTCTACGAACGGGAGTTCTCGCTCTGCGAGCACTGACCCTCTTCACCCGTGAACCCGTTCAGGTCAGCGTGGTCCGGACGGCCGCCCGGGCGACGGTCCGATACGGGTGGGTGGAGCGCCTGCCCTCTCGGAGCGGTCGCGGCTCGCCCCGCGGCGTGAACCGCTCCAGCGACACACAGTGCGGCGGGGCGGCCGACCCGGCCGCGGACCGGCCGGATCGCGGGAGTTGACGGTGCAACTCGTCGTGGGGACAGGCCGTGGGTCGCTTCGGGCGAGCTGTGGGATCGCCCGGAGTCGCTGGTGCCGCCGCGTGAGCGGCGACGCATTCTGCGATCGGCGCCGAGCCACCTCGTTGTGTCACCCCTTGTAGGAGCACGGCGAAGGACCGGCGCCTGCGGTGCCGTCGCGAAGTCACGCGGACCGGCCGGTTGCCGCGGTCGGCATCGCCCCTGGCCGTGTGCTGGGGCACGGCGGCGCACCGAGCCGACAGACCCGGTGGCGGAATTCGGACCGGCCCGAGATCCTCGCTCGTACCGCCGCAGCGTCTCGCGGCCTGTGAGTCGCCGTACCCGGCGGGCAGCACCCTCCGCGGCACCGCATCCACCGTACCCATGGCCGGAACACACACCGCACGCAGGTATTTCCAGGGTGTCCGGCGTGGCCCCGGGCGGCGTGCACCACGCGGTTATCGCGGGCCAATCGGCAGATGGCGGGGAGCACCCCGGGAGCTGAATGATCAATTCAATCCGGGGCGTCGATGATAAACGTGACTCTTCCACAGTGGCCGGTTGAAGTCTCATTCGGGGGACTTACCTTCTGCTTCAGTGGGACGCGTTGTGTGTCGCACCTATGGAGGAGGCCACATGGCCGAAGTCAAGAAGGTCGCCCGCCCCGCGGTCACCGCGTCGTCCCGTCCCTGCGCGTTCGTGTCGCCGGACAAGGGCAACGCCCCGACCATCACGCCCGCGCGCAAGCAGGCGGAGGTCGTCTCGGCCCCCGCTGAGCAGCGGAAAGAGCGTGCGTCGGCCTAAGGGCTGAGGTTCCCCCCGGGGCCCGCCCGCAGGCCGGGCCCCGGTCTGTCGCGCGAACCGGACCCAAGGCCGAAGAGCGCGAGGTAGGTCCGCATCGGAAGTCGTGAGACGCAGGGAGAAAACGTCAGCCATGCAGAATTCCGTCTACCAGTCCTCGCGTTACGTCCGTACCCTGCGCGCCGCGGGCGACCGTGATTTCACGTCATTCGGGGGTCGGCTCGATTCCTACCGGGGCGACGACCGGACCATGGCCTTCCATTCGCTCTTCGGTAATGCGCGGCTGATCGACCGGGACATCGTCGAAATACTCAAGGAAGCCTCCCAGGGCATCAGCTGGGACCGGCTTCGGGAACGGATCGACGAGGACTCACTGCGCGACCTCGTCGAGGCTCGCTTCCTCGTCGAGGCGGGGCACGACGAGGCCAGGGAGATCGACAGCCTGCTGCAGAGCCGGCAGGACGCGCTCAGCAGCGGCGTGTTCCACTCCTCCATCCAGCTCGTGCTCACCAACGCCTGCAACTTCTCCTGCCAGGGCTGCTTCGCGTACAACTTCGACGGGGGCGTCGAGGAGCGCAACACCTCCGGTGAGTCGGTGAAACCCGGGCCGGTCCTGGTCGAGCTGCGCCGATCCCGCGAGGACACGGGCACCCAGCACCAGGACTCGGGCCCCACTCTCGCCGCAGGCGACTGGAACCACGGCTCGGACACGGCCCGCAACCCCTCCATGCACATGTCCCGCGAGGTCGCCGAGAAGACCATCAGGGAGGCCATCGAGCTGCGCAAGGCCAACGGCGGCGGCCATCTGACGGTGTCGTTCTTCGGCGGCGAGCCCACCCTCGCACGCGGCACCATCCTGCACGTGCTGCGCACCTTCGGCGACAGCCACGACGGGGTCACCCTCTCCTACGACCTCACCAGCAACGGCTCCCGCATCGACGACGAGCTGCTGGCGGCACTCGCCAGGCACCGCGTCGACACCACCGTGTCCATCGACTACCTGGTCCCGGAGACCGGCGAGTTCCGCGGCGGGCAGCAGCAGCGCACCCCCTGGGCCGTCGTCCGCAAGGCGATCCTCGACATGAAGGCCGCAGGCGTCCCGGTCAGCATCACCACGGTGCTGTCCCAGTACACCTGGGACAAGTGGGGCACCCCGCTGATCGACTTCGTCGCCGAGGCCGGCCTGGACACCCTCGACGTCATCGTGTCGTTCCAGGCGAAGGAGTTCTTCGACCGGCACAGCCCGCACGACGTGGCGCAGCGGCTGCTGGCCGCCGTCGACTACGGGCGCGAGCGCGGAGTACAGCTCAGCGGCTACTGGTACCAGACCTTCCAGATGATCATCGACGAGGCCAAGTGGGCGGAACAGGCCGACTACAAGACCTGCCCGGCGGTCGGCCGCCAGCTCTCCATCGAACCCAACGGCAGCGTCTTCGCCTGCAAGGCCACCGCCCGCAAGCTGGGCACCATCGACGACTGGCGCGGCGTCTTCTCCTCGCCCGCCTACCAGGACTACGGCATGCGGGCCTACACCAACGGACCCGGCTGCCAGGGCTGCGAACTGCAGGGCACCTGCTCGGGCGGCTCCGCCGGGGCGCTGGAGGAGGAGAACGGATCGATCCAGGTGATGTCCCCCGGCTACTGCGCCTACATGCGTGAGGTGGTCCAGGGCCTCCTGGAGCGCCATCACGCCCAGAGCCTCGCCACCCTCTCCTGACCCAGGCCCCTCGACGACCCCGCACCGGCCCGCTCCGCAGCGCAGCGGGCCATCGAGCCACGACCCGGACCCGTCGCACCGGTCCGGGTCAGGAAGGGTGACTGGATCCATGGCAACGATCGGTTTGCACTTCGGCCATGACGCGGGCGCCGCGCTCACCGACGCGACGGGCTACCGCGTGATCGAGGCCGAGCGCCGCCTGGGGCTGCGCCATGTGTGTGGTGGCAACGGCGGTTTCCCGCAGGCCGCCGCCGACTGGCTGGCGGAACTGAGGGAGCGGGCGGCGAGCCCGGTGACCCGGATCGCCGTGGCCGACTGGTACACCCCCGTGTGCCAGGTGCTGCCCCCGTCCCTGGTCGAGCTCGTCAACGAGGACGCCCGCTGGGCGGCCACCGGCGGCACGGGTCTCGCCGACGCGGTGACCCGGGTGATCAAACCCCTGGACTGGCCGCTGGCCGCGGGCTTCGGCGACATCACCCTGACCGCCGTGCGCCACCACTACGCGCACGCCGCCCTCGCCTACTACACCTCCGGCGCCCGTAAGGCCCTGGTGCTGGCCCTGGACGGTACCGGCAACTACGCCGAGTGCGGCATGGTGTGCCTCGGCGACGGCAACCAGCTCACCCCGGTGATGTCCTTCACCAACCGCACCGGACCGCGCTTCGGCCTGGTCTACGAGGCACTCGCCCGGCGTATCCACGGCAGCCAGTTCGACACCGGAAAGCTGCTCGGGCTGACCGCCACGGGGGAGACCGACGCCACGCTGCTGCCGGTGCTGCGCGCCATGCTCGTCCCGCAGTCCACCCGGCGCACCTCGCCGGACCTGTACGAGCGGCTCGACGAGCGCCTACTCGCCGGCACCGCGTTGCGCTACGCCGACACCTGGTGGGAGTACGACCTGCACAGCGGCGGCTACCTGGACGCGGGCCTGGCCGACTCATCGGACGAAGACGTCGTGCACTCCTTCGGCTCCGTCTTCCCCGACGAGATCCGCACCGCGGCCGGTCACACCGTCGAGGTCGGGACCTCCCCCGACGAGCGGGTGTGCAGGGACCTCGCGGCCACCCTGCAGACCGCCGTGGAGCAGGACCTGACACGGCTGGTCATCGGCATCAGCCGACGCTTCCCCAGCTACTCCACCCTCTGCTACGCCGGCGGCTGCGCGCTCAACATCACCGCGAACAGCCGCTTGGCCGAGTGCGGCCAGTTCACCCGGGTGCCCGTCCCCACCTGCTGCGACGACTCGGGGATCGCGCTCGGCGCCGCGCTGGCCGCCGCCGAACCGGCCGACCGCCCCGCCATGGCGAGTCGCTCGGGATGGGCGTCGCTGGCCTACGCCGGACCGCCGCTGGCGGGCCTGGAGCCGGTGGAACGCGCTGACACCCCACCGCTCGACGCCCTGGCACGGCGACTGGACGACCTCGGGTTGTCCCTGCGCAGCCCGGCCGACGACGAGGAGTTCCTCGGGGCGGTCGCCGAGCTGCTCGCCGACCGGCGGTGCGTGGCCTGGCTGGAGGGAGGCATGGAGACCGGACCGCGGGCACTGGGCCACCGCTCACTGCTGGTCTCGGCCCACTGGAGCGGAGCCCGCCGGTACGTCTCCCAGACGATCAAACAGCGGGAGTGGTTCCGACCGGTCGCTCCGATCTGTCCCGAGGAGGTCGCCGACCAGTACTTCACCGGACCCCTCGACCACACCGAGACCATGCTGTTCGCGGTGCGGGTGCGGCCCGAGCGGGCCCGGCAGCTCGCCGAGGCGCGGCACATCGACGGTACGGCCCGCCTGCAGACCGTACGGCCCGACACCCAGCCCCTGTTGCACGGGCTGTGCCACGCGGTCGCCGCCCGCACACAGCTGCCCGTGCTCATCAACACCAGCGCCAACGGGGGCGGCCGGCCCATTCTCAACCACCTCGACGAGGCACTGGAGTTGCTCACCGGGACCGAACTCGACGCCGTGGTGCTGCCCGAACGCCGCCTGATCATCGAGTGACGCCCGCCGTCCACCCCGCATCCGCTCCCCGCCCGCACAGGAGAGTGCCCGTGGCCGCCACCCAACTGCGAGACATCCACAAGACGCAACCGCTGCGTGTCCTGTCCGCCGCCGACTGGGACCACTGGATCGACCGAGGCTATGTGATCGTCCGTCAGGCCGTCGCGCCGCAGACCGTCTCCGCGCTCACCGAGGCCCTGTTCTCCTTCCTCGACATGCGCCCGGACGACCCCTCGACCTGGAGCTCGCCGCACACCGGCAACGACCGGCTGCCGGGTCACAGCGGGCTGGTCGAGATGTACAACCACCAAGCCCAGTGGGACATCCGGCAGACCCCGCGGGTGTACGAGGCATTCGCCGACATCTGGGACCGCGCCGACCTGTGGGTCACCATCGACTTCGCCAACGTCAACCCGCCCAACCGGGGGCCGCGCGCCTTCGACGGCTTCATCCACTGGGACGTGGACACCTGCGCCGACCCGCTCCCGGTGAGCTGCCAGGCGGTGCTCTCGCTGACCCACGGCGACGAGGAGATCGGCGGTTTCCAGTGCGTGCCGGAGATCTTCACCGAGTGGGACAAGTGGGTCAGCGGCCAGCCCGCCGACCGCGACCCCTTCACCCCGGACATCACCGGCTACTCGATCACCACCCCTCAGGTCGCCCCCGGCGACCTGATCATCTTCAACAGTCTGCTGCCGCACGGCGTGCACCCGAACGACTCCGAGTCCCGGGTGCGCATGGCGCAGTACCTGACCATGGCACCCGCCTGGGAGGACCACACGGAGCTGCGTGAGGCCCGAGTGCGGTTCTGGCAGGACCGCATCCCCCCGCATCCCCCCGAGGGCGGGGCGCGCAAGGACGAAGCCGAACTGTACGGGCCGGCCGAGCTGACGGACCTGGGCGAACGGCTGCTGGGGCTGCGCACGTGGAGTGAGGGGAGCGTTGTTGCCTAGCACCATCCGCTCCGGGACCCGCCCGGCCCGCCGGGTGGACCTGGGACGCCCCTTCCGCTGGCTGTGGGCCTCGGCGGTCGCCTCCAACGCCGGCGACGGCATCACCCGCACGCTGCTGCCGCTGCTGGTGGTGGCACACCACCCCGACCCGGCGGCGGTCGCCGGACTCACCGCCGTCAACATGCTGCCCTGGCTGCTGTTCGCGCTCCCCGCGGGCGTCCTCGTGGACCGGACGGACCGGCGCCTGATCGTGCTGGGCAGCAACCTGGTCCGCGCGGCCGCGCTGCTGGGCGCGGCCCTGGTGCTCGCCGACGACCGCCCACTGGTCCTGCTGTACGTGCTGGCGTTCGTGCTGGGCATCGCCGAGACCCTCGCCGACACCGCCGCCCCCGCGATTCTCCCGCGGCTGGTGCAGGAGCGGCACCTGGAGCGCGCCAACGGCCGCCTGTCGGCAGCGCAGATCGTCCTCAACGAAACGGTCGGACCCCCCGTGGCAGGCCTGCTCATGGGCCTGACCGCCGCCGTGGCGCTGGCCACCGGGGGAGTGCTGTACGCCGTGGCCGCGCTGCTGCTGCTCGGCCTGGCGCCGCTCGCCCGTACCGCCCGTACCGCCCGCGAGACGGAACCCGGCGAGCCACCCGGCGGAGTGCTGCGCGACATCCGAACGGGACTGCGCTTCGTCCTCGGCCATCGCACCCTGCGCCTCACCCTGGCGGCCAGCGCCCTGTACGGCGTGGTGTTCTCAGCCACCTTCTCGATGCTGGTGCTGCTCAGCGACCGCACCCTTGGACTGGACGAGACCGGGTACGGACTGCTGCTGGCGGCCGGTTCGCTGGGCGCCGTCACCGGAAGCCGGCTGGCCCCCTGGGCCGCCGACCGGCTGCCCACCCTCCGACTGGCCCGGTGGTCCCTGGTGGCGTCCGGCGCCGCGTACGCCGCACTGGGCCTGATCAGCCACCCGGTCCTGGCCGCTCTGGCGCTCGCCGTCAACGGCGTCTTCATGATGGGCTGGAACATCCCCGTGATGTCGCTGCGCCAGCGGCTCACCCCGGAACACCTCCAAGGCCGGGTGATGAGCGTGTCCCGGCTGTGCGCGTGGGGCGGCATGCCGGTCGGCGCGACACTCGGTGGACTGCTCGCCGAGGCCCTGTCCGTACCCGCGGTGTTCCTCGTGTGCGGGAGCGTCCTTGCCGTGGGCGCCCTCCTGCTGCTCGCGCCGCTGCGCGAGACCCCCGCTCCTCCCGCCGACCAGCCGACAGCGCAGTGAACCTTCTCGACAAGGGGTGACCATTGGACGCACAGCTCTACGACACGGTGATCGTCGGAGGCGGCCCGGCCGGCCTCAACGGAGCCCTCTACCTGGGCCGTTCACGCCGCCGTGTGCTGCTCATCGACTCGGGCGACGCCCGCAACATGGCGGCGGGCGTCATGCACAACGTCCTCACCAACGACGGGGCGTCCATCGCCGACTTCCGTGCCCGCTCCCGTGCTCAACTCGCCGCCTACGACGTGACGTTCCGTGACGACGAAGTGGTGTCGGCCGCGAGCGACGGCGATCACGTGGTCGTCACCACCAAGGAGTCCGGCACCTTCCACGCCCGCACCCTGCTGTACGCGGCCGGAGTGCGCTCGGTGCTGCCTTCCGTGCCGGGCCTGGCCGACCTGTGGGGCAGGTCGGTCTTCGAGTGCCCGTACTGCCATGGCTGGGAGGTACGCGAACGCAGCTTCGCCGTCTACGGCGGGAGCGTCCCCGGTGAATGCCTGGCCGCGACCCTGACGGTGTGGTCCGACGACATCACCTACCTCACCGATCGGCGCGAACTGCCCCAGGACGAGCGGGACCGGCTCGCCGCGGCCAAGGTTTCCGTCCGCACCGACACGGTCAGCGAGTTCAAGCCGCACCCCGAAGGCGTCGAGGTCGTCTTCGGGGACGGGCGGTCCACGACCTACGGCGCGCTCTTCCTGCACCTGGACATCGAGCCCCGGGTGGCCCCGCTGCGCCCCTGGCTGCAGGCCCCTGACCTGGAGTCCGTCCAGACCGACGACCGTGGCCGCACCAGCCTGCCCCGCTTGTACGTGGCCGGGGACCTCGGCCGGAACATGCAGCAGGCCGCGATGGCCGCCGCCAGCGGAGGGCTGGCCGGCATGGCCATCAACGCCGACCTCATCCGCGAGGACCGCCCCGGCTCCCTGCCCGAGCCGCCGCCTCCGTTTCCTGCCCGCTGAGCTATACGCCCCCCCAGACAGTCCACCGCAGCGCACCAACGGGAGCCCCTTCGCGATGACGTCACCCCGCGCCGAGTTCACCCCGCACATGGAGCACTACACCTTCGTCCTGGAGGACCAGCCCTATCTGGGCTACTTCCAGTACGGCAACGAGAAGACACCCGTGTACACCACCGACCGGCACGGCTTCCGGGTCACCCCGGGCACCGGCGGCCTGCGGGCGACGGTCGGCGACGACCGCCCCGACGGCCCGGCACGCGTGCTCGCGGGCAGCTCCGCGGTCTTCGGGGTGGGCGCCACCAGTGACGCGGCCACGATCACCGCGCGCCTGTGGAACGAACACGCGCCCCGGCTGCCCTGGCTGAACATGGCGGGGCAGAGCCACAACTCCGCCCAGGAGCTGCTGCTGTTCACCCTCTTCCGGCACGAACTCCCGCCGATCGAGGACATCGTGCTGCTCTCCGGGGTCAACAACCTGGTGCTCAGCAGGCTGCCCGAGGAGAAGCAGGGCCGCCACGGCGCCTTCTTCGACTGCGGCCCCGCCCCCGACGTGGTACCCCCGCCGGATCAGCGCGTCGCACATGCCACGGAGTTGACGGTCCGTCACCTCAGCGGGTGGAAGCTGCTGGCGGACGCCCTCGGCGCCCGACTGACCTTCGTGCTCCAGCCGCTCGCGCCCTGGGTGCGCGAAGAACCGCTGCCCCGCGAGAAGCAGCTCTTCGAGGAGCTGGACGAGGTGTCCAACTTCCGCCGATTCCACAACGACATCTCCACCATGGCGGTCGGCCGCGACTACGCCCGCCGGCTGGCCGACGGATGCGCGCGCCTCGACGTGCCGTTCCTGGACATGAACGTGGCCATGGGCGAGGCCGCAGGGCCGCAGGACTGGCTGTTCATCGACCGCGTGCACTGCACCGACCTCGGGTACGACCTGGAGGCCCGGCAGCTGGCGGACCGACTCGACCTGGCGTGAGGAGACCCCGATGCGTGACGACAGCAAACCGACACCCGCGCCGGCGGTCCGCCGCCTGGCCTCCTGGCTCCGCGACCGGGCCCGCCCAGGTGCTGCTCCCAGCGCACCGCCGGACGACCCGGCGGTCGATGAGACACCGCCGCCGCCCAGGCTGCGGCCCCAGCCCGAGGACGACGCCTCCGTCTACCCGCTGTTCTGACATGCGGCCCGCCAGGGGCACCGCGCGTGCCGACCGTCACGGCACCGGCGGGCCCGACCGACCGGTCCTGGGCATCTCCGCCTACTACCACGACAGCGCCGCGGCCCTGGTGGCCGACGGCACCCCGCTCGCGGCGGTGCAGGAGGAGCGCTTCACCCGGCGCCGCCATGACTCCCGGTTCCCCGCGCACGCGGTCGCCTCCTGCCTGCGCGAGGCAGGACTGCGCCTCGACGACGTGGCGACCGTGGCGTTCTACGAGGACCCCGCGCTGAAGTTCCGCCGGGTGCTGGCCACCTGGCTCGCCACGGCCCCCTACGGCTTCCCGGTGTTCCGCCGGGCGTTTCCGCAGTGGGCCGGCTGGAAGCGGCGCGCCCTGGACGACGTACGGGCGCGGCTGCGGGAGCTGGCGCCGGGGCGGACACTGCCGCCGGTGGTGCCCTACCGGCACCACGCCTCACACGCCGCCTCGGCGTTCTTCCCCAGCCCCTACCCGTCGGCTGCGGTGCTGTGCGTCGACGGTGTGGGGGAGTGGGCGACGACCACGCTGTGGCACGGCCGGGGCACCGATCTCGTCCCGCTCGCGCAGCTGAGCTTCCCGCACTCGCTCGGCATGCTGTACTCGGCGTTCACGTACTTCTGCGGCTTCAAGGTCGACTCGGGGGAGTACAAGCTGATGGGCCTCGCGCCCTACGGGACGCCGCGCTATGCGCCGCTCATCCGGGAGCGGCTGATCGACGTCAAGCCGGACGGCTCGTTCCGCCTGGATCTGCGGCACTTCACCTTCCAGTACGGGCAGACCATGGTCGGCCGGGCCTTCGAGGAGCTGTTCGACGGCCCGCGCCGAACTCCGGAAAGCCCGCTCACCGAAAGGGAGTTCGACCTGGCGGCGTCCGTGCAGCAGGTGACCGAGGAGGTGATGCTGAGGCTGGCCCGGACGGCGCTGGAGCGCACCGGGGAGCGCCGGTTGTGCCTGGCCGGTGGCGTGGCGCTCAACTGCGTGGCCAACGGCAGGATCCTGGCCGACGGCGGCTGCGACGAGGTGTGGGTCCAGCCGGCGGCCGGAGACGCGGGCGGAGCCCTCGGAGCGGCCCTGGCCGAGTCTCACCGCCGGGGAGCGCCCCGCGCCCATGTCGCCCGCGGCACGGACGCGATGGCGGGAGCGCTGCTCGGCCCCGCCTTCTCCGACCGCGACATCGAACAGTTCCTGACCGGACGCGGATGCCCCGCCGTACGGCTGGCGGAGCGCGAGCTCGTGGAGCGCGTCGCGGCGGAGCTCGCTCAGGGCCGGGTGGTCGGCTGGTTCCAGGGGCGGATGGAGTTCGGGCCTCGCGCTTTGGGCAACCGGTCGATCCTCGCCGACCCCCGTGATCCCGCCATGCAGTCCACGCTCAACCTCAAGACCAAGTTCCGGGAGTCGTTCCGCCCCTTCGCGCCCGCGGTGCTCGCCGAGGACGCCAAGGACTGGTTCGACCTGGCGCAGGACAGCCCGTACATGCTGCTGACCGCGCAGGTGGCCGCGGCCCGGCGGCAGGAGTGCGCGCCGGCCGACGGCGTGACGGGCCTGGATCTGTTGCGCGTCCCGCGTTCCACGATCCCGGCGGTCACCCACGTCGACGGTTCGGCCCGGGTGCAGACGGTGACGGCCGAGCACAACCCGCGGTTCCACGCTCTGCTCACCGCCTTCCGGGACCGCACGGGCTGCCCCGTCCTGGTGAACACCTCCTTCAACGTGCGCGGCGAGCCGATCGTTCGCACCCCGCAGGAGGCGTACGCCTGCTTCATGCGCACCCGGATCGACCTCCTGGTCCTCGGCGACCATCTGCTGGACAAGCGGGACCAGCCCGAGTGGCGGGAGGAGGCCGACTGGCGTGCCGAGATCCCGATGGACTGAGCGGCTGCGCCACTTGGGCCTGGGCGCGCTGTACTTCACGGTCGTCACTCCGGCGGGGCTGTGCGCACGGGCGGTGCGGGACCCGCTGACGCGCTCCTGGGAAGCCCGCCGGGCGAGCTACCTCGAACCGGCTCGTTCCCACGGCCGCTCCGCGTCGCTCAGGGGCCGTCCGGGCTCGTCGCCGAGGTGAGCACCACCCGCCGTGTGCCGAGGACGTGGACTCGCGAATCGGCCTCGGTGAACCCGCAGGCCGTCGCCCAGGCGCTCGCCTCTTGAGCGGTGCGGGGCAGCGGTACGTCGGCTGCGAGGAGACGCGAGAAGCGTTCCGAAGGCCGGAAGTGCGTGGCCAGTGGCAGGGTGAAGCCCACCCGGCCACCGGGACGCAGGACGCGCCGCCAGTCGGCCGGCGCCCGGCTCCCCAGGAAGTGCAGCGACGAGGCGCACAGCACGACGTCCAGCGAGTGCTCGGCGACGGGCAGCGGCACGGCATCACCGGCCCGCCAGTCGATCGCCGCGTCAGGAATCAGGCCGGCGGCCCGGCTCCTGCCCACCGAGATCATCCGGGTGGACAGGTCGACGGCCAGGACCGGAGGGGCGGTGGAGGGCCGGCTTCGCGCGAGGTGCAGGGAGACGGCACCCGCCCCGCACGCCACGTCGGCGACCGCGTCGTCGGGGCCGGGCCCCACCCACGCGATCAGGGCTCGCGCGATCTCGTCGTGGTGCCGGTGATCGTAGCTGTCGGCCAGATCGTCGAAGGCCCCGGCCGGCGTTGCGCTCTGCATGCGGCCCGATCCTAGTGGGACTCAACTGCCGTGTGCCGCCCGGTCGGTGGTGGGGGTCGGCGCCGGCCGCCGGATGGCACCCGCGGTGGCGGCGGCGCTGGTCCGGGCTGGGCGGCAGGCCCTTCGGTGCGGGAGCGGGGGCGCCAGGGGGTGACCGCCGCCGCCGAGTACGCCGCGAACAGCTCTGGGGGAGTCGGCACTGCCGGGCGTCGCGCATCCGGGGACGACCGTCACCGTGCTCGCGGCTCGACATCGGCCGCTGGGACGATGACGTCGCAGGGGTGAGTCGGGCAGCCACCGTGTCCGCCAGGTGGTCGTGGTCGTCAACCCGCTGTTGTGGGTAGAGGCGGTGAAGGTCGTTGCGTTCATGTCATCGCCCCCTGCTACATTGCGCGCTCAAGATCAGGAAAACGGGGGCTGGACATGACCGTGCAGGGGCACGCCGGGGGCTATCGCCTTCAGACGAGCGCGATGGACAGCGAGGCGCGGACACTCGACACGGCGGGCGACGACGTCGGCGCCATCGCCCGAGCGGTCAAGGACACCGCCTGCTACACCTCGGACGCGCTCGGCGGCTCCGACGCGGGCCCCGCCTACAACAACTTCGCCGGTGACTGGCAGGCGGAGGCCAAGGTCCTGGAGAGCGCCCTGCACGAACTGGCCGACAAGGTGCGGACGTCCAAGGCGACCTACCAGGGCGCCGAGCACGCCACCGTCCGGGGCATGAGCGCGGCCGGCGGCGAGGGCGTGACGACGATGCCCGCGCCCGCAGGGGATGCTCCCGCGCCGGGCCACCGCACCATGCCCGCGCCCGGCACGCCGCCGCGCGGCCTGTCCGACTTCGGCTGAGCGTCCTTCGTACCCGTACGAGTCCACACCCCTGCCCTCACCACGACAGAAGGCCGCACCGTCATGCCCGACGCAGGCGAATCCACCACCGACCGCCGCCAGAAGCTCGCCGAGTATCACCAGTCCATCTCCTCGGCCGACAGCAAGAACGATCTGATCGGGGCCATCGACAACGCCCTGGGCGTCTCGGCGCCGGTCGGTGAGCCGGGGATCCTCGAAGGGCTCGCCAAGACCTACCGCAAACAGATCGACGACGTCGCCGACGTGCACCGGCGGGTGCAGAAGGTCGCGAGCGAGGGCCTGCCCGACGCCTGGGTGGGCAGCACCGGGGCGCGGGCGTCGGAGGTGGTGATGGCGGCGGCCCGCTCCGCCGAGCAGATGGAGCAGGCGTTCAGCGGTGCGGCCGGCGCCCTGTACCGCTTGGCCGACGCCCTGACCGACGCCAAGGCCAAGGACAAGGGCGGACGCGAGCAGTTGCGCGAGGCGCTCGGCATGCTCGGCGGGGAAGACGGCTTCTTCGACGACATGGTGGAGAAGGACGCCGAGGAGGCGGAGCGGCTGCGGGCCCGCAGCATCGCGGCCGCGGGCGCCAAGGCGATGCACACCGCGGCGGAGGTGGCCGACGACGCGGCGCGGGCCGCGGCGCGTGACCTCAACAAGCTGGCCTCCGAGGCCCGTGCGGGCCAGATGAAGACCGACAACATCTCCGCAGCGGACCGCCTCGTGCTCGCCGACATCGCGGGTCCCGGCGGCCCGGCGGAGATGAACGAGTTGCTCACCGCGAACGACCTGGAGCGCTCCGGCCGCGCGATGGAGCGCCTCGACGCCCGCGAGGAGGCCGAGTTCGAGCGGATGCTCGCCGAGGCGAAGACCCCTCAGGAACGGGCCTACCTGGTCAAGGCGTTGGCCGCCGGGTACGACGTCAAGGAGGTCGGCGAGTTCCGCGACAAGATCCACGGCAAGGACCCGGACTGGCTGCAGCGGCACTTGACGCCGGTCACCACGGCCGGGGACAGCATGAAGGACGAGGGGATCAACACCAGCGGCCCCAACAAGGGTTCCAACCACAACACGGACCAGCAGGCGTTCAAGGGCGAGAGATGGTCGCAGGAAGGCAACACCTGCGTGCCGTCGACCGTCGTCACCGGGCGCGCCATGGTCGATCCGGTGTACGCCCTCGAACTCACCGGCGGCCCGTCCGGGCAGGAGGACGACCCTGCTGCCTTCCGGGAGCGGCTGCGCGACGAGCAGCTGCGGATGCACGACGAAGGCGACGGCAACGACGAGTACGACTTCCCCTTCGGTACGACACCCGACGGCATGGACAACGAAGGCAAGACCGAGATCTCCAACAAGGAGATCAGCCCGCACACGGGCGGCGAGTACGAGTTCCAGGAGATCCGGAGCGCGGACGACCGGCGGGACGCGCTGCCCGACATCCAGCGGGCCGTCGCCGAGGGCAGACCGGTGCCGATCGGCGTCGAGGGCAAGGACGAGAACGGCGACCGGGTCGGCCACTCCATGATGATCGTCGGTCAGGAGGGCGACATGCTGCAGGTCTACAACCCGTGGGGAACGACAACATGGGTCAGCGAGGACGACTTCGTCAACGGCAACATGGGCAAGGCCTCCGACAAGGATCTGCCCGACGCCTACGGCGTCCACCTGCCCGCCCAGTGAACGGAAGGCCGATCCCCGTGAAGTCCAGCCACCGCCTGTCCACCGCCCTGGCCCTGCCGCTGACGGCGGTGATGCTGTCCGGGTGCGGCCTCGTCGGCCCCGAGACGTTCGAGGCCGACGAGCAGTCCATCGAAGTGGACGCGGGCGACACGTTCGAGCTGACGCTCCCGGCCAACCCCTCGATGGGCCAGGACTGGAGCATCGTGGACCCCGGTCCCGACCGTGCCACGGTGCGCCAGGAGGGCCACCGGGAGGAGGACTTCGGGGGCGACAGCGGTGTCGACGGGGGTGGTGACGGTACGCAGACCTTCACCTTCGAGGCCGTTGCCGCCGGCACCACGAAGATCAAAATGAGCTACTGCGTGCTGGGCGTCTGCCCCGACGGCGACGACCGCACCGCGACGGGCAGCCCCGGCAACGACCCGGCGTACTTCATCTACACGGTCACCGTGCGCTGACCGGAACGGAAACACCGATGAATCCCAGCAAGACCGACGAAGAAGCGGCGCAGACCGACGTCGCCATGCTCCTGCGCTACGGCATCGGCGCCCTCGGCCCCCGTCGCAACGCCCTGTTCGGCGACGGAGCCGTGGGCGCCGCGGTCACGCTCGACCGACTCGGGGTCCGGCCCCGCTCGGTGGCGTTCCTCGGCAAAACCGTCCGCAGCGGTGGCACCGGCTACACCGCCCGGCTGCCCGAGCTGCTGCCCGAGCCGACGGCCTCGGATCTGGTGCGCGGCTGGCTCGATGCGGCCGCGTCCGTGGCCCGGCCCGTGGAGGGCGACGAGGTCGTGGCCCGCTGGCTGGAGGCGGTCGCCGAACTCATCGGGCTGCGCCGCACCACGCGGGAGCGCGCCGCCCGCTGAGCTCGGCTCCCCAGAGGGCGTCCCGCGCGGCACCTCGTCCGCATGGCGGCGCCAGGGCTCGAAGGAGCGGCCGCGGCGGCGCGGCCGGCCGTCACCTGATCACGCTTCGGGTCACCGACGGTGCATGGTCTCCAGAGCGGCGGCCAGGACGTGGGGATCGTGGTGGCCCCGGTAGACGTGGGGCGGCTGCCTGTCGAGGTGGAGGAGGCGGGCCACCGCTGTCCAGGCGGTGCGCACCGCATACTCGACGGTGAAGACGACGTCGTCGGGCACCTCGGCGAACTGGCCGATGAAGGCCAGGTTCACCGACCCCTCGGGTACGACCTTCGGCCGGTCATCGCGGCGGCGGGCCAGGAACTGGCTGGTGATGTACGGCATCAGGCAGGGCACGACCGTGGACGTCTTCAGCACGCGGTCCGCGAGCGACTCGTCGAAGGGGAGATGGTGCAGGACCTCGTCGAGGATCTCCCGGCCGGAGCACATCGTCATCGGCTTCGGCGTGTGGTTGCCCGCGCGGCCGGGGTGCAGGGCATAGCCCCACCAGACCGAGACGTCCTCGGGCTGGTCGCGGTGGACGGGCTGGCGGTCGGCCACGATGGTGAGCAGCCAGTTGGAGTCGGTGAAGGTCATCAGACCGCCCTTGCCGGTCTCGCGCCCGCTGAACTCCTCCAGCGCGCGGAGAAACGCCGGGTCCCTCGTCGTCACGGTGAACGACTCCCCGCGTGACTCCTTGACGCGCTTGTCGAAGGCCGCCGGGTCACCGAAGTCGTCGCGCCCGCGTGCGAGGCGGTGCCAGAGCAGCCAGGCGTCCGAGCGGTGGGGACGCGGGGGCGGTGCGGTGGTGTGTGAGCCGAGGGTTGCGGCGTCGGTCATGGAGCCGTTGGTGACCAGGACCAGGTCTTCGGGTGCCACCTCGATCTGCTCGTCACGGCCGCTGCGGGACAGGTGGATGCGCTCGACCCGCGTACTGCGGCGGCCCGGTGCGAGTCCGAGGTCGGTGACGTGGCATCTGGTGTGGACGGTGACGCCCCGTTCGCGCAACCAGACGGTCAGGGGCCGCACGATCGAGTCGTACTGGTTGTAGCGGGTGTGGTGGATGCCGGACAGGGACGACAGGTCGGGGAGGAGGTGGACGAAGCGCTTGAGGTAGCGGCGGAACTCGATGGCGCTGTGCCAGGGCTGGAAGGCGAACGTGGTGCACCACAGGAACCAAAAGTTCGTCGTGAAGAAGTGTTCGCCGAAGCAGTCGGTGATCCGCTTGCCGTCCAGATGTCCCTCAGGGGTGGCCAGGCAGCGGACCAGCTCCAGCCGGTCGCGCTCGGAGAACCCCATCGAGCGGGTGTCACGGATCTTCCCGTCGCCGTCGACGAGGCGGGCGATGTCGTCCCAGGCGAAGTCCTCGTGATCGGCGAGTATCTCCTGCGTCACGGACACCGAAGGGTCGTCGAGGGTGGGGATGCCGGACAACAGGTCGTACGTGCAGCGGTACTCGGCCTCGAACATCCGTCCACCGCGCATGGTGTAGCCGGCGTCGGCCGTACCGCCCGCGTCCAGGCTGCCACCGATCCGCCGCTGCTCCTCGAAGAGATGGATGTCCGCTCCGTCGAATCCGCCGTCGCGGATCAGGAACGTGGCCGCGGCAAGCGCCGCGATTCCGCTGCCCACCAGGTACGCCTTCGCCATCACACAACTCCTCGTTCCATACGGTCGGTCGTCAACCGCAGGTCTCACTGTTTCCGGTGCCCGGGGCGCCGTCAGTGGGCCGTTGGTCACCTGCCTGGGCCGGACGGCCCCATGGGAGACGCCGCGACATGCGCGGGCAGGGGCTGACGGCCCGTTGGATGGACCGTCACCGACGGGGGCCGTCTGTCCTCGTACACCTATGCGGACTGCCGACCGCCACGCCACGGCGGCGCCGCAGCCCGGTGTCCGTCGTCCCAGGCGTGGGCGGCCTTGCGGGTCTGGTGGCGCAGCCGGTCATGCAGTGCGTCGACGACCTCCCGGCCGGTGGCCTCCTCGGCGTGCACGACCACCTGTCGGCCACCGACGCGCAGATCGGCCGTGGCCGACCAGGGGTGCGCCGCGGGGTGGGAGGCCGCCCACACGATCCGGACCTCGCCGGTGACGGCGGGCAGCCCCGGGCGGTTGACAACGGCGTCGATCTTCGTACGGGCGTAGTCGAGCGTGTCCTTGTCCACCGGGCCGTCGCAACGCAGCCGCACGGTGGGCGCGGCCTGGGCCTTGTCGCTGGTCATGGTGATTCCCTTTCCGGAGGGTGGTGCTGGACGGTGGAGGTCGTTCAGGCGGTAGGGCCGGGCAGCCAGAGATCGGGGCCGAAGACCTCGTAGCGGATGCTGCGCGCCGGGACGCCGGCCCTCAGCAGCTGTGCGCGGATGTCGCGCATGAACGGCAGCGGGCCGCAAAGGAACACGGTGGCGTTCTCGGGCAGTTCGATGCCGTGGAGGTTCATCAGGCCCTCGCGGGCGTCGGGTTCCTTCGGGCCGGGCCGCTCGTACCAGAAGACCCCGCGCGCGCCCGGCAGTCGACCGAGCAGCTCACGTGTCTCGGTGCGCAGGGCGTGGTCGGCGGGGGAGCGGTCGGCGTGCAGGGCCAGTACCGGCCGGGGCGAACCGAGGGCGGCCAGATGGGCCAGCATGCCCGTCATGGGGGTGCCGCCGATGCCCGCGGAGACGAGTACGACCGGAGTGGCGGCGTCGGCCGGGTCATCGAGGAAGACATCGCCGAAGGGCGCGGAGAGCGTCAGGGCGTCGCCCTCCCGCACCTGGTCGTGCAGCAGGTTGGAGACCTCGCCGTCCGGCAGGCCGGACGTGCCGGTGACCCGTTTGACGGTGATGCGCCGCAGATCCCCGCCCGGGTCGCAGGACAGGCTGTACTGGCGCAGTTGGTGCACCCCGTCGGCCATCAGCACCCGTACGCTCACGTACTGGCCCGCCCGCGCCCGCGGTGCCGGCCGGCCGTCCGCCGGGCGGAGCAGGAAGGACACCACGTCGGCGGTCTCGCCGCGGCGCTCGACGACCGTCCACTGCCGCCAGATGTCGCCGGGCTGCACACCCGACTCCTGGTAGAGGCGCGCCTCCTTGCCGATCAACGCGCCCGCCATCAACCAGTACACCTCGTCCCAGGCGGCCGCCACCTGCGGGGTGAGCGCGTCACCGAGGACCTCGGCTATCGCTGCGAACAGGTACTTGTGCACGATCGTGTACTGGTCGTCGGTGACGCCGACCGCGGCGTGCTTGTGCGCGATCCGGTCCAGCAGCGCGTCCGGGCGGGTGTCCGGATCGTCGAGAAGCGCGGTCGCGAACCCGGCGATGGAGCCGGCGAGCGCCCGGCGCTGCGTCCCGCCGGCCTGGTTGCCGCGGTTGAACATCCCGTCGAGCAGCTCCGGCCGGTCGCGGAACATCGCGCCGTAGAAGCGCGTCGTGATCTCGTCGAGCGCG
This sequence comes from Streptomyces sp. NPDC007808, assembly GCF_042868655.1. NCBI lineage: Bacteria > Bacillati > Actinomycetota > Actinomycetes > Kitasatosporales > Streptomycetaceae > Streptomyces > Streptomyces sp. NPDC007808. The sequence goes on from NZ_JBIAEQ010000001.1 coordinate 1,176,403, forward strand.
TCGGCCACGACAGGCAGCGTGGCGCGGACCACGGCGGCGGATTCTGCGGACAGTATGAAGCCTCCCGGGCAGGGGGTGGGGTGGGAAGGGCGCCGCATCGCATCGGGCGGCAGCTTCTGTGTAGCAGGCGTCCGACCACGTTTCGGCGCTGTTTCACGGCGATCGACGAGGTAAGGCCGAAGGGCCCCGTCGGTTCAGGACCACCGGTCCCACGACCTGGTCCGCCGAGGGGCCGCACGGCACCGGGACGATCTCCTGTCGGCCCTGTCGGCCCTGTCGGCCCTGTCGGCCCTGTCGGCCCTGTCCGCCCCGGGTGCCGGGACGCAGCAGCATTGGCGCGCGGGCGGATCCCGCGCAAGACGGCTGAGGGACGCCGCCCGTGTCCCTGGGCGGACAGGGCCAGGGGAGCCGATCCGGGGAAGGCCGAAGGCCGAGGGGCGCGTCGGCCGAGGCGGCGAAGGACTCCGAGTCGCTGCTCCTCGGCTCGCGAGGGCCGGGCGGGGCCGAGGTGTCTTCGTCGGGTCCGGACGAGCGTGGGCAGGGCCCCGCGGGCTTCTCGTCAGCCGCCACCGCATTCCGACCCGTGGTGCTCCGCGTCGACGCCGACCACTCCGGGCGATGCGGTGATCGCTTGCGCCTTCGGGGAGGCCCGCCCACCGCGGGACCGTGCCGAACGCCGTGCCCGGCCGGAACCGAACGCCCTCCATCGCCTACGGCCTGCCCGCCGACCCCGAGCTCGACGCCGCTCCGAGTCGACAGGAGGCTGCAGCCCTGGGCGATGCCTCCCGGGAGGCGTCGATGATGTGGTCGGCGGTCGGGACCGCCGCGGGGAGCTGCCTGGTCACGGACGGCACCGCCGCGATGCCCGTGCCCGATCGGAGGCGCACCGCGATGCCAGCGCGAGAGGGGCCGGTCGGCCCCCGGGCCAGGGACGATGGGGACCTTGCAGGTCTCCTCGCGGCGTGATGTGTGGAGGTAGGGACATCAGCGGAGAGCGGGAACGGGAGCGGGAGCGCGGGCCGGTTCGCCGGTCGGGTCACCCGGCGGTTCGCATCCGTGTCCCACCGGCGCCGTGCGAGGAGGATGCCATGGCAGAGCGACCACTCGACGAGAAGACCGTGACCCTGTTGGTGGCCGAGGCCACCGCAGCGCCGTCCATGCACAACGCGCAGCCGTGGCGCTTTCGCCACCTGAGCAGCGAGCGTGTGCTGCTGCTGCGGGCCGACCCCGGGCGGGCCATGCCGCGGTCCGATCCCGACAACCGGGCGCTGCACATCGGGTGCGGGGCGGCACTGTTCAACCTGCGCGTCGCGGCCGCGCACGCGGGCCTCGTCCCGGAGACGACGCTGCTGCCCGAGCCCGACGACCCGCTGCTGCTCGCCGCCGTCCATCTGGCCGATCCGCCCGGAAACACACGGGACGAGGCCCTGACGCGGCTGCACCCGGCGATCCGGCACCGGCACACCAGTCGGCATCCCTTCTCCGAGAAGGACATCCCCGATGACGTGCGGGCCTCCTTGCGGAACGCCGCGGCGCAGGAAGGAGCCGTGCTGCTCTTCCCCGGTGCCTGGCATGCCGAGACCGTGCTCGACCTGGTCAGCGACGCCGAGAGCCGGGACACGCTGGACACCGACGCCAACGAGGACCTGGTTCGCTGGACCCGGCTCGGGCCGGAGGCGGACACCGCGGTCGACGGCGTCCCCGAATACGCCTTCGGTCCGCGCAAACGGGACGGCAAGGCTCCCGTACGGGACTTCGCCGGGCGCCGACCGGTAGCCGACCGTGGCACCACCACCTTTGAGCACACACCGCACCTCGCCCTGCTGAGCACCCCCGGCGACGGCCGCGCCGACTGGCTGCGCGCCGGTCAGGCCCTGGAGCGAGTCCTGCTGGAGGCCACCCTGGTCGACCTGGCCACCTCGCTGACCTCCCACGCCCTGGAGAACCGCGAGCTGCGCCTACTGGCCCGCGACCCGGCATGGGGCACCGGGCAGGTCCAGATGGTGCTGCGGCTCGGCTACGGACCGAGAGGCCCTGCCACACCCCGCCGTCCGGTGAGGGACGTACTGGAGATCGCTTGACGCGCACGGCTGTCCGGGGGCCCCTGGACTGAGCGATACGTCGCCGGCGCGCACGGTGTGCGGCAGCCGTGCGGGCAGGGTGGATCAGTGCGTCCCGACCGGGGCCCGCCAGGTCAGCGTGGTTCCACCGCCCGGCGGGCTGGTGAGTTCGAACGCGCCCCCCAACTGCTCGGCGCGCTCGGCGAGGTTGCGCAGGCCGCTACGGCGCCCTTCGGGAGGGACACCGACGCCGTCGTCCGTGACAGTGAGGGTCACTTCGACGGCGTTCGTCTTCAAACTCACGTCCACTCGGCTCGCCCGGGCGTGGCGGGCCACATTCGTGAGCGCCTCGGACAGCACGGCCACCACGTGGTCGGCGATCTCCGGGGGCACGTTGGTGTCCAGCAGGCCCTCCATCCGGAGGCCGGGGGCGAAACCGAGAACCGGGGCCGCTTCCCCGGCGGCGCGTGCCGCGCGGGAGCGCAGCGTCTCCTTGCCGCTGGTCTCCCTCGCGCGCAGCCCGAAGATCGTCGACCGGATGATCTTGATGGTCTCGTCCAGGTCGTCGACCGCCCGCAGGACCCGCTCGGACGCGTCGGGGTGGTCGATGAGGCGTCCGGCGCTCTGCAGCGTCATCCCGGTGGCGAAGAGCCGTTGGATGGCCAGGTCGTGCAGGTCCCGGGCGATGCGGTCCCGGTCGGCGAGCAGCGCGATCTGTTCGGCGTCGGCCCGTCGCTCGGCCAGTTCCATGGCCACGGCCGCCTGTCCGGCGAAGACCATCAGTGGCGCGGTCTCCGCCTCGGTGAAGACGGTGCGCCCTGCTGCCCGTACCAGCAGCAGCACACCCCGCACTCCGTCCCGGGTGCCGATGGGTACGGCCACGGCGGGGCCGAGCCCCGTGAACCGCGGCGGACCGGCCGAGACACGCGCGTCGCTCGTGACGTCCGCGCTCGTCACGGGCTCTGCGGCGGAGAACGCCGCGCCGATCAGGCTGCCTTCGACCGGCAGCACCAGGCCGCGGTGCGTCTCCGCCTCCTGTCCGATGGCCAGCTCCACGGCCAGGGTGTCGGTGTTCGGTACCGGCACGGCGACCGCGGCCAGTTCGGCACCGGCGATCTCCCGCGCCCGCTCGGCGATGACCCCGAGGACCTCGGTGCCCGGGCTGCCGGACATCAGACTGTGGGTGATCTCCCCGCTCGCGCGCAGCCAGCGCTCGCGCCGGGTGGACTCCTCGTACAGGCGGGCGTTGTCGATCGCCACACCGGCCGCCACGGCCAGGGTCGCCAGGACCGACTCGTCCTCCTCGTCGAACTGCGCGCCACCGCGCTTCTCGGTGAGGTAGAGATTGCCGAAGACGTGATCACGGACTCGGATCGGAACGCCGAGGAAGGTGTTCATCGGCGGGTGGTGCGGTGGGAACCCGTATGAAGCAGGGTGGTCGGAGAGTTTCGCCAGCCGCAGCGGCTCCGGGTTTTTGATCAACTCGCCCAGGATGCCGTGCCCGGACGGAAAGGGCCCGATCTCGGCGATCTGCTCCTCGGTCACACCGACGGTGAGGAATTCCGACAGCCGTTTGCCGTCCGGCCCGATGACCCCGAGGGCCGCGTACTGGGCTTCGACCAGCGTGGCCGCGGCTTCCACGATGCTGCGCAGGGCCTGCTCCAGGTCCAGTTCGCGGCCCACCGACAGGACCGCCTCCAGCAGACTGTGCACCCGGTCCCGCGTGCCACGAGCCGCGTCCAGCCGTGCCTGGAGCTCTTCCAGGAGCTCGTCCAGCCTGAGCTGGGGCAACCGAACCTGGCCGTCCTTGGCGCTCTCCACCGCTTCCTCCGTGTGCGCTTCCCCGTGACGGGGGCGGGAACGGCAGATCGTTCCCGTGACCTCACCGTATCCGGACGCGGCCGTCCGGTGGAACGGAACGGCAGTCAGACCCCGGTGATCGCACGTGGGGTGAACCTCACCTCTCCGGGAGCCTCTCCGGGAGCCGGACGGCGACGTACTCGGTGAGGTCGAGCAGGCGGTTGGTGTAGCCCCATTCGTTGTCGTACCAGCCGAACACCTTGACCAGGCTGCCGTGCGCCTGGGTGAGCGGCGCGTCGAACACGCAGGACGCGGGGTCGCCGACGATGTCACGCGAGACGATGGGGGCGTCGGACACCCGCAGTACGCCCTTCAGGGAGCCGGCGGCGGCCTCGCGGAAGGCGGTGTTGACCTCCTCGGCGGTCACCTCCCGGTCGAGGACGACGGTCAGGTCCGTGAGGGAGCCGTCCTCGACGGGGACGCGGACGGCGAGTCCGTCGAGGGTGCCGGCCAGCTCCGGCAGGACCAGGCCGACGGCGCGGGCGGCGCCGGTGGAGGTGGGGATGATGTTCACGGCGGCGGTGCGGCCACGGCGGATGTCCTTGTGCGGACCGTCGAGGACGACCTGGTCGTTGGTGTAGCCGTGGATGGTGGTCATCAGGCCCTTGTCGATGCCGAAGGCCTCGTCCAGCACCTTCACCATCGGGGCCACGCAGTTGGTGGTGCACGAGGCGTTGGACACGACGTGGTCGCCGTCCGGGTCGTACGTGCCCTCGTTGACGCCCATCACGACGGTGGCGTCGACATTCTTGCCGGGCACCGACAGCAGCACCTTGCGGGCCCCGCCCTTGAGATGCAGTCCGGCGGCCTCGCGGGTGCGGAAGCGGCCGGTGGCCTCGATGACGACGTCCACGCCGAAGCCGGCCCAGTCCAGGGCGGCGGGGTCGCGCTCGGCGGTCACGGCGATGCGGTGGCCGTCGACCGTGATCGAGGAGTCGTCGTGCTCGAAGCGTGCGGCCCAGCCTGCCGTACGTCGAGTCGAAGGCGAGCAGGTGGGCGAGTGCCGCCGGGGAGGTGAGGTCGTTGACCGCCACCACCTCGACCTGCGTGCCGGTGCCCGCCTCCGCGCGCTCCTGCGCCAAGCGCAGATAGTTGCGCCCGATACGTCCGAATCCGTTGATTCCGACCCGCACGGTCATCTTCGTCGTCCTTCCCCTCGACCGGCCCTGTCCGTACCAGCCTGCGAGCGGGGGCGCGGGGCGGGCATGGGCCGTACGGGGCGCGCGGCGGGACCTTCGTCCCGGCTGCTGGGGCCGGGTGGGCCGATAGGCCGATCAGGGGACGGGGCGGGGCGGCGGTGGGGCCGGGCGGGTCCCGGCCGGAGGGCCGAGTGGCCGTGGGACAGGACCAGCGGTCCCTGGGCTCGCGGACCGTTTCGTCGCGACCATCGGAAGCGGGGGGCCGGTGGATCCGCGTGGTCGCCAGGAGGTGGCGCGCGGATCCACCGGACCCCCGGGCCGCCGGTGGTGCCGAGGCCCGCGCGGACGTGACCGCATACGGAGGTGTCTCCATGCTTTCCCCCATCGTCGTCGGCTTCGACGGTTCCGCCGAGAGTCGTGCCGCTGCTGACTGGGCTGCCCGCGAGGCTCAGCGTCGAGGTCTGCCGTTGCGCCTGGTCACCGCTTGGATCTGGCGGCCGGTGGACGTTCCCTCCGCCCAGGAGTCGGAAGCCCAGAAGCGGTGGGCGCAGCAGCTGCTGAGCGAGGCAGGGCAGGATCTCGTGGCGAGGTATCCGGATGTGCCGGTCGCCGTCGAGCAGGTAGCCGATATGGCGACCGGGGCGCTGCTGAAGAGGGCGAAGGGCGCCGAGATGCTGGTCCTGGGCTCGCGCGGGCAGGGCGCCGTCACCGGGTTCCTCCTCGGCTCCGTCGGTCAGCAGGTGCTCGCCCGGGCGCACGTTCCGGTGGTGCTCGTACGCGCGCCCGAGCCCGACGCCGCACAGGGCGCCGAAGCAGACGGCGAGAGGGGCGCCGAAGCAGACGGCGAGAGGGGCGGCGAAGTGGTCGTCGGGATCCAGGACCGGGACGACCCGGCCGAGGAACTGCTGGCCTTCGCCTTCGCCGTCGCGGCCGCCCGCGGGGCCACGCTGCGCGTCGTCCACGCCTGGAGCCGTCCGCCGGTGTTCACGTACAGGGCCGTGGTCATGGGCGACGAGGACGGTGGCACGCGGGCTCGGGTCGAGAAGGAGCTCCTGGAGGCCCTCGTGCCCTGGCGGCAGCGTTCGCCGCAGGTTCAGGTGGTGCACACGATCGGCCTCGCGACCGCCGCGGACCTCGTCCTCCAGGCCGCCCGGAACGCAGCGATCGTGGTCGTGGGCCGTAAGACCCACCGTCCCGCACTCGGCATGCACATCGGGCCCGTCACCCACGGCGTGATCCACCATGCCGCCGCGCCCGTCGCCGTCGTACCGCACGACTGAGCGCCGGCCGGGCCGCCGGCTGGGCCGCCGGCCGGGTACCCGGGACCTGGCACCGGAGCACCGGAGCACCCCGGAGAGGTCTGTTCAGCGGGCGCGCCGGACGCCTGACACCGGCACATGGAACACCAGGACGTGAGCCGTGCCCGGGCCTGAGCGGACACGGCGCATCACGCGCACAAGGCACGACAAAGGCCCGAGGGAAGAGCCGAGAGAATCGCCGAAGCGGTCGCGCAGCGCAGGCGTGCGGGCGGGGACCCTCAGGCGGAGATCATGGTGCCGCTGATCGACGCGGTCGAGGAACTCCCCATCGTCCGCGCGGAGGTGGAGCGGGTCCTGGCCGAGGTCTCCGCCGAGTCCGGTGTCGCCGTCGCCTGCCCGGCGGGCACGATGATCGAACTGCCGAGGGCAGCGTTGACGGCCGGCCGGATCGTGCGGGAGGCCGCGTTCTTCTCCTTCGGCACCAACGACCTCACCCGGACCACGTGGGGCTTCTCCCGTGACGACGTCGAGGCGGCGTTCTTCTCCGCATACCGCGACAAGGGCATCTTCAAGCCCGTTCCGCATCCCGATCGCTCGCCTGGAAGCGGGCCGGGCGGCACTTCCGGACACCGAGGGCAGCGACAACCGGTGAGACCCGGTGGCCGCTCCGGGCGTCGCCGGCCGTGGAACCTCCGCGGCCCCCTGGGCCGACCGGCCCTGGATCTCCGGGCCGGTCGGACCCGAGGGGGGACTCTCGGCACCTGGGGGCGAGCGCCTCACCGAGAGACCGTTGCATGGGGAGCGGTACCGATCCCCCGCGGTGCCGCTCCTCCACGAACGCCGGAGCCACCGCTTCGGCATTCCTGTCAAGGAGGCGTATTTCCATGGCCCGTGAGGACGATCGCAATCGGCCCACCGCCCGGCGGGACGGACCTTCCGACACCGCGATCACCGTGGACCGGCTGGTCACGAACGGGCTCAAGGCGCTGGCCGACTACGAGCCGCTGACCCAGGAGCAGGTCGACCACATCGTCAAGAAGGCTTCTGTCGCCGCCCTGGACCAGCACACCGCGCTGGCCCGGCTCGCGGTGGAGGAGACCGGACGAGGGGTCTTCGAGGACAAGGCCGCGAAGAACATGTTCGCCTGCGAGCACGTCACCCACAGCATGGGCCACATGAAGACCGTCGGCGTGATCGCCCGCGACGACATCGAGGACATGGTCGAGATCGCGGAACCGGTGGGTGTGGTCGCCGCCGTCACCCCGGTCACCAACCCGACCTCCACCACGATCTTCAAGGCGCTGATGGCGCTGAAGACCCGCAACCCGGTCGTCTTCGCCTTCCACCCCTCCGCCCAGCGCTGCAGCGCGGAGGCCGCCCGCATCGTGCGGGACGCCGCCGTGGCCGCGGGCGCGCCCGAGCACTGCGTCCAGTGGATCGAGACCCCGTCCGTGGAGGCGACCAGGACGCTCATGCACCACCCCGGTGTCTCCCTCATCCTCGCCACCGGCGGCAACGCCATGGTCAAGGCCGCCTACTCGGCCGGAAAGCCCGCCCTGGGCGTGGGCGCCGGCAATGTTCCCGCCTACGTGCACAAGAGCGCGAAGCTGGGCCGGGCCGTCAACGACCTGGTGCTGTCCAAGTCGTTCGACAACGGGATGATCTGCGCCTCCGAGCAGGCCGTCGTCCTCGACGACGAGATCTACGACGCCGCCCTGGCCGAGTTCCGCGCTCTGCACGCCCACCTGGCGACCGCCGAGGAGAAGGCCAAGCTGGAAGCCTTCCTCTTCCCGGCCGGCAAGGCCGAGGGCGGCGGCTGCGAGCCCAAGGTGAACTCCGCGGCCGTCGGGCGGAGTGCGGCGTGGATAGCCGAACAGGCCGGGTTCACCGTCCCCACCGACACCTCGATCATCCTGGTCGAGGCCGGGCGGGTCGGCCCCGACGAGCCGCTGACCCGCGAGAAGCTCTGCCCCGTGCTCGCCGTGCTGCGCGCCGGATCCGAGCAGCAGGGCTTCGACCTGGCCGCCGACATGGTCGCCTTCCACGGCCAGGGCCACAGCTCCGTCATCCACACCGAGGACCGCGCGCTCGCGGAGGCGTACGGCCGTCGTATGAAGACCGTCCGCGTCATCGTCAACTCGCCCTCCTCGCAAGGCGCCATCGGCGGCATCTACAACGGCCTGCTGCCGTCGCTCACGCTCGGCTGCGGCTCCTGGGGGAGTACCTCGGTGTCCAACAACGTCTCCGCCGCCCAGCTGCTCAACGTCAAGCGGGTCGGCACCCGTCGCAACAACCTGCAGTGGTTCAAGGTCCCGCCGAAGATCTACTTCGAGCCGCAGGCCATCCGCTACCTGCAGTCCATGCCGGACGTCCACCGCGTCACCATCGTGACCGACGCGACCATGACCCGCCTCGGATTCGTCGACCGCGTCAGCCGCGTCCTGCAGCGTCGCGGTGAGCCGGTGACCGTGCAGATCATCGACAACGTCGAGCCCGAGCCGAGCATCGACTCCGTCCAGCGCGGCGCCGGCCTCATGCGGGACTTCCGACCGGACACGATCATCGCGCTGGGCGGCGGCTCGCCGATGGACGCGGCGAAGGTGATGTGGTTGCTGTACGAGCAGCCGGACATCGACTTCGCGGACATGCGGCAGAAGTTCTCCGACATCCGCAAGCGCGCCTTCCGTTTCCCGACGCTGGGCAGCCGGGCCCGCCTGGTGTGCGTGCCCACCACGTCGGGCACCGGAGCGGAGGTCACGCCGTTCGCGGTCATCTCCGACCCGGCGACCGGCAAGAAGTACCCGCTGGCCGACTACGCGCTCACCCCGAGCGTGGCCATCGTCGACCCGCTCCTCACCACCGAGCTGCCCCCGGCGCTGGCCGCCGACAGCGGCTTCGACGCCCTCACCCACGCCATCGAGGCGTACGTGTCCGTGTACGCCAACGACTTCACCGACGGCCTCGCGCTGCACGCGATCCGGCTGATCTTCGCGCACATCGAAGGGGCCGTGAACGACCGCGACGGCTCGGCTCAGGCCCGGGAGAAGATGCACAACGCCGGCACCATCGCGGGCATGGCCTTCGGCAACGCCTTCCTCGGCATCGTCCACGCCATGTCCCACACCCTCGGAGCCACCTTCCACATCGCCCACGGCCGCACCAACGCGGTCCTGCTGCCGCACGTCATCCGCTACAACGGAACCGTCCCGACCAAGCTCACGGGCTGGCCCAAGTACGAGAACTACCGGGCTCCCGAACGCTTCCAGGACATCGCCCGCACCCTCGGCCTGCCCGCCACCACGGCGCAGGAGGGCGTGGAGTCCCTCGCCCAGGCCGTGGAGCGGCTGCGCGACGCGGTGGGTATCGAGCCGTCGTTCCAGGCCCTCGGCGTAGACGAGCGCGCCTTCCTCGACGCCCTGCCCCAGCAGTCCCTCAACGCCTACGAGGATCAGTGCGCGCCCGCGAATCCTCGGATGCCGATGCTCGACGACATGCAGGACATCATGCGCACGGCCTACTACGGCCCGGCGCACCGCCGACCGGACGCGGGCGAGACGGACCGGGGTGGGTCTAAGCCGGAATGAGGGCTGAACGGCTCCGGTCGGAGGAGCCGGGCGCCGTCGCCATGGTCTGATCCCGTCCGACCCGATCCGACCCGGCCCCCGCCGCGACACCGATCGGGTTCTGACCGCCTCGACGCGCGGTCCCGAGGCACACAGCAGGAAGTGGCCGAGGACGCAGGGAAGTTCGCCGGCCATCGACAACGCCCCTGCGCCCCTTCTGTTCCGGCCAAGGCGTGCCAGAGCTCAGAACTCGACAGCGAGGAGCGCCCCGGTCCTGTGCTCGGTGCTGACGGGCACGTCGACACAACCGACCCGGACGACCACGTCCCTGCATCGCCTGCCCCACGGTGATCCAGTACGACCACGCGGCGAGGCTCCCGGTGAACTCACCGGGAGCCTCGCCGCGTGGTCGTACGGCCCGCCACCAGCCGGCACGCGCGACGGTGCCCTAACGGGTCGGCGTCACGCGTGCGGTACGACGGCGACCGGGCAGCCGGTGTGGTGGAGCACAGCGTGGGCCACGGGCCCGATGTGGGCGCCGAAGTGGCCGTCTCGCGCGCGCCGCCCCACGACGACGAGCGGGGCGCCGGTCGACGCACGTACGAGTTCGCCGGCGGCCCGCCCTTCGGCGACGGTCCCGGTCACGGCGACCTCGGGGAACTTCTCGCACCACGGGCGGAGCGCCGCGACGACGGTGCGTTCGTGGGCCGCGAGCACTTCAGGCCCCGAGACCGGCTCCTGACCGCCCTCCGGGGCGTCGGCCGACGCGGCGCGGAACGCGTGGATCACGTGCAGTGGGGCGCCACAGCGCCGGGCGGACGCGAACGCGAACTCGATCAGTTCGTCACAGGGGCGCCGCGTGTCCAGCCCGAGGACGACATCGCGGTACGGAGACTCGGGTATCTCCTCCGGCGACACACCGTCGGCGGAGGTCTCGCCGGCACGGACGAGCACCACGGGCCGCGAGGACCTGGCGACGACCCGTTGGGAAACCGAGCCGAGCGGGAACCCCGCGACACCGGTGAGACCGCGGAAGCCGAGCACCAGCAACTCGGCGTCGTCGGCCGCCGTGAGAAGGCCGGCGGTCGCGGAGTCGGGCACCAGCCGGCCACGATCTGCAGCCCGGCATGCGCGGCACGGACACTGGCCACAGCCTGGTCCAGGGCCTGCTCGGCCCACTCGCGCTGGGTCCTGTCCATGGGCACGGAGGCGGCGGGTTGCGGGTGCCACTTCCATGAGTGCACGATCCGCAGCGGGGCTCCTCGACGCAGGGCCTGTACGGGTCTGGCCGCTCACTCGTGGCCTCGTGCGGGGACCGCCTGGTGCGCAGGGACCGCAGCGCCCTTCCAAGGGCCCGGCCGGCCCTACGGTCCGGCGACCGCTGCCTCGACCGGCGGACGCACTCCGAGCCCGACCTGCTCCTGCATCGCCTGCTGTCCGAGCGTCGACGTTTCCCCGGCCGACGTCACCTCGCTCGTCGAACCGAACGACGCTCGCCGACGGGCGAGGCGGTCTTGCGCCGCCCGCTCCGCCAGCAGGTCGAGCACGGCGCTGATCACGAACGTGACCGCAGCGGAACTCACCAGAAGAACGGCGGACAGCCGCCACAAGCCCGGAGTCGGTGACGTGCTCACGGTGTGCCTCCTTCCGTGGTGCTCTTGCCTCTTCATCGAACCTCGGCTCCGGTGAGGACACAGGATGCCGAAGGGCTCCGACCTGCTGCCGTACGGCCCGCTCGTGGGGCCGCACGGCCCCTGGTCAAGGCCTGCGCACGGGGACCACGCCGGAGCCGACAGGCCCGTACGCCTTCCCCTCGGACTGGCAGCCGACCATGCGCCGGCCAAGACCGGCACCCCTCGCCGCCGGCCGATGTTCGGCAGCAGGGTTTGTACGGCGGAGCACAGGCTGAAGCCCTACGCCGCTCCCCGCACGACCGCCGATGGGCCGGGCCGCCGGCGATCAGCGCCCTTCCTGCTTGAGCCGGTCCTTGGCCTGCGTCGCGATCACCGCTGCCTGGATGCGCCGCTCGACACCGAGTTTGGCCAGCAGGCGGGAGATGTGGTTCTTGACCGTCTTCTCCGCGAGGTAGAGGCGCTGACCGATCTGCCGGTTGGTCAGGCCCTCGCCGATCAGGGCGAGAATCTCCCGCTCGCGGTCGGTCAGGCCCGGCAGCGCGTCCGGTTCCTGCTCCTGCTCCTGGCCTCCGCGGAGTCGGGCCATCAGCTTGGTCGTGGCGCTGGGGTCGAGCAGGGACTGCCCTCGGGCCACCGTGCGGACGGCCGACACCAGGTCCGAACCCTGGATCTGCTTCAGGACGTACCCGGACGCGCCCGCCATGATCGAGTCGAGCAGGGCCTCCTCGTCGTCGAACGAGGTCAGCATCAGGCAGGCCAGCTCCGGCATGCGCGAGCGCAGCTCACGGCACACGGTCACGCCGTCGCCGTCGGGCAGTCGGACATCCAGCACGGCCACCTGCGGGCGGAGCGCCGGCACCCGCGCCAAGGCCTGCTCGACCGTGCCGGCCTCGCCGATCACGGTGATGTCCGGTTCGTCGTTCAGCAGGTCGTGCACCCCCCGGCGTACCACCTCGTGGTCGTCCAGCAGGAAGACCCGGATGGGGGCATCGGGACCGGGCTGCTCGCTGACCGCCATCAAATACTCCTCGCTCATGCGCTCCGTGCCGACGCCCACTCCAGGACAGGGTCGGCCTTCATGAGGAGATCCTTCTCGCATCCGGGCGCGACGAACAGGGCCGACCGGCCTAATTTCCTTTGGGGTCCGCGAAGGCCGGCAACCGTCGTTGCCGTCCCTGCGTCCGTCGGCGCAGGTCGGCGCAGGTGGGCGCAGGTGGGCGCAGGTGGGCGCAGGTGGCGGTCGGCTGTGTCAGGTACCCGCATCGGGTGCGCTGCCCGGGTCCTGCCGGTCAGCGTCTTGGTGGACTCGGTCGGAGCGCTGCTGCTGCGGACCCGGCCGCCTCTCCGTAGGGAGCGGGCCGATCAGGCGCCGCCGGATGCGTGGCTCACTCGTGCGGCACGATCGCGACAGGACAACGGACGTGGTGGATCACGGCGTGCGCGACCGGGCCGGTGTGCACACCGATCCTGGCCGGACGGATCCGACGGCCGACGGCGAGGAGACCCGCATCCTGCGCGGCGTTCAGGAGCTGCTGCGCCGGACGCCCCTCCTCGACCCGTTCGTGGACCTCCACCGAGGGAAACTTCGCCCGCCACGGCGCGAGCACGGCGTCCAGCGCCCGCACGGCGGCCGGCCCGACTTCCTTGCGCGCCTTCGCCTCCAGCGCACGGGGAACGTACGGGAGCTGCCACGTGTGCACGACCCACAGTGGAGCGGCACGCAGCGCCGCACTCTCGAAGGCGAACCCGAGCAGTTCCTCACACGGACCCGCCGGATCCACGCCGACCACGACGGCTCGGTACGGCGTGTGCGCCGACGCCCGGTGCTCGGCATCCTGCTCGTGCTCGTCCTCCAGCGTCTGGCCGGACCTCACGAGCACGACAGGCCGCGTGACATGAGCCACCGTCGCCAGCGCCACCGAGCCGGCCAGGAACCCGGCGAAGCCACTGAACGCCCGGCTCCCCAGGACCAGCAGCTCGGCCTCGTCGCCCGCCGCGACCAAGGCGTCGGCCGCGGGCCGGGACATCTGGTCGGCGCTCACCGACACCTGCGGATAGCGTTCGTCGAGCCGGTCCGTCGCTTCGCGCAGGATCCGCCGCGCCCAGTAGCGCGGCGCCTCCAGCTCCGGCAGTTCCGACTCGTCGGGCGGCACGCCGCCCTCCCAGGCGTGCACCAGGCGCAGCGGCAGCCCGCGCCTGAGTGCCTCGCGGGCCGCCCAGTCGGCGGCAGCGAGGCTCTCACGCGAACCGTCCAGACCCACGACCACAGGACGAAGCACGGTCGACACCTCCCTGGTCGATCCCCGGCCTCCGATGCGGAGCTCTCCACTACCAGGATCGTCGGGCGGGCAGGGGCACGGCAGGGGCCGACGGGGTGCGCACCGGGGCCGAACGGCCCTTCTGTCACTGCTCGCGCGGCCACGCGGCCACGCAGCCGTGAGGTGGAGACCGTGTGGCAGAGCGCACCCGATGCGGGTGGAGAGCGGCGACGCGACACGGCCGGGGCGTCAGCCCCGCCGACAGCAGGTCGGTGTCGGTGCCGGCACGCTCAGCATGTCGCCGAAGTCGGCGAGGATCAGGTCGGGACGGGCGTCGATGCCCTGACGGACGAGGGCATGGGTCCGGCCGCCTCCACACACCTCCATGACTCGCCAGGGACGCGTGGTCGTCTGCCGCGACTCGTCCAGCGGGTGCCGGGCGAGGAGGGGATCGCGGAACTCGTCGAGGGACTTCATCGGTGCGTCAGATCCAGCCGGATGTCGACGACGCCCTCCACCGCACGCACGGCGCGTGTCACGAGGGGCACGAACGCACGGTCGGCCAGGGGACCGCCGAGGGTGACCACGCCGTCGGACACGGTCACGCTCACATCCTGCGTGATCGGCAGCTGGGTGAGGACGTCGTGCCGGATCTCCTCGGCGATCTCCTCGTCGGAGCGCAGGAAGACCTTCAGCAGATCGCTGCGGCTGACCACGCCTTGCAGGATGCCGACGGCATCCACCACGGGCAGGCGCTTGACGTGCCGACGGGCCATGATGCGCGCAGCCTCGGCCAGGGAGGCGTCGGCGTGCACGGTCACGGCCGGGGTGCTCATCAGCTCGCCCGCGGTCACTCCGGCGGCCTTCTCCATCTCCTTCAGATCGCCCGTGTCGGTGTCCCGGAACTCCTCCTTGGGCAGCAGGTCGGCCTCGGAGACCACGCCGACGACCCGTCCCTCGCCCTCCAGCACGGGCAGCGCGCTGACCTTCCACTGGTCGAACAACTCGACGATCTCCTTGAAGAGCGCCTGGCGACCGACGGCGACGACGGTGTGCGTCATCACATCGCTCACGGTGTACGGAGTTTCAGTCATCGCAACCTCCAGCATGTCGTTCCTCGGGTGCTGACAGCCATCAGGCGCCGCTGCCACCCGGCGCGGGTACCGACCGGCCCCGGCAGCCCGCCGCCGAGACGGTTCCTCCTCGGGCAGCGCCGGGCCGGACCGACGACGTCGCCCGCTCGCGCAAGGCCCTCAGGTGAGAGACCCCTTGTCCCATCCGGCCGGCACGATCACGACCGGGCAGTGGGAGTGATGCAGCAGGGTGTGGGTGACCGGCCCCAGGTGCACCCCGGGCCGATGGGGGTCACGGTGTGCGGCGATGACGACGATGTCGGCCTCACGGGTGGCCGTCAGGAGTGCCTGCGCCGGCCCGGTCCGCACCGTGCGGGTCTCGACGCCGACGTGCGGGTATCGCTCCGCCAGCTCGGCCAGAGTGAAGCGGGGTACCGCCTCCTCGCTGCGGGTGCGCCGCGCGTGCTCCTGCTGGCCGGGGCTCGTCGCGGGCACCAGTGACGGCAGTTCGGGGGACAGGTGCCTGTGCGTCCAGGCATGCACGACGCTCAGCCGTGCCGCGCGGCGTTCCGCCTCGGCGAAGGCATAGGCCGCCGCGTCGGCGTCGGCGTCGCTCTCGATGCCGAGCAGCACCGTTCCGGACTCCCCGGACGGCTGGTCGCCCCGTACGACGAGCAGGGGGCTGCGGGTGTGCGCGGCCAGGCGCAGGCTCACCGAACCGAACAACCTGCCGGTGACGCCGCCGAGCCCCCGGGTTCCGACCACGGTGAGATCGGCGTCGCTTCCTTCGCGCACCAGAGCCTGCGCGGGGCTCCCCTCGACGGCCGCGGCCACGATCGGCAGACCGGGGCGCCGGGCGCGCACCCGGGAGGCGGCCGAGGCCAGGACCGGTCCGGCTTCGTCCCGGTCGGGCACGGCGTACACGATGTGCAGCGCGGTGCCGCGTCGCTCCGCCTCCTCGGCGGCTCGGTCCAGCGCCCAGGTGGCGGCCAGGGAACCGTCCACTCCGACGGTCACATGACGAGTGGTCATTTCTTCTGCGCTCCCTCGTGGATTCTTGGTGCCCTCCAGGTCAAAGAGCCCGCAGGCCGTGCTCCCGGAACTGCTCGCGCACCCGCTCGGTGAGCTCCGAGGTCGGGGTCGGCGTGTCGCGCAGGGGGAAGGGGATCCCGAGGGCGTCGTACTTGTGGGCACCGAGCTTGTGGAACGGCAGGACGTCCACGCGGTCGACGCTGCCGAGGCCGGCGAGGAATGCGCCGAGTCCGTCGACGGCCGCCGGGTCGTCGGTCCAGCCGGGGACGAGGACGTAGCGGATCCACATCGGGATGCCGAGCCGGTCCAGTCGGGTGGCGAAGCCGAGGGTGGGGGCGAGTTCGCCGCCGGTCAGCTTGCGATAGGTGGTGACGTCGAAGGACTTGATGTCCAGCAGCACCAGGTCGGTGTCGGCGAGGAGTTCGTCCGTGGCGCGGGCCCCGAGGAAGCCGGAGGTGTCCAGGGCGGTGTGCAGCCCGGCTTCCTTGCAGCGGCGCAGGAGGGAGGCGGTGAAGGCGGGCTGGAGCAGCGCTTCCCCGCCGGTGAGGGTGACTCCACCGCCCGCCGTGGCGATGAACGCGCGGTACTTGTCGATCTCCGCCATGACCTCGTCGACGCCGGTCTCCCGCCCGTCGCGCATGTGCCAGGTGTCCGGGTTGGCGCAGTACAGGCAGCGCAGCGGGCAGCCGCTGAGGAAGAGCACGAACCGGGTCCCGGGACCGTCCACTCCGGTGGACAGGTCCCAGGAGTGGATCCGGCCCGTAGCCCTGCCGGCCCCGGTCACAGTGCCCGCTCCGGTCACCCGGGAGGCCCCGGCCACCGGGTCGGCCTCGGCCATGCGGCCGGGTCCTGCCGCTCGGTCTGTCGTCATCGCCATCACGGCCCGCTCGCTCACAGAGATCCGTGGAAGGTGCGGCTGATGACGTCGAGCTGCTGCTCACGGGTCAGCCGGACGAAGTTCACGGCGTACCCGGAGACCCGGATGGTCAACTCCGGGTACTTCTCCGGGTGATCCATCGCGTCCTCCAGCACCGCCCGGTTCAGCACGTTGACGTTCATGTGGAAGCCGCCGGCCGCCATGTAGGCGTCGAGGATGCCGACGAGGTGGCCCGCGCGCTCCTCGGGGGCGTGGCCGAGCCCCTCGGGGGTGATGGTGGTGGTCAGCGAGATACCGTCGCGCGCCGCCTCGTACGGCAGCTTGGCCACCGACAGGGCGGAGGCGGCCACCCCGTGCCGGTCGCGGCCGTTCATGGGGTTGGCGCCGGGCGCGAAGGGCTGTCCGGCACGCCTGCCGTCGGGGGTGTTGCCGGTGTGCTTGCCGTAGACCACGTTGGAGGTGATGGTCAGCACCGACTGGGTGTGCTCGGCGTCGCGGTAGGTGGGGTGCTTGCGCACCTTGGCCATGAACGACTCCACGAGGTCGACGGCGATGGCGTCGGCGCGGTCGTCGTTGTTGCCGTACGCCGGGAAGTCGCCCTGGGTCTCGAAGTCCACGGCCAGCCCGGTCGCGTCACGGAACACCCGAACGCGCGCGTGCTTCACCGCGGACAGACTGTCCACCGCCACCGACAGCCCGGCGATCCCGCACGCCATGAAGCGGTGCACGGGGTGGTCGTGCAGCGCCATCTCGATGCGTTCGTAGGCGTACTTGTCGTGCATGTAGTGGATGACGTTGAGCGTGTTGACGTACGCCTCCGCCAGCCAGTCCAGGACCCGGTCGTACGCCGCCGACAGCTCGTCGTAATCCAGGTACTCGCCGGTCAGCGGCGGTGTCTCGGGCCCGATCTGCTCGCCGGTCATCTCGTCCCGGCCGCCGTTGACCGCGTACAGCAGCGCCTTGGCGAGGTTGACGCGCGCTCCGAAGAACTGCATCTGCTTTCCCACCGCCATGGCGGACACGCAGCAGGCGATGGCGGTGTCGTCGCCGGTGCGCGGCCGCATCTGCTCATCGGACTCGTACTGGACGGCGCTGGTGTCGATGGAGACCTGCGCGCAGAACTCCTTGAATCCGGACGGCAGCCGCGGCGACCACAGCACGGTCAGGTTCGGCTCGGGGGCCGGGCCGAGGTTGTACAGGGTCTGCAGGAAGCGGAAGGAGGTGCGGGTGACCAGCGGGCGACCGTCGGTGCCGATGCCGCCGATGGACTCCGTCACCCAGGTCGGGTCGCCGGAGAACAGGGCGTCGTACTCGGGGGTGCGCAGGAACCGTACGATCCGCAGCTTGATCACGAAGTCGTCGATCAGCTCCTGCGCCCGGGTCTCGTCGATGGTCCGCTCCTCCAGGTCCCGCTGGAGGTAGACGTCAAGGAAGGTGGAGGTGCGGCCCAGCGACATCGCGGCGCCGTTCTGCTCCTTCACCGCGGCCAGGAAGCCGAGATAGAGCCACTGGACGGCCTCGTGTGCCGTGACGGCGGGGCGGGAGACGTCGCAGCCGTAGGAGGCGGCCATCTCGGTCAGCTCGCCCAGCGCCTTGATCTGCTCGGCCAGTTCCTCGCGGTCGCGGATGACGTCCGGGCCGGAGGGCCGCGCGTCCAGCAGGGCCCGCTCGGCCCGCTTGGCCTCGATCAGCCGGGCGGTGCCGTACAGCGCGACGCGCCGGTAGTCGCCGATGATCCGGCCCCGGCCGTAGGCGTCCGGCAGTCCGGTGATGATCCCGGCCTTGCGGGCGGCCCGCATCTCGGGGGTGTAGGCGTCGAAGACTCCGTCGTTGTGGGTCTTGCGGTAGGTGCCGAACACCTTCGTCACGAAGGGGTCGGGCTCGTAGCCGTACGCCCGCAGCCCGTTCTCCACCATCCGCAGGCCGCCGTTGGGCATGATCGCCCGCCGCAGCGGGGCGTCGGTCTGAAGGCCGACGATCAACTCCCGGTCCCGGTCGATGTAGCCGGGCTCATGCGACGTGATCGTCGACGGGGTCGCGGCATCGACGTCGTAGACACCCTTCGCGCGCTCCTCCGGGAACAGTGCGCTGACCTTCTCCCAGACGGCGCGGGTACGGTCCGTAGGACCCGCCAGAAATTCCGAACCGCCCTCGTAGGGCGTGTAGTTGGCCTGGATGAAGTCACGCACATCGATGTTCTCGCGCCAGCCTCGCCCCGCGAAGCCACGCCACGCGTTCGACGCACTCACGGTGGTTTCCACGCCTGTCGGGGCCACGGTCGCCATTACTGCCTCCGGATCGCTCGCGACGCCGTCCGCAGATGGTCGCGGACGGGCTCTGCTGTCGATGTTCGTCCCACGCCGGTACGCCGGACAGGGTCTGCGGGAGCCCTCCGCGCTGCCGTCCGGCCCTCGTCCGGCCCGGCCGCCGGGACCGATGCGCCCGATGTGACGGGGCCGTTCGGCCCTTCTTCGCCCCGGGCGGCGGACCGGCGGCGCCATGCGGGTTCTGCCTGCCGGAGGGAGATCACCACCGTGCGCCGGAGTCTCCCGAGGAGGAACCCCCGGCACGTCCACGACGGCACCGCGCTGCCCGAGCAGTGGACCGGAATTGCCCGCCGAACGGTCCCTGCCCCGAGGACCTTCAGCCCCGTAGTCCGGGCCTCGCAGCCCCTGCGACGCCTGAAGGGTGAAGCGGGACATTGAAGGCGCAACGAGAGCCGACAAGGTTCCGCGCATCACCCCTGGAAGGGATGAGCATCATGGCAGTGCACGACCATTCCCACCGGCATGTGGGGCTCCGCTTCCCGTCGTCGCGCAAGGCGGGGACGGCGTCCGCGTCCGGCGAGGCGTCGGCCGCGGTGGCGACGGCGACCAGCGCGTACGTCTTCGCCGGTCTGCGTCTGCTGACCGGCTTCGTCTTCCTGTGGGCGTTCCTCGACAAGACCTTCGGCTTCGGCTACGCCACACCGTCCGGCAAGGGCTGGATCGACGGCGGTTCGCCGACCCAGGGCTTCCTCAGCGGCGTCGCCGTCGGGCCCATGGAATCGACCTTCCACGACTGGGCCGGGGCCGCCTGGGCGGACTGGCTGTTCATGCTCGGTCTGCTCGGTATCGGCCTCGCCCTGATCGCCGGCATCGCGCTGCGGCTCGCCGCGGTCGCCGGCACGGCCATGATGGCACTGATGTGGATCGCGGAGTGGCCGCCGGCCAAGCACCTGTCCGACGGCTCGGCGAGCATGTCCACGAACCCGTTCGTCGACTACCACCTCATCTACGCCGTCGTCCTCATCGCCCTCGCCGCCGCGGGCGCCGGCGCGACCTGGGGTCTGGGTGAGGCGTGGGCACGTCTGCCGTTCGTCAGCCGCCACCGCTGGCTGCGCTGACCGACTCGGGGACACCATCCGGGGCACCTCCGCCACTTCGGCGGGAGTGCCCCGGAGCATTGCCGAAGGAGGCCCGTGGGCGTTCCACGGGCCTCCTGCCATTTCCCGCACGGCGGGGGCGGGTCCGTGTGTGTTCAGGACGCGCGTCTCGCGCTGAGGGCGGGGCGGGTGTCAGTCCCGCAGAGGGCTCGGCATGTACCGGTCGGCCGTTCGCAGTGGCCGCGCGGTCCGAGTCGGCGGAGGGCGACAGGGGTGAACCCGGAGGTGACAGCCGACGGCATCGGTAGGAGGGGCGGCATGGCGGGGGAAGGCTCGGCGTCGAGTCTTGCCGCGGCGGAGATGGCCTCGGGGGAGATGGCCGCGGGGGAGGCCGGATGCGCGGAGCGGGGCTGCGGATCGTGCATGCGTGCGTCTGGCCCGCGATGCATGTGCCGTTGGGGATGCCCGCCGCTGGGTCCGGCTGAGGGCGGGCGGCGGAACATGGTCGATCGCCTGGTGACCGGGGCGGTCGAGCGGGCGCGGGCGATGGCGCCGGATGCCGAGGTCTGTCATGCCGTCGTGACGGGTGAAGCGCTGACGGGCCTGGAGGCGCAGTCGCCTGCCGCGGAGCTGGTGGTCGTCGGATCCCGGGATTGTGGCGGGTTCGAGCGCACCGATGCCGGCCCCGCAGGATCCGTCGCGGGCGCGGCGGTTGCGCCGGGCCCCTCCTCACGTCGGTCGGCCGGGCCCGCGCATCACGCACACCGCCGCCCGATCGCCGCGGAGCGGGGAGCGGGGAGCGGGAAGCGGACGAGGGTCACTGAGGACGCCGGTCGCGGGGCCCGGCGCCGGGTCCGGCGACCGGGACGGGCAGCCGGGCGGCAGGGCGGGCAGGGGCGAACCGGGTGAGGATGGGCCCGCTGACGGCGAGGAGCATCACATACGTGGTGACCAGGGCCCCGAGCCGGTCCTGCGCGGGACCGGCCAGGCCGATGATGACGACGGAGAACTCGCCTCGGGCGATGAGCGCGGTCCCGGCCCGCACCCGGCCGCGGCGGCCCGCGCCGTCGCGGCCGGCGGCGTACCAGCCTGCGGCCAGCTTGGTCACCACCCCCACCAGGGCCAGCGCCGCCGCGGCGGGCAGCATCGGCACCAGATCACCGGGGTCGACGGACAGGCCGAGGGCAAGGAAGAAGACCGCCGCGAACAGGTCGCGCAACGGGCTGAGGACGGCCCGGGCACGGTCCGCTGCGGTGCCGGTCAGCGCAAGCCCGATCAGGAAGGCCCCCACGGCCGCGGAGACGTGGATGGTCTCGGCCAGCGCGGCGACGATGAGGGTGATGCCGAGAACCCGGAGCAGCACCTGCTCCTTGTCGGGGTGGGACAGGATCCGACCGACGTGATGCGACCACCGTCCGGAGGCTGCGATCGCCGTGACGACCGCGCCCGTGGCCACCAGGACGGCGAGCAGCGCCTGCCACCAGGTCCCGCCCGAGGTGATGACGGCGAGCAGGGGCAGGTAGGCGGCCATGGCGAAGTCCTCCACCACCAGCACGGACAGCACCGCCGGGGTCTCCCGGTTGCCCAGCCGGCGCAGGTCCGCCAAGAGGCGGGCGACGATGCCGGAGGAAGAGACGTAGGTGGCGCCCGCGAGCGCGAGAATCCCCGAGGCGTCCAGGCCGAGCAGCCATCCCGCCACGGCCCCGGGTGCCGCGTTGAGGACGAGGTCGACGACGGCGGACGCCCGGTGGCGGTGAAGGCTGGCGGTGAACTCCCGGACGGTGAAGTCCAGGCCGAGGACCAGCAACAGCAGGATCACACCGATCGAGGCGCCCGTGTCGACGAACTCCCGGGCCGCCGGAACCGCGGCGAAGCCGCCGTCGCCCAGTGCCAGACCGGCGACCAGATACAGCGGCACGGGGGAGAGACCGAAACGCCGTGCGGCGGCGCCGAGCACGCTCAGCGCGGTCAGGATGACCCCGAGCTCCAGCAGCAGGGCGACGGGGGTGTGCACCGGTCAACCCTGGACGATGCGCCGGACTCCGGCGATGCCCTCACGGGTGCCGATGACCACCAGCACGTCTTCGACCTGCAGAGGCTGCTCCGGCCCGGGCGAGGCGATCACATCCTCGCCGCGGACGACGGCCACGATGGAGGCGCCGGTGCGGGTACGGGCCCGGGTGTCCCCCAGCGCACGGCCGGCGAACGGGCTGCCGGGGCGCACCTCGACCTGCTCGGCCCCGAGTCCGGGGACCTCGCGGGTCAGGTCGGCGAACCGCTCGGCGATACGCGGGGCACCGAGGATCTCGGCGAGGGTGTCGGCTTCCTCGCTGGTGAGCCGGAGCACCGGGCGGGCTTCGTCGGGATCGTCACCGGGATACAGCACCAGCTCGAAGTCACCCGAGCGCTGGGCGACGACCCCGACCCTGTCACCGTCGTGGTTGACGAACTCGTACCGCATCCCCACTCCGGGCAGCAGCACCTCGTCGACGTCCATTGGGATCACCCCGTCAGCCATGAATCCGATACCGGTGCGGTCCGTACGCACGGCCCGCCGTGCAGAGATGTTCGCCAGGCGCCGTCAGGTCCAGCGGCACCGGCGCGCCGCCGCTGCCCGGCCTGCTCCATACGGCCTCACGGCAAGTGTCCCGATCACCGGGACGGCGCCGGCAGGGCCGATCGGCCCCTCAGACAGTCCGAAGGTCATCCGGCGGTGGACCGCAGGGGCGGTGCCAGGGGCCCTTCGGCCCTGCGGTAACAGGCTCGGACGGCGGTGCGTCGGCACGACGGGCTGACACCGGTCCGCCGCGTCGCCGAGACCCCCTGACGGTTTCGTCGGCGATCCGACGGAGACCACCAGAGCGGCCGGCCTCCGTCGGATCGCCGACGGAGGCCGCTCCGGTGGTCCTCGCGGCGAAGGCCGGAGCGGACGCCGACGGGCAGCGCGCCGAGCTCCCGCGCGTGGGCGAGCTGCCTTTCGACGCCGCCACCGAGTACACGGCCATCTTCCCCACCGAACCCGACTGCCGCACCCGTATCCACGTCAAGGGCGGCGTCGACGCGCTCCTGGACCTGTGCACCGATGTCCGCACCGAGGACGGCGTGCGGGGCCTCGACGACCAACGGAGCCCGGCGACGGGCGGCAGCCCGGCCACACCCGCGCACTCCGGGCCCCACTCCGAGTCAGGCTCGGGCGCAGGGCCCCGAATCAGGGCCGACCGGCCCGGGGTTCGCCCCCGAACAGCCCATGGGGCGGCCCGCTCGTCCGCCGGATCCTCGAAGTGTCACGAGGTTGGGAGGAGACCCGTCATGACGAACGACGTCCTCGGCCCACGCACCGCCCACGCCCTGCTGGCGGACGGCACGACCGTGTGCATCCGCGCCGTGGAGCCCGGCGACCACGAGCAGGTGCAAGGGCTGTACGAGGAGATGTCCACGGAGAACCTGAGGCTGAGGTTCTTCGCGGCGAGCCGACGTTCCGCAGCCATGGCAGCCGACCGTGCCTGTGCTCCGCCCCGCCCCGGCTACCGGGCACTGCTGGCCGAGACACACGGTCGGCTGATCGGCCTCGCCGAGTACGCCGTCGTCGACGGCACGACCACGGCGGACATCTCCGTGGCCGTGGCCGACGGACTGCACCACCGCGGCGTCGGCACCCTCCTCGTCGAGCACCTGGTCTCGGCGGCCCGCGCGGAGGGCGTAGCCACGTTCACCGCCGACGCGCTCAGCGAGAACCACGAGGTGCTGAAGCTCTTCGCCGATCTGGGCCTGCGCACGACCCGCCGCTTCGAGGGCCCGGAGGTACGGTGCACCGTCGAACTCGGCGAGGACGACACCTACCTCGCAGCCGTCGAGGCCCGCGGACGGGCAGCCGACGTGGCCAGCCTCGTCCCGCTGTTGCGGCCGGACACCGTCGCCGTGGTCGGCGCCGGGCGCAAGCCCGGTTCGGTGGGGCGGGCCATCCTCCACCACCTGCACACCGGCGGTTTCACCGGGCGGCTGTTCGCCGTGAACCCCCGCACCTCCTCGATTCTCGCTGTGCGTTCCTACCCATCGGTGAGTGCGCTGCCCAAGACGCCTGATCTCGTGGTCGTCGCGGTGCCCGGCGCAGCCGTCCCGGCCACCGCCGAGGAGTGCGGCAAGGCGGGCGTACGAGCCCTCCTCGTCGTCACCGCCGGCCTCGACGGCGACCAGGCCGCCGCACTCATGGCGGCGTGCCGTACGCACGGCATGCGGCTCGTCGGGCCGAACTGCCTCGGCATCTCCAACACCGACCCGAGGATCGCCCTGGACGCCACGTTCGCGGCCGACCACCCGCGTCCCGGCACGGCCGGCGTGGCCGTACAGTCCGGAGGCGTCGGTATCGCGCTGCTCGACGGGCTGTCCCGACTCGGCATCGGCGTGTCGTCCTTCGCCTCGCTCGGCGACAAGTACGACGTCAGCGGCAACGACATGCTCCAGTGGTGGGAGAGCGACGGCACGACCGACCTCGCCCTGCTGCACCTGGAGTCCTTCGGCAACCCGCGGGCGTTCTCTCGTACCGCTCGCCGCGTCACCCGCCACATGCCGGTGCTCACCGTCGACGCGGGCCGCACCGAGGCGGGCCGTCGTGCCGCCGCCTCGCACACCGCGGCCGCCGCCACCCGCACCATGACGCGCCAGGCCCTGTTCACCCAGGCGGGCATCACCGCGACCCGTTCCGTCGGCGAACTCCTCGAAACGGCCGCGCTGATGCACTCCCAGCCGCTACCGGCCGGCACCCGGGTCGCGATCGTCACCAACGCGGGCGGCGCAGGCGTCCTGACTGCCGACGCCTGC
The DNA here is from genome assembly GCF_042868655.1 of Streptomyces sp. NPDC007808. Taxonomy (NCBI): domain Bacteria; kingdom Bacillati; phylum Actinomycetota; class Actinomycetes; order Kitasatosporales; family Streptomycetaceae; genus Streptomyces; species Streptomyces sp. NPDC007808. Next base: position 1,201,340 of record NZ_JBIAEQ010000001.1, read on the forward strand.
GCGGAGGCGGGCCTCGTCCTCCCGCCGTTCCCGCCCGAACTGGTCGACGACCTGCGTGCCGCGCTGCCCGCCGGTGCCGCCGTCGGCAACCCCGTCGACGCGACCGCCGCCGTCACGGAGGAGCAGCTCAGGACCTGCGTGGACAGGATTGCCGGCCACGGCGGAATCGACGCCCTGCTGCTGGTCCTCGTCCCGACCGCCGTGGCCGCGGCGACCGGCGACAACCTCGTCGAGGCCCTCACCGGCGGCCCGGGCCGCCGGACACGACCGGTCGCGGCGATACGGCTCGCACAGGACCTGCCCGTCACGCTGCTGCCCGCCGCCGACGGCGGCACCATTCCGTCGTACGCCGAGCCCCAGGCGGCCGCACGGGCCCTGGCCCACGCCGCCCGCCGCGCCTCCTGGCTGAGCCGCCCGCCAGGGACGAAACCCGACCTCGACGAGGTCGACACGGCTCGCGCCCACCAGATCGCCGAGACCTTCCTGGCCGAGAACCCGGACGGCGGCTGGCTCGACCCGCGCACCTGCGCCGCCCTCCTGTCCTGCTACGGCATCCCGCAGCTCGGGTGGGCCTGGGCCGAGACCGAGGACGACGCCGTCATCGCCGCAGAGCGGCTGCGCGGCCCCGACGGCCGGGTGGTGATGAAGGCCCACTGGCCGGGTCTGGTCCACAAGAGCGAGCAGCGCGCCGTTCACCTCGACCTGCAGGGCGATGCCCAAGTGCGGGCCGCCTTCCGGGACTTCGACACCAGGTTCGCGGGCCTGCTGACCGGCGTGGTCGTGCAGCCGCTCGCGGCGCGCGGTACCGAACTGTTCGCCGGAGTCGTCCAGGACGAGGTCTTCGGTCCGCTGGTGCTGTTCGGGCTGGGCGGCACCGCGACCGAGGTACTGGGCGATCACGCCGCCCGGCTCGCCCCGCTCACCGACCACGACGTGCACGACCTGATCACCGCACCGCGCTGCGCGCCGCTGCTCTTCGGCGCGCGTGGCAGCGGTCCGGTCGACCTGGAAGGCCTGGAGCAACTGCTGCTGCGGCTGTCCCGGATGGCGGCCGACCTGCCGCAGCTCGCCGAGGCCGACTTCAACCCCGTACTCGCGACACCGGCCGGGGTGTCCGTGCTCGACGCGCGCGTACGCCTGCTGCCGCGCAGGCCGCAGGACCCGTATCTGCGCCGACTCCGCTGAGAAGGGAAGATGGACATGAAGCACAACAAGGTCGGCTCCGTGATGACCCTGGAGGTCGTCCGTGCCGAGTACGGCACCCCGTTCAAGGAGGTGGCCCGTATGCTGGCCGACCACCACATCAGCGGGCTGCCGGTCGTCGACGAGGACCACAAGGTCCTCGGAGTGATCTCCGAGACGGACCTCATGGTCCGGCAGGCGCGGACCCCGGACCCGTTCGAGCCGCCGAAGCGTCGCTTCCGCTTCTCCGGGCTGACGCGTACCGCACGCAGGCAAGCCGCGAAGGCCCGAGCTCGCACTGCCGGACAGCTGATGACGGAACCGGCCGTCACGGTGCGCGCCGACGCCACCATCGTGGAGGCCGCCCGGACCATGGCCCAGCGGCGCATCGAGCGGCTGCCCGTGGTGGACGAGGAGGAGCGGCTCGTCGGGATCGTGACTCGGCGCGACCTGCTCCAGGTCTTCCTGCGACCGGACCGGGAAGTCCGCCAGGAGGTGATCGACGAGGTGCTGGTCCGCACGCTCTGGCTGGCGCCCCGGACGGTCGACGTCTCCGTGGTCGAAGGAGTCGTCACGCTCACCGGCCCGATGGAGCGCAAGAGCGAGACCGAGATCGCCGTGTCCATGACCCGCCAGATCGACGGCGTGGTCGGCGTGGTCGACAAGCTCACCTACCGGCTGGACGACGCGCGCCTCCAGCCCCAAGCCCAGGCCTTGCACGGCGTCGCCGAAGACTGGCTGCGCAAACTGTGAGAGGAGGCGGACCGTCATGCCCACCAGCGTGCTGGTCGCCTACGGGTCGACGAACGGATCAACCGCGGAGATCGCCGAGGCTGTCGGCGAGGTCCTGCGCAAGGAAGGGCTGACGGCCGAGGTCCGGCCCGCCCCGTCCGTGGCGAGCCTCGCATCGTACGACGCCGTAGTGGTCGGAGGCGGACTGTACGCCGGGCGCTGGCAGAAGGACGCCCGCCGCTTCGTCCGCCGCCACCGCGGGGAGCTGGTCGAACGCCCGCTGTGGCTCTTCAGCAGCGGCCCGCTCGACGCCTCGGCTTCGGAACGGGACATCCCGCCGGTGCCCGGCGTGAAGAAGGCGATGGACCGGCTCGACGCCCGGGAGCACATCACCTTCGGCGGCTGCCTGCGAGAGGGCGCGAAAGGATGGGTCGCCCGGATGATCATCCGCAATGGAAAAGGCGGTGACTTCCGGGACTTCGCGCAGATCGAGGAGTGGGCGGGGCGCATCGGGAGGGAGCTCACCGGAAAATGAGCCGACCGGCCCGGCAACCGGCCCGGCAACCGGCCCGGCAAGCGGTGCGGCTACTCGCCGCGCCGCCCGCCGGGCCGCACCCGACGGTTTGCCTGCCCCGTGCCTTACTCGGACCCGGCTTGCACGCAGGAGACCTCCACGGCACCGGGACGGCACGCACCGTCCGGAACCTCAACGGCGTCGAACAGCAGGTCCTTGCCGCCCTGGAAGCAGCCCACGACCGGCACGAGCCCCCAAGTAGTCGCATCACGCAGTCGCCTGTGGCCGGACCTCGGACGGCCCAGGCCCGGTGCCCGCATCTCGACGATCACCGGGAACCGGGGCCCGCCCTGCCGAGCCGCCACCGTGTCAGGCGGTACGAATCCGGTCCCGCACCTCCGGCCGCGCCTCGAACCCGGCCGCTTTGTACGTGGCGATGCCCCCGGCATTGGAACTCGGCGTGCACACGCGCACGCTCGACGAGCCCATCGCCCGCAGCGTGGCCGCCCCGGCCACGGTGATGCCCCGGCCGTAGCCGCGACCACGGTGGTCCTCGTGCACGCCCATCGGCTCGACCAGCCCCGGCTTCCCCGGGCCGGCCGACCACACCGTCACCACCGCCGCCACGTTGCCCTGGTCGTCATAGGCACCAAGGCAGCGGGCGTCCTCGTAGAACGGTCCCGCCGACATGGCGTGCCAGTACTCGCGTGTCGGCTTCGAGGTGTTGAACGCCGACCGCAGGACGTCCGCGAAGTCCTGCGCCTGCTCCGCGCCGATCTCCCTGATCCGCACGCCGGGCTCCTCCACCGGCTCCGCGAGTCCGCGGAAGAGAGGCGTCCACGGCTCGTCGACACCCCAGCCCTCCTTGGTCAACAGGTCGTGGAGCAGCAGGCCCTGCGGCGCCTCGACGGACACCGTTCCTTCCGGCAGCAGGCCGCGCTCAGGCAACGAGAAGTCCTCGACGAGCCGCCGAGCCAAGGCCTCGTCCTGGAAAGCGTCCGGAGCGACCGTCATCCGCACCAGCGTCGGCGAATCCAGCATCCCGACCGCGAGGATCCGCCCGTCCCGGCTCCAGGTGCGGACCACCGCGGCCGTCTCGGCCGAGCCGAGCCGGTGATTCCAGCCGATGTCGCCCGAATGCAATTGCATCGGCGCTGCGTCGTACTGCCACTCCCGCAGCGCGGCCATGGCCTCGCGCACGCCGTCGTTCGCCGGAGTTCCCAGGACTATCGTCATGGCCGGGATCAGACACCCCTGCCCGAAGGCCCGCAACCGATTAACGAGTTGTCGCGTGAGGGCGGATGAGACGTGTGGTCCCTTCCAGGGGGTCACTTCCCCGTAGGCGCTCCGGCAGAGCAGACCGAACGTCCCCGTAGGGCTGGTTCGTGGCCGATCGCGTTGTCAAAGTCCACGGAGTCGATCGGGCGGCCCCCGCCTCACCCTGGTTTTGACCTTCACCTTGGGGGAGGCCACAGCATCAGTGGGGCCGGGTGATGCGCTCGGCATGAGGAGGAGTGAGCATGGGGTTGCTGACCATCGGGGCGTTCGCGAAGGCGTCGCGGCTGTCACCGAAAGCGCTGCGTCTGTACGACGAGCTCGGCCTGCTGACCCCCGCCCGCGTCGACGCGGTGACCGGCTACCGCCTCTACGCACCGGAGCAGTTGGACCAAGCCCGCCTGGTCGCGTGGCTCCGGCGCTTGGGCATGCCGCTGGCCCGCATCCAGCACGTCTGCGCGCTGGATGCGGGCCCGGCGGGCCAAGAGGTTCGCGCGTTCTGGGCCCAGGTCGAGGCGGACACTGCCGCACGGCGGGATCTGGCCACCTTCCTCATCGACCACCTGTCACGGAAGGACCCCGCCATGTCCCCGACCGCCAAGTCCCTCGGAATCCGTTACGCCGCTCTGTCCGACAAGGGTCTCGTCCGCGAGAGCAACCAGGACACCGCGTACGCGGGATCTCGGCTCCTCGCTGTCGCCGACGGCTGCGGAAGCCAAGGAGCCCCTGCCAGCGCAGCCGCCATCGACGCGCTCAGGCACCTCGAATCCGACAGCATCCCAGCCGGCAACCTCCTCAATGTCCTCGAAGACATCGTCGAACAGGCCAAGCAGGCCGTGGACGACGTCGCCGGGACGGGCTCTGCATCCGAAGGCACCGGGACGACCCTCACCGCGATGCTCTGGACCGGATCGCAGCTGGCCCTCGTCCACATCGGCGACTCCCGCGTCTACCTCCTGCGCGGCGAAGAGCTGTTCCAGATCACCAACGACCACACCTTGGTCCAGTCGATGGTCCACGAAGGGCGCCTCAGCCCGGAAGAAGCCGTCTCCCACCCCCAACGGTCGATTCTGGTCAGGGCCCTGGGCCCAGGAGCCGACACCACCCCCGACATGCGCCTCCACGACGCCCAGGCGGATGACCGATACCTGCTCTGCTCCGACGGCCTGTCAACTGTCGTGGCGACCGGAGACATCCACCGAATGCTCACCGAGATCAGCGAGCCCGAGCAGGCCGTCCGCGAACTCATCGCCCTCGCCCACGCCTCCGGTGGCCCCGACAACGTCAGCTGCGTAGTCGCCGACGTCATCGAGCTCCAGCAGTAGGAGCGAGCGGCATGCACTTCGACTTGCACTTCGACTTGCACCACATCCGCTCTCAGGAACTCATTCGCGAAGCTGACGAGTACCGACTCGCCCGACAAGCCCTCTGCTTTGTGTTGGTAGTGCCTGTGCAGTCGGCGGAAGGTGTTCGACAAGGTGGTCGTGGAACGCCACGCGCAGTGCCCGGTGATCGAGCGCAGGAGGCCATTTGAGGCGTGAGAGGGGGCGTCGTCCAAGCTGGCTTCACGCGCCCTTTCACACTGAAGCAACCGTTTGATTCGTCACTCAAAAGGCTGGTTTTCCGGTGATGGGATTTTCCGCGATCGCGCAGTCGCCGATGCTCGACAAGTCAACCGGAACCTCTGGGAGGTCACATGCGATTTCATCGCGTCCTCACCCTGGTCACCGCCGTGCTGCTCGCCGTCCTGGCGCCCGCTGGGATGGCGCAGACGGCAAGTGCTGACCCGCTCATCCCGAATCCGAACCAGGCCAAGTGCATCTTGGAGAACCCCGACAGGGTGCTCGAGTGTCTGCACCTCTAGCGACGTACCGACCAGGCAGACCGGCCCGACAGGAGGAGTCGTCGACGGCCGCTGCTGCCGTCCGCAGTAGCGTTTCGCCCGTGCGGCCAGTTCCTAGCCGCACGCAATGACGACCGACCGTCGGTCGGTTCAACGCTGATGGCAGGCGATGGCCCTCCGACGAAAAGGCGCTGTTCCAGGTCGCCAACCGCAGCGAACTGCGCCACCGCAGGTCCGATGCGCGGACCTTCCTGATGTCCATGTGTCCCATGTGTTCGGGCCGACAAGCGGTGATCCGGTGATGTTCACGGCTGGCCCGACTGCGGTCGATGAATCTGATCAGAGCGGATGCGGATCGATCTGCGAGCTGAGTGGCTTGTCGACGCAAAATGAGTCCTCCCGAGGCCATCACAGGGAGGACTCATTCCGCTGCTCGGCGCGCGGCGTCGCTGCTAGGCGCTGGTGTCCGGTCGTGTGGCGGACGCGGCTGCGACAGCCGTAGCCAGGGGGTCGCGGGCCGGGCGTCCGAGGAGGTCTGCGAGGTCGGAGGCGGCGCCGCCCAGAAAGCCGTGTCGGACGCCAGTGGCGATCGAGGCGAGCATGGGCGGCTGGAATGGCAGGAGCCCTGGTATTTCCTCGAGCAGCCTGCGCCGGTACTCGCCCAGGCCGATGGTGTGGTGGGGGACTCCGAGTCGGTCAGCCACCTGCCCCGCCGTGATCGGCGTGCCGACGAGGTCGTAGACGCACCCGCTGTGTGCTGCCGGATTCGCCGCAACGAGCGCCGCGGTCTCGGCGAGATCTTCCCGCGCGACCGCGGCCAGGGCACCATCCCCGAACGCGGACTCCACCCCGTGTTCGGCCCACATCAGCAAGCCGCCGAAGAGTTCGGCGTACAGTCCGTTGCGCAGGATCGTCCACGACAATCCGCTCGCCTGCACAAGACGTTCCGTGGCTCGGTGCGCGAGGGCGAAACCGAGATGGTCGCCGGCGGTGGTCAGGCTCGTGTAGACGACGTGGCCGACGCCGTCGCGGACGGCCGCCTCCAGGGCCGCCGCGTGCCGCTCGACGACCTGGTCGTCCTCGGCATAACCGGCAGAGATCAGCACCAGCGTCGACACCTCGGCGAGATCAATGCTCATGCGGTCGTCGAAGTCGAGACGTTGCATCCCCTCGCCCGGCGTGCGGCTACCGCCCCTCGTGGCGACGCCGCGGGAACGCAGCGCCGCAAGGGTGGCCGAGCCGAGGTTCCCGTTTGCTCCGGTCACCAAGATCATGTCAATCGCAGTCTTCCGTCGTGGTTCTCATCAGTAACTACGCTTGATCCTCGATCCCACGCCCACTGGCCACAAGAAGGCAGTTTCATGTCACTCACGCACACTGGAGTAACCGCCCCCGCCGACCTCGACCCCTGCGGACGCGAGGACCACCCCGACTGCGGTATTCGCGACGTCCTGGACCGCATCGGCGACAAATGGTCGGTGCTCGTGATCGTTGAACTTGCCAGCGGGCCGCGTCGGTTCCGTGAACTGCAGCGCGCCATCGACGGCATCTCCCAGCGCATGCTCACCCTCACGGTGCGCAGGCTCGAACGCGATGGCCTCGTGCTGCGCACCGTGTACCCGACCGTCCCGGCCCAGGTCGACTACCGCCTGACCGAGACAGGGACTGGCCTGACCCACCTGGTCAAGGCACTCGCCGACTGGTCGCTGGCCCACCGTGCCGTCATCGCCGAGGCGCGACGCGCGTACGACGAGACGCACCCCGACCACGAAATCCGCTGACGAAAAACTTTAGAGAACGCGGGTTTTCGGCGACGCGGACAAAGCGACGCGGGCATGCAACCGGGTGCGCAACTCGTAGTCTTCCGCAGTCCTCCGCCCGTACCCGATGAAGGAACCCATCGGAATCGGCGGCGGAAGATGGGCGGCACGCTCTGCCGGAAGAGCGCGCACGCCGAAGGCTCATGAGGTTCGGTGTGGAGTACGAGCGTCGCCGGTGACCGGAGAACGAACTGCGGTAAGGGCATCTCTGGCAGCCGCGTCCACGATGGCGGGTTGGCCGGTGCGCAGGGATGTGTACGCGGCCAGGGCGGTTCGGAGTGTACGCAGTCCTGTCCGACCGTCGGGCTGTGCGCGCTGTCCGGTGCGGGCGGCGGTGAGGAAGGCGTCGAGCATGGCGGCGTCGAGGTCGATGGCGGAGGGTTCCCAGCGGGGCGTGGAGCGCGGGGTGTCGTAGCCGGTGAGCAGTGGCGGGAAGGCGTCGAACTCGGTGAGGGCGCGCTGGCTGACGCACGTGAGGGTGAGGCCGCCCCAGGTGGGATGTGACGCGGGGTGGCTCCAGCTGCAGTCGATGGTGGCGACGAGGCCGCTCGGATAGGTGAGGGTCACCAGGCCGGCCGACTCGACGGCCGGTTCGTCGTCGTCAGCGTCAGCGTCAGCGTCGGCGTCGGCGTCGGGGGAGAGGTGGGTGTTGGCGACGGCGTAGACGTGGGTCGGCTGTTCCCCGTCCAGGAGGACGTCGAGGAGGTCGGCGATGTGCAGCGTGTGGTCCATGACCGCGCCACCGCCTGCGAGGGTCGGATCGGTGAACCAGGGGCGGATCAGGCCGGGAGGACGGGAGTTGTTGACGCCGTGGACGCTGAGCAGCGGCCCCACAGCGCCGTCGGCCAGCGCCTGCCGGAGGGCCGCGAATGCCGGGTGGAACCGGACCGGGTACGCCGTCATGAGACTGACTCCGGCCTGATCGCAGGCGGCGATCATGGCCTGCGCGTCGTCCTCCGTGGTGGCGAGGGGCTTCTCGCACAGGATGTGCGCGCCCGCGGCGGCGGCCAGTTCGGCGAGTTCGCGGTGGCGGGCGTTCTCGCTGGTGATGATGACAGCCTGCGGGCGTTCGGCGAGCGCCTCTTCATAGCCGGCCACATAGCTGACGCCGAGCTCGTCGGCCAGGGCCTTGCCGCGCGTGGGGTCGCCGGGTTCGGCGTCGGGATCGGTCACGACGAGTTCGACGTCGTCCTGCTCGCGCAGCAGCTGGATGTAGGTGGCCGCATGAACGTGGGCGAAGGAAAGGAGGGCGACCTTCATCGGGGGTTTCCTTCCGTGAACGCGTGCCGGACCGGGTCCTGCAGGGTGACGGCGCGGCCGGTGGCTGCGGAGCGGCGGGCAGCTGCGGCGATCTCGACGGCCGCGACCCCGTCGCGGGCGGTCACCCGTGGCACGGGACCCCCCTCGAAGGCCGCGGCGAACTCGCGGATCTGCGCGGCGAAGGGGTCCTCGCCGAAGTCACCCGTCGGCACGCCGTCGCCGGACCCGCGCGATGCGCCGGTCACCCGCAGCGAGGGGTGGGCGAGGGAGTCGTGGGTGAGGGTGCCGTGGGAACCGGCGACGTGGAACGTATAGCGGAACGGAGTCGCGGCCGGGCCCCATGCACCCAGTATCTGGGAGATCACGCCGGATTCGTGGGTGAGGGTGGCGCTTCCGGTGGCCACGGGGCCGTCGTCGGCGCCGGGATTGCCGCGCTGGGTGGCGTGGATGGTGACGACCTCGCCGAAGAGCCACCTGGCGATGTCCATGTCGTGAAGCATCTGGTCGGTGACGATGCCTCCGGAAAGGGCGGGGTCGGCGAACCAGCTGCTCCAGGTCGGAAAGCGGCCGGCACGGGTGAAGCGGGCCACGGCCACCCGGCCGAGCGCGCCGGAATCGACGGCGTCGCGGAGGCGGACGTAGGCGGGGAAGAACCGCACGACGTGTCCGGGACAGAGCAGACGTCCCGCCTCCAGGGCGGCGTCGGCCATCTCGCGGGCGTCCCGCGGCGTCAGAGCCAGCGGCTTCTCGCACAGGACGTGCGCTCCCGCCTCGAACGCCAAGAGGGCGATGTCGTGGTGAGTGGTGGTGGGGGTGCATATGTCGGCGACCACCGCGCCGTCCAGTGCCTCCTCGAGTGAGGCGGCCTCTGTCAGGCCGAACTCCTCGGCGAGCACGGCGGCTTGGCCGTCGGTGGAATGGATGCGGATCCGTGCCCCGAGGGCGATCCAAGCCGGCAGATGGGTGCGGGCGATGAACCCGGCACCGATCACGGCGACATCAAGTCTGCTCATACTCGGTTCTCCTCATCGGTGCCGGCCTCTGTGGCTGTGCGTCCTCGGAGGGCGCGACGGACGTCGCGCACGCTGGCGGAGGTGAGATCGGGAACGGTCCAGCGCGCTCCCGCGCCGGTGAGGTCGGCCTCGGCGGCGGTGGTGGTGACGCCGACGATGTCCCGCACTCCGGCGGCGACCAGGGCACGGATTCCCGACGGCGAATCCTCGAAGGCCAGGCAGCGCCCGGGGCGTGCGCGCAAGGCCGCGCAGGCTCTCAGATAGCCCTCGGGGGAGGGCTTGCCCGCGGTGGTGTCCTCGGCGGTGACGACCACGTCGACCAGGTGCCGTACGTCCAGGACCTTGCCGAGGAGATGGTCCGCCCACCCGGCGCCGGCGCTGGTGATGACGGCCACCGGATACTTCACGCGCAGCCGCCGGATGAGGCCGGCAGCGCCGGGCACGGCTTGGACGCGGTCGGCGCGTTCCAGCGTGAAGGCGGTCATGGTGGACAGCACGGCCGCCGAGTCGGTGCCCGTCCAGGGCCCGGGAACGCCGGCGATGACATCGCCGGGCCGTCGCCCCATGTAGTGCTGCTCGTAATCGGCGTCGGTCACCGTAACGCCCCACGTCTCGAAGAACGCCTGCCAGGCGAGGCGGTGGACCTCTTCGCTGAGCACGAGGGTTCCGTCCAGATCAAGCAGGACCGCCTCGCACCGCGGCCGAGTGCCGGACGCCCGTACGTCCCACTGCCCGGGGGCGTCGCGGCCGGCGGCCGTCACGACGCCGCCCAGCTGAACATCAAGGCCCCGGACCGCACCGACCCGGTGACCGACGGCGCCTGCGCGGATCCGGGCGCGCTGTCGAGGACGACGACCGGACAGACCGCGGACAGACCGCGCGTACGAACCGCGCCGGGGTCGAAGGTGATCACACGGCGACCGACTTCGATGTGTTCTCCTTCGAGGACATGGGTGCGAAAGCCTTCTCCGTTCAGCCGAACGGTGTCGATGCCCAGGTGCACCAGGACGGCCGCCCCGCTGACGGTTCGGATGACGAACGCGTGCGGGCGCACCGTGGCGACCTGGCCGGTGACAGGAGCGGCGACATCCACGGGCCCGGCGTCCGCGGTGGGCTCCACCGCGATTCCCGAGCCCACCATCTGGGCGGCGAAGACCGGGTCCGGTACCTTGCCGAGCGCCGTGAGCGTCCCGGACAGCGGGGCGTAGACCGCAAGGCTCACAGCAGCTCCTTGATGTCCTCGGCCAGTGCGTCGGCCTCCGGACCTACGACGACTTGTACGACACCGACGGAGACAAGGACTCCCAGAGCCCCCGCCTGCTTGAGAGCGCCGACGTCGACGGCGTCCGCGTCGTTCACCTCGGTGCGAAGCCGGGTGATACAGGCTTCTATGTCGCAGATGTTCCCGGCACCGCCGAGCCCCTCGACGATCAACCGTGCTTTGGACATGACAGTGCCCCTCGATGGATGAGCGTGGTGAGCGGCGCATTCCCTGCGCCATCCTCGGTACTGGTCATTACCAGTACTGACCACACGGTAGAGGCTGAAACTTCCAGTGGCAAGGCGAAGGGGGAGGGCTTGCGTGGCCCGAGCCGGCCGAACCGGCCCACCCCGCCGGTGAAGGATGGCGGAGAATGTTGTGTGCATGACAAACGAGCGCCGGGCGGCGGCGAACCGGCTCGCTCGGGGCGCGCGACGAGGTCAGCGGTCGGACAGTGTCATGTGCAGCTGGTAGCGGTCGGCGCGGAACCATGAGTACGCGTGCTCGACGGGCCGTTCGCCACTGAAGGCGATGCGGTCGAAGGTCATGACGGGAGTGCCCTTGCGGATACCCAGCAGCGCCGCCGTCTCCGTGGAGGCCGGGCCGGCTCCGACGGTCTGTTCCGCACGGTCGACGGGGTACCCGAAGCGGGAGTTCAGGGTGTCGTAGACGGATGCCGTGAAGTCGACCGAGTCCAGTTCGGGCAGGAGCGTAGCGTCGTACCACGCGTCCTCCACGGAGATGGGGGTCCCGTCGGCCAGCCGCAGGCGGCGGACGTGCCATGCCTGTTGCTCCTCGGGCATTCGCAGGGCTCCGGCGGTCGCAGGGGAGGGGGGTTCCTTGTCGATGGACAGGACCACGGTTCCCGGCTCCAGGCCGAGTCGGCGCATGTCCTCGTGGAAGGAGGCCAGGCCGAGTTCTGAGCGGTGGGTCCGCTCGGCGACGAAGGTGCCGCGCCCGTGCACCCGCACGGCCAGCCCTTCCGTCACGAGTTGACTCAGGGCCTCGCGCACCGTCACCCGGCTCACCCCATGGTCGATGCACAGCTGCCGCTCGCTCGGCAGCGCGTCCCCGGGGGAGAGCTGGTTGGTGCACATGTCGACCAGGATCGCTCGCAGCTGGGCGTGCTTGGGCACCATGCCTTTGCCGGCGATCTGCTGTGCAGTCACTGCGACCCCACTCTCGGTTCTCGGAGGTCCCGTCGCACCTCCTGGCTGGTCACTACCAGTATGCGCCATGCGTGACCACCGGTGTGGCCGCACTTGTCGCGGCCTCGCGTGACGGCGCATCGCCGGCCCGCTTGTGCAGGCTGCGGTTCCGCTGCGCAAGGCATTGACACGTCGAGTGCTCAGGGTCATTCTGAGGGCAACTGGTTATTACCAGACGTTACCAGCGGAGCCCCGCTCATTCAGCAGTTCTGCGCTGCTGCGCGTCTGCCCGGCTCTCCGCGCCTCCCGCCTCCGCTCACCTCCGAGGTTCGTCATGAGCACCGTCACGTCCACATCCGCCGGCCGCCGCCCGGGCTTGGCCGGCCTGCAGAAACTCGGCCGCAGCCTGATGCTGCCGATCGCCACGCTTCCCGCCGCGGGCCTGCTGCTTCGACTGGGACAGGACGATGTCCTGGGCCGGTTCACCGCCCTGAAGGACACCGCACACGTGATCTCCGCCGCCGGCGGAGCCCTGTTCACCCATCTGCCGCTGATCTTCGCCGTCGGCATCGCCATCGGGTTCGCCAAGAAGGCGGACGGCTCCACGGCCCTGGCGGCAGTGGTCGGCTATCTCGTCCTCGACGGTGTTTTCACCGCGATGTCCCCGGTCGTGCTTGAGGGGAAGAAGGACCTCGCGGGCGAACAGGCCGTGGTCAACTTCGGCGTGCTCGGCGGCATCGTCATCGGCCTGCTCGCCGCCCTGCTCTGGCAACGCTTCTATCGCACCGTGCTCCCGCCCTACCTGGGCTTCTTCAGCGGCCGCAGGCTGGTCCCGATCCTCACCGCTGTCACCGCACTGGTGATCGGCGTCCTGATGAGCCTGGTGTACCCGCTGTTCGACAACGGTCTCACCGCCGTCGGCGAGGCCGTCGACGACAACAGCGTCATCGGCGGCGGCATCTACGGAACGGCGAACAAGCTGCTCATCCCGCTCGGCCTGCACCACATCCTCAACTCCGTCGTCTGGTTCATCCTCGGCGACTTCACCGATTCCGCCGGCCAGGTCGTCCACGGTGACCTGAACCGCTTCTTCGCCGGCGACCCCGAGGCCGGCCTCTTCATGACCGGCTTCTTCCCGATCATGATGTTCGCCCTGCCGGCCGCAGCGCTGGCCATCTGGCGCGAAGCCCGCCCCGAACACCGCAAGGCCGTCGGCGGGATCATGCTCTCGGCCGGCCTCACCAGCTTCCTCACCGGCATCACCGAGCCGATCGAGTTCGCCTTCCTCTTCGTCGCCTGGCCCCTGTACCTCGTCCATGCCGTGCTGACCGGAACGTCGCTCGCCCTGGTCAACGCCCTCGACATCCACCACGGCTTCACCTTCTCCTCCGGGCTCATCGACTACCTCCTCAACTGGGGCAAGGCCACCGACCCGTGGCTGCTGATCCCCATCGGCCTGGCCTACGCCGCCGTCTACTACGTCCTGTTCCGCCTCGTCATCCGCCGCTGGAACCTGCGCACCCCGGGCCGCGAGGAGGACACCCCGGACCCCGGCCAGGAACGCCAGGTCCAGCCCGCGGCCTGACACGGCCCTCTACGCCCACACCTCCCTCCAGCGAAAGGAAGTCCGTTCCATGGCGCAGCGCGTCGTCTCCATCGGCTCCCGCAGCGGCCTGCACGCAAGGCCCGCCGCCACCTTCGTCCAGGCCGCCTCCCAGGCGCCCCTGCCGGTCACGATCACCGTCGAGGGCAGGCCGCCGGTGGCCGCCGACAGCATGCTGGGCGTCATGACGCTCGGCGTCGGCTACGGCGACCAGGTCACGTTGACCGCGGAAGGTGAGCAGGCCGAGGCCGTCCTGGACGGACTGGCGGATCTGCTGGGCAAGGAGCTCGACGCGTGAGCCCCACCTCCCTCACGGTGACCGGGTACGGCGTGAGCCCCGGGCTGGCGTGCGCACCGCTGATCCGCATGACGCCACCGGTCGTCACCGACCCCGACGAAGCACCGGGCGACGATCCCGGTCACGAAGTGCAGCGGATACGTCGAGCGCTCGCGGAGGTGGCCGCGCAACTCCGCGCCCTGGCCACCGGCAAAACCGCGGGCGCGATCCTCGAAGCGGGCGCTGCCATGGCCGGCGACCCCGCACTCGTCCGCGCCGCCGCCGGCCACATAGGCCGGGGCACGCCCACTGCCCACAGCCTCTCCCTCGCGATCGAGGCCTACTGCGCCCCGCTCGAGGCCACGGGGGGCTACATGGCAGAACGCGCCGCCGATCTGCGTGACATACGTGACCGGGCCGTCGCGCTCCTGACGGGGGTGCCGATGCCCGGCATCCCCCGGCCCGGACATCCGTTCATCCTCGCCGCCGCGGACCTGTCCCCGGCCGACACCGCCCAGCTGGCCGACAGCGACGCGGTCGGGCTGCTCACCGAACGAGGCGGCCCCACCGGCCACACCGCCATCCTCGCCCGCAGTCTCGGCCTGCCCTCCGTGGTCGGATGCCCACAGGCCCTCGACCTGCCGGACGGCACACCCCTTCTGTTGGACGGGCGGGCCGGGACCGTCGAGACCCATCCGTCACCCGAACGCCGTCGGCGCGCCCTCGAACGGGCCGGTACCCGCACGCGCCCGAGCACCCAGGGCCCGGGCCGTACCGCGGACGAGCACGCCGTCCGCCTCCTCGCCAACATCGGCACACCGGCGGACGCCACGCGTGCGGCGCAGGCGGACAACGAAGGCGTGGGGCTCTTCCGCACCGAGTTCCTGTTCCTGGACCGCCGCGAACCCCCCAGCCTCGACGAGCAGGTGGAGGCCTACTCCCGCGTCTTCACTCACTTCGAAGGGCGTGAGGTGACCGCGCGGACCCTTGACGCCGGCTCCGACAAGCCGCTGCCCTTCCTGCGGCTGCCACGGGAGGACAACCCTGCACTCGGTATCAGGGGCCTGCGCACGGCCGTGCTTCGGCCGGGCATCCTCGAAACCCAACTGGAGGCCCTCGTCGCGGCGCAGCGCCGTACCGGCGCACGGCTGAGGATCATGGCGCCGATGGTGTCCACGGCGGACGAAGCCGCCGCCTTCGCCGGCCTCGCCCGCAGCCTCGGCGCGGAAAGCGTCGGAATCATGATCGAAGTGCCCTCCGCCGCTCTCGTCGCCCACCAGCTGCTCGAGTACGTCGACTTCGCCAGCATCGGCACCAATGACCTGGCCCAGTACACCCTGGCCGCCGACCGGACGTCCGATGCCCTGGGAGCCTTCCTGGATCCGTGGCAGCCCGCCCTGCTCATGCTGGTCGCCGGTGTCTGCGGCGCGGCCCGTGCCCTGGGGCGGCCGGTCGGCGTGTGTGGCGAGGCCGCGGCCGACCCGCTCCTGGCCGCGGTCCTGGTCGGTCTGGGGGTGAGCAGCCTGTCCATGGCCGCCCCGGCCGTCGCCGATGTCCGCGACACCCTGGCCCAGGTCACGCTGGAGCAGTGCCGCAGGCTGACCACCGCCGTACGGGACACCACCGGGCCGGCCGCGGCTCGTGCCGCCGTGCGGGAGCTGAGCGAGGCCTTCGGCGCCGACGTGCCCGACGGCGATGGGCTGTGACATGGAGGTGGTGATCCGCCCTGACGCGCAGGACGCCGCCCGCACCGTGGCCGGCATCGTCCAGCAGGCGCTGGACGAAGGGCTCGGAACCCTGGGCCTGGCCACGGGCTCCTCGCTCCTCGGTGTCTACCGGGACCTGGCCCGCCGCCATCGCCACGAGGGCCTCAGCTGCACCGATGTGCATGCCTTCCTGCTCCACGAATACGTCGGAATCCCGGCTGATCACCCGCAGTCCCTCGCCGCGGTGATCCGACGCGAGCTGGCCGACCATGTCGGCCTCGATCCCGCACGGTTCCACCCACCCTCCGGTACGGCCCACGACCCCGCAGCGGAGGCACGCAGCTTCGAACACCGCTTGGCCGAGGCAGGGCCTGTCGGCCTGCAGCTGCTCGGCATCGGGGCCAACGGTCACATCGGATTCAACGAGCCGGGTTCCTCCTTGGCGTCCCGTACCCGGCTCAAGACCCTCACCGACGACACCCGCCGCGCCAACGCACGCTTCTTCGGCAGCATCGACGCCGTTCCCCGCCACGTCATCACCCAAGGGCTCGCGACGATCGGTGAGGCGTCCCACCTCGTGCTGATCGCCACCGGCCCGCACAAGGCCCACGCCGTGGCCGCCGCCGCGGAAGGCCCCGTCACGGCTGCCTGCCCCGCCTCCGTCCTGCAACTGCACCCGCACGTCACCGTCGTGGTGGACGAACTCGCCGCCGCACGGCTGGAACAACGGGCCTACTACCGCTGCGTCGCCCGCCACAAGCCCGTCGGGCACAGGTACTGAGGACACCCACGCCCGCGTGGGGCCGTGGCCGGGGCCGGCGGCGGTCCCATCCGCGGCGCGGGTGGAATCGCCGGGAAGGTCTGCGAGGGTACGCGATCACGCCGGTCACGCTGGTCACGCCGGTGACGCCGGTCGTGCCGATCACGCGAGTGTCAGTCATGCGGTCACCCCGCCGCGAGGCAGCGGCCGTCAGGCTCCGCCGCCACCTCGGACGACCAGACGGAAGGAGCAAACGAACAGATGACCATGTGGCCGCGCAGACGCTGCCAGAGACCGCCCCGCCGACTCTGCCCGGAGCTGGACGACGGCCAGCTCGCCCGCACCCTGGCGCAGCTCGCGGCCCACATCGCTGCCCAGGGCAACAACCTGGAGGAATCCAACGACCGTGGGGCGCTGACGTACCCCATCGAACAGGCGCTGCGTGATGCGGGAGGCGACTGGGACCGGCGTCTGCACCGCCTGCTCGTGCTCAGCACCGTCCCTGAGGCCCCCGTGCTCGCCCGCCAGTGGCGAAGCCGGGACCCGGAGGCCGCCGACGCGCTGCTCCTTCAGATATTCGCGGACATCCACCGGGCCAAGAGAACCGGCACGGTTCTCGATATCGAGGACATCATGCGTCTGTCCCGGCGTGCGGCGGTGCTCGCCCCTGCGGACCCTGCCCCCTGGGTCGCCATGCTCGACTGTCACCGGATGCAGCGGGCGCCCGGGGTGGTGGTGCAGCCGGTCTGGGAGGCCGTCAAGCAGCGGGACCCCTGGAACCGGGAAGCGCACCGACACATGCTGCACTACGTCTCTGCGGAGGAGTGCGGATCAAGTTCCCTGACCGTGCAGTTCCTCGACTCCGTCACCATCGCCGCACCTCCCGGCGCTCCCGTGGCGGCGCTGAGTCTCACCTACTCACTCACGCGCTACCGCAGGGATGTGGCAGCCGGCGGGATCACTGCGCTGACCGCACACCGGCACTGGAACCAGCAGCACGAGCGCGCCCTCGTCGACCAAGCCCTCGCGACCTGGCCACAGCCCGGTTTTCTCGCCCACGCCACCGCGCTCGCCGACCTCAACCTCCTTGCCTACGTCCTGGCCAAGGCCTCCCGTTTCGGCGATGCGCGGCAGGTTTTCGAGGCCATGTCCGCGGTGGCCACCGCCTGGCCGTGGGAACTCGACGGTGATCCACTGCACGAGCTCCAGAAGACGCACCGCCGGGCGTTCAGGGCCAGGGGCCGCAGCAGTCGCTGACACATGCGCGTCGTCGGCGCTCTTCCTGTGAGTCAGGGCCGATCGGGCGAGGTTGACAGCTTCGTCAGCTGGATTCAAACTGGTAATGTCTGGTAATAACCAGTCGAACCGGCCAGAAGGAACCGGCCAGTACGAACCGGTCGACGCACGCGTCGAAGACGCGCCGATGACGCGAGGTTGCCATGACTGACCACGCACTACCCGAACCGACCGGGCTGGTCCGGCTGCTCGACGCGGACCACGGCGTTGCGTTCCCTGGACCGGGGGAGGTCCCGCAGCAAGAGGCCCGGCCGAGGCTGCGGACGGCGAGCACCACGACGCCGCCCTCGCAGGACCAGGAGGCTCGGCGTCTCGTGGTGGTGACCACCGAGGCCGAAGACGTCAGACGGGTCCGCCACCTCGCGCAGGACTTCCTCGTGCGTCATCGCCTTTCAGCGTCGACGTGCGAGGACGCCCTGCTCATCATCTCCGAACTCGTCACCAACGCGCTGACGCACGCCTTGCCGCCCGCTGTTCTGCGCCTGCGCTGCGCTCAGCGCAGCACGCTTCGCATCGAGGTCGAGGACGGCGGCTCGCAGCCTCATCGTCAACAGCGCTCCGAACCGTCGGAGGAACACGGTCGCGGGATGTTCATCGTGGCCGCACTCGCCGCACAGCACGGCACCGTGACGCACACCAAAGGCGTGACAAGGTGGGCCGAACTTCGTCCGTGACGGCTCTTGTTCCTGCCCCTGCACACCAGAGCGGCGTCGACGCATGCGGCAAGTCCGTGCAGCAACCCGCCTGTTGGCCGACCAACGGCCCTGCCTCACTGCCCGGGCAGGGCCACCCGGGGGTCCCGAGCCGGACACATCGTCACCGACTGCGGCGTGCGCCGACAGGAATGCGCTGTCCGGTTGCTGCGAGCGCCCCTCGAAACACCCTGGCTCTCACGAGGTCGGCCCCTGACGGTGGTCTTGAGCCTCCGCTCCGGCGTGGGTCGCTGTAGGCCACGAGACTCGCCGAACTCGCCACCGCCCCCGCCGCGGGGCGCGGGGCCACCCCCCGTCCGAACACCCGCAGCCCTGCCACGCATCTGCGGCAGGACACCACCCTCGCCCCACCTCTCACCGGACTCGGTCGGCCTTCCGGCCAGGAGGGATCCACATGCTCCCAGCCAACGTCACCTGCAGGCCCGTGCTCACCGCCGCCGCCACGGTGGCCGGGCTCCTCGGCATCCTCGTCTTCCCAGGCCCGGCGGCAGCGGCCGAGGTCGCCGCCCTCACCTGCGTCTCGTCGACGGACGTCCACTACAAACCCGGCCTGCACGCCACGCCCCGGACGGTTCAGGTCAAGGTGGACGGCAAGCTCGCACCGTGCACCGGCATCGGCGGTGCGGGTATTTCGGCAGGTTCGTACGGCGCGCAGTTCCGTGCGGTTCGCTCGTGCGCCGACCTCCTCACGCCGGCTACGGGCGTGTTCACCGTCGAATGGAACGGTGGCACTCACGGGTTCAGCACGATCAGCTACAGCCGGACCGCCACGATCGTGGGCGGCAACATCGTCACGACAGAGGTGGGCACGGTGACCGCCGGCGACTTCGCCGGACACAGCACTCTTTTCGAGACCGTCGGCCCCCACAATCCTGCGGAATGTCTGACCACCGAGGGAGTGAGCCACGTGCACACCAACGGCAACCTGACCATCACCCCTGTGTGACGTGGACGGCGCAGGGTCCGGCGACTCGCAGCGGACCGTCGGACCCGGCCGTCCGTCGTGGGCGGGAGCAGGCCACTCGTTGAGCTGGACTCGCCGACGCCCCGTACACGCCTGACCGACGCAGATCGCCGACCAACTGTGCGCCCGGTCCACCGGCATGATCCAAACGGCAGACCCTAGCCGTCCCCGTCTTCGTCGGGAACGTCGAACGTGATGGCCTGCTCGTCGGCGGCCTTCTCCGCGGCACTCAACCGCTCGATCTTGTACTTCTCGTCCAACACGCGCGCCTTCAGCCCCCAGGACAGCGCTCGAGCTCGCATCCCGTTGTCCCCGGTGACCACCGTGACCGGGGACGGCGCCACGGCCTGCTGCAGATAGCAGGCGCGCGCGACGATCTCATCGTCGTTGTTGGGCAGGCGCACGTGCCCGGGTTCGTCCAGCAGGACGTCGACGACGGTGTCCCCGTTCACCACCGCGTGGCCGACGGTCTCGATCTGGGACAGGGTCTGCTCCAGGAACGCGAAGGCGCCGCGTGCCCGCTTCCGGACGCTGGTGTCGTGGGTCTCGTACGACTTCTTGTCGATCTCGTCGAGCACGACGTGCGGGATCATCACGGACGTTCCGCGGCCGAAGACTCGCTGCCATGGGATTTTGTCGAAGCGCATGTAGTGCAGCAGGTCGTTGGTGTCCAGCACCACCGTCCGCACCAGGTGGCGCGTGAACCGCTCCTGCGTCCGTCGCAGTTCGTTGGCCAGTTCCATGCATGCATGTGCTCCTCACGGTACGGGCCGGCGGTCCGCAACACCGGACGGAGCCGAGCTCAGGCCCCGTCCGGGGGAGGCGTTCCGGATCGTCACGGCGGCGACATAGGTCCGAGGCCGCACACCATCGCCGCCGACGGGGCTGTCGGCCGTGCCCTCCTGGCGGCCGCCGCGGGCACTCGCCCCGAACCGGCGGTCCGGCTGCTGCTCACCCCGGTCGCCGTGCTGCTCGCTGTCCTCGATTTCGCACCGCACCGCCTGCCCGACGTGCGTCCTGGGCACTGCCGCCTCACGCGTCGTGCTGTCGAGGTCTCATCCGGTGCACGTCTCATCGGTGAGCGTTTGTCCGTACCCGGCACCGTGCACAGCGCGGCAGAGGCCCCGGGCGGCCCCGATGCAACGCGTTCAACACGACCGGCGCGCACCAGCGGTGTGAAGGCGCACTCGCCGAGCACGCGGTAACGCACCGGTCGGGGCCGAATGCGCGGCCAGCGCCCGTCGCGCACCGCATCCGACGGCGGACCCGACGCAGACCGAGACACAGCGGAACTCACAGCGCACAGATCACAGGAGCGGCCCTCACCCAGCACCACCGGCCAGGGCCACAGCTACGCCGAGGAGAGGTGCACCGATGCCACAGAGCGTGACCTTCGACATCCCTGTTCCCGCCAGGGTTTCCCGTCACCGAGACCGCGTACGCGAGGCGAACATGCGATGGGTCGTCACCCACGGACTGGCCCCGTCCGCCGAGGGACGGGAAGCGTATCGGTCCTGGGACCTCGCCGACGCGGCCGCGCGGATCTATCACGCGGCGGAATGCGATGCCCTCGTCGACACCCTCAACTTCTTCTCCATCGGCTTCCTCTTCGACGACCAGTTCGACCCCACGGAGCCCGATCGGCTGGACGCGGTCGCGCGGGCAGCCGCCGAGATGGCGGCGATCCCGTTCCGTCCCCTCGGTGCCCCGACCGAGTTCACCACACCGATCACAGTCGCCTGGGCCGGTCTGTGGCCCCGTATGGCGGCCGCGACCTCACCCGTGTGGCAGGCCCGGTTCGCCGGCCATTTCGCGCAGTGGCTGACCGCGCACGTGTGGGAGACCCGGCTGACGGCGGAGCGGCGAGTCCCGGATCCGGACGAGTACGTGAGGTTGCGCCGCCGATCGGTCGGCCTCGACCACAGTTACGACGTCGCTGAGTGGACCTATGGATTCGAACTGCCCGTCACCGTGGCCGCCCATCCGCTTCTCCGCCGGCTGCGCCTCGCTGCCACCGACGCCATCGCCTTCATGAACGACATCCACTCCTACGAGCGGGAGATGAGCCGTCGTGAAGCACACAACCTCGTCTCCGTGTTGCGCCGGCACGAGGGGCTCTCCTCCCGGGCGGCCGTCGCCAAGGCGAGCGGGATGGCACGCGAGGCGCTGGACCGCTTCCTGCGCCTGCGGGGGGACGTGCCGGCGGTCTGTGACGCGTTGCCTCTGAGTCATGCCGAAGCGGCGGCGGCCTTTCGTTTCGTCGAGGGAATCGGCGACTGGATCCGCGGCAATCACGACTGGGCGGTCAGGTCGGGTCGCTACCGAGTATCCGAGGCCGCCCCAGAAGTCTTCGCGGACGATCTCCTCGTCGCAGGGGCTCGCCGCTGACCGTCGCCGTTTCGTCCAGGACGGCCGGTTCTGCCCGGTGCGTCCGTTGCCCAGCGCCGCGGGGAGGTCATCGCGACGCCGACCCGTCCGTACCTGGACCGCGTCCGGACCATGGCCGCCTCCGTACCAGGGCCGCGTCCGTACCAGGACCGCCTCCGTCCAGGACCGACGCGGTCCGCACGGGGTCCAGGCAAACCCAGCGTTTCCTCCGTGACGGGCGGAGGCGATCACCCGTAACCCGCGCGCACCGTCCACTCAACCTGCCACCCGGGCAGCCCGGTGCAGCAACGATCGCGCCAGGGCGTTCTTGGAGTACACCCGTAGCTGTCGGCGTAAGGAACGCAACTCGCGATCCGCTCGGGGCGAGTTCAAGCGGGGATAGTCCTCAAGGAAGCCCTGCCATGCGGCGCACGCCTCCTCCAGGTAGCCCTGTCTCAGCAGCAGCGCGCCGAGCCGGGCACGGGTCAGCGCTCGCGGCAGTCGCTCCTCCGGGCCGCGTTCCGCCGCGACGCGCAACTCGCGGATGGCGGAGCCCGGTTCGCCCGACGCCTCATGGAACCGCGCCTTCTGGAACCGCAGTCCGTTCGGCGGGTAGAAGTCGAACGGATCACCCGGGTCGTGATCGTACGGCGCCCCGCCCCAGTGTTCCGCGCTCCGCAACGAGGCCGATGCCAGGGAGCGGTCGCCGGCATCGGCGCGTGAGACGGCGAGCTGTGCGTGTACGAAGGAACGGACGGGCGGCGCCGCCCCGCCGTCGAGGTGATCCACCGCGGCCTGCGCGTAATCCAGTGCCTGCCGCCGATGGTCGAGTTCGCGGGCCTGCGCGCTGAGCGCTCTGAGCCCCAGGGCGTACATGACCCGGTCGTCGGCCTCCCTGGCCAGGTCGAGGCAGAGGAAGAAGTACTGCTGCGCCGGGCCGTGGCTCCATTCGTCCAAGCGCATCCGCCCCAACAGGTAGGACAGGCGGGCCGCTTGGGAGAGCAGGCGCCGGTGGACGTCATCGGTGCTGAGCGCCGACAACCACACGGTCGCCACCTGACTGACGCAGGAGGCCAGAATCACGGCGCCGCCGCCGTACCCCTGCCCGAAAGAGGAGAAGACCTTGACGAAATCCCCGAGTGTGCGCACCTCGTCGTCGCCCACCCGCCGTCGCGACAGGACACGTCGTACGCCGGGTGACACCGGACCCGACGACCACGGGGACGCCCCGACCGGACGAACGCTGTAGACGGGCCGGGACAGTTCCGTGTGCCGCCCGGTCTCGGCGTCCGCTCGGGAAAGAGCGGCCAGACGGCCTACCGCGTCCTGCTGCGGCCCGGCGAACCAGGTACCTGGCGTCTGCCCGGGCCGGTCGGACCAGCCCAGATCGGCTGCGTCGACGGCGCGGCGCAGCCTGCGCGTGAACACCTCGGCTATCAGCGGGCCGACTTCGGGACGGGGGCGGGTGCCTCGGATCCAGTGGGCCACTGAGGAACGGTCGTAACGCAGCGCGAGACCGTTCTCCGCCCCGGCCGCGTTGACGGCCCGTGCCAGTTCCGCATGAGTCCATCCGGCCTCGGCCAGAAGCGTGCGGAGGGTGTGGTTCGAGTCGGCTGGGCGTTGTCCCATGTGACGCTCCGATGGCCACAGCTCTGCCAGGGGCCCGACGCGGGGCGCGCGCGGCGTGCGCGTGCGACAAAGCGGCACCGGTCGGTAATAGAAACATACACAAAACGTGTCCAGCCGGGACCCTGCATGGTCGAAGCGGAGGCGCCCCGTCCCGGACAGCGTCGAGTGCGAGTCGACTCGCAGGCCGGCAGTCGCGCACTGCGGTGGGTGCAAGCGACAGATGTATGCGCGGTGCCGCAGGTTGCGCAGGCGGAGCCAGGCGCCGCAGATCGCGCAGGCGGAGCCAGGCGCCGCGGTGCAGCGAGGGAGACGGCTGCTGCTGTTCGAACAGGGCCGCGGGGCGTGGTCGGTGAGGAGGGCGTCGGCTGCCTCCGCCCCGCCTGGCCGCTGCTCGGCGGCGGCACCCTGCCGCCATGCGTGGCCTGCGACCGTGCCCGGCCCGTCACGGCCCGCCGCCCCGTCAGACGGAGCGGAAGGCAAGGACGGTGTTGTGGCCGCCGAAGCCGAGGGAGTGGCTGAGGGCGAGCCGGACGGCGTGGTGGCGCGGTGTGTCGGTGACCAGGTCGATGCCGTCGGTGCAGTCGTCGAACGCGGTGAAGTTGGCGGTGGGCGGGACGGCGCCGCGCGCGATGGAGAGCACGGTGAGCGCCGCCTCGATGGCCCCGGCCGCGCCCATGGTGTGGCCGAGGACGCCCTTCGCCGAGGTCACCGACGGGGGGCGACGGTCGTACAGACGGCGGATCACCGCGGCCTCCACACGATCGTTCAGCGCGGTGCCGGTGCCGTGCGCGTTGACGTGGTCGACGTCCCTCGTCCCGGCGCCGGCTCGGGTCAACGCTTCCCTCACGGCCCGTTCGAGGCCGGTGCCGTCCGGGTCGGGGGCGACCGGGTGGTGTGCGTCGGTGGTCGTGGCGTGCCCCGCGAGCAGGGCCAGCGGACGGGCCCGCCGTGCTCGCGCGTCCTCCTCGCGTTCCAGCACCAGCACCGCGGAGCCTTCGGCGAGGACGAAGCCGTCCCGCTCCCTGTCGAACGGCCGCGAGGCGCGGGCCGGGTCGTGCGTACGCCGGGAGAGGGCGCCCATCTTGGCGAAGGCCGCCGCGCAGAGCGGTGTCACCATGGCGTCGCTCCCGGCCGCCAGGGCGATGTCGCATTGCCCGGCGGTGAGCAGCAGAGCGGCGGTGATGACAGCGCTCGCGCCCGACGCGCACGCGGTGGACGTGTGCAGCGCGGGGCCTTTGACACCGAGTTCCAGCGCGGCGTGTCCGGCGGCCATGTTGGGCAGGTACGCGGGCAGGGTGTGCGGTGAGAGCCGGTCCGGCCCGGTGGCCAGCAGGCTGCGGTGCTGCGCCTCCAGAGTGCCGATCCCGCCTGCGGCCGAGCCGGTCACCAGGGCGATGCGCTCGGGTGGGCAGGCGGTGCTGTCGCAGCCGGCGCTGTCGAGGGCTTCGCGGGCGGCGCCCAGCAGCAGGTGCGTGGCGCGGTCGAAACGCCAGGACTGGTGCAGCCGGGCGTGGGTGCGCGGGTCGAAATCCGGTACGCGGCAGGCGATCGGGACCGGGAGCCCGGCCAGTTCGGGGTCGTCTGCCGCGGTGGAGCGCCCCGCGCACACCCCCTCCCAGGTGGGCTCCGTGCCGGTGCCGGCCGGGGTGACCAGGCCGACACCGGTGACCGCGAGGCTCGGCGGGGGCGTCGCGGGCACTACGCCGTACCTCCGTCGGCGTCGGAGTGGGCACGCAGACGGCGGACCGTGTCGGTGATCTGATGCGCGGTCAGCCCGGTGCCGGCCTCGGAGTCGTCGAGCGGGATCTGCCACTGCTCCTGCAGGGTCACGTACAGCTCGACGGCGGCCAGCGAGTCCAGGCCGAGGTCTTCCAGGGTCGCCTCGGGCCGGATGTGCTCGGGCGGCACCTCGAACTTGTCGTGGAGCACGGTCACGAGGTGCCGGTCGACGGGATCCGAGGAGTGGACGAGTGTTTCGCAAGCCATGATGCTTTGCTCCTTGGTGAGTTGCCGGTGGGTTCGGGTGGTGCGATGCGGGGTTCGCAGGCGGGCCAGGTCAGCGCCGCCGATCCCCAGGTAAGTCCGCCGCCGAACGCGGTGAGCAGGGTGCGCGCTCCCGGTTCGGTGCCGTGGTGGGCCGAGGTGTCCGCCAGGACCAGCGGGATGGACGCGGCGGCGGTGTTGCCGAGCTCGCCCAGGTTGCCGAGCCGCCGCTGCGGCGGGATGCCGAGGCGGTCGGCGACGGCGTCCAGGATCCGCTGGTTCGCCTGATGGGCCACGAACGCGCGGACGTCGTCGGCGGGCCAGCCGAGCCGCTCAAGGACCGCCCGGCTGGAGGCGGTCATACGGCGCACGGCATGGGCGTACACTTCGCGGCCGCGCATCCGGAAGTGATGGTCGCGGCGTACGTCGAAGTGATGGTCGCGGCGTACGTCGTCATCGGGTGCCCGGGGGTCGCGGGAGCCGCCACCGGGGACGGTGATCAGGTCGCGTCCCGCGCCGTCCGCTCCGAGGTCGGCGGCGAGGACGGCGCCGGGCTCGTCCGCGCTGCCGCGGCGCAGCTGTACCGCGCCCGCCCCGTCGCCGAAGAGGGGGGCGGTCTCCCGGTCCGCGGGGTCGAGGATGCTGGAGAAGGTGTCGGCGCCGATCACCAGGGGCGCCGAGCAGACCCCGCCGCGCACGAGGGCGGTGGCGACGGTGAGTGCGTAGACGAAACCCGAGCAGACCGCGGCGAGGTCGAACGCGGGAACGCCGTTCAGCCCCAGCCGGTGTGCGACTTCGGGTGCGCTCGCCGGGCAGGGGTGGTCGGGGGTGGTGGTGGCCAGCAGGACGAGGTCCGGGCTGGGCGTGCCGCCGGGCGCCGCGGCCGCGGAGCGCAGCGCCGCGCGGCCCGCCCCGGCGGCGAGGGCGCCGGTGCCGGTCCCGGGTGCGGCGCGCCGACGGCGTGCGATGCCGGTGCGGGCGCGCAGCCACTCGTCGGTGGTGTGCAGCGCGCCGACGGTGATCACGTCGTCGTTCTCCAGGACGAGTTCCGGCAGGCAACCGCCCGTTCCGGCGATCACGGCCGTGGTGCCGGCACCGGGTGGGCCGAAGGTGACAGGGAACATGGCAGCGGTTCTCTCCAAGGCATGCGGTCAGGGGTGACAGCGGTCAGGCCGCGAACGGTGAGGGCGGCTTGGGGATGCCCGCGAGACCGCCGTCCGGGACGGCCAGACCGCCGTCGACCGCGAGGGCCTGCCCGGTGACGAAGGAGGACGCCGGGGAGGCCAGGAACAGCGTCGCGGTGGCCACTTCCGCCGGCTCCGCCCAGCGGCCCAGGGGGACGTGCGCCATCAGCCAGTCGGAGACGGCAGCGGTGCCGTAGGCGAACGACGTCATGTCGGTGTGCGTCCAGCCGGGGCACAGGGCGTTGACGCGGATGCCCTGTCGGGCCCAGCCGGCCGCGAGGCTGCGGGCGAGTGAGATCTGCGCGGCCTTCGACGCCGCGTAGGACTCCATCAGCGGAGTGCCCACCAGTCCCGCGACGGACGACATCAGCACCACGCTCGCCTGCCTCGACTCCGTCAGGTACGGGTACGAGGCACGGCACAGCGCCGCGGTGGCGTTGACGTTGACCGAGATGACGGAGTCCCATGCCTGCTGCGGCAGTTGCTGGAGCGGCAGCAGCGCCGTGGTGCCGTCCTCGGCGACGGGCAGCACGCCCGCGTTGTGCACCAGCACGTCGAGCCCGCCGAGCGCCGAGGCGGCGGCGTCGACGATCCGCTGCGCGGAGCCGGACCGGGCCAGGTCGGCAGGTACGAGGACCGCTTTGCGGCCGTGCGCCTCCACGGCCCGTGCCGTCTCCTCCAGAGCCGCCTCGGTGCGGGCGGACAGCGCCAGGTCCGCGCCCGCCTCGGCCAGGGCCTCGGCGACGGCGCGGCCGATGCCCCGGGAAGCGCCCGTGACCAGGGCTCGTGTGCCGGTGAGACGGAAGGCGTCCAGGATGCTTCCGTGGCGGGGTGCGTTCATGAGCTGACGTGCCTTTCGTGGTCGGTGTCCACTGGAGTGCGGGCGATGTCGATGCCGACGGAACGGGCCCCGCTCCAGTGCAGCAGGGCCGTGCCCCAGGTCATGCCGGCGCCGAAGACGGTGAGGAGCACCCGGTCGCCGGGGCGCAGCCGGTCCTGGGCGGCGGCCGTGGCCAGCGCGTACGGGGCGCTGGCGGCGCCGATGTTGCCGACCCGGTCGCCGATGATCACCAGGCGGTCCTCCGGCACGCCCACACGCGCGGCGAGCCGGCGCAGAGCGGCGGGATTGGGCTGATGGGAGGCCAGGCAGGCGAGGTCGTCGAGGGTGAGGCCGTTGCGGTCGAGCGCGTCCGCGACGATCCTCGGGAAGATCTGGTCCATGAAGTGGCTCACGGCTCGCCCGTCCATCCGGATGCGGTGATCACCGCCGCGCAGGGTCCCGGGGTCGGCGGGCATGCGGCTGCCGCCGGCCGGGATGAGCACGTAGTCGGCGCGGGTGCCGTCGGAGCCGAGGGCGAAGTCCGTGAAGCCGTACGGGTGGGGCACCGGGCCGAGCACGGTGGCGGCCGCGCCGTCGGCGAACAGCACCGAGGTGGCCCGGTCCGTGGGGTCGAGGAACTTGGAGTACGCCTCGACGCCCACCACGGCCGCGTAGCCGGGCCGCTCCGATCCGGCCAGCCAGTCGTGCGCGACCTTGGTGCCGAACAGCCAGCCGGAGCAGGCCGCGCTGACGTCCAGCGCGACGGCTTCTCGGGCTCCGAGCGCCGCCTGGATACGGCAGGCGGTGGCGGGGCCCAGTTCGTCGGGGGTGGAGGTGGCGCAGATCAGCAGCGAGAGGTCGCCGGGCTCGATCCCGGCAGCCCGGGTGGCGGAACGCACCGCGGCCGCCGCCAGGTCGGAGGCTGCCTCACCGGGAGCGGCGACGTGCCGGGCGTGTACGCCGGTGCGCTCGCTGATCCACTCGGGGCTGACCCCGGCGGCGCGCGCGACCTCGCTGTTGGCGCGGACCCGCCGCGGGAGGTGTCCGCCGAGACCGAGGACGCCGATACGGTGCCGGGACATGCCGTTCGGACGGGTGCTCATGCCGGATCCCCTCCCGTCCGCCAGCTCAGGGTTTCGGCGAGTGCCCGGTGGTAGTCGGGTTCGCCGAGCGGAGCGGCCACCACTTCCCGGGGATGGCCGAACGCCTCCTCCAGCAGCGGCAGTCGGGGCAGCAGCGCGTCACAGAGCCGGTCGGCGGACTCGGGCAGCCCGGCGACCTGCTCCCGGTCGAGCACTCCGCAGGCCAGGAGCGAACCGGCCGCCCGTCCTGCCGCCAGCACCCCGTGCAGGGCGGCCAGCGGCTCCAGGGCGGCCCGCAGCTGCGGGTCTCGTACGTCGGCCACCACGCGGGCGGTGTCCTCGGCCGCCAGCCGTTGCGCGTATGCCTCGCCGAGTTGGCCCGCCCGGCCCAGCAGCGGGTTCCAGCGGTCGAACTCATCGCCCCCCAGGCGTGTGTGACGTTCCTTCAGCTGGTGGGCCAGTGCGTGCTCGCGGGCTCGGCACACCGCTGCCCACCAGTCGGCGCCGCCGTGCCCACCGGGGACTTCCCCCGCGTCGGGATGCTCCTCGGCGGCCAGGGCGCGGCCCAGGTCGAACAGGATCAGCTTGCAGTCGCCGCCGGCGGCCTCGAAGGCGCGGAAGAAACCGTGATAGCCCGGCAGCCGGTTCACATCCAGGTGCCCGGAGAAGCCGCAGTGGTCCTGGCAGTCACCGATGACACGGGCGGCCGTACGCACGGCGTGGACCTTGTAGGCGGCCAGTGGGCGGCTGACGGCGGCCCAGGGGCCGAAGGACATCGCGTCGCCCGCCGCGCAGTCGCCCTCCGTCCCGTGTGCCTCCTGGCGCATCGAGGCGGCCCACAGCTCCCGCGCCCGTCCTGCCGCGCAGCTCAGCGCGAAGGCGTCGGCGAACGCACCGAGAACGGCGTGCTGCTGGGTGCGGTACCGCAGCAGCGGCACACCGGGCGCCAGGCGCCCCTGAGTGGGGCGGTGCCGGGCGTAGCGCAGGGCCAGCAGCGCGGACTGGCGGCTGACGGCCGCCGCTGCGGAGGGCAGGGTCCCCCACAGACTCTGACCGACGCACAAGGTGCGCTGGAGTCGGCGCTGCGGGGCGCCCAGCGGGTCGTGGAAGATACCGTCCTCGTCGATCCTGGCCGAGTCGCTCAGCCAGCGCCGGGCGGGCAGCCGGAGCCGGTCGAAGCACACCTGGGCGTGGTCGAGGGGGAGCGTGCCGGTCTGCAGCGCGGAGGACATCCGCACGCCGGGCAGTGGCGCACCGCGCTCGTCCGTCAGGTCGACGGCGAACGCGAACACCCCGCAGTCGGTGCCGCGCACGGTCAGGCGGGCCAGGATGACGGCGATCTGGGCGCCGCCGGACGGGCCCGTGCTGCCGAACTTCGCGGCACCCGGGTCCGGGGTGTGGAGCACGAAGTCCCCGGTCCGCGGATCCCAGGCGGCCTCGGTACGGGTGGCCAGGTGGCTGTTGGCCGAGCCGACCTCCGTGATCAGGTAGCAGCCCTTCGCACGACCGCTCTCCAAGGCCTCGAAGACGTCCTTGAGCCGGTCGGGGTCGGGGCCGAGCATCACCAACGAGCCGAGGCACAGCTGGTAGTGGATGAGCGCGGCCATGCTGAGGGCCGGGTCGGCGACGGCCGCCCACGCCTGCAGGGCGGCGAGCTTCGCCGGCTCCTGGTACAGGTCACGGGCGGGCGGCAGCAGACGGACCAGTCGGCGCAGCCGCCGGACCGGCGCCGAGGTCGAGCGTTCCGCGGGTTCGTCGGCCGGGACCAGTGCGACGCGCAGCTGCTCCATGAAGGCCGCGTCGCATGGGCCTTGGACGATGTGGTCGAGTTCCGATCGGGCGGAGGGCGCGGTGCGCCGCCCCGCTGGGGACACGTTCATGCCATGACTCCGGATGACTTGATGCCGTAGGGGTTGCGGTGCTGCACACCGCTCACCAGGGGAAGGCCTCGTCGGCCAGCGGGGCGTGCACCTGGGGTGCCGTCCGCCCCAGCACGGCGCGGACGCTGCGAGCGAGGGAGCCGCCGGTACCGGCCTCGTAGAGCGCCGCCGGACGCGCGGCGGCGACCTGGCGTACGGCCTGCGGGAGGTGTGCGGGCCGGATGAGGCAGTCGGCCAGTCGCAGCGCGAGGTCGTCGTCGGCGCGGTAGGCCCGCCCGGCGACGGCGGAATGGACCGGGCGGCGCGAAGCGTGCCGCGGGTAGCGGCGCACCGCGGCGGCGAAGCGCTCCGCCTGCGCGCTCAGGTCCGGATGGTGGGCCGCGAACGGCAGAGGCAGCCGCACCGCCCGCACCCGCGCGGCGGCCGCCACTTCCTGGACCGCTGCCAGGTGTGCCGGCGAGCCGCTGACGACGATTTCGGCGTCGTGGTTGACACAGGCCACGACCGCCCCGCCGCCCGCGGCCCGGATCAGTGCCTGTCCCGCGTGCTCCCCGCAGGCGAGCAGTGTCAGCCCGCCGGGGCAGACGGACTGCACCGCGGCCAGGTCGAGTGCGATCCGGGCTCCGTCCCCGAGGTCGTAGACGCCGGCGGCGGCCAGCGCGGGGATCTCCCCGAAGCTCACCCCCAGTACGGCGCGGGGTTCACCGTGCCGGAGCACCAAGGCCCGATGCGCCGTCAGGCACGCCCCGTACAGGCACAGTTGCAGCAGACCGGGCTCGGCGCGCGCCAGGTCGCGGCCACGCGGTGGCTCGGGGCCGAAGAGCCAGGGCCCCGGCGGTCGCAGCCCCCGCTCGGCCGCCACGGCGTCGACGGCCGTGAAGACCTCGTCCGCGGCAGCCCGTACCCCCTTGTGCTCCGTGGCCGCGCGCAGCAGCGGCGCCACCGGGAAGTCACCCTGGCCGGGGAAAAGATGCACCACCCCCCACTCCGCACGAGACCGTTCGTCCCACTCTCCTCGCGTGTGTGCCGTTCCTTTGCTCATGTCTGCCCGACTGCCCTGCCGACCAGAGTGCGTGGCGCGCTGCAGGGCCGTATGTGTTGAAAATATGCGGCGGTTCAACTTCCGTATCGCCTGCCGCGCCCCCTCCGCAGCACCTCCGGAGGGCCGCCGCGAGGTGCTCCGCCAGGTCGAGTGCCTCCCGCAGCCGCCGCGTCCGCTGGATGCGGCGCATCCCACGCCGGGCTACGACGCAACGGCGGTAGGGCAGCAGTGCGGCGTCAGGCGCTCCAGCGCGCGGCGCGGCTGCGCGCGGACGACAGCACGCGTCCCCGGCCAGTCCGAGTCCGCGCGCATTCGTGGCTGGAGGGCGAACCACCGCGCGCCCGCACAGGGCCTGCTGCGTCCAGCCGGCTTCGCAGAGCAATCCCGCAGGTGTGTGCAAGGGCGCACACGGGACATCACCTGTGGACGTCGCGGAAGTGCCGTACCGGCAGGCGGACGCGCGGCTTGCTCCGCACGGAGGAAAACACCTGGCGCGCCCGCCGCGGACGGCGATGGCCAGGGGAGAAGTCCAGCATGAACGATCCCTTCGACCACGTCATCGCCGAAGCCGCACGCACGGCGCTCACCCGGATGACGGGAGACCGCGGTCACTTCCCAGCGGAGCGAGCGGTCGCGGACGCGGCAGTCCCGCCGGCCGGCGGCGGCTGCCACCCGGGCCGGCTGTCCGTCTCGAGGATCGAGCCCGAGACGTAGGCACGGGACGCCATCCTTCCGGTGGCGGTGGCGGTGGCGGTGGCGGTGGCGGCGGTGGCCTTGGCCGTGGCCGTCGTCCGGCCGAGGCGCAGCGGAGTGCCACCGACCACCCGCCACCCCTCACCTACCACCGGTGAGGTTGTCGATCGCTTGTCAACGAGGGTCGATCGGGTTGAGTGGGCGGTGGATCACGAGTAATACGCGGCGTACGCGGCAGACTGCTCAGCTGGCGAGAAGCCGTCGAAGTCCCCGGCTTCTTCGCAGTACAGCAGGCGTGCCAATGCTGCTTGACTCTCCTTCGCCGGGTGCGCCGCAAGGTACGCCTTGGTCCGTTCCAACCCGCCACCGCACAGGAGCTGGATGTCGATGGAACAGTCGGCGTCAAAGCTGGCCGTCTTGGCCTTCCAGATCAGGAGGACATCGTCGGGGACAGCGGCGTGGAACAACTGGACGCAGCAGAGCTTCATCAAAGGTGTGTCGCCATACCCCTGGCTTTGGCGTTCGAGCCGGGTCTGCTCACCCAGAAGCACCCGTACCTCGTCAATGCCGGAGCCATCCGGATGCAGCCCATGCCGCAGCAGCCACTGGTCTTCGTCCACCGCTCTGTCCCCCGCACCTGTATCACTCGATCCTCGATGGCACGAAACTACGGGTGATCAAACTTCGACGGCAATGCGTGAAGGTGCTTGGCAGGGCGCTCACTGGCGAATCCGACCTCCCGATGGTTCGCCGCGTCCCGTTCACGCGTGGCGCAGCGCCATGAAGTAGGCGGGTACCTCAGCGCGCCGACCGGTCGGCAGGGTGTAGGTGGTGTGGACGGTGGTGTCGGATTCGGCAAGAACGATGAACTCGTCCGCGCCCAAGAGGGCAAGTGCCTCGTCACGATCGACGCTGCCGGGGCGGACACCGGTGTCGAGGACTCGGGTGAGGTCGGGGAGAGGACCGTATTCTTTCACGAGCTGATGCAGGTACTCCTCGGCGCCTGGAGCAAGTTCGACGAAGGCGAGGATCCCGTTGGTGCCCAGCAGGGTGCGCAAAGAGGCCGCGAAGACGGGACGGTGCTCCGGTCGTATCTGGTGAAGGACGGCGCGCATGTAAATACCGGCGTCTCCGAGCCTTGCGTGCAGAGCTTGCACAGCTGAAGGGTCGAGAAGATCGAGCACCAGGTAGGTGTTGTCGGGATCCTGGGCACGCGCCGTCCTGATGGCGGAGGCGGAAACGTCGGTCCCGATGACCCGCCGGTGGTGCTGGGCGAGGTGGCGGGTCTGGGTCCCGTTGCCGCAACCGATGTCGATCAGCGTCTGCTCGGGGTCGAGGTGGGGCGCGAAGCGCGGCAGGTCGCGTGCACTGGCGAACTCAGGGTCGCAGTCCCACAGCGACCGTTGCCTGTTGGACGCTGTGGCGGCCCAGTAGGCCTCCCAACTGTCGGCGTAGCTGGACATGTCGGTGTCCATGTGCGGCTCCTCCCTGACTGTCGGAGCGTACGGGCATCCGGCCGATGAGGTCGGTCCTGGTCGTGGGACCGGACGAGGGCCTCGAAGATGAATGGATCTTGCATGATCCGCACTCTGCAGAACCTTCGTCGTGGGTGGCTGCCGGGACAACCTGGGACGCGTCGGCGTGCACCCGTACGCACGCGCTTACCCTTCCCCTGGACGCCGGCGGCACCCACGGTGCCGACGCCTGACGGGCGGCGCCGGCGGGCCGAACCTGGGGCCTTTCGGCAGGGCTTTGCCTTGGGCATCGATGCGGCACCGGCGCGGTGACTCTCCATTACAGCGCCGTACGGAGCGGCAAGAGAAGCTGCACAAGGCCGCGGATGCGTGAATGCGTTGAACGGCTTCGGATATGCGCCCGGAACGGCTTCGGATATACACCTGCGTACCCGGCAGTCCGTTGGCCCGCGGTAGCGGGTGTCGTCCGCCGGGTAGGTATGTCGGTACCGGTTGCGCGGTAAGCGTTTCCTATGCGGAAAGCGGACGTCGGCCAACGGCGGTGTTCTGGGCGGACGTCCGCGGGTCACACACGCGCGCACTACTGGAACGCTCAATTCCGTGACGCCGGAGAGTGGATGTCCCCTAAACAGCCGAACGCACGACTCGCCGCCCTTCTCGCAGAAGCCGACTGGAACGGAGCTCAACTTGCCAGGGCTGTGAATGCGTTGGGGAGCCAGCAGGGTTATCTGCTTCGTTACGACCGTACAGCTGTGGCGCACTGGTTGAAGGGGTCCCGCCCTCGTCGCCCCGTGGCCGATCTGGTGGGCCAGGCACTGAGTCACCGATGTGGTCGGCTGATCACTGCCGAGGACACCGGACTCGTGGCCGCCCCCGGCGAACGGCGGCACGGGACACGTGACTCCGTGCCGCCACCACAGGAGGAGCCGGACCCCGTGCGGCGCCTCGTCCGCATGTGCAGGGCGCAAGTCGATCCCGAACGCCGCGTCTTGCTGACCCAGACCGTGTTCGACCTCTCAGGTGCGTCCGTGCCCCCGTGGCACACCCCCTCGTATTCTCGCGGCTCGCCCGTGGGACGTCCGGTCGTTCGCGCCGACCTGGCAATACTCCGAGCGGCCACACGGCTTTTCGCGGCCGGCGTCGACGCGCACGGCGGCAACCATGCGCGGAGCGCGCTCGCGGCCTACCTCGCCGACGACGGAGCGGGCTTCATCTCCGGACCGGCGCCGGACGAGCTGCACCGGCAGGCTCTGACGGCAGTCGCTCAACTGACCCATCTGCTCGCCGTCATGACGGTGGACGCGGGACATCAGGGACTCGCTCAGAGCTACTTCAGAACCAGCCTCGGTCTGGCGCACGCAGCCGGTGATCGGCTGATGTGTGCCATCGTGCTACGGGCCATGAGCACCCAGGCCGCAAACCTCGGGCACATCCGGCAGGCGGCAGATCTCGCCTCGGCGGCCGCCAGGCACGCGCCACCCGGCTCACCTGCGGGCATCCGTGCGTACGTGCTGAGCCAGCGCGCCCTGACTCGCGCCCTGCTGCGCGATTCCCGTCGGGCAGACGCCGATCTCGCCGATGCCGAGGACGCACTCCGGCAGTCGTCCGGCGACGGGGGGCCGTTCACCTCCTATCCGGCTGCGGCCTTCGCATACCAGCGGGGCCGGGCCCTGTATGCCCTGGGGCGGCGCGACCAGGCAGTCACCGCTTTCCAGGACGCGGTCCATGCGCGCTCGCCGAGGGAGCGCCGGCCGGCGGCGCTCACCCACGCGCGTCTCGCCCATCTGCTGCTCGAAGCCGGGCGCCTGGAGGAGGCGTGCAGTCATTGGCAGCACTGCCTCGACCTCTACCCTTTCCTGCGCTCCGCTCAGGCGGATCGCGCCCTCGCGGACCTCATCCACACCCTCAGTGCGTTCCCACGCCACCCCAGAGCGGTCGGCTTGTGCGAGCAGGCACGCGGTCTCATGGCGCCGGTCAGAAAGCCTCCGCACGGCTCGTGAGCGTCACTGTGCACCGTCGATCCAAGAGGACGCCGACACGAGACGCTGGCCCGTCGTGCCGAGACGACGGGCCGACACGAGACGACAGGCCGGCGCGAGACGACGGGCCGGCGCGAGACGCCGACACGAGAGGCCGGCCTGGCTGAGGCGGCCGCTCCTTGCCGCGCAGGAAGGAAAGCGGTTGACACCTGGGGTGCCGGGTGGGCCTCTAAGGGGCTCCGTCTGCCTGCCTCTCACCGAACGGCGGCGACCTCGTTCCGGGCCGTTCAACGCGTTCACGGCACGAGCCCTCAACGGCCGTTAGACCTTGCCCGGTTGCGGCTAACCGATGATGTGCCCCCCGGTGCCGAACTGAGAAGCAGCACCTCGGCGGCGCCTTCACAGCCGTGAGGCACGGCTGCCGGCGGCGGCCGACCAGCAGGTCACGCAACGGCGTTGCCTGCCCGAGTCGAAATCCGCGCCGAACTCGAACCCGAAACACCAAAGGAGTGCCATGGCTGTCCTTTGTTGCCCTGCGGTAAGCGTTCCCGAGCACACCCTCACCATGGAGGACACCCTGCACCTCGCGGAGCGTCTGCACGGTGACCACGATCAGCTGCCCCTGGCGCTGAAACTCATCTCCAACACAGGCGTGCGCACGCGACATCTGATCCAGCCCCTTGAGCGCACCCTTCGTCACCCCGGCGTCGAGGAGCGCACCAAGGTCTACGTGCGTGAGGCGAAGGCCCGCATCCCCACAGTGGTCAACCGTGCCCTGAACAACGCAGGAGTCACCGCGGCGGACATCGACGCCATCGTCCTGGTGTCCTGTACCGCGTTCACCATGCCGTCCCTCACCGCGTGGATGATCAACGAGCTGGGCTTTCGGTACGACACGTGCCAGATTCCGATCGCACAGCTCGGTTGTGCGGCCGGAGGCGCGGCGCTCAACCGCGCCCATGACTTCTGCGCGTCCCACGCCGGCTCCAACGTTCTGATCGTCTCCTGCGAATTCTGCTCGCTGTGCTACCAGCCCGACGACCTGGACGTGGGCAATCTGCTGTCGAACGGCCTGTTCGGCGACGCGGTCGCCGCCGCCGTGGTCAAGTCGCACTCCGCGCATGGCCTGCGTCTGGAGGGCCACGGCTCCCGGCTGGTCCCGGAGACCGAGGACTGGATCTGCTACGCCGTGAAAGACACCGGGTTCCACTTCCGCCTCGACCGCCGGGTACCCCGCACGATGGAACAACTCGCGCCCGCCCTGCGGGACGTGGCAGCCGCCCACGGCTGGAACGCCTCGGCACTCGACTTCTACGTCATTCACGCCGGCGGCCCCCGCATTCTCGATGACCTGTCCCGCTTCCTGGGCGTGGCGCCGGACCGCTTCTCCTTCAGCCGCGCCACGCTCACACACTGCGGCAACATCGCCTCCGCAGTCGTCCTGGACGTGCTCCGGCGGCTGATCGCCTCGGGAACCCTGCGACCCGGGCACCGCGGCATCGTCGCCGGGTTCGGGCCCGGGATCACCGCGGAGATCAGTATCGGCACCTGGCTGGGCGACGGCGACAGGCATCTGGACGGCGGATCGGCAACCGCCTCCAGCGACGAACAGACCCCCGCCCGCCCCGTCGAGAGGAGCGCTACGTCATGAGCACCCTGACCGTCACACCTGCCACGCACTTCACCTTCGCCGACGGCCTGCGCGTTCACCGCATGGGCTACGGCGCCATGCATCTGACCGGCCCCGGCATGTGGGGGCCCTCCGACGATCCGGACAACGCGGTGGCGGTCCTGCGACGCGCCGTGCAACTCGGCATCGACTTCATCGACACGGCGGACTCCTACGGGCCCGGATACAACGAGGAACTCATCCGCACCGCCCTGCACCCCTACCCGGAGGGGCTGGTCATCGCCACGAAGGGCGGGATGCTGCGCAGCGGACCCGACGACTGGGTCAGGGCGGAGAACCGCTCCCCGTACATCGTCGCGCTCGGACAGCCCGCGTACCTGCGCCAGCAGGTCGAGGTCAGCCTCCTCCGGCTGGGCTTGGACCGCATCGACCTCTACATGCTGCATCGCATCGACGACGCGGTACCGCTGGAGGACCAGCTCGGAACGCTCGCGGATCTGCGAAGGGAGGGAAAGATCCGTCACATCGGACTCTCGGGCCAGCCCGGAGTGAGCGTGCAACAGCTGGAACAGGCACGGCGGATCACCGAGATAGCCGCGGTGGAGAACCTGTACAACATCGCGGACCGAGCAGGCGAAGACGTCCTCGACTACGCGGAGAAGCACGGCATCGCCTTCATTCCCTGGTTCCCGCTGGGACACGGCGACCTGGTCGGCCCGGAGGGCGTGCTCACCACCGTAGCCGGAAGCTACGGTGCCACCGGTGCCCAACTCGGTCTGGCCTGGCTGCTGCACCGCTCCCCGAACACCTTGCTGATCCCCGGGACCACGTCGGTCTCCCACCTCGAGGAGAACGTCGCGGCGGCCGGACTCCGGCTCAGCGACAGGGAGTGGAGCGAGATCGAGAAGCTGTGTGCCAAGGCCACGCCCTGGCGCCCCGAGGCGCAGGGGGCCACCCGATGACCGCCCCCGCGACCTCCGGGTCCGCTTCCGTCCACCCGCATGTACGCATCCTGGAAGTGGTCTACGCCGATCTTCTGCGCCTGGCGGATTTCGCGGACCCGGACATCGTCCTGCACCCGGCGAACCGGGGCACCGACGAGGGCCGGGTGCTCCGGGGAAAGGACGCCGTCCTGGCCCATGAGCGCGACCTCGTCCGGGCCACTGACGACACCCTCGTGATGGACACCGAACGTATCGTCGCCAACGACTATTTCGGTGCCGTCCTCGGCACGCTGCGGGCCTCCCGTCCCCGAACCGTGGCCATGCCCTTTTGCGGACTCTGGCGGTTCGCCGACGGACTGATCATCGAACACTGGGAGAACGCTCATGCCCCTCATGCGCTCCAGCAACTCCTCGCACCGCCCCGCCCGGCCGACTTCCACGGATGAGACGTACGTCCCCGCCGCAACGGGCGGCGCCGGCCGCCCAGATCGGCATCCGGGGTCCCGACGCGAGGAACGGCTCGTCGCCTTCCTCTCGGGGTTCGGACCGCCTGCCGCGACCAGTTGGGAGACGAACCCGACGGCTCAGGAACTGCTGATGGCCGTCTACCGGATGGCAGGTGCCGACCAAGGCGGCCGGACCTCGCGTCGGCCGGGTTCGGCGCGTTGAAGGCGGTCGGCGCACGTCGGGTGCTGGCCGCCCTCGCTCCCGAGTTCGGAGGAAGGCTGCTGGTGCCGGGAGACAGCGACTACGACAAGCAGCGCGCTGTCTGGAACGCCATGGTGGACCGTCGGCCCGCGGCGATCGCCGTGTGCACCTCGGCCCACGATGTGGTCCGCGCCGTAAGCGCCGCCCGGGCGGAAGGCCTGCCCCTGTCGGTGCGTGGAGGGGGACACTCCGTCTCGGGCCAGGCGCTGTGCGAGGGCGGACTCACCGTCGACCTTTCCGGTATGCGCCGGGTGACGGTGCATACCGGCCAGGGCCTGGTCGAGGCCGAGGGCGGCTGCCGCCTCGCCGACGTGGACCGGGCCACCGCCGCGCACGGCTTGGTGGTGCCGGCCGGAACGGTGTCCGAGACGGGACTGGGCGGCCTGGCGCTGGGCGGCGGCACCGGCTGGCTGACCCGCTCTTACGGGCTGACCTGTGAGAACTTCGAG
This sequence comes from Streptomyces sp. NPDC007808, assembly GCF_042868655.1. Taxonomy (NCBI): domain Bacteria; kingdom Bacillati; phylum Actinomycetota; class Actinomycetes; order Kitasatosporales; family Streptomycetaceae; genus Streptomyces; species Streptomyces sp. NPDC007808. The sequence goes on from NZ_JBIAEQ010000001.1 coordinate 1,240,572, forward strand.
GCGTGCGAAGTCGTACTCGCCGACGGCCGGATCGTCGAAGCCTCCTCCACCGAGCGAGCGGATCTCTACTGGGCGTTGCGGGGCCGGGGGGCGGCAACTTCGGGGTCGTCACCCGGTTCACCCTCCGAGCGCACCGATTCGGTCCCGGCATGCTTGTCGCTCTACCGGCCCGAGGAGGCGCATGAGGCGCTCGCCGCATACGCGGACCTCGCCCCGGGACTGCCCAGGACGATCGGCTGGCACGCGTCACTGAAAAAGCGGTTGCCGCCCTATCCCTTCGTGCCCGCCGATCGCGTGGGTCAGCCCGGGCTGCTGCTGATCGCCATGTGGCTCGGCGACGTCGACGACCCCGCGGCCGCACAGTTGCGGAGCCTCACTCAGGTGGGCAGACCTTGTGCGCGGGAGTGCCTCGTGCTGCCGTTCGCGGACCGTGTGCAGCGGCTCATGGACGCCGAGTTTCCCGAGGGAAGGCGTTACTACACCAAGGAGGCGCATCTTCGGGGGCTGGACGAAGGGGCGATATCCGAGATCGTGCGTTTCTGGGGAGAGATGCCGATGGGCGGGGAGATCGTGCTTCTGAGCCTCGGCGGGGCACTGTGCGACGTCCGGGAGCCGGACAGCGCCTTCTCCCACCGTGAGTATCCGTGGTGGCTGGAGTTCCTGTTGCACTGGCAGGACCCGCGGTGGGACGCCGCGTACGCACGACAGGCACGGGAGGCCGTCGGCCGGCTCGGGGCGTGCGTGGCACCGGGGACCTACCTGAACATGCTCAACGCCGGGGAGGGCGACGACGTCCGTGCGCTGACCGAAGCGTACGGAGGACCGCAGAAGTACGCCCGGCTGCGGCAGGTGAAGTCCCGCTACGACCTGGAGAACATCTTTCGGTCCAACTGGAACATCCCACCGGCCGATCCCCGCACCAGGCCTTGAGGATCGCTGCGTCCTGCCGCCGGCCAGGACGAGGACGGGCCGCGCGACCTCCGGGCCCCCGCCGGTCGTGGGGGAGGGCGGCCGAACCTCTGGGCTTGCTCAAGAGGGGATTGAAGCCGCCGGTGCGGCGGGCATCGTCCCGACACCCCGGGCGCCCGGCCCGGTGGAAGGGGGAAACCGATCATGACTGCTGTGGTGGTAGTGGCCGCTGCCGTGCTGGGGATGGCCGTGCTGTGTACGTGGCTCGTGCGTCGGGCCTGGCGGCGTGCCTGGGACGACCTGGGCCGGCAGGCATCCGGGTACGGCTGGGGGAGCGGCCAGGGACACCGGACCTGGGGCCCCTCCAGCAGCGGCCCGGGTGCGGCGTCGGCGACGGGAGCCGCTGGGGCTTCGTTCAGCGGTTCGTCCTGGTACGCCGCGGGCGACGCCTGCGACGGCTCGGGGTCCGACTCCTCCTGCGGCGGTTCCTCATCCTGCTCCGGAAGCTCGTCCTGCAGCAGTAGCTCATCTTCCTGCAGCAGTAGTTCGTCGTCCTGCGGGAGCAGCTCGTCGTCCTGCGGCAGTTCCTGCTGACGGTTGCGGCGTCCGGACGCGGGGTGAGGGCCACCGCGGTGGGACGGCCGATGTGACCCCGCCACCCGGGCGCCGGGCTCCCGCCGGCGCCGTGGCTCAGCGGTCGGAGCGGCTCAGGCGAGGCGGATCGTCTCTGCCCCCGGAACAGGGTCGGCCAGGGCACGCGGAGATGGCATCCGGCCCCGTCCCCGTCGACGTCCGCTCGACTCGTCCTGGTGCGTGTCCTTTGAAGCGGACGGCCGGGCTGCTCTGAATCACTGCCTGGCAGGGGAAAGGAGCGGGTTACTTCCATCCGGCGTTGAACAGCGCGCATTCGAGCAGGTCGGGGGCGGCACCAGGCGGCCAGGCGCCGGTGGAGGCCAGCTGACGGGCGGCTGCGTGCATGAACGAGAGGTAGACCTCGTAGCGGTGGGGCGACCAGTTCCAGTCCGCCCACACCCAGGCAGCGACCGAGCCGTCGGGGTCGTGGCCTGTCTCCTTGCCGATCTTGGTGGCCAGGGAACGCATCCGCAAGGACAGAACACGGTCGAGGACAAGGGGGCTCGCGCCCTGCGCGGAATTCAGTGCTGCGTCGGCGGACGCCGAGCGCCCCTGGATGGCTACCAGGTGGGTCGAGTGGCTCGGTTTTAGCCGGTACGTGGCCGTGTTTTCCCTTGGTCACGGCCTGTGTGAAGCCATCTCGAAGGGATTGGTAGCCAAGAGGGACCGCGAGTCTTGATCGCTACTGAGGCCGCTGATTGGCTGGCTGACATGAATGATCTCGGACCTGTTGCGTGGCCGCCTGCACCGATCAAAACCGAGAGGCTCGTGTTGCGTGAGCCTGAGGCCCGGGACCGTGCGGTGTTCATCGAACTGCACGCTTCGTCGAAGGTGTACACCTATCTCGGTGGCCCCCGCTCGCGTGACGAGCTTGAGCGCGAGATGCCCGAGGCGCCGGGGCGGCGACCCGGGAGCTTCGTCGTCGATCTCGGCGGGGCGATGATCGGCCAGGTACTTCTCGGGAGAGTAACGGAGCACCTTTGCCCCACGGCCGTTGGGAAGGTCGATCTCGGCTACCTGTTCCTGCCGCGGGCGTGGGGATTCGGCTATGCCACAGAGGCGTGCGCGGCGGCACTGGACTGGCTCGAAGACGTCCTTCCGGGTGAGCCGGTGGTGCTCGCCACCCAGACCGCCAACATCCCTTCGATGCGCCTCGCAACAAAGCTGGGGTTCACCGAAGTGGAGCGGTATCGGGCCTGGGACGCCGAACAGTGGCTCGGCCTGCGATCCGCGGTAGGGCCTCGCGGCTGAGCCCGACGACTCGGCGAGGTGCTGTTGAAGGAGCCGTGCGGGGGCGCGGGACATACAGTTGTCTGGAGGAGTGCGCGAAGGCGCCTCGCCCGCCCAGCGCACCATGTCAACCGATCTCTGCGCCCACCTCGCCCCTCGCCTGCGCATCGTGCTGTCCGACGCGGTGGCCGCCTGCGGGCGATGACCGGCCGTACGACGTGCTGTACAGCGTCATCGGCACCGTGAACTTCCCAGGCCCTTGGCTGCACCACAGGCACGGCTGGGCGGCTCACCTGCCCGCTCGATGCTGGAGTAGGTCGGCGGAGCGCTGCAGTCGACCTGCGTGACCCCCAGGCCGCGTTCCCAGGAGGCGATGGCTGGAGCGGAGTTCGGTCCGCCGCTCAGCGGCCAGGCGGGATCCGGTCCTGCGGCCCGTCGGTCACCCCTGCCGCGCCGTCACCCATCTCCGCCCGCTGGGCCACGGCCGGGTCGGTCGAGTCCGAGACCAGCTCCGCGATGCGCAGCGTGCACTCCCACTCCGTCAACTTGCCTTTGATCACCACCAGGTAAGTCTCCTGGTCGGTGAAGCGGTACACGTGGCGCCGCTTTTCGACGATGTGTTTGCTCGGTGAGTAAGTGTGGACGGCGGCACGGAGTGCCTTCAACGCCTCGTCCTTGGTTTCCAACTCACGGCAGAGGAACTCGGTCCTGTACACGTCGCTGTAGTACTCCGCGATCACGACCCAGTGACCCATGGCCCCACTCCTTCGACGCCGCTGCCAGTCAGCCACAGCTCAGCGTTCGGGGCAAGACTCATGCAGACCGAGAGCTGGTCCTTACGCTCGTCATTCGGCCCGGCCATGATCTACGTCTGCGTCCTGCTTCAGCCGGGAGCGGCGGTCCGCGTCCGAGACGCCTCCGTCGACCTGGCCTGCCTCCCGTGGCGGCGCCTTGCACGAGCACTTTGTTGCCGTCGAGCGGCCATCGGCCGGGTCGGCGCCGAATTTGCCTGCGTGGCGGCCAGCCTCACCGCCGCACTCCTTGCAGACCGCACGTGAGTTCGCACTCGTCACTCGATGCGGTCGCGCAGGCATCCCGAGCGGGTCGGGTGGTCATGCTGTGATCGGCACAAGGCCCTGACCTGCCTGTGTCGACAAAGGCCGTCGGAAGTGGGGGAGTCTGGCATGTCATCTGTGCACGGCAGCCGGGGTTGGGACGAGCAGGCGGTACTGCTGGCAGCGGGGGTGGCGGATCTGGCCGTCACCACTGTCAGCTCGGCTCTGGGAAGCCTGCAGGGGCTGATGCGCCGTTCCGACGGTGCCGAGATCGTGGCCGATGCCCAGCAGGACCTCATGTCTCGTGGGCGTATCGCTCTGGACCGCTGTGCTGCCGGGCCTGTCGCTCACCTCGAGGTTCTGGCCCAGCATGCGAAAGCCCGGCGAACCGTTCACGGCGCCGATGTCTGAGCGCTGGAACCCCGCTGAGTTCAAGGGCCGAATCGACACCGTTCTGACCGCATTCCTCGCGGAAGAAGCCGAGCAACTCGTCGGAATCGACGACGCGCTCGAGCCGGTGGCCGAGCAGTTGCAGGCAGCGGCCCGGCACGGCAAGCGGCTGCGCGCGGCGTTCTGCTACTGGGGATGGCGTGCCGCCGGTCAGCCCGACAGCGACCTCCTCGTGCGTGCGGCGGCCGCGATGGAACTGGTCCATGCCGCCGCAGTGGTGCACGACGATCTGATCGACGACAGCCCGCTGCGCCACAACCTGCCCACCGCCCATGTCGCTCTCCAGACAGCCGTCACAGGCCGCTCCCCGACAGCCCGCTCTGCCGCCCGCTCGCTGGCCATGCTGGTCGGGGACCATCTGATGGCACTGGCGGGACAGTTGTTCGCCACCAGCGGCCTGCCCGCCGCCTTCCTCGCACGGGCGCGGCCGATGTGGGCCGAGCTAGCTCGCGAGCTGATCGCGGGGGAGTGCCTGGAAATCCTGAGCACTGGCACCAGCCCGGACGCGGACGTGTCACTGAAGGTGGTGCGCTACAAGACCGCGAAGTACACCGTCGAGCAGCCGCTGCTCATCGGCGGCCTGCTCGCCGGAGCAACTCCCGACCTACGGGCCGGACTTTCCGCGTACGGGATCCCGCTGGGGGAGGCGTTCCAACTGCGCGACGACCTGCTCGGCCTGTTCGGCGAGCCCAGCCGCACGGGCAAGGCGAGCCTGGACGACATCCGCGGACAGCGGCCCACGGCCCTGCTCGCCGCCACCTGGCACGCCGCGCTGCCCGCCCAACGTGAGCACCTCACCGCGGTACTGGGACGCGCTGACCTCACCGACGAGCACCTGTACGAGGTACGTGAGCTGATGAGCGCACTTCGTGCGCCCGACCAGGTGGAAGACATGATCGCTTCCCGGGCCCGGGAAGCGGTCGGCCACCTGGACGCGCTCGACATCCCCCACCCGGCCCGGCGCGCCCTGACCGACCTCGCCCGCCTGGCGACCGACCGCCACCACTGACCCTGCTGCTTCGGACGCCTCAGCGTCGAAGTCGTGCGCTCACCGAGAGGGACTGCCGACATGACCTACACCGACGCCTCCATGGACGCTCTGCGCGTGTCGGGAGACGAACTCGCCGACGCGGTCGTGGCCGAGTTGTTCGAACGGGGGGAGGTGGGCAAGTTCAACACCCTCATGCGGTACGTCTCCACTGCAGGCGCACCCCTGCCCGACGGGCTCCCCGACGTGGCCCGCGCATACCTCCAGGCCACCAGCGTGCCCCCTGCCTGGGTGGACTGGACCGAGATGGAGAAAGCCCGGCTGTTCTTCATCGACAACAACGTGCACATCTCTACCGCCCTGTCCTTCGCCTCCATGCCCGCCTGCTACGTCGTTCCGCACGTGGCGAAGCTCCTGTCAGCCACCCACGGGTTGAGCTACCCGTCCAAACGGATGGCGGAGACGGGGCAGTTCACCGTCTACCTCATGCAGCCCGACGCCTTCGAAGCCGGCAGCCGCTTCCTTCCGGCCGCGCAGAAGGTCCGCCTGCTCCACGCCTCGATCCGGCACCACCTCAAGCGGGAGGGCCGTTGGGACACCGATGCCCTGGGCACACCGATCTGTCAGGAAGACATGATCGGCGGGCAGATGTTCTTCTCGCTGCTCGTGCTGGACAGCCTGCACCGCCTCGGCATCCACATGAGCGTCGAAGGAGCGGAGGCGTACTTCTACGCCTGGCGCGTGGTCGGTGCCATGCTCGGCGTCGACCAGGACGCCGTCCCCGAAACACTGGACGAGGCCCGACAGTTCCTCGACCTGTACATGATCCGCCACATGGGCCCGTCCGGTGAAGGGGCCCACCTGACACGGCAGCTCATCGACCTCTACGAAGAGGTCGTCCCCGGAACCTTCTTCGACCCCATCGTCTCCGCCCTGATCCGCTACCTGATCGGCGACACCTGCGCCGACTGGCTCGAGGTGTCCCGTACTCCCTGGGACAGCGTGGTCAAGGTCGTCCCGAGCCTGCTCGGCGTCCTGGAGACCATCGAGGACCGCTCGCCGCTGGGAGCCTGGGCCCTGGACCGTCTCGGCCACCTCACCACCATCCTCGAACTGTCCTCCCTCACCCGTGGCCGCGTCATGCACTACGCCATCCCCGAGCAGCTCAAGAAGGACTTCGGAGTCACCGGCAACGTCCCCCGCACCCACCGCTGGGCACCGCCCGCACCCACGGTGTCGACCTGACAGGAGCACCGCATCTCGCCTTCTCGGACGCGCGTGAAATCTGAAGACCCGGCCTCGGACAGCCCGGCCTTCCGGCACGATCCACGAAGGTGGGCCTGGAGCCGGTGGACAGCAACTCGGCGCGCCCACCCGCCCACCAGGCAGCAAGCTGACGGACCCTCATGCAAGATCGAGGCGAAGGGCTGTCCCGTAGAAGAGCTTCGGAGGCTGGCGGTTGCTATCCCATGACCGCACGAGCCGCGTCGAGGAACGCCAGTCGGTTGTTTTCCAGGTAGTCCCGCACGCTCTCGCCGTCGGGCAGCCCTTCCCACACGGTCCGGTTGAGGTCGAGGAAGTATGCGCGTGCCGAGTCGTGTACGGGCAGGGGGAATTGGACGCGGATGAGTCGTTCCGCGACCCACAGCCTGTTCATGACGTCCTGGGTCGTCAGGTACCAGTCGTGGGTGTCGTCCCACTCCTCAGGCCGGCTGAACGCGGCGCGTTCGGCTTCGGCCCCCACCTCGATGAACCGCTCCAGCAACGCCAGCCGTTCCGCGCGCCTGGCTTCCGACAAGGAGATCTGCTGTCGTTGCTGTTCTGCGCGTTCTGCCGCAAGCTGAGTCCTGTGCTGGACGAGGTAGGACAACAGACCGCCGAGGACAACGCCGCCCACGGATATGAGTGACACCCACACCTGACCTGACATGGCGGTCATCGTTTCATGCTGTCGATCTTTGGGACGATACAGCTGTGGCTGCTGTGATCACGGCGTCGGAGCCGTCCTGGACAGTCCCCCTTTACCGGGCTGAACCCGCGTCGGTTCGGCAAGCTGGTCACTGCGCTACAGCGCCAGGGGATGGAGCCGGTCCGCAAGGGGCCGACCGTGGAGCCTGCCGCTGGAAGACAGGGTGTTGATGGTGGCGTGTACTGGCGGACGAGCCTGACCTTGCGGCAGCCGGCGCCACTGTTCGGAGTGCCGAAGTCAGCCGCCGACCGGATCACCGACCGCCTCGCGCCGCCGCTCGTTCGGCAGCCGAGACGGTGGTTCCGCAAGGGCACCGTGCTGATCGTGTATGGACGGAACCTTGGTGCCCACCCGTGACCACACGGTCGCCGAGCAATCGAGGAACTACCGGTACTCGACCAATCATCAGGTCGTCATCGATGCCGACACCCGACGGGGCGTCGCCGACGGCCGACCCGTGCCCAGCAACCGCAACGACTGCAAGGCGTAGGAGCTGTCCGGTGCGAAGGACACCGTCGGCAAGGCGACGGTCATTGCGGACGGTGGCTACCGGGGCACCGGCTTGCTCATCCCGCACCCCGCCGCGAGCGCGGCCGGTGCGAGTTGCCAGCTCGGAAGGAGGAACACAACACCTCGCACCGCAAAGTCCGCGCCCGCGTTGAGCACGTCTTCGCGCGGATGAGGGGATCGAGGATCCGCCGCGACTGCCGCCCGGGAAGGCGACGGGTCCATCACGCGATGCTCGGCATGGCCTACGCGAGTCCGCCGAGACGGAGGGCGTCCCTCATCTCGCTGAGCTTCGCGGTCGTCGCCGGGGTCCACTCCTTCTCCTGTTCACCGAGTCGGAGGGCATCCTCGATCTCGCTGAGCTTCGCTGGGGACAGGGCGCCCGCCGGCTCGATCAGGTCGTCTCGGGACACGGTGGTCAGCCACGTGCAAGGGGTGAAGCCTGGACGCGGGAACGCGAACCGCAGCACGCCTTCAAAGGGCAGTCCTTCCATGGCGCCTACTGCCACTTCGACGCCCAGACCGCTGATGTGGACGCCCGCCGGAGCGACGACCTGCATCACCCGGATCCCGGCCGCGTCGTCTCCCGACAGCAGTACGACCAGCTGCCGCTCGTCGAACTCGACCCACCAGACTTCGCCACGTTGCACATGTCCTCCTGACACGGGACGGCTGGCGGACGCTGCGCGACCCTGACGCGCTGTGGATGGTGCGGCCACCGTTGATCATCGGTGTGTGAAGACTGAAGATCATGCGGTGGCCGCAGGTCACAGCGTAGACGCTGCCCGCGGGCAGGAGGCGGTCTGTCGGCAACTGACCTCTACCTCATCGGGCCGGGCGGCTTGCCGCAGCAGGCGACGGTCTCGGTCTGGCCGGCGCCGGTGAGTGGCCCTACGGCGAGCACGGCCGCCACTGCCACCAACAAACCCCATACGGCTTTGCGCACTGTCTCCTCCTGTGTCGTTCGGGGCCGCTCGGAGCGGTCACTGGTTCAGCGGTCCTCGGAGCGGACGCGGTCGGCGACACCTTGGGTCAGCTCCTCTGCCTGGTCCTCCAGGTTCCACTTGCCGTTCCGGTGGGCGTGGTTGCTCACCCAGGAGACCAGGACGCCGTCGTGCAGCGATCTCGTGAGGTATGCCAGCGACCAGTCGTTGCCGCCGTTGTGCCAGACGATCCGTCCGTCGAGGGTTTCGCGGACGGCCCAGCCGTATCCGTACGAGTCGTCCAGGCCGGGCACCCGCACGCGCGGCGCGAACAGTTTCTGTCTGGCCCGTTCCGGCAGCACCTCGTTGCCCGCGAGGGCACGGTGCCAGCGGAACATGTCCTCGGCGGTGGAGAGCATGCCGCCGTTGCCGCGCAAGTTCCAGTACGGCCCGTCGGTGGCCCAGGGGTGGTCGACCGGCCTGCCCTTGCTCCGCCCTTCGCTGTCGTACTCCACGGCGATCAGGTGCCGCGGCCACCGGGGCAGCACGTATCCGGTCCGGTCCATCCCGGCGGGGCCGAAGAGGTGCCGGGCCAGGAACCGCTCGTAGCCCTCCCCGGACACCTCTTCCACGATCACGGCGAGCAGGCTGTACCCGGTGTTGGAGTAGTGGAACTCGTCCCCCGGGGCCGACTGGGGCCTCGACGCGAGGGCCCGCCGCACCAACTCGTCGCGCGAGACGCGGTCGTAGTCGTCGCCGAGCCCCTCGACCAGACCCGACGTGTGCGTGAGCAACTGCTCGATCGTGATGTCACGCTTGTCCTCGGGCACCGGCCCGAGGAACCGGCCGATCCGGTCGCTCACTCGCAGCCGGCCCATCACCTCCAGCTTCAGGATCGCGGCGGCGGTGAACTGTTTCGTGATCGACATGACGTCGTACACGGTGCGGCAGCTCGCGGGAGTTCCGGCGGCTCGGTCCGCTGCCCCGAAGCCTCCGCAGTACGCGAGTTCGTCGCCGCGTGCGGCGATCACGGTGCCGCCCGCCCCAGCGGGCAGGACACGGTGGAGGAAGTCGGCGACCGACTCCCCGTCGCGCGCCTTCGGGCCGGCCGGGGCGGATCCGGTGGTCGGCGGCCCGGCGTCGCCCTTCTCATCGCACGCGCCCAGTATCAGAAGGACCGCCAGGGCGGTGACGGCGGCACGGGTGCGGTGACAGCGGGGCAGATCCATATGACCTGTGACCTCCAACATCGGGAATCCGCACCGAGGTTGACCGTCGCACCTGCCGTTCCTCAAGCTGTCAGGGTGTTCGAGCTTGTGCGAAGCCGTGTACGTCCAGCTCACCAGGGGGGACCACCGTCATGACCACCGCACCGCCCACACCGCCGGACACCGACGCGGCCGCTTTCGTGGCGGCGCTGCGGCGCCTGAAGACCTGGTCGGGTCTGAGCTACCGCCGACTGGAACGCCACGCGGCGGACGCCGGCCACTGTCTGCCGTACTCCACGGCGGCGACCATGCTCGGCCGGGACCGGCTCCCCCGCGCGGAACTCGTCGCCGCGTTCGTCGCGGCGTGCGGACTACGCGGCGACGAGGCGGAGGCGTGGCTGGACGCCCGCACCGGCATCGCGTGCGGTCCCGCACCGGCGGACGCCATACCTGCGCCCGCGACGGATACGGACGCCACACCCGCGCCCACGACGGCTACGAAGGCCACACCCACGCACGCCACGCCCGCGAACAACGCCCCCGCCGCCGACGCACCGGCGCGCACCAGGCCATGGCGGACGCGGTGGACACTGGTCGGCGCGGCGGCGCTCCTCACCGCGCTCCTCGGCGGGGCGACGGCGTCCGGTCTTTTAACCGACGACGAAGAAGAGGTGCTGCAGACGCCGACGTCGGCCCGCCTGTGACACATCACGGGTGAACCGACGTCTCGGCGTCCATACGTCTCAGCATCCATACGTCTCGGCCTCTTCGAGGGCGTACGGAACCGTCCGCCCGAGCTCCTGCGACGGCTACCGCATCACCGGTGACCTGACGATCCTCGGTACCAAAGGCCCCTCACCGTCGACCTCGGGTGCAGCGGCAAGGCGAAGGACCCCTTCGACTGCGACAAAAGCGCGGCGCGCGGCCCTAGCAAGATCAAGCCGAACCTCGGCACCACGGCGATCAGGCGCGGCCTGACGGGTCAGCAGGTGCGACGGTAGGGGACGTCCGGGAGGTAGGTCTTCCAGTCGGTCCTGGAGAGGCCGGTGCCGGTGCGGTCGCAGACCTGGGTGATCAGGTGCGCGGGGGTCAGGTCGTATTTCTGTACGGGTGTGTTGAGGCCCGCCGCGTACAGCGTCGTGTCGTCCTGGCCGAAGGCGAGTGCCTGCACCTCGTCGCCCGGGGTCGGCAGGGTCGAGCCGAGAAGGCGTGAGGAGGTGACGTCCCAGAGCTGGACGGTGCCCGCGGCGTCCCCTGCGACCGCGAGGGTGCTGCCGTCGTGGGAGAAGGCCAGGGCGGTCACCCCGCCGATCGTGTCCGTCTCGGTGTCGGACACGTTCCCGTCCAGCACGCCCAGGCGTTTGCGCAGGGCACCGTCCCAGAGCGTGACACGGCCCAGGTGATCGCCCGCGGCCAGATACCGGCCGTCGGGGCTGAAGGCCGCGATGCTGTTCATGTCCTCGTTCAGCAGGCGGGGTTCGACCTTTCCTCCTGGCCGGACCTCGGCTACGAAGCCTTCCTTGGTCACCAGTCTGTCGCCGCGGGGGTTGGCGACCGGGCTCACGCCGACGGAGTCGTAGCTGGTCGAGGCGGTGGCCCGGCCTCGCACGGTCAGCAGGCGCTTCCTGCGGCTCAGGTCCCAGGCCTCGACGGACGGCTGGTCCGAGGCCCGGTACACCAGCAGGGTGCGGGCTCGGGCGTCGAAAGCCAGTCCGTTGACGCCGAGGGTGTCCGTGCGGTCGGCGCGGATGTCGACGGCGGCGTGCACCCTGCGGGTTCTTGTGTCCCATACGGTGATCCGCGTCCGGTCCGGCAGCCCCTGCGCAACATGGTTCCAGCTACGACTGTGCGCGACGTACCTGCCGTCGGCGCTGAGCGCCATGAGGTCGGCGCAGCTCGCCCCGTCCTCGCGCTCCTCGGCCGGGTCCGGGCACCCGTCTCCCGGAGGCTGGAAGACGACCCGCCCGCTGCGGACGTCCACCACGTGGAGCCGCACCACGCCGTCCGCCCTGCGCATGCGGGCCAGGAGCCGGCCGTCACCGGACAGCTGCGCCGCGTAGGTGAGGCGACTGTCCCACTGACTCGTCGTCGACCGGCCCAGGGCCAGTGAACGGACAACGGTTCCGGAGCCGTTGAGATACCGCACGACCCCAGCTGTGGTGTCGACGCTGACATCGCTGACCGATCCGGCTGACCGCTGGCGCAGCACGGGCGCGTAGTCGTACGTCGTACGCCACATGAAGAGCTGTTCGTCTCCCCGGGCCAGGAGAAAGGCACCGCGCCCGGCGAACCACACATCGTTCACCCCGGTCGGCGATTCGAGGGTCGGCAGCTTTCGTCCGGTGCCCAGGTCCCATCTGCGGATGCCCTCTTCGGTGAGGAACGTCAGCGTCCGGCCGTCCGGGGTGATGTCGAGCGCTTCCGGCACGCAGTCCCCGCGTGGCACCCGCGCCGCCCACGGCGCGGAGGCCTTGCGGCGGCCGGCGACGTCCCAGATCTCCAGTCCGCGTTCGGACGTGCACAAGGCGAGTGTCCGGCCGTCCGGGCTGATGGCGGAGGACTGCAGGATCTCGTCGTCACGTTCCTGGACCCGCAGGAGGCGGCGGTGGCTGCGCAGATCCCAGACGGTGACGGAATTGTCCGATTCGGTGGGCCAGTCCTCCGCCACGAGGGTGCGCCCGTCGAGGCTGAAGCGAACATCGTCCAGCGGGGACACCCCGAGCGTCCCCGTCACCCGCGCGTTTCGTATGTCCCACAGCTTGAGCGCGTCGCCCGTCGGCACCGCCAGTGTCCGGCCGTCCGGGCTGAGGTACGGCTCGCCGCCGTTGTCCATCAGGCGTCCGGGTCCTCGTCGGGAGAGCGTGAGCCGGTGCGTGCGCAGATCCCAGACCCGGACGCGGTCCGCCGTCACGGACACCACGGAGCTGCCGTCGGCCGTGAGCCGGCGCACCTCGGTGCTCGACTGGTCGTTCGGCCCCGAGTCCGCCCCGGGTACCGCGAACACGTCCTCCTCCCGCTGCGCCATCGCCCCGATCAGCGCCGACCGCGTCTCCGTCGTGTCGGCCAGCTGCCACGCCGCCACGCTCAGCCGCATCGCCGTGACCGGATCGGAGAACCGCATGCTGTCCGCGACGGCGGCGACCCGGCGGGCCTCGGCCTCCACACGGCGGCGGTCGCCCGCGCGGTTCTGCTGCCAGGCGACGGCTCCGGCGACCAGCGCGAGGACCAGCAGGACCGCCAGAGTGCCGACGAGGCCGCGTCGGCGTCGGCGTTCGCCCTGGTGGGCGGTGCCGCTCGCGGTCAGGAATGTGCGCTCCAATGCGGTGAGCGAGGCCCCGGCGAGCTGCTCCTGCGCGGCTGCGAGCCGGGTGCCTCGGTACAACGCGCCCGGATCCCGGCCGAGTTCGTCCCAGGTACGGGCCGCCTCGGTCAGCCGCCGATGCGTCCGCAGATGCTCGCGCTCCTCGTCGATCCAGCCGGACAACCTCGGCCAGGCGGTGATCAGCGCCTCGTGGGCCAGGTCGGCCGTGTCGTGGTCGAGGGTGATCAGCCGGGCGCGGGCGAGGCGGTCCAGGACCCGGGTGACGTCCGCCGACCCCGCTGCCGGGTCGGCGAAGTCGAGTTCGGAGCGGTCGACCGGGCGGCGCGTGTCCTGGGAGCCCTCGCCGGGGGTGATCAGTCTGAGGAGGATGAGGCGCGCGAGGTGCGCGTGCTCGGTGGAGAGTTCGGCGTAGAGCTCTTCCGCGGTCTGGGCGATCGCGCCGTGGACGCCGCCCGCCGCCTCGTACGCCTCCATGGTCAGCGCTCGTCCGCGGCGGCGGCGCCAGGTCTCGCGCAGGACGTGGGAGAGGAGCGGCAGGCCGCCCGGCTCGCCCGCGATCTCCTCGACCAGGCGGGCGGTCAGGGTGCGTTCCACGATGAGGCCCGCGGCCTGGGCGGGTTTGACGATCACCTCGCGCAGTTCGGCGGAATCCATCGGGCCGACCAGCAGACCGGCCTCGCCGAGGGCGTCGGCGAGGCCGCGGTGTTCGGCACAGCGGCCGTAGAAGTCCGCGCGTACGGCGATGACGACCCGCAACCCTGAGCCCGGTCGCCGGGCACCGAGCAGCAAGTCGATGAACTCTCGGCGCTCCTGCGGATCCCGGCAGAGGGTGAAGACCTCCTCGAACTGGTCGACGACGATGACCGTGTCGTCCGTCGGCCCTGGCTTCAGGGCGTCGGCGTGCGTGCGGACCGGGTGTTCCCCCGGGGTGAGGATGCGGATCGCGGCCAGGTCGGGCTCGGTGCGCAGGGCGGGGACCAGTCCGGCGCGCAGGAGCGAGGACTTGCCGCTGCCGGAAGGGCCGAAGAGCGCGGTGAACCTGCGGTCGCTCACCAGCTGCCGTAGCGCGGTGACGAGCCGGTCGCGGCCGAAGTACCGGTCGTGGTCACCGGGTTCGAAACGGGCCAGGCCCTGGTACGGCGGTTCGGCGCCGTCGTCCTCCCGGGCAGCAGCGTCGCGGACCTCGCGCTCCGTCTCCTGCCAGCGGCGCTCCCAGCTGTCCTCGTCACCGCCGCAGGCGCGGACGTAGGCCAGAGCCACCTGAAGGGAGGGCAGTTGCTCGCCGGCCGCGGCCTGGGAGAGCGCGGTCACCGAGTAGTGCGCCCGGCGGGCGAGTTCCCGATAGGTGATGCCGCCCGCTTCCTGCCGGAGCTTGCGCAGTTCGTAGGCGAAGCGCTGCACCGGTCCGGCGGCCGGATCGACCGGAGTCTCCCGACGGCCCATCGCCTTGCGTCTCCCCTCGTCTCCACCCCGCCCCGTGCGCGCACAGCGCGGGAGCCTCGGCCGCCGCCACCCTAGGGAGCCGCCAGGACCGACCACAAGGTTGATCCCTGCCAACCACCAGGCGTTTTCGGTTTGTTCAGTGTGACGATCGGTGCCTGCTGAACAACGCGCCGACCGCTGAACTCGTTCTCGCGGGCCTCGCTCCGAGGGCCGCACCGCACCCTGCGGTTCCCGACAGCAGAAACCAGGAGAGGGCGAACATGACGATCACGAAGAGGACTTCGACCCGGGCCGGTGTGCTCATGGCGACGGCGGCGCTGGCCCTGGGCGGGCTGGCCACACACGCCGAGGCCCGCAGCGCGAACATCTCCGGCTGGAACAGCAAGTCCGACTGCGACGCGGCGAGCCCGTACACCTTCTGCCTGTACTACTCGCCGAACGCCAAGAACGCCCCGTACCGCACCACGGCGGAGAAGATCGGCGACCTGGGCACCAAGAGGTTCAGCGGCAGCAGGCCGGGGGGCGGCCAGAAGGTCCGCAACAACGCCGCCTCCGCCCAGAACGGCACCGGCTGCAACGTGGGTATCTGGTACTCCCCGAACTACCGCGGAGACTCCAACTGGCTCTCGCCGTTCAAGGGCGGGAACCTCACCTCCTGGCTGCGCAACAACGAGGCGTCCATCGCCATCTCGGACCACACCCGCTGCCCTGGCATCGGTCACTGAGCCGATCCGCTCCGTAGTTCACCGCGGTGCCCCGTCATGGGTTGGGGCACCGCCTCCCGAGGAAGCGATGGCCATGGTGCACGTCTCCACTTCCGCATCCGTACGGCACATGAGGCGCACGGCGACCGCCGTCGGCACGCTGCTCCTGGCGGCCGTGACCGCCTGCTCGCCCCAGTCGCCCCAGCGGGCGGAGCCCCCTGAGCTCGGGGAGATCCCCCGCACGGTCGGGGTCGAGCGCCTCCATCTGCCCATCGAGCGCCACATGCTGACTCCTCGTCAGGCCCTGGACTTCGACCAGGCCAGTGACACGGCCGTACGGGCGTGCATGCGGCGGCTGTCGGTGCCGTACCCGGCCGCAACCCGCCCGCCGGCCGGATCGGCGGCGGAGCGGGAGGCGCTGGACGCGTACACGGTGCTGTACCGGCGGTACGGGCTCACGGACGCCGCGAGCGCCCGGACCTGGGGATACCACACGCCCACCGCCGCGTCCTCCGCCGCCGCGGCCAAGGCCGTGAAGCCGAAGGCCCCCTCGACGGCCGCCCGACGTGTCCTCACGGGGGTGGACACCTCGGGCACGCCCCTCACCTCGTACCGCGGCCGACCTGTCCCGCAGGGCGGGTGTCTGGGCGAGGCCGAGCGGCTGCTCGGGGCGCGTGGCCCGCTGGGGCCGGGCACCGACCCGGACGGGATCGCGGCCCGCATCAAGGCCGACAGCTTCGAGCGGTCCATGGCGGATCCCCGGGTCACGAAGGTCTTCTCGGCATGGTCGGCGTGCATGGACGCGCGTGGTTTCCGGATGCTCACGCCGATGGACGAGGTGCCCTCGGCGAACGCCGCGGCCCCGTCCCGGCAGGAGATCGCCCAGGCACGGGCGGACGTCGCCTGCAAGGCGCGCACCAACCTCGTGGGCGTCTGGTTCGCGGTCGAGTCGGCCTACCAGAAGGCCGCGATCACCGAGCACGGCGAAGAGCTCGACCGGGTGACGGCGGCCCGTGACACCACGCTCCGCGCGATCGACCGGCTGTCGCACAGCCATGACGCGTCGCACAGCCATGACGCGTCGCACAGCCATGACGAGTCACACAACCACGACGAGTCGCGCAACCACGACAAGGGGGAATCATGAAAGTCACCGCACGGCGGCTGCTCGGCGGCGCCGCGATCGCAGTGACCGCCACGGCGGCGATGGTCGCCGTCACCGTACCGCTGGACGCCACCGGGGCCGACCGGCCCGCGGCCGCTTCGTCGTCGGCCGCCGCACCATCCTCGACGTCGCCCGCCGCTTCGTCCTCGCCGAACGGCTCGGGCCCGGCGAGCGGCCACGGCACCGGTCACGACCCGCTCACGCCCGACGAGGAGGACCGCGCGGCCCGGCTCGCCCTGTCCGGCGACCGCACGCTGCGCAGCACGAGCGAGGACGTACACGGCCGTACCGGCGCTCCGCAGCTGCTGGGCACCCATCTCGCCGACGGCTCGGGGAGCGGCGGCCGGCGGGTGGAGGTGCTCTTCTACGACTACCGCCGCGACACGCTCCTCCACTCCACGGTGGACCTCAAGTCGAACACCGTCGAGCGCACCGAGCGCACCACGGGCGCCCAGCCGGCGCCGTCATGGGAAGAGTCGCGCGAAGCCCTCGGCATCCTGCTGGACTCCTCGCACGGCGACGGCCTGCGGAAGGACTTCCGCGCCGCTACCGGCCGGCCCCTCACCGATCCCGCCCAGCTGTCCGTGACAGGCGGTACGTATGGCAGCCCCTCCGGTGTGTCCGGACCGGCCGCCGACTGCGGCAAGCACCGCTGCCTGCGGCTGTTCACACAGGTCAAGGACGGTCCGTGGATCGACACCCGGGCGTTCGTCATCGACCTCAGCGACCGCGCCGCGCTGCGGCTGCCGTAACCCACCCCCACTGCGAAGGACGACACTTCCATGCGCGTATCCCTGCGGCGCCTGGCCCTCACCGGGGCCTCGGCGCTCCTCACCCTGCCCGCCGGCCTCAGCGGGTCCGCCGCGGCGGCGCCGGACGCCGCCCCGCGTGCCGCCTGCAGCGCCGCCGCCACCATCGAGAAGAAACTGCCGAACGGCACCGTCTGGCGCATGTGCTGGCGCAACGACCCGCTCGCCGGGCTCGTGCTGTCCGATGTGACCTACCGGCCCAAGCACGAGCGCGCCCCGATCAGAGTGCTGGCCGGCGCCCGGCTCGCCCAGATCAACGTGCCCTACGACAACGGCCGGAACGAGTACAACGACGTCACCCAGTACAAGTTCGGCAGCCTCGCGATACCGGTCAGGCAGAAGGACTGCCTCTCGGGCATCCTCAAGAGCTTCTCCGTCACCGACCCGGACACGGGACGCCGGCACACCGTCAAGGGACTGTGCGTGGCCGTCCAGCCCCGCGGTTTCGCCTACGACGGCATGAGCGGCGACGTCGGGGAGAGCACCGACCGCCGCGACAGTGCCCAGGGCGACGACCTCGTCCTCTACACCGTCAACGCCGTCGGCTACTACCACTACATCACTCAGTGGAACTTCTCCGACGACGGCACCGTGACCGCCCGCGAGGGCGCCACCGGAAACCTCTCCCCCTCCGACTTCGACGCCTCCGACAGCACCGGCCGGCCTCTCGGGCGGGGCTCGGCCGGCAAGGCGACCAGCCATCACCACAACGTCTTCTGGCGGCTCGACTTCGGGCCGACCCGGGCCACGGGGGCGAGGGTCGAGCAGTACGACACCCACACCGACGGCACCTCCGCAGGCGGCTATCCGCGGGTGCGGACCACGCACCGCACGATCGCCAAGGAACTGGCCGGGGACGCGGCGAACAGCCGCTGGTGGCGGATCGCGGGCACGGCCGGGAAGAACGCCGACGGCCACCTGCGGTCCTGGGAGATCGTGCAGCAGCACACCGACCGGTACATGCCGCACGCCTACACCCGGCACGACGTGTACTTCACCCAGAACAAGAACTGCGAGAAGTACGCCAGCGAGAACGAGGTCGGCGGCTCGACGTCCTGCAAGAGCACCGTCGACCGGTTCGTGAACGGAGAGCGGCTCACGCACCCGATCGTCTGGGTCAACGTCGGCTTCCACCACGTCCCGCGCGACGAGGACCAGACCCCTATGCCGGTCCACTGGCAGGGCTTCCAGATCGTCCCGCGCGACGTCACCGCGATGAGCCCGCTCACGCCCGACCGGCTCCACGACCCCGCGCACAACGGCGACCCCCTCGACTGACACAGGAGGGGACAGCCATGCGACCGAAACCTGGTGTCCGCGGCACCGGCTCGTACGAGGCGCGGCGGAACCGGCCGCACACGTACCGGGCGCGGCGGAACTGGCCGCACTCGTACCGGGCGCGGCGGAACTGGCCGCACTCGTACGGAGCGCGGCTGCACTGGCTGCTCTGCGCAGGATTCGCGCTGCTGCTGGCCGTGACCACGGCCCTCCCGTCGCACCGGATCTGGGGTACCTGCGCGGCCGTCGCCTACGCCGTCGCGGGGTTGCTCACCCACGGCCCCTGGCCCCGAGCCGCCGTGGCCGCCTCGCTCACCGGAGCGGTCGTGGTTCCTTCGGCGGTGCTCCTCGCATCGGGGACCGCGCAGTCGGAGGTGCGGGTCGTGGAGCGCTCCGGCGCTCTGCTCCTGCACTCCGGCAGCCCCTACCTGCCGAATCCGGCGCACGTCGCGGACTACGACCCGTACCTGCCCGGCATGGCGCTCTTCGGCCTGCCCCGCGCCCTGCTGGGCGAAAGCCCGCTCACCGACGCCCGGATCGGGTTCTGCGCGGTCTTCCTGACCTGCATGTTCCTGACCACCGTCGCCGCCCGCCGGGACAGCGTGCTGCCGCTCGCCGCATTCCCCGCGGTCGCGCTGCCGCTGGCCGTCGGCGGGGTCGATCTGCCGGTGCTCGGGCTGATGTGCCTGGGGCTGGCACTGGCGGGCCGGGGCGGTTCGGGTATCGCGGCCGGTGCGGCCATGGGCGCGGCGGCGGCCCTGAAGTGGACCGCCTGGCCGCTGCTGCCGGTGGGGCTGGCCCTGCTCACGGTCACGGCGGGACGCCGGGCGACCGTACGGGCCACCTGCACCGCCCTGCTGGTGTCGGGGCTGGCCGTGGTGCCCGCCGCCCTCACCGACCCGCACGCCTTCGTCGAGCACGTGGTCCTCTTCCCCCTCGGCGAGGGCGAGGTCCGCTCCCCGGCGGCCAGTCCCCTCCCCGGCCACCTGCTGGCCACGTACGTCCCGGGCGGCAGCGTCCTGTCCATGGCCGCCCTCGCTGCCGCCGCCCTGGCCGTGGCCGCGTCCCTCCTGATCCGCCCGCCCCGCACCGTCGCCGCGGCGGCACACCGGCTGGCCCTCGGCCTCGGCCTCGCCATGTGCCTGATCCCCGCCACCCGCTACGGCTACCTCGTGTACCCCCTGATACTGGCGACCTGGTTCCGTCGGCCCCATGAGCTCCGACCGGTCGCGGCCGGCCCGTCCCCTGCGGCGGGAGCGAGCGGCGCGGCAGAGGCGAACTGGTCTGCACCGGCGCTACGAACGCAGGGCGAGCCACTTCCCGGCAAGACGTCCTCGCTGACACCGTCGAGCCCGGCGAAGCTCAGGGCAGCGACAGCGGACCAGATCCAGGGACTGTCCTCACGGCACTGACGGAAGGTGCGTCCCATCCTGTGGACCGATCCACAAGTCCCGACCAGCGCTTGCCCCTGCTGCGGTCGCCGCCTCCAGGACCGACAGCAAACGGCCCCGCTTGGTTAGCCCAGAACTGGCGGACATCCTTACCACCACCACCATCATCCGCCGCCTGCGGGGAAGCAGCGGCGCGACCGACGATGGCCATAAGGCGATCTACCCCGCTGAGACCATGGAGGCCCATCGCGCCTTCATCACTCGCCGCAGAGCCCCGACCCAGCGATGAGTATCGGACCTCACCGAGGAGGAGTGGGACGCCTTCGCTGAGAGAATCACTCGAATGTCCAGCAATGAGATCCGGTTCGACTGCCGCCAACGGGGCGACGGTGGCCCACTCGTGATCGTCCCCCACATCGACGGAGCACCACTCACCGAACTGATCGACAGGTTCGAGATCGCGGCCGATATGCAGCCCGCAGGTGACGCCTACGGCGGTCTGATCCCGCAGTTCTTCCGGTTCGGTCCGATGAAGGACCACTTCCTCGGACGGTCCACGAAAGCCACGGGGCTGAAGACACCCGTTCTCGGCTGTGAATGTGGCGAGTGGGGATGCTGGCCGCTCATGGCCTGCATCACTGCGACGGCCGACCGCGTGATCTGGGACGCCTTCGGGCAACCCCATCGCAAGACCCGCGACTGCATGGCATTCGGTCCGTTCCAGTTCGACCGTCACCAATACGATGACGCTTTGCGAGCGCTCAGCGCGGTGCTGGGCCCCGATGCCGACGACACGCGCGCATGAGCGCTTCCGGGCGCGACATGCTGGGCCAGAGGGTGGGGGAGTGGTTCATGGAAAGGTTCGAGACACAGAGTCTGGCGCTCATGCCTGGCCAGAAGGTTCAGGCCAGGGTCCTCAGTCATCACCCATGGGGCGTGGTCGTCGAGATCGTCGGTAACGAGAACGCCGGCCTGTCGGCCTCCATCGACATGATCCAGCAGTTCTCCCGAACCACGAGCACCCACGACGAACTACTCGCGCTCTTCCCGCCCATCGGTTCGCAGATCGATGCAGTGATCGAGCAAATCCACCGCTGGCATCCGCCGGTATCAGTGCGGCTCAGCATCCGACCTGAAGACCTGGAGTCGTTTGACTGGCGCTGCGACTTCTGTGGTGAAGGGATCACTTTGAGCCCAGGTGGAGATGCCCTCGTCTTGGACTCGCGGAGCAACGACGGTCCAGGAAGCCACACCGTCATCTCCCACCGGCACTGCCTGGCGGAGCGAATCCGCCCGGAGAGCACGGGGGAGCGGGCGCGAGCCTTGAAGATCGGGAGAATGTGCTGACGATCGCCGGGTCTGCACCTGAAGGGTGTTGCGTAAGGCTTTGATCTGGGCATCTCCGTTGTATGGCCGGTGTGTTGAGGGCTGTGCGGGTGTGGGTGGAGACGTTCACGGGGCTGCGGACGTCGCCTTTTTCGGGGATGTTGAAGGTGGTTCGGGAGCGGGGTGGCAATGGCAAGCTGCGGGCCGGCCGTGGTCGTTGCCGTTGGCCGAGCGGGTGCTGATGGTTGTGGTGCACTACGGCACGAACCTGACGATGCGGCAGCTGGGCCCGCTGTTCGGCGCCTCTCCCTCCACGGTCTGCCGGGTCTCCAACGGCTTGGCCCGGTGTCGGCGCTCGTGCCCGTCATCCGCACCGCCGATGCACGCCGGACCGGTTAGGGATCGTGGAGGGCGCTCTGGTCCCGGTCAGCGACCGGGCTGTCGGTTCCTCGTCACGCAACTACCGGCTCTCGGCGAACGTGCAGGTCATCGTCGATACCGACACCCGCTTGGTGATCGCCGCCGCAAGGCCGGCGCGTGGGATGAACACGGCCTTGTGCAACAAGCTATAGCCGTACTACGGAGACGGTAATGGGGGAGGAGCTGACGGTGAGACGCGTTCTGATACCGGCCGTGGCGGCGGCCATGGTGCTGATGAGCGGCTGCAGCGAGAACCCTCCCCGCTGCGGCTGGGAGAACCGGCCGAAGGGCTTCCCGATCGAGGGCGAAGAGCGGCCCGTGAAGATCCGGCCCAGCAAGCAACATCCCTGGTTGGGCGGGCGCGAGGTGACGGCCGCCCTGCCTCCTCGGCCCGACCGGGACGCCGGTCCCACCGCGCAGGCGTTGTACGACCTGCAAGAGAAGACGCTCGGCATGGTGGGCGAGCTGGGCGAGATCGAGCCCGGCCGGTGCGAGGGCGGCGAACTCGACCTGGACGTGGGGGACACCACGCGCTGCACCGTCATCTACGAGAACGTCGAGGTGCCCTGGCAGGTGAAGATCACCAACGCTGTGCCCCAGGGTCTGGGGACGCCCTTCGGTATCGACTACCAATACACCGTTCGGCCGTTGGAGACCGTCGTGCTGGCTCGGGAGGTCTACGACCGGTTCGCGTGGGAGGCGGGGAAGAACGGGCCGGACAGCCTCTCGGCTCCCAAGGAGCCCAGGTGCGACAGGCTTCCGGAGATATTCACCGCCGAGCCCGGCCAGGACACGGGCTACTACTGCCAGAGCCTCAGCTGGTCGTGCAGCGACGGTGAGTTCGACTTCGAGTGGAGCGACGTGCCTGTTCATGTCGACGGTGACGGGAGGGTGAGGGTCGACGGGAGTACATAGCAGGCTGCCTCTCCGAGGTGGCGCGGCGTGGAGTGACCAGAGCGGGGATGCGGCCACGGCCCTTCGAGCTGGCGCGGTTTCCGCTTCAGGTTGCGCCAGACGCACGAGATCAGCGCAAGGCGGTGGGGGCCAGTCCCATCGTCCGCTGTCGCTGCATCCGGACGCGTAGGGACTTGGACTGGGGCGTGGGTCGAAGTGCCCTGGTGAGAATGGAGGAGACCCGCGGCTGTGATCCAGAATGATGGGATGGTGATGCTTGAGACTTCCCGTTTGATCCTGCGTCGCTGGCGCGAGGAAGACGTTGCGCCCATGGCTGCCGTCAATGCCGACCCCGAGGTCATGCGGTGGATCCGTGACGGCAGCGTCCGTGACGAACAGCAGACCCTCGACGGGATCCACGCATGGGAGAGCGAGTGGGAATCACAGGGCTTCGGCCTGTTCGCCGTGGAGATCCGGTCCACCGGCGAGCTGGCCGGGTTCACCGGCCTTTCCGTGCCCCACTTCTTGCCGGAAGTACTGCCGGCGGTTGAGGTCGGCTGGCGGCTGGGACGTTCCCACTGGGGGCAGGGCTTGGCCACCGAGGCCGCTACGGCCGCTGTCCGGTTCGGGTTCGAAGTACGAGGGCTGGAGCGAATCGTCAGCATCGCTCAAGTGGGCAACCACGCCTCCGAACGGATCATGACCAAACTGGGGATGCGTGCGGTCCGTGAGAGCGTCAATCCCACCTGCGGCCGGCGTGTACGGGTGTACGAGTTGTCGTCGAACCAGTACGTCACCACCACTCGTTGACGCCGGCTACGAGGACGCCGGCCTCGTAGCGAACCGCGAGTCTGCTGTGCCTCGCGGCCGCAGCATGATGTCTCCGTACGTACTTTCGCCTGTCACGGCCGACGCCTGCCATGATCGTCACCATGGGGATACACATCACCACGGCCGGGGTGGCCGACTTCCAACAGGTCCTGACTGATCACCGTCGTTACTGGGGCGAACGCGATCTCCGGTCGCTCCACCTTCTCGCGCTGGTGCAGGAGTTCGGTTCCACCTGCTTGGTTGCCCGAGCCGAGGACGGCATCCGTGGGTACGTCTTCGGGTTCGTCACCCTGGACGGCACCGGGTACGTGCATCTGATCGCCACCCGGGACGACTCCCGCGGCATCGGTCTCGGGCGTCGTCTGTATACGGCGTTCGCCGCAGCAGCGGAACGTCACGGTGCACGAAAATTGAAGGCGATCACGTCAATCGAGAACACCGGCTCCATTGCCTTCCACCGCAGCCTCGGCTTCCAGACGAAGATCGTCGATGACTACAACGGCCCCGGCCAGGCCATGGTCGTCTTCCAACGAAATCTGCCGCTCGACGTCTCGTAGCCCTGGCTGGCCAACCAGCCGTTACCGGTCATCGCACTCCCAGGCCCTTGGCTGCACCAGCAGGCATGGGGCTGGGCGGCTCACCTGCCCGCTCAATGCTGGGGGAGGTCGCCTGAGCGCCGCAGTCGACCTGCGTGACCCCAAGGCCGCGTTCCCGGGATGCGAGGGCTGTGGCGGAGTTCGGTCCGCCGCTCAGTAGCCAGGCGGGATCCGGTCCTGCGGCCCGTCGGTCACCCCTGCCGCGCCGTCACCCATCTCCGCCCGCTGGGCCACGGCCGGGTCGGTCGAGTCCGAGACCAGCTCCGCGATGCGCAGCGTGCACTCCCACCCCGTCAACTTGCCTTTGATCACCACCAGGTAAGCCTCCTGGTCGGTGAAGCGGTACACGTCGCGCCGCTTTTCGACGATGTGTTTGCTCGGTGAATACGTGTGGACGGCGGCACGGAGTGCGTCCAGCGCCTCGTCTCCGCTCCCGAGATTTGGCAGCCCCGCAGGACTCCCGCACTGCGGCTCGCATGACGCCCCAGAGCACTGGAGTGACGTCAAAAGCCGCTGACATCGATCACGCGACTGGCAGCCGGACGACTCCCGAAGTCACGCCGGAACGACTCCCGAAGATGGCAGGGCCGGTATGCGCACCGACATGGCGTGGACCTGGTGGGCGTGGCAGCGGCCGGAAGAGGCCGCCCGCGCCCTGCTCGACGCCTACCGGGCCAGCCCCGGTGAGGTCCGCGACCAACCCGCGATCCGCAGCATCGTCAACGAACTGGCTGAACGGCACCCGCGCACCGGTGGCGTTCACGAGCTGCACGCCGCCGTGACGAGGCCGTAGCAAGGGTCCACGGCCGGTGGGGGAAATGCGTGGGGGCAGGTGGGCTGTCATCCCGGCCGACCCCGCCTCAGCGTGCAGTCCGGCTCCCATGGCGGCGACGGGCCGTCTGGCAGGCCGGCGAGACCGCTACGGGCCAGGGACAAGCTACGGCTCGTTGCCCGTACTACAGCCTGCCCCGGGCCTGCGACAGGAACTGGGCGCTGGCCTGGTCCCGGGCGACGCCGGGCACGCGTGGGCCCAGAGTTGCTTCGCTACGGGGTGCGGTAGTAAGGAGCTTCTGGCCTTCACCACTGTCGAGCCTGTGATCGTTGTCGAGATCCGAGCTGACACCTCGGTTGATCACGGTCGGTACCGACATGCGGTCCGGGTTCTCAGGAGACGGACCGATCTTGCGCTCGCCGAAGTGCCACGATTCGGTGACGAGGGTGTGTGACACACACGCGTGTCGGGGAGTGGTGCCGAGCGCCGCAGGAACGCAGTGGTTGAACCGCGCCGAGCCCGCCTGATGATCACGGCTGGGTATCTGAGCTAGGTGGAATGTCACAGGAGCGTGATCATCCAGGCCTGTGTCGGGTGACTGCGGCGTGGAGATCATTACTCGACTGCGTGCATGGTGCAATCATGTACACCTCCGGCCCCCGAATCAGTGCCGCTCCGCCGCCCCTGATCGGCTGCGGTGTCATGGGATTCCTCGTTACGTGACAGGGCGGCCGATGAGTTTGTGGTTCCCGGCCGGTCCAAGCTCGTGACACCTCAGGAAAGGACACCGCCATGTCGGAGCTTCTCATCGACTTCATCACCTCCCTCGACGGTTACGCATCGGGACAGGGATGGCCCGGGTTCTGGGGCCTGGAGGGTCCGGAGTACCTCGCATGGCTCGGTGAGCAGCCCGAGGTCACCTACCTGATGGGAGCGAACACCTACCGTCTGATGTCGGGCTTCGCCGCCGGCGAGGTCCCGAGTGGCCAGGACGAGTTCAGGCCTGAAGAAGAGGCCTCCGTCGACGAGCTCACGCAAGCGTCCAAGGTGGTGTTCTCCTCCTCACTCGAGGAGCCACTGACGTGGGCCAACTCCACGCTCGTCCGCGACGACGCCGTCGAGGCGGTCCGTGCCATGAAGTCGAGTGGGTCGGGGCTCCTCAGCACGATCGGCAGCCTCAGCCTGAGCCGGTCCCTGCTACGAGCCGGACTCGTCGACCGCTTCCGGGTCGTGATGTTCCCGGTGATCACGGGGGCCACGGGAGAAGAACGCATCTACGACGGCTATCCGGACGTCGCCCTGGAGATGACCGAGCACCGCACCTTCGACGGCCGCATCCAGCTGGTCGAGTACAAGCCCCGCGTGCTCGAGCACCCGCCGCTCGGCGTCCCTGCGTGACATCGCCGCGCCGGCGCCGGTCTGGGCGGCCCCCGGTCGGCGTCGGCGGGGGCGGAGCAGGACTTGATGGCGGGCGAACGGCCAACGTCAGACGACGCCCGGTCCAGGTCAGCGGGGATGCGCAGGTCGGCATACCGGCCTGGCGCCGGATCCATCATCCGTCTCCGGCAAGAAGGAGGTCGGCGCGTCACAGGTAGTCACTGCGGACGCGCGCCTCGCCGGCAGCCGCATCCCGCAGCGAAGTGGTGTCCATCAAGGCCCACACGTCGTTCGGGTCCGCGCTGGCGAAGCTGACGAGGGTTGCTGTGGGCCCGGCCCGGCGAACGCAGCCCTCCAGGGCGGCTCCAGTGCAGTGAGACCAGTGCAGAGCTCAGGCAGTGTTGCTGTCTGCCTTTTGAGGTCGCATGAAGTCAAGGTCGTCGCCCCACGCGTCCAGCACCTCGCCGTGTCCGGCCTCTCGGGCCGCCTTCTCCACAAGGGTGAACAGCTGCCGCTGCAGCGATACGTCGCCTGCTGCTGAGATTCGGTCCACAGCACGCAGCAGTACGTCGGTGTCCCAGCCGGGCAGCGGGTACCGGGCGAGCTCCCACTCCAGATACTTGTTGTAAGGGCGGGGGCGACGGTGGAGAGCGAAGAGGTACTCGAGCAGGAACCGCATGCTGTCGGCCGCGTCGAGGCGGGCGGCCAGAGCCAGGCCTTCCCGGTAGTTCTTGACCGAGCGGTAGAGGGAGTTGGTGTAGGCGTCGAGCCATCCGCCGGCGTCCCGGAAAGCCTCATCGGCATCCAACCGGACCCAGTCGGCAAGGATGCGGGCGATGTCTCCGTCGAGCCGGTCGAGAACGACCCGAGCACGGGCGAGGGCATAGCGTTCCCAACCGGGCATCCCGGCTCCGCAGAACTGGGTGAGAGTGACGACGACGAGGTCGAGCTCGGCGCTGCGGTGACCTGCGAACCGAGTCAGGTCAGTCGTGGCGTCATCGGCAACGATCACGTACAAGTCGTGGTCGGAGTGCGCGGTGATCATGCCGTCGTGGGCCTGGGAACCTTTGAGGACGAGACCGAGGACGGCTGAGTCGGCGACGGCGAGTTCGACGAACGCGTCGTAAGTGAGCGGCTGCTGAGCAGTCATGGTGTGGATCTCCGGTGTGGTGATGACAGGTATGCCTTCTGGCGCGACCCCGTTACGAGGCGCCCTATACCGTCCGCGGCTGCACGTGGCTGCCGCCCGGAAGATCAACGCACATCTGGACCCTATCGCCCGGCCGGGTCAAGGGATAGGGCGAGAGGAGCTGGCGCCTCCCCATCTTCGTTTCTGGTAACAGAAAGAGTGCTGAAATGAGCTCCAGCCGGTGATCGAGTTACGGGCCGGGCGTCCCGCCACGCACGCGGATCCTGGGCCGTTGAGGGAGGTCCTCGGCGTCTCAACGCATGAGGTCAGAAGCACCGTTGGTGCCCTAACCCGCCGATGTGATGACGGCTCGGTCAGCCGGCTTGCCGTTCGGTACGGGGCCGAGGTCGGGCGGTGGCGCCAGGGGTACCAGCCAGACTCGGCCACGAGCGGCACTCGGCAGCGCTCGACCGAATGTCCCTTGCGGCATCACGCGGATGGCTCTGAACCGACTTTTTATGGAGGCCGCCTCGCGTACCGCTCCCGCCATCTGAGTCAGCGTTTCACGCAACTGATCGAGTTGCAGCGATCTTGGCCTGGGGGGAACCTGGTCGTGTCCTTTGCATTCCAAGGAACAGGCCGGCGGCGAGGGCCCTGTGCGCTGGACCACCTCTTCCCCTGCGCGACAGCGGGCGCCCGCACGGCGCGCTCGATTTTCCGCGCAGGCTCTGCCACGTTTCGCGACAACTCGTCTGCCCACTGGCCGCGTAACAGTGTCACGAGTGATGCAGTGTCCTCGACCGCCTTGATGCAGGGAGAACGCTCATGGACTACAGCAAACTCGCCCCGTCACTGGCCATGGCCTACGACGAGTACGCCGAGGGACGCCAAGAGCTCGCTGACCATGTGCAGGAAGACCAGATGCCGGGCTTTGTGGCGCCACGGGACTTCGCCAAGCCCGCTCGGGTCGTGGTCACACTGGAGTGTTCGCCGGACGCCGACTTCAGTGATCTGGAGGGCACTACCGGCATCGAGGTCAACGCCGGTGGGGAGAGGGTGCGCACGGCCATCGTCCCACTCAGCGACCTGCCGGCCCTGACCCAGTATCCGGGAGTCGAGCGCGTCGCCCCGGCACAGCGGGTTCATCCTCTGATGGACGTAGCCCCCGGCAAAGTGGGACTCCCCGCCTTCCGGACGAACAACCAGCTCACCGGCAAGGGCGTCATCATCGGTGTCGTCGACAGCGGGATCGACGCACGGCACCCGGCATTCGCCGGCCGCCTCCTTCGGATATGGGACCAGGAGGCGCGTGGCGGAGCAGGTGTGCCCGAAGGCCGGTACGGCATCGAGTATGCCGACACGGCCGACCTGGCCAAGTCCAAGGACGACCACGGGCACGGCACCCACGTCGCAGGCATCGCCGCCGGCTCGGACAGTAAGTTCCAGGGTGTGGCGCCGGAAGCGGACGTCGT
The DNA here is from genome assembly GCF_042868655.1 of Streptomyces sp. NPDC007808. Taxonomy (NCBI): domain Bacteria; kingdom Bacillati; phylum Actinomycetota; class Actinomycetes; order Kitasatosporales; family Streptomycetaceae; genus Streptomyces; species Streptomyces sp. NPDC007808. Next base: position 1,269,373 of record NZ_JBIAEQ010000001.1, read on the forward strand.
CGTGGTCAAGACGAACATGACGAACGTGGGCATCATCGACGGAATCCAGTACGTGTTCCGCCTCGCCCGGGAACTCGGCAAGGCAGCCGTGGTCAACCTGAGCCTGGGCGGCCACAGCGACCCCCATGACGGAACGGACGCCGTGTCCAAGGCGATCGACGACGAGTCAGGCCCCGGCAGGATCGTTTGCTGCGCGGCGGGCAACGAGGGAGAAGACAACATCCATGCCCAACTCGCCCCGCAACCAGGGGAGACGCTGAGGGTTCCCTGTCTGCACAGTCCCGACCGCGACGGAGTCGTCCAGGAGCTGTGGTTCAACGGCTGGTACGCGGGCAGCGACGAGGTGGAGGTGGCGGTAGCCGCACCGGAAGGGCTGACCACACCGTTCCAGGGCATACTGCCGAACGGCCCGCAAGGCAACCCGAACAAGGTCTCCCAGCTCGGTGACTGGAGGGTGCAGATCGGCACCCCTGGGCCCGACAGCAGAAACCAGGATCACCAGTTCACGGTGCGCCTGCGACCCCCTGTCAACGCCACGGGCTCGCGCACCTGGACCCTGCTGGTCCGAGGGAAGAAGGCGGCCCACCAAACGACGCGCGTGGACGTCTGGGCTCTCGGCGACGGCAGATTCTCCGGTCCGCATGCCACGAACTCCATGACGATCGGCTCTCCCGGTACCGCGACCAGCGCGATCACGGTGGCCGCCTACACGACCAGGACTCGCTGGACGGACATCGATGGCACCAGCCGCGAGGCCAGCTGGCTGAAGCCGGACGACATCGCACCTTTCAGCAGCCTGGGGCCGCGACGTGACGGCAAGGCCAAACCCGATCTCGCCGCGCCCGGCGCCATGATCGTCTCCGCGCAGTCGCGCGACTCCAGGAACAGCCGCCGCTGGATGATCGACCAGAACCATGTGGCGATGCAGGGCACGAGCATGGCAGCACCCTTCGCGGCCGGTGCGGTTGCGCTCCTGCTGTCCCACGACGGGACCCTCGACCCGGCAAAGGCGCTGTCGACGTTCGCCTACAAGCAGGAGCCCGACGCGGACACCTGGGGACGTGGCTTGATCGACTTCCCTGGCTAGGGTCGAAAGCAGAGACGCGACAACGGCCCCGACCAACTCTCCATGTCAGCAGCCGTACTCAGGCCATGTCCTAGGTGGCCAGGCGGGTGAGTCTGGCTCCTCGTGGCCCGGCCGGCGCGACCGGGCCACGAGGAGCTCGCCCAGCCGCGGACGCTGGCAGCACCCATCACCAGCGGACGGGTGGGGCGCAGCGTCGGACCCGCCGTCACCGGTGAGCAGGTACGACGTGCACCGGCTTCACAGGAGCCTCGGACACCGCAGTCCCAAAGAACACGAGGCCGCAATGGCGCCTGACGAGGACACCGTTGGTGGCTTACTCTCCCGGCCGGCGGGTTCTGCGCCGCAAGTCACTGACATGCCGCAGGACGCTCCGCACAGCTCGGGCCCACCCGGAGTGCGAATGCCCCCGCGTGTCCTTCAGGGACGGCCACGTCTCCCAGCATCCAGCCCGGAGGACCGGTGTCAGGCATGGGACTGCTACCCACATAGTCCTGTGCGACATCTCGCAGGAGGCCCGTACCGATCCCTTTGAGGTATGCCTCCTTGCGCGTCCAAGTGCGGGCGAACAAAGCGCACTTGGTGTGATCAGGCGCAGCGTCCAGCTCTGCTCGCTCCTTCGGGTGCAGGAAGGACGTGAGCTCCGCAACCACACCCGACGGGGGAACATGTTCGATGTCCACGCCCACGGGCACATCGGCGATCCCGATCAGCACCACATCGCCGCTCCGGGAGATCGAGAACTGGACGTCCGCGTCACGAACCCCGGGCTTCCCGTGTGGGCCGCCGCAGGAGGGGCAGGGTGCTCGAGCCAGCTGCACCGCGTCGGCGGTGACACCAAGACGGGCGCCCAGCAGCACCCGTACCGCCACATGTGCGACGACGTAACGCCGACGGTCCTCAAACCGACCGAAGGCAGCTGCACGTCGTTGCTCCGCCGGATCAAGGACGCGGGGAGCGAGACGACCCGCGTCTTCGCTTTGAGCCACTGCGTCGAGAAGCCACAAAGACGGCGCGCCGCCCCCAGAGGCGTCCGCGGACGGCGGATGCCAGAACTCGGGCGCTGCACCGAAGACCAACTCTGCCGGAGGGCGCTGACCGGTGGGGACGACCACCATGTAAACGTACGGCGTCCTGATGAGCACGGTCCAGTTCAGTGAGGAGCTGATGCGGCTGTGCCCGCCCGAGGGGCTGGAAGGCCGTTATGCACTCCATGTGCATACTCGTTCACCATATGGGGTGACGCGGACATGTTTTCAAATCGGAGATCCGTTCGCGTCCCGGTGCCGAATCAAGAGCATGGGTGGTTTTGACCACGGCCCGAGTCGTCCGGTACCGGTGGCAGTCCGTTCCGGAACCGGCATGGTGGACAAGGCCGGGGGAACGTCGTCCTCTGCTGCGAAGGAACCCACGGACGTCCTGGACCGGCGTGGTGAACCGGCCGTGATCGAGAGATCGTTCGCCGAGGTGCTGGCCGTGGTCTTGCGGACCGAGCAGGTGCCGGTCGACAGTCACTTTTTCGACGACCTCGGCGCAGACTCGCTGGTGATGGCGCACTTCTGCGCGCTGGTCAGGAAGCGTGCGAATCTGCCGCCGGTCTCGATGAAGGACGTCTACGGGCACCCGACGATCAGGAGCCTGGCGTCGGCGCTCGCCGATGCCGCGCCCGCCCCCGGGGCAGAGCGGGTGGCCGTGGCCTCGGAGGCGGAAGCGCTTGTCGCCCAGGCTCCGGTGCGGGCTCGGTCTTCGACGGGTGTGCGGCAGTACGTCCTGTGTGGCGTGCTGCAGTTCCTGGCATTCCTCGCCTACGCCTATCTCATCGCCTTCGGCACCGCCGGAGCCTACGAGTGGATTTCCGCGGGTTCGGGTGTGCTTGACGTGTACCTGCGATCGGTTCTGTTCGGGGGAGCGGCGTTCGTGAGCCTGTGTGTCCTTCCCGTCCTCGTGAAGTGGATGCTCGTCGGCCGGTGGACACCGCGGCAGATCTCTGTCTGGAGCCTTGCATACGTCCGGTTCTGGATCGTCAAGACGTTGGTTCGGTCGGATCCCCTGGTGTTGTTCAGCGGCTCGCCGCTCTACCTGATCTACCTCAGGGCACTGGGCGCCAAGGTCGGGAGCGGTGCAGTGGTCCTCTCCAGATCCGTGCCCGTGTGCACGGATCTGCTCACCATCGGCGAGGGCACGGTCATCCGTAAGGACTCGTCCTTCGCCTGTTACCGGGCCCACGCCGGACGGATCGAGACGGGCCGGGTCACCCTGGGCAGGAATGTGCTGGTCAGCGAATCCGCGGTTCTCGACATCGACACGACGCTGGGTGACGGGGCCCAGCTCGGGCATGCCTCATCGCTGCATCGTGGGCAGGCGGTGCCCGACGGAGAGCACTGGCACGGGTCGCCGGCACAGCACACGGACGTGGACTTCCAGGTCGTGGGGTCGGTGCGGTGCGGTGCGGTGCGCAGGGCGGTGCACAGCATGCTGCAACTGCTGATCGCGCTGGTCGTGTACGTCCCGCTGGCGGTCGGAGGGCTGACCGCGCTGCTCGTCGAGGTCCCGCAGCTGAGCACCGCCCTGGAGCCGGGGCCGGCGGTCTTCAGTCACGGGGCGTTCTACCTCGAAGCCCTGGCAATCTCCTGCGCGCTCGTCTTCGGCGCCATTCCCGCCGGTCTCCTTGTCGTGACCGCGGTTCCTCGGTTGCTCGGCCTGACCATCAAGCCGGGCAGAACCTACTGTCTGTACGGTTTCCACTTCGGAATGCATCGCACGATCGCGCTGCTGACCAACTGGAGGTTCCTCAAGCGGCTGTTCGGTGACAGCTCCGCCATCGTCCACTACCTGCGTGTCCTCGGGTACGACCTCTCCCGCGTCGAGCAGACCGGGTCGAATTTCGGCACCGAGGTGAAGCACGAGACGCCGTATCTGAGCGCCGTCGGGCGCGGGACCATGGTGGCGGACGGCCTGTCGATCATGAACGCCGACTTCTCCAGCACGGCGTTCCGCGTGTCCCGCGTGTCGATCGGACCGCGCAACTTCCTCGGGAACAGGGTCGCGTACCCGGCGCGGGGAAGGACCGGCGAGAACTGCCTCCTCGCGACGAAGGTGATGGTGCCGGTCGACGGGAAGGTCCGCGAGGGCGTCGGGCTGCTGGGCTCGCCCAGCTTCGAGATTCCCCGTTCCGTCCTGCGGGACAGCAGCTTCGACCGGCTCGGGAGCCGTGAGGAACTGCGGCGCGGCCTTGCCGCCAAGAACAGGCACAACGTGGCCACCATGGGGTGGTACCTGCTGACACGTTTCTTCTACGTTTTCACGCTCACCCTGCTCGCCGCGGGAGCAGGGGAGCTCTACGGGCCGATGGGCGTGTCGGGGATCGTGCTGGCCGACCTTCTTGGTGTGACGTTCACCGTCGCGTACTTCGTACTGGTCGAACGCATTGTCACAGCGTCCCGTCCGCTGCGACCCATGTTCTGCTCGATCTACACCTCCGACTTCTGGTCGCGTGAGCGCTACTGGAAGGTGCCGTCGGAGACGTACCTGAAGGTGTTCAACGGCACCCCGTTCAAGAACGTGATCTGGCGGCTGCTGGGGGTGCGTCTCGGGCGCATGGTCTTCGACGACGGTTGCTACTTGACGGAACGGGCCATGGCGTCCATCGGCGACGGCTGCACGCTCAACTCGGGAAGCGTCGTCCAGTGCCACTCGCAGGAGGACGGAGCCTTCAAGTCCGACCGGAGCACGATCGGCTCCGGTTGCACCCTCGGGGTCAATGCGTTCGTCCACTACGGCGTGACCGTGGGCGACGGTGCGGTGCTCGGCCCCGACTCCTTCCTGATGAAGGGAGAAGCGGTCCCGCAGGGGGCGTGGTGGGGCGGGAATCCGGCCAGGCCGATCCGCTCGCGCAGCGAGGACGAACCGATCCGCCCCCGCGGCCAGGACGACTCCTGCAGCGACGACGAGGGGAGGCAGACCCCATGGCGTCCGTGACAACGCCGTCGGAGACCGGACGGCGTTTTTGGCGGGGAGTGCTCTCCGCCGGCGGGGTCACCACCGTCCCCCGATGGACCCACGACCCCGTGACCCGGATCGCGCTGCACGAGGAGGCCCTTCCCCAGGATCTGATCGACGCGTTGAGCCGCCTCGCGGACGAACTACGGGTACCGCTCAGCTCGGTGCTGCTCGCCGCGCACGCCAAGGTGCTCGTCGCTCTGTCCGGCGAGCGTGAGGTCACGACCGGTTACGTCGCCGTCCGGGGAGGTCGGCCGCTGCCCTGCCGGCTGACTGCCGACCCCGAATCATGGCGGGCCCTGGTGCTCCGTACCCACCGTGCCGAGGCGGAACTGCTGCAGCACAAGGACCTCCCCGTCGACGCTCTCCGGCGTGAGTGGCGCCTGAATGAACCGTCGACGGAAGCCGAGTTCGATCCGATCGGCGACGGGGGCGAACTCGCCGAGAAGGCGGTGCTGCGGGTGCAGACCCCGCCGCACGAGGATCGGCTCACACTGCGCCTGAGGTACCGGGCCGACGCGCTGGACGAGGAATGCGCCGCGAGGATCGCGGGCTACCACCTCACCGCGCTCACGCTGCTGGCCGCCGATCCGGACGCCGCGCACGGCCGCCAGAGTCTTCTCTCCGCCGAGGAGCACCGCTTCCAGATCGATGAGCTCGCCGGACCCCACCGGGAGCTGCCGGACCAGCGCTTCCACGAGCTGTTCGAACAACGTGTCAGAGCCCACCCGGACGCTGTAGCGGCCGTTCGCGGTGACCGGCGGTGGACCTACCGGGAACTCAACGCGCGAGCCAACCGGCTGGGGCGGGCGCTGCTGGCGCGAGGACTCGGCCGCGAAGAGGTCGTCGCGGTGGTGACCGAGCGGAGCCTGGACTGGGCGGCCGCGGTCCTCGCGGTGTTCAAGAGCGGCGGGGCGTACCTTCCCGTCGAGCCGCACTTTCCCAGCGACCGCATCGCGACGATGCTCTCCCGCGCCGGATGCCGGCTCGTGTTGACGGAGCCGGGCAGCACCACCACGCTCGAGCGGGCCCTCGACGCGCTGCCGTCGGTCCAGGCGCTGTCCGTCGACGCGGCGTACGCGGAAGGCCACCCGGACTCCGATCTCGGAGTCGGCGTCGCACCGGACCAGCTCGCCTACATCTACTTCACGTCCGGCTCCACCGGCGAGCCCAAGGGAGCCATGTGCGAACAGGCGGGCATGCTCAACCACCTCTACGCCAAGATCGACGACCTGGGGATCGGCGAGGTTGCGGTGGTTGCCCAGACCGCACCGCAGTGCTTCGACATCTCGCTGTGGCAACTGGCCTCCCCGTTGCTTTCCGGCGGGCGGACTCTCCTCGTGGAACAGGAAGCGATCTTGGACGTTCCGCGGCTCATCGACACGATCACCCGCGGCGGGGTCGGCGTGCTCCAGGTCGTGCCGTCGTATCTCGACGCCGTCGTGTCCTACCTGGAGCGGCACCCGCGCGCGCTGCCCCACCTGCGGTGTGTGTCGGTAACCGGAGAAGCGCTGAGGATGGAGCTCGTACGGCGCTGGTTCGCCATCCAGCCCGGTGTCAAACTCGTCAACGCGTACGGGCTGACCGAGACCTCCGACGACACCAACCACGAGGTGATGGACCGGGCGCCGGACAGCGAACGGGTCCCGCTGGGAACCCCGATCAACAATGTGCACGTCTACATCGTCGACGAGCACCTCTCGCCGGTGCCGCTCGGTGCCCCCGGCGCGATCGTCTTCTCCGGGATCTGTGTGGGCCGCGGCTACATCAACGACCCCGAACGAACCCGGCACGCCTTCAGGCCGGACCCACACCGCCCGGGCCAGCGGCTGTACCGGAGCGGCGACTACGGCCGCTGGACGCCCAGCGGCAAACTGGAATTTCTCGGGCGCCGGGACAACCAGGTCAAGATCCGCGGATTCCGGATCGAGATCGGCGAGGTCGAGAGCGCCCTGCTGCGGACGACCGGCGTCCGCGACGGAGCGGTGGTGGCCGTCGAGGGGGCCGGCCGGGGCGCGCGCCTGGTGGCCTTCTACTCCGGTCAGGGCCCACTGGAGGACGATCTCCTCCGGGATCGGCTGGGTGCCTCGCTGCCCGCGTACATGATCCCGTCGGACTTCCACTGGCAGCCGCGTCTGCCGTTGACCGCCAACGGCAAGGTCGACAGGAAAGCGCTGACCACCCTCGCCGCACGGTTCGCAGCCGCTGCGCCCGCCGCGGGATCGGAGGCCGCCGCGCCCGGCCCGACGCAGCAGCACCGCGGTATCCGCGAGGACGGCGACGTACCGCGCACCTCGACCGAGCGGCGGCTGGCCGCCGTATGGGCCCAGGTGCTCGGAGTCCCGGAGGACGCGGTCCGCCGCCACGACCACTTCTTCGACCGTGGCGGCACCTCGCTCGCGGCCTTGCGTCTCGCGATCGCCCTGGACCGCGCGGTGGACGTCAAGGACCTCACGCGCCACCCGGTCCTTGCAGATCTGGCTCGCGTGGTCGACGACAGGCTCAAGCCGCCGTACCTCGTGCTGCCCGCCACCAGTCCACCGGCTTCCTCCTGAACCATGATCGAAAGGAGACGGAGATGCCGTCGTCCCCGTTCTCGCTCCCCCTGAAGCCGCCCGACGTCGAGGTGCAGCCCGGCAAGCCCCCGATCCTGCGGACGGGCTCCGTCGACGACGCGGTCGGCTGGGCGGCCGAGCACCGGGCTGAGCTGCACGCCATCGTCGCCGAGCACGGGTCGGTCCTGGTCCGCGGCCTCGGGCTGAGCGACCGGGCCGAATGCGTGGCGGTCTTCCGGCAACTCGCCGTAGCGCCGGGACTGATGATCGAGAAGGAGGCCTTCGCGTCTCGGCGGGCCTACGCCGACGGGGTGTACTCGTCGTCGAAGTGGCCGCCGAACCAGCCGATGTGCATGCACCACGAACTCAGTTACACCGTGGAGTTCCCTCGTCTGCTGTTGTTCGCCTGCCTCGATGCGCCTGCCGTCGGCGGGGCGACCGCGCTGGCCGACGCACCGACGGTGCTCAGCGCGCTGCCCGCCGATCTCGTAGGACGGTTCCTGACGGAGGGCTGGCTGCTCACCCGCAACTACAACGACGAGATCGGGGCGTCCCTGGTCGACGCCTTCGGCAGCGAGGACCGTGCCGAGGTTGAGCGGTACTGTCGCGTGAACGCGATCCAGTGCACATGGCAACCCGACGGCGGAGTGCGCACCCGGCAGCGCCGCAGCGCCGTGGTGCGACACCCGATCACCGGTCGGCGCTGCTGGTTCAACCAGATCGCGTTTCTCAACGAGTGGACGTTGGCCCCCGAGATACATGAGTACCTGGTGGACGTCTATGGCGCCGACGGGCTGCCGTTCAACACCCGCTACGGGGACGGTGCGCCGATCGGCGAGGACACCGTCACGTTGCTCAACGACGTGTATCAGTCCCACACCGTGCGCGAGCCGTGGCAGAACGGCGATCTGATGCTCGTCGACAACATCCGCACCGCCCACAGCAGGGAGCCGTACGAGGGGTCGCGCGAGGTGGTTGTCGCCATGACGGACGTGACGCGCCTGGCCGACTGCTCGCCGACCGTGGAGGTGAGCACCGCATGACCATCGCCCGTTCCCCCACGTGGGAGTCCGGTCCGGTCACCGTGCCGCCGTTCGCGGTCGTGTCCGGGGGCCAGGTCCAGCAAGCGTTGCGGGGGCGCGAGAAGCAGATCGTGGCGTTGATCGAGGACACCTACCGGCTGCACGCCGCCGGCGATTCGGTGAACCCGCCGTCCCACTTCCTGCGCTTCCCTGACCGCCCGTCCGCCCGGATCATCGCGCTGCCTGCCTCCATCTGCGGGGAGGCAGGGGTGGACGGCCTCAAGTGGATCTCCAGCGTCCCGCAGAACGTGGCAGCCGGCATCCCTCGGGCCTCTGCGGTGCTCATTCTCAACGACCGCCGCACGGGCTACCCGTTCGCCTGCCTGGAAGCCTCGATCATCAGCGCGACACGGACGGCGGCGTCTGCGGTGCTGGCGGCCGACCGGCTCCGCCGCGGCCGTCACCCGACATGCGTCGGGTTCGTCGGGACCGGCTTGATCGCCCGCTACATCCACACCTTCCTTGCGGGCACCGGCTGGTCGTTCGACGCCATCGGCGTGCATGACGTGTCCGCCGACAGCGCGGCCGGGTTTCGCTGCTACCTGGAGCAGTCCGGCGCCACCGGCTGCATCGTCGTGCACGACAGTGTCGAGCAACTGATCCGGGTGAGCGACCTGGTCGTCTTCGCCACGGTCGCCGCCCGGCCGCACGTGAGCGATCCGGCATGGTTCGCACACCATCCGCTCGTCCTGCATGTGTCGCTGCGCGACCTGGCTCCGGAGGTCGTGCTCGCCTCGGACAACATCGTCGACGACGTCGAGCATTGCCTGAGAGCGGACACCTCCGTTCACCTGGCGGAAAGGCTCACCGGCAACCGCGATTTCGTGACGGGCACGCTGGCGGACGTGATGGCCGGACACGTGACGCCGTCGGCGGACCGGACGGCGGTGTTCTCGCCCTTCGGCCTCGGGGTGCTCGATCTGGCAGTCGGCAAGTACGTCTACGACGAGCTGGCCGGCTCAGGGCAGCTGCACTTCGTGGACGACTTCTTCCATGAACTTCGCAGGTACGGATAACAGCGTCCGGCCCGGCCGCTCATTGATCCGCGGAGGCCATCGTGTCAGTCATATCCGCCCCCTACACCTTCAACGAGGAGGATCTCTACGTCGACCTCCAGTCGATCCTGGGGCGCCGGCTCTTCCTGAAGTGCGAGGGCTTCAATTTCGCGGGCTCCATCAAGCTGAAGCCCGCCACCGAGATGGTGGAGGCCGCCGAGCAGAGTGGTGTCCTGACCCGCCGGTCGGTCCTGCTGGAATCCTCGTCGGGCAACATGGGCGTGGCACTCAGCATGATCGCGGCGAGCAAGGGCTACCGGTTCCTGTGCGTGACGGACTCCCGCTGCAACCTGTCGACCAGGCTGGTGATGGAAGCCCTGGGCGCCCAGGTACACGTCATCACCGAGCCGAGCGTCGAGGGCGGCTTCCTCCGCGCGCGGCTCGATTACGTGCGCGCCCTGACCGCCCTCGACGACCGTTACGTATGGCTCAGCCAGTACACCAATCCGGGCAACTGGAGGGCGCACTACCGCAGGACCGCACCCGCGATCGCCCGCTCGTTCCCCGCTCTGGACGTGTTGTTCGTCGGCGCCGGCACCACAGGGACGCTCATGGGTTGCGCCCGATACTTCCGGCACTGGCACCGACCGGTCCGCATCGTCGCCGTGGACAGCGTCGGCTCGGTGTCCTTCGGCGGCGCCCCCGGACGCCGCATGCTTCCCGGCCTGGGCATGAGCGTCAGCCCTCCGCTGCTCGACGAGTCCTTCGTCGACGAGGCGGTGCACGTCGAGGAGGCGGACACCATTCGCGCCTGCCACCGCATGGCCAGACGAGGCTTCCTCTTCGGCGGCTCCACCGGCACCGTCGTCAGCGGTGCGATGCGCTGGCTGTCCGCGCACGACTCGACCGGCATCACCGCGGTGGCCATTGCTCCGGACCTGGGCGAGCGCTACCTCGAAACCGTCTACCAGGCCAACTGGGTGCAGGGCCTCTATGGCGAGGACGTGCTCCGACCCGGTCTTTCGGCCATCTCCGGCTTCCCGGCCGCCCCCTTGGCACCACCGGTGCCCGCGGCGCTGCGGGATGCGGACGACGGCCGAGCCTCGGACACTGTGGGGGAGGGCGGGTGACCGGCATGACGGATCGAGGCCGACACATACTCGGGAGAGGGCGTGGCGAAGCGGCAGGCCCCCGGTGGCCGGCACATTGGTGCATCCGAGACGGACCGCCTACTGGTGTCCGTCGCAGACGGCAGCCAGGACGCCTTCGCCCGTCTGTACGACGCGGTCGCCGGCCCGATCTACGGAATCGCCTGCAGGGTCATGCAGGACCCGGCACGCGCCGAGGAGGTCACCCAGGAGGTCATGCTGGAGGTCTGGCAGTGTGCCCCCCGCTACCGGCCCGAGAGCGGGCACGCCATGACCTGGATGATGACCATCGCGCACCATCGCGCTGTGGACAGCGTCCGGACCCTGCGCAGATCCGCTGAACGCGAGCGCGCCGTTTCCGAGCACGAGTCGACTGCCGCTTTCGACGACGTCGTGGAGACGGTGGAGGCGCAGGGAGAGCGCGAGCAGGTCCGCTCCTGCCTCAAGGAACTCGACGCCGAGCTGCTGCAACCGGTACTCCTCGCCTACTACCACGGCCTGACGCATACCGAGATCGCCTCGGTGCTCTCGCTGCCGCTCGGCACCGTCAAGAGCCGGCTGCGCAGGGCGCTGGCCCACCTGCGACATTGCCTGGGGGCACCGCCGTGACCACGGCCGACCCGCATGACCTCGCGGGTGCCTATGCGGTGAACGCCCTCACCCGGGAGGAGTGGGAGAAGTTCCGGAGACACATGGCGGGCTGCTCCGACTGCGCCCATGAGACCGCACGTCAACAGGAAGCCGCGGCCTGGCTCGCCCTTGCGACGGCCCGTGCCGCGCCGCCGCATCTGAAGGAACGTGTCCTCGCGGAGGTGGCCCGGGCTCCCCAGTTCCCATCGACGTCCCCCACTCAGGCGGTCCAGCGCCACAACCGACGATCCGCGCCACGTCTGCTCCGCCTCGCGCTGGCCGCGAGCCTGACCGCGGCCGCCGCGCTGGGCGGTGTAGCGGTCTGGCAGCACCAGGAGGCGCGGCAGACACACCAGAACGCCGAGAGCGACGCCGCCGACCTCGCCCGGCTTCTTACGGCTCCGGACACCGCCTTCGTCAGGAAAGACGTCTCCTACGGTGGCTCCGGCACCGTCGCGGTCTCACGCGACCTGAATCTGGCCGCCTACTTCTGCCAGGACCTGGCTGCCCCGCCCTCCGGCAAGACCTACCAGTTGTGGTACGTCACACCCGGGGACGAAGTCCGCTCAGCCGGGCTCGTCACCGCCGAGGCCGGCCTTGTAGCCGTGTCCCTCCCGCCGCCCGATGCCGCCACCTCTCTGGCCATGACCGTCGAACCAAGCACAGGCTCTTCCCGGCCCACCACCGGGAGCCTCGCCACATGGCCCCTCCCTCCTTCGTGACTCCCCTTCCTTGGCCGCTGCCGCCGGCTGGAACGCCGAGACGTGTCCCTCGCCGCAGCAACCGGAGTCATGTACCCGGAAACCTCTGGAGCCCAGGCCGAGCCCACTCGCGACCACTCCGCCGATGACCAGCCGATGGACGAGCCGCCGCCGCAGTACGCAGCCCTGCGCGAAGTCGGCACCCTGCCCGCCTCACCCAGGTCGGCATGGCCGTAGGCACCCCGCCCTTCATGTCCCCCGAACGCCGAGGGCGGCGGCCGGGTGTCTCCAGCGCGGTGTTGCCGGAGGCGGGGCGAGCGAAATGCCATGGGACACAGCAGATCGGCATGCCTCGTGGTCGTTGCGGCATGGAGCAGGTGACAGGCAGGGAAGCGAGGCTCTGAGCAGCCGCACCGTGAAGGCGGCGGACTGTGAAGGAGCGAACCCATGGGCCGATACGACCTCGCCCTCATCGGATTCGGCGGCGTCAATCGCGCGCTTGCCGAACTCATATCCCAGAACGGCGAACGCCTGACGAAGGAGCTGGGCTTCTCCCTGCGGGTGGTGGCGATCACCGATCTGCGGGCCGGTTCCCTGGTGGACACCGACGGTATCGATCTGGCGCCGCTGCTGGCCGCCGAGCCAGGGGAGCTGAGCTTCGAGGGCCTCGCCGGCGGCAGCGCGGATCCGCGCAACGAGTGGGTGATCCGCGAGGTCCCGGCGGACATCGTCGTGGAGGCGACGTTCACCAACCCCACCGACGGCGAGCCCGCCCTCTCCCATGTGTGCTGGGCCCTGGAATCGGGCAAGCACGTGTGCACCACCAACAAGGGACCGGTCGCACTCGCGGGCCGCGCACTGAAGCAGCTGGCCGCCGCGCGTGGTGTCAGCTTCGAGTTCGAGGGCTCGGTACTCAGCGGCACCCCCGTCCTGCGCACCGCCGAGCGCATGTTCGGCGGCCTGGAGATCACCGGCGTCCAGGGCATCATGAACGGCACCTCGAACTACATCCTGGGCCGCCTCGAAGAGGGCATCGAGCTGTCGGCGGCCATCGCCGAAGCCCAGGAGCTCGGGTACGCCGAAGCCGATCCCACCGCGGACATCGAGGGCCACGACGTCCAGCTCAAGGTCATGATCCTGGCCAACGAGGTCCTCGGCGCCGACCTGCGCCGCGAGGACGTCTTCTGCGAGGGCATCTCCGCGATCACCCCCCAAGAGGTGCAGGACGCCGCCTCGAAGGGGCTGCGCTGGAAGCTGGTCGGCTCCGCCACTCGCCACGAGGACGGCAGCGTCGACGCCCGCGTCGCCCCGCTCGCCCTGCCTGCCCAGCACCCGCTCGCCGGGATCTCCGGCCCCCTCAACGCGGTCGCCTTCCACACCGACCTCCTCGGCATCGTCACGGTGTCCGGGCCGGGCGCCGGGCGCATCGAGACCGCCTACGCCCTGCTGTCGGACATCACCGCCATCCACCAGCGCCACGCCGACGACGACACCGCCCCCACCCGCCCCGTCCTGAAGGAGACTCACCGTGTCTGACACCGTCGCGCCCGTTGGCATGGAACTGGGCGCCGACACGGCGCCGGTGCACAACCCCTACACCGGAGAAGTCATCGCCTCGGTCCCCACCGTCGGTGCAGCCGCCATCGGCGGCATCCTGCAGCAGGCCAGATGCGGCCGCCGCACCGCCGCCGCGCTCTCCCGCGCTTCCAGGGCCTCGTTCCTTGAACGCGCCGCCCACCTGATCGAGCGGCGCGCCGAGTCCTTCGCCCAGCTGATCGTCAGCGAGGCCGGCAAGACCATCGTCCAGGCCCGCAAGGAAGTCGCCCGCGCGGTCAACACCCTGTCCCTGTCCGCAGCCGAGGCACGGCGCAACGCCGGCGAGGTCATCCCCTTCGACTCCTACGAGGGCTCGGAAAGAAGGCAGGGCTGGTTCACCCGCGAACCGCTCGGCATCATCGCCGCCATCACCCCCTTCAACGACCCCCTCAACCTGGTCGCCCACAAACTCGGCCCGGCCATCGCCGGCGGCAACGCCGTCATCCTCAAACCGTCCGCCCTGACCCCGCTGTCCGCGCTGCGGCTGGTCGACACCCTCATCGAGGCCGGCCTGCCCGAGGAGATCGTCACCGTCGTCAACGGCGATGCCGACATCGCCGCCGCGATCGTGGCCGCCCCCGACGTGCGCATGGTGTCCTTCACCGGCGGATTCGCCACCGGCGAGGCCATCTCCCGCACCGCCGGCCTGAAGAAACTCGCCATGGACCTGGGCGGAAACGCCCCGGTCATCGTCATGGACGACGCCGACCTCGACGAAGCCGTCGCCTCCTGCGTCTCCGGCGCCTTCTGGGCCGCCGGCCAGAACTGCATCGGCACCCAGCGCATCCTCATCGCCGCCGAGGTCTACCAGCGCTTCCGCGACGCCTTCGTCGCCCGCACCAAGCTGCTGCGCGCCGACGACCCCCTCGACGAGGCCACCGACGTCGGCCCCATGATCACCCAGCAGGCCGCCGCCGTCACCCGGGCCAAGGTCGACACAGCGGTCGCCGAAGGCGCGAGGCTGCTGTGCGGCAACACCGTCACCGGCGCCCTGTACACGCCGACCGTCCTGGAAGACGTCCCGGCGACCTGCTCGATCTGGCGGGAGGAGGTGTTCGCCCCGGTCGTCGTGCTGCAGCCGTTCACGTCCTTCGAGGACGCCGTCGAGCAGGCCAACGCCATCGACTACAGCCTCCACGCGGGCATCTTCACCTCCCGCCTGGACCGCGCCCTGAACGCCGCCAGGCTGCTGGAAGCCGGCGGAGTCATGATCAACGACTCCTCCGACTACCGCTTCGATGCCATGCCCTTCGGCGGATACAAATACGGCAGCATGGGCCGCGAAGGCGTCCGCTTCGCCTTCGAGGAGATGACCCAGCCCAAGGTCGTCTGCGTCAATCACATCAGTGAAGTGCTGCAATGACCGTCTCTGTACCAGCGCGAACCTTGGCACTGAACGCTAACCGGCGAGCACCTGCCGATGCGCTGCTCACCCCGTCGGCGTCGTATTCCGTGCTCCCCGTGGGCGGTTGACGACGCTGGACAGAGTGAGGGCGGTGACCGTGTCCCGTACGCCGGGCATCTTGGCGATGTCCTCCCAGATGCTCCGTACGCGTTCCAGTGAGGCCGCTTCCAGGCGCACCATGATGTCGAAGTCGCCGCTGAGGATCTCGCAGATGACGACCTCGGGGATGCGTTTGAGTGCGGCCAGGACGTCGCCGCCGCGCATGCGGTCCTGGCGGTAGACGAGTACGAGGGCGGAGACGGTATCGCCGGTGTCGTGGCCCGCGCGGACGATGGTGTAGCCGGCGATGTGGCCCTGGCGCTCCAGCCGTTCGATGCGCTGTCGCACCGCGTTGCGGGACAGCAGCACCTTGCCGGCCAGCTCGGAGTGCGAGATGCGGGCGTTGCGGGTCAGCTCGGCGATGATCTTCTCGTCGATGGTGTCCACAGCGGACCGTCTCCTTCGCGAATCGGTCGAGGTTGCAAACCCCCGCGGCACGGCGTACTGCCGCAGACCTTCAGGCGTCGCAGGCACGGCGACCCCCCCGGCGCCCCTGCGGTTCCGCGGCGTGGGAGGAGTCTCCGGCGCGACCGGGTGCCGGAGGCGAGGCCGTGGTGGCGGGCCTTCAGCAGGCCGCCGCTCCGGTCGAAGCCGACCAGGCTGGTCGCGGAGCTTCGTGCGCTGCGCCGGTCGCGGTGGCCGGCTTGTCGCCGGCCACCTTGACGGACGGTGTGGCGACACCGTGTCGAGCCGTGGGTCCACTCCCACCAGCGTGGGTGACGGCGCTTCGTTCTTCAGCCACCAGTCGATGTCCTGTAGAAGCCCTTGTCGTAGTGGTTGGACGCACCGGCGAGTGCGTCGCGCTCGCCGTCCGTGAGCTGAGGTGGGCCACTGGGGAGGACGGGCTCGGCGGGAAGACCGGCTCACTGGGACGGGGGCAGTTGAGTGGTCGGGCATGAGGCACGTCAGTCGTGGGGGGCAATGGCGGCGAGGTGCGTGCCGGGGCGCACGGTACTTCGTTCGGACTCAGGCCGCGGTGCGGCCGTTTGTGGTGATGAAGTCGATCGGCTGGGAGGTGTGGCCCTCCAGCGCGAGGTCCGCGGCGATGTCGCCCATGGCGGGCGAGATCTTGAAGCCCTGGCCGGAGAAGCCGGCCAGCAGGACGACGTCGTCGCACCCCGGCAGAGGGCCGACCAGCGGGCGGGTGCTGCCGGTGTAGCCCTCCATGAAGACGGACAGGCGCACCGGGTCGGGGTTCAGGCCGGGCAGGTGGCGTCGCACCGCTGTGGTGAAGGCCTCCAATTCCTCCGGCGCGACGGTCCGTTCCAGGCGGTTGGGGTCCTCCACGGGCTTGTGGTGGGGCTGGGGCAGGCCCAGCTTGACGGCAAGGCCGTCCGGGGACGGGATGCCGTAGAAGGGTGTGTCACCGCAGCGGACGAAGGCGGGACGCTCCACGTCCGCCGGGTGGTCCTCGTGGGGCAGGAACCAGGCGCTGATCGCACGGTAGACGCTCACGTCCCACGGCAGGTCGGGCAGCAAATCGCCCGCCCAGGGGCCGGGGGTGACGACCGCGGCGTCGAAGCGCTCGGTGTCGGTGTCGGTGCGGATGAGAACGCCTCCGCCGGTGACGGGAGTGACGTCCCGTACCGGGGTGTAGCGGCGGATCCGGGCGCCCAGCTCCTCAGCACGCCGGGCCGCGGTCTGGACCGTCAGCTCGGGGCGGACGAACCCCGCGTGGGAGTCGAGTACCACCAGGTCGCCGTCGTCGACGCGGAACTGCGGGAAGCGCTTGGCCATCGCCTCGATGTCGATCACCTCGTGGTCGAGGCCGTGTTCGGCGATGCCGTCCATGACGGTACGTATCTCGGGGTCGTCGGCCAGCCCCATGACCAGGGCTCCGATCAGTCGGCGCAGCTCCCGCCCGGTCTCCGCCTGCAACTGCTTCCAGAGGGCGTCGGCGTGCCGGACGAGCGGCACGTAGCGGCCGTCGTGGGTCTGCACGCTGCGGAAGACGCGGGTCTCACCGCCCGCGGCGCTGCGGTCGTGGCCGGGCGCGAACCGGTCGTAGCCGACGACCTCGGCGCCCCGGGCCGCCAGCCGCCAAGCGGCCTGGCTGCCCATCGTTCCCACTCCGACCACGGCGACGCGTTTCCTCGCAGCTGACACAGGCTTGTCCTTTCGTACCGCCGGGTCGCACGCTGGGCCCCTAGCGTGAGGATGCTTGGTGGCGACCTGGCGGGAAGCGGGCCTCAAGTCCCCTTGTTCGTATCGAGTCAGGGGACACAGCCGAGCCCCTCGGAGCCGTCGTGCCACATCGTGGTATGGTGTGCTATTATTTGGCACAGAGAATGACACCGGCTTATAGGAGAGTCAAGAGCCTCCAGCGGATGGCCCCACTTCATCCCGGATGGTGCAGCGGTGACCGCTCCCCATGCACGGGCGCTCCACGCCGCCATGCTTCTGAGTCCCGCGGAGCGGCTCTCGCTACAGGCTTACTACGGGGGCTAGTTGGGGTCGCAGAGGGCGGGCGTGGGGCTGCAAGGTGCCGTCGAAAGCGGCGGATCCGAGGGTGAAGGCGTCGGCTCCGGCTGCTGCGAGCGCCTGTATCTGGTCGGTGTGGATTCCGGCAATGACCAGGCGGCCGATGGTGGCGGCGCGAGCGACGCGGACCAGGTCGAGAGGGTCGGCATCGGTGGCGGGCGAGGAGGTCGACGCGGGCGCAGCCGGCGGCCTCCGCTCGTCGGAAGTCGTCGGCGATGCGGTCAGAGTCGCCGGCGAGGCGCGTGGGGTGCCCCAGGGTTCTCCGGCGAAGGGCAGGTAGCCGATGGATGTGCCGCGCAGGACGCTGAGGGTCTCCTCGATCCAGGTGCCGCCCATCAGCCAGTCGACGCCGAGTTCGGTGGCCGTCCGTACCGAGTCAAGAGCCCGGTCCTCGCTCGGCTGGTTCGTCGTCGCCGGTCAGGCGGTAACCGACGAAGTCGAGCGGATGCTGGTCACTGCCGCCGCTGTGCAGGGCCACGTAGGCGTCGGCGCCGTCGATCAGGTGCTCGAACAGCCAGGCCGCTTCCGGTCGGTAGGTGGGACCGCCGTCCTTGTCGCCGGAGAAGACGCTGTTGATGTTCACGCCGTCCAGCGGGGATATGTTGAGCCTGCCCCCGTACACGGCCGGGGGGTTGGCCACGGGGCAGATCACCAGCTGGCCGGCGACATCGTCCGGTTCCAGCAGTCCGGCCAGGCGGGTGGCGGCGTCGACGCCGACGAACTAGCCACCGTGGACGCCCCCGGTGATCACGACCCGGGGGCCGGGACGGGAGCCGTTGACGAGGATCAGGGGAACCTCCGCCGTCGTGGTGCCGAGGTCGGCGGGCAGGCTCCCGCAGGTCTTCTGGCCGGGCTCAGCCCTCAGCGGGCCGAGGGCAGGGTCATGCCTTTCCTCTTTCTGACTCAGGCCGCGGTGCGGCCGTCTGTGGTGATGAAGTCGGTCGGCTGGGAGGTGCGGCCTGAAGGGCGAGGTCCGTGGCGATGTCGCCCATGGCGGGCGAGATCTTGATGCCCTGGCCGGAGAAGCCGGCCGGCAGGGCACTTCTCGCGTTGCGGGGCCGCCCTCGTTCCTTGCCTCAGTGGACGGTTGCCCGTCTCAGGACTGAACGGCCGAGCGCAGCTCGGGCAGGGACAGGACCTCGTCCAGCGCGTCGACGTAGAGATCCACGTGCTCGCGACGGAAGGTCATGGGCGGTTTGATCTTCAATACGTTGTCGTGCACGCCATTGGGGAAGACGATGACCCCTCGCTCCTTCATGAGCTCGGTGACCATGAAGGCCTGCTCAGTGGCCGGCATCTTGGTGGTGCGCTCGCGGACCAGTTCGACGCCGAGGTAGAGCCCTTGTGCCCGCACGTCGCCGATGAGCGGTTGGCGCCGCTGGAGTTCGCGCAGCGACTGGGCGAAGTATCCGCCCACGCTCACGGCGTTCTCCCTCAGCCCGTCCTGCTCGACGATGTCGAGTACGGCCTCGCCGATGGCGCAGGAGACCGGGTTGCCGCCGAAGGTGTTGAAGTACTTCATGCCCGTGTCGAACGCGTCGGCGATCTCCCGAGTCGTGACCACCGCCGCGAGGGGATGCCCGTTCCCGAGCGGCTTGCCCATCGTGACGATGTCCGGGACGACCCCCTGGAGTTCGAAACCCCACCAGGGCCCGAGTCGTCCGACGCCGACCTGGACCTCGTCGGAGATGCACAGGGCGCCCGCCCGCCTGGCAGCGGTGAACACGCCATCGAGGTAGCCGTCGGGGAACACGATGTTCCCGCCTGATCCCATCAAGGACTCGGCGATGAAGGCGGCTGGGGCTCGGCCGTCGGCCGCGATCCGCTCGATGACGGCCGCGGCGTCGCGCGCGTACTTGACTCCGGCGTCCGGGTCGTCGTACCCGTAGGTGCTGCGGTAGCGGTCCGGGATGACGACCTCGTGGGTGGTGGCGGGTGCACCGGCGCCGCCGGGTCCCTTGTAGCGGTTCGGGCTGATCCCGGTCACCACACCGGTGTTTCCGTGGTACGCGCCGTCGATGTTGACGATGTGCTGACGTCCGGTCACCTGGCGGGCGATCCGCAGCGCCAGGTCGTTCGCCTCGCTGCCTGTGCACACGAGGAAGACGACCTCGAGCGGGTCGGGCAGCGTGGCCACCAGCTTCTGCACGTAACTGGCGATCTGCGGGTAGACGAAACGGCTGTTGGTGTTGAGCTTGCGCATCTGTCGGGTGGCGGCGGCCGTCACACGTGGCTCGGCATGGCCGACGTGGGTGACGTTGTTCAGCGAGTCCAGATAGGCCAGGCCGTCCTCGTCGTGGAACCACACGCCCCGCCCACGCACGAGGTTCATCGGCTTGCGGTAGTAGTTGCGCTGGGAGCGAGCGATGTGGCGACGGCGCACGGAGACGACGTCGTCGATGGTGGGGACCGCGGCGGGGGACACAGTGAACCCGAAGAGCCGGGCGGGGTCGGGTGACAGGTGGCTCCACACCTGCCGTGCGGAGGGCGGCACGGCGCGAGGCGGCGGCCACGTGGCCATCTGCGCGGTGCGGTGGACCTGCACCTGGACGCAGGGTCCGAGCGGGTCGGTCTCATCGCTCGCGCCGGCGCGTCCCAACGGCGCCCCGGCCGGGACGCTCGCCCCGACGGGCGGCGAGTCGTCGAGTCCCCACCAGCAGGTCCAGAACTCCAGCCCCTCGACCGCATGTCGCAGCACCAGCGGCATACCGGGGCCACCGTGGGCCTCGACGACGCCGGGCAGCGGGCTGGCAATCTGCTCGGCGTCCGCCACGATCAGCGAGCCGCCGACCTGAACCGTCGCGGGCTCGTCGGCTCCTGGGCGGCGCCGGCCCCCCAGGAGCAGGGAGGCGCTGAGGTGGGGCACGTAGCCCCGTCGCCGTCGTCCGTCGAGGACGTCGTCGATGCGCGCGCGCACCGCCCTCGCATCGTGCCAGTCGACTTCGTCGTAGAGATCACTTGCCGGTCGCAGGTCGAGCAGCTGCGGGGCGGGTGTGTGCGGGGCACCGTCTCGGGCCGCCTCTGCCAGGGCCCCTTCCAAGCCCCCCTGCTCCGGCGTCCGGGGGAGTCCGCAGGCGACCCGGAACGTCGCCTCGGCGACGTCGGGGCAGACGTCGGCCACCTGCGCGATCGTCGGCCAGGTGTGTTGCACGCGGGTCCGCCCGTACGGCGTGTCGCTCTCGGCGACCCGGCGAGTCCACGTCACGGCGTTCATGCACAGCCGGGCGGCCGCCAACGGATAGACAGCCGCCAGTTCCTCCGCCGTGAGGGGGAGTACGGAGTGGAAGCCGGCCACGACTTCGGCCGCGGCAGCGAGCGGGTCGGCCTTGCGGACCATGGCGTAGCCCGCCGCGATCGCCACCTCTGCCGCGCGCACGCTGTAGAGCGAATCGCCCAGGTCGACGATGCCCGAGATGCGCAGCACCCCGTTCTCGTCGGCGTCGGCCAGAACGTTGGCGTCGTTGAGATCCTGGTGCAGGACGCTCCGCGGCAGTCGGTCCAATGCCGGCAGGAGGTCGTCGTACCAACCCATGATCGTGCGGACCGACTCCCGCCGGTCCGGGTCGTGTACAGCGTGCAGCGACGCCTCGACGATCTCGGCAGCCCGGCGCATGTCCCAGTCGTGCGATTGCAAGCCCACCGGTGGCTCCATGCTGGAGAGTCCGAGGCTCAGCCGTCCGGCGGCTTCTCCCAGCTGACGCAGAAGCGCCGCGGGGTGGTCGTCGAGATCCGCCAGGACCCGGCCCTCAAGCCAGCTCATCACGCGGACCACGTGCGTTCGGCCCTCGTGGACGACGCTCGCAAGGCACTTCCCGTCACGTGTCGGGACCAGTCGTGGCACCGGAAGGTCGGGAACGGTGGAGGCCAGATGCTGCAGGAGCGAGTTCTGCCAGAGGACGTCGGCTGAGTCCGGCTCCGCGCGGGTGACCCGTACGAAGTAGCGCATGCCGTCATCGCCGGTGATCCGGACGTTCTGGTCGACCTCCCCTCCCAGCGGGTGCTGGACATATCCCTCGAGTCCGAAGGACTGCCGCAGCACCTGATCGAGGAGCGAGCCCGGCAGTTGGCCGGTGTGACCGGGGGTGGCCGTTCCGTCCTGGCCGGTGGTGGTCGCTGAGGTCATCGGTGCGTTCTCTCTCTAGTCGTCAGGTCGCTCATCACTCACCTGGGCCTGCGTCACGACGCTCGGGGCGCGGCCGGCCCCCGCCACCACCCGTGTCAGACCTTTGCCCGACGGTGTCGGTAGGGTTCCCGGGCGGTCCGATCGATGCGGTTCCTGGGCGCAGGCGGGCCGGCGGCCTCGGCCCTGGCCTCGGCTGTGGTCTCAACCGCTTCACGGGCTGCACAGATCTCGACCACGTCGGCGACCGACAGGTCCATGGCGAAGTCCCCAGTTCGGTACTTCGACGCCCCACTCCCACGGCTGCAGGGGCCCGGACCGGGACGCCCTCCAACACCTGGTCGGCGATCAGGTCCGAGGTGGGCCCTGCGTCAAAGGCGGAGCGTTCATCGAGACCGGTCACCAGGCCACGCGGCGGCCGTCATGACGTCCCGGGTGACGTTCTGGTCCTCGACCCCTCGCCTTGAGCTCGGCGTAGTCTCTGGGGGAATCCTGGGTGATCCCGAAATCCTGGGTGATCCAGATCCCGATCCCGCTCTGCCTGGCGATCCGGTTGGCTCGGCCGCCTTGGCCGTCGCGGTCCTGGCGGGCCCCGCAGCGGAAGACTGAGACCGACCCGGGGGATTCGGCGCCTCTCAGCAGCGCCTACTCAAATTGACGGACTGGGGATCAGGTGCTTACGGAAGCGCCATGGCTGCTCCATGCGGTTGGTCGTTCACGAGCCATCTCCAGCCCGAGGTGATGCATCAACATGAAACCCCGCGGAGAATCCGGCAACAAGGGACGCGAGGCCGCCACATCGGCCCTGTATTTTGTGCCTGTGCACAATTTCTGGCAGGAAGCCCCACCGGCATGTCAGCGGCGTTTCCCGGAGACGGCCCCGTGTTCGTCCGGTGACGGCTGTCGTCGCGAGGGGCGGTCCTCGTGAGCGGCCCGGGACGCCGCCGGGGTGGGGCCCGCCATGACGCCGTGCAGGCGATCGCGCGCCAGCTCCTCGAGGAACGACTCGACGAACTGACCTCACGTGCTCTCGAACAGCTGGAAGCCGAGGAGGCCGCCTACGCGTCGGCGGACTGGGACCCGGTCCAGAAACGGGAGGGGATGCGACGAACTCTCGAACTCGCCCTGACCCGGCTGGCCGGCGGTCCCGTGCCCCGGGAGGTCTCGCGCGCCACCGAGGACGTGGGACGCGAGCGTGCGGAACAGGCGTTTCCCCTGACCGCTCTGATGCACTCCTTCCAGCTGGACCTCAGGACCCTGTGGGAGGCCGTGCTCGCCGAGGGGCGAGCACGTGGCATCAGCGCCGATCCCGACTTCCTCGACGGGTTGATCCGCGTCTGGGAGGCGACGGACGCCAACAGCGTCGAGGTCGTCGACGCCTACCGTCGCACCGAGCGCGACCTGGCGAGCCGTCGTACGGAGGTACGCAACCGCGCCTTCAGCCGCCTCGTCCTGGAAGGGGAGCAGGATCCCTCGACGGTCGCCGAGGCCTCGACACTGTTGGGCTTCTCCGAGCACGTCGCCCTGACCGTGGTCGTGGTCGAATCCGTTCCTACCGGAGACCCGGCTCTGTCGCAGGTCGACGATGCGCTGCGTCGGGGCGGCCTGCTGCGTCACTTCGGATGGATGGGTGACGAGCTCCTCGGCATCATCCGTCACGGACGGTGCGATCAAGAGGCCATGCTTGCCATGCTGCGGCCGTTCGCTCCGTGGCGCTGCGGCGTCGCGGAAGTCCCCGGGCTGGCGCTGACGGCACGGGGCATCCGGTTCGCACGTGCCGCGATCCGCAGCTCCGCGCAGCCCGGAGTGCGGCATGTGGAGGGTCACTGGGTCGGCGCGATCATGTCGGCGCAGGAGGAGCTCACCGGTGCGATGGCCACCGGCGTGCTGCGCCCACTCCTCGAGCTGCGCGACAGCGCCAACATCGTCGAGACCCTGCGCTGCTACCTCGACCTGGGCTCGGTCGCCGAGGTGGCCGCACGCACCTACCGTCACCGGAACACGGTGGGCAATCGCCTGCAGGCCGCGGAAGAGGCGACCGGGCTGAAGCTGTCGAGACCGAACGACGCCGCCCGGCTGGTCCTCGCCCTGGCTTGGCTGGATACGGACGCGGGCGCCCGCTTCCGAGCGACGGTGTCCTGATCCACCGACTGCTGGACGGATGCGGCAACCTGCCGGGGACCGCGAGAGCCCGAGCCGCAGCGCCGCGGTCACAGGCCACCCTTCATGAGGGCGGCAGTCTTGGCGGCCCTCCTCATGATGGGCATGTGAACGGCGGCCTTGGCGGCAGACAGCCCGGTCCCGCCGCCGGGCGGCAGCGCGCAGCGGCGGCAGTTCGTGCCGGAGCCGCTCGCGGGGCCTCTCAGAGACTCAGCCGGTTGGGGCGGGAACCGCACCAGGTTCCTGACAGGAAATTGTGCACAGGCACAAAATATGCGGTCGATCTCGCGGCCTCACGTCCCTTGTTGCCGGATTGTCCACGGTGCTTCACTGACGCATCACCTCGGGTTGGAGAAAGGCTCATCGCACTCGGAGCAGTAATGGTGCTGCCGCCGACTACCTGATCAGCATTCACCGTCCCCGGTCCTGTCCGGGGGCTCGTCCTCCAGCGGCGGCCCCTCGGGCATTCCCTCAAGCCCCTCAAGCCCCTTTGCCCCCCTGAACAGGTCGCCGCCAACGCCGCGGCAGCCTCCTGTACCGCCGATGCGGCGGACCTGGCCACACTCGACGAGATCGTGACTTCCGGTGAACGGAGTGTCCTGTATGCCTGGAAAGAGGTTGAACATCATGCGTCAGATCGTCACCTTCGATGCCTACGGCACCCTGGTCGACTTCCAGCTCGGCCCCACCACCCTGAAGGTCCTGGCCGACCGGCTGGACCTGGACGGCCTGAACGTCGACGAGTTCCTCGACGACTTCCGCGTCATGCGGTTCCAGGCCGTCCTGGAGGCCTACCGCCCCTTCCGCGAAGCGCTGCCCTCCAGCCTGGAGGCAGCCATGCGCCTGCACGGCCTGGAGTACCGGAAGTCCGACGGCGAGGCCCTGGTCGCGGCCGTGCCCACCTTCGGCCCCCACCCCGAGGTCCCGGCCGCCCTGCGGGCGCTGAAGTCACGGTACGAGATCGCCATCATCTCCAACACGGACGACGACCTCATCGCCCAGAACCTGGCCAACATCGGCGTCGAGTTCGACCATGTCATCACCGCCCAGCAGGCCAAGGCGTACAAGCCGTCCCGGCAGACCTTCGAGTACGCCTTCCAGGCCATGGACATCGACCCCGCCCAGGTCATCCACGTCGCCCAGGGCTGGGAGTACGACCTCATCCCCACCCGCGACCTCGGCCTCGCTCGCCGCGTGTGGATCAACCGCTACGAATTCCACAGCGGCAGCGCCGACTACCAGCCCTACGACGAGCTGCCTGACCTCTCCGGCCTGCCGGCCCTGCTCGGCTGCTGACCCCACGGCGACACGGCGACACAGGATAGAGAACGCAAAGGACGCACGCCATGAAGCAGATCCCCTACTGGCTCGACACCGCTCCCGCCCTGCCCGACCGGTCCGGAAAGGACCTGCCGGACGAGGCCGACGTGGTGGTCATCGGCGGCGGCCTCACCGGACTGTCCACCGCCTACCACGCCGCCCGCAAGGGCGCCCGGGTCGTCCTCGTCGAGAAGGACAAGGTGGGCTCGGGTGCCTCAGGGCGCAACGGCAGTCACTGCAACCCCGGCATCACCATCAGCCCGGCCGAGGCTCGCAAGCGCTACGGGATGGAGCGCGCCCGTGAGATCTACGACGCGTTCCGCGACGCGGTGGACCTTGTCGAGGAGCTCGCGCTCAAGGAGAAGATCGACTGCGACTTCCACCGTGCCGGGCGCCTCGGCGTCGCCTTCAAGCCCCGGCACTTCGACGCCATGCGGGCCAAGCAGCGCGATCTGGCCGAGAACTACGGCC
The DNA here is from genome assembly GCF_042868655.1 of Streptomyces sp. NPDC007808. Classification (NCBI taxonomy): domain Bacteria; kingdom Bacillati; phylum Actinomycetota; class Actinomycetes; order Kitasatosporales; family Streptomycetaceae; genus Streptomyces; species Streptomyces sp. NPDC007808. Next base: position 1,295,219 of record NZ_JBIAEQ010000001.1, read on the forward strand.
ACGACACGGTTTTGCTGACCAAGGACGAACTGCGCGCCGAACTCGGCTCGGAGTACTACCACGGCGCACTGCTCGACCCGCTCGGCGCGGCCCTGCATGTGGGCAAGTTCGTCCATGGCCTGGCCGAGGCCGCCGAACGCGCCGGTGCGGAGATCCACGAACGGAACGCCGCCACGGGCCTGACGAGGACTCCCGGCGGCGGCTTCCTCGTCGAGACCATGCACGGCACCATCCGCGCCAAGCAGGTCATGGCGGCCACCGACGCCTACACCGACGAGGCGCTGCCCTGGTTCCGTAAGCGGCTGATCAACGTCGGCAGCTTCATCATCGTCACCGAGCCGCTCGGCCAGGCACGTGCTCGCGAGATCATTCCCAACGGGCGCCTGGTGGTCGACTCCAAGAACGTCGGCCACTACATCCGCCTCACCCCCGACAACCGCCTCGCCTTCGGTGGCCGGGCCCGCTTCGCGCCCTCCAACCCGGCCTCCGACGTGAAGAGCGGGGACGTCCTGAAGCGGGAGATGACGGAGATCTTCCCGCAACTGGCGGGCGTCCGGGTCGACTACGTCTGGGGTGGCATGGTCGGCTTCTCCTGGGACCGCCTCCCGCACGCGGGTGAGGCACAGGGGGCCAAGGGCCTGTACTACTCCATGGGGTACTGCGGCCATGGAGTCCAGATGGCCACCTACATGGGCCGGGCGGTCGCCGAGATGATGGACGGCAAGCCGGAGGCCAACCCCCTGCGCGACCTTGGCTTCCCCAAGGTTCCCGTCCCCTTCTACAACGGCACCGCCTGGTTCCTGCCCTTCGGCGGGGCGTACTACAAGGCCAAGGACCGCCTGCGCTGACAACAGCGATGCACCGGAAGGAAGCGGCCAGTGGCGGTGTCCGCCCGCCACTGGCCCTCGCCATGTCGTTTCGGGCACTCGAAAAGCGCAGTCGCAACGACAGCAGTGATCGGCGAGGCGGACCGGATCGCGTGCGCTGAAGCCGGTCAGCGTCTCCTCGTTCAGCCGCGCCATGCTGCGTCCGAAGACCATCCGAAGACCAGCATCAGGGCGTCGGCGCCCACGGCATGCTCGATGGCGTCAGCTCACCCTGAGACCGACCGCCAGCGTCAGTTCAAGGACCCGGTGTGGCGATGCGAGATCCGGAAACAGCTCCCGCAGCTGCGCCATCCGGTACCTGACCGTCTGGGGATGGACGAACAACGCCGCCGCCACCTCGTCCCGCCTGCCCTGGTGCAGCAGCCATGCCCGCAGCGTCTCCTCCAGCCGCCGTGCCGTCGTGGCAGGCAAGGTCCGCAACGGGGCGAGGGCTCGGGCACGCAGGTCTGCGAACGCCTCGGTGTCGGCGCTCAGCACCAGCTCGGGCAGGTGGTCCTCGGTGTCGCGGATGTCGGAGGACAGGGAGCGCGCGCGTACGGCTCGTGCGTATGAGGCGGACGCACGAGTCCAGGGCCGGGCCGGGCCGGCCACCGCGTTGCGGTCGGTCAGCTGCCGCAACAGATGCGATCGGTCGGCATCGGGCACGAGCAGCACACCGGTGGCGTCGGGCAGATCGTCGAGGACGAGGGTGCTCGGGTCGAGCGTGCGGTAGGCGGGCCGGGCCTGGGCGGCGGGCAGCAGGACCGCGGTCAGCGAGACCGGAGGCTGCCAGCCGGCCCGTTGAGCAGAGGCCAGCAGCACGTCCTGGCTCGCGCCGGCGAGGAGGTCGCGGGCCAGGTGTTCCAGGTGGCGCTCGTGGGCCCTGCCCCGGGCGGCCAGTTCGTCGGCGTGACCCGCGGCGCTCGCGGCGGAGAGCTCGTCGATGTAGGCGAAGGTCAGCTCGGCGAACTTGGCGACCTCGGCGGCGGGCAGACCTGCGGGTACGGCACCCGCTGCCAGGCATCGCCAGGCCACACGGGCGCCGACGCGGTAGGCGCTGAGAAGGGCGTCCATCGAACGGCCGTCGCGCACCTCACCGCGGCCCAGCTCGTAGGCCGCGTCACTGCCGTCGCCCCCTGTGACGTTCCCGCTCGCGAGGTCCAGGTAGTGCCCCAGGGCGGTACGGACGGCACGGCGGATGGTGGCGCCCATGTGGCCCGACAGGGCGTTGGCGTAGGGAGGGACCTCGTCGATGATCGCCTGGACGACCTCGTCGGCAGTGGTCTTCAGCGCGGCCCGAAGCGCGGTGACCGTCGTCTCATCCAAGGCCAGTTCGCTGGCCCTCCGAATCGCATGGCTCACGTTTTTATTCCCTGCGAACAAATCGATCGACCAGATTCACGTCCTGTGGTCAGGACTTTACGCCTCAAGGCGCAGCAAGCTGGAGTCATGACGAGTACAGCCCTCCGCAGCAGGGCGTGGAAACTGCTGGAGATGGTCACGACGCCGCTCCTGCCGTCGGACTACCTCGACCTGTTCAGCCCGCTGCGTGCGGGCGCTGACCTGCGTGGGCGGATCGAGGCCGTGCACCCCGAGACGGGTGACGCCGCGACCATCGTGATCCGGCCAGGACGGGGCTGGCGCGGTCACACAGCAGGTCAGTACGTGCGGATCGGGGTCGACGTCGACGGGGTGCGCCTGTGGCGTGCCTACTCCCTCACCTCGCCGACAAACCGTCAGGACGGCCGCGTCACGATCACCGTCAAGGCGATCCCGGACGGCAAGGTCAGCAACCACCTGGTCCGCAGGGCGAAACCGGGCACGCTGATCCAGCTCGACCAGGCGACCGGTGACTTCGTGCTGCCGCAGGCCAAGCCCGCCAAGGTGCTCTACCTGACGGCCGGCAGCGGCATCACACCCGTGATGGGCATGCTGCGCGACACCGAGTTCGACGACGTCGTCATGGTCCACTGCGCGCCACAGCCGCACGACGTGATCTTCCGCGACGAACTGCACGACCTGGTCGCGGACAAGAAGCTGCGGCTCACCGAGGTGCACACCGACACGGACGGCATGCTCGACATCGCCCGTCTCGACGAACTCGTGCCCGACTGGGCCGAGCGCGAGACCTGGGCTTGCGGGCCCGCGGGCCTGCTCGACGCCGCCGAAGAGCACTGGAGCGAGCACGGCGTGCAAGAGCGCCTGCACACCGAACGCTTCCGTCCCGGCATCGTCGTCGCCGGCGACGGCGGTGAGGTCACGTTCAGCGCCACCGGCAAGACCGTCGACGCGGATGGTGCCAAGCCGTTGCTGGACGTCGGCGAGGAGGCCGGCGTGCTCATGCCCTCCGGGTGCCGCATGGGCATCTGCTTCGGCTGCATCACGCCGCTCAAGGCGGGCGCCGTACGCGACCTGCGCACCGGCGAGATCACCGAGGCCGAGCCGGGCGTCCTCATCCAGACCTGCGTGTCCGCCGCGGCGGGCCCCTGTGACATCGAACGGTAGGAGCACCTTGACCGCCATCGACCCCACCGCCCACCTGACCGCGGAGCAGATCGAGGAACTCGGCCGCGAGCTGGACGCGATCCGCGACGAGGTGATCGCCGGCCGCGGCGAGAAGGACGCCGCCTACATCCGCAAGGTCATCTCGGCGCAGCGCAAACTGGAGCTGGTCAGCAGGGGCGTGCTGCTGTTCTCGTTCTTCCCGCCCGCGTGGATCATCGGCACCGCCGGTCTGTCCGTGGCGAAGATCATGGACAACATGGAGATCGGCCACAACGTCCTGCACGGCCAGTGGGACTGGATGCGGGACCCGAAGATCCACTCCACCACCTGGGACTGGGATCACGTCTCGCCGGCCGACCAGTGGAAGCACTCGCACAACGAGCTGCACCACACGTACACCAACGTGATCGGCAAGGACAACGACCTCGGCTACGGCATCATGCGCGTCGACGAGGACCAGAAGTGGCACCCGTTCCACCTCGGCCAGCCGCTGTGGAACTTCATCAACGCCTGCTTCTTCGAGTACGGCATCGCAGCGTACGACCTGGAACTCGGCAAGAACCTGCACAAGCGCCGCCGCAAGGACCCGGAGTTCCGCGCGCGGGCCAAGGCCGTGGGCCGCAAGATCCGCAAGCAGGTGCTCAAGGACTACGTGATCCACCCGCTGCTGTCGGGTCCGTCGTTCCTCACCACGCTCGCCGCCACCTTCACCGCGAACCTGGTCCGCAACCTCTGGTCCCACTCGGTGATCATGTGCGGGCACTTCCCCGAGGGCGTGCAGGTCTTCGAGCGACGGTCGATCAAGGGTGAGACGCGCGGCCAGTGGTACCTGCGCCAGATGATGGGCTCGGCGAACATCAGCGGCAGCAAGGCCATGCACTTCATGACCGGCAACCTGTCGCACCAGATCGAGCACCACCTGTTCCCGGACCTGCCGAGCAACCGGTACGCCGAGGTCGCGGTGAAGGTGCGGGCGCTGTTCGAGAAGTACGAGCTGGAGTACGTCACCGGGCCGCTGCCCAAGCAGGTGTTCTCCGCGTGGCACAAGGTCTTCCGACTCTCGCTGCCGAACAGCAAGCCCAAGGTCAAGACGCCGGACCGCGAGCAGGAGCTCGTCGCGGCCTGATTCCCGGTATCGGTTGATGGGGGCGGGAGTCGGGTGCGTACGCATCGTTGGCGGCCAGGGTGAACTCACAGCCGAACTGGACCCGCACACGCGTCGCTTCGCTTTGCCGCAGTTGTGTCACCACGGCCCGCGCGGTGCTCGTCAGCCCCTCCAGGGCTTTCGTCCGGCAGCCTCAGCGCCACCCCGCACCATGAATTACAGGGTGTAGTAACAGGAGGTACAGTTAAGTCAGCTGTGCGCCTATCTGTATCGCGTGCTGAGCGGCTGACGCATGGCCTCGACGGGTGTTCGCTGTGACCTGACAGACCGGGGGAGGACCGCACGATGAGCGGCACGCTGGCCGATGAGATCCGCAGTCGTCTGGGGGATCTCAGCCCGGCAGAACGCAAAGTCGCCCGGGTGCTGCTCGCCGGGTATCCGGCCGCGGTCTTCGAAACCGTGGCGACCATCGCCGAACGCGCGGCGGTGTCGACACCCACGGTTCTGCGCTGTGCCAGTCGTCTCGGGTACGGGGGATTCCCGGATCTGCAGGCAGCTCTGCGCGCGGAGTTGGACGCCCGCAACGCGTCCCCGATCACTTTGTACGAGTCCGCCGGGTCCGCAGGGAACGACAAACCGGTGGGCGCGAGCAGGGAGGCGCACCTGGAACCCCGGCTGGCACTGCTGCAGCAGGCACTGGCGCAGACCTTCCACGAGGTGTCCCCGCACGACTTCGAGACGGCCGCCGAACTCCTCGGCGATCCCCGCCGGCGGGTCCATCTGGCCGGCGGCCGCTTCACCCACCTGCTGGCGCGGTATCTCGGTCTGCATCTGATGCAGGTCCGGGATCAGGTCTCCTTTCTCCCGGACAGGGACGTCGAGCGCACGTCGTTCCTCACTCAGCTCACGCGCCGCGACGTGACGGTCGTCTTCGACTACCGGCGCTATGAGGAGGATTTGACGGTCATCGCCGAACTCGCCCGTGAACGGGGAGGGAAGGTCGTCGTCTTCACGGATCCGTGGCTCTCACCTGCTTCGGCGCATGCCGACGTCGTGCTCATCAGCCACGTCGCCTCCGGTTCCCCCTACGACAGCCTCACTCCGACGCTCGCTCTCCTGGAGGTGCTGATCTCCGCGGTGCTGGACCGGCTCGGTGCCGATGCGCACCAGCGTATGAAGGACGGCGAGGAGGTCGCTCGTCGCACCGGGCTGCTGTGAGAGCGCCCTGTCGGTCCGCGCGGGCGATCCGGGTACCGAGCTGTGGCGACTGAAGTGTGGAAGGGCGCCGCGTTCACGTGAACGCGGCGCCCTTGATGCGTGGCGGTCGCCTGACTGCCCTTGGCCGGGTCAGCGCGGGGCGATCGCGATCTGAAGTCCCACGAGGGTGTGGGCGGTGCTGCGGTTGCCGCTCCAGGCGCGGAAGGTGTCGGGCTTGGTGAAGGTGACGGCGAATCGAGGTCCGCTTTCGAAGGTGGTGGCGGTCGTGCCGTCCTGGGCGCGTGTCTCGGCGAGCGCACGGGCGGTGGTGCGGAAGGAGTAGGCGGTGGCGTGCGGGTTGGAGGCCGAGGAGAAGACGTCCGTGTTGGCCGGTACGGGCGAGGAATTGGTGGGTGCCAGCCGCTTCTTGTCGGCGGCGGGGCGAACCTGCCAGGAGAGTGCGTCATAGCGGTCGCCGTCGGTGAGGTAGTGATATCGGGCGCCTTGCAGGGTCCATCCGGTGGCGGTGGTGCCGCTGCGTGCGGCCCGCAGATCCAGGACGGCGACACCGTTCGGCCCCAGCACGGTGAGTTGTTCGTGTCTGCTGCCGGGGTGCTCGACGACGACTGCGGTGTTCTCCTCCAGGGCGTAGACGCGGTCGTGCCCGGTGTCGGACGCGAGGCGGTAGGCGCGGCCCTCTCGTCCGTAAGCACCGGTGTGGGTGTCGATCAGGGCCGAGCGCAGGAAGCCGAAGCCACCGCGCGGGAGGTAGCCGAGACGGGTGGGGTCCTGGAAATAGCCAGGGGCGCTCCCGTCGCGCAGCCCCTCGTACGACTCGCCGCCGCTGACCATGTCGGGGCCGGAGGCGATCTGGGCGCCCGCCGAGGATCCGGCGACCACGGCTCCGTCGGCCAGCTTCGCGCGGATGGCGGCCAGGACCTTGGAGTCCTTCTGGCGCGGCCCGCGCAGCAGGGTCTGGACGTAGCGGTACTGGTCCCCGCCGCCGAAGAAGAAGCCGCTCATCGAGTCGATCTGGGCGACCACGGCATCGGAGTCGGCGTTCGCGATGTGGTCGAGGTCCAGCGGGATCCACTCGGCGTCGGCCGCGCCGTGCTTCTCGAACAGGGCGGCGTAGTACCGGCCGTTGCACGCGGAGTTGCTGCATCGGTCGGGGTCGTTCGCGTACGGGTCCTGGCTGGCGGGCACGGAGGCTGCGGTGATGACTCCGATGCGTGCGTCGGCGCCGCCGGCGCGTTCGATGATCTCGCCGTAGACCTGTGTGTTGTCGTCCTTCAGGCCGCCGCCGACGAGCACCAGGGAGCCGTTGTTGCGGGTGCCGCCTTCGGCTTCTTCGGCGGTGGCCTGCGCGACGGAGGCGGTGGTGAGGAGCGTGAGGGCAAGGCTGCCGGCGAGGGCGGCGCGGCGGGTCAAGCCGTGGTGTGCGCGCATGGGCTCTCCTGTCGGTGGGTGGGGAAGTCAGGGCGGGGCCGTGGTGCGTCGGTCGTGGGCTCGACCGGACGCGGCGGGTGAGGCCGGTCGGGGTGGCGAGGCCGGTCGGGGTGGCGAGGCCGGTCGGGGTGGGCGAGGTCGGTCGGGGTGGCGGTGGGCATCGGCACGCCGTCGGTCGTAGGTGACCGTGACGGCGCTGGTGAGGCCGCGTCAGGGCGGGGTGTCGGCGGCGTTGCCGAGCTCCGCCACGAGGGCGGCTAGCATGGCGACGCGCTGCGGGACGCTGGTGAGGTCGAGCCATTCCTGGGGGGTGTGGTCGGCTCCGCCGACGGGACCCAGGCCGTCCAGGGTGGGCACGCCCGTACCGGCGATCAGGTTGGCGTCGCCGACACCGCCGGTCGTGGTCGCGTCCAGAGTCACGCCCACTGAGCCGCCGACCCGTCGCGCCAGGTCGAGCATGCGTTGGGAGGCGGCGGTGACTTCCATGGGCGGGCACAGATCGAGCTGTTCGACGCTGATGGTGGTGCCGGTGACAGCGGGCCGGTCGGCGGCGTCCTGGATCGCCCGCTCGACCCGCTGCACATCGGCGGTGGTGGCGGCCCGCACCTCGACGCGCAGTTCCGCGTCGGCGCAGACGATGTTGGCGCGGCTGCCGGCCCTGATGGTTCCCACGTTGACGGTAACGCCGTCCCAACGGCCGTTGAGGGCTTGCAGGTCGACGATCAGATGGGCGGCCGACAGGGCGGCGTTGGCTCCGCGTTCGGGTTCGATGCCGGCGTGGGCGGCTCGCCCTGCGACGTTGATGCGGAAGTCGGCGACGCCCTTGCGGCCGATGACGAGGTCGCCGTTCTCGCGGGCGCACTCCAGGCCGAGGCCATAGTGCATGCCGCGGGCGGTGCGTTCGATGAGCGGTCGGCTGGCCGGTGAGCCGATCTCCTCGTCGGGAGTGGCGAGCAGGACCAGCTCGTCGTAGGCGGTCAGGCCGTGCTCGTGCAGGATGTCGAGCGCTGTCAGGCCTGCCAGCAGTCCGCCCTTGTCGTCGCTCACACCGGGTCCGTGGGCGATCGAGCCGTGCACGGAGAAGGGCCGGGCGTGGGCGGTGCCGCGGTCGAAGACCGTGTCCATGTGACCGGCGAGCAGGATCCTGCGACCGCCCTCGGCCGGCGGGAGTGTGCCCTTCTTGCGGGCGACGAGTGCGTCGCCGGCCCGGAACGGGCCGGCAGGTGGCAGGCGTACGCGCTCGACGGTGAATCCGGTCCGCCGCAGGCGCTGCTGCACCCAGTCGGCGACCTGGTTGACGCCGTCGGGGTCGTAGGAGCCCGAGTCGATGGAGACGAGTTCGCGCAGGTCCCGCAGATAGCCGGAGCGGCGTGCGCGTGCCAGGTCGAGCAGGTCCGCGGTGCGGTCCTGCCGGCGGGGTGGCGCGCTCACAGGACCTTGGACAGGAAGGCGCGGGTGCGTTCCTGTTCCGGGTCGACGAGGACCTGGCGTGGATCGCCGGCCTCCACGACGACGCCCTGGTCCATGAAGACGGCGGTGTCGCCGACCTCCCGGGCGAAGCCGATCTCGTGGGTGACGACGACCATGGTCATGCCGTCGGCGGCGAGCCGGCGCATGACGTCCAGGACGTCGCCGACCAGCTCCGGGTCCAGGGCGGACGTCGGCTCGTCGAAGAGCATCAGCTTGGGCTCCATGGCCAGGGCGCGGGCGATGGCGACGCGTTGCTGCTGGCCGCCGGACAGTTCTGCCGGGTAGTGGTGGCCCCGGTCGCCCAATCCGACCTGCTGCAACAGCAGTCGGGCCCGCTCACGGGCCTCCGCCTTGGGTACCCCACGGACCTTGACGGGGGCTTCCACGATGTTGTCGAGCGCGGTCATGTGCGGGAAGAGGTTGAAGCGCTGGAACACCATGCCGATGTCGCGTCGTCGTGCGGCGACCTCCCGCTCGCGCAGTTCGTGGAGCCTGTCGCCCTGTTGGCGGTAGCCCACGAGGTCGCCGTCGACGGTGAGCTTGCCGCCGTCGACCTTCTCCAGATGGTTGATGCAACGCAGGAAGGTCGACTTGCCGGAGCCGGACGGTCCCAGCAGGCAGCACACCTGTCCGCGATCGACGGTGAGGTCGATGCCTTTGAGTACTTCGAGTCGGCCGAAGCGCTTGCGTACGCCCTCGGCCCGCACCATGGTCGCGGTCATCGGGCGTCCTCCTTGTCCTTCCGGTCCTTCCTGCCGATCAGCCCCTCGGCACCGCCGAGCAACCGCCGCCAGGGGGAGGGGTGTCCGCCGCGCGCGGTGCCGCGTCCGTAGCGGCGCTCCAGCCAGGCCTGGGGGACGCTGAGCAGGGTCACCAGGGCGAGGTACCAGATGCTGGCCACGACGAGCATGGGAATGACCTGGTAGTTCTGCGCGTACACGTCCTGGATGTTGGACATCAGGTCGTGCGCGGAGATGACCGAGACCAGGGCGGTCATCTTGAGCATGTTGATGGTCTCGTTGCCCATCGGCGGGATGATGACCCGCATCGCCTGGGGCAGGACGATCCTGCGCATGGTCAGCGCCGGACGCATACCGAGCGAGTGCGCGGCCTCGGTCTGACCGGCGTCGACGGACTGGATGCCGGCCCGGACGATCTCGGAGGCGTACGCGGCCTCGTTCAGCCCGAGGGCGAGCAGCGCCGCGACGGCGGGAGTGAGGAGGCTGTTGGTCTCCGTCTGGAAGAAGGTGACGTCGGTGAAGGGGATGCCGATCTTCACGTACTTGTAGAGAGCGGCGGCATAGCCCCAGAAGATGATCTGCACGAGCAGCGGGGTGCCGCGGAAGATCCAGACGAAGGCGGTGGCGATGCCGTACAGGACGGGGCTGGACGACAGCCGCATGACGGCGATGAGCGTGCCCAGTCCGAGGCCGAGCGCCATGGCAGCGGCGGTCAGCCAGAGTGTCGTGCCCAGCCCGTCGAAGATGAGATCCGCGAACAGGTAGTCGCCGACGACGTCCCAGCGCAGGTTGTCGTTCTTGGCGAGCGAGCCGATGAGCCCGACGAGCGCCAGCACCGACGCCACCGCGGCGAACCAGCGGCCGTAATTGCGGACCGGGACGACTTCGAGTTCCGGTGCCCTTTCCCGGCCCGTGTGCGGGGCCTCCGGGGCGTTCTTCGTGACGGTCATGCCTAGTCCACCGCCGCGTTGCGGGTGGCTTCCTTCACCGCGATCGAGGCCACGCCGTACTTGTCGAAGATCTTGGTGACGGTGCCGTCGTCGATGAGGGCCTGAAGGGCCTTCTGTATCGCGTCGGTCAGCTCGGGCAGCTGCTTGCTGACGGCGATGCCGTTCGGCGAGGCGTTGTACCCTCCCGGTGCCGCGGGGTCCTCCACCAGGTCGAAGGCCTTGCCGCCGTCGGCGGTCTTGGCCACCCAGCCGGCGGCGGGCTTGGTGAGGACCTGGGCGACGACCTTGCCGGAGCGCAGGGCGAGCTGGGCGTCGGAGTCCTTGGGGTAGGTCAGGATGCCGATCTTCCCCTTGCCCGCGGTGGAGCAGGCCTTTTGGTGGGACTTCAACAGGTCCAGCTGGTTGGTGGCGGCTTGGACGGCGACCTTCCGGCCGCACAGACCGTCCAGGTCGGCGATCTTGGCGGGGTTGCCGTCGGCGACGAGGATGCCCGAACCGGACTGGGAGTAGTCGACGAAGTCGACGACCTGCTGACGCTCCTTGTTGTCGGTGATGGCGGACATGGCGGCGTCGAACTTGCCGGCCTGGAGGGCGGGCACGATCCCGTCGAACTTCTGCGGAGCGAAGGCGAAGCTCACACCCAGCTTCGCGCTGAGCGCCTGGCCGAGGTCGTAGTCCAGGCCGGTGAGCTCGCTCTCTCCCTCCTTCACGAACATCTCGAACGGCGGGTAGGGAACATCGGTCGCCACTCGCACCTTCCCGGCCTTCTTGATCTGGTCCGGCAGCATGTCGTGCAGGGCTTGGTCCTTCTTGATCTCCACTCCGGCGACGGAGACCTTGCTTGCCGCCGCGGGTGCGGGGTCTTCGGCGTTTCCGCAGGCGGAGAGGGCGGTGAGGGCCAGAGCCGCCGCAGCGGCGACCGAGACACGCTGGGGGAGACGAGTGTTCATCGCGGTGGAACCTCTCGGGATCTGTGCCGACGGATCCGTGCCGTCGGCAACACACCAGGGAAGTTACAGAAAGAGCCTTCGATTGGCTAGATGTATCGGGTGTTACGTTGGCGGGAGTACGGGTTCGGCGGATCGGCGCCCGCTGGGAGAACGCTTATGTCCTGCAGTTTCGGCGGCGCATATGGCTCGCGAGGGGAGGGGTTCGTCGTACATCTGTCGCGGGTGGTGACCGACTTGTACCTTCCGATACCAGTCGGGGAAGACGAACCCGCCGTTCACGATGAACGGCAGGTCTGCAGGCGGAGCCCCGGCCGCCGCATCGACGGCCCTGTCGGGCACCGGCTACCGCGACCCGCTCATCGCCGCCCACCCTCGATGACGGGTGTCTCGCCGAACCCGGCCCGCCTGGACGACATCACGCCGACGACGTCAGGAGCGCCCCGAGGCGGCCTTCGGGTGTGATCTCCCCGGGCCGGGACGGACGTTCGCCCGGGAGAGATCCCCGTCGTAGTGAGTCCTGAGCCGAGGGTCCATGATGTGCCGCCACAGCGGCGGGAACCAGGCAACCACGATCATGGTGGCGTAGCCCGAGGGGAGCTGCGGAGCCTCGTCGAAATGGCGCAGCGTCTGATAGCGGCGCAACGGGTTGGCGTGATGGTCGGAGTGCCGTTGCAACTGGAACAGGAACACATTGCTGACCGTGTTGTTGCTGTTCCAGCTGTGCCGGGGAGAGACGCGCTCGTAGCGCCCGTCCTGGCGGCGCTGCCGCAGCAGCCCATAGTGCTCCAGGTAGTTGACCGTCTCCAGCAGGCAGAAACCGATCACTGCCTGCAGGAGCAGGAAGGGCAGGACGGCCGGACCGAAGGCGACGGACAGCACCGTGAACAGGGCTATGGTCAGTGCCCACGCCGTCAGTACGTCGTTGTGGCGGCTGACGGTGCGTCGTCCGCGGCGCTCCAGTCGACGCCGCTCCAGGTGCCAGGCCGAGCGCACACCGCCCGCGACGGCCCGCGGGAGGAAGCGCCAGAAGCTCTCGCCCATACGTGAGCTGGCGGGGTCCTCGGGCGTGGCCACGCGTACATGATGACCATGGTTGTGCTCGACGTAGAAGTGGCCGTAGCCGCTTTGGGCGAGTGCCATCCGGCTCAACCGCCGCTCCAACTGCTCACGCTTGTGCCCCAGTTCATGGGCGGTGTTGATCGCCACCCCCGCCACGACGCCGGTGGTGGCGGCGAGACCGAGGCTGTCCGCGACCGACAGCGAGCCGCCGGCCCACTGATCGCACGCCCAGACCAGGGCGCCGAACTGAAGGGGCAGGTACAGGTAGGTGCACCAGCGGTAGTAGCGGTCCGCCTCCAGGCGTGCCATCGCCGCTTCGGGTGGATTGGCGCTGTCTTTGCCCGTGACGTGATCGATCACGGGCAGGACAACGAACGCGAAGAGCGGCCCCCACCACCACAGAGCCCCCGTACCGGTCAGCCAGACGAGGCCGGCAGCTTGGAAGGGCAGAGTGGGGACGGCCAGAGCGAGAAGCCAGAGGTACCGCTTCGGGTCACGCCAGGTCAGGGCGTCTTTGTCGCCGCGCTTCGCCATAAGGTCTCCCTTTCGAAGGCATCGCGCCTCCGCCGCCGAGTTCGGGGAAGCGGCGGAAGCGCGACTGGGGGGGGGAGCCCTGAGCGTGCCAGCCGTACATGGCGCTGACAAACCCGGCGCAGTGTCAATATTCTGATGACTCGTCAGCTCAGCTGTGTGGTCGTCCTCCGCATCCATTCCCGAGGGCCCGTACCTCGGCAAGGTTGCGTCGCTCTGGCACACTGCTCCGATGGTCACTGCCGATCCAGCCGTGAAACCCCCTCATCCGCCGCGTCTGGCGTGGCGCATCCAGATGCGGGAGCGCGTCTTGGAGGAGGCCTGGACCCTGGCCGCACAGAACGGCTGGGACCGGGTCCGGGTCGCAGATCTGGCGGAGCGGGCCGAGGTCTCGCGGCCGTCGATATACAAAGAGTTCGGCGACCGGGCCGGAGTCGGCCGGGCCCTGGTGGAGCGAGAGACGGAGCGGTTCCTGACCCGTCTCGCGGCTGTGCTGGACGCCGACCGGGACGGCTTCGCCGATGCCTTGCGCAAAGGAGTCGCCCACACGCTCGACGAGGGCAGCCGCAACCCGTTCATCCGCGCTGTGCTCACCGCCGCCCGGGGAGGAACAGACGCCCTGCTTCCGTTCCTGACGAGTCGGCCGGACCCGGTGTTCTCCTCGGCGCGTGACCTGCTGAGCGCCTGGCTGACCGACGCCGTACCCGATGTCGATCGGCGGCAGCGTGAAGAAGCAGCCGACCTCGCCGTACGGCTCACGCTCAGCCACATGCTTCTGCCGGTACCCGGACAGGGCGACGTGCCCGAACGGGTGACTCGCGCGGTGTGCGCCGTGCTGGCCGTTCCGTCCGTTCCCACCGACGGCGGCCTACGGGGCAGGCCGCCGCACGAGAGCCCCTAGCCGGCCGGCACTCCGCGGGGACTTTCCGCGGTCCGAACCGCCCGCACCCATGTCCCGTCTTCCGTCAAGTACTCGTCGACCTTCAACCCCGCCTCGGCGAGCGCGTCCTCGAACTGCTTCTTCGTCAGCGGCCTGGACAGGAAGGTGTGGGTCCAGGTGGCGTCCGGAAACTCGTATTCCGCGTACACCGAGTTCACCCCGTCACCGACCGGCTCCGCCGACACGACCCGCACCGTGAAGCCGCTGGGGTCGACACGCTCACGCGGCACGTTCGTGTGCCAGTCCTCACCCTCGCGCTGAATCAACACACGGCCACCGGGCGCGAGATGCCGTTCGCACGTGCGCAGCAGCGCCCGCCTCTCGTCGACGTCTCCGGTATGCACGAGGAACGACGCCAGCATCACGACGTCGTACGTCTCACCCAGGTCGAGGTCCTCGATCGAGCTGAGGATCGTGCGCGCCTGGCGAACGCGGTCGAGCATTTCCTGGGACTCGTCGACTGCGGTGACGGAGAAGCCCCGCTCCAGGAGGGGGTGTGTCACGCGCCCGACCCCGCAGCCCAACTCCAGAATGTGCGCACCCGCGGGCACCGCAGCGGCGACGATGTCCGGCTCGTCCAGGACGGGCAGTCGGGAGTAGAGCTCGACCGCGCATCCGTCCGGGGTGACGACGCCTGGTCCGGTACCTCGATGTCCCTCTCGCATGGTCAAGCCCATGCCCGTCCAACGGTTCGGGCCGAGCGGCCGTTCCCCAGGACTGCGGCCGGCACGGCTTGCCGAGTAGGCCCTCGTACCGGCTACCGAAGCCTTCGACCCGCGGCCGGGGCGCCGTACCGCGCAAAATCGGTCGACAGGTGCAGCCGCCGACCACTGTGATGGTTGCGACCGCCCGTCGCACGGACCGGACCGATCGTGGGAGCTGCTCTTGCCGGCTGTGAGCACCGTAGACGCCCACCCCTCGATCGACGAGGCACTGGTCAGGCGCCTGGTCGATACGCAGTTCGCGCAGTGGGCGGAGCTGCCCCTGAAGCGGCTCGACCCGGCCGGCTCGGACCATGTGATCTACCGCTTGGGTGAGGAACTGTCCGTCCGGCTGCCGCGCCACGTCGGAGCCACAGGCCAGGCCAGGAAGGAACTCCACTGGCTGCCCCGGCTCGCCCCGCACGTCCCCCTGGCCATCCCCGTGCCGGTGGGGGTGGGCGATCCGGACTTCGGTTATCCGTGGCCGTGGGCGGTGTCCCGCTGGCTCGACGGTGAGGTGGTCACCGTCGACGCGTTGGGCGACTCCGCCGCGGCCGCCGTCGAGCTGGCGCACTTCCTGGCAGCCCTGCACCGGTTCGAGCCCGAGGACGCCCTCCCCCAGAACATCGGGGATGACCTCACCGGCCGCCCGCTGTCCGACCGGGACCGCGCGACACGCCTCGCCATTGCCGAAGTCGGCGGGGTGTTCGACACGACAGCGATGACCGAACTGTGGAACGCGGCATTGGACGCGCCCGCTTGGGATCGGTCCCCGGTGTGGTTCCACGGCGACTTCCACACCGGCAACCTGCTGATGTCCCACGGACGTCTCAGCGCCGTCATCGACTTCGGCGGGCTTGGCATGGGCGACCCGGCCTGCGACCTGATGATCGCCTTCACGCTGATGTCGGCCGACAGCCGCGCCGCTTTCCGCGATGAGCTGGGCGTGGACGACGCCACCTGGATGCGGGGACGCGGCTGGGCCCTGGCCACCGGCCTCAACGCGTATACGCACTACGCCGCCGTCGATCCCCGAGTCGCCGCACAGACCACTCGCCAGATCACTCAGGCCCTCATCGGGTGACCAGCCCACCAAATGATGGACGTCGATGATTGCTGCCGGAAACCGTCGGTGCAGCACTGACGGCGGAGCCCGCAGGCACCGATCTGTGGCTGGACGACGTGTGGATCCTGCGTACAAGGGCCGTCGGCGGCACCTGGGAGCGGGTTTTCACCGCGCTCATTGCGCAGGCCGACTCCGAGGAAGACCTGAACTGGGCCGTCTCGGTCGACTCCACCATCGTGCGCGCTCACCAGCATGCGGCCGGGGCTCACAAAAGGGGGCCCCGGCCAATGAGCCGGACGACCACGCCATCGGCCGGTCACGCGGCGGACCGAGCACGAAGATCCATCTCGTGTCCGACGCCCACTGCCGGCCTCTGACCTTCCATCTCACCGCGGGCAAGCGGGCGATGCTCCCGGTTTCGCACAGGTCATGGCTCGCTTACGGGGTCCACGAAAATGAGGACGGCACGGCGAACCGTCACCGCGTCAGCACGAATGCGGCCACGTTCGTGGCGACGACGCAGGCGACGCAGAATGCGATGTTCCGGCGCGGGTAGTCATAGCTGTCCCGTTTTGTGCCTTGGCGCAGTTCATGAGCGTACTTCGTGAGCAGCTTGCGGCTCGGGAGGAGTCCGATCGTCAAACCAATGAGAGAGAAGGAGTACAAGGTAAGCAAGGCGGGCAGTGTCAGGCCCCTCAGCTGGCCCAAAGCGAGCGTGCCGAGACCGCAGCCGACGATGGTCACGGGATAGGCCAGCCGAAATCTCCGCAAGGGAACCCACTTCGCCATGACGAGGCAGTGGATCACGGTGGTTGCCGCAGCCAAGAGCCATAGCCACCCGGTGGCGACGGACGCGAGCACGATCGTAGTGTCCTTCCGGGGAACCGGTGCAGGGGCCGGCGCTGAGCACCAGCCCCTGCCATCAACTTACGCGGCGGACCCTAACCGAAGATCTCGCCCAGGACGCCGGTGATCGGCGACACGAGATCGGTGCCGAACTGCGTGATCTTCGTGGCCACGGGAGCCACTGCCCTGGCGTAATCGTCGGCGTGGGTGAGCGCTCCGATCCACTTCGACTGGCCGTACGTAAGCAGGCCGAGGGCCGCACTCGCGGCGGACGTGGCGAACTCGCCACTGCCGAAGCCGTATTCGATACCGTTGAACACGGCGCTCAGCCCGCCGGTCACGACCGACACGACGCCGAAGGCGGCCGCGAACGGAGCCGCCGCCGGGAAGAAGAGGCTGCCGAGGCCGAGGATGGCGCTGATAAAGCCGGTGCCGATGCTGATGGAGTTGAACGTGTCAGCCCACCAACCGGCGTCCTCCCACCAGTCCTCCTTCTCGCCGCCGGTGCCGTTCGGGTTGACCTGGTCGTGGGTGGGGCTGTCGGCCGGGTTGCTCCCGCTCTCCTGGGCGGCCTTCGCCGCCTCCGCTGCCTTCCGGGCGGCTTCTGCCGCCTCGGCCTTGCGCTTCTCCGTGGCGATGCGTCGGGCGTCGCTGGCCGCTGCCGCCGCCACCTGGGCGTTCTGGCCCGCCGTGATCGCGGACTGGCGCGCGCTGGACGCGGACGCCTGGGCGCTGTAGGAGGAGCGCAGGGCGCTACGGGCTGCGTCGATCGCCTTGTTCGCCGAGTAGTTCGCCGAGCGCGCCGCGCCGCGGGCTACCGCGGCCGCCGACTTGGCCTTGTCCGCCGATGCCTGCGCGGCGGCGGCGGACTTGTCCGCGTTGTCGGCGTTCTGCTTCGCCTCGGTGGCGTAGTCGGCGGCCTTGCTCGCCGAATTCAGCGCCTTGGCCGCCCATTCCTGCGCCTCCGCCGCTGCATTGCGGGCCTCGGCCGCAACCTTCGACGCCAGCGCGGCGTTCTCCAGGGCCTTGTACGCGATCTTGGCCGCCGCCGCGATGGCTCCGCGAATCGCCGCGACATGGGTCGCGGAGTCGTGGTCGAGTTGTGCTGCCTTGTACTGCACGACGTCGACGAAGTTCCTGCGCATCCACGTCGGACCCTCGAGGGCGACCTCGGCGTACGCCTTGGTGTAAGAGCCGCCGTTGTTGAGCAGCGTCGCCGTGATGACGCCGTCGTCCTCGCGGACCGCGTCGGGGTAGGCGTGATCGAAGAAGCCTTGGAGTGCAGACGCCGTATTGGTGTTGAGCGCGGCTTCGGCTGCCGCCTTGACGGCCTTCCCGGGGTTGCTGCTCAGGATGCGCGCGATCTGGACGCGGTTGTTCTCCGCGGCGGCTTCTATCAGCCCTGTGGTGAGGAAGCTGCGGGGCGCCTCGGGGGCGTCGCTGGCGAGCGCTGCATGTGCCGCCTCGCCGATCTTCGGAACGGACACCTGGGCGAGGTACAGGGCGGTTTCCCGGTCGTCCTGCCTCTGTGCGATGGTCCGGTCGGTGTCGATCCAGACGTGTACGTCGGCGTCCGTGCCGGAGAGGGCGAACTGGGCGGCCTCCCGCGTCCAGGCGCCCTTCGCGTCGAGCAGGCCGACCGCGGCCTTGCGGCCAAGAGTGGCGGCCAAGGACAGGTCGTTGCCTGCCAGCGCCCGCTCGGCGCTGGTGATCAGGTCCTTGACGGCCTGTTCGGTCTGTTCGACCTGCCCACGCTTGTTCTCGTACGTGGCGCGCTCGTCCGCTTCGATCTGTGCAAGCAGCCTGGCCTCCTCCAAGCCCTGCAGTTTGTCCTCCTCCAGGCGCGCCAGCTCGGCACTCCGCGCTGCCTCCTCGACCGCCTGGGCGTCCTGGACCGCCTTCGTGGCGGTGTTGGCGGCCTTCACCGCCTCGGCCGCGTGGGCCGTGGACTTGTTCGCGTAGTCGATGGCCTGTCCGGCGTACTTCACCGCTTCCTCGGCGGCGGCAGCTGCCCTTTCGGCGTGGGCGGCGGCGGAGTTGGCAGCGTCGCGCGCCGTGCGCGCGGCCGACGCGGCGGAAGTAGCCAGGGCCTGTGCGGTGGAGGCCGCGTTGGTGGCCCGGTTCGCGGCGGCACTCGCGATGGCCGCCTGACGCTTCGCTTCCGCGGCCTCTTGCTGCGCCACGCCGGCGGCGGTCGCGGCTTGGGCGGAGGCGTTGGCGGCAGCGGCGGCGTTGCGGGCTGCGGAGGCGGCTGCGGAGCCCGCGTTGGCGGCTTGAGCGGAGGCGGTCGCGGCATAGTCGGCGGCCGCTGCGGCCGAGCGGGCCTTGGCCGCAGCGTTCCGGGCCGCGACCGCAGCGTTCTTCGCCGCCTCGGTTTGTCCGGCGTCCTTTGAGGCGGCGATCGCGGCGCTGTAAGCACGCGAGGCGGCGTTTCCGGCAGTCGCGGCCGCCTGCGAGGCAGCGGTGGCGGCCCAGGAGGCGCGGCGGGATGCGGCCACGGCGGCATGAGAGGCGTTGATCGCGTTCCGTGCAGCGTCCGCCGCGCCCTTGGCGGCACTGGCTGCCTTGCGGGCCGCTTCCCCGGACTTCTTCACGTCCTCCTTGGCCGCCTCCGCCTCCGCCGCCGCCTTCTCGGCCGCCTCCTTCGCCTTGAGCGCGGCGGTCTTGGCCCGCTCGGAGGCCTCCACGGCCAGGTCGGTCTCGGCCTGCGCGCGTTTGCCCTCTCGCTCGACCACGGCGACGAGTTCCTCGATCGTCGCGGACTCCTGGTCTCGGGCGCGCGCGATGTGCTGGCCGGTGTCGAGGAACCACTGCACGTCCGTCGCGGTACCGCTGAGGGCGCGGTCCGCGTACTTCCTCACCTCCGGACCGCCCTTGAACAGCATGCGGCTGGCCTCCACCCGCATGTCCTCCAGGCGGGCGGTGAACTGACCGCTGGTGAGGAAACCCTCCAGGGCCGTCCGCGTGTTGGCGTCCAGGGCGGCGGAGGCTTCACGCTTGACCGCTCTGCCGCCCGTACTGGAGACAGTTGCCGTGGCGACGCGGAGGTCTTCCACGAGGGCGGGCCTGTAGCCGGTGTTGAGGAAGGCGGCGATGGCGCTGTCGCCGTCGTTGAGGGCCGCGACGGCCTCACGGCGCAGTCCCGTGCCCGCTTTGGCGAGGTAGGTGACGATGGCGACCCGGTTGTCTTCGACAGTCGCCTTGGGCAGCTTCTCGGTGAGGAACGTCTGGATGTCGGCATCCGTGCCGTAAAGCGCGTCGGCAGCGGCGGCTCTGACGGCCTTTCCGCCCGTCAACCAGGCCTTGATCACCTTCGCGCGGTCGGTGTCCGGCAGTGCCAGCGGATCGGGAGCCTCCCCTTCCGTGGTGTCGGCGCGGGCGACCGGTACCAGCGCCAGGGGGGATGCGGCGAAAGCCGTGACGGTGGCAAGGGTGCCGAGAAGGCGGCGTCGGCTCCAGAACATCGTCTGCATAAGGGTTTGTCCTCGTGTTTCTGCCGGTGAGGCAGTACAGCGGTGATTGACGCGGCAGGTTCCCTGCGCGCCGGGTCAGTTACGTGTGTGTCGGGATCGAGGCGCATGCATCGCCTGCACATTGCAGGGACGATACCAACGGCATTTCACGCGACATCAGTGCGGTGCAGCGAGAAATTACGATGCGCCCTCAGAAGTGTCTTTTTCAACAAAGAGGGATCACTCCAATGTTCTTTACGGATCATTCACAAATTTTCATGCAACCCCCTCGCGGGCGTGAGGCAGACCACACAAGTACCGTGCTGTTTGCCGGACTTGTGCAAGTTTATTCAGTGGACAAAGATCAACAAGAGGAGGTTTCATGGCGAGACTGAAACTGCCTCCCGAGGGCATGGACTCGACTTTTTCCCTTGCGGGAGAAGGCGATTCTTCCCGCGTGTAGGGTGAAGCGGAAACCGTTGGAGAACGGTTATGCTCGCGTCGGGGAGTGGGGGGAAACGTTTCAATTCTGGTCGCCTTCACGCCCGTCTTGGACCACGTTTCGGCCATCGGCCGGCACCGGACAAATTTAGGACTGTGATGAAGGCACGTACCGCATATACGGCGAAGCCGCAGCGGAATAGATTCATAGGGCGGACGCTCGGCGCTGCGGCAGTCGCCGGCGCCCTGGCGTGGCTCACGCTGGCCGGCGGCATCAGCGGCGGGCACGGGGCAAAGGCCGAGGCGGTCACGCCCGTCGCCGGCGAGGCCCCCGGTTACGCGGTCGAGGACTTCAACTACCCGCAGGCTGACAAGATCCTCGCTGAGAAGAACATCGTCCTCAAGCGCGGCGACGGCCACATCACCCTCGCCGACTGCGCGAGCGGCACCGGCCTCCTCGAGGTCATGGCCCGCGACAAGGACGAGAAGATCTGCTTCAAGGTCGTCGGCGACTCGGGCTGGCTGACCATGGAGATCCCCGCAGTGTTCGCCGTCAGGGGCAACGACTACGCCACCCAGGTCGACATGACCGTCGGCACGGAGGAGAAGTCCTTCGACATCGCCAAGAACACCTGGACATCGGTGGGCGAGAGCGCGGACGAGCAGGGCCGCGACCACATGCTGGTGGAGATCAGGACCTCCAAGTAACACCGGCCAGCGCCCGAACGCCCGTACTCACGCGCTCCGGTGACGGTTGCGCGTACTGCATCAAGGAAACCGAGGCCATGAAACACACCAGACCCCTGCGCTCCCTCGTTGCGCCGGCGGCCGCAGCCCTGGTCGCAGCGCCACTGGCAGTTACCGCCGGCCCCGCCCACGCGGTCACCGGCCCCGCCGTCAGTGATACCGCCCACGCGTTCACGGCACGGCTGGAGATCGGCGAGGGCGATACCTACCGTGCCTGCTCCGGCGCCCTCGTCAGCTCGCAGTGGGTGCTGACTGCCACGTCCTGCTTCACCGGCGGGTCCGGCGAGCTCACGCCCGGCAAGCCCGCCGAGAAGACCGTTGCCACCATCGGCCGCGCCGATCTGACCGGCACCGACGGTCACGTCGCCGAGATCACCGACCTGGCACCCCATGCGGGCCGCGACCTGGTGCTGGCCCGACTGGCCACGCCCGCCACCGGCATTACCCCGGTCAAGATCGCCACGACCCCGGCGGCTCAGGGCGACACGCTCACCGTCCCGGGGTACGGCCGCACGAAGACGGAGTGGGCACCTCTCAAGCTCCACACCTCCGCCTTCCAGGTCAACTCGGTCACCGGAACGGAGGTGAACATCGCCGGCAAGTCCACCAACGACGCGATCTGCAAGGGCGACACCGGAGCGCCACTGCTGCGTGTGAACAACGGCACGCCAGAGCTTGTCGGAGTCAGCAGCCGCTCCTGGCAGGGTGGATGCTTCGGCACCGACCCCGCGGAGACCCGCACCGACGCGATCGCTTCGCGCGCCGACGACATCAAACTCGGCTCCCGCCTCAACGCCGGCCAGCAGCTGCTCCCCGGTGAGAGCCTCGTCTCCGCCACGGCACGCGTGACCATGCAGGCCGACGGCAACCTCGTCATCGCATCCAGGACCGGCAAGACCATGTGGTCCACCGGAACGGCCGGTAACGCAGGGGCCACTGCCAAGCTCGACGTCAACGGCAATCTCCTCGTCCGCAACGCCTCCGACTCGGCCACGCTCTGGGAGTCGAAGACGTCCGCTGCGGGTGGCTACGCCGTCCTGCAGGACCGCGGCAACCTGGTCATCCACAACGCCCAGGGTGGCTCCCAGTGGTCCAGCAACAGCACACCGCGCCACGACTTCAACGGTGACGGCCGCAGCGACATGGGCGCCTGGTACGCCTTCTCCGCCGGCACCGACGCCACGTACACATTCGCCGGCCAGACCGACGGAACACTCGGCGCGCCGCTGAAGTCGTACGCCGCCGACGCCGGTGGGTGGGACGCGCGTTACATGAAGCGGGTCACCGGTGACTTCAACGGTGACGGCCGAGGCGACATGCTGGCCCTGTACGGCTACAGCGACACCAGCGTGAAGGCATGGATGTTCCTCGGCAAGCCCGACGGTGGCTTCGCCGCTCCCTTCACCGCATGGACCGGCGCGGCCGGCAGCTTCCACATCAGCTACATGACGCCGCAGGCGGGCGACTTCAACGGCGACGGCCGCGACGACCTCGCCGTCTGGTACAACTACGCCGACGGCGCCACCAAGCTGTGGACGTTCACCACCACGCCCTCCGCGACGCTCAACACGCCCTTCAGCTCCTGGAACGCCCCTGCGGGCACCTGGCTGCGCGACCGCAGCAAGTTCACCACCGGCGACTTCAACGGCGACGGCCGCGACGACATCGCCAACTTCTACGGCCAGGGCGACAACTCGGTGAAGGGCTACGTCTTCCTCACCGCCGCGAACGGCGCCTTCTCCAACCCCGCTTCCTGGTGGCACAGCCCCTCCATGGACTGGAACCGCGCCACTGTCGAAGCCGGTGATTTCAACGGCGACGGCCGTGACGACACCGCCCTCTGGTACGACTACGCCGACGGCAGCGACAAGGTGTCCACCATCCTGTCCGAGAACGTCTCGGGCACGAACCGCTTCGGCTCCGCCTTCGTCACGCTCTCCAGCGCCGCCGGCAACCTGGACATCGCCCGCATGCAGCTCGTCATCGGCGATTACGACGGTGACGGCCGCGACGACATCGGCTCGATGTACCACCAGCCGGACAACTCCGTGAAGATGTGGACCTGGACCGCCAGGCCGGACGCCATGTTCAACGGCGCCCGCGCCGGTTGGACCGCGCCTGTTACCAGCTGGGTCTACGCCTCGACCAAGTTCTTCGAGTCCTACAGCTGATCCCCGGCGCACACGTGCCCGGCAGCCGGTCTCCGACTGCCGGGCATCGCGCTGTGTGCCTGCCGGAAAGTCGCGGTGACCGGGTCGGGAAGAGTACTCATGGTCGCCTGACCGATGCCTGAAAGCCCGAGGAGTTGGCGGCCTCATTGCAGGCCGGAGACGAAGGCCGCCGCCACGCCGCGCGAGGCGGGGCCAGGAAGCGAGCCCTCCGTGGAGTACAGGTACACGACTTCTCCTGCCCGCGACTCGGCCGAGGCGATCACCCACGTGTGCACGCACACGCCGGGTATGGGCGCGACGGTCGTCCGCTACTTCCGTGCTCACGTACTGGACCGTGATGATCTACAGGGCGCGGCAGTCCCGGCTGGGAGCAGCTGCCACCGGCGAGGAACCCACCGGGAGCGCCTTGCCCGGCGTCGGTGGTGCCGCCGTCGGCGGAGCCGGCCCGAGCCGGAGCTGGACGGCGCCCGGCCGCTCCGGCGGACGGTCGAGGGGCTCAATGGTTGTGCCGTGCTAGGCAATTGACCGCATGAGAACGATCACGCTCGAAGCGAGTGACGTTCCAGGAGGTCGGTCCGCTTGGTCGGACGGAGAGAGACAACTCTCCCGTTCTCCGAGACTGGAGCAGACTTGCGCGTACGCACCCTGGCCATCGCCGCGGCCGTAGCCGCGGCCTCCGCGGGCCTGTCCGTGACCCTCGTCCCCACGGCGAGTGCGGTCACCACCACGGCCGACGACTTCAACGGCGACGGTGTCGCCGACCTCGTCGTAGCCACACCCGGAGCCACCGTCAACGGAATCACCGACGCGGGCTCGGTCACCGTTCTCCACGGCTCCGCCGGCGGTGTCTCCCCGACCCGTTCGGCGACCATCACCCAGAACTCCTCCGGGGTCCCGAGCACCGCCGAATACGGCGACCGCTTCGGCAGCACCTACGCCACCGGTGACCTCGACGCCGACGGCTACACCGACCTCCTCGTCGGCGCCCCCGGCGAACGTCTGGACTCCAGCAGCGCCAACTTCGGCAGCCTCACCGTCCTGTGGGGCGGTGCGAACGGTCTGGTCAACGGCACAGAGATCGGCAGCCCGCTCGCCGGCAGTGAGTGGGAGGCCGAGAAGGACTTCGCCAAGAAGGTCGTCGTCGCCGACCTCGACGGCGACGGAACCGTCCAGCCGGCCGTGCTCAGCCGCAACAAGCTGTGGGTGTACGACGACCTCGCGGGCCGCACGGCGCCGACCGGGCCGAAGTACTCCAACTACTTCAACGCCTACATCGAGCCCCAGACCCTGACCGCGGGCGACTTCACCGGAGCCGGACGTGCCCAGCTGGTCGTCACGGGCACCCAGAGCTGTGACGGCACCGCGGACTGCCGGCACACCGGCGTCTACACCTGGGGTGCCGAGCGGCTCGACCCGGTCTTCCTCGCGGACCCGAGCGCCGGTGCTTCCGGCGAGAACGAGGCTCCCACCGTCGCGGCCGCCGCCGGGGACATCGACCACGACGGCTACACCGACCTCGTCACCGGCCACATCCCGTACTCGGCCACCACCACGGGCGAGTACTCGGACGCCGCGGGCTTCCTCCACGTCCGCTACGGCAGCGCGGAGGGCCTCGGCGCCCACCGCACCGCCACCCTCGACCAGGACACGTCCGGTGTCCCGGGCGTGAACGAGTCCGGCGACAACTTCGGCGCGTCCCTCGCGGTCGGCGACGTCACGGGTGACGGCTACGCGGATGTCGTGGCCGGCGTCCCGGGTGAGGCGGTCAGCGGTGTGACGCAGACCGGCTCCGTGGCCCTGCTCAAGGGCACGGCCACCGGCCTGACCGGCACCGGCGCCCAGACCTGGCACCAGGCCACCAGCGGCGTGCCGGGCACCGCGGAGACGTACGACTGGTTCGGCTCCGCGGTACGCATCGCCGACGTCGACGGCAACGGCGCGGCGGACGTCGCGATCGCCGGGAAGGGCGAGGACGTCTTCTCCGGGTCGACACGCGACGGCGGTGACTGGGTGCTGCGTGGCTCGGCGACCGGGCTGACGGCGAGCGGCGCGATCTCGTTCAGCGAGAAGGCCTTCGGGTTCACCTACCCCAACGCCGAGTTCGGCTCGGTCCTGGGCGGCTGACACTCCCTGTGCCGGGTACTGCGCGTACGTGCAGTACCCGGTGCCGGTGCGGTAGGTGCACGTACCGCGCCAACCAGCGGATCCGCTGTCAGAGCATCAGCTCCGACATCACGGTCAGCGGCAGCGACGAGTTGGCGGCCGCCGCTTCCACCGCCCGTCATGGTCGTCGGTGAGCAGGTCGACGATGACGGGCGGTGGCAGAGCTGGGTGGCCCGCTGCTAGGGGCGTCGAGGCGTACGAGGACCCGGACTTCCGTGCCCACCTCCTCGGCGGGATCAACTGGTCGGCGAAGCCGGCCACGACGTGACGCCTCGGTTCAGCGAGCAGCGTCTCCAGTTCCGTGTCCTCGAAGGAGCCGCCGTAGGCCTTATGGCCGAGAGGCTCCGCATCACAGGTGGTGTCGAACCGGTTCGCAGGAACCTAGCAGCGAGCAAAGCTCCCAGCAACACCTCCGACGCGAGCCCGGTCCGCAGAACATCCGGGTTACGGGATGGTTTCGAGAAGTTCCGCCACAGGCGTTGACAGCCCTCTGCGTCGTTTCTATCTTCGCTTCACCGAACCGGTTCGACGACCGGTGATCGGTTGAGTTGCCACCGAAGTGCCGAAGTGCCGAAGTGCCCCCTCCACCATCTACGCGTTTCGAGGATCCGTTGCACGGAACATCGAATCGGTTCGACGAAGGAGTCGCCGTGAACATCGGTGAGATCGCCAAGCGGGCCGGTGTCTCGCGCTCCACCGTCTCGTACGCGCTGAGCGGCAAACGCCCGGTGTCGGACGACACGCGCCGGAAGATCCAGGAGGTCATCGACGAGCTGGGCTACCGCCCGAACGCCAGCGCCCGCGCCCTGGCCAACGGCCGGACCAGCACCATCGGCCTGGTCTTCCCGCCGGCCGGGAACCACTACACCGGGATGCAGCTGGACTTCATCGGCAGCGTGGTGGAGGCAGCCGCGGCCCAGGACTACGACGTACTGCTGTCCCCGAGCGGCGTGGACAGCGACCGCTCGTTCCAGCGGCTCCTGGGCGAGCGGCGGGTCGACGGCGCGATCCTGATGGAGATCAGGCTGGAGGACGACCGGGTCGACCACCTGGCCGCCCTGGACTTCCCCTCGGTTGCCATCGGCCGCACCGCCCATCCGGAGAGTGGCTGGTGGGTCGGCCTGGACCACACCGCACTCGCGGCGGCGTGCGTCCACCACCTGGCGGACCTCGGCCACAGCCGGATCGCGCTCGTGAACCGGCCCGAACAGCTTCTGCGGGCCGGCTACGAGTCCGCCCACCGCGGCCTGGACGGCTTCACCAAGGCCGCGGCCGAGCGCGGGCTGACCGTGCGGACCTACTGCTGTGGCGACGACGCCGCGTCCGGCCAGGCATGCCTGGAGCGGATCCTGCACGACGATCCGGCCACCACGGCCCTGGTCACACTGAACGAGGCCGCGCTCGGTGGCCTCTACCGGGGGCTCGCCCAGGCGGGCCGTCATGTGCCGCGCGACTTCTCCGTCACCGGGGTCGTGGCCAGCCGCTGGGCGGAGACGGTGACTCCGCAGCTCACCGCGGCCGATGTACCCGCGGAGGAGATGGGCCGCCGCGCCGTCGAACTGCTGGTGGAGCGGCTCGACCATCCCGACGCACCGCCCCGGCACCATCTCCTCGCACCGCCGATCTCCCTGCGGGCGAGTACGGGGCCCGCGCACGCCACGCCCACCGCGGGCGCCGGGCCCGCCACCACCCTCTGACCCCTCCACGCACACCACCCCTCACCACCGCGCCCGAACTGCTCGGCGGCGCCGTTCTCCGTGCCCGCCTGCCCTCCCCACCCCGCGCCCTCGGCACCCGCATGTCCAGAACAAGGGAACCCTCAATGAACCGCTTCTCCAGACACCGCCGTCTGACCGCCGCAGCCCTGACCGTCCTGACCGTGACCGCCGGGGCCACCGCCTGCGGCTCCGGCTCGGGCAGCGCCGACGCCAAGGGCGCGGACAGCGGCACGTACACGATTTGGGACCCGTACCCGCAGTTCGACAAGACCTCGGCCTGGGCGAAGCTGCTGGACGACTGCGGCACCAAGGCCGGCGTGAAGATCAAGCGGACCGCCTTCGACACCAGCGACCTGTCGAACAAGGCCCTGCTGGCGGCGCAGCAGGACAACTCCGCCGACATCCTCATCGTCGACAACCCGGTGGTGTCGACGCTGGCCGAGGCGGGCGTGCTCACCAGCACCGACGAGAACAAGCTGGACACCTCGAAGGTGGACCCCAACCTCCTCGCGGCCGGCCAGTCGGGCGGCAAGACGTACGGCACGCCCATCGGCGCCAACACCCTGGCGCTCTACTACAACAAGAAGGTCCTGAAGGACGCCGGGGTCGACGTCGCCTCGGTCAAGGACTGGAAGTCGCTGACGGCGGCCCTCGCGAAGGTCGAGAAGGCCGGCAAGAAGGGCATCACCTTCTCGGCGATCGGCACGGAGGAAGGCAGCTTCCAGTTCCTGCCGTGGTTCTGGGGATCGGGTGCGAAGCTGACCGAACTCGACTCGGCCGAGGCCGCATCCGCGCTGGAGCTCTGGACCGACTGGCTGAAGAAGGGGTACGCGCCCAACTCGGTCATCAACAACACCCAGACGACCAGCTGGCAGGAGTTCGCCGGCGGTGACTACGCCTTCGCCGAGAACGGCACCTGGCAACTCGCCAACGCGAAGAAGGCCGGCTTCGACTACGGCGTCCTGCCCATCCCCGGCGCCGACGGAGGCAACGCCGCGGCCCCGACCGGCGGCGAGTTCGTCACCCTCCCCGTCCAGAGCGACACCGGCCGCTACGCCACCGCCCAGAAGCTGGCGACTTGCCTGACCAGCACCCAGAACCTGTACGACACCGACACCACCCTGTCCTACGTCGCCCCCACCGCCGAGGTCCAGGACAAGCAGGTGGCGGCCGACCCCGACCTCAAGCCCTGGGTGGAGGCGGTCAAGGCCGCCAAGGGCCGCACCAGTGACGACCTGGGCACCAAGTACCCGAAGATCTCCGAGCAGTTGTGGAAGGCCGTCCAGTCCGCCCTCAGCGGCTCCAAGTCGCCCAAGGACGCGCTCACCGCGGCACAGGAAGCCGTCAAGTAAACCGTCAGGCAACCGCGACCCAGGGCCTTTGATGAAGCGCACGACACAACTGGCGGACCCCCGGCCGGTGCGTGACCGGAACGGGGCGGCGGCCATCGCCGCCCCGCCCCCGGCCCCCACCCGCCCCCGGCGCCGCCGCCCCACCTCCCAGCAGTGGGCCGCCTGGGCCTTCCTCGCCCCGGTGACCCTCTACCTCGTCCTCTTCTACGCCTATCCGCTCTACCGCAACCTCGACCTGAGCCTGCGCAACTACACCGTCCGCTCCTTCGTGCAGGGCGACGCTCCGTTCACCGGCCTCGCGAACTACCGGACGGTCTTCGACGCCCCGACCTTCGGCCCGGCCCTGACCCACACCGTGGTGTTCACCGCCGTGTGCCTCTTCTTCCAGTACGCCATCGGCCTGGCCCTCGCGGTCTTCTTCAACCAGCACTTCAAGCTCTCCGCGACCCTGCGGGCGCTGTTCCTGGTGCCGTGGCTGCTGCCGCTGATCGTGTCGGCGTCCACCTGGTCGTGGATGCTCAACAGCGACTCCGGCATGGTCAACGCCGCCCTGAACGCCCTCGGCCTGGGACCGGTGAACTGGCTGACCTCACCGGACTGGTCGCTCACCTCGGTGATCATCGCGAACATCTGGATCGGCGTCCCGTTCAACCTGGTCGTGCTCTACAGCGGCCTCCAGTCGATACCTGGCTCACTGTACGAGGCGGCGGCCCTCGACGGCGCGAGCGCCTGGCGACGCTTCTGGAGCATCACCTTCCCGCTGCTGCGTCCCGTGTCCGCGATCACCCTGCTGCTGGGTCTCGTCTACACGCTCAAGGTCTTCGACATCATCTGGATCATGACCAAGGGCGGCCCGGCCGACTCGTCCACCACCTTCGCCACCTGGTCCTACCAGCTCGGCTTCGGCAACCTCCTGCCCGCCTTCGGCCCCGGCGCGGCCGTCGGCAACCTGCTCGTGGTCGCCGCCCTGGTCTTCGGCCTGGTGTACCTGAGGGTCCAGAGAAAGCAGGCATCGGCATGAACGACCTGCCGCGCCGGTTCCGCGCCACGGGGTGGAAGACCGCCCTCGGCCTGGTACTCACGGCCGTCATGCTCTTCCCGGTCTACTGGATGCTCAATGTGTCCTTCACTCGCGACCAGGACATGCGCAAGTCCCCGCCCGACCTGTTCCCCGTGGACGGCACGCTGGCCGGCTATCGCGCCGTGTTCGACCAGCAGTTGCCCTACCTGGGCACCAGCCTCGTCGTGGGTCTCGGCACGGTCGTGCTGACCGTGGCGCTGGCGGCGCCCGCCGGATACGCGCTGGCGAAACTCCGCCCCCGCGGCGGGGGAGTCCTCAGCTTCCTCTTCCTGGTGGCCCAGATGATCCCCGGCATCATCATGGCGATGGGCTTCTACGCCATCTACCTCCAGCTCGGCCTGCTCCAGTCCGTTCCCGGACTGATCGTCGCGGACTCCACTCTCGCCGTCCCCTTCGCGGTACTGATCTTCACCGCGTTCATGTCCGGCATCCCCGGCGAACTGCTCCAGGCCGCGCAGATGGACGGCGCCGGCCCGCTGCGTACCTTCCGGTCCGTGGTGCTGCCGATGAGCCGCAACTCGGTCGTCACCGTGTCGCTGTTCGCGTTCCTGTGGTCGTGGTCCGACTTCGTCTTCGCCAGCACCCTCGCCAACGGCGGCGCCCACGAGCCGATCACCCTCGGCATCTACCACTACATCGGCAACAACAACCAGGAGTGGAACGCCATCATGGCCACCGCCGTCGTGGCCTCGCTGCCCGCCACGGTGATCCTCGTCCTCGCCCAGCGCTATGTCGCCGCCGGCGTGACGGCCGGAGCCGTCAAGGACTGACCACCGCACGATCCCCGTCGGTCACCCCTGCTGAAGAAACGAGTCACACCACATGACCGCCGCCCGATCCGGCCCGGCCTTCTCCATCCATGACATCCCGTTCAGCACGCACGGCTCCTGGTTCGGCATCTCTCCCGTGCTCGCGGAGAAGACCCGGGCCGAGGACCTCCATCTCGTCTCGCACCAGAACGGCATGCACGCGGTCCTGCGCTTCACGCCTCTCGACGCGACGACGGGCGAGCGTGCGGGGACCCGCGTCGAGGCGACCGCGGGCCTGCTCAGCTGGACCGGTG
Organism: Streptomyces sp. NPDC007808; assembly: GCF_042868655.1. Taxonomy (NCBI): domain Bacteria; kingdom Bacillati; phylum Actinomycetota; class Actinomycetes; order Kitasatosporales; family Streptomycetaceae; genus Streptomyces; species Streptomyces sp. NPDC007808. The sequence continues at coordinate 1,325,782 of NZ_JBIAEQ010000001.1, forward strand.
AGCAAGGGCGCGTCCGTCTCGCCTACGCCTCACCGGACACCGTCCGCCTGCGCGGTGAAGGACTCGGCCTGCGCATCACCGCGGCGGCGGACACCCTGACCCCCTTCACGGGCACCTACTTCTACCGCGACCCGGTGGACGGGGCGTACGTGTTCACCTCGTACGAGACGGGGCGCCGTTACCGGGTCACCGTGCTGTCGGGTTCCGTCGCCGAGGTGTCCGGCGGTCAGGCCCTCGGCACCAGTGCACGAGGCGTCACCGTCACCGTGGACCTGGGCGGAGTCTGGGAAGCGGCGATCGAGGAACTGGACAGCGCACGCCTGCCCTGCACGTCCTCGGAGACGTTCGACGCCGTCGTGGCGAGCGCGGAGCACGCCTTCGCCGCGTTCGTCGACGCGGTGGCCCCCTGGCGCTCGTCCGCCACGCCCGCCGCTGAACTCGCCGCGTACGTGGTGTGGTCGGCGACGGTCCGTCCGGCGGGGCTGGTCACCCGGCCCGCGGTGCTGATGTCCAAACACTGGATGGACAAGGTGTGGAGCTGGGACCACTGCTTCAACGCCCTGGCCCTGGCGCCCGGCGCCCCCGCCCTGGCCTGGGACCAGTTCTCCCTGCCCTTCGACCACCAGGACGTCACCGGTGCCCTGCCCGACTCGGTGACCCACTCCGAGGTCCTCTACAACTTCGTCAAGCCGCCCATCCACGGCTGGACCCTGTCCCACCTGCGCAGACGACTCCCTGAGCCCCTCACCAGGACCGAACTGGCCGAGATCTACCGCAGGTTGGCGCGGTGGACGGACTTCTGGCTCACCGCCCGCCGCGCGCCCGGCGCCGCCCTGCCCCACTACCAGCACGGCAACGACAGCGGCTGGGACAACGCCACGACATTCGACACCGAGCGCGTGATCGTCACCGCCGACCTGGCCGCCTTCCTCACCCTCCAGCTGCGCGAACTGGCCGTCCTGGCCACCGAACTGGGTCTTGCCGACGAGGCCCGCCACTGGACCCGTACCGCCGACGCGACCCAGACCGCGATGCTCGACGAGCTGTGGACGGGGGAGCGGTTCGTGGCCCGCGGCGTCGACACCGCTGCGACCTGGACCACCTCCAGCCTGCTGGACCTGATGCCGATGGCTTTGGGCGAGCACCTGCCCGAGCACATCGGCAAGACCCTGGCAGCCCGGATCGAGAGCCACCTGACCTCGTACGGCCTGGCCACCGAACTGCCCACCTCACCCTACTATCTCTCCGACGGCTACTGGCGCGGCCCGATCTGGGCCCCCGCCACCGTCCTCATCGAGGACGGCCTGCGCCGCGCCGGCCACCACCGCCTCGCGGACGAGATCAGCGCCCGCTTCCGCGCCCTGTGCGAAACCCACGGCTTCGCCGAGAACTTCGACGCCCTCACCGGAACGGGCCTGCGCGACCGCGCCTACACCTGGACCGCCGCCGCCTACCTCCTCCTCGCCGAAGCCCACACACTCCGGCACACCGCGCCCGCACCGGCCGCGCACACCGGCGGCTGAACGACCCCCTGGGCACCCCTCCTCCGCCCAGGCAGCACCCACCCCTCCCCGGGAGACCCGCCATGCACCACGTACCTCGCTCCCTTCCCCGATCCGGACACGCGAGCAGACTCGTCCGGACCGGTTCCCACCCGCGCACGGCCACCGCGCTCGCAGCCCTGCTGGCGTCGGTCGCGGCCGTAGCCCTTCCCGGTACCTCGGCGCAGGCCGCCGACACGACCGTGGCCGTGGACTTCGCCACCGCCGGGGGTGCCCCCACCTACCGTGCCTCGGGCACGATCTACGGGATGTCCGAGAACGGTTCGCTGCCCCAGGAGCACTTCTACAAGGACATCAAGTGGAAGTTCATGCGGGCCGGCGGCGCCCAGCTCGACAACCCGGGCGGCTGGGTCGCCGGCAAGTACGACCGCCGCTGGAACTCCACCCTGGCCCAGTACAAGCGCACCAAGGCGTTGGGCGGAACCTTCGTCATCCTGCCTCACGACCTGTGGGGCGCCGACGGCACCACCGACCCCACCTACCCCGGTGACAACGGCGACTGGTCCCGCTTCGACGCCTTCTACGACCGTCTGCTCGCCGACGCACAGGCGGCCGGCATGAGCGACATCCAGTGGGACATCTGGAACGAGCCCGACTGGCACCCCTTCTGGGACCGGTCCCAGGCCCAGTACCTGGAGATGTGGAAGCGTGCCTACCAGAGGATCCGCGCGGTCTTCCCGAACGCGGTCGTCGTCGGCCCCAGCAGCGCCTTCAAGCCGGGGTCGAACGGCTCGGCCTGGTGGGACACGTACCTGGACTACGTCAAGGCCAACAACGTCGAACCGGACATCTACAGCTGGCACAACCTCCCCGGTGACCCGGTCGCGGACGCGGCGGCGGTCCGGGCCAAGCTCGCCGCACGGTCGATGACGACGAGCCGTCCGTTCCAGGTCAACGAGTACGAGAGCCCCACCGAGCAGAACCCGGGCCGGGGCGGCTGGTACATCTCCCGCCTCGAGCGGGCCGGGGCCGACGGCCTGCGCGCCAACTGGGCGTCCGCGAACAACCTGCACGACTTCCTGGCGAAGCTGCTCACCAAGAACAGCGCCGGCCAGTACCTGCCGCTGGGCGAGTGGTTCCTCTACCGCTACTACGGCTCGCAGACCGGGAACGTCGTGAAGGTGACGGCCGGGACGAACACCGACGCCCTGGCCACCAAGGACAACACGGCCCGCAACGCCAAGATCCTGCTGGGCAGCAACGGCAACACCGGCAACGTCACCGTCGCCCTCAACCGCCTCGACACCACCTCCCTGGTGGAGAGCGGCCGGGTCCGCGCGATCGTCCAGCGCATACCGAACAACAACGGCGGCGCGGTGACGGGTCCGGTCACCGTCTCCGACCAGACCCTGACCGTCAGCGGCGACTCGGCGTCGGTGAGCGTGCCGTGGACGAGCGCCGTCGACGGCTACACGGTCACCCTGCTCCCGCCGTCGAACACCACCGTCTCCACGGTCGCCGTCGCTCAGCACAGCGGCCAGTGCCTGGACGACACCAACCTGTCCACCGCCAACGGCACGCAGTACCAGCAGTTCTACTGCGAGGGCGGCTACCAGCAGATGCTCGACTTCAAGCCGGTCGCCGGACGGACGAACACCTACACCATCGTGAATGAGCACAGCGGCAAGTGCCTGGACGTCTCAGGCGCCTCCACCGCCGACGGCGCCGCCGTCATCCAGTACACCTGCAACGGCTCCACGAACCAGATGTTCACCCTGAAGCCCGTCACCGCACTGGGCAACAGCAAGGACTACCAGCTGGCCGCCGTCCACAGCGGCAAGTGCGTCGACGTCAGCCAGATCTCGACCGCCGCCGGAGCCAAGATCCACCAGTGGACCTGCGACCCGGAGAGCGCGATGACCAACAAGAGGAACCAGATCTGGCGACTCCAGGGCATGGGCTGACCCACGCCCTCCGTCCCCCAGGGGGTCCCGGCCGGCCACAGCCGGGCCCCCAACCCCCTCCTCGCCGAGGCTCACGCACACCGAGAGAACCACTGACCGGCTGTCTCCCCACACCCCCGGGGGCGTTCCGATCCGGGCCGTCCCCCCCCACTCACCAAGGAGCCGCAGTATGAAATCTCGATGGACACGTCCCGAATTCGCATCCCGCACCGGACGCCGAGCGACCTCGTCCGTGGCCGTCCTCCTGGCCGCCCTGGCCACGACCCTGGTGCCGGCCGGCCCGTCGCAGGCCGCGGACACGAGCGTCACCGTCGACTTCGCCACCACCAAAGGTGCCCCCGGTTACCGCGCCTCCGGCATGATCTACGGGCTGACCGCCGACGGGTCGCAGCCGCCGGACCACTTCTTCACCGACATCAAGTGGCGCTTCATGCGGGCCGGCGGCGCACAGCTCAACGGGGGCGGCTACGCCACCAGCCTCGCCGACTACCAGACCCGCTGGAACGCCACCCTCGCCCAGTACAAGCGCACCAAGGCGCTCGGCGGCACGTTCGTCATCCTGCCGCACGACCTGTGGGGCGCCGACGGCACCACCAGCCAGCCCTTCCCCGGCGACAACGGCAACTGGACGCAGTTCGACAATTTCGTCAAGCAGCTCATCTCCGACGTCAAAGCCAACAACATGACGGTGGAGTGGGACCTCTGGAACGAGCCGGACCTCAGCGGCTTCTGGGATCGGCCCCAGAGCCAGTACCTGCAGATGTGGTCGCGGTTCCACGCCGCCGTGCGGGCCGACCTCCCCGGACAGCTCATCGTCGGCCCCAGCACGGCGAACCCGCCCAGCTCCTCCAACACCTGGTGGACCACCTACCTGAACCACATCAAGGCCAACAATGCCGCCCCTGACATCTACAGCTGGCACGCCATACCCCACGACCCCGTCCAGGCAGTCGGCAACGCCAACTCGACCCTTGCCGCGGCGGGCCTGACCAACACCCGCCCCTACCAGATCAACGAGTACGCCGGGCGCGAGCAGCAGCACCCCGGTGGCGGCGCCTGGTTCATCAGCCGTCTGGAGCGAGCCGGCGCCGACGGCATGCGCGCCAACTGGGGAGGGGGCCCCAGCCTGCACGACTACGCGGCCAACCTGCTCACCAAGAACAGCTCCGGCCAGTACCTGCCGCTCGGTGAGTGGTTCATGTACCGCTACTACGGCTCGCAGACCGGCAACGTCGTGAACCTCACCGCCGGTACGAACACCGACGGGCTGGCGACGAAGGACAACTCCGCGCGCAACGCCAAGATCCTGATCGGCAGCAACGGCAACACCGGCAACGTCACCGTCAACCTCAACCGCCTCGACACCACCTCGGTCGTGGAGAACGGCCGGGTCCGCGCCGTCGTCCAGCGCGTTCCGTACGACAGCGGCGCCGCCGTGACCGGCCCGACGACCGTTTCCGACACCACCCTGACCGTCAGCAACAACGCCGCCTCCGTGACGGTCCCCTACAGCAACGCTCAGGACGGCTACACCATCACCCTGCTCCCGCCGTCCGACACCACCGTCTCCACGGTCGCGGTCAGCGAGAACAGCGGGCAGTGCCTGGACGACACCAACCTGTCCACCGCCGACGGCACGCAGTACCAGCAGTACTACTGCGAGGGCGGCTACCAGCAGATGTTCGACTTCAAGCCGGTCGCCGGACGCCCCGACACGTACACGGTGGTCAACCAGCACAGCGGCAAGTGCCTGGACGTCTCCGGCGCCTCCACCGCCGACGGCGCCGCCGTCATCCAGTGGACCTGCAGCGGCACCACCAACCAGATGTTCACCCTCCGTCCCGTCACCGCGCTCGGCAACAGCAAGGACTACCAACTCGTCGCCGTCCACAGCGGCAAGTGCGTTGACGTCTCCGGCGTCTCCACCCAGCCGCGCGCCGTGGTCCACCAGTGGACCTGCGACTCCGGCGGCACCCTCAGCACCAAGAAGAACCAGATCTGGCGGCTCCAGGGCATGCGCTGACCCATCCCTTGAGCACGGGGCTCCCAGCAGGACAGGGAGCCCCGTCATCTTCTTCGCGGTCCTGGAAGAGGGCTGCCGGCCTCAGGGCTCGGCATGACTTTTTCGTGGCCGCGAGCGCATGCCATGCGGGGCTGGGGGAGAGGGCTCGAAGGGTGCGTCGGTTCTCATCGGCGTGGGCCCGTAGGTGTGCGAGAGCTTTGGGCCGGGCCTGATGTGTGGCGGCGGCAGTTACGTGCGACAGCGGCAGGTGAAACATCATGGCCATGGGCGGGGCCGTCACCTCACGCCGGTTGCCAGATCTGGGCGAGCGTCGAGGCGGTGAGAAGTTGCTCGGGGCGACCCTGCCCCACCAACTGGCCGTCGCGGAGCAGGAGGCAGGCGTCCGCCGAGCGGGCGGCTTCCAGGTCGTGTGTGGCCTGGACGACGGGTTTGCCGTCGGCGACCAGCTCCGTCAGCAGCACGGCGATCCGGTCCCATGCCTCGGGGTCCAGGCCCGTGGTCGGTTCGTCCAGGAGGAGCAGGTCCGACTCCTGGGCGAGTCCCTGGGCGATCAGGGCGCGTTGCCGCTGTCCGCCGGAGAGCTCTCCGAGTTGAACGCGGGCCACTGAGAGGTGGTCCGAGCGGACCCGTCACCTGGGATCCGTCGCTGCGAGGGGCAGGCCACCGGGGGTTCCCCGGTTCCCGGAGGCCGTGAGTTCACGTCCAGGACGAACGCCGCGTACACCCAGCCGGACCACGTCCCGTACACGTCATGTCCGCCACCCCGCGTTGGTCCGGGCGGCGGCCGTGAAATGGCGGCGACCACGCCCTGCGGGTTTCTGGGTTCGGTGTGGACTGCGGCATCTACAACCGGCACCCAGGAGGCCCTCAGCTGCCCGCAGTGCGTGGCGTCGTGAACGGTCGGGGTCGTACGTCCTGCCTCGGCAACGTGCGACTTCCCGTCCGCCGCAAACAGGCCTGGCACAGGCGGCGCACCACTGCAGGTCTGAGAGGATGGTCGGCGGCCGTCCGTACCGGGTCCGTGAACCCGCGGGCGGCGAGAGGCAGGCGAGGTACGGGCAGCGGCCCGGCGGGCGGGAGAGCGGAGCGGTGCGGCACATGCCGGAGTACCCGGAGTACCTCGCCGCGGTCGTGTTCGCCGTGGGCGGCGTCTTCAGCGCCTGGCGGGCACCGCACCGGTTCTCCACCGCCGTCCTGTTCTGCCTCGCGGTGACCTCTGTCGGCCTCGGCGTGGCCGGTCGCAGTGCGGCAGCCCACCCGACCATCGCCACCGTTCTCGCCGTCGCCGCTGTGCTCCTGGCGCTCGTGCTGGGCCTGCTGTTGCTGGTCGACGGTGCCCTCCTGGTCCGGCGCTACGGACCGCAGGCAGCCCTGCTGGCGACCGGGGCCGCCGGCTGCGCGGTGCTGGCGGTGCTCGGTCTCAACGCGGTCTTCCATGTGGTCGGCGGTGAGGCGTTCGGTTCCCTCCTGGTCGCGGTGAACGCGGTCGCGGGATACCTCACTTTGCTCTTCCTCGTCTTCGCCGGCTACGTGTGCGTCCGGGGCCGCAGCACCCCCCTGCCGGATACCTCCCATGTCGTCGTCCTGGGCGCCGGGCTCGACGGCGACCGGCCCGGCCCGCTGCTGGCCCGCAGGCTGGAGCGTGCCCTTGCGATCGACGCCGCCCGCGCATCGGACGCGCAGCGTGTGGTGTTCGTCGTCTCGGGTGGCCAGGGAGAGGACGAGGTCCGCTCCGAGGCGGAGGCGATGGCCGACTATCTGCGCGGGCGCGGAGTGCCCGCCGACCAGATCGTTCGGGAGGACCGCTCGGTCAACACCGGGCAGAACCTCCGTTTCAGTGCGGCCCTCGTGGACGGCACCGCTCCGGGCCACCGTGCCACGGTGGTCACCAGCGGCTTCCACGTCTACCGCACGACCCTGTTGGCCCGCCGCGTCGGCGTGTCGGTGCACGTCGTGGGCGCGCCGACCTCCCCCGCCTACTGGCTGGCCGCGACGCTGCGCGAGTTCGCCGCCGTCCTGTGGCTGGACCGCCTCCCTCTGGTCGGACTCAGCCTGCTGCTGACGGTGCCGGTGGCGACGGCGGTCTTCGAGCACTGAAGCGCCGGCTGCAGACCTCTGAGAGGTCCTGACCAAGGCGCCGTGCCTGGCGAGGGTGAGGCGGTGACTCTAGGGTCCAGTCGACGGCGTAGAACCATCCCCCTGAAGTCGTCGATCTTGCCGGCCTCGTCGAGGTGTAGGAGTCGCAGCCCTGGAGCTTCTTCCGGCGACGCTCTGAAGTTCTCGAAAACCTGTGTCACAGCGCGCAGGATCGCGGTGGTGATCGCCTTGCCCGGATCCGGATACGGCTTGAAGGCGACGGTGCTGAAGACGACGTCGTCGGCCAGAAGGGCGGCCACAACGTCCAGGTCACCGTTCTCAACGGCCTTGCGGAAGGGGTGCATGATCGACCCCTGTACTCAACAAGTTGAATAGGTGTAGAGGTGGGTGGAGGCGACTCCGGTGGCTTGTCGAGGGTGCGGTGCTCGGGAGGGCTCATCAAGGAACACTCGCTGGGCCGTACCTTGCTCCTATGGCATTGCGGAACGCGGTGATGGCCGCGCTGCTGGAGGGCGAGGCGTCCGGTTACGACCTCGCAAAAGGCTTCGACGCGACGGTCGCGAACTTCTGGACGGCGACGCCTCAGCAGCTCTATCGGGAGCTGGAGCGTATGGAGGCCGAGGGGTTGGTCACGGCTCGCCTCGTTGAGCAGCGGCGTCGTCCCAACAAACGGCTGTTTTCCCTGACGGAGGCTGGGCGGGAAGCGGTGTGTGCATACACGGCCGAGCCGCCGGGTCGGCCCGCGGTCATCAGGGACGAGCTGCTGGTCAAGGTGCAGTGCGCGGACGCCGGCGACGTCGAGGCAGTGCGCGCCGCAGTCCTCGAACGCATGGAATGGGCCACGGCCAAGTTGGCCCGCTACGAGAGAATCCGGCAACGACTGCTGGGCGGCCGCTCAGAGGAGGCGTACTTCGCCGAGGCCGAGCGTATCGGCCCGTACCTCACTCTGCTGCGCGGGATGTCGTTCGAGCGGGAGAACCTCCAGTGGGGTGACATGGCGTTGCGCAGGCTCGACCAACGCGCCAAGACTATTATTCAAAAAATTGACTAGAGTGGTGGCTCTTCCGGTGATCGCAATAAGGAGCCAGCCGCTCATGTCAGGCACTGAGACCCGCTATCTGCGCTTCGTGGCCCTGGGTGACAGTCACACCGAAGGGGTCGGCGACGGCGACGATGTGACAGGCCTGCGCGGGTGGGCCGACCGGCTCGCCGAGCACCTGGCTCGGCACAACCCGCAGCTCCGGTACGCCAATCTCGCTGTACGGGGCCGTCTGGCCGGGCAGGTCCACGCGGAGCAGTTGCCCGCGGCGCTCGCGCTGCGGCCGGACTTCGCGACGGTCGTGGCCGGAGTCAACGACATGCTGCGCCCCCGCTTTGATCCGGATGAGGTGGCCGCGCATCTGGAGGCGATGTTCGCCGCGCTCACCGGCCAGGGGGCGCGCGTGGCGACGCTCACCTTTCCCGACATCGCGCGGGTCACTCCACTGGCCCGTCCGCTCCGGCCGCGTCTTGAGGCGCTGAACCACCGTGTTCGCGCGGCGGCGCACCGGCATGGTGTCGTCGTCGCCGACGTCACCCTGTATCCGGTGGCCACGGATCCACGCCTGTGGAGTCAGGACCGCCTCCACTCGAGCCCACTCGGCCACCAGCGGATCGCGGCGGCGCTCGCTCACTCGCTCAACGTGCCGGACACTGACGACTCCTGGACGCACCCGTTGCCCGTCCTGCCTGTTGGTCGGGCACGATTCTTGCGTGCCGCCTCAGCCGAGGTGCGCTGGGTCGCCGGATTCCTGGGTCCGTGGATCGGCAGGCGCGCGCGTGGGCGTTCCTCCGGAGACGGTCGCGTGGCCAAACGCCCGGACCTCCTGCCCGTCGGCAGCTCCGGCCAACACTTCGGCCGTGGCTTCCAGCGTGGACAAGAGCCCTCCGTCGACCTGGCAGACGCCTCGGAGTAGCGAGATCCGCTTGTCCGAGCATGAGTAGCGGTCGGTGCCTGCCCGAGTCGGGAACGACGCACCACGCCCACTGCGTTCTTCAAGAGCACGCGGACGCCCACGGCAACCTGCTGTGCATCCAGGTGGCCAAGAGCAAGGACGACCCGAACCGGTTAAGGTTCCACGGCACCGGCTCTACCTCAAGACCGCCGCTGGATGGGGGACCTGTTCGTCGAACTGCCCGAGACGTGCGACAGCACAAACGTCTTCTGCAGCGCGGACATCACCTAAGTCACCGTTCTGGATGCCCTGCCGTACGCGGGGCATGTCGAGAACCTGGGGGAGGCGTTCCTCGACCCCCAACTGAACTTCGTCGAAGGCAACATCCTCGACGCCGAGCTGGTGGACCGCCTCGTCGACCGGCACAGGGGCCACGGGCGGAAGAGACGTGTGAGCCCTGGTCGCCGTGCTGCCGTCGCCGTCTTCCTGATCCTGGCGGCGACGGTCGTGCTGTACTTCGCCGCTCTCTGGCTCGTCCCGCAGTTCTGAGACGCGGTCGCGGGGGAGGGGTCGGGGCGGATGCGGTGCCGGCGTGCGGGAAGGCGCCACCGGCCGGAGGCGTCGCGGGTGAATGTGACGCTGACTTCTCCCACTGGCGTCCAGTGTCTCCCGGCTGCCTCACCCGGCCGAGGACGACCTGCTCGTCCGCGGATGATCGCGCCGCAGCGGGCAGGCCACCGTCCGCAGCACCTGCCGCTCGAGTGAGGGCGGTGGTACGGCTGACGTACTGAAGGCCCTCGGTCGGGAGAGGAGCCAGGTGGCTGATGGCACGGGCGACGGCCCTGGCGCACGAACTCCTGCCGGCCGCTTCGCGGCACTCTGACACGGTGCTGGTCTCGTACGGTTATGGCCGGGGTGGTGTGGAGTCCCGGGTGATGTCGAGGCGTGGTCCAGCCGGCTGTCAGGGTTCGGCGTCGGTAAGGGTGTTGACGTGGTCCGACCGCATGCCGGGGTCTGCCGGTAGGCATCGTTCCCGGCAGACCCCGGCCGGCGTTGGCAGGCGGTGGGCAGCCGCAGGCCGTAGTGGCCGAAAGCGAGGCGGCCGACAACGGCCCATGTCAGAGCCGACGGCTCATCGGTCCGGGAGCCGACGGATCTCCGTGCCCGCAAGCCCCTCCGGGGTCACCGTCCCTCCGGCCCCGTCCGTTCGGCGCGCCGGGCGCGCCACTCCCGCGCGCTGCAGCCGAACTGCTCGCGGAACCAGCGTGAGAAGGCGCTCGGCGCGGAGAACCCGAGCAGGCCGGAGATCTCCGTCAGCGAGCGCCTCGGGTTGGGCACGAGCTGTTCCGCCAGATGTGTGCGCGTCGCGTTGAGGACGGAGGAGAAGGTCTCGCCCGACGCCGCCAGGTGCCGGTGCACGGTCCGACGGTCGACGCCCAAGCTTCCCGCGACCTGTTCGATGGAACACCGGCCGGTCGGCAGCAGGACCTCGATCAGGTCCCGCACCCGGTCCAGCACCGTCGTGTCCCGCGAGGTCGCGATCGCGTCGAAGAACTGCCGCGCGTAGGTCCGCAGCATCGGGTCCCCCATGGGGTTGGGGGTGTGGAGGTCGCTGGCGTAGAAGACGATCCCGTCGAACTCGCTGTCGAATTCCACGACGGGACCGAAGAGGCGCTGGTGGCTCTCGGGATCCTTGGGCGCGCCGTGCGTGAGGCACACGGACAGTGCCTGCCAGCGCGCGCCGAGGAACGTGCGCAGCACCTGATGGAAGGCACCCACGGCCAGCTCCACGGCCTGGCGGGTCGTCGCCGTCTCCGTCGGCTCCAGGCTCACCTTGAGCGTGGCCAGGCCGTTCACCTCGGACAGCCTGCTGTGCAGCAGCTCGTTGTACATGTGCTCGTGCCGGACGAGGAGTTCCAGCGCGCTGCGGAGGTCCGGTTCCTCGCGAACGACCAGGCTGATGGGCCCCAGGCTGGAGAAGCGGCGCCGCTCGGCGAGGAGCAGGCCGAAGTCCTCGCGGCGGGCGGCCGCCGCCGACAGCTCGAGCAGCTGGATCACGGCCAGGCCGGAGATCCACCGGTCCTGGACCGCGAGACCGGCGGGGTCCAGGCCGACCCGCTTCATCAGGGCTCGCGGGTCGATGCCGAGCGACTGGCTCAGCTCCACGTAACCGCTCAGGGCGGCGTTGCGGACGAGGGGCTTCATCATGGGCGCGCTCCCTGGCGTGTGTCCCTGATTGATAAGTCAGACGTCACGCCACGTCAAGCGACGCGATACGGGCTGCCCTACTGTGGCACCACTCGCGATGGAGTGAATCCCCCGGAATCCGGCGCCGAGACAGCGGGGGACGCAAGGACATCCGTATCGCTCCGTCGAAATCCATCAGACGCTCGAAGGGGAGAAGTGTGTCCGCGGTGCACACGAACGTGATCGAGGTGCTGCGCCGGCCCTGCACGGGACCGGCCGTGTGGAGCGGGGCGGACCTGGCCGACCGTGAGGAGTGGGTCCTGCGGCTGTCGCCCGAGCAGATCGACGAGCTCGAGTCCGCCCTGCGCACGGTTCGCGAGCGCGGTGTCCCGCTGCTGAAGGTGGGCTCCGCCGACTTTCCGCTGCCGACCCTGGCCGGTGTGCTGGAACGCGTCGTCGACGTGCTGGAGAACGGCCGGGGGTTCGTCCTGGTCAGACGCATCCCCGTCGAGCGGTACAGCCGGGCGGCGGCGAGCACGCTGTTCTGGGGGCTGGGGCAGCACTTGGGCGTCCCGGTGTCGCAGAACGCGGCCGGCCACATGCTCGGGCACGTCCGCGACACCGGACGCACCCTGGCAGACCCGTCCGCGCGCGGCTACCAGACGAGAGCGGCGCTGCCCTTCCACACCGACGGGTCCGACGTGCTCGGGCTCCTGTGCCTGACTCCGCCCCGCGCCAGCGCGCGCACCTCGCTCGTCAGTGCCGGCGCGGTCCACAACGCCGTCCTGGCGCGCCGCCCCGACCTCGTCGAGCGGCTGTACCGCACCCACTACCTCGATCGCCGGGGTGAACACGCCCCCGGCGAGCGCCCCTACCACGCGGCCCCCCTCGCCACCTGGCACGGGGGAAAGCTCAGCATGCGCTACCACCGCCCCTACCTGGAGTCCGCCCAGCGCCTGTCCGGGGTCCCGCGACTGGATCGGGCCGACCTGGAGCTGTTCGACCTCGTCGACGAGGCGGCACGCTCCCCCCGGCACCGCCTGGACCTCGACTTCGAGCCCGGTGACCTGCTGCTGGTCAACAACTATGCGGTCCTGCACTCCCGCACGGAGTACGAGGACTTCGCCGAGCCCGAACGCAAGCGCCACCTGCTGCGGCTCTGGCTGACCCTGCGCCAGGGACGCGACCTCCCCCCGCACTTCTGGGGCGACCTCCCGCACGCCGAGGACGGCTCCGGCCGCGGCGGAATCACCCCCCGCGACGTGGTCACGATCCCCGGCACCGGCGACACCGGCGGCTCCTGCCGTCCCCACACCCACCCCTCAGGCCCCGACGGAACGGACGACGAATGAACAACCTTGCGGCAGCCCTGGCGGAATCGGCCGGAGCCCACGGCGACCGCATCGCCGTACGCCAGGACGACACCGTCCTCACCTACGCCCAACTGGACGACGCCGCCGCGCGCGTCGCCGCCCTCCTGCGGGAGCGGGGCGTCCGGCCCGGCGATCGCGTCGCGCTGGTCATGCCCAACGTCACCCTCTTCCCGGTCACCTACTACGGCATCCTGCGGGCCGGCGGCGTCGTCGTCCCGATGAACCCGCTGCTCAAGTCCCGCGAAGTGGCCCACACCCTGGCGGACTCCGGCTCCCGGATCGTGCTGACCGCCCCCCTCTTCGCGGCGGAGGTGACGAAGGCCGCCGCCGAGACCGGCGTGGAATGCCTGGTGACCGACGCGGAGTTCGACGCCCTGACCCGGGCGGCCCAGCCACTGGCCGAGGTCGTCGAGCGGGCCGACGGCGACACCGCCGTCATCCTCTACACCTCCGGGACGACGGGCACCCCGAAGGGCGCCGAACTGACCCACCGCAACCTGTCGTCCAACGCGGTCACGACGGTGGAGACGCTGATCCGGATCGGGCCGGACGACGTCCTGTTCGGCGGCCTGCCGCTGTTCCACGCCTTCGGGCAGACCTGCGCCCTCAACGCCGCCGTCGTCGCCGGCGCCACCTTGACCCTGCTGCCGCGGTTCGAGCCGGCCGCGGCGCTGCGGATCCTGCACCGGGACCGGGTCACCGTCTTCCTCGGCGTCCCCACCATGTACACGGCCCTGCTCAACGCCGGGGTGCCCGGGGACCACGACCTGTCCCGGCTGCGCCTCGCCGTGTCCGGCGGCGCCTCCCTGCCGGTGGAGGTGCTGCACGGCTTCGAACGGGAACTCGGCGTCACGGTGCTGGAGGGCTACGGGCTGTCGGAGACCTCGCCGGTCGCCGTGTTCAACCCCCCGGACCGTCCCCGCAAGGCCGACTCGATCGGGGTGCCCATCCGCGGGGTCGAGGCCCGGCTCGTCGCGGACGACGGCACCGACGTGGGCCCCGGCGAGGTGGGGGAGATCGCGATCCGCGGCGAGAACGTGATGAAGGGCTACCGCAACCGCCCCGAGGCGACCGCGGAGGCTGTCCGCGATGGCTGGTTCCACACCGGCGACCTCGCCCGCGTCGACGAGGACGGCTACTACTTCATCGTCGACCGCAAGAAGGACCTCGTCATCCGCGGTGGCTACAACGTCTACCCGCGCGAGATCGAGGAGGTCCTCTACGAGCACCCGGCCGTCGCCGAGGCCGCCGTGGTCGGTGTGCCGCACGACGTCCACGGCGAGGAGATAGCGGCCGTGGTGGCCCTCCGGGACGGTGCGGAGGCCACCGCCGAAGAGATCCGGAACTTCGTCAGGGAACGGGTGGCCGCCTACAAGTACCCGCGGATCGTCACCTTCACCGACGCGCTCCCCAAGGGCGCCACCGGCAAGATCCTCAAGCGGGAGATCGTCGTCGTGGAGCAGGCGGCCACGGGGCACACCGGCGGACGAGAGTCGGACTCGTGAGGAAGGAGACGGACGCCCGGGGCCCCCGGTCCACCCCGGACCGCGGCCCCGGCCCGGCCGACCCTGCCCCGGCCGACCCCGCCCCGGCCGCGGCGGCCGCCGCCCGGCCGGTGCGCGGGTCCTGGATACCCGGGCTGGCCGTGGCCCTGGTCGTCGCGGTGGTGGCCATGGCGGTGGGCGAACGGCTCCCCGTCCTCGGCGGTCCGGTGACCGCCGTGATCCTCGGCGTTCTGGTCGCCGCCGTCCGCAGACCGGCCCCCCGCCTCACGCCCGGCCTGCGCCTGGCCGGCAAACCCGTCCTCCAGATCGGGGTCGCCCTGCTCGGCGCCCAACTGTCGCTCTCCCAGGTGCTCCACGTGGGCGGCAGCTCCCTCCCGGTCATGCTCGGCTCCCTGGCCGCCTGTCTGCTCGCCGCCCGGGTCATCGGACGCCGGCTCGGTGTCGGCGGCGATCTGCGCACCCTCATCGGGGCGGGCACCGGGATCTGCGGCGCGTCGGCGATCGCCGCGGTCACCCCGGTCATCGGCGCCGCGAGCGCGCAGGTCGCCTACGCCATCTCGACGATCTTCCTCTTCAACATCGCCGCGGTCGTAGTCTTCCCCTTGGTCGGCCACCTCTTCGGCATGGATCCCCAGGTCTTCGGCCTGTTCGCCGGGACCGCGGTCAACGACATGTCGTCCGTGGTGGCCGTCGCCACCGCCTACGGCCCCGGCGCGGTCGACGACGCGGTGGTCGTCAAGCTCACCCGCACCCTGATGATCATCCCGGTCTGTCTGGGCCTGGCGCTCCTGACCGGACGCCGCGCCCGCTCCATGCCCTCCGCCCCCTCCGCGCCGGTGCGGTCGGCCGGGCTGGTGCCCTGGTTCCTCGTGGCCTTCCTACTGGCGGCCGCAGCGAACAGCGCCGGTCTCGTCCCCGCCGCGGCGCATCCGGGCCTCAAGGAGCTGTCCGTCTTCCTCATCACCGTCGCGCTGTCCGCCGTCGGCCTGTCCACCGACCTCACGGCCTTGCGCCGCACCGGCCCCCGCCCCCTGCTGCTGGGCGCCTGCCTGTGGGTGGTCGTCTCCTCCTCCAGCCTGGCCCTCCAGTACGCCTTCGGCGGCGGCCTGTCGTAGCGGCCTCGCCGATACGGATCCGGCCGCCGGCACCCCGGCCCGCGCCCCCACCGACAGGGCCGGGTCTCCGGGGTGCCGGCGGCGCGGTCGTGACGGAGCCCGCCCTTCGGTTACGAGACGTCATGGCTCGCGGTGCGGGACGCAGGGCCGGAGAAGGTGGCCGACGCCCTCGGCCTCCGGCACCGGCCGAGCATCGACCGGACGGCACCGAACTGGCCTACCGACAGGGGGATTTCGTCGCCAGACCCGTCCCTGGCGGGACCCCCGCCCATGGCCGGATCCATCTGACGCCGGAGACAGACGCCACTCGCCCGGACTTCCCCGCCTGCCTGCGGACGCCGGCCGCACGCGTCGGGGACCTCCAGTACTTCGGCACGCACCGCATCGTCGACCACCACGCCTGGGCCAGGGGCGTCTCCGGTGAGCTGACCCGCGCCTACTGCTACATCGGCTACATCGGCATGAGTGGCGCAGTCCCGCTGCGTCTCGGGGAACCCACCGCCGTCGAGAGGGAACTCGGCGTCGGACTGGTGGGGCGCGAAGAGGTCCGGCAGGACTGGGGAGACGCCGAAGGGGACGTCTGGCGCGCCGCCATGCCCACCGGACAGCACGTGATGTGCATCGCCGCGGTCTGGAGCGTCAGTCCCCCCGGCCATCGCGGATGGCGCCGTCGGCACCCAGGGATCCACGGATTCCCGGGGTGCCGACTGTCGAGCCCGAGCGCACCTCCTGACCATCACCCGGCGACCACGAAGACGCCTCGGCCCATGGGTGTGGGCCGAGGCGTCTTCTCCGTCCGCGGGAGGGCGCGGCTCACCCGCCCGTCGCGGAACGGCCCGCGAACTCCGCGAACCAGGCCAGCATCTCGGGATGGGTGACGGCGCCCGCGCTGCTCACCTCGTCGACGCGGGCGCCCTGGAGGATGCGCTTGACGGGCACCTCCAGCTTCTTCCCGGTCAGGGTGCGGGGCACGGCGGCGATCGGCAGGATGACGTCGGGCACGTGGCGGGGGGACAGCCGGCGCCGGACGGCGGCCGCGATGCGCTCGCGCACTGCGTCGTCCAGGTCGGTCCCCTGGGCCGGGACCACGAACAGGGGCATGAAGTAGCCGCCGTCCGGGCGTTCCACGCCGACGACGAGGCTGTCGGCGACCTCGGGAAGCTGTTCGACGACCGCGTAGAGGTCGGCGGAGCCCATGCGCACGCCCATGCGGTTGAGCGTGGAGTCCGACCGGCCGGAGACGACGACCGACAGGTCGTGATGGACGGTGACCCAGTCGCCGTGCCGCCAGACACCGGGATACGTGTCGAAGTAGCTGTCGCGGTAGCGCGCCCCGTCGGGGTCGCCGACGAAGTGGAGCGGCATGGACGGCAGGGGCGAGGTCAGCACCATCTCGCCCTGCTCCTCGGTCAGCGGCCGCCCCGCGGGGTCCCAGGCGGCCAGCGCGACGCCGAGCGCGGGGCACTGGATACGGCCCACTCGCACGGGCAGCAGCGGGGAGCCGCCCGCCAGCACGGAGCACACGTCGGTCCCGCCGCAGACCGACTGGAGCCAGACACCGGGCGCGAGCCGGTCGTGTACCCAGCGCCAGGTGCCGGGCGGCAGCGACGAGCCGGTCTGGAGGATCGAGCGCAGTGCCCCGAGACCGAGTTCGGCCGTCGGGTCCCCGCCCGCCTTCTCCCCGGCGGCGAGGTAGGCGGCCCCCACCCCGACCATCGTGGCGCCGGTCCGCTCGGCGACCCGCCAGGCGCCGTGGACGTCGGGGAACGTGGGGCTGCCGTCGTAGAGGACGACGGTGCTGCCGTGCAGCAGTCCGCCTACCAGGAAGTTCCAGACCATCCAGCTGGTGGACGTGACGAACAGATAGCGGTCCTCGGCGCGCAGGTCGGCGCCGAGCCCGAGGGCCTTCAGCAGTTCCACGACGATGCCGCCGTGTCCCTGGACGATCCCCTTGGGCACCCCGGTGGTCCCCGACGACCACAGGATCCACAGGGGGTGGTCGAAGGGCACGTCGGCGAACTCCAGGGGCCCCTCCGCGGCCGGCAGCGCGGACCAGGAGTGCTGCCGTACGTCGGCCCGTGGTGCCCAGGGCTCGTCCGGCGCGGGGAAGAGGTGGCCGACCGCGAGCACGTGCCGTACGGAGGGCAGCCCCTCGACGAGCTCGGCGACCACGGGGCGTTTGTCGTATTGCTTGCCGCCGTGGCGGTAGCCGTCCGCCGCCACCAGGACGGTCGGGCGTGCCTGCCGCAGTCGGGCGAGGACGCTGGGCGTGCCGAAGTCCGGGGAGCACACCGTCCACACCGCGCCGAGGGAGGCCGTGGCCAGCAGCGCGACGACGGTCTGCGGCAGGTTGGGAAGCCAGCCCGCCACGCAGTCGCCGGGCCCCACACCCATCCGGCGCAGTGCCGCGGCGACGTCCGCGACCTGCTGGCGCAGCTCCTCCCAGGAGGTCTCCACGGGGGCCCTGCCCTCGTCCACGAAGACCAGGGCAGGGCGGTCGGGGGTGGCGTGCGCGAGGCACCGTTCGGCGAAGTTCAGCCGGGCGCCGGTGAACCACCTGGCGCCCGGCATGGAGGCGTCCGCCAGCACCTCGTCGTAGCCGGACACGGCGTCCAGGCCGTAGAACTCCCATACGGCGGACCAGAAGCCGGGCAGGTCGGTGGAGCTCCACCGCCAGAGCTCGGCGTAGTCGCGGAAGTGCAGCTCCCGGTGGGTGCCGAGCCACCGCAGGAAGGACGCGACGTTGGAGTCCCGCGTCTCGCGGAGACCGGGCGACCAGAGGAGATCGGGGTCGGTGTCGGTGTTCATCGATGCCTTTCCGGGAGGCGCCGGCCGGGGCGGTGTCTCAGCCGTGCTCGGGGGCGGGGTCGGGGGCGGGGTCGAGTTCGCGGAGCAGTTCCTCCGCCTCCGGCCACGGGCCGTAGCCGGAGGCGGGGTTGAGGTGCCCCACGGCTCCCAGCTCCACGAACCCGCTCTTCCAGGCGAGGGCCAGCGCACGGACGCGGTCCAGGCCGCCCAGCGGGTCGTCGGAACTGGCCGCCACGATGCTGGGGAAGGGCAGCGCCGACCGGGGGACGGGCGTCCAGCCGTTCTCGGCCAGCACGTCGGGGGCCGGGTAGCCCTCGGGCAGCGGGGTGTCGAAGTCCGGCGGGGTGACCAGCAGTGCGCCCCGGACGTCGGCCCGGTGCTCCTGGGCCCAGTGCACGGTGGTGATCACGCCGGCGCTGTGGGCGATCAGGACGACGGGTCCCGCGAGCCGCGAGACCACTTCGTCCAGTGCGGCCACGCGGGCCTTGCGGCTGAGTCCGTCATGTGTCAGCGGCGGCACCGTGCGGACGGTGCGGCCCGCCTCGGCCAGCCGGCCGGCGAGCAGGGTCTGCCAGTGCCCGTCCACGTGGTCGCGCAGGCCCGGGACGATCACGATCGCCGGGGTCGCGGTGCGGGTCATGAGGACACCTCCGTTCGCGTCCGCTCCGGGCCGGCCGGCCCGGACAGTTCGGTGATGCGGAGCAGATCCCGCTCGTAGTGGTGCCGGCCGACCACGAAGGCGACGGTGGCGCCGAGCGCGACGAGCGGGACGAGCCGGAGGGCGTCGAGCAGGCTCGTCCGGTCGGCGAGCATGCCCGTGACCGCGGGGCCGGGAGCCAGGCCGAGCAGGCTGTTGGCCAGGGTGAGGGTGGCGAATGCCGTGGCGGCGATGGTCGCCGGGGTCAGGTTGGCCACCATGGCGGCGGCCGGGCCGGCCGTGCCGGCCGACAGCATCGCTCCCGCCGCCAGCGTCATGATCTGGAGTGGGCCGGTGGGGAGATGGAAGGCGGTCAGCAGCAGGACCAGTGAGCCGAGGCTGCAGAAGATCGCGACGGACCACTTCCTGATCGGCCGCGCCTTGCTGATCCGGTCCGAGACGATCCCGCCGCCGATCATCCCCACGCCGATGATCAGGGCGAAGACCCCGGCGGCGGCCCCGGCCTGCGCCGTGGGCAGGTGGTAGTAGCGGTCGAAGTAGCTGGGCAGCCAGGCGATGAGGGCGCCCGCGATGAACAGCTGGAGTCCGCTGCCGACGTACGCGCCGATCACCGAGGCGGAGGAGAACAGCCGCGGCAGGAGGGCCCGCAGATGCTCGCGCGGGGCGGTGGCCGCGTCCTCGCCGGTGTCCGCCTTCGGCCGGGCGCCGGAGGCCGCACCGGCGTCCGCCGCGTTCCTCGTGTCCGGGTCGGTGTCCGCCGCGTTCCTCGCATCCGCGTCCGTCTCCGCCGCGTTCGTGCCCGCGTCCGTCTCCGCCCGCGGCCGCAGCCGCTTCTCGGTGACCACGACGCCGTAGCACGCGGCGAGCACCAGCCCGAAGACGCCCATCACGCCGAACGCCCAGCGCCAGCCGAACGCCTCGGCCACCGCGCCGCCGATCGCGACGCCGAGGACGGAGCCGAAGGCGCCGCCCGCGATGAAGGCGCCGGAGAGCGTGGCCCTCAGTACGGGCGGGAAGACGCTCAGGACCACCGCGATCCCGACGCTGCCGTAGGCTGCCTCACCGATGCCGACGAAGAGCCGTCCGATCATCATCTCGCCGTAGCCCGCGGACACCGCGCACCCCAATGTCGCCAGGCTCCACACGGTGGCGGCGATCAGCAGGCTCCGCACCCTGCCCCAGCGGTCCGCCAGCAGGGACAGCGGGAAGGCCAGCACGCCGACCGTCAGCGCCACGACCCCGCTGAGCGAGCCCAGTTCGGCGTCGGACAGCAGCCATTCGGCCTTCAGCATGGGAAAGACGGCGTTGAGGACCTGCCGTGACATGTAGTCGGACAGCAGCAGGCCGAAACTCAGGGCGAAAACGACCCAGGCATAGCGCCGGGACACCGGCCAGACGGACGGGGACGTCGTCTCCGGCGGGGACTGCTCAGTGGTGGGAAACGCCATTGTCATCACCTCGCGAGCTTCTGAAGGAAAGGTCAGAACGGTCTGTCGCCCGTGATCCCGGCGCGCTCCATCTTGCGGACGGCGGGCCAGTAGTCCTGGACGGCGTAGTGCTGGGTGGAGCGGTTGTCCCAGATGGCCACGCTGTTCGGCTGCCAGCGCCAGCGCACCTGGTACTCCGGGACCGCGGCCTGGCTGAGCAGGTAGTTGAGCAGCAGGTGCGCGCCGGGGGCGTAGTCCTGCCCGAAGCGGACGTTCCCGGGCGTGTGGAAGTTGACGAAGTGCGTGGTGAAGCTGTTGACGAAGAGGATCTGCTCCCCGGTCTCGGGGTGCGTGCGCACCACCGGGTGTTCCGCGTCCGGGAAGCGGGCCTTCAGCTCGTGGCGCTTCTCCTGCGGCATGACGGCGCCGAAGGACGCCTCGATGCTGTGCCGGGCGCGCAGGCCCTGGATCTGGGTCTTGACGTGGTCCGGCAGCCGGCGGTACGCCTCGACCATGTTGACCCAGATGGTGTCCCCGCCGACCGGGGGCGACTCCACACAGCGCAGCACGGCTCCCATGGCGGGCGCCTCACGCCAGGTCCCGTCGGTGTGGAGGGCGTTCTCGTAGTGCTCGGCGGGGGAGTCGAGGTCCTTGTAGATGCGGACCAGGCCGGGGTGGTCGGGGTCGCTGCCGGCCACCGGGTGGTCCTCCAGCGCGCCGAACCGCTCGGCGAACGCGACGTGTTCGGCGCGGGTGATGTCCTGGTCGCGCAGGAACAGGACCTTGTACTGGAGGAGCAGGGCCTTGATCTCGGCGAACAGGTCCTCGTCGCGCGCGGCGTCGCCGAGGTGCACGCCGGACAGTTCGGCGCCGATGGTGCAGGTCAGCGGCTCGACCTTGATCGAGCCGAGGGAGTGGGCGCGCACCGTTGCGGGTGCGCTCTCCACCGGGGCAAGGGTCTTCTCCACGGGACTTCCTCCTGGTGAGGGACGTGAACGGGAGTCAGGTGATCTGCGCGAAGGGCGTGTTCAGAGGACGAAGACGGACGACCCCGTGGTCCGCCCCGCCTCCAGGTCGCGGTGCGCCCGGGCGGCGTCCTCCAGCGCGTAGCGCTGGTTGACCTCGACGGTGATCCGTCCGGAGGCGACATGGCCGAAGAGCTCGCCGGCCAGCTCGGCCCGTTCGGCGGGGTCCGCGATGTAGTCGGCGAGGGCGGGCCGGGTCACGAACAGCGAGCCCTTGACCGCCAGTTGCATGGCGTCGATGGGCGGCACCGGCCCGGAGGCGGTGCCGAAGCACACCAGCAGGCCGCGCCGCCGCAGCGAGGCGAGGGAGCCGGCGAACGTCGTGGCGCCGACGCTGTCGAAGACGACCGGCACCCCGACGCCGTCGGTCAGTTCGCGCACCCGCTGGGCGACGTCCTCGCGCCGGTAGTGGACGACGTGGTCGCAGCCGTGGGCGCGGGCCAGCTCGCCCTTGGCCTCGGTGGAGACCGTGCCGATCACGGTCAGCCCCAGCAGTTTCGCCCACTGGCAGAGGATGAGGCCGACACCGCCCGCCGCCGCGGTGAGCAGGATCGTGTCGCCGGCCTTCAGGGGGTGGATCCTGCGCAGCAGGTAGGCGGAGGTGAGGCCGCGCATGGTCATCGCGGCGGCCGTCTCGAAGCCGATCGCGTCCGGCAGCCTGATCAGGGAGTCGGCCGGCATCACCCGCTCCGTGCTGTACGCGCCCAGCGGGCTGCCGGTGTACGTCACCCGGTCGCCCTCGGCGACGTGCGTCACCCCCTCGCCCACGGCCTCCACCACACCGGCGGCCTCGACACCGAGCCCGGCGGGCAGCGGCGCCGGGTACAGGCCGGTACGGAAGTAGGTGTCGGCGAAGTTGAGTCCGACGGCCGCGTGCCGGATCCGCGCCTCGCCCGGGCCGGGGTCGCCGACGACGACCTCTTCCCAGTTCAGGACGTCGGGACCGCCGGTCTCCTGGAAGCGAATGGCGTGTGCCACGGGGTTGCTCCGTTGTTCGTCGCGGACGCCTGCCGGGTGTGCGGGGCACGGCGGCCGCGGGGAGTGGGATGGGAGGAGGGGGCCGCCGGAGTTAGGGGATTGCTCCGGCGGCCCTGGGGCCGCGCGCGCCGAGCGGAGCGCTGCGCGGTGGTCCGGTGGGGTGGTGGCGTGCCCGGAGGCGAAGGGACGCGATCAGACGTCGCGGAGCATGAAACCGCGCTGTCCGGGACGGCGGTTCGGCACCATGCCGAGCCGGGCCAGGGTCTCGTCGGCGTCCGCGTAGTACTCCCCGAGCCGGTAGATCTTCTTGGCTTCGGCGCCGGTGGCAATGTCACGGCCCAGCGCCTCGGAGATCTGGACCATCTGCTCGATCTGCTCGACGGTGGTCATGCGCTCGCCCTTGCGGCGCCACAGGTTGTCCTCGTTGCCCACGCGCACATGGACGCCGAGCGCGATGCCGATCGCGTTCATCGGCGCCACGGCCCGCATGGAGCTCTCGATGGTGAGGACGGCGCCGTCCGGGGTGCGGCGGACGAACTCGATCAGGTCCGCGGGGTGCCGGCCGGCGAAGCCGCCGCCGATGGCGACGTAGTTGAGGATCAGCGGACCGGTGTGGACGCCGGACCGGATCAGCCGCTCCACGGTCTCCAGCTGGGCCAGCGTGGCGAGCTGGAAGTGCGGCTGGATGCCGCTGGCGTGCAGGCGCTTCAGGTGCTCCAGGTAGAAGTCCGGGCCAGCCTCGACCACCATGTCCCGATAGGCCTTGTAGTACTCCGGCTTGGCGATCGAGGTGCCCTCGAGGTCGTCGTCGTTCATGATCTCGACGATGTTCATCTGGCTGGTGTTGATCGCGATCGTCACCTGGTCCGGCGCCGGTGTGAGGTCGGCCAGCAGGTGACGGGTGTCGTAGCTGAGCCACTTGGCCTCGCTGCCCTCGTCCTCGGGGGCGAACGAGATCGAACCGCCGATCTGGAGGACCATGTCCGGCACGGCCTCGCGCAGCCGTCCCAGCAGCTCGTTGAACATGGACATCCGCTTGGAGCCCTTGCCGTCGAGCTCGCGTACGTGGATGTGCAGCACGGTCGCGCCGGCGTTGTAGCAGTCGACGGCCGCCTGTACGTGCTCGTCCATGGTGAGGGGGAGGTCGTCGGCGTCACCGGGCAGCCACTCCGGCCCGTAGGGAGCGGCCTGGATCACCAGCTTTTCCTGGTTCTCGGGGAAGAGTGAGTCGTCGTGGAAGTGCACGGTCCGTACTCCTGTCGGATCGGTGGTCACCCACCTCGCGGGCGACCCGCGCGAGGTGTGCGCGGGCAGCGACTCGGGGCTAGGGGTCGATGCGGGGCCGAGGACGCGGGCCGTGGTGAGCCGGTCGTGACCGGCCCGTGCGAAGGGGACGTGCACGGGGGAGTGGTGTGGCCCCTCCGGTGGCCGGCCGCGTCTCTGCGGTGGTGCCACGGTAGGGCTGGACGGCCGGGACCGCTTGACCGAAGGAGACACGAGACTTGTCATTTGGGGACACCGGACAGGCGTCACCGGACAGCGGACACCTGTCGGCGGTGACCGGCGTTCCGGAAGCGGCCGGACGTACCGGCAAGCCCCGTCGGCCATGCGGTGCGCACTGCGGGTGATGCCGCAGTCTGGGCCTGACCAGCTGTGCTACGAACACCGCCGGCACGGACGTCGCCCATGGGACGGTCCGCTGCAGGTGTGCGACCGGTCGACCTGCGGCCGCTGCCTACCACTGAAGGCCGCTGCGGCAGTTGCTGCGGCGCGCGCTCACGATCCCGCCGCAGCAAGACCATCGCTGCTGGCCGGGATCAGCAGTCAACCCTCAGTCAGTCGAACAGGGCGTGGTCGGTGTACTTCGCCGCCAGGGGGTCGTCCCGAACCGAGCACACCGGCAGGGGTCGGACTAACCACCCACCGATCGGTTTTGTGGTAGACGCAGCGAAGGTCTGGATGTGCGAAGGAATCGCCCCATCCGTTCCCCGTGGTCTCAGAATCTGTGCGGCCAAAAGAACGAGCCAGGGATACGAACGGCGGGCGGCCGCCGTGGGGTGACGACGCCGATGGCGTCTTCGGCGGCCCGCAAGGCCTGTTCGTGGCTCCCGCTGCCGAGGTGGTGAGCAGCGCAGTTCTTGCAGTCGCCGGTCCGGGCGTGCGCACGGGGGCTGCCGCTGAGACCGCGTACATGGGCGAAGGCGTGCTCGGGGAAGTCGGCCCGCACCGTGTGCCAGGTGCCGGGTCGCTCTTCCTCGGTGAGGCCCGCGACTACCTCTGGGTGCATCGGCGCGTACACCTGGCCGTCGTACTCGCGGAGCATGAAGACGCGGTCGACGTAGTCGACGGTATCCCCCTTCGGCTGCTCTGCATCTAGCCAGGCCAGGGCGTCACTACGGCTTCCGGGCCCCCACAGGTACTCGGTGGGGAACTGCGTTGTCTCGAACCGGGCGTCGAACGCCGACCAGTGCGCGTCCTCGTACCGGCTTCCGGGGCGGGAAACGCTGCGGATCAGGATGTAGCGGTATCCGTCGGCATCGGTATCCTGCCGCAGGGCATCGGCGTGGGCCATGTGGACGCTTCCCTCGTCGTTCCAGGCCATGACGACAATGTCGCGTTCCACTGGGGCGGGGTACAGGCGCCCGCCAGGCGTCGGGTGTCCCCACAGCTGATTGATGAGCTCTGCCAGGTCGTGCAGGGTCCGGGCCGTCTCCACGGGCGTCGTGCGGCGGTAACCGGTCGGGTGGGCCACGGCATCGCGCAGCTTCGACATCGCGTGCTCGATGCCACGCGTGCGCTGACCACGCAGCAGACCGGCCGCTCGCGCCCAGGTCCGCAGCCCGGCCAGCATGCCGTTGAAGTCGATCAGGGTGCTGTCGACCTTCAACCGCCACTGCGGCGCCGGCTGCTGCCGCGGGCTCCGCCGGCTCTTCCTGCCCACCTTCTTCACCGCGGCGAACACATCGTCGTAAGTGCGCACGTCCTCGATGAGTGGAGACTCCAGACCGCTGGCGTCCTCGAACGTGACCGACCCGGCGCACCACTGGACGAACCGCTCGCGCAGCGCCTGCTCCATCACCAGCAAGGCGCGGTCGTCGACCACGGTGAAGACGTCATAGTCGAGCAGGCCAAGGGCGAAGAGCCGCTGAAGCCGTTCGAACTCTCGGCGCGTTCCGTCCGCCACGTCCGGAGCGAGCACGCAGTCCGCGACCAGCCGTTGCAGAAACTCGGCTGCCCTCTCGGTCGGCATCGCACCGCCCAGCCCGAACGGAGTGAAGACGAGCGCTGTCCTGTCCGGTGACCGCAGCTCCTCCAGCGAGCGGATCTCTGACACGGGTACGACCTCCTGAGTGAGCAACTCACCAGAGTGCATCAGGCGTTCATCCTGTGCCACTGCTTTGCTGATGCCGGACGAGGGACCCGATGCACAAGCCGCCTACCCCCTGCGGTGTCCGCCTGTGCGCTCGCTGCATGGTCGGGATGACGGCGTCATGCAGTTGCCGGGGGAGCGATCTGAAAGGTGATCCAACTCATCGAGGAGGAGAAGGGCCGCCGACGAAGGTCTTCTACCTGCGGTCTTGCGGTCCCGGGCTGGTGAAGATCCCCTGTTGACTTCACCGCATTCCCTCGAGAGACGCCCCTGTACGGAAGCGCCGCGCCGGTCCCTGAAGTGCCGGCCCCGCCTGGGGTGCTGAGGAGCCGCATACTGGAGGAGGTTACTCAGTGGAGTTCGTCGCTATTGCGCTGTTCGTTGCTGCCGTGCTCGCACCCGGGATCCGATCCTTGCTGGACAGCATGGCCTACCGGCATCGGGCCCGGGGGAAGGCCGAAATCATCCGCGCCAAGGGTGAAGCGCGGGAAGTCGCAGGTGGCACGGTTGGGGAAAGCCGGGGGCGGAGCGGCGGCTGAGGCCCGAACGACCCAGCAGGTAAACGTCGCCACGCTAGATGCCGTCTACCGAGATCACCGGGACGAGATGACCGCAGTGGCAGCTCGTCTGCTGCACAGCCGGGCCGTCCCCGAGGCCATGATCGGCCGGGAGGACGTTGTACATCTGGCATTCGAGGGAGCGCTGCGTGCTCCAGAGAGGCTGCGCGAGCCCCGCGCCTACGTCTATACGGCGCTGCGTCGTGAGGTCGTCCACCAAACAGAGCGGCTGCACCGGACGCGGGAGCGGGAGGCTGAGCATCTGATGGATGAGCACTTCTCCGCGAGGCACTGCCAGGACATTGCCTACCTGGTCGCCGAAAACATGATCGTGTGGGACGCGCTGCGCGACGAGCTGCCGCTGCAGCAGCGCACCGCGCTCGTGGCCACCAAGATGTACGGCCTTACCCAGAGCGAGATGGCACAGACCGCGAATGTGCACTCCGGCACGGTCTCACGGTCGGTCAAGCGAGCAACCGCCCACCCGAAGCAAATCCTGGCGAAGCGGGTCGAGACGCATTGTGCGGATCACTTCGCCGCCTTCGCCACTTCGATCGCACCAGCCAAGGCTGCCTTCCGGCGCGATCCTCTCTTCGGCCGGTGGGCGCTAGCTGTATTGACCCGCAGGGTTGTTTACGCGGCTGATGGCCGGGTGGCCGCCGAGTGCGGTGTGGCAGCGGCGGTGGTTGTAGGTGAGGAGGAAGTCTGCCAGGGCTTCGGTGCGTTCGGTGTTGCTGGTGTAGGGCCGTTGGTGGGCCCATTCGTCGAGCAGGGTGCGGTTGAAGCGTTCGACTTTTGCCGTTGGTCTGCGGCCGGTAGATGCGGGTGAGCTTGCCGGTCGCGCCGAGGTCGGCCAGGGCTTGGCGCCACACGAAGCTTTTGCGGTAGGGCCAGGCGTTGTCGGTCAGGACCCGCTCGATGCGGTCGATGCCGTGTTCGGTGAAGAAGGCTGCGGCCCGGCGGAGGAAGGCTGCGCAGGTGGCGGCCTTCTCGTCCGGGTGGACTTCGCTGTAGGCGAGGCGGCTGTGGTCGTCGACGGCGGAGTGGAGGTAATCGAAGCCCGCGCGGTTGCGGGTGGCGCGGCCGGCCTGGCGGCCCAGGACCTTGTGGCCGCCGCCCTCGGGGATGCGGCCGAGTTTCTTGACGTCGACGTGGATCAGTTCACCGGGCCGGTTGCGTTCGTAGCGGCGGATGACCTGTCCGGTGGGCCGGTCCAGGTGGGCCAGGCGTTCAGGCCGTGCCGGGTGAGGATGCGGTGCACGGTCGAGGCGGGCAGGCCCAGGATCGGTCCCAGGCGAGCGGGCCCCGAGCTTGCGGCTCTGCCGCAGCCGGCAGCAACGGGCTTCGGTTGCGGCAGTGGTTCGGTGCGGGGTCGTGCGCGGGCGGCTGGAGCGGTCGAGGAGTCCGCTCTCGCCCTCGGATCGCCAGCGCCGGATCCACTTGTGGGCGGTGGGACGGGAGATGCCCATCTCCGCGGCGACGTGCGCGACGGGACGGCCGGTCCGGACGCGGTCGATGAGCAGTCGCCTGCCGTGAACGGTCAGCCGGGCATTACGGTGGGACACGGAGGCCTCCGTGCGGTGAAGACTCGACACCTCCACCACACACGGAGGCCTTCGCCATGATCAAGCCCGGCCAGCGTTAACAACGCTCGTGATCAATACAGCTAGGCCCTCGTCGTCGCTGTTGGGCGGCTGGCGGGATGCTGGTCGCGGGGCCGGTGTGAAGTTGTTCCACGGACAACGCCCCATTATCTGCGGGAGCTTGGTTCGTCACCTGCGGTGACGTTCTCCGGGCCGTACGTGAAGCGGCCCTGTTATCCGTGGCAAGGGGGAAGCAGTGCCAACCGTCGTGCAACTGCCGACCGGGAAAAAGTTGACCGTCCTCCGAGCGGCACTTGAGCCGCGTGTTGCTGGGGACGACGTACTGTGCACGTACCTCACACTGCGGCAAGCGGCGCCGCTGTTCGGGGTCTCCAAGCTTGCAGCCGACCGCATCCTCGATCACTTGGCGCGCCCCTGCTGGCCATCTCGTCGGCCCGCCGGCCACGCAAAGACACCGTCTACATCGTCGACGGCCCCTCGTGCCCACCTTGATCGCAGCGTGGCCACCTCCGGCAAGAACCAGCGTGTCTCTACGAACCTGCACGTGATCGACGCCAACAGCCGCCTGGTAGTGGCCATCGGCCTGCCACAGCCCGGCAGCCCGCAACGACTGCCTGGCGTTCGCGGAGTCCGGCTTCGACGTCGGCCTGCCGCGGCGCCGGACCGTCGCCGACGGCGGGTACCGAGGCACCGGCCAGCGCAATCCCGCACCGCAAGCGACGATGTCAGACGTACCTCACCCACACCAGGAAGCACAGCATGCCGTCCAGCGCCGGGCGCGAGCCCTGGTGGAACACGCTTTGTCGCGGTTGAAGGACTGGAAGATCCTGCGGGACTGCCGGCTCATGGGCAACGGCCTTCACCAGGCACGTGCTGGACATCGACCGGATCCACAATCTCGCCCTCACCGGATAACTCACACCCCATACGGGACTACCTCTAGGTCATCTGCCGCACCGACCTGCAGGTTGCGTCATACTCCACGAGTGACTGCGCCGATAGGTCCCGTGATCCTCTTCGATGACGATTACCACATGTACGTCCTCCAGGACCGGGCGTCCGCCGAGGCATGGTGGGAGATGCCGGACGAGTACGTCTGTGGGTTCGACGCCCTGGCCAGGCCGTTGCGCATGACGGGTGAGCCACATCGGGTCGCCCTCGAGCTCAGTGGTGATGAACCAGCCGAGGCAGACCTGCGCCGTCTTGTCGCCGACCATTACCAGCGGTTCCTGTATGGGCAGGTGCCGCCCCAGGCGTCCGATCTTTCGGAGTTCGTTGCGGGGCTGCCTGTCGAGGGCTCGTCACCCGAATCCGTTCGTCCGATAGCGCTCTGGCGAATCGGTAAGTGAGTCCGCGTTAGCAGATGAGGGTGCGAGCGATGCTGGTGAAGGCGAGGAAGTGATCGGCTTTGCGTTCGTAGCGTCGGTGGAGGCGCCGGCAGCCGACGAGCCAGGCGTCCGGCTTGCGTCACCTGTGTCCGCGGCGGGACCAGAACGACGGTATGCCCCTCACCAGCGGGACCACGGCCTGACTGTCGTGCGGGCTCGCCGCCGACGTTCCGCTGGAGACGGGCGGACCGGGCCGCTCCCTGATCAGATGGATCTTCGAGCCGTACTGTCGGCAGCACAGACCCGCGGGCCGGACGAGACCAGCCCTCGCAGGGTGCCTGCGACTCAGACGTCGGCCCACAGAACGTAGCCGCTCATGATCGCGCCTACGCAGAAGCTCGGATAGGCCACCTGGCGCCTGGCCGCCTCGCACTCACGCAGCGTACCGAAGGACGCGATGGGTGAGCACCCCGCCACTTGCTCACGGATACCGGCAGCTGTGTGGGTGGCAGAACCGGGGCAGCACTGTCAGCAGCATTCAACCGTTCAACAAAGCAGGTTCGTCTTGGCCGTTGGTGCTGCCAGGTCAGACCGCCGCAACCGATTCGCGCTGTTTCGAGGCATATGCCACCCTGATGGAGGCACGTTCCTTCATCTCCATCAAGACGTGCAGCCGGCGTGGACGCCCGACGGGCTCCCATGGGTCTGCAATCCCGGCGTCCTTCCTCAACGGTGCTGCCGGTCCTCTTCGTTCAGCGTTCGCCTATAAGGCGGCGGACGGGCTCATCTGGCTTGCGGGGGCTCTGGCGTGCCACTTCCGACCCCGGCTGCTTCAGCGCATACCCAGCCGCAGTACTGGAGGTCCACATGACCAGTCGCGACGACATCTATGTGGCGGAGAATCCGTCTACACGGCGGGAGCCCGCGCAGCCGACTCAAGGCCGTACGATTCATCGATTCGGGCGGCTCAACATCGTGGCCGAAGTCGATCACCAGGCTCCGGCTGCCGATTTGCCGTCGGCGTCAGACCTCGGGAAGACAGTGACCGACCTGGCGGAGATTGAGCAGGTCGGGCTGGCGGCACTGCAATTGCGCGAGTCGGACGACTTCCGTGCAGTCAAGAGTGCCCGTCCCCGGGCGGGCGAGCGGTGGGACATGCCTGGTTGCACCACCGTGGTTCCCACGCCTACGGCTGCCACCCATCCGGGAGCGGCCGCCTTTGCTCCACCGACGAGTGCTTACCTCGAAGGCAGCGTCGCGGTAGGCATCGTCATCGTAGAGGGGCCCACCGACGCTCTGCGATTCTCCGAGGCCGAGCGTACGAAGGTCGTCGCGGAGGTCCAGAGCGGGCTGGGGTGGCTGGCGAGCGTGAATCCCTCTGCCGGCGTCAGCTTCGCGTACGACATACAGCATGTCACGCTGGACGCTCAAGCAGACCCGGATGCTCCCGACCTGGAGGCACACTGGCGGGACCCTGCCATGTCTGCCCTCGGCTATGACGCCAACTGGAACGGGGTCCTGGCCTATGTCGAGGCCATACGGAGTCGGCTGGGGACCCGGTGGACGTACTGCGGCTTCTTCACCAAGTATCCCCTCCCGGCCCCATTCTTCGCATATGCGAGCATTGGCGGGCCGCGCCTCGTGATGCACTACGACAACGACGGGTGGGGACCCGACAACATCGACCGGGTGTTCGCCCACGAGACCGGGCACATCTTCGGTTGTCCCGACGAGTACGCGAGCAGCAACTGCAACTGCGGCGGGCGGTGGGGACGGTTCGGGGTCAACAACGGAAACTGTGCGAACTGCTCCTCCGGCGGCGGCACCGCGTGCATCATGAAGGCAAACGACTTCAGCTACTGCGAGTACACGGCGAGCCACCTCGGTTGGTCGGTCGTCACCCCGCTGTTTGCCAAGCACAGTGGCAAGGTGCTGGACGTGTCGGGGGTCTCGCCTGACAACGGTGCCCCGGTCATTCAGTGGGACTGGTGGGGCGGCGACAACCAACGTTGGCGGCTCGAGGCAGTGGGCGACGGCTATGTCCGGGCTGTGGCACAGCACAGTGGCAAGGTGCTGGACGTGTCGGGGATCTCGCCTGACAACGGTGCGCCGGTCATTCAGTGGGACTGGTGGGGTGGCGACAACCAGCGTTGGCGCTTTGAATCGGTCGCCGATGGTGTCCATCAGCTGACGGCCAAGCACAGTGGCAAGGTGCTGGACGTGTCGGGGATCTCGCCTGACAACGGTGCGCCGGTCATTCAGTGGGACTGGTGGGGCGGCGACAACCAGCGCTGGGAGTACCAGTTCCAGCCTCTCTTCGTCAAGCACAGCGGCAAAGCGCTGGACGTGTCGGATATTTCCCTCGACTTGGGCGCCCCTCTCATCCAGTGGGCCTGGTGGAGCGGCGACAACCAGCACTGGCGCCTGGAACCCGTGGGTGATGGCTATGTGCGCATCATCGCCAAGCACAGCGGCAAGGTCCTCGATATCGAAGGGGCTTCCCAGGACAATGGGGCCCGCGTGATCCAGTGGGACTGGTGGGGTGGCGACAATCAACGGTTCCGTGTGGAGTCCGTCGAGAACGGCTACGTCAAGTTGACGGCCAAACACAGCAACAAGGTGCTGGACGTCTTCGGCGCTTCAGGGGACGACGGCGCACCGATCATCCAGTGGGACTGGACGGGCGGCGACAATCAGCGCTGGCGCTGCTGACTGCGCCCAAACCGCTCTCTTACCTTTGCTCGCCGGGCTGGCAAAGGCCCGGCGAGTGATGGGTTCCGAAACCGTCCGAAAATGATCTCAGTGAAGCGCGGTGGACATGGACAGGGAGAAGCGTGAGGCACTCGTGCTGGTGGAGACCGGTGACTACGAGACTGCCCTCGTCGCGCTGCGTGCGCTCGCCAGGGTCACCCAGGTGATGCCGCCGCGGCTGGCTCTGGTTCTTGTCCCTCCGGGATCGCGCACCGAGGCTTCCGCCCTGCCCGGCACAGCATGGTTCGAGGAGGACCTACCACCTGAGGTCTACTCCGGCCTCTCACCGCAGGAACGGTTGTTCGTCGACGCCTGGGCGGCGCGCCGAATGCCGAAGGAGCGACCGGGTGACCAGCTGCCATGGGACGCCCCAGGACACATTCCTCCCGACTCGACTTCGGACGGTTGAGCCGGATCGACAGTGCCGCGATACCGGTAGGGCTGGGCAGGGTGGGTCCGCAGGTCGTGCAGGTATTGGTCCAGTACCTCAGCAGGTCCTGAGGAATGCCGAGGACTTGGTGGAGAGTCAGGCCGGCGTGGGGCCACGGTCTCAGCGACCGTCTCCCGGTGCACCACGTCCCCTCGGGGACTTCTGCCCTGCGACATCGGTCCGGCTCGTCCGTCCACTCACGCGACAGATACAACTGCCACTCCAACGCACACGAGGCCGGTGTCGATGGCGGCATGGACACTGACCGCGCCCTGGCAGTTCGCCCGTTTGCCGACCTTCCCCGCAGTACCGGCGGGCCACCCCGACCGAGCCACCCCCGGGGGAGCGGCACGTCGTCAGGGCCTGCTTGTTCCCGTCCGGTGGACGCTCGGCCATCGGCCGAATCGACTTGCGCCGGCCGTCGAGCATCAGGCCCCGTGGGCAGCGCTCGCCCCCACCGCTGCTGATCCCGCCGCGGAACGACCCGAACACATCAGCAACGACGTCCGCCAAGTAGCCTGGGAACCGGTTCACTTCCCCCCCGACCTCACGCCGGGAAGCGGCCACGAGCAGTCGAGAGCACCCACGTAACGAAGCACCAATAATCGGCCGTGGCTGCCGCTGCTGCATGCGACGGCCACCGATGCGTGGTTTTGGTCGGTTACACCCGTACAACTCTGGGGGGCCAGAGCAGGGTGCCGCCACAGCCGATGAAGGTCGGTCTTTTCAGCGTCGTGATCGCATGTAGGGAGAGTTCGAGAGCGCCGTAAGCAGGCGTCTGGTGTCGGCTGTGGGTGGCACCCCCAGTTCCCGTTCGAGCACCCTTCGGCAGGTCTCGTAGGCCGACTTGGCCTCGCTGACGTTGCCTTCGGCCAGGTGGATGCGGATGACCGAACGGTGGGCGCTTTCTCGCAGCATGTCGCAGCGGAGTGCGGCGAGCGCCAATTCCAGGGCCAAGCCGTATCGCCCCTCATCGGCCAGTCGAACGGCGAGTTCCTCCTGGCCGTGCAGGCGCAGTTGGCGCAGGCGCTCGCGTTCCTGAGCGAGCCATTCGTCGTCCCAGTCGGGTAGCAGGTCATCGTCGACGTCGGGAAAGGACTCGGCCAACAGACCCGATTCGCCTTCCCCTCGTATCGCGGTCTTCGCCGTCTCGACCAGGGAGCGGACATCGACCGCGACGGACGTGTCCAGGGCGATGGCCTTTCCGCTGCCGTTCAGCAGCCACGGAGCGGCGCTGTTGGTCCGCCAGATGGCGGTGCGAAGGCTTGCCAAGGCCCGTTTCTCCGTGTTCTCGGGCCAGAGCGTGCCGGCGAGCCGGCTCCGGGTCATGCGGCCGCGGAGAGCCAGCAGTGCCACCAGGCGTTGGGGACCTTCGGCCAGAAAGACTTCCGTGTCACCGGCCTGGAGCTGGAAGGAGCCCAGCAAGTGGACGGAGGCCGAGTTGTCGAAGTGCGGTGTCCGGGCTGCATGTCCAGCCGTGTCGCTCTGCCTCATCGCCCTCCCATCGAGCCTAGAAGGGAGTAACACAGAAAATAATCGTGCCTAATTGGATCAAAGCTGTCAAAAGCCGCAATCAGGGGTGAGCAGGTCCGTCGCTCGACGATGTGACGCAGTGGTGACGGACCGGTGATGCCGACGCTCTCATTCTTCGTACATGAAGAGCTTCTCGGGCAGCCCGCGGATCTTCCGGGGGGCCGTCGTGGCAGTGGACCCGACCGGCCCCTTCGGGCATCACATCGCCTTCCAGTACAACCCCGACCAAGTCACGCGCAAGCTTCAGCCACGCGGCCTCCCCGAGCCCCGCGCCGTGGCGCCGACGGACGCAGGACGGCTGTACGGCGCGCCGGTCGAGACGGTTTCCCTGACGATGGACATCGACGCCACCGATCAACTTGAGCAAGGGGACGCCATGGCCGCAACCACCGGCATCGCGCCCCAACTGGCCGCCCTGGAACTACTGCTGCACCCCAGGACCGCGGCGGTGGTCGAGAGGGCCGCTCTCCTTCTTGCGGGGACCATGGAGATCCTTCCGCCCGAGGCACCACTGACCCTGCTGATCTGGGGGCCCGGCCGGGCCGTACCCATCCGCATCGAAAGCCTCAGCGTCACCGAGCAGGCCTTCGACCCGCTGCTGTTCCCCACCCGGGCGACCGTGGAACTGTCCGCGCATGTGCTGTCGTACAACGATCTGCCGGTCGGCCACCCCGGATATGCCCTCTACCTCGTCCACCAGGTGATGAGAGAGACGATGGCCGCGGCCGCCGTCGGATCGGCGCAGACATGACCGTGCCGGTCGGGCGGAGCCGTTACGAGGGCATAGAGATCGTCACGTCCACCGTCCATGAGCCGAACGGCGACGTGCGCCAGGTCCGCCACCTGCGCAGGCGCCTGCCGCCCGAGCACGGCCCCGACCGGCCGCTCGCCGTCCACCGGATCAGCGCGGGTGACCGGCTGGACCTGGTGACGCATCGCCACCTCGGCGACGCGCTGGCCTTCTGGCAGGTGGCCGACGCGAACACGGCCCTCGACCCCGACGGTCTTCTCGCTCCCTGGGCCGAGGGCGGGTTCCTGGTGATCCCCGTACCGGGAGTGTGACGAATGCTGATGGCCCCTCTGCACCTCAGTGTCTTCGCAGGCACGACGCTGCCCGTGCCGCTCCCGCCCGATCTGACGGCGCGGCTCCGCTCCGTCAGGGTCCGGGAGACCGACTCGGATCGTTCCGTCTTCACGCTCGTGTTCGACGCCGGCCGCTCGGGTCCAACGGCCGCGGTGGACACTCCGGTGACACAGCGCTCAGTGATCGCGCCCTTCTCCCGGATCTGGGTCGTGGTGACGTTCGGTTCCCTGTCGCGCGTCCTGATGGACGGCATCGTCACCGCTGTCGAACTCACACCGGGAGACGCGGCCGGGCAGGCCACTCTCTCGGTCGCCGGCGAGGACGTGTCCTATCTGCTCGACCGCGAGGAGAGCGACGTCGAGCACTGTGCCCTCAACGCCTATCGGCAGGTGCTCAAGATCCTCGCGCCCTATGTCGCCAAGCGGATCGTTGAAGACGCCACCGAGCCGATCGCCTCGAGCACACCCTCGCCCGTCGACTGGATCCCGACGCAGCACGCGACCGACCTCCGCCACCTCACGGATCTGGCCAGGGCTCATGGGTTCGTCGCCTACGTACTGCCGGGCCCCAGCCTCGCCAGCAGCAGGTTCTACTGGGGTCCTCCGATACGGGGCGCCTCGCCGCAGCCTGCCCTCTCCGTGGATCTGGGCCCCGACACCAATGTCACCTCCATCCGGTTCCGCACCGACGCGCTCGCACCGCTTCTGGTCGAAGGCGACCTGGAGGATCCGACGACCGGTGTGGACATCCCCGTGACGACCGCCGGGAGCACCCGCATACCTCTGTCCGCTCAACCCCTGTGGGCCAGGCACTTCGGCGACATCCGGCGTCGACGGCGGGTCCGCGACAGCGGCATCGGCCCGGTCACCGCCTTCGCCCGGGCCCAGGCCGAGGTCGACCACAGCAGTGACGCCGTCGTCGCCGAGGGCGTGGCCGACGGGGGCCGATACGGCGAGGTGCTGCGCTCGCGCGCCCTGGTCGGTCTGAGGGGCGCCGGATGGTCGCACGACGGCCTGTGGTACGTCCGGCAGGTCGAGCACGAACTGGCCCCGGGCCAGTACACCCAGAAGTTCACCCTGGCACGCGACGGCCATGGGTCAACGACTCCGGTGGTACGGCCATGACCGCTCGACGACGCCCCGGCACGACAACGAAAGGGCTGTGAAGTGACTCGCTTCTTCGGAAAGTACCGCGGGCGCGTCACGAACAACGTCGATCCGCAACACCGCGGGCGGGTCCAGGTCAAGGTCCCCGCAGTGCTCGGAAAGGGCCGCCTGAGCTGGGCCGAACCGTGCGTGCCGTACGCGGGCAAAGGGGTCGGCTTCTTCGCCGTGCCGCCCGTCGATGCGCACGTGTGGGTGGAGTTCGAAGCAGGCGATCCCGACCACCCCGTACTCGCCGGTTGTTTCTGGGGCCTCGGTGAGGCTCCGGTCCCTGCGACGTCGCCCCTCGTCAAGGTGTGGAAAACGGACAGCGTCAAGATCACCTTCAGTGACGTACCGCAGAAGGGCGGCCTCACGATCGAGGTCGGCCCACCCGCCGCCTCGGTTCCGATGACTATCTCGTGCACCGCCACCGGAATCGAACTGTCGATGGGGAAATCCAGCGTGAAACTGAACGTCTCCTCGGTATCGGTCAACAACGGCGCCCTGGAGGTGACGTGATGCCCGGACTCCTCGCCCATCAGGGCGTGACGGCCCTGTGCGCGCACGCCGGCCAGGCGCGCCCCACCGCGCTCAACCCACGAGTGAAGGTGTCCCGACAACCCACGGTGTTGGCCGGTACGCCGTGGACCGTGGCCCTCTGCTCCCTGCCCCCAGCTGCGGGAGGACCCTGCACGGCCGCACAGTGGAAGGTAGGCACCACGCGCGTGACCTCGTTCGGGCAACCCCTGGTCCTCCAGGGAGGCACGGCACTGTGCACACCGACCGGGGTCCCCCTCACACTGACCGCCGTCCAACCGCGAGTACGGGGGACGTGATGATGCACCTGGGATTCCCCCTGCGCCTCGACGAACGGGGGCGGCTGGCCTTCGCCGACGACGAGGAGTACCTGCGTGGCCTGGTCGAGGCCGTCCTCCTCACGCGGCCCGGAGAGCGGGTCAACAGGCCCGATTTCGGCAGCGGTGTGGATCAACTGCTGTTCGCACCCGGCGGCGACGAACTCGCGCGCACCACCCAGGTCCTTGTCCAGGCCTCAGTCCAGCAGTGGTTGGGCGACCTGCTCAGCGTGGAAGAGGTGGCCGTCGAGGCCGTCGACACCGTTCTGACGGTCACGGTGGTGTATTCCCCGTTGCACCAGGGCGCCCCGACGGGAGAGCGACGGGTTCTGCGGATCAGCAGTGGAGGTGCCCGATGAGTCGGTCCACGGGTGCCTCCTCCGAGCCCGGCCACGAACCTGCGCTGAGCACGGGGGTGGACCGCGCCGCCCGCATCGCCCTGGTCCGCGGTGTGGCGGAGCCACGCTTGAACGGAATCGACTTCGTGGAGGTCCTGTCCAACCACATGGGCACGCCCGGACACGTCCAGGACACTCCTCAGCAGCGCACACTCGCTGTTCATCTGCTGCACGCTCCGGTGCCCCCCGAACTCGGCACAGGGGCCGGCGATCCAGCCGTCGTCATCATGGGCGGAGTCCGGCCCGATCCGCGGGTCAACCCGGTTCTGGTGGAGTGGGCCTATCCCGCGGTCGCCCTCGCCGGCGACACCATGCATTCCGCTGAAGCGGGGCTGCCCGGAGTGACGGACGGCGACCGAGCCCTCGTCGCGACCTCGGTCCCCGAGCCCGCCCGGGCCCGGGTACTGATCGTCCGCACTACCACGAGCGGTGACCGGTCGACGTACGTCCTGCGCCTACGCGGCCGACTGGGTGCCGCGGCCCCGCCGCACTTCGACGAGCCGCTGTCGCTGGCGCCGTTCGCTTTCGGAGTGGACTGCCCGAACGAACTCGACTGCCGGGAACAGCCTCTCGACGTCGACCGGTACCCGCCCTCTCCGGTCCTCGACTACCTCGCGCGGGACTACGAGGCACTGCGTGTGCGTCTGCTCGACCGGCTGGCGGTGCTTCTGCCCGACTGGACCGACCGGTCACCCGCCGACATCGGTATCACGCTGGTGGAGCTGTTCTCCTATCTCGGCGACCGCCTGGCCTACTGGCAGGATGCGATCGCGAACGAGGCCTACCTGGGTACCGCTCGGCGCCGCACGTCGGTCAGCAGGCACGCACGGCTCCTCGACTATCGGGTCCACGAGGGCTGTTCGGCCCGGGCCTGGCTGGCCTTCACCATCGAACGGGGACAGCCACCGAGGAAGCTGCCCCGCGGCACGCCGGTCGCGGACGTCCCGGCTGGCCAGGAGGCCGGCCCGGCGGGGACCAAGAACACCGTTCAGGAGGCGGTGCACAGCGGTGCCGTCGTCTTCGAGACCTGCGACCCGATCACCCTGGTCCCCAGCCGCAACCGTGTGAACCTACACGCCTGGGGCGACCCCGACCGGGTGCTTCCCGCCGGATCCACCTCGGCCTTTCTCGTCTCCGCCGAGCTGGACGACCCTCCAGAACTGCGAGCCGGTGAGGTCCTCGTCCTCGCGGAGACCGGCCTTTCGGGGGAGCCGGCCGACGGTGATCCGGGCCGACGCTTCGCGGTCCGCCTGATCCGGGACCCGGTCGAGCACACCGACCCTCTCTCCACCCCCTCCAAGGTGCTGGAAGTGCACTGGCACCGTGACGACGCGCTCCCCCTCTCACTCCGGGTCTCCCGGCGGGGCGCGGACGGTGCCGCCGAAGTGGCGGCGATGGCCTGGGCCAACGTCACCCTGGCCGATCATGGAGTGACCCTCTCCGACGAGACGCTCAACCCTCCCCGCGTGCCCCAAGGGTCCAGGTACCGGCCGCGATTGCCACGCACGGGCCTGGCCTGGGCAGAGCCCGTGTCCGCCACCCCGGCGGAACGGGCGGCCGACCCGTCCGGCTGGGAGAGTGCCGCGGCGGCACTGCGCCCGGACCCGTTGCGCGCCGTACCCCAGGTGGAACTCGACGACGGCGCACGCCGCTGGGAACCCCGTCTCGACCTGTTCGGCAGCAGTCGGGTGGCACCCCACCTGGTCGTTGAACAAGAACCGGACGGTGTGAGCGTGCTGCGCTTCGGCGACGGCACGACAGGACGTCGACCTGCTCCCGGCACCGTCTTCACCGCCCGCTATCGCCTCGGCGGAGGCACACGCGGCAATGTGGGCGGTGACAGCCTGCGCAGGTTTCTGTCGCATCCCGGTGCCACGGAACTGACGGGCGTCGCCGTCACCAACCCACTTGCCGCGTCGGGCGGCACGGCCCCCCAGCCCTTGGCTGAAGTCCGCGAACTGGCGCCGCAGACCCCGCGCAGCGGGCAACGTGCGGTCACTTCCGTCGACTACGCCCGGATCGCCATGCGCGACAGCGCGGTGCAGGGAGCGGTCGGCAGGCAGCGCTGGACCGGCTCGTGGTACGCCCAGGAAGTCGCACTCGATCCGGTCGCGGCACTGGCAGAGGATCCGGACGTCCCCCTCCTGCTGGCCAAGGCGCTGGAGACACGTCGCATGGCGGGGGTCGACGTCGAACTGGCGAGGGCCGTCGCGGTCCCCCTGGACATCCGCATGACCTGCTGTCTGGCCGCCGGGTACCTGCGGGGGCAGGTGGAGCGGCGACTGCGTGACGTGTTCTCCTCCCATGACCTCGCCGACGGCGGGCGGGGCTTCTTCCATCCCGACAATCTCGCGTTCGGTCGGCCGGTCTTTCTGAGCGATCTGCTGGGGCGGGCCATGTCGGTGCCTGGTGTCACCCTCGTCGAAGTGGACCGGTTCGCGCGCGTGGGCGCTCATCCCAACGAGACGGCCCAGGCATTGGCGCGAGGACGCCTGGAGGCGGCGGCGCGTGAGGTGTTCCGTTGCGACAGCGACCCCGACCGCCCTGAATCGGGCAAGGTGGACCTCGTTCTGCGGGGCGGAACATGACGCGCCCCGAGCGGGACGATTCCACGCCACCGACCGCGTCCCCACCTGGCCGACAGGTACTCCGGCGCCGTGCCAGCACCCACGGCCAGGCCATGGCGAGGATGCGTGCGACGCTGGCGGGGGAGCGGCAGCCGCTGCGCGTGCGAGCGCTGGCCCGTCGCCCGGCAGGCGAGCCGGCACTCGCCCTCCTCGACAACTGGGCGATCGTCGCGGACATCGTGGCGTTCTACTCGGAACGCATCGCGCAAGAGGGATACCTGTGTACGGCCACCGAGTTGCGCTCCGTCGAGGAGCTCGCCCGCTTTCTGGGCCATGAGCTCAGGCCAGGCGTCTCGGCGGAGGCGGAGATCGCCTTCAGCGTGGAGGAGACCGATGGGGCACCGCCCCTCGTCAAGGTCCCGCGCGGCATGCCCGTGCAGAGCATCCCCCGACAGGACGAACTGCCGCAGATCTTCGAGACGGACGCCGAACTCGAGGCGCGTGCGGTGTGGAACGCCATGCACGCCGTTGACAGAGACCCCCAACTGCTGCGGTTCGACAGTGATCACGTGTGGCTCGCTGATCTCGTGCCCGACGTACGGCCGGGCGACGGGATCCTCGTAGTCGGTGACGAGCGCTGGGCGTCGGACTCCGGCGACGGCGCACGACGGTGGGCCTTCCGAAGGGTGAAGGCCGTCCTGTCCGAGCCACAGCGACGATCCGGCTGGAGTCGGCTCGAACTGGCTGCCCGGGAGAGCACCGCCTCGGACCCGGTAGCGGACGAGGGCGTGAAGGTCCTCCGGTTCACCGAACGGTGTCACGCCTTCGGCTGGAACGCGCCGCAACCGGCGTTGATGACCCGTCCGGACGGGACCGAGCCGCCCGAGTCCTCGAACGGCGACTGGGACGACATCGGTGTGCCGAGCGGCCCCGACGGCGACATCGTCGAGATCGACGGTGACAACCCGCGCATCACGCCCGGGTCCTGGATCGTGCTGGAATCAGCGACTGCTGAGCCCGCGTTGTTCAAGGTCCTCTCGGTGGCTCCGTCAGGCGCAGCCCGCTTCGGACTCAGCGGCCGCACCACCAACGTACGCGTGGACAACAAGGACGCCCTCGGCGCATTCGAGCGGCGCGGCACGTTGGCCCACTGTGTGCCGGTCGACCTGCCGGCCGGACACGCTCCCCGCATCGCCCCGCTCCGTGGTCCGGCACTGCAGATGCACCGCACCACACCGCTGCCGCCCCCGGGACGGCTGGTCCTCGTCCAGGGGCACGACGTGTGCGACGGCACCGAGGTCGTGGAGGTGACCCGCGTGGTCGTCAGCGAACGAGACACCGCCGACGCGACGGCCATGACCGTCAAGCTGGAGGACAAGCTGACGCACGCACTGGACCCGGCTTCCGTGGTCGTACACGGCAATGTGGTCACCGCGACGCACGGCGAGACGGTGACCCAGGTCCTCGGGAGCGGCGACGGCCGCGGCGCGTTTCCTCGCCTGAGCACTCGCCGGGGCCCGCTGACATACGTGCGAGCGGCCACAGCGGAAGGCGCTGCCGGCACCCTGACCGTCCACGTCGACGGGGCGGAGTGGAGGGAAGTGCCCTCCCTGAAGGAAGCCGGGCCGCACGACCGTGTCTTCACAGTCCGCAACAGTGCGGACGGCACCGCTCACGCGGTCTTCGGCGACGGTGTGCACGGTGCGCGCCTGCCCACCGGCGCGGAGAACGTGACCGCGGTGTACCGCGTCGGAACGGGTGTCGACGGTGCGGTGGCGGCCGGTCAGCTCAGCCTCCTGCCACAGCGGCCGTTCGGCATCCAGGAGGCGACGAACCCGGCTCCGTCCCACGACTGGGCGCCACGGGAAGAAATCGAGGACATGCGCCGCAACGCCTCCTTGCGCCTGCGCACGCTCGACCGGGTGGTCTCCGTCCGGGACCATGAGGACTTCGCCCGTGGCTTCGCAGGCGTAGGAAACGCTCGCGCCGACGTGGTCTGGGACGGCCAACGGCGTGTCGTCGTCGTCTCGCTCACGGGGACGGATGGCGCCGACGCCGGAGAAGGACTGATCGACGCCCTCGGGACCGCGCTTGCCGCGGTGCGCAACCCCGGAGCGCCTCTCGTCCTGCTGCGTGGACAGGTGCTGCCCTTCGGTGTGCGGGTCGGAATCCACGCCGACCACGCGTTCGAGCGGGACGCGGTGTCGGAAGCGGTGACCGCTGCCCTGGCCCGAGACTTCGGCGCCGCGCGGCACGCTTTCGCCGCGCCGGTCACGGCCGCCGCCGTACTGCTGTCAGTCCGCACGGTGCCGGGCGTCATCGCCTGCACGATGCCGCGGCTGCGGCGCCTGCCCGTCGTGGCCGGCACTTCGGAGGGGGAGGTTCTCACAGCGGCGCCCGCCCTGTACGAGAAGGGGATGCGCGCCGCCGAGTTGTTGAGCGTGGAGCCCGACGCCGTGGAAACAGAGGTGATGGCGCCATGACCGACACGGCGTCGTCCGGCACCCACCGCGAACAGCGGCTGCTGGACCTCCTGCCTCAGCACCTCCGCAAGCGTGACGAGGCCTCGGGCGGCACCCTGCGCGCCCTGCTGACCGCCGTCGCCGACGAACTCACCGTCCTCGAAGAGGATCTGGAGGACCTGCTCGACGGCTGGTTCGTGGAGACGTGTGCCGAATGGCTCATCCCCTATCTCGCCGACCTCGTCGGCATCGACGAACCGCTGCCCGACCTCGGCTCCGGCGCGAGCTGGCGGACGGTCGTGGGCCGAACGGTCGCCTACCGCCGGCGCAAGGGCACCGCCGCTGTGCTGGAGCAGGTGGCCCGGGACGTCACCGGCTGGCCCGCACGGGCAGTCGAGTACTTCGGTCTGCTCGCCGCCACGGCGCATGTGAACCACCTACGGCTGGATCGCCCAGCAGTCGTCTCCTTGCGCGGTCGGGACAGGCTGGACCTCACCGGCTCCGCTCAC
This sequence comes from Streptomyces sp. NPDC007808, assembly GCF_042868655.1. Lineage (NCBI taxonomy): Bacteria > Bacillati > Actinomycetota > Actinomycetes > Kitasatosporales > Streptomycetaceae > Streptomyces > Streptomyces sp. NPDC007808. The sequence goes on from NZ_JBIAEQ010000001.1 coordinate 1,368,970, forward strand.
GACCTCCGTGCCGACCGGTCGACACCCCCGCCCGAACTCGTCGACCTGACCCGCGGCGCGCTCGACCCGCTGCCACGTACCGCGGAGGTGCGCGGCATCGAGCGAGGCCGCGGCCGCCACGGAATCCCACGCGTGGGCATCTTCCTCTTCCCCTGGCACACGTACGAGGTGGGAGAGGCCCGTCCGACGGGCAGCCTGGAGGACGCCGGGTGGGCGCAGGCACGGCCGGTGGACCGGGGATTCTCGGTGGATCCGCTGGGACGGCACTCACCCCTGTTCGCGGGGTCGCGGCACGGCACCGGCATCGAGCACCTGGCCCAGGAGGAGGACCTGCCTCTGCCCCTGCGCCCACGACGCCTGTTGGCCCTCCTCGAGGCAGCTCGGTCGGACGCCCTGCAGCCTGAGGACCTGCCGGTCGCCGTGCGGATCGGGCGCACCGCCCAGACACTTCCGCCGGACCGGCTGTCGGTGTGCGGGCTGGAGAACCCGCCGACGCTCGCCGGTGACCGGGTGAGCATCGACACGCTGACCGGCCACCTGCACGTCCACCACGACAACGCGCCGGCGGGCCCCGAGACACAGGTCTTCGTGCGGTACGCCCATGGCGGGGTCGCGGACGTCGGCGCCGGTGTCTACGACCGCTCGGAAGTGCTCGAACGAGTGCTCGCCAGTGATGCGTTCGACGAACGTGAGGGCGTCATCGGCCAAGTCTCGGTGCGATCCGGCGCGGAGACTGGGCCCCATGTCGTCCCGTCCGTCTCGGAAGCCCTTGCACGCGCCGAGGCAACGCTGTCCAGGGGCCCCGGGGGAGCGGGCCGCTCCGCGGCAGGAGCGACCTTCGTGGTGTCCATCGGTGACAGTGCCCGATACGAGGGCGAGTTGAACCTCGACGTTCCCGAGCGCACGAGGCTGCTGCTGGTCGCGGCCGCATGGCCGCGGCGCCAGGTTCCCGGTGGCGATCCTGCGCGCCCGAATGTCGGCACATACGTGCCCGACGGCCTGCGGCCCCATGTTCGCGGTTCCCTCCGGGTGAAGGGCGCTCGCGGCTCCTCCGTGGTCCTGGACGGCCTGGTCCTCGACGGAGATCTGCGCGTGGAACCAGGACAGGCCGGCAGTATCACGCTCTCGCAGTGCACCGTGGGCGGTCGGCTCTCCGTGGCGGGCGGCGACGCACCTGACGTTACCAACGGCGACCTGAGGGTGAACGTGGTGCGCAGCCTCGTCGGCGGTGTCGAGCTGGCGCCGAGCGTGCCGGTCCTGGCGATCAGTGACAGCGCCCTCGGCCCTCTGCCGGGTCACGACGGACTCACCCTGTCAGGAGAAGGCGCTCATCTGTCGCTCCGGGGTGTCACCGTGCGCGGCGGTGCCACCGTGCGTTCCATGGACGGCGAAAGCTCCGTCCTGGACGGCCCCGTGCGGGTCGAGCACCGCCAGACCGGGTGTCTGCGGTTCTGTTACGCCCGCCTCGATTCCCGGGTGCCCCGCCGATTTCGCTGCGTGCCCGGAGAGGGCGACCGGCCGGACATCGCCCCCGTCTACGCCTCCGAGAACCCGGGCTCCCCCCTTTTCCTGTCATTGGCCCGTACCTGCCCGCCCGTCATCGTCCACGGCGGTGAGGGAGGCGCGGAGATGGGCGTGCACCACCACCTCGGGCGGCCACTGCGACTGAGCGCGGCCGGCAAGCACCTCGCCTCGTATGTCCCTGCTGGACTGGAGATCGGGATCTTCGGGAGTTGATTGGCATGCACGGTGACTTCACACGGTGGACCTTCTCCCCGCGACACGGGTATCGCTCGGTGCTGATGCAACAGGGCCGTGTGCTGCTCGACGCCGACTGGAACGAGCAGGCCGAGATCATCGCCCACCACGATCACATGCGTACGAAGGACAGCGTCGGAGTCAGCGGCGGCCCAGCCGACGCTGCCGGATTCGCCATTACCGCAGTGGACGGGTCCGAGCCGCGAGAGGCGGCGTGGGGCGATCTGCGCATCGCCCCGGGGCAGTTCTACGTCGACGGCGTCCTGGTCGAGGCCGTACCACCGCCGACCGCCGGGCCCGCCCCCTTCCGCGGTTGGCCGCTGGGCGACCAGCCGCACGTACGACCGCTCCCCAAGACACCTCCCGCAGGTGTTCCAGGCGAGAAGACGCCGTCCGTGGAGGAGCCTCCCGACGGCACGTACGCCGCCGTGCTGGACGTGTGGACGCACCACGTGACCGCCGACGAACTGCCGTCGCTGCGCGAGCCCGCCCTGGGCAGCCCGGACACCACGACCCGGGCCCAAACGGTCTGGCAGGTACGTCTGATCGACGTCGACCCCGACGCAACCTGCACCGATCTACACACATCCGAGCGCTCTCCCCGGGCACTCGGACACATGGTGGCGCAGCTGCGGGAAGCGGCCGGCAGCTCAGACCCGTGCCGGATCACCGCGTCCGGCGGATACCAAAGGCTGGAGAACCAGCTCTACAGGGTGGAGATCCACCAAGCGGGGCCGGGTCCGGCGACGTTCCTGTGGTCGCGGGAGAACGGGAGCGTGGTGGCCGGCCTGACGGGACTGGACAACGCGACCGCCCCGGGGATGGCGGAGCTGACGCTGGACCGCGTCGGCCGGGACGAAGAGCTGTCGATCGGAGAGGGCGACACCGTCGAGATCACCAGCGTGGACCGGCAGCTGAGGGAACTGCCCGGGTTCGTGGCGACCGCCGAAGTGCCCACAGGGCTGCGGTTGCCCGTGCGGTGGGCGGACCCCGAGCAGGCCCCCACCGATCTCGCCCAACTCGGCCGGACGCCTCTGATACGCCGTTGGGAGGGCCCCCCACGCTCAGTGAGCAGCGCCCCGCAGGACCTGGAGGACGGCCTCCAGGTCGGCTTCCCGGACGACGGCGTCCACGCCACGGGAAACTACTGGCTCATCCCCGCCCGCACGACTCGTCAGGTGTACGGGATGACAGCACAGGCCGGCACCATCGACTGGCCCACCGCGGGCAACGCACCGCTGGCATGCCCGCCGCTCGGGCCGCGCCACCACCTCACGCCGCTGGCGATCCTCGTGCGTGACGGTGGCAGGTGGACGCTCCGTTCCGACTGCCGGCGGCTGTTCCCCAGCCTCACCGAACTGGTCACCCTCAACCTTCTGGGCGGTGACGGCCAAGAGGCGCTGCCCGGTGTGATGCTGCCGCAGCCGGTGCGGGTCGCTGTGCGCAACGGCGGACGGCCGGTGGCCGGAGCGCGGGTCCGGTTCACGACCTCCGGGGGGCAGGTGACCGGCACCGACGGCGTACTGGTCGACGAGGCGGTCGTCACCGGTCCCGACGGGGTCGCTGCCGTCAAGTGGGCGCTCGCCAAGGACGGCGGGACGACGCAGACGATGGAAGTCCGTCTCCTGGACGGGCCGATGCGGGAGTCGGCCGCCCTCACGGTCACCGGCCGCCTCAGTGTGGCGTCACAGATCGCCTGGGCCCCGGCTGCCGGGTGTGCGGGGCTGTCCGGCGAGGCGACGGTCCAAGCCGCCCTGGAGCGGTTGGCGGGCGGTGCGGAGTTGCGGCTGTTGGGGGGTGACGGGCAGCATCTGCGTGCTCCGGCCAGGGTGTTGCCGCAGCCGGTGCGGGTGATCGTGGACAGTGCGTGTGGTCCGGTCGGGGGCCGGACGGTCACTGCGTCTTCGGTGGGTCAGGGCGGGATCGTGAAGGCCAAGGCGTCCGGGGAGTCGACGGCCCCGGCGGAGCTTCAGGGGGGTGCGTCGGCGGACGCGGTGACGGCGGGGGACGGTTCGGCGGCCTTTTGGTGGCAGCCGGATCCGGCGGCGTTGAGCAGCACGCTCACAATCGCTCTGCAGGGCGACACCACCCGGGCACCCGTCACCGTCACCGCCCAGGCACTGGCCGAGACAGGCGGACCCGCGGCGCCCGTCACCGCGAACGCGGTCACCTGGGCACCACCCGCGTCTTGCACGGGCTTCGCCGCCGTCGGCGATGTGAAAGACGCTCTGGACAAGCTGGTGCTGAGGGCGGAGTTGCGGCTGTTGGGGGGTGACGGGCAGCATCTGCGTGCTCCGGCGAAGGTGTTGCCGCAGCCTGTGCGGGTGATCGTGGACAGTGCGTGTGGTCCGGTCGGGGGCCGGACGGTCACTGCGTCTTCGGTGGGTCAGGGCGGGATCGTGAAGGCCAAGGCGTCCGGGGAGTCGACGGCCCCGGCGGAGCTTCAGGGGGGTGCGTCGGCGGACGCGGTGACGGCGGGGGACGGTTCGGCGGCCTTTTGGTGGCAGCCGGATCCGGCGGCGTTGAGCAGCACGCTCACAATCGCTCTGCAGGGCGACACCACCCGGGCACCCGTCACCGTCACCGCCCAGGCCCATCCGACGACCGTGTCGGCGAACTCGGTCACATGGACACCTCAGGGGGCCTGCGCCGGCTTCAGCGGAGTTGGCAACGTCAAGACCGCGCTCGACACGCTGGTGGCCAAGGCGGAACTGCGGCTGCTGGGAGGCGACGGGCAGCAGCTGCGCTACGGCCTTCCCGTCCTGCCGGAACCGGTGCGGGTCGTCGTCGACAGCCCCTGCGGCCCGGTCTCCAATCAGACCGTGACCGCGACGGCGGGGCCGGGAGCTCTCGTCCGGGCCAGGAGTTCCACGGAGACGACCGCGCCCTCCGGCCTCCAAGGCGCCGCCGCGACGGCGAACGCCCCGACGGGCGCCGACGGCTCCGTGGCCTTCTGGTGGCAGCCGGATCCCAGCGTGCCGACGGACACCCTCAGCATCGGTATCGCGGGCGACACGTCGCGGGCCCCTGTCACGGTCACCGCACAGACATCGCGCACGCCCGGCGTGCACATCGCGAAGATCGCCTTCGTCGACAACACGGTTTTCGAGAACGACAAGGAGATCACCTGCGCACAGCTTGCTTCCGGCATCAGGGTGACATTGGACGGGGACATCGATCCCACCAGCGTCACCGGCAAGCCGGTCCTGCATGTCTTCCTGGATCTTCCCTGGCCCGTCTCCCAGGAGACGACCGGGTGGACCGTCGACAAAGAGATCGCCCTCCGGGCCGTGGAGATCACACAGCGCTCCAAAATCACGGCTGAATCACGGAAGCTCACCTGGTCGCCGCCGGTCAAAGTCTCCAATTGGATCAAGAACGACGTGCGGACGAAGCTGCCCAACCTCCATGACCAGGTGATTCAAGGAAGGCTCGTGATCGACGGGTGGGCCATCACGACCACCGGAGCCTCCCCGAAGCGGTACCTCAACTGCCATGCCGCCGCTGAGACGACGGACGCGGGAGGGCAGGCGGTCACCCGACTGGTACTGCCCACCGACAACGAGGTCATGGGAGGCACGTTCGTTCAGTGGTTCACCTTGAAGGCATAGCCGACGTTCGCCGGGAGAAACAGCCGGTGGCGCAAGGAGCGGGACATGAAGTGGATCGCCCCATTCATCAGTTCCCATGACATCGACGGCCCTGTGACGTTGGGCGGTTGGGGTCCGGACAGCAGTTGGCTTGCCGCGACCGGGGGCGGCGTCGTGACGGTGGTCGAGGCGGACACCGGAACGGCTCTCTGGACCGTAGGGCGTCCCGACAAGATAACCTCCGTCGCGCTCAGCGGCGACAAGAAAACCCTGGCATCCGCCAGCAGCGACGGTGCCGTCCAGGTCTTCGACACGGCCACGGGCGGGTTGCGCCGTTCCATCAAGCGGGCGGCACCGGTGAACGCGGTCGGACTCGGCCCGGACGGCGCGTGGGTGGCCATCGGCGGCATGGACGAGACCACATCGGTGTTGGAGGTCGCCTCGGGTGCCGAGTGGTTCCGGCTCCTGCACGACGGTCCGGTCAACGTCGTGGCCGTCAGCCCGGACGGCCTGTCGGTCGCCAGCGGCGGTGACGACCCCGAGGTGCAGTTGGTGAACGCCCGGACGGGGGCCGTGCGTTCCGTCCTCTCACACACCGGTGCCGTGACCGCCCTGACCTGGTCCCGCGACGGCACGATACTGGCCACTGGCGACGACAGCGGGGTCGCCCGCGTTTTTGACGCCGGCTCCGGGCGACCGCGTTCCGCCCTTGAGCACACCGGACCTGTGAACGATGTGGCAATCAGTCCCGACGGCATCTGGGTGGTGACCGCCTCACTCGACAGGACGGCACACGTCTTCCATGTGGATTCCGGCGCCGAGCGCTTCAGCAAGACCCACGACGGCGCGGTCCGGGCGGTGGCTTGGAACAAGAGCGGAAAGTGGGTTGGGACGGCAGCCGACAGCGGTGCACTGCTCTTCGACCCCGACACCGGCGAGGAGCGCTTTCGTATCGAGGACGGCCAAACGGTCCATACCATCGGCTTCAGCCCCGACGGACAGCGGGTCGCCCTCGGAGGCGGCCGCGGCACCGCACGCGTCCACAGCCTTGCCACAGTGCGGGAACTGTATTCGATCACCCATGAATTCCCTATGGGCGGTGTATGCCTCAGCTCGGACGGGCGGTGGCTGGCAAGCGATTACAACAAAGTCTTCGACGCTGTGGACGGGTCTCTCCGTTGCCGGCTGGAGGAAAGCAGTCGTTCGCTGAAATTCTCCCCGAACGGGAACTGGGTATCAGCTGGCCCGTTCGTGATGGACGCGAAAACCGGTGCGCGGCGATGTTACGCGGAGAATGGTGACATTAGTCTTGCGAAATGGAGTCCGAGAGGACAGTGGATTGCCACGTACGGAACCCGAGGGACGGATATTTCTGACCTTATTATCAGTGGATGCCTGCAGGTGTCCAATGCGAGGACAGGCGCCAAGCGTTGGCGGATATTCGAAGAGAACGGTAGGTCGATATGGGTAGATCTGCCGACCCCGTTCGCCTGGAGTCCGGATGGCCGGAAAATTGCTGCCTATACACCGGATCTCGGAAGGCCGTACTTCGACCCCGCGGGTCCTGTCCCGCCGTGGGACAACCCCCTCCTGCTGCTTGACGCCCGTACGGGAGAGGTGAATCTCCGTATTCCACACGGCGACGCCAAAGTGCTGTCGTTGGCGTGGAGCCCGGACGGCACGCTCGTCGTCACCGGTAGTGACACATCGGCTCAGGTTTTCGACGCCACCACCGGAGTTCGCCGACGGCTCCTCGTCGCAGACTTCCCGGCACGGTGGGTGATGTGGAGCGCGGACGGACACACGGTGGGCGTCGCGGGGGGTGCGGCCGACGGGGGCGGCGGACGGGCCTTCGCCTTCGATGCCCAGTCCGGGGCTGAGCGTTTCAGAGCGGACTTCCCTGGACTCCGGCTGGTCGAGTGGAGCCCGAACGGGAAACGCCTGGCCGTCGTGGGTCATCAGGGCGTCTTCGTACTCGACGCCACAACCGGATCCATGCTCCGCCGTCTCGGCGCGGATGAGGCGGCTGCCGCCCTCTCGTGGGACGGGGACGGCCGCTGCCTTGCCACGGTTTCGGATCCCGCTACCGAGGGCGCGCGGCCCACAGGCCGCGTGTACGACCTGGACGCCGTTCAGCCCGACTGACCAACCGGGAGGAGCACACCATGAGATGGCTCGCGAAATTCATCAGTTCCTACGCATGCGATGGCCCGGTGTCCGCCGTGGACTGGGGGCCGGCCGGCCGTTGGCTCGCAGCAGCCGGAGGCGCCTACGTGAAGGTGTTCGATACCGAGGCGAAGAAGATCGTCTGGTCCGCCACGCATGGCGGTGTGGTCAGTTCCGTCGCCTTCAGCAGGGATGGGAGCCGCGTGGTGTCAGCGAGCGGGAAGTCCGTTCAGGTCTTCGACGCGGCGACCGGCATGCTGCGCCGACGTCTTCCTCACACCGCGACGGTGAACGCCGTAGCCATCAGCCGCGACGGATCCTTCATCGTCAGCGGGGGCGGTGACGAGACCACACGTGTGTTCGAAGTCTCCTCGGGGGTCGAGCGTTTCCATGTCCTGCACGACGGTCCGGTGAACGCCGTCGCCGTCAGCCCCGACGGAAAGTCGGTCGCCACTGGGGGCGACGACCCGAAAGCCCAGGTCCTGAACGCCCAGACGGGAGCGGTGCGTTCCGTCCTGACGCACAACGGCGCCGTCAACGCCCTGGTGTGGTCCGGCGACGGCACTCGTGTGGCCACGGCCGCGGACGACGACGTCGCGCGGGTCTTCGACGCCGGCTCCGGGCAACTGCGATCCCAGCTGAGGCACGAAGCGCCCGTGAACGATGTGGCGATCAGCCCGGACGGCGCATGGGTGGCCACCGCTTCCGCCGACGGCACGTCGCACGTCTTCAACATCCACAGCGGAGCGGAACGCTTCAGCTGGAGCCAGGAGAGTCCGATACGGGCGGTGGCTTGGAGCAAGAACAGTAGATGGGTCGGCACTGCTTCCGACAGCGGCGCACTCCTCTTCGATCCGGTCAACGGTCAGGAGCGCTGCCGGATCGAGCAACCCGGGAAAGTGCACACCATCAGCTTCAGCCCCAACGGTCAGTATCTGGCCACAGGGGGAACCGACGACATCGCCCGCGTCCACAGCGTCGCCGCGGTGCAGGAGTTGTGTCTGATTCCCCTCGGGCAAGGGAACAATGGTGGTGCAGTGGCCTTGAGTCCGAACGGAAGATGGCTGGCATATGCCGCCAGTAACCGGGCCGCCACGGTCACGGACGTCCTAGACGGGTCGATCCGTTGTGTGCTCGCCGGCGGCGGCAAAGACGAGGCGGAGTTCTCGCCTGACGGAGAATGGGTGCTCACGGTTTCAAGGTCCTTCAACGGTACCGACGTCTGCGATGCGGCATCCGGTGCGCTTCGCTGCACGCTGGTGAGCAGTGGGGGCCGGCCCCTGGCTCGCTGGAGCCCCGATGGCCGGTGGGTGGCCATGTTCACCAATTTCAGCGGTGAGGCCTGGTCCTCGCAATGGGTGTCGGTTAAAAACGCCAAGACGGGGACCTCGCGTTGGGTGATCGAAGCACCGATGACCACGGATCTTGCCTGGAGCAGAGACGGAAAATGGCTTGCCGTCGGAAAATGGGACTCGACTGTGTGGATACTGGACGCGCGGAATGGAACGGAGCGTATCCGCATCGACCAGAACGACCACGTCAATTCATTGGCCTGGAGCCCTGACGGCGCACTCTTGGCCACCGCCACTTTCACGTCGGCGCAGATCCTGGACCCGGCCGACGGGGCCGAAGTTGCTCATTTGGCCAACGGCGTCTCACGGCAGGGGGTGTTGTGGAGCGAGGACGGACGTTTAGTGGCAGTGGTGGCCCAAGGGGTTGCGACCGAGGTTGGCTCGTGGCTCCATGTGTTCGACACCGAGACCTGGGACCGACGGTTCGCCATGAGACTCAGTGCCGCGTCCCAAATCGATTGGGGTGGGAACAGCCGTCGGCTGGCGGTGACGGCGGGCTACGGCCACGGAGTCACTGTACTGGATCCCCTGACCGGCGTCGTCGACTGCCATCTGGGACAAGGCGACGGCGTCATATCGACGAAATGGAATGCCGACTGCCGGGTCCTGGCGACGCTCTGCTCGCCGTTGTACGCGGGCCTCGGCAACAAACCGGACAGTATCCGCGTCTACGACCTGGATGCGGTCCAGCCCGACTGACCGGAAGGACCATGTCATGAGATGGCTGGCCACCTTTATCAGTTCCCACCAGTTCGACGGTCCGGTCACCGCAGTGGCCTGGGGACCGGACGGCCATTGGCTCGCTGCAGCCGGAGGCCGCGACGCGGCGGTGCTCGATGCCGCGTCGGGGAGGCCCGTCTGGTCCGCCCCGCACGACGGCGTGGTCGGCGCCGTCGCGGTCAGTGGCGACGGGAACCGCGTGGTCTCGGCCGGCGGGGACAATGCGGTTCACGTCCTCGACGCGTCGACGGGTGCCGTCCTGCGTCGTTTCCCGCACACGGCGGCGGTGAACGCCGTCGCGATCAGTCGTGAGGGGTCGTTCGTCGTCAGCGGGTGCAAGGACGAGACGACGCGTGTGTTCGAGGTCGAGACGGGTGACGAGCGCTTCCGAGTTCTGCACGACGGTCCGGTGCAGGCCGTGGCCGTCAGCCCGGACGGTTCGGCGATCGCAGCGGGCGGCGACGACACCAAGGTCCGGCTGGTCAACGTGCAGACGGGCACCGTCAGTTCCGTTCTCTCCCACAACGGTGCCGTCAACGCGCTGGAGTGGTCCCGTGACAGCGCTCGCGTGGCGACGGCGGCCGACGACGACGTGGCCCGGGTCTTCGACGCTGGTTCGGGGCAGTTGCTCTCCCGGCTGGAGCACGAGGGGCCGGTGAACGATGTGGCGATCAGCCCTGACGGCAAGTGGGCCGCCACCGCCTCCGCCGACAGGACCTCACACGTGTTCAACGTCCGTTCCGGCGCCGAACGCTTCAGCAAGACTCACGACGGCGTGGTCCGGGCGGTGGGCTGGAGCAAGGACGGCAGATGGGTCGCCACGGCCGCCGACAGCGGAGCGCTCCTCTTCGATCCCGAGAACGGTGAGGAACGCTGCCTCATCGAGCACACCAAGGCGGTGCACACCCTTGGGTTCAGCCCCGACGGACAGCACCTGGCAACCGGTGGGACGGATCGGACCGCACGCGTCCACGGCCTCAGCACCGTGCAGGAACTGTGCCTGATTCCCTTCGACCGGTCGCACCGGGGCGTCGTGTCCGCGAGCCCGAACGGGAGATGGCTGGCGTTCACCGCAGCCAGTACCGGCGCCGTGGTCAGGGACGTCCTCGACGGGTCGGTCCGCTGCCGGCTCGCGGGCACCGGCGACTCCGCCGCGTTCTCGCCGGACGGTGAATGGGTGCTCACGTCGTCGTCGAGCCTTCTGGCACCGATGACCGGCGCCTCCGTGTCGGACGCGGAAACCGGCGAACTCCGCTGCAGCGTCGTCGACGGCGCCGCAGCGCTGTTCGCCGAGTGGAGCCCTGACGGTCAGTGGGTGGCCGCGTGCACGACGACGGGCGAACTCCACCCGAGGAGGCTGCGGGTGTCCAACGCCAAGACGGGGGATCAGCGCTGGTCGATCGAGGCGAACGGAGCCCTGGCGTTGGCGTGGAGTGCCGACAACCAGTCTCTCGCCGTCGGCATGGCGGCCTCAGCGGTGCGGGTGCTCGATGCGCGGAACGGCGCCGAGCGGATCGAGATCGCTCAGGATGGCCCCGTGGAATCAGTGGCATGGAGCCCCGACGGAACGCGCCTGGCCACCAGCAGCCTCTCATCGGCGCAGATCCTCGACACCGCCACGGGGGCCGTGCGACACCGTCTCGTCCACGACGTCATCCCGCTGAAGGTGATGTGGAGTGCGGACGGGGAATCGGTGGCCGTGGTGGCCATCGTGCCGCTGGAGAATCTCTGGCGGATCCTCGTGTTCGACGCTGACACCGGAGCCCCGCGGTTCACCAGGGACTTCGGCCACAGCTTCAGGGACGCGGCATGGAGTGCGAATGGCAGCCGACTGGCTGCGGCGGACGAGCACGGCGTCGCCGTACTGGATTCCTGGACCGGTGCTGTCGATGTCCGTCTGGGACCGGACGACGATGTCTCCGTCACGTCCTGGGACACCGACGGGCGGGTTCTGGCCACCTTCTCCTCGGCGAGTTTCACGGCGGGCAAGCCCACCCACATCCGTGTTTACGATCTGGACGCGCGCCAGCCCGACTGAACGCAGGCCCGACTGAAACGAAGGGACGCTCAGAGAAGGTGGGTGACGTGCCGTCCCGCGGCATTCACGATGTCGATCCCGTCGGCAGCCAATGCGCTCGCCGGCGGCTCGGCCGTATGCAGGGACACGGTCGTCGTGGCCGGCGGCCTGCCCGGCAGTTCCAAGGTGATCTCGTACTTGGCCTCCTGGAGGAAGCGGGCTCCTCCCGGCGCTCGGAATCCGGTCTTCGGCGTGGGGTCCGGCCATGAGACACCGGTGGCCCGGAGTCGTACCTGCCCGCCCTCCCGGCTTGCCGTGTCGCGCAGTTCCCGGATGAACTTCTCTATGCCACGGTTCTGCCACTGCTGGTTCACCGCGCGAGGGCCGACCATGATGCCGGCGGCCGCTTCGTCCCCGAACCCCGGCCCCCACAGGTGCAGAAGCTGCCACTGCTTAGGACTGGGCAGCCCCATGCTGCCCAGTTCCCGGACCGACAGGACGGACGAATGCACGTTGAAGTTCGGTGCGAGCACTTGGTCGGGCCGGGCCCGTTGCGCCGAACGCGCGAGGGAGGGCTGGAGTGTCCCCTCTATCGTCACGACGAGGCTGCCCTGACGGTCCATGTGTGCCCTGATGCTTCTGATCGCGCCCGTTGACGCGATGCGCCAGTCGAACTCGGGAAGCACGCGCCGGGTCGCCTCGTCCATGACGGATCCCGACGCGATGCGGTAGCGGGCAGGCCGTCCGCGGGAGAGCGGCTCCCCGTAGGTGTCCATTTCCCGGATCACGGTCGTGACCGGTGTGCCCTGACGGTCGGCCCACGACAGTATGATGTGGTCGATCTCGTCGGGGCGCAGCCCCAGCGATTCGCCCCGTTGGACGACCTGCGCGACCTCGTCATACATCCGCCGTACCCCGGCCTGGGCTCCTGGAGCCAGGGCGGTGAACTCGCTGCGGAAGAGGTTACGGGCTTCGCGGGTGTGCAGGAACTGCCGGAAACGACGCACCCCGTACAAGTGCGTCAACCAGATGGCCTCGATGGTCGGCGCCCAGAACGCGCCGATCAGGAAGGGATCCGAGTAGAGTGCGCCGCCGGGTCTGAGGACCCGGGCCCATGCGGCCCACACCTTCTTCTGGGCCGCGGCCGCCTTCTCGATCGCGTCCCGCACCTTTGGACTGGCGTGTGCCGCCTGTTCGGACAGCCGAGCCAGGTCCCCCGTCTCGTGGAAGGTCGCGACCGCCTTCCCCAAGGAGACCTTCGCAGGCCCGACCGATCTCAAGGCGGCGCCGACAGCCGCCATATCGAGGCCCGCGCCGACGAGAGCCACGACCGCCCAGGCGATCGAGGGATCGTCCGAAAGGAGTCCCGCCTCGTGCAGCGACCGGCTCTCCTCGTAACGTCGGAATTCCTCGAAGGCCTGGTAGGCACTCAAGGCGAAGGCACCGGACGCCGCGACGACGGCGACCCCGCCCGTGCCACCGCTCAGCAGACCGAGCGCTATCGCCACGACCCCGACCAGGAACTGGGTTCCGACGTCGTCCAACTGGAGATCCAGAGCGTGATCGCGCACGATCGAGTCGAATACGGAACCGGCCTCGACGCCCTGCGCCGCATAGGCCTGCTTCAACAGGCCGTCCAGCGAGAAGACCCGGTCGGGGTTCTCCCGCAGCAGCCGATGCGCGCGGGCCACGTCCGACCGGCGCCTCGCGATGTAATCCTGTGCCGTACGTTGAGCTTGGTGCGGGCTGCCTTCCGCGAACGCCTTGCGGTCGAAGGACTTCTGCTCCAGAACGGGAAGATCCTTGGCCTCCTTCCGAACGAGGTCCTCCGCCTCGGCCCTCTTCGCCGCGGCCGAGTCGCGTGTCGCTGGATGAAGTGCCATGAGATCGGCGGCCTTGAGGGCCTCACGGGCGGGCCCCAGCCGACGGTGGATGTCCGTGGCGACCTGCGTCGAAGCGAGAAGGCGTTCCTGTTCCCACAGCGTGTGCTCGAACCTGTCCAGCAGTACGTGCCCCAGAGCGACTGCCTGCGCCCGGAAAACAGACGTGTAGGAACGCACCAGCCCCGCGAACTCCCCGATGCCGGCGAAGCCCTGGACTTTGAGGTCGTCGTCCAGTTTCCTCCGCTCGTCCTCCACCTGCTGTGTTCTCTGCGACGCCCCGAGCGGGCCGAGGGCCAGGCCGCTCACGGCGGAGAGGGCGTCTGAGAGGACAAGCTGGCGGTACCGGGCGTAGAGCTGTTCCCGACCGTGCAGACGAGACTCCAGCGAGCCCTGCTCGGCCTCCATGCGCCGCCGTTCGGCGACCTCCTCCTCGAAGCGGCCGACGGACGTCTCCAATGCCTCTAGGTCTGCCGCGCGCCCAGTCGAACGTTTCAGGAACTCCTCGCGCTGCTGCGGCGTGAGACGGGTGAGCCGCTCCGCCAGGGCGAGCACGCGCCCGTACTCTCGGAACTGGACCGGCTTGCGCTGATCCTTGGGGTCCGCTGTGAAGAGGATGGCCCGGACGTCCTCGGGGATCCTCTGCAAAGCCTCCCTCTGACGCAGCAGTTCGAACGTCAGCTCTGCTCGGTATTCCTCCAGCACACGGTCGTCCAGCGTCTTGGAGGAGGGCCCGCCGATGTGGGTCCGCTCGCGGAGCAGTCGGGTCGCCTCCGCGTCCAGCGCCCGGCGCTCCTCCTCGCCGAGCCCTTCGCGGACTGCCGTCAGACGGGTCCGCTCCTTCTCCGGTGTCGCCTGCAAGGACTGGTCGCGTACCGCGACCAGCACCATGCCCCGCGCGACGGCAGCGGCATCCGCCTTCGGAGGCGTGCCGACCCACTGCCAGTGTTGCTGCTCGCGCAGCCTTTTGGCCTGGGCATCGGTGGCCACGCCTCGGTATTGCTTGATGAATTCGACGAGGAGCTGATCCGAGTCCATCGTGCGGTTGATCTTCACGGCGAACTTCATGCGCACGGGCCGGGCGTCGACGTCCGGCTCCTCCGCCGACGCGTCATCGGGGTCCTCCTGATGCTGCACGAGCACCGTGCGCGCCGCACGCTGCTGCGCCACGTGCGCCAACTCGTGGGCGAGGAGACGCTCGTCCCCGGAGCCGCCGGTCCCGCGGCGGTCCTCCCGGACGTAGATGTGCTCGCCCACGGTCAATGCAGACGCTGCTTCCGCACGCGCCTGGCGGTCCGCTGTCGCGTCGTCGTGCACACGCACGCGCCCGAAGTCGTGTCCGAACCCGGCCTCCATCGCGCGCCGGAAGCCTGGTTCGAGCGGGGTGCCGCCTGCTCGCGGGGCCGCCGTGCTGCGGCGCTCCCGCCTGCGGTCCGGCAGCCCTGCCCGGGCGGGGGAACCGTGCAACGCCTCGGACGCCGCCCGTTCGGCCCTGATCTCGTCGGGGCGTGCGCTGCGCCGGGAACGGGCCGGCTCGGGGGCGGGGTGGCTCATCGCTGTTCCTCCCTGGTGATCGCAGATCTGCCGGCCTTGGCCAGTTCCCACCGCATCGCGGTGCGCACGTGCGCGGAGCTGACGGCGCTGCCCTGCGCGGCGGCGAGGTAGGCGGCGGACCTGGCGACAGCGGCGATCGCACCTCCCGTGAGATCCGTACCGGCCAGCTGCGTGGGGTCCAGGCCGTCGACCGGGACGTGCGGGGGGAAGGCGACCCGCCACAGAGCGGCACGCATGGCCCGGTCCGGATACGGGAAGTCGATCACCGTGCCCAGCCGCCGAGTGAATGCCGGGTCCAGGGCCGCCCGGGCGTTGGTCGTGAGGATGGCCAGGCCGCTGAAGGTCTCGAGTCGCTGAAGCAGGTAGCCCACCTCCAGGTTCGCGTACCGGTCACGGGCGTCACGCACCTCGGTCCGTCGGCCGAAGAGTGCCTCTGCCTCGTCGAAGAGCAGCACGGCGGAACAGTTCTCCGCTTCGGCGAAGACACGTCGCAGGTGCTTCTCCGTCTCGCCGATGTACTTGCTCACCACGCCGCTGAGGTCGATGTGGACCAGGTCCAGTTCGAGTTCGCCCGCCACGACCTCGGCCGCGAGCGTCTTGCCCGTGCCGCTTGGCCCCGCGAAGAGCGCGGTCGTGCCGACGCCGCGTGATGTGTGACCCGCGAAACCCCAGTCGTCGAGCACCTTGGTGCGGTGACGGACGGAGCCGACGAGAGCCCGCAGCTGCTCCCACTGGTCGACCGGCAGCACGAGGTCGTCCCAGGAGGCCCGTGGCACCACGACCTTCGCCAGCCCGGTGAAAGACGGCCGCGCGCGTTCCCTGCACGCCCGCCACAGCGGAGTTCCCCCGGCCGCTTCCCGCGCTGCGGCCTCCACGTCCGGAACCGCCAGGTCGAACACGCCCGCGGCGGTGTCGGAGTCCTCCACCGGAGCCCCCGCCCGCCGCAGGGCCGAGCTCAGCAGTGCGCGGCGGTCGGCCACGGGCAGGCGGGGGACGCGCACGAGGACTCCGCCCGCGTGGGCCACCGCCCGCTCGTCTTCGGACAGCAGCGTCGCGGGTGCGTCCAGTGCACTCAGCAGACGGGTGACCCGGCCAGTTTCCACCTCGTCGAGGCCGGTGACATCGATCGCCCAGGCCTGTCCGCTCAATACGGCTTCGCGCTCCATCAGCCGCAGCAGCCGCTCTCCGTCGAGCGGGCCGACGGGTATGTCCTCCCCGGCGATGACCAGCAGCCCCTGATTCCTTGAGGCTGCGGCGGCCGCGGCGATTGCGTCCAGGTTGGCGCGCTGGGGACCGTGCAGGAGCACGAGACGTCGCACTTTCCATCCTTGTGCCACGGCATCGGCCGGGCCTCGCAGCGGGCCCGGCAGTTCGGGTGGAGGCTCGACGGCGTGGGACACGGCCGCGAGCGCCGGATCCAAGTCGCCGGTGCCGGCCAGATGGTGCAGTACCCGTTCGTCGACGACCAAGGCGCTGCGGGTGGGCGAGCCGGCATCGCGCAGCTGAACCAGTCCCCACCGGCGCAGCGGTGCCGAGGGAGTAAGGGCGCTCCAGTGTGCCTCCGGCAGCTGAGCCAGCGCCGTACCGAAGCACATTTCCGGACTGCCGGATACCGCCTTGAGCTCCTCGGAAACGGCCGCCACGAACTCCGCACCGGCCGTCAGCAGCAGCACGGATCGTTCGAAGGCCGACAACCCGAACCCGTCCGTGAGCTGATCGAGGGCACAGGGCGAGGTCAGCCGGAGCCGGGCGGCCGCAAGAGCACGCTCGGTATCGCGTCGCTCGGCGTCCTGTACGTCAGCCCGGAGCAGCAGCCGCAGCACGGCGAGTTCCGCGATGAGGTACTCGCGGTTGGACTCCTTCCATGCCTGGGTAGGCGTCGGCTCCTTCATGACGGGGGGAGGGTGACCGAAGGAGCGCCGTAGGCCTCGCCGACAAGCTCGGGGATGCTCTCGACCCCGTCTACCTGGACGCGTACCAACCACTGGCCCTGCGGCACGCCCTCGCGGGACATTTCGAACGACGGCTGCGGGGGTGCGCCCTGGGCCGGCGGCGGTAGAACGAACGAGTACGCATCGGACTCGCCGCCGGTTCGGGACAGCAGAACCGTGGCGCGCTGTCCGGCCGCCAGCGGCGGGTTCACGATGACGGTGATGTGGTCGGCATCGGCGGTGGCCCGGGCGACGGTGGGCCGGACTGCGACGGCAAGCGCTTCGGAGGAGGCGACGACACGCGTCGGAGGCCGTCCGTCGGGACCGGGACGGGACAGATGCACCACCTGCACGCTGTGCAGGCCGGAAGGAACCGTGTCGTCGAGACGCACGGTGAGCGCGGCGGCTGTCGCACGGGGCAGGGGCGCAAGCAGGGCTGGTCCGACGCGCACCTTGGTGAGCGGGCCCAGCAGATTGCTCCCCCGCAGGGACAGCTCTCCGCCCGCCGCTGCGGGGCCGGCTCCGAGCGCCGGTCCGGCCGACGACAGACGTGGCCTACCGGCGGGGGACACGGCGAAGACCCGCTGCCGCGCCGGCAGGGCGGTTGTGGTGTTCACCTCGGCCTCCAGCAGGACCACGGTGGCCGTGTACGCCAGTGAGAGCTCGTATGGCGTCTGGGTGAACATGGACCACAGGCGGGAGAGTTCTTCCAAGGACTGCGAGGCCGCGGTGACCTTCACGGACTCGATCTGGTCCACCAGGTCCGCTTCCTTGAGGAACGTCGTCTCGACGGCATCCCCGTACGCAGCCATCGCCGCCCTGACGACCGCGGGCGTCAGCACGGGCGTACGAGCGAGAGCGGTGACGGTCCGACCCAGCAGGCGTTGCGCGTCAAGGGACGGTCCCTCGCCGTAGCTGGTGATGAGGTAATGCAGGTCCAGCGCGCAGACGGGGCGGCGGAGATACGAGCCGTCGTCGCCGCGAGTGGGCAGGTCGGAGAGGTTCCACGCGTGGTTCGGGGTGACCTGGTAGAGGAAGACGTTGATCCCCGCCGGGTGGACGAGATCGCTGACGCTCAGGCGGTCGGGACGCAGCGTGGTGACCCGGGTATTGCCCACCGCGCCCGGGTGCGGTGCCTGAAGCGCCCGATCGAGCACAAAGCGCACTGTGGACGTGACCGCGGCGATGGCGAGCGAGTTGCTCATCCGTACTCCTTCCTGCGCCGGTCCAGGTACCCGTCGAGGTCGAAACCCTCCGCGTCATGGCGGCGGCCGGGGGCTTCCGGAGCGGGCCGCACCACTTCCACCCTCTCGATGTGCACGTGAACGTCGGACGTGCTGGAGCGCTTCACCTCGTCGGCGCTGGGGCCGCGCATCCGACCCGGCACCACCAAGGCGTGCCCCGCTCCGGGCGGAGCGAGGGACGTGTCGTCCCGGGGATCGGGGAACTCGGGGCGCTCGGACGGCGGGATCACCCCCGAGGCGGTCAGAGCCGGTGCCACATGATCTCTGATCAGCTCCTGGAGTCCGGGCACGCGGCCCGTGGAGTGCCGTGCCTCGTCGCCAGGACCGGTGTCGGCGGCCGGGGCGACGGGTGGGGGCGGAGGAGGTTCGGCGTGGGGCGTTCGTTCGGAGAGATCGTCCTGGGAGCGCGGCCGGCGGTTGCCAGGGTCAGGGACGGTGTGAGCGTCCGGTACGACGGCCGGTGGGTTCGCCGTCCGGGCCCAGTGGGCTACTGCTGCGGTGCCCTCCGGCACCACCGTGGCGGGCAACTGCGCTGCTCTTTGCGGGATTTGCCCGGTGTCGGTGGTAGGGCCCGGGGCACTTGCGGTTGGGTTCTCTTGCGCCCTCGCTGGCGAGGTGGTGGGTGTGGGTGATGGGGGAGTGGGTGAAGCTGTAACCGGGCGCGGCGCGGCCACCTGGTCGTGTGGAGCGGGGCGCGCCCTTCTCGTCGCCGGAGTGGCCGACTGCTCCGCAGGACGGCGTCGGATGTCTTGAGACGTCGTCTGCTCCGGCCCGGCCGGGGTGGCGGCCGACCGGTGACCGGGGAGGAGATCCATGCCGGTACCGGTAGTACCAAAGGCCTCGTCGCCTGGCCCGGCCGCCACGTCGTGCACGCGGGGTGGCGCCGACGCCGTAGGGGCCGATGCCACGGCGTCCGTGTTCCCGGGCGCCGGCTCCGTCTCGGGTTCGACGGCGGGTCCGGTCGGCACGGGGGTTTGTGAGGCTGACCTGCCGATGGCCCGGAGGGTGGGGGAGTTGGCCGTAGAGGGGGAGGGAGCCGGCGTGTCAGCGCGAGAAGCAGAGTGTTCCGCGTCGTCGGGTCCGGTCGGACGCGGTGGCGGCGGGCGTGACTCCGCTGGAACCTGAGGCTCGTATCGCGGAGCGGGCTCCTGTTCTGCCGGGTCTGCGCGGCTGGACCTTCCCGTGGGTCGAAGGGCAGGGGCCGGGGGAAGCGCCTCGCTCGCGGCTTCCAGGGCACCGGGTGCCGGCGGCGGGGCCGGTCGGTCGTGTGGCAAGGAGCCCCACTCGACTGGCTGTTCCGTGGTGCGTTCGCCGTCGCTCGGGGCGTCGTGCTCCGGACTCCGAGACGCAGCGGCTGACATCGCTCCTATGTTGCCCCGCGTCTCCTCCGTCTCGTCAGCCCACGGCACTCCGGTACGGGTATGCGGCCCTGTCCTCCCCCACCTTTCGTCAGGCTCAGCGCCTAGGACGGACGGAGGCGGTCGGTCCGCGGACCGGCTGGGCGGCTCGAATCGTGAACGCCGATGCAGGCTCAACCGAGGCTCGGCGTCATGGGCTCGCACCGCCATGCGCGCGAAGAAGCCGTTCATCCCGGGCTCACCCTTCGGGCCTTTCATCCCGTCACCAGCGCGAGGTACGCGGTCCGTCTCACCGCCGTCATGGCCAGCACATCGCGCTCGCTCCAGCCGAAGGCGGCGGCCAGGGCCGCTACTTGTGACAGCAACAGGGGGGCCGCCGCGTCCACCTGGTCCCACAACAGAGCCCCGGGATCGAGAGCGACTCGCACCTCGCTGCCGCAGTCGGAGCACGCCATGCAGACCTGGGCGGCGGCGAACCCGGCCAAGTGGTCGGCGGCCGCGTCCACATCGGCGACCAGCTGCGGGGAGAGTTCGCCGGAAACCACCGGTGACCCGTCGGCGTGCCGCACACAGCGGGCGAACAACGCGGCAACCGCGTCGTCGGGCGGCACTTCGGCAACGGCTAGCAGATCACGGGCCGTCGGCGCGTTCACGGTGAAGGCCTGCACCTGCGCGGTCTTCCCGCCCTGCACGACAGCCGCCCCCTCTGCGTCGGCCAGCCGCTCGGTCAACTCGAACTCGGTCTCCAGGACCGCCGCGCACGCCTCGCACCGAGCAAGGCAGCGGACATGCCTGCCGAAGGCGGCTACGTGGGCTCGCACCGCCAGAACGGCACACGATCCGATGTCGAGGTCCAAGGCCGTGTCGAGATCCGGCGTGAGCCCCGCCCGGTGCACGAGTACGGCCACTCGCGCGGCCGGCGAGACCTCTGCCGCTTCGTCCCAGGCCGCGAGGAGAACGAAAGAATCACCCAGCATGCACGTCGAACCGGACGGCGGGACCCGATCCCCGCCCAGCGGGTGGTGGTGGGCCGTCACGGTTCGACGAACGAGAGCTCTGTGGGTTCGGTCACGGCGTAATCCCGTTCCCAGCCCTCGTTTTCCAGCTTGATGGTCTGGATCGCCACGGCGTTGGCGTTGGCATCGAGATCAGGAAGGGCCTGAAACTCCGAGACCCAACAGCGATACACCTTGTAGGCGAGAGTCACCTGCCCGGCTTCGTTGTACACCTCGATGATCACGTCCTTGCGGAAGTCTCTGAGAGCGGTCTCAGCGCCGAGACCGGAGCCCCAGTTCCACACCTTGTTCGCCCACTGCTCGAAGTCCACGTCGTGGGTCACACCGCGCTCAAGGGTGATCGCCTCGTACTCGGTGCGCCCAGGGGACTTACGACTGCTGCTCGGGTCGCCCCCGTGCCGGTGCTTGACGACCTCTGTGGTCCTCTTGAGCGCGCCGACCTTGCTCACGCCGGCGACGTATCTGCCGTCCCACTTCACACGGAACTTGAAGTTCTTGTAGGGATCGAACCGACTTGCGTTGACCGTGAAGTCGGGCATGGCACTTCCCTCCGCGCGTCACACCGCCGCCGCGGCTGTCTTCTGCTGAATGGCAATGACGACGAACTCCGTCGGCTTGAGCGGAGCAAATCCCACGACGATATTCACGATGCCCCGGTCGATGTCGTACTGTGTGGTCGTTTCCGCATCACATGCTACGAAATAGCCTTCGCGCGGTGTGCGGCCCTGGAAGGCGCCCTGCCGGAAGAGGTCCTGCATGAACGATCCCAGCGATGCGCGGATCTGACTCCACAACGATTCGTCGTTGGGCTCGAAGACCACCCATTGCGTGCCCCGGTAAAGGGATTCCTCAAGGAACAGCGCGAGCCGTCGGACCGAGACGTACTTGTAATCGTCGGCGAAGAGGTCGGCACCTCGGAGTGTGCGGGCACCCCACAGAACCGACCCGATCTGCGGGAACGTGCGCAGGCAGTTGATCCCCTGCGGATTCAGGGCGCCGCTTTCGCGATCCGTCATGGGCTGCGCGAGGCCGCCGACGCCGACGAGCGCGGCGTCGATGCCCGCAGGCGCCTTCCACACGCCGCGACTGGAATCGGTGCGCGCCATGGTCCCGGCGATCGCCCCGCAGGCGACGAAGGTACGGGTTGCGCCGCCGAGCAGGGGATCGAGGCTGCTGGTCCGGGGGAAATACAGAGCGGCGTTCCTCGCCGCTTCGCCCGCCAGGCCGAGGGCGCGCACCCATGAATGGACATCGGTCGCGGTCCTGGCTGCGGGAGGATCCACGATAAGGAACGCTCGCTTCCGCTGGCAGAGCGTGAGGGCCGACGCCCACAGGGCGTCTGGAAGGTCAGCGCCCGGCGACGAAGGGGGGAGGCAGAGGATGTTGAACAGGTCGGCCTTGTTCAGGCTGAACAGCCCCCTGTTGGCGGCGTCGAATGTCCTCGTGTCGTCGTCGTATTCGGCGATCGTCAGGTTCTCGCCGTCCGCTCCTTCCTTCGCGGCGTAGGTTTTCGCCTCAGGCCGCGCCGAGGCCTCGGGCGGCCTCTCCTCTCCGGGTTCGTCGCCCCCAGGCTCCGGGACGTCGACCTTCAACAGACGCGAAGCGCCGAGTACGGAATTGATCTTGCGGGGGGTGTCGTTGAGAGTGACGTTGAGGAAGGTCTCCCGGACGGTGGAAGCGGTGCCCTCAACCTCGTTGATCTTCAGATGGAAGAATTGGGAGGGGTCCGCCCCGGCACCCGTCAACTCGGTCGCTTCTTCGGCGCTCGGATGCGTCACGTCGACCCTCAGCCGGTTGCCC
Organism: Streptomyces sp. NPDC007808; assembly: GCF_042868655.1. NCBI lineage: Bacteria > Bacillati > Actinomycetota > Actinomycetes > Kitasatosporales > Streptomycetaceae > Streptomyces > Streptomyces sp. NPDC007808. The sequence continues at coordinate 1,391,356 of NZ_JBIAEQ010000001.1, forward strand.
CACCCGCCCGGGCTCATCGCGGCCAGCGTCACCGTGTCGGTGAGTTGCAGCTTCGCCGGCTTCGCATCTTTGGTCAGGCGGACGACAAGAGCCGCCCCGCCCCCGTTCAGGTAGAAGTCCCGGACGGCATATCCGAGCGCACTCTCCCGCCACAGACCCCCGAATTCCTGCTGGAACTGAGAATAGGAGGTGATCAGGACCGGCTCTTCCACCGGCCCCATCAGAGCGCGGCCCACGAAGGCGGTCACGGAGGTCGAGACACCGGTGATCGCTCTGTTGCCGCTGGGAATCTCGGTGACGTAGACGCCGGGCGAACTCAAGGGAGGCAGTGGCATGATCACTCCTTCGGCAATGCCGCTGCAGCCAACTGTCTTCGTCGATGTGTCACCCGTGCGTCACTGCGATGTCACAGGGATGCGCTCCAAAGCGGCTGGTGCGTTTTGTGCTGGTCAGCGGCCTGTTTCGCCGCAGAGGTCTGTGTGTACGGATGTCTTGAGAGGGTGAAGAAGGCGGCGTCGTCGATTGTGTCGCGTAGTTGGTAGCTGTGGGTCGCCCGGCCGAGGAGACCCGCACACAGGGAGGCCCGGCTTTCCTGCCACAGCCCCACGACCGTGACACAGAGCCCGACGGCCCGTACGCCAGGAGCGCTCCTGCCGAGGGCGTCGACCCGCGCACCCGCCAGCCCCGGGTCAAGGGCTTGAGATCGGACGCTGAGAAGGCGGCCCGCCTTCCCGCGTCGTGCATGAACTCGGCATACAAGTCCCGCTGTGAAGGCCGGGGCGCTCTGTCTTCAAGGACGGCGCGGCGCCCTACGCACTGGTATCTCGTGTCCTGCCACCGCTTCGAGGTGGAGCGGGAGTCCAAGTCCTCGTTCGGAGCGAGGGTCGTGCCGGCCCTCGGACGGAAGACGGCCGCGCACCTTCACCACGGGGGTCAGGCCGGCGGAGTTCGCTTCGCGCGGCCGCGTTGCCACGGTGCCGCAGCGGGGAGATGGCCCAGCGGGGCCGACGTGCTCTGCGAAGCGCTCACCGTCTCGACGAGGGCGCCCGGGAGGGCGACGTCGGGGTCCGCTCCGAGGCCACCGCCGCCCTGCTCCGCATGGCCGAACTCCTCCACCGCATTACCGGATGGAAGCCGAGACCCCCTCGGCGCCGCTCCCGCACCGGTAGCGTCCGCGGGCACATCGGACACGTCCCCCCCGAGAAGACAAGGACTGCAACGCGTGTTTCTGTGATCGGCTGTGGTTACCTCGGCATCCCGCACGCGACCCAGGCGTAGGTCCCCGTAGTCGCGCATTGTCCGCTTCACCGCGTGGGCTCCGTAGCCCCGGTGCTGCAGACACACCTCCGCCCCGACCGCCCAGGAGCAACGCAGAACAGTGGCCTCGAAGGCCCTGTCGCCTCGCGCGACGCAGCATCGCACACCCGACGCCCGTTGTCTGGCCGTGGAAGCGGTTCAGTGGGTGGTTCAGTGGGTCCGTCGAGGGGCAGGGGCGTGGTGGTGGCGGACGTCCACCACGGACGGCGGCGTCGTTGCGGCGCACGCTTCGGCGCGGTGTCCGGCAGGGCGGTCAGGGCCGCAGCAGGGGCGGTAAGGCTGAGGCAGCAACCGCTGTGGTTCCTGGGTCCCTTCCGCACGGACGAGTGGCTGCTGCACGACCAGGTCTCCCCTTCGGCCGAGCACGGCCGGGCGCTCACCTGCGGAAGGCTGCTCGACAAGGGCTGGCGTCTGGTTGCCGCGCTCGCACAGGAGGGACCCATGCGCTTCGACCGGCCCCGGACGGCCCCCGGTCGGCGGCGCTGATCAGCCTCGGGGAACACGTGTAGGAGATGCGACCGCGCTGCGCAGTCCGCGCGGTGGATGCACGATGGTCGGCTGTCGGTCGGCTGCGGCCAGTTCGGGACATGGCGCCGTGGCACGCCTTGGCCAAGTCAAGTCGCCGCACAGACCACTCACCAGATCCTCAGGCCCTCATCGGCTGACCAGCCCACCAATGTGATGGACGTCGATCACGGCTGCCGAAAACCCTCGGTGCAGCACAGACGGCGGAGGGTCGCACGGGCGCGGCCCGACTCGTCTCCGGGGAAGTGTTCGCAGGAGAGCGGCGGGCTGCGGTAGGAGCGGCGGCCCTCCTGCTGCCGGCGGCGCGGGACAGCGACTTGCCGACAGCACGTTCAGCTTCAGCGGACCTGCCGTCGCCGCTCGCGCCTACCCCCGCTGCTCATCGCCGAGATCGCGCCGAACCGCTCCGCCCTGATCTTCGATCAGTCCGGCGTCGTCAGGGAGGTCCAGGACTGTGCCACAGTGCTCGCACAGCGGCCCATCCCCGGCCGGTGTGCCGCACGCCTTGCAGAATCGGTTGCCCTTGTCGGTCTCGGTCTCGTGGGTCATGGCTCTCCATAGGCTGGACAGTGATGGTTGCGGGAGTACCCATGACCTCGACGAGGAACCTCACCCGCAGAGCCGGCGCCCCGTCCCCCGGTCGCGGCGTCTGTGCCGTCCGAGCGGACCGTCATGTGCGTCTGGGCGGCGACTTTTCCCCCGGTGCCCATCCGGTCGGTCCGGCGTGATCGTCACGGGTCCCTACCGTCGCCGCATGCTTCACGCATCAACCACCTCATCTGCTCAGCGGACCCCGCGGGGGGCAAAGGCCCGCGCCCGCTGGTACTCAACGGGCTCCGCGGGCACGTCTCGTACATTGCGTGGAGCGACATCGTGGTCACCTCCGATACGTCACAGCCGAGGAAGCCCGCATCATGGCAGCCCGAGGGGCCCTTCATACTCGATCCCCCACGGCGCGAGGGCTGGTCTCGCTTCAATTGACTGCTTCAACTGTGCTGTGTCAAAGCTAATTTGCCGAAACCCGGCCGGGATGCGGGATCGCACCCGCAGGCGGAGGATGGAGTGGACGGGAGCTTGTCCCAGGCGCCGGGTGAGCTGCCGTCCGCCGCGGTGGCCCCGTGATGCCGCTCCGCCGCACTTCACGCGGCCGCCATCCCAGATGGCACTCGTCCAGTCCCGAAGTCGGGACGGTTCACCTTGCGGAGGCCCTGAGATGCCCGTGCTCTTCTTCGACATCGGGGCGACTTTGGCGGACGCCCGCGCTGAGGCCGACGGCACGCTCACGTTGCTGCCGCGGCCACGCGTTCTCGCTGTCCTCGACTCCTTCCGCGACATGCCCAAGGGCATCATTTCCAACCCCGGTACGGATGACGGTGCTGCCGAGAGGGCTGCCGTGGCCCTTCATTCAGCGTTCCCCGGCCGTTTCACCGACGCGCGCCTGGTCCACTGGGGTCCCAAGAACAACCGGAGTCTCTTCGACGAGGCGATTGCTGCAGCGACGGAGGTGGGCCGAGAGGGGGCGGGGGCCGCGGGGGCCGACGACTGCGTCTTTGTCGGTGAGGATTCCCAGGAACGCGCGTTCGCGAGGGAGGCGGGCATGCGCACAGCGGCTCACCCCGTCTTTGCTCCAGCCGCCGTGGAGAATCGTCCCGTTCTCTGGGCACGCATCGAGCTGCCGGAGGGCCGCGGACTGCCCGACCTGGCGGTGATCGCCGACGAGACCGAAGTCGTGCCGCTGCACGTGCCTTCAGAGCGGCTCGTGCTTGCCATGCTGAGCGCTCGCGGCGCCGAGGTCCTCGAACAGGCCGGATTCGCGGTCGACTTGCGGGGGCCCGTGGCGGAAACAGCGGCCTTCCTGGTCCGCGACGACCGCGCGTTTCCGTCTGCCGCGGCCCCAACCAGCGCCACGGCCGCAGGCCGCACGGCGACGTAAGCGGCGCTGCGCGCCACCTTGGCCTTTGGATTCGTTGCCGAGGAACTGTCGGGATCTGCGGCCCCGCCACCCGTCCCGCTGGGGCCCGCGCCGGGCGGCGTCTATCTCGCCGTGCCCGCCGGCATCCCGATCGAGGACATACACCTGCCGGGTGCGAAGCCTGGACACATCGAACGGCTGCTGCCGGACCCCGCGCTCCTCACCCGCCCCGGTGAGACATCGGCGGGAGGGGTCACGTTCCGCTCGGCGGCGGGTCCGGGCTCCCCCGCCTCGACCGCCGAGTCAGCCGGAGACGGCCGCCCCTCCGCATGGACCATCGCCGCGGTGCAGTCGACGGTGACCCCCGATGTGCTGCGTGATCATGTGGCGCGTATCTCCGGTGCCGCACCGCTGGTCGAGGGCGAGCCGCTGCGGGTCCGCAGCCGGGACGCGTCTGCGGAGGACAACCCTCGTGTCGTCGAGGCACTCGCACGACGTCTGTCGGACCTGGGACTAACGGTCCGGCTGCACCCCTTCCGGTGGCGCGGGCGGCAATTGTTCAACGTGGAGGCCGAACACGGTGTCGCCGGGGCCGATTCGGCCGTCCTCATCACCGCGCATCTGGACTCTACTGCGTCCGGCGGTGACTTCGTCGACGAGAGTGGTGAGCCACGACCCTATGATCCGGCCGTGGACCCAGCACCCGGCGCCGATGATGACGGAAGCGGCACCGCCGGGGTCATGGCAGCGGCCGAATGCCTCAGCGCGCTGCTCGCGGACGGCCGGGCGCCGGTCCGCACGGTGCGTTTCGTGCTGTTCAACGCCGAAGAGCAGGGCCTGGTCGGCAGCAAGTTCTACGCACGGGCCGCGGCGGCGGCAGGGGACCGTATCGCCGGCGTCTTCCAGATGGACATGATCGCGGGCCTTCAGCAGGGCAACATGCCCACCGTCGAGATCCACACCGGTTCCTCGGTGCCTGGTCCCGTGGTGGCCGCGTCCGACGCGCTCGGAGGTCTCGTCGCACGTACCCTCCCGGCCATCGATGCCGAAGTGACGGTCCAACAGCTCACGGGCCTCACCGACCCGGCGGTGGGCCGCAGCGACCACGCCAGCTTCCATGAGCGGGGGTGGGCGGCCGTCGCCGTCTCGGAGGACCTGTTCGCCACCCCCGACGGCCTGCCCGGCACCGGTACCCGGCAGTACCACACCCCCGGTGACACCCTTCTTGACCAGGACCACAGTACGCAGTTCGCGGCCACGATCGCCCGTTCTGTCACCGCGACCGCCCTGACACTCGCGGGCCTCTGAACGTCCGCACCGTCGGCATCGGGCCCGCGCGCTCGCGCGGCAAGGGGAACGGTCGGTACACAGTTGATCGACAAGCGGGACATGACCGACGACCGGCTGGCCAGCGTCGAAGGGGCCGATGCCCTGGTGCCCGACATGCCATGGGCCCTGGAGTACCAGCTGTGACATCCCCGGGCTCGGCGTACGGAGTCGCACAGTTCAACGACCCCGCCACGTCCGCATAACGCGGTAGTCGCCGGGTTGTTCGTCGGGCGACGGCCCCTCAACTGGCGCGCGCCGATCGGGACTGGCGCGCGCCGATCGGGATAGCCCGTCCAGGAACGACCGCCGCCACCAGCACCGCCGCCCCGGACCAGGTCCACGTCATCGCGGCCTTACGCAACGCGGCCGCCATCGCCTCGATCTCCTGGAGCATCGCTGTCGATCCTCAGGGCGGCACGCAGGGAACGATGCCTCCCGCGCAGATAGGCGACATCCTCTTGGCGCCGTCCCGGGCTGGGATCCCCAACGCTCCGGTCATGGGCATGCAGGTGGACGGGCACCGTCGTCTTGATGGGTAGGGCGCCACAGATATCGAAGTCGTCACGCACACGGCGGAGCGTCACGCACATGGCGGAGGGAGCCCTGCTCTTCCCGCCGCAGGCGAGTTCACGGCCAGGTCACCTGGGAGTGACACGTGTCCAGGGCGCCGACGCCGGCGCCATCGCGGTGCTGCGACAGCTCAGCCGGACAGCTGCGTCGGCAGGCCGCCGTCCGTGGCGGACGGCGGCCTGCCTCGATTCCTCTCTCACTCCCGCGCGACATGCTCCTTGAGCCACCGCAGCAACGCCGCGAACTCCGGGGACATGTCCGTGTCCGACTGGACGAGAACGGACGAGTGGCTGCCCTCCTCGACCGTGATCGAGTAGCTCAGGGCATCCGGTGCGCGGCTGCGGGGCGCCGGGGTCCCCGCAGCCGCCGCAGTTGTCGCAACGGCCGCTGCCACCAGCCGGGACAACTCAGCCGCAGCACTCTCGGGTAGGGCGTGGGTGTCCACCACGTCCGGCGGGAGGCCGGCGAGGACCGGCGCCGCCAGCCCGCCGCGCGTTGCCAAAGTGACCCTCATGGCACCTCTCAGCCGTCCGCCGCTTCCGCTGTTCCGCAGAGGTACCCGGCGTCGGCCGCCGGGCACCTCGACGTCAACCACCGGCCGTCACACGTCCCTTGAGCGCGGCCACGTCCCGGCTCAGCTCCTGCACCTGGGCCGTCAGCGCCCTGACTGTCGCGGTCGCGTCCCCGTTCTGGCCGGCTGTGCGATAGCGCGCCCTGGCGCGCCCCACCGTGACCCCGGTGATCGAGATGCCGACCTCCTGCCACGCCCCCAGCACGGCCATCTGTTCGGCGCTGCCGGAGTCGTACAGCTCTCCGGCCTTGCGGTACGTGGTGTCGGCGAACTCCTGGAACCGCGTCTCGCTGTTGGATGCTTTGAGAGCCTCGTACCAGATGAGTCCGGGTGCCTCCCACGAGTATCCGCCGATGGTGGCCGCCGTCAGGTAGAACGCCTTGTTCGGAATGCCGGAGTTGTAGTGCACGGCACCCCAGTCTCCCTCGTAGGTGTCCGGCATGTTGACGTACTTGGACATGTGGTCCGGCTGGGGGTCCTTGCCGTACTTCTCGGTGTTCCACGCATGCCCGGGAGCCTTCATCGACCGCAGCGCGTCGGCCTCGATCTGAGGCGTGAAAACCTCACGGCCGATCAGCCAGTCCGCCTGCTCGGCCGTCTGACTAAGTGTCCACTGCTCGACCATCGCCCCGAACACGTCCGACATGGACTCGTTCAGGGCTCCGGACTGGTTGTGATACTCGAGCCCCGTGGTGTGCTCGGTCACCCCGTGCCCCCATTCATGGGCCGCCACGGAAATCGAGTTCGTGAGGTCGGAGAAGACGCGACCGTCCCCGTCGCCGAACACCATGTGGCGCCCGTCCCAGAAGGCATTGCCGTACTCGAAGCCGTAGTGGACGTATCCGTCCAGGCGCATCCCGTGACTGTCGATCGAGTTCCGGGCGAACACCCGCTGGAAGAATTCCCGCGTCTTGCCGAGCATGTCGAATGCCTGGTTGACGGAGGCGTCGGTCGACTCCGGTCCGTCCTCGGACCGGGCCAGAACCGCGAAGGGCAGAGACGTGGTGCTCCGGCAGTCGTGAATCGTTCTACGAGCGTTGCCGGGAGTGGCGGCACCGGGGAAGGCTGCTCGGACCGCTCGCTCGCCCCGCAGGTGGGCAGTGGTGAGCATGGTGTTCAGCGCGGCCTGACGGATCTCGCCGTCATCGCTTTTCAGCAATCTTTCGAGCAGATACGGAGGGGTAATGCAGGGGTGTCGGAATTCGCTGGTCATCGCGGTACTCCTTGGACCAGGGGAAGTCTGTTCCTCGCTGCGAGGGCGTCCAACCTCGCACGCGGTCCGCCCGCGTGGGAATAGGGGCATGCGCCCGGTGCGGCCGAGCACGGTCCGCCGGGCCGGTAACCTTTTCATCCATCGCAGCGTCATGGCGTGAGCTGCCTCACGTGTTCCATCATTGCACGTTCCGGGATCGACGCCACATTGCGTTTCCCTGGTGTGAAGCGGACTCAAATTTGCGCTTTCACATAACACTTCCAACGGTTAATTCGCGCCCCCGGCTCGCTTCCAGACCGGCCGTCAGCTGCGCATGGTCGGCCGACCTGCCGTACGAATTGGGGCGGTGTGATCCTTTCGGGCACCCCGTCGAGGTTCTCGGCCCTTCCGATCGGGCGATGGAGTGGGCTGGCCAGCCAGTACGCTCCCGTCCGCGACACCTGCAGCCGGCCGAAGCTGTCCGGCCGCACTCGGAATTCGGTGCTCGACTCTGGTGAGGTCGTCGAAATCCTTTCCGCTGCCGCCAGGCCTTCTAGTGTCCGGACAGGAATTCCCGGCGCGATGCCAGAACTTTGACTCGGGCCCCTCAGGGGAGACGTCTTGAGCCCTGGTTACGGTACGGAGCGTTTCCTACGCATCCGGCTGGCCTGACGGCGTGCGATTCCGCCCCATGGGCTGCACGTCCGACTGTGACCAGACCCCTGTGACATTCCCTTTCCGTCCGGAGCATGATCACGCGGGTAGTCGGCCGCCCCACACATGCGGTGACGTCTGGCCGAGCTGCTCTTGCACCCTGTGATGCTGTGTGCGGCCTTCCAGGCGGACCAATGGTGGGGGCTTCGAACGGAGGTGAGAAACTTGGCGGCCGCTGATCCCAAAGCCACCCACGGAAATGCTGGTGGTGGGGGAGGAGACGGCATGCTCCTCCCACCTGCCCATGTTCATGCGCCCTCACGGCTTCCATATCCTGCTCGAATCGAGGCCGCCTTCACCAACGATGCGGGCGACGCGCAGCAGGTGTACGCCGACGACCGGCGGACGACCGGGACAGCCCTCTACACGCTGAGACCTGAACGCTTAGTTCTGAGCGACCTCGTCGGCACAGACGGGCAACCCGCAGGCACGTCGTTCACCGGGCCCCTGTTCTGCGGCGACTTCGAACGCGGCGGAACGGAGCTCCTGGACCCGGTGACGGTCGAGGTGCGGCACGTCGTTCACTTCCGGCGGTTCGACCACCATGCCGTCCGCCCCACGGACCTGACCTACCTGGCTGTCGGCAAGGGTGACGAGCGGCTGCTCGCGCACCTCGTCACCATGCCCCCGGACTTCGAGCACGTCGTTGCGATGCGGCAGGTTCCCGGTGCCTCGCGTGCCACCGACGAAGTGCTGCGGAAAGGGTCGGCCCTCGCGATCGCCGCAAGGCCCGACGGCCCGGACGACACTTGCGAGAGGGCGACCAGGTCACGGCGGGCTTCGTCCGCGACGGGTCGGTCGGAAGCGATCTACGGCTCGTCACGAGGCGGGAGTTGTCCCTCGAGGAAGGGGAGCTGGCAGCAGGTGAGCACTCACACTGAAATCCGGCGTCTCCGGCGTCACGGCTCGTCCTCGACGCAGCGGAACTCCGGGTCCGTGGATATGTCCGCTCCCGTCGGGCGGTGTGCGCATCAGGGTGAGGGCGGGTTTCTCCAGAGCGACCACCTGGCGCGACGGGTGCTGGCCTTCACGGCCCGAGGCAGACACCGCGCCTGCGCAGGGGCGGAGATATGCTGAGAATGTGAGGGTCGCGCTCCCCTGAAACCCGTGCAGGAGCGATGTCATGGACCTAGTTCCGGTCGAGATCAAGGTCAACGTCGAGGGCGATGTGCCCGGTGCGCTGTCGGCTCTCGGGAGTTCGCGGGGTGCACCGACCTCGCGCCGGATCTGGTTCGCCGAAGACCGGCAAGGGGCCGCCGAGGGGCGGGTCCCGTTGTTGGACAACGGCGTGATCGTGCGCTTCAGACTGGGCGGCGCATCGGAGGATCTGACGGTCAAGCTTCGTCCGTGCGACCAAGAGCAGCTGGTCGGTCGGTTCTCCGAGTCCTTCGAAGCGGGACCCTTCACCTACCGGATCGAGGAGGACTGGTCGAGGAACGGCCGCGTGCTGGCGGCCTCTCTGGTACGCGACTGCCCTCCTGGAACGCTGGGCGACGCGGTGGAGCGGGGAGCCGATGCCGCCGCGGCGACGGATGCGGTACAAAGCCAGTTCCTGCATGCTTGTGCGCCCTCCGTCCGACTCGACGGGTTGGTCGCGCTGGGGCCGGTCCTGTCGACGAAGTTCGAGGACGTCCCGCTCGACGATCTGAAGGCCGATCTGGAGGTGTGGTCGGTGACGGGCATGGAGTTCCTAGAGGTTTCGATCCGGGTGAAACCCAAGGACGAGGACGACCGGGAGACGTTCACGGCACGGGCCGAGCGCAAGCAGCGGAAACTCCAGGAGGCGGTGCGGGAACGCGGGGTGCCCCTCTCCGAGCACCCCGAGAACAAGACCCGCCGCGTACTCACCGCCTTGGTGGCGGCCGCCGGCCCGCTCGCGTGACCGATCCCCTCCCACGCCACGTCGTCACGCGGCCGGCACCTGGGGGTCCCGGACCGGTTTGCCGACCGTGTTGTTCGGCCCGCCCACCGAGCTCAGGACGCTCTGCGCCTGGTTGTCGACGAACTTGGTGAACGATGAACTCCCCGCGGAAGAGGACCAACCCCAGCACCGCGGTCAGCCCGCCCGCCGGCAGCCTGAGCAGGGCCAGCGCGATCGGCACGCTGTACGGCGTGGACGTTCCTTCATTGGCCTCAGTGACGCGGCGGCCGCCACGGAGGCGGCGATGATGCCGACGAACTCCACGACCGCATGGTCGTCAGAACTCGACGGTGATGAAGCCGTCCCTGTCGGCCGAGGCGGGCGCCAGTACGCGGCATCAGTACCGCTCCCTGACACTGCCGACGGGATACCCGGCGCGGCATCCTGATCCCGTGTGGGACGTCGTCACCAACCCGCCCAGCATCGGCCTGCTGTTCGAGTTCGAGGAAACCCGGATCATCCTCACTGGCGACGCGGACGGCCCGCGCCTGGTCGCCGCCATCCGGCCACGCGCCTCAGCCGAGGGCGGGCGGCGGCACATCAACGCCTTGAAAGTCGCCCACCATGGCCCACTCCTTTGCCGCAGATCGAGGACCAAGAACGGCTCGCGCGGCCGATACGACGTAGCGGCCGGGAGCCGCGGTTTCGACGAGCGTCCCGTCACGGCGCAGGTGCAGCCGGGCCCGGTCGAGGATCTGCCGCTTCAGCCAGTGGTTCGGGCCCTCGGGTTTCGTCGTGCCGTGTCACTGCGCGCCCTCCACCCAACGTGCGGCCGGATATCGACGCTGCAGCAGCGAAGCTCAGCAGCGCGTTCGGGGCCAAGCGGGAGATTCAGCAGCTCCCCGAGGTTCTGTGGGAGGGCGAGACGGTGGAGATGCTCGCCACCGGCGTCTACGGCAAGGGCAACGGCCTGGTGGCCATGACGAATCAGCGGCTGGTTTTCCTCAAGCACGGCATCATGTCGCAGCAGGTGGAGGACTTCCCGTACAGCCGGATCAGCTCCGTGCAGTGGTCGGGCGGCATGCTAATGGGGACGCTCATCGTGTTCGCGTCGAACAACAAGGCAGAGATCAAACAGGTTCCGAAGGATCAGGGCAGGATCCTGGCGGATGCGCTCCGCGCGCGTCTCGCCGACAGGGCCCCGAGTACTGCGGCTGTGGCGATGCCTCAGGCTGCTCCTGCCCCTGCTGGTGGGGACATTGAGCCTTTTTCAACTTCAAGGCCGGGTTGGAGATCGGCTCGTGTAGCCTCCGGCGCATGTCTTCCGCGCTGGACCACGCGATGATCGACAAGATTGCGGCCGAGATCGACGATGAGCTGATCGGGATGCGCCGCGATATCCACCGGCATCCCGATCTTGCCGGTGAGGAGCGGCGCACATCAGCACTGGTCGCCGAGCGGCTTCGCGCCGCGGGTCTGGCCGTCGTAACCGGCGTGGGCGGCCATGGTGTGGTGGCGGTGCTCGACGGTGCGGGTGAGGGCCCGACCGTCGCCTACCGGGCCGACATGGACGCGGTCGACGACGACGAACTGTCCGACTGTGCCTTCGCCTCGCAGGTCCCGGGGGCGGCCCACCTGTGCGGCCACGACCTGCACACGGCGATCGGGGTGGGTATCGCCTTGGTCCTCGCACGGCTGCGGAAGCAGCTGAACGGCCGGGTCGTCTTCGTCTTCCAGCCGGCCGAGGAGACCTGCGAGGGCGCCCGGGCGATGATCGAGGACGGGGTCCTGGAGCGGACCGCGCCGCAGGAGATTTACGCGTTGCACTGCGGCCCTCTTCCGGTCGGCACGCTCGCGATCGGGCCGGGTCAGCCGGGGCAAGACCGCTTCCGGATCGAGCTGTCGGGGGCGGACGCCGCCGACGACGCCAAGCGACTCGTCGCCATGATCGACAAATTGTCGACCGTCGGGCGTCCGTCTACGCCCGGACAACTCCAGCAGCTTATGGACGACATGCGAACCCCGGACGGCCCGCTGGCGCGCTTTGTCTACGCCCTGTCTTATTCGAGCTCGGGCGATGATGGCGCGCGAGTGCACGCCTATCTGCGGGCCTGGCCTGAGAGCCGGTACGCCGAGATTCGTGAGGAGGTGCGGCGCTGGGTGGATGCGATCCCCGGTGCGCGGGTGCAGTTCACCGAGCAGCCGTTTCCCGCCATGGTGTCCTCGCCGGACCTCAGCGCGACGGCAGCCACGTACCTGCGAGGCGCCCTGGGCGAGGACGCGGTCACGGTGCTGCATGCCGCGTATCCGTTCAACGGCGACGACTTCGCATACTTCCTGCACCAGGTGTCCGGAGCGATGTTCTACCTCGGCGTCGCCAACCCGGAAGCGGGCATCAACGGGGTCCCCCACTCCCCAGACTTCGCTGCCGACGAGCACGCGATCGGGATCGGGGTCCGCGCGATGGCGGGGTTCCTGTCACACCGTCTCGATGCCCTCGCCTGAGCTGTACCCGGTCGGCCGGGCAGCGCACCTCGCCAACGTGAGATGCAAGAATGCTCGCTGCCCGCGCAATGTCCTCGCGTGTGCCCATCGCATTCCCCTCCCTGGCCTGCACGTATGACAGGGCTCACCCGCGTCCGGCGGATGGGCCCTGACGCGTCACACGCCCGGCTCGGCCCCGTCGGACACCGATGCCACCGGCAGCAGGTCACGAGTCCGAATGGACAGTACCGACGGCCGTCGGCCGCCGTGAGTCGTGGGGTGTCCTGGCGCGGTCGATGCATGGGACGCACGCGAACAGCTGAACGCCGGCGCGGTCGCCCACCGGCCGCATGACCGCTGCCTCGCTACCGCAGACGAGGCAGGCGCGGTCGTCCGCCTGCGCGGGCGTCAACTGCTAGGTACGGTGCTGCTCATGATCTGGACTCCTTGATCGGAAGGTGTTTCGGATCAAGGCCCGTCCCGATGTTCACGGCACCGGTACGGGCCGTCTCGTCTCCAGGACGGAGACCGACGCGAGTCGGGGGCCGCGTGACCTACAGGGCACAGTGAGCCTTTTCTCCATCCTTAGTCTGAGCTGGCCAGATGGAGGGTGAGGACAGCCTGGACGAGGCTCGTGATTCGGGTTGTCGAGCAGCGGAGCTTGCGCAGGAGTGGCCAGGACTTGAGGGTGGCGATGGCCTGTTCGACCAGTGCCCGCACCTTCGCATGGGACCGATTGACAGCCTGCTGGCCGGTGGAAAGACGGTCCCACCGGCCGCGGTACGGGAGGCGGACCGTGCCGCCCGCGCCCTGGTAGCCCTTGTCTGCCCAGCAGGTGATGCCGGCCTGGGCGAGGGCGTCGATGATGCCGTGCTCGCGTGCGGCCCGAATGTCATGGACGGCGCCGGCCAGGGCTGGTGAAGCCCACAGGAGACGGCCCTTCGGGTCGGATATGACCTGCACGTTCATGCCGTGTTTCTTGTGTTTGCCCGAGTAGAAGGGCCGGTCGGCGGCGATCCGGTCGATCGGCAGCAGCATTCCGTCCAGGATCAGGTATGCCTTCATCGATGCAGCCCGTACTGCTTCGGCGAGCGTGGGGGCGAGTGCGGCCAGGAGTTCGACGGCCTCGGTGACGTATCGGTAGGCGGTGGTGGTGCCGATCCCGAAACCGGCCGCGAGCTGGGCGTAGGGCTGGCCGTTGCGCAGGTGGGTGAGAGTGAGCAGGGCTTGTCGGCCCGCGCTCAGGCGCCGCCATCGAGTTCCGAGAGCATGACGGTGTTTCCTCAGGCGGGCAGCGAGGAAGCGCAGGGTAGAGCTGGACACGTCGACGCCGGACGGGTAGACAAGCATTCGAAGCCTCTGGTGGAGACGGTTCTCTTGGTCGAAAACCCATCTACCAGGGGCTTCATCCGTTTGTCAGGCCAACTACCCAGCCCGCACAGGAGGTTGGAAAAGGCTCATTGCGTCTCGCCTGGCCACCCTGGACCAGCTGCGAGCGGCTGGGGCGATCACGGATGAGGAGTACCGGGACCGCCGGACGAAGATCCTGGACAGCCTGTAGGGGCGGTCGGTTCAAGACGGAGCCTCCGGCCAGGGATGTTGGCCGGGGGCTCTGTGCTGTCTGTGTGTTTCCGGGCGTGCCAGATCTGCGGCCCATGGTGAGGCATGATCGCCCGGATTGCAACTACTTCCGTAGTGGCTGCGGCCGGAGCCAGCAGTACTGCCAGTGCGCGCCCGGGTGCGGGTCCGTGCCGAACATCCGCAGCACGTACCGTTGCCGCTGATCTCCATCTGTCCGGGCGGGCAGCTGTGCTCGCCGGGCTGAACCGTCACTTCGCCGCCGTCGGCCGGGCCGCCCTCGATCCCAAGTCGCATGTCCACATCTGACCAACCGGCGCAACGCGCCGTTGGTTACTGATCAGCGCGTGGGTCGTCAGCCATCTCCAGACCATCCCTAAACGCATCCCCGTAAGCCCGATTCCCCGCAGGCGGATTCACCTCATCCGCCAGCCCAAGGCATACCTCCGGCGTCCGCGGGTCGTTCTGCCAATCACCGGGAGAGTAGCTCCAGTCCTCCCAGTCCGGTGCAGCTTTGGCGACAGCGAGACTGCACTGACGCTTGCTCTCGGCTTGGCTGAGCGAGGGCGACGCTGTGGGTGTCGGGGTGGCCGTGACGGTGACGGTCTTCGCCTCCGGCTCCCCACTGGACGAGCAGCCGGCTAGCGCGAGGCAGAAGACCGTGAGCAGGGCAACGCTGGTGCGGCGCATGACGTTCCCCCCGCAGGCGTGCCGTCGGACAGAAATCATCACTTCGCCAGCTCCCACGTCTCGCACCCGTTCGTCTCGAAGATCTCCCCCTTGTTCAGAGTCACCCGCCCGGGACCCTGCAAGATGTCGTTCGCGATGATCGCCCCCAGCTCGCCCGAGTCGTCCTTGTTCCGGGACCAGTAGCACATGCTCGTTGTCGGCCCTGAAGTCTTGTACGACCCAGCCTTCACGTCCTCGCCAACGAGATACGTGCCCTGATCGATCGAGGTGAGTGGCCCGGCCGGTTCCTCCTCGGTTGTCTCGATCTCCGGGATCGACACGTCCGGCTCGACGCCCGCATCGACGTCCGCCTCGGCTGATTCGAGGACCTCCATGGCCTTGTCGATGATCTCTTGGTCGGTCATCTCGACGGTGTGGGTGACGGTGACCGTCGGTCTCGGTGCGGCCTCACTGCTGGTGCCGTCGTCGCTGCTCGCGACGGTCGCCCCTGTGACGACAATGGCGGTGACGACTGCGGCGGTTGAGCCGATGATGACCCAGTTACGGGGCCGCTTCGGCGTCGACGGGGGCGGCGGCGGGAAGTCGGGCATGGGCGGTGGCGTGGTGTAACTCATGAGGCCCCCCAGGGCGTTTGTGCGTGATCGGCATCATCCAGTCCTGTGCGCTATGCGTGGAGGGGTTGTGTCCGTGTTGTGACATGCGTCGGCCCCGCCGGACGAGGGCGGCCAGCAGGGCCTGGTGCTGACGTTCTCCCAGTGCGGCTCAGGCGTCCTGCTCGCCGTTCGGCGCGCCAGGCACGGGCTTGGTCGGCTCGGGAAGTGGCCGCCCTTGCTGGCCTGGTAGGTCGTCTCGTAGGAACCGGGGCGGGCCGCGATCTTCTTGGCGGTTGGGAGCGGCCCACCTCGGGCTTAGTCAGGCGCCGCGCTGGCGGCGCATCTCGGCGGCGATGCAGTCGTGCGTAGCGCCGGCGTCAAGCGCGCGACCCATCGCCTCGGTGGCGATGTGAGGGTCGGTGCGGCAGTCCGGCCCACCATGCGCGAGCACCTCACGCGCGGCCTCTTCGATCGCCTTCTGCTGGTCCATAACGAGCACCTCCTCGGTGGTAGATGCGCGGGTAGACGGTCGGTAGATCAAGGTAAACGAGCCGGTAGAAGCGCAGGTCACGCAGCGGTAGATGGCTCGGTAGACGACTCCCGCGCCTCCACCGGGGAAGGGGCTTCGAGATCCCTCCTGCGCACCCTCCCCACGTCGGCACGCCGGCCACCTTCACGCCGCGGTCGACAGGCATCCCGAGGCGTTCCAGATGCGCGCGCAACTCGGTGACCGTTCGGCCCTCCCACTGGCCGTCCTCCTGGAGGTGGGCGAGGACGGCGCGGAGGTGTACCCCGGAGCCGCTCCCCATTCGGTTCAGCAGGAGGGTCCGGACGGCCTCTACATCGGGTACTGCTGGGGGCTCCTCGGAGGCCCCCTCCGGAGCCTCGCCGGAGGTCTTTCCTGCCCGCCAGGAAGCGAGCAGCCACCCCGCGGACAGCATCCACAGCAGGTTCGGAACCGCACGGACGAGCCGCCACAGAGCGGCTCCTACCTCGTACGTCCCGGTGTCCAGTGGCTCTACGTGCCGGTGTCCAGGCCGGTGGTCATGGTTCGTTCTCAGGAAGTCGAAGGAACTCGGTCCGCGCGGCGCGATCCCTGGTCGACCTGATCAACGCCCTGCACCGCCAGGGGCTCCAGTATCCGGGGGAGGCCTGTGGTATCTACAGCTACCTTACCCGCGCCGCCGCGGAGATGAGGAACGCCCTCAACCTCGTTGAGGGCTCCGTGCAGGAGATGCGCGCCAAGGGGCGCCTGCAGACCGACCTTCGGGGCGGTTCCCTCGAGGACGTGGTCCGGCAGTTCACCGAGTCCTCCCACGGAGCGCCGGATCTTGCGGGCGGGCTCGCCGGCAGGATGGGCAAGGCCTACTCCGCTGTCGGACACCTCGCATACATGGAGGCGCCCGAAGAGCAGGAGCCGGCATGGGGCGGCTGAGCCCGACCATCGCGGTGAGGGGTACCGCGTCTGCGGACGCAGTGAGCGAGGGCCGGGCCGGTGCCCGGCCCTCGTCTCGTCGCGCGTCTGCAAGCTGCTCAGCGGTATGCCCACTTGGCCAAACTCACACTGAAGACATCCACTAGTGAGTGAATACATCCAGGAAAATGTATGAATCACGTCCATTTAGTTAGTGGACTTGCTACAATAGAGGGAGAGTTGAGCACGTTTGGAGGATGAGTGAGCCAGGGTCAGGAGCAGCCCTCCGAGACTGCGATGAACGCAACCGAAGCCCGCAAAGAGCTCTATGCCCTGGTGAAGGCCGCCGAGGAGGACGGGGTCACGACCCTGATCCACAAGCGAGACGATCGCGCCCTGCTGGCACCGCTGGACCGGTTCCCGGCAGCACGGCAGGCCGACGCATTCCCCTCCCATGTACTCAGCGCGGCGCAGAAGGACTTCGGCGACCTGATCTCGCGGGCCGCGCACGGCCAACCGCAGGTGCTGCGCCGCAGCCGCACACCGGTCGCGGTGCTGCTGCCAGTCGACACCAACTCTGCTGCCCACGCGTCCGATCCGGCCGCGGCGATGGGCGCGGCACCCGCAGGAGGTTCGGTGAACAGGCCAGGCACTCAGGGGCGCGGCAGCGCGCCACGCAGGCTCGCCACGCTGGGCGACACCATCGGTTCCGTGCTCGCCTCCGGCCCCGCCAGCGGCCCCACGTTCGGACTGCCCGGCCTGGACGCCGCGGCGGGTGGCCTGCAGCCGGGGAGGCTGACGCTCGTCGCGGCGCTGCCGGCCGGCGGTGGAAGCCTGCTGGGGCTGGCTGCCGCGAGGAAGACGGCGCTCGTCGACGGCCGGAAGGTTCTGTACGCGGCGTCGGGACCGAACCGGGCCGACATCTTCCGCCGGATCCTCGCCGCCGAGACCGGCGGCGACTACCCGCGCCTGAAGCAGGGCCGCCTCACCGAGCACGAGCAGCAGGTCGCCGAGCGACTCCGCCAGCAGGCCTCCGTGCTCCTCATCGACGACGGCAGCGACCTGACTGCCGAAGCCATCGCGGAGACCGCACCGCACGTCCAGGATCTGGCCCTCGTGGTCGTCGACCGGCTCCAGGCCGCCCACAACGCCCGCCTTCCGCTGTCCGGCGACCGGCTTCCGGACGCCTCCCAGGTCCTCGCCACCCTCGCGCGCACCCTGCACGTACCGGTCCTCGCCGTCGTGGACAGCGCCGACCCCACGCTCCTCGGTCTCCTGGACGCCGACGTCACGCTGACGCTCGCCCCGACCAACGACCCTGCCAAGGTGCAGGTCACCATCGTGGAGCGGGACTTCGGCGTGATCGGCTCGGCATACCTAAGCCCCGATCTGATGCACGCCCGCTTCCTCGACGCCGGAGTCCCACCCGTGGTCGGCGCGAGCGGTGACAGGCCCGCCCCAAGCATCGGCACCGCTGTAGAGCGGGAGCTGGCCGAAGCCGCGCTTCCCTACACCTCCGGCGCCCAGCAGGGGCTGCCAGCCGCTGCCACGCATGTACTGGCCGCGCTGCGCACCGCGCTGGCAGGCGGCAACCAGAAGGCCCTCGCCGAACTCAGGCCGTCCCTAGCCCAGATGGCTGCCGCACCGCCGTCGTTGCCGGAGACCGCCGAGGGGCGCCGCCTCGCCGCCGCACTGAACGCCTACAACACCGCCGTGTCCGCCAGCACGCCCGGGAAGCCTGCTGCCGTCCAGCCCGCAGCGGACGACGCGCGCGTCCCGGACAACGAGGGTGATAACGAACGAGAGCAGGAACTACAGCCGGGGGATGAGGAAGACGAGCCGGACAACGCGCCGTTCCCCGCGCTGAAGCTCCTCAAGGACGCGGTCGGCCGCTCGAAGATGCACCCGATCAAGGTCATCCGTATCGAGGACCGGGAGAGCGGTCCGTGGCCGCTGATCAGTGAGCACATGGACGGCGAACCACGCTGGGTCCACCCCGATGTCACCAGCTCCCGGGTGCCCTACATCCGGGACAACGGCAGGCGTGTCCGCCGGGACAAGCTCGATGTCCCCCCCTCCTTCGGGTCGGGCGCGCTGTGCCTGATCGACCGCAACGGCAGCTACCCGTCCGCATGTTCCGCCGTCCCCCTGGCCCCGAACAAGCTGCTGCACACGGGACCCCTTGCCGCGTTCGACAAGGCCAGCGCCGGGATCTACCTCATCGACATCCCGGCCTGGCCCCGCACCGACATGCCGCACCCGCTGGGCCGGATCATCGAGCGGCCGGACGAGCACGGTCGCGTATGGGTCACCACCCCGCACATCAAGCAGTTGGAGAGGCTCGTGCGCGACGGCCACCTCGCCGCGATGCCGACCATCCACGACTCCTGGACCGGCAAGGCCAACGAGTCCCTGTTCAAGCCCTTCTACGCCGCCGCTCGACAGGCACGTATCGAGCTCGTCCAGGCCGGCGGCGAGCGGTACAAGGCGTACAAGACCCGGCTGTCGATCGCGCTGCGCCTGCTGTGGCCCAAACGGCCGGAACAGAAGTCCCCGTTCTGGCGGCCTGACTGGCGCATGAGCATGGTCGCCGAGGCCTCCGTCCGCCACTGGATCACGGCCTTCAAGGCGGTCCAGGAAGGCCACACACTCATCGCCCTGCGCAACGTCGACGCGGCCGTCTTCTGGACCCCCGACAACACCCCGCCCGCCACGTACCGGATCGGGACAGGCTTCGGCGAGGTCAAAGCCAAGTTCGTCCAGCCCGGCGACTTCATCCCCGAGGGTGACGACTGATGGCCGGACCCACCGGCCACGGAGAATCCCTCGGCGCCGCCCTCAACGACCTCCTGCGCACCCAGGTCACCCCCCGCCACCGACTGTCCTCGTACAACGCCAAGCACTGGCACGCCCAGCTCAGCCAGCTCACTGGAACCCACCGCGGCTACCAGGCCTTGGAAGAGGCTGGCCTCGACGTGACCGTCAAAACGCTGCTCAACTGGCTGTCCGACCCCGGGTACAACGTCCGCCGCAGCTACCGCGACCTCATTCACACCGCCTACGAGAACGTCGCCCTCGTCCCGGCCGAGCCGATCCCCGCCCGTTTCAAGGACGGCGACTTCGAGATCAGCGGCTGGGTCACCACCGGCCGCGACCGGCGCCAGCGCGGAACACGCGCCGCCGCCCCTCTGCGGATCGACGGCCGATCGGGCGACTGGAGCGCCATCGAGGGACTCTGGATGGCCGGCCAGCTCACCGACGACGACTTCGAGGACCACTTCATCGACGACGTCATCGTGCAGGACATCGGCGAAGGCACCGACGGCTGGACCTTCGACGGCGGCAGCTACTCCGTTGAACTCAGGTAGCCACACACACGGAGCGGTCGAACTGTCTGCCGCACACCATCACCGGCGTGCCTCGTTTCGCTTTTAGAGCTCCTAACGGAATGCGGCTCGAAGGCGGCGCCAGCAGATCAGCGAACAGGCAAGCTTGAGGAACGCCTCGTGGATGTCGTCGCGGATCTCCCAGCGGATCCGCAGGCGGCCGAACCAGTGCAGCAGCGCGATCGTCTGCTCGACCACCCATCGATCCCCAGGCCGGATCCGTGGTCGGTGCCGCGGCGGGCGATCACGGGCTTGATGCCCTTCGCCCAGACCTGGCGGCGGTAGCAGTCGTGGTCATAGCCGCGGTCTGCGTAGATCTCCCGGGGCCGCTGCCTCGGCCGCCCCCGCTTGCCCCGGATCGGCGGGATCGCCGTCAGAAGCGGCATGAGCTGGGTGATGTCATTGCGGTTGCCGCCGGTCAGCGCCACCGCGAGGGGGATGCCGGTGGCATCGCAGATCACGTGGTGCTTGGAGCCTGGCCGTCCCCGGTCGACCGGGCTCCGACCGGTTTTGGGCCGCCCTTGAGCGCCCGGATGTGGGAGCTGTCGATCACCGCCCTCGACATGTCCAGCCGGTCTGCCGCCCGCAGCTCGGCCAGCAGCACCTCGTGCCGGCGCTGCCAGACACCGGCGTTGTTCCAGTCCCGAAGCCTGCGCCAGCAGGTCATGCCTGAGCCGAAGCCCAGCTCGGCCGGCAGCCACTCCCACCGGATGCCCGTGTAGAGGACGAAGAGGATGCCGCACAGCACCTTGCGGCCCGGGTGCCGATGCCGGCGCTGCCGCACAGGCAGCAACGGCTGGATCCGCGCCCACAACTCATCGTCGATGAGCCACGGTTGGGGATCACGCTTCCTCACACCCAACCAACCGAGCCATCCAGCCGGAAGACACGCCCCAACCGCATTCCGTTAGGAGCTCTTAGGCGCCTCGTCGTTCGCGCCCTGCCGCAGAAGGCAGCGGACGGCTGAACGGTCGCACGCAGGGCGTGTCTCCGGGCTTGCGGCGCTTCGGTCATGCATGGCGGGGAGTAGAACGCCATCCGAGAGGGGCTGGCTCCCACACCTGCGGCTGCACGGGTACCTCCACCTCGCACGGGACCACCCAAGGCTCAAGGCCGTCCCGGCGGCAGGTGAGGATGAGGCGCACGGGTTGGCCCCGCCACCTGTCCCGCCACTGTTCCTCCGCGATGCTGGCGCGCCACCAGGGCGGCGGGTCCGTGCGCGTCAGGGTGAACGTCTGGCCCTTGCCCACGACCAGGGCGAACGGGGCGGCCGTCTTCCCTGCATGGTCCATCCCGTTCGCTGAGCGCAGGAACTTATATGGCCCCCAGAGCTGCGCGGCCAGCTGCTCGGGATCCACTCTCCGATCGCCGACCAATCGGGCGTTGTTGTCGCGGTCGTTGCTCTGAGCAATCTCGACGCGGATCTCATCGAGACGGCCCAGAGGGAGTGGACCGGCGAGATGCACCACCAAGCGGCGGAGATCGTCAGCGAACGGCGGTTCAATGGTGACCCGGAACTGCGGCGTCAGGTCGGCGTGCCAGCGTTTGCGCTCGATGCGTGCAACAGCATCGGCGGTGGCGTTGGCCCTGCGCGCGGCCAGCCACGCTCCGCCCGTGGCGATCGCGCTGAAGACAGCCGTCGTCCCGCTGATGATCGAAGCCCAGGGCGTTCCCATGACGCGGAGCGTAGCGGGCACGGGATCAGCGTGGGCTAACATTCTGGCCGTTGGCCGCCATCAGTCACGTCTCAAACGCCGAGCCAGCAGGAAGAGACACGCAGTCGAAGCAGGCGTCGAGGCGCCTGACTTGGGCCTTCGCCTCACCCGACAACCACGTGGCCCTGGCCCGGCGACGACTCCGCCGGCCCAGGCCACGTCTGACGTGCGAGCGCATCAGCTCGTCGAACTTCGGGTGGTACGGCTTGTACGTGTCCAGGTTGATGTTGACGGCCGCGCCCCGGCCCGCGAGCGCCTGCGTGGCCAGAGTGGTGATCGAGGTCTTCCCGGCACCCGTCTGCCCCGACACGATGATGGCCAGCGGCTGCTCCTGAGGCGTTCCGACCAACACGTCGGGCACGATCTGCTCACGGAAGATCCGGTCGTTGTCCGCTGCGAAGAGAACGTGCAAGGTGCGGTCGACCTCGGTCACGCGGTGCCCAGCAGCTCGGCAAGCACCCGGGCGCACTCGGCGGTGACCGCGTCAACCTCCGCCCGGTCGGCCGGAGTCAGGCTCCCGCGCCGGGCTGCCCACCCGCGCCGCTCGGCGGTCAAAGTCTCTACTCGCGCCGTGTCGGCCGCACTCTCCGCCTCGGCGATCAACCCGGAATAGGCGCCCACGACGTGGTTGATCCCCTCCAATGCGACCTCATATGCCGTGCCATCCTCCGCCGACCACGTGGCCGGTCCCAGGTTCTGAAGGACCGATTCAGGCTCCGCCATGACGTACCTCCCCTTCGGCTCCGTCACCGTGACGCGGCAGTCCCCGACGCCACGGGATATGCCTCTCGACTCTCGCAGACGCCATGCCCGAGCACGCGCCCTATAACCAGACCGGCGTCGCCCAACAACCATCCCCGCTCAGGGGCTGCGGACGAGGGTTTCCGGAGACGAACACTGCCAGGACCGCGGCGGGCTGGACCCCTGCCGGCGGCCTCCAGAGTCTCGGGCACAGTCGCGGTATTGGTGCCAGAGATGCCAGCTCCCCCGCTCCAGAAGTCCGTGAGTCACAGACCTACAGAGTTCCGGAGCCTGGAAGTGTCGATGGCCGCACCCTCTCGGGGTACGGCCCCGCCGTCCCGTTCAGCTTCGGTCCCAGCGGCGATCCGCTCGGCGAGGAGTTTGCGGGGCCTTTGGCGCAGGCACCAACCTGAGTGACGCCGTGGTGAAAGGGAGAGGTGCCGTGCAGGACGACTTACTGGTGGTGGGCTTTGACCTGGAGACCCGTCGGGAGGTGCACGTCGCCGAGCGAGCGCCGGAGCACTGGAAGCGACTCGGGTACGGCGGGACGGGCCAGCTGGTGTGCTTCTACTGCTTCCACGGCTTCGAGGCTCCGGCGGGCACTCGGGTGCCGCTGGTGACGCGGGGACGGCTGGGCGGAAAGGTCCGTCGGCACTTCGCGCACCCACCCGGGCAGGCCCCGACCGGCGGGCACAGCCCCGAGACGGTCTGGCATATAACGACCAAGCACACCTTGGCGGCTTGGGCGTGGTCCCGGCCGGGGGTCGACCGGGTGCGCCTGGAGCAGTGGACGGAGGACCGCGACCGGCGGGCCGACGTTGAGGTGCTGCTCGTGGACGGCACGAAGGTGGCGCTGGAGGCACAGCGCAAGCTCATGACGGACGACGCGTGGCGGGCTCGTCACCGGGACTATGCGCGCCAGGGCGTGGTCGACGTCTGGTTCTGGCGGCCGCGCGTGCATTTTCCGCATATCGTGCTCGACGAGGGCCTGCCGGTGTGGTTCTACTCCGTCTCCAAGCGGGAGGCTGCGACGTCGGTGGGTCGGGCACATGCGCGCGTGCACCAGTGGTGGCAGGCGCCGGATCTGTCGGTGTTCGGGCTGCATCACCCGCCGTGCGCGTTGGACGAGCTGGAGCGGGTGACGATGCCGCTCGGCACACTGGGTCTGGGCTCCTCCGGCGCGGTGCTGCCGGAGGAGCTGCAGAAGCGGCTGCGCGAGTCGCAGCAGGAGGCACGGGACGAAGCGAAGCGACGGTTGGACAGCGAGGCCCGGTACGCCCGGGCCGTCCGCGAGTCCCGCGAGCGGGCGGCCCGGGCTCCAGTGCCCGCGCCGCTGCCGCCGGTGCCGGCAGGCGGGTTGAGGTGCGAGGTGTGCCGCCGTCCCCTGGACCCGCTGCTGGCGAGGAACCGGCGCCACATCCTGTGCTGACCAGACACGCACCTTCGTTCAGGCCGGGACGATACGGGGGTCCGCGCTCACACCTCGCGGGCCCTTCGCTGTGGCGCCGGACATCCGGCCGGACGGTGCGATCGTTGGGCGGGACGTGGAGCTGAGCAAGTCCGGGGCCAGAGTAGAGCAGCACGCGGAAGCCGTGGCCGACGCGGTGACCCCGAGCACGTGGAGCACGGGCGCGGTCAAGGACGCGGCCGACGCCATCGACATGCTCGCCGAGGCCCTCGCGGCGTTCGACCCGGAGGCAGCGCGAACCTGGTGATCGAGGCGATCGCGTGGAAGTACCGCACCGGCCCGCCCCGGCAGGCCGTGCCCGAGCAGTACGGCTGCCGTGAGCGCCGGCAGACCATACCCGAGCAGATGGGCACCGCGCAGCGCTGAATACCACGACTTGTGAGGGCAAAGGCCCGGAGCGCTGATGCCCGGCCCGGCTGTCATCTATGGGTGTAGTCGGCCCGGCTTGGGCGCCGGAGCCCGCTCCGCAGCCGCGTAATTTCTCCGTCCTGTTGCCGTTGAAGGGTGTGGTTGCGGGCCCCGGCTAGCGCTCGACGCTGTTTCGAAGGCCCGGCTTCGTCGCCGGTCAGTCGGTCCTGGGCGGGTGATGTGCAAGGACCAGTCGCGGCGTCGGGTCCCTTCAGGTGGGGTTGCTGCTGCATTGCTGGGCGGATTTCGTATGGAGTGAGGTGGCTGGTACGGCCTGGAGTTGGTGGGTGGTGTAGGGGTCGAAGGTGCTTGTCTGATTGAGGGCAGTTGTTTTTCTTCGCCAGTGTTGGCCGGCTCGGTCGGTGAAGCCGACGATTGACGTGTCGGTGTAGAGCGACCAGTTGGTGAGGATCTCTGGCGGTTTGACCAGGATGCCGTCCTTGGAACGGTCGGACTCTGGCATGTAGACGATCTCTGTGCAGGGGGCCAGATCCGGCAGGGCGAGGACCATGCCCTCGTGCCAGATGTACACGGCGGTGACGGCGTCCTGGGATCGGTTCGCGATATGTGGCCGGGGTCCGTCTTCGGTTGCTGCAATCCAGAAGGTGACACGGCTTGCCTGGGCGCGCAGTTCTCGGTTGCCGTCCTCGCGGGACTGTGCCAGTTGGTCCTTCGCTGTTTGCTGGCTCCAGTAGGTGGCGACGGCTTGTGCCCAGAGGCCTCCGATTGCGGCGATTGCGGCGAGGGCGGTGCCGGTCACGGTGATGAGGTGTGCCCACTGGGTTTCCCGTATGCGCTGTCCGGCCCGTCGCAGCCGTGAGGCTTGGGGCTGCGCAGTCGCGTGCTGCTCCGGTAGTTCGGCCCGTAATCGCTCCCGGACACGAGTCGGGGCTGGTCGCTTTCGTGCCAGTCGCAGGCGTACCCGTCTTTGCGGTTCGTTGTTCATGTTCCCCTTTGAATGGTTCAGAGGACGACGCTGGCACATGTCAGGGGGCTGCGGCAGTCTCAGTGATCCGGCCGTTACGGAGGCGGGTTCGTCGTTTGTGTGAAAGGCGGTGTGTTTGCGGAGCGGACGCGGGGGTCTGTTGTGGCTCGGCCTTGCGCTCGTAGCGGCGGTGCAGGCGGCGGCAGCCGGCGAGCCAGGAGACCGTTCTCTCGACGACCAACGGTGTCGGCCGAGCCGCGTGGACGACTCGATGCCCTTGCGGGCGATGCGGTGGCGGATTCGACGCTCACGAAGCCATTTCCGCAGGTGGTCGTAGTCGTAGCCCTTGTCGGCATGGAGCTTGGCCGGGTGCGGCGGCGCGGGCCGCGGGGGGAGCGGATGGGCGGGATCCCGCGCAGGAGCGGCTTGAGGCCGAGGCTGTCGTGCAGGTTGGCACCGGAGATGCCCAGCGACAGCGGCACGCCGTATCGGTCGGTGATGAGGTGGATTCTCGAGCCCGGCTTGCCACGGTCGGTCGGGACACCGACCGCCGGCAGCCGGGCGGCGGCCCAGTGGTAGACGCGCGGGCCTTTGGCGCCGTCGCCGCAGGAGCGGCGTTCCCACGCCTCGTCGGGGGCGTCGGCGATGGCCTGGTCGATACGGCCGAAGGGAGCAGGTAGTTGCTGTGACTTCGGCACCGCCAGGACATAGCCGATCCCGGCCTCTTCCAGGGTGCGGCGCATGCGCCATTCCAGTCCGTAGGCGCAGTCGCCCGTCACCCAGGCGATCGGGAGGGGAGAGGCCAGGGCCCGCAGGATCATCCTGCGGGCCAGTTCACCCTTGGTTGCGAACCCACGACTGTCAGGGATCTTCGCCGCACGGCATCGGTCCGCATCGCTGGTCCAGGACTTCGGCAGATACAGCTCCCGGTCCACCAGAGCCCCGCCGCTGGAGGATGCGTAGGCAGCGAAGACTCCGATCTGGCAGTTCTCCGTGCGGCCGGCTGTGCCGAAGTACTGCCGCTGCACGCCGGCAGACGTGACGCCCTTCTTGAGGGAGCCGGTGTCGTCGATGATCAGGACACCGTCAGCAGTGCCGAGACGCTCGGCGACGTACTGCCGCACGTCGTCCCGGACCGCGTCAGCGTTCCCACGACGCACCGTTCAGCAGATGCTGGAAGCCAGCCGGTCCGCGGTGACCTGCGTACTCGGCGAGCTGCCAGCCGTTCTTCCGTTCCACCGGAGCCAGCAGACCACGCACGTAGTCCCCCATCCGCCACCGCAGATCCACCCGCGAGAAGCGGCCTGCAACCCGCGCGAACACCGACTCCAAGTTCTCAGCCCGCAAGGCGGCTACGTCCATCTCCACCATGCTCGGAACAACGAAGCCGACCAGCTCAGGCAACGATTTCCAACTGGAGTACTACTGATCTTTTCGTAAGTTCGGTGGGTTCGGTGGGTGGATGATCAGGCCGGTATGGGCGAGGAATGACCATGGCAGTCGGTGGTTGGCGTTGATGCGGTGGATGCCTTGCTCGGTGGCGTCGGCGACATCGGCGAGGTGGTCGCTGGCGAGGTTGGCGAGTTCACTCTTCTTGAGCGAGGACCACAGCAGTTCCACCGGGTTCAGCTCGGGAGCGTAGGCGGGTAATCGTTCCAGGGTGAGCCAGTCCTGTTCGGCGACCCAGGCCCGCATCGCCCGGCTTCAGTGGGCGGACAGGCCGTCCCAGACGAGGACCACTCGCTCGCCGAGGTAGAACACCTTCACCTGCTCCAGGACCTCGATGAGCCCGGCAGTGTCGTAGCTGCCGGGCTTGAGGTGGAAGCACAGGCGGGCCCCGCGATCGAGGTCGGTGGAGTGGTAGCCCAAGGCTCCGGCCATCGACGCGCGCTTCCAGTTCAGGCGGTGCCGCAGGAGCGGAGTCCGCCCTCGGGACGAATAGGGGCGGCAGAACTGAGGGAGCAGGGAGACGCCTGATTCGTCGAGGAAGACGATCCAGGCACGTGTGTTCACGGCCCCTTCTTGATGCGCGGCCACTCGTGCGCGATCCAGCGGGCGATTTCCGACTCGTCCCGCTCGACCGCCCGCCGCTCGGGCCGTTGCAGGCTCCATCCGAGCCGGCCGGTCAGCATCCGCCACACCGACGCCCTCGACCACACCACCCTCGTTGGCCGTGTGACGACCGCGCCGACTCGTTCCAGGGTCCACAGGTCGGCCTCGAAACCATGAGCCTGGGCGCCCTGCTCCAACGCGGCCCGGACCATCTCGACCTGGGTGTCGTCCAGCTTGGGTGGGCGTCCGGTGGCTGCCCGTCGCCGCAGGCCCGAAGCACCCTCTTGCTCCCACACCCGCCGCCAACGCCGCACACTCTCGGCACACACCCCCACCGCCCTCGCGATCTCCGCATTCGAGACACCGCCCTCAAACAACTCGACTGCCCGAACGCGACGCGCCTCCGCCAACTGAGGCCGCGACAAAGGAGGAAGGGAGGAGCCGGCAACCGAAGGAGAAGGTTGATATGGCACCCCGACAGCCTCCCACCCACACGGCCACCACACCCACCGAACTTACGAAAAGATCAGTAGGAGCGTGGGTCAGTAACTGTCACTGAGCGCGCTGGTTGGCCGCTGAGCGCCGTAGTTGGCCATTTCGCGCCCAGCGGCAAAGAACACATGTTCAGTCGAGGACTGCGGTGGCTTCGATCTCGACCAGATGGTCGGGGACGTCCAGTGCCGCAACGCCTATCAGCGTGGCCGGCGGGGCCGGGGTGATCCCCAGCTTCGCGGCTGCCCGGGAGACCCCTTCCAGGAGCAGGGGCATCTTGTCCGGGGTCCAGTCGACGACGTAGAAGGTCAGCTTCGCCACGTCTTCGAAGGAGCCACCGACCTCGGCCAGGGCGGTGCCGACGTTGAGATAGCTCTGCTCGACCTGGGCGGCGAGGTCACCTTCGCCGATCGTGACTCCCTCGGCGTCCCAGGCGACCTGCCCGGCGATGAAGACTAGCCTCGACCCGGATGCGATCGACACCTGCCGGTAGACGTCGATCTTGGGCAATCCGCTGGGGTTCATAAAGGTGATGGCCATGCTGCCTGTCTCCTCGTCCTGAGCGCCTGTGGGGGCGCGTCCGCGCACTCTCTTGTGGTTACTCAGAAACTGTAGGAGAGTGGACGCTGACGTGGAAGAACGCACTTTTCGGTGACTGGAGAACCTCATGGTGACCAAGCAGTTCACAGGCTCGCCCGAGGATGCAGACCTGGCGCGTGCTGGCTCCTTGGCGCGGGAGATCTTCGCCGACGTCGCCAACAAGTGGGCGTTCCTCATCGTCGAGGGTCTCGGTGATCGCACCCTGCGCTTCAGCGAGCTGCGGAACGAGATCGAGGGCATCAGCCACAAGATGCTCACCCAGAACCTGCGCATGCTGGAGCGCAACGGCCTGGTCGAGCGCACCGTGCACCCCACCGTCCCACCGCGGGTCGAATACACCCTCACCGAGCCGGGTCAAGCCCTGCGCGCAACGGTCGACGGAATGTGCGGCTGGACCCAGCAGTACATCGGTCACATCGAGGCCGCCCGCCGTCGCTTCGACGCCTGACGGCTGGCGCACGCGCCGCCCCCGCGGTCAAACCCGGTGCCCCCGCGCCGCAGGGATTGTGCCACCTGCCACGAGACACTCCCGGGGACGGCACGACCACGTACACCCGGGCCCATTTGATGGCCCCCGGGCCGCGTGAAGAAAGCCGCGCTCAAGCCTGTTGAGGTCGTCACGGCATCGAACTGCCTGAACGAACAGCCCTCTTGGGAGACAGGTTCGCGCCAGCCTCACGCCGGATCAGGCCGCTCAGACCCGTCAGAGCAATACTCGGATTCCGCGCCGTACATGATCACTAGATGAGCGGGACAGTAGCTGGCTGGAGATGGAGGGGGATCCAGTGCCGGAATCGGAGCAGGAACTGCGTGAGACGCACCGCAGCATGACCACAGACCTGGCCGCCCAGCAAGCCCGCGTTAAGGGACTGCCGCCTCCTGAGGCAGTGGCGGAGACTTCCGCTGGATGACGGTCAAAGCCGGCCGTGATGGGCTCTCAATCATCTGATGAGGAAGCCTGCAGGTGAGGAGGAGGCGGTGGCGGCATCGCTGGCCGGGGCGGGATCTATGGTGCGACGGCGGGCGGAGGAGAAGGCACGTCGGGCGCCTGAGGGTACCGGCCGGCCGGGCCCGGCACGCCGACCGGGGGTGGCGGAGGGGGTAGAGGGGGCGGAGCCTCACTGAGGGCCTGCAGTGGAGGCCGCCGGCACGTAATCGTGCGATGGTGCGCTCGGCCCGGCGGCGGGCGTGGGGCGCGTCATCGCGTTCGCAACGCAGCAGGATGCCAATGCGTCCGGCATTGCCGATGGGGAGTAGTCGGTAACCGAGCTCCTGAATGACCTCGATGAACCTGCGCTGCGCCGCTGCGTCAGCCCGGCCGATCAACAGCTCGACGCGGCCACGGCCATCGAG
This sequence comes from Streptomyces sp. NPDC007808, assembly GCF_042868655.1. Classification (NCBI taxonomy): domain Bacteria; kingdom Bacillati; phylum Actinomycetota; class Actinomycetes; order Kitasatosporales; family Streptomycetaceae; genus Streptomyces; species Streptomyces sp. NPDC007808. Next base: position 1,421,246 of record NZ_JBIAEQ010000001.1, read on the forward strand.
CTGCGTACAACCTCTTCGTCCTTCATCACAGGCGACGCCCAGCCCCGGGGGCCAGTCTTGTTCGATCACCTGCAGACTCCCTGGACGTATGGGCCGGTCACCTGCCCAACGCTCCCTGGGGCGTGCGCGGGCAGGCGGTCGATCGGCGCGGCACGTCGAACGAGCCCATCCGGCTCTTCCCCCTGGGGACTCTGGCCAGATGGCTGGGGCCCTTGGCGAGCGAGCGGGTGACAATTCGTCGAAGTCACCCGCCAGCGGGGCGCGGCCGCCAGGATGGGGCGGGTGACCACCAGTAGCTCAGACCTCTGGCATCACTATGGCCGCGCTGGCGCCGCCAGTGACTGGGCTGTCCCAGACGGCTTCTACTGGGCCTGGGGACAGGACGCCGGGCCCGGCGCGGAGGTCCTGGGCGACTTGGCCGGCCGCTGCGTAGGCGACCTCGGCGCCCGAGCTGCCCGGCACGCCGCGCACCTGAGGTTCAACACCAGCCGACCGGGGTCACCGCGGTCGACGCCTCACCCGCGCAGTACGCAATGGCGAGCGACCTGTACGGGTATCTCGCACCGCCTGCACATCGTGCACTCCGACGTGGTGTCTCACCTGAACGCGATGCCCGGCAGGTACGACGTGATGTACAGCATTTTCGGCGCCATCGACTTCGCCGATCCACGCGAGGTGTTCCCCGCTTCGGCCGCCGCGCTGCGGCCAGGCGGGAGGCTGGGGTTTCTCGACGCTCGCCCACTACCTATCCCACTGGGACCGTTGAAGTCCAAGTGCTTCAGCCATGCCGTCGAGGAGCCAGGACAGTTCTTCGGTGCAGTCCAGTGCTAGGGGCGGTTCGGTTGATGGCTCTTGGCTGGAGTCGCCGTCCAGGACCTTTCTCGCCTCCGAAGCAAAGTCCATGAGTGCCATTCGGACGCCGACGCGCTGCCGTCCGCAGATAGCGAGGTATCCGGCAACCGTGTCGTCGGCGGGACCGACTGTTCCGGTGACGACTGCCGTCATCGCTGTGTGGAAGAGGACCAGTCCCTCCTTGACGCGCTTGGCCGCTGGAAGCACGGATGGAGGCCTTTCCTGCGGCGCACCGGGTACGCCCTCGTGGAGACACGCGACTGGCTGTGGGATCTCACCGACCAGGCCCTGCGCAAGTATCCGTCCACCCTCTCAAGCACTTTGATCGGGCAGGAGGTCAGCCGCGGCGGCTTCGTGCGGCTGGAGCCACAGCCTGCGCTGGAGCGTGCGAGCCGCGGCTGATGACGGAACGCGGCACGGCCAACGGTCGACGCGATGCGCGAACTGGACCGGATCGCCGACGAGCGCGAGGCGCGGGCCGCCCGCGCGCGGTGACGGCCGGGGGATGGAGACCGCACCCGCACACGAGGGCGCTCGGCCCCCTGGACACTCGGCCCGGGAGATCGCTCCGCGCGTGAGAGGAGTGAGGACAGGTCTCGTGGCCCGTCCAGCAGCCTCGCGCGGGACGGCCGCGCCCCTTTGTCAGCGTCGGCAATCTCGTCAGGGCCGTTGTGCGCTGTCGGCGACGTGAGCGTCGAACCGCTCCGTCAGCACACGCAGCTCCTGTGCGGTGTCGTCGACCTTCTGTTCCGTGCGGGGCACCGTGTCCTTAATCGAGCCGCCCCCGTTCGGGACCAGTTCCGCCACGGCTGCGGCTATCCCCACGATGCGCCGGTTGATGCGCCACGCCCCACGGGCCAGCGCCCCGAGCGCCAGCAGGGCGCCCGCCCCACCGCCGAGGTAGATGAGTAGATTCACGGGCCACTCACACGCCTCTGTGCGATGCGGGGTCCAGGTTCGCCGGCAGTGTGGAGGCCGTGCCCTTCCGGCCGAGCCGCCCGGCCACCCACGACTTCGCCGCCGCCGCGACGACCGCGGCTGGAGCTGCCCACCACACCGGCAGCTCGCCGAGCTGGAAGACGGTCAGGCCGAGCGCAGCTTCGGCGCCGGTCCAGGCCCTGTTCTCGTATAGCTACGGCGAACGGACATGTAGCGCTACGTGATGCTCGGGGCCTGGCCGGCGTGAGGGCCGGTGGTACAGCGGTTGGCGGTAGCGGCCATCCCGCTTCCCTGTCGGTCTATCGAACTACCGACCGCTCACGGCCCGCCAGGGTGGTGCCGCTAGATGCCGGATTTACTGCGGCAGAGCCCCTACCGTGATCATCACGACCTGCGACGGGCCATTCCGGCCGCCGGGGCGAGGTGTACGCATTTACTGCGGCAGTGCCGGAAGGGTGGGGGCGGCGTGACGATCGAACCGGCGACCGAACGCGGGAGCGGGGGCGCACTTTGGTTGCCGCACGCTCGGGTCGTGCCCCTGTCCGCCCCGCCGTCGTCGTACACCGCGGCGGTCGAGCGGTACCTCACTGGCGCGGGCATCGCGAAGTCCTCCGCCCGGATCTACCGGATCTCGCTGACGACGTGGGGGTGGATGCTTGCCGGGGAACCGGCGCCGACCGGTCTGGCCCGCCGGGGCGCGAAGCCGCCCGTCCTCCCCGTCGCCGCGATCGACGATCCGGCGCTGCCGGAGGTCCTGGCGGAGCTGGCGGCAGCGCGGGCGGACGAGATGGACGCCGACACCGTCAACCGGGAACTGTCCATCGCACGCAAGGCGATCGGCTGGTGGCAACGCCAGGGCTGGATCGACGGAGACCCGACGATCGGCATCGAGCGGCGGCCGGCACCGCCGGACCGCACCAAGGCTCTCGCGGAGAACCAGATCACACCGCTCTGTGGCGCCTGGACGTCGCCCTCCGGGAGAAGACGCAGTGGAAGATGCTCTACGAGTCCGCCGCCCGGGCCGACGAGGTGCTGTGCCTCAACGTGGAAGACCTCCACCCGCAGGACAAGCGCGGGAAGATCACCGCCAAGGGCGGGGCGACCGAGTGGATTCACTGGCAGTCCGGCACCGCCCAGCTGCTGCCCCGACTCATCGCCCGCCGTACCCGCGGCCCGCTGTTCCTCACCGACCGCAAGGCCCCGGCCGGAACACCGACGCTCGACGTGTGCCCGGAGACCGGCCGCGCCCGGCTCTCCTACCGCCGCGCTGAGGAGATCTTCGAGGAGAACACCCGGCTGCTGGCCAACCCCCTCGCCTCACCCGACGACATCGAGGACCTGGACGGCTGGACGCTTCACCGGCTACGTCACAGTGCCCTGACACACGACGCGGAGGACGGCACCTCTACCCCGATGCTGCTGGCCCGCTCCCGCCACGCATCCGTCCGCTCCCTGGAGCGGTACGCCCGCCCCGGCGTCGACGCCGTCGCCCGACACGTCGCCGAACGCGACCTCGCCGCCCGCCGGAACCGCTGAAACTTCCAAGATCAACTATTGGCGACTTCTGGGCTCACCTCGGCGATACCCCTCTTCGGGAAGCACACCAAAGGCTCACTGATGGAATGCGGCACGGTACTGTTTGGGGCTCAATGGCGGAGACAACGCCAGTGCCGTGTTGTCGGCCACATGGCGGGTGTCGCGCATGCCGGTCAACGCACAGGTCACGCCCGGTGTGGAGCGAACGAACTGGAGTGCACGCTGTGCGTCTGTGGCCAAATGAGGCAGTGCGTGGGTGATCCAGCCGGGCAGGCCTGCTGTGCTGCGGCCCTGCAGCAACGAGGCGCTTGCCATAACAGTGATATCGAGGTCACGAGCGATATCGAGCACCCCGCGGTCGCTGTCGGCCAGTGACCGCAATTCGTCGAGCATCCCTAGATTCACGGGCAGTTGAACGAAGCGGAAGCGGTGAGCCTCGCCGCCGATCTGCCGGGCTGTGGCTTCCAACGATTTCAGCGACAGAGACCCGTCGAAGAAACCATCCCATGTTGCGATGCCGTAATGGCTGATCAAGCCCTCGCTCGCGGCTTGCTCAAGGCGCTCGAAGGCCCGCCGGATACGAACGCCGAAGGTAGATGCGTCGATGAACCGCAGTTGTGTTTCGGGGTTGTGCAGGTAGTACACGTCGACGCGCGTCAGGCCCAGGTTGCGGCGGCTGCGTTCAAGCTGGTCCATGAGGAATTCCGGTGCCATGCAGTGCGCGTCGCCGGCGATCTCCCCCTCTCTCAACAACTCACGCGACAGGGCTCCAGGGACGAGGTAACCGCCCTTTGTGCATACCAGCACGCCGTTACGGCTGCCGCCATCCTGCGCGACGAAGGCGCGGAGTGCAGCGCCTACGCTGCGCTCGGACCGTTGGTGACGGTAGTTCAAGGAGGTGTCGATGACGTTCACTCCGGCACGGAGTGCAGCTCGGACCGCGGAGAAGTATGCCGCATCAGTCTCATCGTCCATTGCACCTCGATAGGTGCCGATGCCCACGCTTGATAGCCGGAGTCCTTGGGCCTCGTTGTAGAAACCGACGGCGTGCTCACTAAATGAGGCCGCGAACTGATCCGTCCCCTTTCTGTCCGCGGCCCCATCGAGTGTGCCGGTCACCACCGGAGTCGCCGCCTGTACGAGTCTCAGGTGCCGTTGTGGCTCTGTGCAGGGCGAAGCATCCCGCCCTTTCATCAGATCGAGTTGACGCTCCAGGTCTTGCAGCTCGCCAGCGCTGAGCGACTTCCCGCTCCGCAGGCTGTCAAGGATTGAGCGGAGGCCAGGGTGGTGGACTTCCACATTCTCTTCCTTACCGGCCGAGGAGTTTCCTGAGTGCTTCGCTGGAATCCTCCACCATCCGCCTGACGCGGTCGTCAGCAGCGCCCGATGAAGAAAGGGCGTACCTGTCTGGGCAGGCACGGAGGAGTGTTTCGGCGATCAGTCCTCTGACGGAGGCGAATCGCTCAAAGCTCTCTTCGTTCCCGATCGAGTCGAGAGCTTCCTCGAAGGAGGTGAGGTCGTACCCGATCGTCTTCAGCACCGAGCGAGCACAGTCGAGTTCTCCTTCCAGGAGGCGAGAGAACTGCGGGAGGAGCTCGGCGTCGACGGTATGTGCTGCAGCCATCGATCGGACCATGGATGATTCCCGCCAGTACCGATCGAGAAGCAAATGCACAAATGAACCCTGGACGATGGGGTTTGAGTCGACGACTTCCAGTACCGAATGCAGCCAGTCGACCATTTGACGGCCGGCCAGTCCCAGCTCGGCCCAACACTGTTGGCGAAGCTGGTCGCCCAGGTAGTGAGCGCGGGCGAGTGCTGTATTCGGGCCGACCATTTCGACAGGCCCGTATCGTGCGGCGTACTGCTTGTCACCGGCCGGTTCCCGTGCCGCCCTCGCGAACAGTGCGAGGTGGGCATAGACGTGGAAGGCCGCGAGCGTCCGGTGGACATCCCAGTAGTTTCCACGGGTCGCGTCCGGCATGTTCCACAGCGAGTGGACCAATGGTGCCTCCGCCCGTGCGAAATCCGGGACGAGCAGAGTGTGCCCTGCTCGGATGTCGTAGAGCTGCTGATGGAGCGATTCGTGAAGGATGTGCTCAGCCAGAGCCCAGACGTTGGACAAGGTTCTCTGGCTGAGGAAGATCGTTCCACTGATCCGGAACTCAGAGCTGGACCGGGTCGTCGCCCATCGCCCGGAGGGGGAGAAGACGGCCACCAGGTGAGTGTGGCTCAAGACGCTACGGGAGACGTTCGGCAGCACCTCGTCGAGCAGCCTGACTGCGTCCGCCAGCACAGTCTTCTCGTCGTCGCTGGGGGTGTGGAGCGTGAGGCCGTAGTGAGCGTCCACGATGCTGCGGAATGCCTCAGTGAAGAGTGTGTCGGGACCGTCCTCGCTCCATACCCAGCCATGAAAGGGCTCCGGGCCCACCCGATCGCTCAGGGTGGGACCGATCAGTCCGGGAACCTCATTCTCAAGATTCTGGACGGCGCCATTGAGAATGGCATGGCAGCGTTCTGCGGGCATACCATACGGAATGCCGTCCTCGATCTGCACGTGCCGATGCTGGACTGCGCACCGAAACACGGTGTCACCCATGACCCGATAGCAGGTATAGGGATCCGTGTGGTCCAGGGCGTCGAGGATTTCACGAGCGACTGGCAGTCTGTCGGACATGCTTGCGAGTCGGCGCTTGTAGCACTTGTGAAGCTGACTCGTCACATACTCGGAGTTTCCGAACGGGTAGTTGGCGAGCAGTTCATCGAGCTCATTGACTGGCAGCTCCCTGGGAGCCGGTTTCGAGACGGTGCTCATGACGATTGAGACTCCTCTCCGGCTTCACGCCCTTCGTAGGTCTTGTCGAGGAAGCCCTTGAGCTCTTCGACTGATGTGTGGTGCTGTGAGTAGTGCGACCCCGGAGTCGAATGCGTGTCATGGTGTGTGGCTTCCGCGATTGCGCTGTTCTCGAGAAGGTCGATGTGCTGCTGAAGCTCTGCAACTTCTTCCAGCGTCAGAACCGACCTTGCCCGAAGCTTCTTCAGGATTTCGTTGATAGCCTGCGATGAATCGGCCATGACAAACTCCACTCTCATGACGAGCGAGAATTCTTCCTTGATTCGTGTAGGCGCGGCGTGGCCTAACAGTGTTCGCCCTCCTACCGAGCCAGTCATGAAACCGGAACCTCAAGGTCGGGAGCGAATCAACTGCCACCTGGAGTGCGGCTGGTGACTTCCTTAGAACAACCTAACTCGAACCTAGTGGAGCCGCACATCGGGTGACGCAGTGGAGTCCGTCCCCGAAATCAGTAGACGAGGCAACCATCGCGTATTTCCAGATTGAATTACCGTCAGCACCCTCGCGCCGACCGCACCGTGATCGTCTCACCGGGATTTCCTGTACCCCAACTACTCACACCCGGTAGCCGACACCCGCGAGTCCGGCGCCATCCGAGGACCGGGCACGGTGGCCGATGGAGTGAGGTCGAGCCGGTTGTTCATGTCGAGCTCGAACCGGCCGTAGGGGTTCACGTGGGTCCAGAACAGCGGGGAAAGCGCCCGCCGGTCGGCGGCAGTGAGCGTGTCGGCCCACTTCGGGTCGGCGAGGACCTGCTGCATCAGCAGCGTGTTGACGTGGACCAGGGCGGACTGGAGCAGGTGGAGCGCGAGCATGGACACCTCCTGGGACTCCTTGTCCTGGCCGGCCAGGTCGCCGTCCTTGCCGTAGAAGAGGTCCTTGTTCGCGCTGTTCCAGTTCTCCACGACCTGCAAGCCCTCGTGGATCTCCTGCCGCAGCTCAACGTCGGCGAGGTAGTCGCAGACGAACGCCGTACGCACCGCCCGCCCGAGCTCCTCGATCGCCTGGTAGGTGGGGTGCTTGGGGCCGCCGCGGGTGAAGCGGCGCAGGACCTGCTCGGCCTCGGCGGTGCCCAGGCGGAGCGCGGTGGTGTACTTCACGATCTGGTCGTACTGCTGGCGGATCTGGTCCCAGTTGATCGTCTTGGTGGACAGCACCGGCGCGAGGTTCGGCCAGTTGTCGTCCTCCCCGGCGGCCGGCCGGTACAGCCGGGCAGAGACGATGTTCTTCAGCCTCGGCATCAGCTTGAAGTCGAGCATGTGGGCGAAGGCGAAGCCGACGATGGACGCGCCGTGGGTGTCGGTGTACTGCCGGTCCACTTCCATGTCGGTGCAGTGCCGCAGCACGCCCTCGATCATCGAGGCGACCTCCGAGGCCGAGCAGGACTTGAGCTGGGAGTAGATGCAGACCGACTTCCGCTCGACGTGCCAGTAGATCATCACGCCGGGGCCGCGGTAGCGCTGGTGCCACTCGGTCATCAGGTTCGAGGACCAGGCACCGAACTTGCGGCTGTCGGAGGCGCAGCGTGCCGGAGCCCCACCACATCTCGTCGCGGGCGGCGAAGGTGGCGTTGACCAGCTTCACCAGCGCGGCACGCATGTTGGTCCGGTTGACGAACAGGTGCCGCACCCTGCGCAGCGTCGCCTCGGACTCGCCGTGCTTGCCAGTCACTGCGACCCGCTTGATGCCCATGTTGGTGCCCAGTCCGAAGAGCACCAGCAGCAGCCGTCGGCGCAGCACGTCCTTGGACAGGTTCTCGCGGGTGGCGCCCGAGGTGAACTCGGCGATGAAGTCGGTATCGAAATCGGCGTACTTCAGGATGTCCAGCAGGTCGATCGTGCCCCAGCGCCGTTCGATCTCGGCCTTGATGGCCACCAGGGACTCCGGCTCCTCCTGCCTGCCGCGCGGGGAGATTCTGATCCACGGTTCGCCGTCCTTCTTGACGATCGCGACCCCGCCCGTTGTGCCCTCGGCCAGGGCCTGCTCGAAGCGGTCCAGGGACGTCCGGAGCCTGCCCTGGAGCGCTGTGATGAATTCGCTGGCGTCCTGCGGCTGGCCCAGGGCGGCGTAGTGGACGTCCCGGTTGTCCTCGAAGTCGGCGGGCAGGTCGTCCTCCGGGTTGCGCCACCGGTTCGCGCCCACCACCCAGATCTCCCGACGGCGCAGCGCGTCCCGCAGACTGACGAGCACGCACAGCTCGTACGGGATGCGCTCGACGCGGCCCTTGTCGTCGACGACCGCCGCCCGCCACTGCTCGGGGACCACGCCCTCCAGGGGCACCGTCTCGGCCGGGTCGAAGAACGCGCCCTCCTTCAGCGGTTGCTCCAGGTACCGCTTGAGCAGGTCGATCGCGTCCATCACCGGCCGGTAGGCGGTGTTGTTGCACTTCAGCTCCAGCGCCTTCAGCAGCGGCGACAGCATCCGCCGCCAGTGCGCCGAGTACGACGACCGCAGCACGGTACGCACCCGCGCCTTGTAGCGGGCCTCGTTCGCCGCGGCCTCTGCCGCCAGCGCCTTGAGCGTCTTCTCCCCGCCAACCACCGGGAAGATCACCCGCCGCACCGTGCCGGACGGCTCCGACAAGGCCGCCTCCGCGACCCGCAGCAGCATCGCCTCCTTGCCGCGGACCTTCTTCAGCTCCGCCCCCAGCTCCTTCTCAACCTTCCGCTCCGCGCGGGTGTTGATCTTCAGTACGAGCTGGATGAACAAATCCACCAGCGAGTCGGTGATCTCCGTCTGCCGGACATGGCACAGCGTGGCCAGCAGCGTCAGCCGCCGCGGCGGCTTCATCCGCTCCAGGTTCGCCGGGTACTCCTTCGACGCACGGGCCCGCCAGGCGTCCACCAGCTTCTCCGACACGTCCGCGAACAGGTCCGTAGGCAGGTCCAGCCGCCGCACCCGCTCCAGCTTGTTCACCTCCGCAAGCAGGCTCTCCAGGCCCGGGGCGCCAGGGTCCGTCTTCAACTCGGTGAAGTGCGACCGCCCGCCCCCAGCCACCGCGCCCTCGCCGTCCGCGCCGTGCTCGGTGCCGTCACCCGCGATCAGATCTTCCAGCCGCGATCGGGTCGTGTGACTGAGCCGGTGCGTGCTGCGACAGAACCGCTTCTCGAAGTCCTTGATTGCCTTGCCCACCAACCGCCGCACCTGCCCGGGCGCCGGCGGCTCGATATGGTCATTGCGGCACCGTGCCACCACGGCTGCCGCGAGCCGGTCACGGGACAGCTCCACCGGGCACAGCTCGGTAGCCAACCACGCGGCCAGCCGGTCCTGGTCCTCCTCGGTGTTCGCCCGGAACCCGTACGCCGCCCGGATCTCGCCCCGGTGTCGCTGGATCGCCTTGCTCTGCCAGTCGTAGTCCGCCCACGCCTCTGCGGGAACCTTGACCTGCTGGGCTACGTAGTCCACCGCGGCGGTCGGCACCTCCTGGGCCGACTCGGGGAACCGGGCCTCCACCTCGAAAAACTTGAGCAGCAGCGCGAACCCGAGCCGAGTCGCCCCGGACTTGTTCCGCACCCGCTTCATGTCGTCTTCCAGCAGCGTCCAGACCTCGATCAGGTCCTCCGGCTCCCAGTCCTGCCGCACCCCGTACTCCTCGCCCCACGCCCGAGATCACTCGTTCAGCTCAACGTGGCGCCAGGCGAGGGGAAACGACGACCACAGCAGTCACATAGCGCTACATGTCCGTTCGCCGTAGCTATACGAGAACAGGGCCAAGATGGCGCCGGACCAGATTGTTCGAGGCATGAGGGACCTCCGCGACTGCCCCGAGCAGTACCAGCGTAATCGGGGCTGCGCTGCGCAGCCGGGGGCCATAGCGGGAGGCGGGATGGCTGGGGGCGGCCCCTTCCAGGGCGCGGTGTCGGGGCTGCCCGAGGCCTCGCCGTCCTGTCACAGAGCAAGGCATGACAACGCTAGGGTCCCGCGACGCCCTGTGCTTGCTGGGTGGCCCGGTTGGGTAAGCGAGCCGAGGGCGAAGGCAGGCAGCGGGGGCGTGGCATGGTCAGGGGGCGGGGTCGTAGGTCACCGTTTGGCCGGGGCACGTTGCCGCGACTTCGTCCAACGCGGTTAGTTCGCTCTCGTCGGCAGCGAGTGACCAGCGAAGCTTCGTGCCCACCCACTCTGCGAGGTACCGGCAGTGGGCCGCGGGGGCGGGTGGCAGCCATTCGGCCGGGTCCTGGTCGGCTTTGCTGCGGTTGGAGCGTGCGGTGACGGCGACGAGGGAGGGCTCGGCGCCCTGGTCGTTGGCGTAGGCCTCGCGGCGCTGGGGGGTCCAGGCAGACGCTCCGCTGTCCCAGGCTTCGGCGAGGGGGACCATGTGGTCGATGTCGAGACCGGACGCCGACGTGACAATGACGTCGTCGTAGTAGGACCACCAAGTGCCTGCGGTCAGGCGGCATCCGGGGCCGATGACGGGCGGTTCGATGGCCTCATGGAGGAGGACTTCGGCGCGGGTGTTGCAGCCGTCGGTGGGGTTGTCGCCGGCGTTCCAGTGGCGGAACCTGTCGCGGCTGTAACCGTCGCGGGACTCGGTGGCCACCGGCAGGACGGCGATGGCGTCGGCAAGGGGCAGGGTCTCCGCGGCGTGAGCCGGCGCAGAGAAGGTGACGGCAGGCAGGACGGCGAGGGCAGCAGCAGCGAGGCCGCGAAGCACAGCGTTGACCATGTGCCGTTGATAGCCGCCTACAGGGGGCGCGATGAGCGACTTCCGCAGGGCGCCGCCCGTGTGAGTGGAAAGGTCATACCGGAGAACGCGCTCGCCCCACGCGCCTTACTGCCGCGATGAGTTGCTGACCGCGAACCGTGTCCGGAACTCGGTGGCGGGAGGGCCGGTTCTCTCAGAGAGCTTCGCCTCCCCGCCCGGAGGCGGCGGCTTGTGAGGGCATAGGCGGAAGACCACCGAGTTGTGTGTGACGTTCAGGGCCTTCTCGAAGCGTTTGCCGGGCTCGGTGTCAGCGTTTGACGCGGTTGCGGATCGCCAGAAGGGCCAGGGCGAGGAGGATGGGCTCGGCGAAGCGGGAGGCCATCTCGGTGTAGATGCCGGCGGTGGTCAGGTCCTGGCCGGAGGAGCGGAACACGACGGAGTTGACCACCGTGCGCAGGGCTTTCTCGAAACGGTCGGTGGTCAGTCGGTCGGTCCTTGCTCGCTCGAACCCTGAGCAACGCGGACCTGACCAATGCGGACTTCCGTGGCGCCAAGCTGACCGATGCACAACTGAAGGGCGCCAAGCGGACCGGTGCGCGGGGACTCCCGCAGCAGGGCTAGCCGTCGAGGTAACCGAGCTCCGAGTCTGGCCGGCAGTGCGGGCAGGCGTCGATTCCCTCGGTGAGCGCGCGCAGCGCGGTGCTCCGGTCGACGCCCTTCGAGCGCTTTCCGGCCATGTGGCAGCCGCCGACGTTGTCTGTTCTGCAGGCGTGGCGGCCACCTCGTGCTCGGCCGGTACGACCAGACCGGCGGCTTCGCCGGTGGCCAGGAGATGTTCAACGGTGCGCCAGCCGATGCGCAGCCGGGCGGGTAAGTGGAGTGGCGCTAGATCGTACGCCTCGTGCGTCACGGTCCACCCCTGCAGCCCTGCGCGATACGCGCGCCTCCTGGGCGCGACGGTCAGCTGCTTCATCTCCGAGGACGCCCGGCTCAAGACCGTCCGGGCCCAGCTGATGCCGGGCGAGGTGTCACTGTGACCCGCTCGCAGGCCTCCGCCGAGGCCGCACGGCCCGAAACGGGCAGCCGGGGCGAGTGCGCCTGTCGCCTGAGCAGTGGGACCACTGGTTCCAGACCGGCTGGCCCACCGTGGTCAGCCACAAGGAAGCCCAGCTCTTCTACGACCACGTCACCAAGGCCCGGGATGTCCGCCGTGGACCTGGCGTGCGGCAACGGCCAGTGGACCCGGCCACTCGTCGCCTGCGGGCCACCGGACTCGACTTCTCCGCCTGGCTCTGTTCACGAGTTTGAGCAGCGTTTGTTCATCAGCTTGGGAGGCGCTGGGGTCGGATTGATGTCGAACACCAGCGAGCGGTGCCTGCTCTGGTCGGTCCTGCCGTGCCGGCGTCAGGCGCGATGTGGACAATGCTTGCGAGGCCGAAGACCTGCCCCCGTACAGTCGAACGTGGTCCGGGTCCGGAACCACCATCCATGGTTCCGGACCCGGACCGCGTTCAGGGTGCGACGTCAGGGCCCCGTCGGGCGAGGGGCATGCCGTCGAGGCCTTGCGTGCCGGTCGATAGCCCGCGTGTCAGCGGGACAGGCGCCCGAAGATCAGGCTGCCCGGCGCGTCCAAGTCCGGGGAGTAGAAGAACTCCCTGACCGCGCGGAGGAACTCATGGCGGCTGATGACTCCGTCACCGTCGGTGTCAAGGTACTGGAAGGCGCCCATGGCGGCGGGATCGGTGATCTCCCAGACTTCCAGGTACTTCTCGAACTCGGCCTTGCTGATGGTGTTGTCGCCGTCGGTGTCCATGACGTCGAAGATGGTGTGGGCGAGGCCCTCGACCATGTTGAAGCGGCTGGTGTCCACGCTCGCGGCGCGGTTCGCGTGGTGGAACTGTTCCTTGGACAGACGGTCGTTGCCGTCCGCGTGACGCAGCAGCTCCGACCAGTACATCTGGTAGGCGACCGTGAGCGCCCGGGCCGTGCGGTGACGTTTGTCGATCTTGTAGGTGCTCAGGTAGCGGTCGACGATGCGCTGATAGTCGGCCCACTCGACGTAGCCGTCGTTGTTGGTGTCGGCGGCGCCGAACAGCTGGTCCAGCTTGATGTTGATCGGGTCAGTGGTGGCGGTAGCCATGATCGCCCTTTCGCGGGAGTGATGTGGCGGGCACGTCGACGCGCCCGCCCCGAGACTAGGTGTCATATCGCCACAAAACCCATTTAAAGCCCACGCCGCGAGCAAGATCGCTCAATGATGCGAACCCTCCTCTCGGCCGGTGTGACCTCGGGCGGATCGGGTATCGCATCTCGTTCCTACGCCAGCTGTCGTTTGCCAGCGACATTCGAACGGCCCCCCGACCCACGCCGCTCAAAGTCGCGAAGATCTGCTGTCCGTTCTCATGAACAAAGCCACGCCGGACGTACTCACTGAGCGCGCAGGTCCGGGATGTGGTTGTAGAGCGTGCTGCAACAGGCCCTTTCTACCTGGTCGTTGACCGGCCATGACGGCTGGAATCCCACGCGATCGCCCCGACGCGAACCGGGTAGCCTCGATCCTTCGGACGATCAGACGATCAAGGGAGCACGTGTTGAAGAAGCATCGGGGGATGCCCCTGGCCGCGAGCGCTCTGGCCCTGGCAATGGTGGGTCTCACCGCAGGCGGCGCGCAGGCCGCGACGCACACCTACAGCGGCGCCAAAATAACGTTCTTCCCGCGCGGTGAGGTCCTCCAGGTCGAGGACACCAAGAACGACGGCCGATACATCTACGTCATGGGCCAGTACGCCGGAACGAACATCAACATCACGCCCTTCTGCAGCACCCGAGGCGTCAGCATCAACCGCTGCAACTACGAGATCAAAGAGGGCAAGCGGGTGAACTTCCTGGCCTACTCGATCAGGGGCACGGACTGGAGGCGTCTCGGCGACTTCTACGAGACGGCCTGATAGGCGCACGGCCGCCCTGCCCAAGTTGAGGTCCGCCTGACTCCGCCCGCCGCCTTGGGCCGCTCGGGCGGCATCCATGGCGGCGGCGAGCGTCTTGTGATGGTGGCGGTGCTGGTAGACGGTCGTGCGTGAGATGCCGACAGCGGCCGCGGCGGGCTTCCCGGTCACTCTCAGCGGCAACTTTCTGTACCTCACCTACTCACACCCGGGGGTCTGTCGGCCGTCCGGTCCCGGGGGCACTTCACCGCGGCCCGCAGCGGCGTCCTACCTATGGCACGCCCAGCCCCTGAACCGGCCCCCAGACCCCTCTATCGAAGCGTTTTCCCAGGTCAGACCCGACACCCGGTTTTCCGGTTGTCGGGTCTGACCTGCGTAAATGGTTCGTTTCCGCAGGTGGGACCGACAACCGGGTTTCCCGGCACCTGGGGGAAGGCCGGTGCTCCCTTTAGAACACTGGGTTGTTAGAAGACGAGAGTGAACACAACAGCGCCTTGCGGCGCGTGCGCTGCTGGTGACGCCCGGAGGGTTAGGTACCGGTAGTAGCGCGCGAGCGCGTGTGAGGCGGCTCCGCCGCGACCGAACGGCGCCAGACAGTTCCCCTCCCCCGAAGAGATCCATCCGACCGGCCGGTGCGTCTGGAATACGCGACACCTCAACATGTCATGGGAGCTCCCTAGCCCCGAGGGCACACTCGCAGGACCGCCAGGGCCCATCGCACCCCTCGGAGATCCCTGGGCTATCGCGTAGAGAGTCGTTACTTCAGAGAAGTCACGAGACCGAAGCTGATCGCACCGCTCGAGATGGTTCGCGGCACGGTGGACCTCCCGCAGATCGACCCCGAGCTGGTCCAACCTATGAGCCGCCTTCGCGATCGGCACGACGAAGCCGAGCGCGCTCCGGCCGGGTTATCTACAGGCTCGCGCGAGGCAGCTGCTCTGGTCGAGGTCGGGGGACGCGATCGATCGACTGCCCGAGTTCATGGCCGACACCGACTGTTCGAAGGCCGGATTCAGCTCCCGGTGCGTCAGACTGCCAAGACCCGCAACCACCTCGCCGACCAGCGTGCGAAGCGCTGAACGATCCTTGCTGTCGGCCATTCGCCGATGGTCGCAGAAACCGCGAGGAACCGGCAGCGGGTCCGTGCTGGAGAACTCACTTCCCACGACGTCCACGCCCGTCCTCTGGGCTACCGCCTCCGTGCCCCCGGGATGACGGCCACGCGTACTGGTGGCGAGGGCGGCAGGGTAGAGCACCTGGCGTCCGTAACGGGCGCGGGCGCGATCGGCGACGGCTTCGATCGCAAGGGGCTTGTCGTCGCCGGCGTCGAGGGTGAGCTGCCGGGTGGCCCGGTCGGCGGGACGAAGGGCGTCGGCGCGCAGGGCGATGCTGCGGACCCGGGCGCGCTGGAGACCGAGGGAGTCGTATACCGCATAGGCGGCCCGGGCCAGGAGGACGGTGTGCTGGGTGGCTTCGGGCAGGGTCCGGCTGCGGCGGCTGGCGCTGAGATCGGCGTAGCGGACCGTGCACGTTACACCCGTGGCGATCTGACCGGAGGCGCGGAGGCGGGCACCGACGTCATCGGCGAGGGCGAGCAGGACGCGCCGGTGGGCGGCCGGGTCGAGCTCGTCGCGGACGAAGCGGTGCTCCGTGCTGAGACTCGCCGGGGCCGGGGTGGGGTCGACGACCGTGGTGTCGCGGCCGTGGGCGTGCTCGTGGAGGGCGCGGCCGGCGCGGGCGCCGAGGAGGCGCTGCAGTGTGGCCTGCGGGACGTCGGCAACGTCGGCGACGATGTGCAGGCCGTAATCGGCGAGCGTCGCCGCCGTCCTCGCGCCCACGCCGGGCAGTTCCCGTACTGGCCGGGGCCTGAGGAACGCGGCGATCCCTCGGGCGAGTCATCGATGACGGTGCGCCGGCCTGGCGGGGTGAGGGCGCAGGCCATGACGGCGAGCATCCGGTTGCCCGCGCACCCCGCAGAACTGTGCAGGCCGAAGTGGGCGAGCGCACGCAGCTGGACCACTTCAGTCAGGGCCCGGGCGCCGCGCTTCCTTCTCCGGGGCCTCGCGAGCGTGCGAGTGAAGCAGTCGCAGCTCAGCGGCAGTCAGCGTGACTGTATCGGGTGCAACACCTGTGGTGCACGGACTCGTCGTCTGGTCTCAACGAACCTTGTCGGGGCCTGCGGGCCCGGGGCAATCCGGTAGACATGCGCGTGGGACCAGACGTCGCGGCGCGCGTTGTCGGTTGGGACTTGAGAGGACCAGCCTCCGAGGCGGCCCAGTTCGCCGTGAAACTCGCATGCGAAAGCGGCGGGCAGGATGGCGAACCCGTGCTCACGGAGGAGTTTGCCGGATCCGTACACCTCGAACTCGTCTCTCCCCAGCCGGTTTCGATGCGTACAAGGTCCCGACCGCCCTCGCTGTAGTCGACGACATTGATGGCGTGCTTGTCCTCAGCCCCGCTGGTGAGTTCCGCGATGAGCAGTTCGGCCTCAGTGCGGGAAGCGACATCGGCAGTGGAGTACGGTGCACCGTCCGGTTGTGGGATACAGGACCTCGCGGATGCTCCGGCCGACTCCCCATCGTCCGGCGAAGCGGCTACGCGGAAGGTAAGGCAGGGCCGGCTTGAGGTTCCCGGCGAAGCGGTTGGGAACGGTGCCGGATGCGATCCGCTGATGGCGTTCCTTGATGCTGGGTGGTGCCGCTGGAGCGCGACGCTCATGCCGCGCCACGACAGTCGCGGCGCTCCGGTGGTTCCTGCTTCCCGGGCATACAGCAGCAGTTCGTCCCAAACGTTGTCGGTCGCTTAGTAGCAACTACTGTGAGATGGGTTGAAGCCGAGCAGACGGATGCCGACGGGCGAGGCGGAGACCAGAGGGTGAGACGCAACGCAGCGTCTACGCAAGTGAGTTGGGATGCTCCGTGCTTTCCTTTCAACTCTCAGGGCTCTCCGGTTCTGTGCCGGTGTCCATCTCTGACAGCAGGGAACGGGCTTCGGGGTCCAACGGGCCGGCGCGCTCCAGCCAGTACCGCGCGCCGGCCTGGTCGCCGAGCTCGCGCAGGACGCGGCCGAGGTCCCGCTGGGCGGCCGGATCCCCAGCATGAGCAGCGCGATCCAGCCAAGCCACCGCTTCCTGGGGATGTCCGCGTTCGCGCCAGAGCAGTCGTCCAAGGGCGTACGAGCCCTGTGGATCGAGCGCACCCTGGCGTAGAGCGGCCTCAGCGGCGTCGATCTCCTGCCGCTCCCACAAGAGGATCCCGAACCGGTACGCGGCCCGTACGTCGCCCAGGTCCACCGCGGTCCGCAGCCATTCCTCCGCCTCGGCGAAATCGGTCTCCCTCAGGCGCTCCCACAGGGTGTACGCCGCTACCGCGTCCCCGACCGCAGCCGCCCGACGCAGATCGCGGTCCACGGGAGCGCGCGGGACCGTGAACTGCACGTACAGGAAGACATCAGCAAGCTGCGCGGAGTCGAGGGCAGCGCCGGCCGCCGCCGGCTTCAAGTCGCCGCCATCAACTACCTGAATTTCGTGCGTGGTCAGCAGGTTCCCTCCGAGTGCGGCCAGTGCGTCGGCGGCCGGCAGGCCACCCGTGGTCGGGTCACTGGCGAATCCCGTCAGCTCGGTACCGTTGAGGGCAAGGCGCAGCCCGTTGGGGGCGGCATTTCGATGCGTCCGCACGGCAAGCCGCGCGTTCTGCAGAGCAAGCGCCCGGTCAGCGAGGAAGTAGGGCAGGTGCCGGCCGGTCAGCTCCAAGCTCGCGGTCGTACCCGCCGGGCCGGCGAGCAGTCGGCTGAAGGCGCTGGGGAAATCGTGGCGCAAGCTGAAGACCCGGGTGAGTGGCTGTGTCGCCAGAGTATTGGCGAGGGTGATGCCGGCCGATGATTCCGGGTCCTCGACGGCGCTGCGCAGATTGTCGTCCGACTTGGCGGTGTAGGAGATCTCCATGATGAGATCCCGGGTGGTCCAGTAGTCCCAGGGACGGAACCCCTTGGGCACCACAAGGTTCCACGTGCTGAAGACGGCCCCCGCGCCCGCGAACGGAAGCCGCAGCGGGTCCTCGAAGTCGAACCGGAACACGCCGCCATCTCCGCGACCGCTGCTCGCCGCCATGACGACGGTGCCCGACAGTGGCATCGGCGCCGGGGCCGCCGCCGGATCGGGTGTCGTCCGCAGACTGCTGCTCAGCAACCGGAGCGTCGCCCCCACATTGGTGTACGGACCTGTCACCGAGGGGATCGTCAGCCGCACCCCGCGGATCCGAAGGTGGTACAGGCCGGGATAGGCGAGCTTGAAGAACAGTTCCGGCAACGTGAAGGTGCACTCACCGGTATGTGCCAGCGACAGCAGCGCGGCCGGGTCGATGTCCGCCAGCGAGAACGACTGCGTGATCTCGATCCGGCGCCGTTCGGTTTCGATGAACCTCCGCTGCATCGCCTCCAGGTCGCAGGAGAGTTGCATGCCGGCCAGTAGTCCGGCCCGCCCAGGATCCCAGTACGCGCTGGGACTGCGCAGCGTGACCGGGGTCGGGTCGTCGTCGCACTCGTAGGCATAGGCCCGTTCCGCCATCCTGGCCAGGCGGTACGCCGAGGCGAACGATGTCCGGAGCAGAGGGAGCAGCGTCCGGGACTCGCTCTCGAAGAGCTCGGTCCTGGTGAACCGATCCTGGTAGAACTCACGGACTTCAGCGTTCTGTACCCGCGTCCGTTCGAGGACGATCTGTTCGCGCTCGGCGATGTCGCGCTGCAACTCGGCCGCCCGTATCTGGTGGTCGATCTCGGGCAGTTCATGCTGTGTCTGCTCGAGCTCGAACCGCCAGTCCTCGTCGCGCCGACCGAAGCCCGCCTCCATCGCGGCGGTCGCGCCGACCGAAGCCCACAACGAGCCTGCCGCCCGAGTGACCGAGGCGAAGCTGTCGAGTGCGTCCCCTACCTGGTGGCCGCCGTACGTCAATGCTGTGGGCGCACCCAACTGCGGTAAGAGATGGGCGACCCCGGCGGCAGTGCTGAGTGTGGCCTCGGCCGCCTGCGTGGTCACGGCGGCGTACTGAGCACTGCGCTGCACCCATTCCTGCGGACTGAGTCCCGTGCTGAGCAGTGTCTGAAGGTGGTCATGCCGGGCCTGCACAGCTGCCCGTCGCCGCTTGAGGGCGTTCAGCGATTCCACTGCGGCGTCGTACTGCCACTGGACGGCACTGGCGTTGAGCGTGATGAGCTGAAACGCCTGCACGGCGAGCATTTCCTCCAACTCCCCGGATTCCTTGCGGTCGATGGCCCCGCGCAACGCACTGTCGTAGGCCTGGACCACCCCCGCGTGCTCCTTGGCCCGCTCTATGACATAGCTGAAGCGGTGCGCCGGCACCTCGCCGTACTGGCTGTCGAGCAGGTCCTCAGGGGACAGACCGTCCCGCTGTGCCCGCTCCAGGAGGTCCAGGGGGAGTTCGGGCGCGAAAAGCGTCAGGTCGCGGCGAGCGCCGGTGATGTCCTGGCAGTGCCGCAGCTTCCACCGACGGTCCTCGAGGCGGGTCCACAGGTCGAGCAGCCGCTGGTTGGGCGGCACACAGAAGCCGGAGACGATCCGGCGCACGAGCGTGAGGCCGAGGACCGGGCCGTGTCGGCCGTTGCCGCCGGGCGAAGGCGTCATGGCGGGACCCGTTGTGTTCCAGCCGGCCGAGAGCACGGGATCGGCCGCGTCGTCACTGCCGGTGTTCCCGTTCTGGGGCAGCAGTCCGGGGTCCAGGGTGAAGCGTGGCCGGGGCCGGTCCGGGGTCGGGCCGTTCCGCAGCCATACCCAGTGTTCGAGTTCGGTGAGGAAGACCGCGCCGCGCCGGAGGCCGTCGCGGAAGGTCTCGTAGGTCGGTGCCACCGCGGGGCGCCCCCCGCATTCACCGAGCTCCGCGGGACGTTCCCCGAGTACGTCCGCGATGGTGGCGCACAGGAGCCCTGCTTCATTGAGGCACTCCTGTTCATTGAGGCTCCCCTGCTGGAACTGCGCGAGCAAGTCGTCGACCCTGTCGAGCTCAAGCGTCACGTAAGCGATGAAGACCGCCTTCTGATGGGCGCTCAGCCGCATCCGGGCGATGGCATGTGCGTTGAACGGGTCGCGGCGGAGAGCCTCGAGCGCCGGGCGGTCGGTGAGAATTCCGCGCAGCGTGGTGCGGTCGAGGTTCCTGAACTCCTGGTAGCGCCAGACGCGGTCCTTGCGGCGGGCCGCGTTCTGGGCGGGAGTGCGGGCCGGGTCGTCGGGTATGACCTCGGCCGCCGTCGGGTCGAACAGGGCCTGGTGGTACCAGCGTCGGGCCTGCTCGTAATGGCTTCGGCGTGCGATCAGGAACGGGTTGTGGAAGAAGATCTCCCGGTAGTAGGCGCCGTACGGACCTTGGAAGTCGATCCTGCCGGAGACCACGGCGTTGTCGATCGGCGGACTCCCGACGGCGGGGGTGAAGGCAGGGGCCGGTTCGGCCAGGGCGGTGCGCTGCCACTCGAGGTCGAGCAGGCCGGCCACGCCGCTGGTGAACAGGCGGCTGGCCATCTCCCCGGCGAGTGAGGTGCCGAGCGAGCGGATGAGGAATCGGCCGGGCCGCACCGTCGACTGGACGAGATACCGCTGGGGAGGGAGTGCCGGGCCCTGTCCGAGATGGAGGACGGCGTCGCTGAGCGAGCCGTTGACAGGGCTCAGGGAGGAGTCAAAACCCAGCAGGAGCAAGGGCGTTCCGGCCCGCTGCCGCCGCGAGAACAGTTCGACCCACGGCTGTTCCGGCCGGTCGGGGCGGAGCCGGAAAAGCTGGGTGAGCCGGTTGTGGTCGGCCATGACGGCGGCGAGTGCCGCGTTGTCGAACACGGGCAGCGAGAACGTGGTGCGGAGCATCACACCGACCGGCTCTATCTGCGGCTCGGACAGACACAGCAGGGGGAACAGCGGCAGCGGTACGCCGTTCGCGGTGCGCGCCTCCGCGTTCACCGTCCGGAACAGCGTGCCCGGCAGGAGCACGGACTCGGTGTCCACCGGGGCGCTCCGCTTGGTGAACGGGTCGACAAAGGCGCCCATTTGGTACCCGGCGCCCGCCACGAAGAGCCGCTCGCCCCATGACTCGGGAAAGACTCGGTCCCATTCGAACCCGGACAGGGTGTAGCCCTCGCGGGCCTTGGTGTGCGCGACAACGTCGTAGCGCGGGGTGAGAAGGGGTGCGAGGCCGGCCTGGCCCAGCAGCCCCGGGTTGGCGAAGACGCCGAACGGCCCGAGCCGCAGCATCTCCGCCCAGTCCCGCCCCTCGGCGAGCGGGTCGTCGACCACGCCGTCGCTCTCCCCGAACGGCGGCGTGCCGTAGAGGCTGACCCGCTGCGGAGAGGTCCAGCCGCCGTCGAGGCGGAGGCTGGTGAACTTGAGCACGGTCCGGTGCGCGTAGCCGGAGAAGACCGAGGTGCCCTCGATGATCTGGTTCTGCGAGGTCGTGGTGATTTCGACCCAGAAGACGTACAGACGTCCCGCGTGCACCACCGGGGCGACGGTACGTACCGGGATCTGGACGTCGATCGGCTGCCAGGGACCCCAGACCGTGCCGGTCACTGTGTTCGGCCGCACCCCGTGGTGGGCGTTGTCGACGGCGCGGTAGTAGTAGTTCGGCGGGTCGCCCGGGGTGACCCCGAGCAGGTGCAGGACATCCTTGTCCGCGCCGATGTCGTGGTACGAGCCGGCGATCTCCAGCCCGGCCAGCTCGTTGAAGCCGGTGAGGTAGCGGGAGTACGCGTCGAGCACGGCCTGCTCGTCGATGTCCTTCTGCAGCAGGGTGTCGGCGAACTCGTCGAAGAGCGGCGTCTTGTCGTCATGCACACCGGTCAGGTGGTTCTCGGTGTGCAGATATACGTCGCCGGCCAGTTGCCACGCGCGGCGGGTGCGAATGCGTCGCAGCTCCTCCCGGGGCGGCCAGCCCGGTTGGACGTGACGGTTGCCCGTCTCGTCCTGCTCCAGATTCATCAGGACGCGGTTCAAGTAGAGTTGCAGGCTGCCGGTCGCCGCGACCACTGGCGAGGTGGGGAAGCAGCCGTCGACCTCGACGTCGAGCAGGAAATAGCGGTGGAGGTCGGCCCGGTCGGTGAACGGCGCGGGCGGCACCCAGCAGGCGTCGGCCACCGCGGAGAAGCCGCGACTCGTCACGGCGCGGTCGCGCTCGGCGTCGGAGACCGTGAGGAGCTCCGCGGCGTACTCGCCGGTCAGCCGGTGCAGTGCGGTCGAGCCGGGGACGGCGGCGGGGTAGACCCACCCCGCGGTTCCCTCGTCGTGGTACGACGCCATGTCGATGTACCGGCTCCGCTCGTCGTCGGAGGTCGTGTACAGGTGGTAGATGTTGCCGTTCTCCTCCTGACCCGCCAGCCGGTGCAGCGGCACGGTGCCGGGCTGCTGCTGTGGGAACACCTGGCAGATGTCGCCCTCGGAGACATAACCGGCGGTCGCGACAGCGGAGTTCCGCTCCTCGTCGGACGTGGTGTAGAGGTAGTCGCCGATGACCGGGTGGTACAGGCGGTGCAGCGCCACCGTGCGGGTGGGCGCGGTGAAGACCAAGTAGTCGGCCAGGGCGTCACGTCGGCGGCCGAGGATGCGCCCCTCGAAGGGTGCGTACTGCTCGCTCCACTGGGCGGGATCGGGGTACTTCGCGTGGAACGCCGCGAGCACCGCGGCGCCGCCGGCCGCGAGATCGTCGTACCCCGGTGCGGCTATCCGCGCGAGCGCCGCACCGTCGACACCGATCCGCGCGGCGGTGCGGGCGGCGGAACGCAGCCGGCCGAAGGCGGCGGTCGCCGTGGCGGGCAGGGGCAGGTGCGCGAGGAGGGCGGCCACCTCTCCTGGGCCGGCGTCGAGCAGCCGGGTCAGCGCGGCCTCGCTGCCGGCGTCGAAGCCTGCGGGAGCGGTGAAGCCGCCGAGCACCTCACGCAGATCGGCGCGTCGCGCCGGCGGGACCTCTTGCGCGAGGCGGCGGTACGCCTCCGCCCGGCGGGCCGCCTCGATCCCGGTGGCCGCGGGCGCGGCGTCGTCCAGAGCGAACAGGCCGCGGTGGGTGCGGATGAAATCCACTGTGGCGGCGTCATAGGCATCGGCGCGGAACAGGGCCGCGAAGGGCAGGACCAGGGCGGCTAGTTGTTCGACCGGGGTCGCCGGGCCATCACCGCGCAGCGCCCGCGCCAGCGCCGGCGCGGTCAGTGAGGCGCCGCACAGCCCCAGGAGCGCCGTCGACTTGGCGCCGTCCATGGACAGGACCGCCGCTAGCGCGGCCGGTGCGAGTGTCAGGGGGTGGCGGGCGATCAGAACGCGTCGCAGCGCCGGCTCGTGCGCCGTCAGCTTGGACGGAACAACGAGCGCCGTCTGCGGATCGAAGTCGTCTGCCAGCCGCATCCGGCCCTCACCGAGGTCCACGAAGGATCCGGGGTTCGCGGCGAATACGGCCCGCGAGTCCTCCTCGCTGACGCCGGGCACCTCCGCGAAGAGCGCGCCGGTGAACACCGCCGCCGCCTCCCCCCGTATGCGCGCGATCAATTGACGTGCGACGCCCTCGGGTCGAGGCCGCCGGCTCGTGGCGGGCAGGGGCCGGCCGCCGGCGTACGCCAGGTCGTCGAGCAGCTCCGTCGGGGACGGGCCTGCCGCGCCGTCCCCGAGCCAGGCGTGGAACTCCAGCAGCGCGGCCAGATCGTCCACTGAAGAGACATGGCCGCCGGCCACACCCGGGGCCAGCTCGAGCACACGGAACAGCGCGGGGAGGGGAAGCCGCAGCCACTCGGCGAGCCGGGCGTGCCGGGCGAGCAGGGCGAGATTCTCCCTGGACAGCACGAACGCGCGCGCGTCCTGGGCGGCTCCGGCGGACAGGTCCACGCCTAGCGGCGCGGCGAGTTTGCAGATCAGCGTGAGCAGTCCGCCGGCATCGACCCGCAGACCCGCGACGAGCCGGGGCAGCGCCCAGTCGGCGGCGGTCGCGGCATCGGGGGCGTCGCGTAGCCCCGGGTGCACGAAGCGCAGATCGCCGCGCGGCAGCCGGCCGCCGAAGTCCAGCAGCCCGGGCGGGTTGAACTGCCGCTCGAACAGCGGCGCCGGGAGCGGCCCGAAGAGTCCGACGAGCTCCTCGACCGGCCTGTGAAGCTGCTCCTGTATCGCGAGGAGGCGGGTGATGCAGCGCAGCGCGGCGGCGTCGAGGCCTGCTGTCAGACCTTCGTCCCGCAGCGCAGCGAGTACGAGATCGAGTTCGCCGATCGACCAGGTGAGCGCGCGCCACAGTCGGGTGAACCGGTGCAGTCGGTCCAGAGCTTCGGAGCTCGCCCCGGCCACGTACTCCATGTCGTTCTGCACGCTGTCCGCGCTGCGTCGCCCGGCCTGGACTCGCAGCCCGCCGACGAAGGCGGTGCCGAGCAGGGCGCCGAGGTCGTCACGGGTGACGGCGGTGGTCCGGTCGGCCGGGGGCGTCGGGTCGGCGGCTGTCTTGCGATACGCGGCCGAGACGGCACGGAGCAGCTCCTGGGCGTCGAGCGGCCCGAAGGCCCCACCGACCAGGGGGAGCGCCATCCGGTAGACGCGCTCAAGGAACGCGTGAGACGTGTCCGGCGTCGTGATCAACTCGTGTTCCCGCTGCGACAGATGGAGCTTGGCCGCGGCGACGCGATCGGGGTCCGAATCCATCAGCTCCGCGATCGCGCCGCGCGTCTCGCTGAAATGCGTCAGCAGGATCTCGGTCTGCTCCAGCGGGATCAGCAGTGGCTGCGCGAATGAGTCGGCCGCGGTGGCGATCCGGTCGCGGTAGACGTGCCGCCCCACGGCGGTGCGGTCGCCGAGCGCGCCGGCGTATCCGGTGCCGGACGCGATGTGGTCTTCCAGGACTCCGTTGACGATCTCCAGAAGGGGGCGCTCGGTCTCCGTGTTCTCGCACGTCAGCTCCAGCTTCCACAGGTCGGGGCGGCGTACGCGCAGATCGAGCGGGTCGGTGCCGATGGCCTCGGGGAAGCCGCGGGCGATCAGCTCGGTCTCCACAAAGAACATGAGGTCCACGAAATACGCGGCGGGGCCGAGCAGGGACGAGCACGGTTCGCAGCGGCAGAAGTCCTGCTCCCCGAACAGCTCTTCGTACCCGTCGATACGGCGGAACAACTCCGCGGCGCTGGGCGCCAGGTTCGACACCGCGAGCGAGGAGAACCCCGTCCCGGTGGTCTCCAGCACCGTGCCTACGGCGTTCGCGGTCTGCTCGACCACATGGCTCGCCTTCGCGAAGTACGCGGCGGCGGTCTTGTCGGGCAGCCCCGACCGACTGCGGAATCGTTCCTCGCCCTCGGCGACCACGCTGAACGCGGAGTCGTATCCGGCGGCGCGCAGCGTTGCGGCATCGTCCAGGCCGTCGCTGAGGGCGAGCGTGCGCAGCCATGCCTTGAGGCCGGAGAGCGCGGCCTGCCGGTCGGCTTCGGAGAGGTCGCCGAAGTCGAGTTCCTGAGCGGCAGGGCTTTCGGGGGAGAGGTCGAGGCCGACCAGCTCGACATCCGGGTTCAGCTCGATGAGCTGTGCGACGAGCAGGTCGGACGCATCCTCGCGCCCCGCGAGGTGGGCGGCGAGGGCGTCGGTCGGGAACGCGGCCTGCAGCCGCTTCCTGAGCACCCGTGCGAAACCGGCGGAGTCCAGCCCGTGCGGCGGGGCCACCCCGGCTTCGTCCAGGCAGAGTTGCCAGTCGCCGTCGTCCAGCGCGACGAGGCGTCGGACCGTGCCGAGCCCGCCTTCGGGAGTTGCGTCGAGCCCGCTCCGCACCGCCTCGGCCTGGGCAAGGTCCCCGCCCATGAGTCGCTGCACGGCGATGGTGAACCCGAGCGAGCGGGCGTCCTCGGCACTCACCTGCCCGTCGTCGACCATCGCGACGAGCCGCGCGTCGTCGAGGCCGTCGACAGCCGCGGCCCCGGCTGCGGCGAAGACGGCGTCGGCGGCCGCGGTCTCCACCCCGGAGGCGGCGGCGACCCGCTCGAGGCGGGCCCGCGCCATGAGCTCACCCAGTACGGGGTTGGCGGCCAGGGGCACGTCGGCTGGCAGTGGCGGATCGGTCTCAACCGTGCCGATGATGTCGATCAGTTCGGCATCGAGTTCGGCGGGAGTGAGTGCTGCGGCGGCGTCCAGCCGAAGAAGATCATCACGTCGCACTGTCCATCACTCCACTCCGAACTGAGGACAATTTCCGTTCATTTGATCCACGATGTGTTCTGCTGGTTGTATTTGTCGATGACTGAATTCCAGTCGACATTTTCAAGCTTAGTTCCGCGGAAGTACTCGTACGGGTCGCCGCCGGCATGGGGTGGCCTGCGTGCGGTAGTGCCGATTCCGATGGCGTTGAGAGCCTTGGCGAAGATGTACTCGATGTCGGCGTCTGCAGTGTCGTAGTAGTCATCCCAGAAGTGGGGAGCGTTCTGAACGACAGAGAGCAATAGGCCAGCATGTCCCAATCCGAACTTCGCGGCACTCGCCGCGCTGGATCCCACACCCCTCGAGATGGCGCCAAGAGATCGTCCAGGTGCCGGCGGTGCGGTTTCGGTGGGCGGAACGGGGGCAGCAGGCGTGGAAGCTTTGAGTGTCGATTTGTACTCCACGGTGGGAACGTTCACGGTGACTCGCTCGATCTCGAGATACTCGATGAACCCTGGCTGCTCTGGAGTGCTGAGCAGGTAGTCGGTATTCTCGAGGGTCACTGGTCTGAGTAGCTCCGGGTTCTCCGCCACCAGCTCATTCAGCTTGGTACCTGGCTTTGCCGAGAGTGGTGTATTGGCGCGCTGTCCGTAGTTGAACACCTGATCGGTGTGTTGCGCGGATGTTGCCAACGGTTTGAGTTCGGTTATATGAGTCCCGGACCCGGCCGCATCGATGGTGAAGTCCATGCGGCCGGCATGAGCGCTGCCCCGAGTGCGGGAACCATAGGGACCGGTGGGGACCTCATTGCTCGCCTTGTAGTACCCCCCGGGAACTTCCGTGTTTACTCGCTGAGTCAGCTCCGGCAGGATGACCTCGTGCGCCACCTTCCCTCTGATGTCATTGTTCGCCGGCATGACCACCACGGTGGGTTTCGGCTTTGGTAATGCGCCGTCCAGGTCGACCAGAACGATGGGGTTACTGTCTGCGTAGAGGTAGCGCGAGGTGGCAGGAACTGGGTCGGCGCTCGTCCATTGGCAGAGCCACGCCGCGTAATACCGGTTGCCGTGACGGGCCAGCCCCGACGGATCACGTTCCATGTTCGTGTACTTGTACCGCCGCCCCACCACCCCATCCCGCGTAAAGGCAAGCGCGATGCTCCCGTACGGGTAGTACCCCTCGTACGAGATCCACCGGCCACCGTCGTCCAACTCGCCCACCGCCGACCCGAGATGGTCGGCGTACTGATAGCGGATGAGGCGCCGGCGCGGCGTGGTGTCGGTGCGGGTTTCGATCAGGGCCACGCGCTGGTCGCCGTCCATGATGTGGCTGGTGGTGCGTACCAGGGTGGGGCTTCCCCCAGCGTCGTAGCGGCGGAAGATCTCGAAGTCGTCCAGGTAGATGCGTTCGCCGAGGACCGTACCCGCCGCGCGCTCGGTGACCTGGCGGATGCGGTTCCCGGAAGCGTCGTAGCGGTAGTGCGTCGTTTCGGGCCTGGCCGTGGTCACGTTCTGCATCTGAGTCAGGGACAACCGGTTGCGATGGTCCCACTCGATGCGCTGGAGCGGCGGCAAGGTGGTCATGTTGCCGTGGGCGTCGTAGCCGTATGTCGCGACGGCACTGTCGGTCTCGGTGCGGGTGAGGCGGTTGCTGCGGAAGTCAGCCTGCTGCTCGAGGAGTTGGCTGGCCTCGGCGTGGACGAAGGTGCGGGTCCACCCGTCGTTCCCGGGCGTGAGGCCGATATGCCGCAGCCGGGTGAGGTTGCCGGCCAGGTCGTAGGTGTAGCGCTCGCGGTAGCGGCCGAGGGCTTGACGGTCGGCCGGGTCCGTGCGCGGCAGGTCGCCTGGGCCGGTGGGCTTGAGGCGGCCGTCCGAGCCGGCGGCCAGGTGTTCGCGGCCATCGGCACGGACGAGCCGGTACAGGGAGTCGTAGACGTAGTCGGCGGAGGCGTCGACGCGGGTGTTGAGGTGGAAGACGCTCGGCTGGGCGTCGTCCTGGATGTGCGTGATGTTGCCGACGGGGTCATAGGTGTAGCGCAGTGCCTGTACCCGGCGGGCGTTCGCGGGAGCGCTCCGCACGGTGTCCAGGGCCGACAGTCGGAAGGTCCGGTCGTCGTAGGCGTACGTGGTGGTGACACCGTTCCCGTGCGCGACCAGGGTGCGCTGGCCACGGGCGTTGTAGTCGATGCCGGAGACGAACGGTGTGTCCGCCTGCTCACCCGGCAGCCGCACCGTGACGAGGTCGAGCAGACCTCCGGCGCCGTAGATGAATCGGACGGTCGTGGTGTCGGGATGGGTGCGCAGCGTGGGGCGGCTGAGCGCGTCGTATGCCGTGCCGGTGGTCCAGGTCTCGGGCTCCAGCGGCACGCTGCCCGCCCAGTCGAGCACCTCGCGATGGGCGCGAGCCAGGCGGCGGCCCGCGGTGGCCGGATTGCCGTGCACGTCGTACGTGTTGGTGAGCAGGCCGGAGCCGTCCCGCGCCTGCCACACCTGACCGCGCAGGTTGTAGCGGGCCGCCTCGGGCGCTGCCTCCCCGTAAGTGATCCGCTCGGTGATACGCGCGGCCGCGCCCTCGCCGAGCACGACGCCGACCGGGCGGCGCAACCTGTCGTACGAGGTCTGCTGTATGCGGTCGGCGCCGGCCCCGGTCACCTCCCAGACGACGACCGGCTGACCGCCGATGTCGCTGAGCAGCCGGCGCGTTCCTGCCTCCATGCTCTCCTCGACCAGCAGCACTTGGGTCAGGTCATAGGTGCAGCGGAGCACGAGCCGGTCGCCGTCCGCACCCGTCGCGCCGGGCTCGGCTTCGGTCGAGTCGAGCACGGCGAGCCGGTTGCCGAGGATGTCGAGGACTGTGTGGGTGCGGTGCTCGGTGTCCTGCGGCGGATCGCCGTCCGCGGCGCCGGGCGTGCGGTTGCGGGCGATCATGAGGACTCCCCGGCCCAACGGGTCGGAGCAGACCGAGGCGAACGTGCCCTGGTGCAGCTCCGTACGGCGCGCGGCGTCCTCTTCCGTCGGCCCGAGCTCGCCCGTGATGCGCTCCTGATACCAGGTGGGGGAGCGGAGGGCGGCGGGGAGCCTGCCGATGAGGGCCCCGACGTCCGGGTCCGCAGCGGGGTCGGTGGTGGCGGTGTCGTTGGCATCCCAGACGTCCTGCCGCCAGGAGCCGATCACCGTCTTCTCATAGGTGCGGTCCGGGCGAAGCGTGGCTACGACACGGCCCAGCGGGTCGTAGCAGAGTACGGAGCCGACCCCGACCCGTACGGCGAACTCGAAGGCGTGGGCCGACGTGAGGAACGGCTCGTACCGTACGACTGGATTGCCCGCGTCGTTGAACACCACCGAGCCGCTGCCGACCCAGCGCGGCACGCCCGGGGCGGATGGATCCGGCTCGGCCGGGACCTTGTGCTGCACTTCGCGGCCCAGACCGTCGATGTAGACGAACGACACCTGCACAGGGGGAAGTCCGCCGCCTGCCCGCTGCGCGTCGTTCACATGCCGCTCCCGGGCCAGCGTGGCGACGCTCACCGGCTGGGGAGTGCCGGTGTCGCGGGTACGTGTGTAGGCGTCGGTGTCGTACACGTATCGCGTCGTGGCGCTGTCGAGCAGGCCGGAAGCGCGCGTGCTTGGATCGGCACGGAAGGCGGCGAGTTCGGCGGCAGTCGGATCGGCGGCAACCCGGTCGAGCCGGTCACCTGTGCCGTCGGCCCCGGGCTTTCCCGCCACCGCGACGGCAGCGGGCCGGCCCAGTGCGTCGTACGCGGCGAAGACCCGGTTGCGGTTGGGATCGGTGACGGCAGAGGGCGCCAACACCCGGTAATCGACGAGCAGTTGCGTTCGCTCATCCGTGGCGTCGCGCTCCCCGGCCGTGGTCCGGTTGCCCGCCGCGTCCACGGTCTCGACCGGCAGCAGACGATAGGGGTCGTACTCCACGGACATCCCGTACTCCGCGCCGGCCGCCGCCGCGAACGGGTCGACGAAGCGGTGCGGCAGACAGAAGTTCCGCCGCGCGTACGCGAGTACGTCCGCCGCGCCGCCGACATCCGCCGGCGCGTACCGCACCGTTCCGGACGGCGCCCACCAGGCGCCGTCCACCTCGACATACCCCGCGTCCCGTAACGCCGGGCCGGACACCCGGTTTCCGAAGGCCCCGGCCACCAACTCCCCGGTCAGCGCCAGGGTGTACGTCTCGTACGGCAGCCCCAGCGCCCCCTGGGCCCCGAACGGAAGCGGTCCGTCGAGCAGATCGGAGTCGAACCTGGTTCGCTGCCGCGCCACGACGGTACGGCCCTGTCCGCCCGTCAGGCGGCGCACCTCGTCCCGTGAGAGGCGGACCCCGGCGCCGTCGACGGCAGCTCCGGTGAGCTGAGAGGTCGTCACGTCGTACGGGACCGGCACACGATACGCGTCGGGTTCCGTGGCCGGGCCGCCTGCCGGAGTGTCGTCGACGGTGGTGTCCACGGCGGTCGTGACCAGGGTTCGGGTCTCGGTCGCCAGGGTGGTCGCCTGCCGCTCGCGGGTCCGTTCGGGCAGCTTGGGATCGGCGTCGGCGCGCCGGTAGGCGAGCGACACGGAGTGCAGCACCGTGCCGTACGCATCGGTGTCCAGCACCACTTCGTGTGCCACTCGCGCGTCTTCGGGACGGCGCTCGCAGGTTGCCGTCAGTGTCTCCCTCGGGTCCACGGCGAAGACTGCGGGCCTGCCCGCCCGCGGTGCCTGCAGCTGACGGAGGGTGTAGTTGCACTCCAGCACCGAGTACGGGTGCGGCTCGCGCTCGGTGCCGTCAAGGGCGTAGACCTCCTGGCGCAGCAGCCGCCCCTTGAGCGCGCGGCAGGCGTCGCGCTCACTCTCGTAGGACAGGCCGGGCGGCAGGGGCGTGTCGTCGAGGAGCCAGGCGAGCGCTGCGGGGACGGCGTGCTCCGGCGGCGGGTAATACTGCCCTGCCAGCAGTCCGGACAGCCGGTCGCGCCCCAGCCAGGCGCCGGTGTGGAACCAACTATGTGTGCGCACGGGCGGCACGTGGTGTGCGGGGTCCAGGTTGTCGGCGGGCTGGGAGGCATCACTGCGGGCCAGTGTGGCGATCTCCTCGCGCTTCTCCTGTACGACCGAGGCGAAGCCGCGGAACTCACGGTCGCGCTCGTCGAAATACCCGTCGCGATACGAGTAGCGGGTGACGAGACGGTTGCGGCTGATCCTGTCGTACGCCTCGACCTTCTCCACCACCTGGACGGGAAA
Organism: Streptomyces sp. NPDC007808; assembly: GCF_042868655.1. Lineage (NCBI taxonomy): Bacteria > Bacillati > Actinomycetota > Actinomycetes > Kitasatosporales > Streptomycetaceae > Streptomyces > Streptomyces sp. NPDC007808. Next base: position 1,452,375 of record NZ_JBIAEQ010000001.1, read on the forward strand.
CGGCAACCGGGTCACCCACGGCCTGCCCGCGGCCCGGTCGCGGAGGTAGAAGGTCGTCGAGGAGGCGTAACTGATCGCCGTCTCGGCGCCGAGGTTGTTGGCGATGCGCACCAGGAGGTGGGGCTTGGTGCCGCCCATCAGGTCGACGTACCGGATCCGGCGGCCCTCGTCCGCCGACAGGGTGGAGGACCACACCAGGCAGGCGGTGCCGGTGCCAAGCAGGTCCACCACCGAGACCGAGGCGAGGTCGTCGATCGGCGGGCAGGCGGGCAGACGTGTGGCCGGTGACCAGGAGTTGCCCATCTGGTTGGTGTACAGGTCGACGCCGTCCGGACCGAGGTAGAGCAGATCGGTCGGACCGCTGCCGTCGAAGTCCGCCAGCCGTAGACGGTTCTGGTCGAACAGGTCCTGGGAATCGAACAGCGGCGCGTTGTCCATCACGACCTTGGGTCCGAACCGGCCGTACCCCAGGTTCGGCCAGTAGCAGACCTCGCCGTTGCCGACACTGACCAGATCGGGCAGCCCGTCACCGGAGAAGTCCGCCAGCCGTAATGACCGTGTGCCGTCGTCGAAGACCGGCCATGGCCCGACGCCCTGGTCGGCAGGGCCGATCACCCTGTGCGCCGGGCCGAAGCCCTCCTCGCCGAGCGAGGGGTGCCAGACGATCCCGCCCCCACGGGTGACGAGGATGTCCGCGCTTCCATCGCCGGTGACATCGCAGAACCGGAGGTCGGGATCGTCCCAGTCGAGTACCGGCAGAGAGGTGAAGGGCCGGTGCGCAGTCCAACCGCCGTCCTCGGTGCGCTCGTACAGACCGGGGGCGCTGCCCTCCAGTGCGACCAGGTCGAGCCTGCCGTCACCGACCAGGTCGACCAGCCGGCCCTGGCCGTCCCCGAGCGGCAGCGAGGGCTGGTCCGCGAGCCGCCGCAGAGCACCGAGCCGGCCGCCGCCCTCGTTCGGTTTGTAGAACCACGCCCCACCGTCCGAGACCAGGGCGCCCGCGATCGACTCACCGTCGAGGTCCGCCCACTGGACGCCGCCGTCGATCCCCGCAGGCAGGTTCTCCGCACTGAAGGCATCCAGCTCCCGGACCTCGGCTGCCGGGGCGCCGCCGCTGTAGGTGAGTTCGAGCGGCGGCATGCTCTGCGTGATGTACGCACTCCCGGAGCGGCGGTGCCCGGCCAGCGTCGCCGACGCCAGCAGCGCGCCCGCGGGATGGCCTCGCCGCCGGTCGCCGCGCACGCCCCGGCTGTCGCGGTAGCGCAGGCTCAGCGACCGCACCAGGCAGTCCGCGCCCACCCCTTGCTCGTCCGGGAAGTGGTGGAACATCAGGATGCGTTGGCACAGGCGGTACGTGCGCACCTCGAAGCCGGAGCGGTGGCTGGAGAAAGGGTCGTTGCGGCACAGCCACGGGCCCGAGTCGCCCGGGGTGGGCGCTGCCTCGTCGTGCTCGCCGTAGTCGAAGACGAGCTCGAAGAGCCAACCTCCGTCCGCGGGGCCGGGCTCGGCGAGGCGGCTTGTGCGGTTGCCGTAACGGATCGACTTCACATAGCGGTTGGCGGTCCGGCTCTCCGGCGGCCGGTTGCGCTCATGCGCGGCCGCGAGGTCGACGCTGGTGTCGTTCTCCGCGACGTACCGGTAGTCGATCGCATTGCCTTTGCCGTCGTACGACGCGCAGATCAGCCAGCTGAAGACACGGCGCAGCGGGTCGGCCGGATCGGCGATGCGTGAACTCGCGTCCCGGCCGTAGAGCGTGGTCACGTTATCCCGGCTGATGGACCGCCAGTGCACCTCGCCGGTGTCGATCGTGGTCCAGCGCTCGATACGGGCGTATAGGCCCTCGATGCGCGGACGGTAGCGGGTCACCCGGTACTGCGTGCCCCGCACCGTGCGGACCCGCTGCTCCGGCCGTCCGTCCGGCCCGGTGACCGGCACCAAGTCCTCGGTTCCGGAGAGCACGTACACATCGTCATCGCCGCTGTCGTCGTACCTGGGCAGTCCCTTGTCCGTCCGGCGGGTGATGGAGGGCAGACCAAGCCCCACGCCCAGGCCGAAGCATCCGTGCGGAGCTCCGGAGTCGTAGGTCAGGGCGAGTTGGGGCCCGAACCTGGAGCGGCCAGGGGTGGCCGGCAGAGGAATCGTCAACGTACCCGTGCCCGTACCCGAGTTGGCGGAGAACTTCTCGCCGATACCGCGCAGCCCGCCGCCCTTGGGCAGTGTCAGCGGCGGCGGCGAGGGGACGTTCGGCAACGACCCAGGAACGCCTGCGGCAAGTCCAGAGGCCTGAGTGCCGGGGACCTCGGAAGGAATGGCTTGGCGGCCGTCCATCTCTCCGGTGGGAGCAGGGCGGCCGCTCCACTGCGGCATCCCCGGGCCTAGTGCTCAACTGCATTCAGAATGTGCCACTTACGGAGCCGGCGACGGGTCGGCCCCCTCAGGGGCTCCGCTACAGACGGTGCGCCTACGATCAGTGATCGTCCTGGAAGCCTCATTGCGCCGCCCCTCCCTCGAATCGGCACCAGCGAGGTGGACGCAGTATGGCGACTTGGTTGTGATCATATCCAGCCTATTTCAAGGTTTGTCGCTTTTTGTGGATTCGTAGTTGGGCGCCCCCCAGGGCGCGCTAACGCAGAGCAGGGATCGCAATCGACGGCTTGCTCGCTGCGGATCTGGTCGAACATCTCGCTGCCTGGCTCGATCACGGCGACCGCCTCAACCCGCGGTAGGGGCGCTGTCGGTTACAAACCAGCGGGGCGGTGGTTCAGCGACCGGGTCATCTCCCGGTTAGCGGCGCGCGCCGCCTCAAGTTCTTCGGTGCGTTCGTCCAGTTCGCCCTGCTTATCGGATAGCTGCAGTTCCAGCGCGGTGATCCGCCGCTGGAGCTGGTCAATATCTGCTGGCGCTCCGAGCCCAGAAGCAGACCAAACTTTCGCCCCGATTGACCGGGAGAGCCGCTCTTCCAGCTGCCGCACCCGTGCGGCCAGGCGGCTGTTGCGTTCCAGGGCGTTGGCCAGGTCGGTCTGCAGCGAGGCACGGCTGACTGCTGTGACCACCCCGTCTCCAGCCGACGCGGTGGCAGCAGCGTGGACGCGTTCGAGCAGGTCACGGCGGCGGTAGAGGAAGGTACGGTCAACCCGGGCGGCGCGAGCGAGACCGGATACTGTGATGTCTCCACCCGTGTGCAATGCCGTGTCGAGGGCCTTGAGGACCCTTTCGCGGCGGCGGGCGGAGTCCGCACGTCTGCCTTCAGTCAATCGGCTGGTCACACGGAGGGCCTCTCAGGACGCGGAGTGAACGCTGGCGCAGCGACGCGGGTCATGCCGAGGGTGACGACCTGGCGACCGCGGCGGACCACTGCGACGGCCTGCTGGATCTGCGTCCGGTCCTCGTCGGTGAGGTCGTCAAGATCGGAGCGGACACGCCGGATCAGCCGCCGTACGCGAGTGACTTCCTCTTCGGACGGCATCGCCTCGTCCCTGGCCCAGGTGTCGGCGCTGAACGCGGCGAGCCGTTCCCGACTGCGCAGCAGATCGGCGAGGTAGGCCTCCAGATCGGGAAGGTAGGACACGTCAGTGCGGAAGTGCCCGCAACCCACACAGCGGAAGCGGACGGGGCAGTCGTGACCGCCGGCCGCAACGTTCGACGGCTCGGTGCACACCCCGTACGGCACCGCGACCTCCCCGACCGCGCGGCGGGCGTGCTCGGAATCCAGCAGGGCTTTCGCCCTCCGCCAGATCCGGTTACCGTGCCGGTCGAACTGCATCGCGGTGACCCTGTCGATGGCCTCCCGGCGGCGCTGCTCGCCGACCCGGTAATAGCGTTGAGTGGTGGTCAACTGCCGGTGGTCCATGAGCTGGCGCAGCACGTCGACCGGTACGCCGGCGTCCGCGTGCCGCTGGGCATAGGTGTGCCGGTATGCGTAGGGGAAGATCTTCTCCTTGTCGAAGCAGAGCTGTTTGACCACGGGTTTCCCCTCCTCATGAACGGTCATCGTCAGCGTCACGTCGGGCAGCGCCATGACCCAATCACGATGCTGGGTCAGCACATCGGAGATCGCCTTGGTCCCCCCAGGGTTGGACACGACGGACGGCAGCAGCACAAGCCGGCCGAGCGCTGTGGCGGGGAAGCGGGCGCGAACCCGATCCTGCTGCGCGATGATCAGCGCCGCAGTGGCTTCAGGGATGGGCAGGCGACGGCGCAGACGCAATTCCTTGTGGTTGTCGTAGAGCAAGACGGGCTTGTCATCGGCGTCCCGGGTCAGACAGTCGTAGGGCAGGTGGCAGATCTCGAAGGGGCGCCGGCCGGTGTCGATGAGCAGCTCGACGGCGACGCGTACCTCGCGGCTTGACTTCTCTTCCAGGACGTCGAGGTGGGCGCAGAGCTGACGCATCACCTCGTCGGGCAGGTCCTTGCCGGCTTCGGAGTCCTCGGGCTCGTCGGGGATGTCCTAAGTGAGCAGCATGAAGTCGGCGGGCAGGCCGTGCAGGGGCTGCCCGGGCCGGGTCAGGCCCATGCTCCGCATCAGGCTGAGCCACTTCCTCACCGCGCGGGTGACAAAGATCCAAGTGTAGATGCTGATCTCCCCCTGCTCGGCGAGGAAGGCCAGGCGGTTGCTGAAGTTGACGATGTCCTGGCGTTCCAGGAGCGCGGGGTGGGCGCCGTGGTCGGCGCGTTGCAGGTGCAGGCTGTCGGAGAGTTTGACGAAGGCGTTGATGTGGGTCTGCATCTGGCCGCGAGCCTGAACGCCGCGGCGCCGGGGCAACTCGTCGCATACGGCGGCTTTGACGGCTTCGCGCAGCCAGGGCTGGCGTACTCGAGTGAAATTGAAGTTTCCGGACCGGCCGAATGCGGCCGCATCCCACACATCTTTGTGCCGCTCGCTCTCGGGCGTCATGCCGAGCCGGTGTGACGCAGTAGTGAGTGCGTTGAGGAGTGCCTGACGGCGTCAGCACAGCGATGTCGGGTCGAGCTCGTCCAGGGTCGATACCTGCCGTGTGCGGGCAAGTTCGCACACCGGGCGCAGATGCCACGGCGGCGTCTTGGTACCGCCGCGGATGCGTTCCTGCAGGCCGTAGATCACTTCGGCGACCACCAGCGGCGCCAGACCGCGCAGATTGACGTCGACAAACTTGCTCACCGCCCGCATAACACGTCGTCACCGAGGAATGTCCCTCCTCTGATCATGCGGGTGCGGCGTTGTGCGTGCTGTAGGCAGTAGGCAGAAACCTTCCCTGACCGCTGCCGGTCACAAGCCGCAACTTCGCACGTCCCAAACGACGGCAGGGGGCGCACGGCCGGGTGACGCAAGAATTCTGGAAGGTCGAGATCCATCTTGACCCGCTGGTACTGGTGGGCGCTGCACAGCTGCTGCGTCCGCGTCACCCATGGCCGTGAGCAGCCGACAACGGTACAGTCCTCCACCCCGTTGCGTCGACGGACGGGCCGGGGCTCTGCCACGAAGACCTCAAAGGCCCCACGATCTTGGTCGGCAGAGTGTCAGGCGTGCGTGCTGATCTTGTTCCTGACGGCCTGTGGGAGCGGGTTGCTCCGCTGCTGCCTCCTACTCCTGAACGGCGTCACCGCCATCCCGGGCGGTTGCGTGTTCCGGACCGTGTGGCATTCGCCGGTGTGATGTACGTGCTGCGGACCGGTGTGGCCTGGCGCGACGTCCCGGCGGAGACCGTGGGCTGCTCCGGGGTGACGGCGTGGCGCCGGCTGCGGGACTGGACCGAGGCTGGCGTCTGGCCACGCCTGCACGCCGCCCTGCTGACCGAACTCCGCCGCGTCGGCCTGCTGGACCTGGACGACTGCGCCGTGGATGGGTCCCACGTCCGGGCCCTCAAAGGGGGGATCACACCGGGCCCTCGCCTGTCGACCGCGCCCGCCCCGGCTCGAAACACCATGTGATCGTCGACCGCCACGGAACCCCGCTCGCCGTCACGCTCACCGGCGGCAACCGGCACGACGTCACCCAACTCCTGCCTCTGCTGGACGCGGTCCCACCGATCCGGGGCGTGCGAGGACGCCCCCGCCGCAAGCCCCGGCGTCTGTACGCCGACCGGGGCTACGACTTCGACAAGTACCGCCGCCTGCTGTGGAAGCGCGGCGTCAAGCCAGTGATCGCCCGACGCGGCGTCGCCCACAGCTCAGGACTGGGCAAGGTGCGTTGGGTGGTCGAGCGGGCCTTCGCCTGGCTGCACCAGTTCAAACGGCTCCGCATCCGCTACGAGCGACGCGCCGATCTCCACCAGGGCCTGCTCGAGCTGGCCTGCAGCCTCATATGTCTCCGCCGCCTGCGGAGCTCTCTGGCTTTGGACACGAGAGCGGGTTCTAGCACGAGTTGTGTGACGCGGGCGCACGTTCAGCGACGGCCCCGTGCCTAGTAGATGTGGTCGTCGGCGCGTTCATCCTCGGGCGTCCGTCGAAGACGCCACACGCCGAAGCCGGCCCCGAGGGCCCCGCCCATGAGAGCTGCTGCTCCTGACCACACGCCGCTGAGCGAGAGCGCCGCAGCGAGCAAGCCGACCAACAGGGCGCCAACCAGCAGGTACATGACCACGATGAAGCACGCAGCGAGGTATCGATTCCTCAGCGGCGTCATGCCACCTTGCATGAGGTCCTCCCGTCCCCTTCGGCTGGTCCCCTTCTCGCCTTTCCCCGAACGTTCACGACAACCCGGCTCACGGGGACGCGTCACAGAAGTTGAGCCAGAGCCCGTTCTCACGAACAGAGCCAGAGCTCATTCTGAAACGATCAGTAAGAGAGCCCCGGGCGCCAGGGGCCACCCGGGGCGGGGAAGGGTCAGGCGACGGTTCCGGTCACCGAGCCTGAGCTCTTCGTCACCTTGTACGTCACGGTGGCTCCGCTCCAGAAGTGGAAGACGAGCGTCGCCTGGGTGTTGTCACGCAGTGAGTTGACGAACTTGGAGGTGAGGAGAAGACCGTTGCCCGGGTAGTCGGGAGAGAAGGCCTCGTTGAACTCCTGGTAGGGAGTCCAGTCGGTCGGGCCGGCGTTGCTGCCGTCGGCGTACGTGGCCTCCATGGTAGCCAGCTGGTCACCGCGGTATTGGGTGGGGATGGTGAGACCGCTGGCGTCACCGGTCGCGTCGGAGAGGACGGGCCTGTCATACGTTGTCACGTGGATCTTCCAGGGCAGACCCCGGGAGAAACGGGCCTCGATCGTCGCGTTGATCCCGTAGGCGCGGTCTCCGGCGAGCCGGGTCAGCGCGGTGGCCGTGAGCGTGAGCTGGTTGCCGGAGACGGTGTAGTCCTTGCCCCGGACGAGCTTTGTGCTGCCCTGCCACACGCCCCGGAAGGTGGTGCCGTTCGGGTTCAGGGTGAGCGTTCTTGCGGTGATCGCACTCGACTTCGCCAGGAAGACACGGTCCGAGGAGGCGGTGCCGGAGCGGGTGGTCCAGCCCGACTTGATCTGGTTGACCAGCTCGGTCTCTCGCCACTCCATCGTGGAGCGGTTCAGGAAGTTGTAGGCGTCCCACAGGGCCGTGGTCACCCCGGAGATGCGGGCCTCGTATCCGAACATCTCGAAGTACTTCAGTGCCTCGCCACGTTCGACACGCGGCGCGCGTTGGAAGTGGTCGGGGTAACTCAACAGGCCGTACTCGCCCAGGTAGACGGGGATTCCCTTGGAGACGAGGGTGTCGCGGAGCCGGGCGAAGTTGTCGGTCAGGTCCTTCTGCGCGGTGGCGTCGAAGTGCGTGCCGCCGGCGACGTTCACGCTGAACGGGTACCAGCTGTAGTAGTGCGTGGTGGCCACGAGGTTGGGGTCGTTCAGCGACTTCATGTTGCTGACCAGCGCGTCCAGGAAGACCTGGCCGGAATTCGTGTGCAGGGTCGGCAGGACGAGCAGCCGGGTCGCGTTGTTGCCGCCGGACTGGCGCACCACCGTGTGGAACGCGGTGTTCAGTTCGTCGTTGTACTGGATGCCCTGGGCGTCGGTGGTGTTGTCGAACTGCGGCTCGTTGTTGCTCTCGAAGAGCAGGCTCTGCGGGTAGTCCTTGAACGTGGCGGCGATCTGGGTCCAGGAGGCCTTGAAACGGGCCAGGACGTTGTCGTGGTCGGTGTGCATCTTCGCGATCCACTGCCACGAGTCGTGGTGGATGTTGATCACGACGTAGAGGTCATTGGCCAGAGCCCAGTCGACGACCTGCTTGACGCGGTTCATCCACGTCGCGTCGATCGTGTAGGGGGCGGTGGAGGACTGGTGGTCGGTCCACGTCACGGGGATACGGACACTGCGGAAGCCCTGGGCCTTGATGGTGTCGAACAGGGACTTAGTGACCAGCGGGTTGCCCCAGGACGTCTCGTCGGGGATGGCGTCCAGGGTGTTGCCGAGGTTCCAGCTGGGCTGCATCGCGGCCACCGTGCCCATCGGACTGAGCGCGATGTTCTTCGTCGCCGCGGACGCGTCCTTGTGGGACGGTTCGGCGAACGCGGTGGTGCTGGTCAGCCCGATCGCGGCGACCAGCGCCAGCAGCAGACCGAGCACCCGGCGTGGGCCGCCTCTGCGTCGGTCGGTGGGGTGGTGCGTTCCCTTCATCTCTGACCTCTCTCTGTTGGCCGAGCGGGTTCCGCCCGTTTGGGGATGGAGCGGCAGGCAGCAAGGGGGGCGGGGCGTCTTCGGAAGCCGACGTGGTGTCTCGGCTCGCCGCGCCGGTTCAGAGGCAGAGCGGCTCGTAGTCGAACCAGTCGAAGTGGACTGTGCCGGCCGCGGCGTACAGGCCGATGACCCGTCCGGTGAAGCCGCCTGCCACCTCGGTCGACAGGTAGCGGCCGTCGAATGCGCCGAGTGGGATGAAGGTGCCGTCCGGCTCCTCGACGCCGAACGTGAGGACGTCGGGACCGGTGCGGGGGCCGTTCGGAGGGGCGTCGGAGACGTCGAGGCGCAAAACCACGGGCCCGGCGGGCACGGGACGGGATGCCACGACGGTGCGGAACGGTCCGACGCGGCTCAGGACGCGTACTTGCCCCTCGGCCGCCTCGATCTCGTAGTGGTGCTCCTCGTCCAGGCGGACGGCGAGGCCACCGTGCCCTTCGGCGGGGTCGATCCGGGTGCGTACCCGGCAGGACAGGTGCTGCTGGCGGCGGCCGGCGAAGACGACGTCCGGCTCGTCCAGCGAGGCGCCGCTGGCCCGCAGGGTCAGCCAGCCAGGCCGTTCCTTGGTGGTGCAGTGCTTGGCGGGCCGGTCGCGCACGGAGATCCACTGCGGCCGCAGCTCGCTGAGGTCGAAGTCGTCCCGGACATCCTCGGCCGGGCCGGGCACGAGCGGCCATGCTGGCGCGGGCAGAACGGACGGCACCTCGCCGACGACGGGCCAGTCGTCCTCCCACGTCACCGGTGCGAGGAACGTCTCGCGTCCCAGCACGTGCCAGCCGGGGGTGCCACCGCGCGGGCGGACCCCCAGCAGCACCAGCCACCAGGAGCCGTCGGGTCCTTGGACCAGGTCGGCGTGCCCGGTGTTCTGGATGGGGCGGTGAGTGCCGCGGTGGGTGAGGACCGGATTGGCCGGGCACGGCTCGAACGGGCCGGTGGGCGTGCGCCCGCGGGCGATCGAGACGGCGTGGCCGCGCTCGGTGCCGCCCTCGGCGATGAGCAGGTACCAGTACGCGCCTATGTGGTACAGATGCGGCGCCTCCGGCGCCTGGGCGCCGGGGGTGCCGGCCCACACCTGGTGCGCAGGTCCGAACGTCACGCCGGTGTACGGGTCGATACGGACCTGCGCGCCGCCGGCGACCGTGCACCAGCAGGTGCCGTCCTCGTCCCAGGCGAGATCCGGGTCGATGCCCTTCACCGCTGGCAGTCGGACCGGGTCGGACCAGGGCCCGGCCGGGTCGGTGGCGGTGAACAGCATGTTGCCCTCGCCCTCGGCCACGTTGGTGACGATCAGCCAGAAACGTCCGTCGTGGTGGCGCAGGGTGGGAGCGTAGATCCCGCCGGAGGACGGCATGGAGGCCGGCAGGCGCAGTTGGGCCGGCCGGTCCAGGGCGTTGCCGATCTGCGTCCAGTGCACCAGGTCCCGGCTGTGGAAGACGGGGATGCCGGGGAAGTACTCGAAGCTGGAGCAGACGAGATAGTAGTCGTCGCCCACGCGGCAGACGCTGGGGTCCGGGTGGAAGCCGGGGATCACGGGGTTGGTCATGGTGGCGTCCGCCCGCTGCATTTCTGACATGGGGCCAAGTCCCTTTCCTTCAGCGGGTCGTTGTCAGGTGGCACCGGCGGTTCAGGGCGCGTCCGGCACCGTGGGGGTGAGGCGGAGCAGCACGGCGGACGGAGCTGTGGGCAGCGTCAGCGTGAGGTCGGCGGCATCGGGGTTCCAGGCGGCGACGGCCTGGCTCGCGGTGGGGTAGAGGACGTCGACGCGAGCGGCGGAGCCGCGGAGGTGAGGCAGGGGAAGGCTCATGGTGGACTCTGCGCCGGGGCGGCGCCACACGGTGAGGTAGGTGGTGGCCGGGGTGCGCAGGGCCAGGGCGAGCCACGGGTCGTCCCAGGCCGGCAGGCCGAGCGGCCATGCGGGGACGGCCTGAGGCAGGTCTGCACGGATGGCCTTGTACGCGGCCACGGCCTCATGGACCAGGGCGCGGGCCTCGGGCCGCAGGTCCGGGAGCAGGCCGGACAGGTGGATGCGGCCGAGGAGTGCGCTCGCCATGGTGAAGGCGACCTCGTCGAGGGAGCCCTCCGGCAGCGGGTAGGCCCAGACGGCACCCTGCTCGGGGGTGACGGCGGTGGGCGCGGAGGCGGCGATCGGTGCGTACAGCTGGAGGTTCTGCTGGTCGCTGGTGGACTGCAGTTGCAGCCGGGACAGCAGTGCGTAGTCCCAGCGCATGCCTCCGGAGGAGCAGTTCTCCACCACGAGGTGCGGGTAGCGGTCCAGGATGCCGTCGAGCCAGTCCAGTTGGGCGCGGTTGTGGCCGAGCAGTCCGGCGGCCGGGGTCTCGCCGGGGTGGGCGCTGGTGCCGGAGCCGGGGTCGATGTTGTGGTCGAGCTTGAGGTAGCCGACGCCCCACTCGCCGACCAGACGGTCCACGACCCGGTCCAGGTGGGCGCGGGCGGCGGGATGACGCAGGTCCAGGTGGTGGCGGCCGGTCTCCGTGACGCGAACGCCGTCGCGGCGGAAGAAGGCCTCGTCCGGCAGGGCCTTCGCCATGGGGCTGCGTACGCCGATCACCTCCGGCTCCAACCACAGGCCGGGCACCATGCCGCGCTCCCGGATGCGGTCCAGCACCTCGTGGATCCCGCGCTCCCCGGGAAATCGGGAGGCGGCCGGCTCCCAGGCGCCGACGCTGTCCCACCAGCCGCCGTTCTCGTCGTCGTACCAGCCGGCATCGATGACGAAGTACTCCGCGCCCGCCTCGGCCGCCGCGTCGATCAGCGGCAGCAGTTTCTCCGTGGTGGGGTCGCCCATCAGGCAGTTCATGTAGTCGTTGAAGATGACGGGGAGGCGCCGGTGGTCAGAGTGCGGGCGGCGGGCCGTGCGGCGGTAACGGGTCAGCCCGGCGAACGCGTCGTCCGGGCCGCCGTCGGCGCTGAAGGCGAGGGCGACGGGTACGGTGTGGAACTCGCCGCCGGGCTCCAGGGGATGGCGCCATCCGTGGTGGGTGTCGGTGGGGCCGAACAGGGCCAGGTAGGCGAGCTGGTCGCGTTCACCGCACTCCCAGTGCCAGCCGCCGCCGTTGTGCTCGATCTGCCACAGCCAGGTGCGGTCCGAGTCACGGTCGGTGAGGCCGCCCATGGGCAAGCGGCCGCAACTGGACCACACGCCCCGGCCGGTCTGCGTGAACTCGCCCTTGCCGTTGTCGTAAACGACGACGCGGTCGCTCAGCACCGGCGAGGTCACCCGCATCGGCCGGCGCTGCCAGCGGCATTCGGCGACCCAGTCGTTCTCCGCCCACAGCAGATCCGCGCCCCCGATGGCCTCCGGGCCGTCCGCGAGGCACCCCACGACCAGGGACGAGACCGATTCCAGGTACAGCGCGGCCTCCCCGCCGTTGCGCAGGACCACCTCGCTGCGCAGTACGGGCACCCCGTCCGGTGAGCGGTAGGTCACCTCCGCGACGAGCCCGGTTTCAGGGTCGCGGAGTTCGACGGTCAGTACGTGCCAGTCACCGTCACGGGACACGCGGTGCGCACGGTGGCGCAGCCGTCCGCCGACGTACGAGTCGATCAGACGCCCGCCCGACCACGCGCGGCCGTGCCCCGCGGCCGTGACCTCCAGCAGGGGCAGCGGAGGCCAGTTACGCCGCTCGGGGGGTGTCCCGCCGGGGAGGCCGATGCGGCTGAGGCGGGCGGTGCCGTCCTCGCCGACTTCGATCTCGACCTCCAGGGCCGCGTGGCCCCATCGGAGGGTCTGCGGTGCGCTGGTCATGGTGGCCTTTCTGGTGGGGGAGAGACGTGCGGGGGCGGGCCCCAGCGGTAAGGGAGGGACTCGGGCGGGGGTCAGGCGGTACGGAGCACCGCGCAGCCGCCGGGCGGCAGTTCGGACAATGTGCCGCCCGTGAGCAGGTCGTGGGCGGGCTCGGGCAGGGGCACGGGCTCGGGGCGGTGATTGATCAGGACGCGCCAGCTACGGCCGTCCGGGGCGCGCCGGATGACGGCCTCGACCTGAGCGGGCAGGCCCGGCACCTCGGGAGCCACCCCCGCCTCGTCGAGCAGCCGGGCGACCAGGGCGGCGTAGCCGGCGTCGGCCAGGCGGGTCGAGAGGTACCAGCCCTGTCCGGTGCCGAAGCGTTGACGGGTCAGCGCCGGGCTGCCGGCGAGCATGCCCTCGGCGTAGGCGGCGAGCGTGTCCGCACCTTCGGCGCGAAGCGACTCGCTCCAGACGGTGCCGTGCGATCCGTCCGACAGGGCGATCCGCTCGTCCCGCCGCAGCGGCCGGTACTCCTCGACGCGGATGCCCAGCGCCTCGCGCAGCGGCTCGGCGGGGTAGCCGCCGAGGCGGGCGTGCATGCGGTCGTCGACGTATCCGCTCGCATGCTGGACGAGGAGGGTTCCGCCGTCGGCGACGTAACGGCGCAGGTTCTCGGCCGCCCCGTCGGACAGGAGGAACAGGGCCGGTGCGATGACGAGCGGGAAGCGGCTCAAGTCGTGCTCGGGGTGCGCGAAGTCGACGGTGACGCCGGCGTCCCACAGTGCCCGGTGCGCCCGGCCGAGTGCCGCGTGGTAGTCGAGGTCCGCCGAGGGCAGGCCGTCCACGCCGAGCGCCCACCAGGCATCCGCTTCGTGCAGGACCGCCACCGAAGCGGTGACCGTCGATCCCGCCAGCTCGCCGAGCCGGGCGACCGCCTCGCCGACCTGCGCGACCTCACGGAAGATGCGGCTGTCGGGGCCCGCGTGCGGGACCATCGCCGAGTGCCACGTCTCGGCGCCGGCCCGGGACTGCCGCCACTGAAAGAAGAAGGCGCCCTCCGAACCGCGGGCGATGTGGCCGAGGGTGTGGCGCAGGATGTCCCCGGGCTCCTTGGCCAGCACCCGGTCGCGGTCGTAGACGGTACTGGTGCCCTGTTCCATCAGCAGCCAGGGGTGGCCGCCGGCCAGGGAGCGGGTGCGGTCGGCGTGGAAGGCGACGTCGACGGCGGCGTCCAGACCGGGTGAGCTGGGGTACTGGTCGGACGTGACGACGTCGAGTTCGCGGGCCAGGGCCCACAGGTCGACGTTCTGGTAAGCGGGGAGCATCAGGTTGGTCGTCACCGGCCGGTCGCTGTGCGCGCGGATCGCGTCGCGTTGCTCGCGGTAAGCGGCGATGATCTCGTCGGACCAGAAGCGGTGGAAGTCCAGTGCCTGGCCGGGATTCTTGTGCCACTGCGTCACGCGCGGCGGCAGCACCTGCTCCCAGGAGGTGTAGCGCTGGCTCCAGAAGGCTGTGCCCCAGGCCTCGTTGAGGGCGTCCAGCGAGCCGTGGCGGGTGCGCAGCCACCCCCGGAAGGCGGCGGCGGTGTGGTCGCAGTAGCAGAGCGTGCCGTACTCGTTGTGGACGTGCCACAGGGCGAGGGCGGGGTGCTCTCCGTAGCGTTCGGCCAGGGCGGAGGCGATCCGGCGGGCCGCGCTGCGGTAGGCGGGCGCGGTGAGGCAGTAGGTGTCGCGGCTGCCGTGGGTGAGGCGGGTGCCGTCCGGGGTGACCGGCAGCGCGTCGGGGTGGGCCAGGGTGAACCAGGGCGGCGGGGAGGCCGTCGGGGTGGCGACGTCGACGGCGACGCCGTTCGCGTGGAGGCGGTCGATGTGGGCGTCGAGCCAGGCGAAGTCGTAGCGGCCCTCGTCCGGTTCCAGCAAGGCCCAGGAGAAGATGCCTATGGTGGCCAGGTTGACCCTGGCCCGGCGCATCAGCGCGTCGTCCTCCTTCCACACCGGTTCGTCCCACTGCTCGGGGTTATAGTCACCGCCGTAGGCGAGGCCGCCCAGGCGGTCGGTCAGGCTGCGGATGGTCATGACTGGTCCTCGGGAAGAAGGGACTCGGCAACTGCTGGGCGACTGCTCCGGCCCTGCCGACAGTGGTGAGGGAGCGGCTCCGCTCCAGCAGCGGGGAATGGGCGGGTGGAGCCGCGCCCGGTCACAGGGCGGGGCGCATACAGGCGGCCGGTTCACCCCCTGAGCGCGCCCGACAGCACGCCGGTGGGGAAGTGCTTCTGCCCGCACGGGCAGATGATCAGCAGCGGTACGAGCGTCAGGACGACCACCGCCCTCTGCAGGGGCAGCGGGGCCGTCTGTGCGTGCCCGGAGCCGAGGCCGGAGTCGACCCTGCTGTGCCGACGAAGCTTCCGCGGTTCAGCTCGTTGCTCAAGGCGGCGGTCCTTCCCTCCCGCTCGTCGAAGCGCTTCACCTGGCCGGGAACGTTAATGACACGTCTCTTGCGAGACAAGAGGGCAGGCGTCAAGAAAATCTCATTGGCTCAGATCGTTGACAGCCTGTCGCAGCGGTGCGAGCGTCGAAGCGCTTCGACTGCTCGCAACCAGCCTGCTTAGGGGGTTTTCCTCGTGGGTTCTTCGTCCCTGCCCGCCGCCCGGCTTCCGTTCCTCGACCCGATACTGCCGATCGACAAGCGCGTCGACGACCTGCTCGGGCAGCTCACGCTCGACGAGCGGATCGCGCTGCTGCACCAGTACGCACCGGCCGTCGAGCGCCTCGCCATTGCCTCGTTCCGCACCGGCACGGAGGCGGTGCGCGGCGTCTCCCGGCTCGGCGAGGGTCTTCCCCCAGGCCGTAGGACTCGGCGCGACCTGGGACGAGGACCTGGTCCACCAGGTCGCCGAGGCCGTCTCCGTCGAGCTGCGCGCCTTCCACTGCCACCGCCCGACGGCGAACGGCATCGGCAGCAACAGCCTCCAGGCGTGGGCCCCGTGGTGAACCTGCTGCGCGACCCGCGCGGGTGCCGCAACGCGGAGGGCTGCTCCGAGGACCCGGTACACACGGCACGGCTGGGCACCGCCTACTGCGCGGGCCTGGCCGGCGGCCACCCCACCTGCCTGCGCGCGGCCGCGGTGCTCAAGCACTTCCTCGCCTACAACAACGAGGACGACCGCTGCGTCACCTCCTCCGGCCTGCGCCCGCGCGTCCTGCAGGAGTACGACCTGGCCGCCTTCCGGCCCGTCGTCGCCTCGGGCGCGGCGACCGGCGCGATGGCCGCGTACCACCTGGTCAACGGCCGCCCCTGTCACGTCAGCCCACTCATCGAGACCGAACTGCGCAGCTGGTCCCCGCCGACCGGACATGACTGGTTCGCCGTCAGCGACGCCGAGGCGCCGTCCAACCTGCAGCTACCCCTAGCGACCTCGTGCATGGTTGGCCGTGGCTCGGCGCGGGAGTGGCTCGTTGAACCGAGCATGGTGGGGGCTGGGGCGCGTGAGTTGATCGTGGCGGAG